>NZ_JACRTD010000003.1 GCF_014385085.1 Youxingia wuxianensis | reverse complement strand
CGTGGCTTTAATACCTATGAGGGCTTTGCCTCGATGATTTGCCTCGTTGCTGGTAAACTCCAACTCGCTGTCCCTAACCCTTTCTAAATACTCCTATCCACTAAAACGGGAGTAGAGCCAATAAAATTTACAGCTATTGAGTGTGCTGTACTACTTACCGGAATGTTGGTTGCGTTTTTGGTATCGATAATATCTATTCGTTTCCTTATGTCGTTCATCAAAAAACATAATTTCAGAATTTTTGGCTGGTATCGAATCGCTCTTGCCGCAGCTGCTGCGATATACTTTGGTTTTATTGAATGATGGGATGTAAATAATTATTGTGGATGGAGTTCATGGAGCGCACCCACTCCATCTGGTCGGCAGCTTTCAGGGCTTCTGTGACGCCCTCTTGCTGCATCATGGTTTTTTCAATGATTTCCAGCCGCTCCCGGCAGGCGGTGTCGATTTCCTCCAAGTGGGGAAACAGCTTTTCGGTGATAATGAAATCGGTATACAGAATGGGTCGGTGTTCTTTTAAGTAGGCACGGCGCAACCGGCCATATTTCCCGATATGGTACTCTTTGGCGTCCGATAATACAAGATCGGGAATGAAATAATCGCCGCATTTGGTGTAAGTCAGTTCCATACAAGGCTCCTTTCGTGGGAATGTGGTTGACAGTTACGGTAGGTTTGAGGGCATCCCTCCTTTATCATAACTGTCTTTTCATTCGCCACAAATGAGCCGTCAGTCATGATGTAATGTTTTTTGGTGTAATCCACCCTCTATACATTACATCATGGTTGGTTATGCTGTTGGATTCCATATCCTTTTTATCATCGTCAACAGATAAACGACAATAGAGTGCCGTTATTTTTTCTTTTTCCTGCCCTTGTGTACTTTTGATTTTAGTTGCCATAAAATTTGTGCTCCTTTCCGACAACCGGGCATTGCAAGATAATGCAAGTATATACTGCAACGCCCTTGTTGTCGAATGTGTAATTTTGCTTATATGAGATTTTCCTGCTTTAATAGTTCGATAAACTGATGCAGAACACTTTCCGTTCCTTTATCATCAAAGCGGGAGCTTACTTCAAAATATCTGCCGCCGATTTTATGGATAGTAGGCTTGTCGGCTTCATATTGAAACGGAAATATATCACTATGTTTCACCAATTGTCCCAGCGCAACTAACAATTATGTCATTTGGTAAAACTTCAAAGCCTTTAAGAGTTTCGTATTTTTCTGATGATACAAAATATTTGCCTAAAGATGCGTTCTTGTTAATGGCGTTTTTTTGTTCATAAACCTTTATAGCAGTTGGCGAATCTGGAATAAACATAGCTTTTGTAATACTACTTCCAAAGGGACCTTTTTTATATTGAGCTAAGTTCCCTAATCTCACCCAAACCCATTTGTCTGGTATTTCAAAGGGTATCTCATACTCGATACATTTTACTGTTCCGTCGGTAAACTGCTCATAATGTA
The DNA here is from genome assembly GCF_014385085.1 of Youxingia wuxianensis. Lineage (GTDB taxonomy): Bacteria > Bacillota > Clostridia > Oscillospirales > Ruminococcaceae > Youxingia > Youxingia wuxianensis. The sequence goes on along the minus strand of NZ_JACRTD010000003.1, from coordinate 364,968 downwards.
AATTACATCAACCATATTTGGGTCTTAGGGTGCAACCCTAACGATAACCGTTTTGGATAAACATATCCATAAATGGTCTGCTCGCTAAGATTAAGCAGAAAACTTCGGTTCATACAAAACAAGGCACAACCAACGGATTCTTTTTTCCGAAGGCTGTGCCTTTTCGTTATGTTATGTATAAATTACTTTGACTTTTTTCTTCTTGGCTTGCAGAATTTTAAGTAGAACATCATCAACACAGTCCGTATATTTGCCCGCCGAGATAAGAGTGGTTTTCTCTGAAATAAGGCTTTCGATTATTAGTTTTCTTTCTTCCGATGTAAGATAAATATGATACTTTCTCATACAAATATCACTTCCGTGTTAACGATTTCAGTTGCTCGATTTCGGATGTTATTCATCTTCTGAACCCATAACATCATATCTTCGGCTTTCAGACTTTCTGTAACATTTTCTTTCTCGGCAAGTGATTTCACAAGCTGCTGAAACATTTTTTCGGCTCGTATATCTACCTCTGCAAGGTGTTTGTTGAGCGTGCCTTTTGTCAAATAGTTGTAGTAAATAATGCGACGGTTTTCTTTCAAATGTCTGCGGTATCGCTGTCCCCACACACAAATTTCAAACGGTTCTTCCTTTGGTAGTACGAGTGTGGGCAGACTGTAATCGCTGTTTGCTTTATAAGTTCCGCCAAGATTTTCGTAAATAGATTTCATTGAAAAATCCTCCTTTGTTTTAGTGTAATTACATTTTACAAAAGATTTTTCAATAAAACCAATGTGCCGATTGCAGAAAAATAGGCACCAACCAATTTGGTCAGTGCCTATTTTCGCCCTTGCAATGCCGATTTTACTGTGTTTTTAGAATACTTCCTTATAAACACTCAGCATTTAGCGCAGGCTTTTTTTATTGAGGCGTGGGAATGCTTCCATTTAACATATCAATTCGTCTCTGATGGCGGCCGCCTTCCGGCTGAGCCGCGAGCCATTCGTCGATAATCATTAACGCTAGGTCGGTTCCTACCACCCGGGAGCCCAGGGCTAGGAGATTGGTATCGTTATGCAAGCGGGAAAGCTTTGCGGAATAACAGTCGCTGCAGCAGACGCACCGGGCGCCTTGCACCTTATTGGCGGCAATGGAAATACCAACTCCGGTACCGCAGAAAATAATACCCTTTTCGTATTCTCCACTCACTACCGCTTGAGCAACTTTTTTTCCATAGATTGGGTAATCTGTACGCTCCCGGCTGTAAGTACCAAGGTCCTTATATGCTATGCCTTTGCTATCGAAATAAGCCATTACTTTTTCTTTTAACTCGATCCCTACATGATCGCTGCCAAGGGCAATTACCATAGTATCCGCCGTCCTTTCTTTTGTGTGTTAAATTATACACAATCTTATGGAGAAAATCAAGAAGATAGTTGATTCCCTGGGAAATATATGTTAAGATATTATCAAATCCGAGTTAAAAGAAGTTTTCTGCTAACAAGGAATTGGTAACGGCAATCGCCGAAAAAACAATCGTACTAATTCATAAGGGTTCGTCCCGAGTGAGAAGGCGGTGGTATATTTTGTGTGTCAAAAATACCCTGCGTTTGTACGCGGGGTTTTATTTTTTACTAAAAGAGAGGTGTAGCGGCAGTTGAATACAAGAATTGCTCTGATTGGTATTATTGTGGAAGATCTTTCCGCCACAGAAAGACTGAACAGTATACTGCATGAATATGGGAAATATATTGTAGGACGTATGGGCATTCCCTATCGGGAAAAAGAAATAGGTATTATCAGCGTTGTAATTGATGCCACCAACGATATTATCAGCTCCCTTTCAGGAAAATTGGGAATGATAAACGGCCTTACTATTAAAACCGTATATTCTAAGGTAGGTGGCGCAAGTGAAACTAAGTGATCATCCGTCTCAAGAGGAGCTGGCGTTTCTTCTTGGGCAGGAGGACTTTAGCGATGTATTTAAGCAGGCAGATGCAGTGCGCCGGGAAGCGGTAGGAGATATTATACATATCCGTTCGATTTTGGAATTTTCCAACTACTGCCGCCGACAATGTCGATACTGTGGAATTAATTGTAAGAACAGCCGTATTGGCCGTTACCGTATGATGCCGGAAGAGATAATCGCTACCGCAAAGCAAGCTTATGAAGCGGGTTATAAAACCATTGTGCTTCAGTCGGGAGAAGATCCGTTTTATACGCCCAGCCTCTTGGGAGAGATTGTTTCAGAAATTAAAAAAACTGGGATAATCGTCACCTTAAGCTGCGGGGAAATGTGCTTTGAAGACTATCAGTATCTGCGCCGGTGCGGAGCGGACCGGTATCTGCTCAAGCATGAAACCAGCGATCCAGATATTTACGCCTCCCTTCACCCTTGTGGAACCTTAGAAAACCGTATCCGTTGCTTAAAGGATATTAAAGCCTTGGGATATGAAACAGGAAGCGGTTTTATGATCGGTCTTCCTGGACAAACAGAAAAGACCATTTCTGCGGACCTGCTTCTCCTGCGGGAGCTTGCTTGTGATATGGCGGGAATTGGCCCTTTCATCCCCCATCCGGATACCGAGCTGCGGGATCAGCCCGCTGGCAGCACACAGCTTACCAAACGGGCGGTGGCACTGGCGCGGCTTTTAATGCCTACCCTGCTTTTGCCGGCAACTACTGCCCTGGGGGTACTTTCCAGCCGGGAGAAAGAAAATATTTTTTCCTGCGGCGCCAATGTAGTTATGCGTAAAGTCACCCCGGATACGTTCAAAAGCTTATATGAACTTTATCCGTCCCACTTGGGACAGACACATATTCTTTCCCAGAGAAAAGAGCTGGAGGAGGAAATAAAATCATTGGGAAAAATTCCATTATAATAGAAAGAAGAATGAAAATTGTATAATCCAAAATCAAAAATTGCTACTGAGTTTATTGACGATGCGGAAATCCTGGAAACCCTGGATTACGCTCAAAAAAATAAAAACAACCGAGAGCTGATTGACAGCCTGTTGGAACGGGCAAAAGACTGTAAAGGACTTACTCATCGGGAAGCGGCGGTACTTTTGGAGTGCGAGCTTGACGACGAAATTGAAAAAATGTATTCCTTGGCCCAGGAGATCAAACAACGGTTTTATGGAAACCGTATTGTGATGTTTGCTCCTCTGTATCTTTCCAATTACTGTGTCAATGGGTGCACCTACTGCCCCTACCATATGAAAAATAAGCATATTGCCCGTAAAAAGCTGACCCAGGAGGAAATTGTCAAAGAAGTAATCGCTCTGCAGGATATGGGACATAAACGTTTGGCGTTAGAGACAGGAGAGGATCCAGTAAATAACCCGATAGAATATGTGCTGGAAAGCATAAAAAGTATTTATGGGATTAAGCATAAAAACGGAGCGATCCGCCGTGTGAACGTTAATATTGCGGCTACTACCGTAGAAAATTACCGCAAGCTCAAAGAAGCGGGAATCGGCACCTATATTCTTTTCCAGGAAACCTACCATAAAAAATCCTATGAACAGCTTCATCCTACCGGTCCCAAGAGTGATTATGCCTACCATACTGAGGCGATGGACCGGGCTATGGAGGGCGGAATCGATGATGTTGGATGTGGAGTATTGTTCGGCTTGAATATGTATAAATACGACTTTGTGGGTCTGCTGATGCATGCGGAGCATCTGGAAGCCGTGTTCGGAGTAGGGCCTCATACGATCAGCGTTCCTCGTATCCGGGCGGCGGATGATATCAATCCGGAAGATTTTGAAAACGCCATCTCAGATGAAATTTTTGCCAAGATTGTAGCAGTTTTGCGCATCGCCGTTCCTTACACTGGAATGATTGTTTCCACCCGTGAATCCCAGCGGACCAGAGAAAAAGTCTTACACTTGGGGATTTCCCAGATCAGCGGAGGTTCCCGTACCAGTGTAGGCGGTTATGCCGAAGGGGGCGAGGAGGAAAATTCCGCCCAGTTTGATGTGAGCGATACGCGTACGTTGGATCAGGTGGTAAATTGGCTGTTGGGGATGGGGTATATCCCAAGCTTCTGTACCGCTTGCTATCGGGAAGGCAGAACTGGCGACCGGTTTATGCATCTGGTAAAATCCGGACAGATTGCCAACTGTTGTCAGCCAAACGCCATTATGACTTTAAAAGAATATTTGGAGGACTATGCCTCTGAAGATACCAGACGCAAAGGCGAAAAGGTGATCATGGAGGAACTCTCCCGTATCCCCAATGATAAAGTCAGAGAAATTGCCCAAAAACATGTTCAGGAAATCCATAGCGGTTTGCGTGATTTTCGGTTTTAGATATTTAAATTAAAGGAGGCGACCTTTCTTGCGTTTAGACAGCACCCCTCGTGCCAATCGGCTTCATATTGGTTTATTTGGAAAAAGAAACAGCGGAAAGTCTTCCCTTATCAATGCTATTACCAATCAGCAAATCTCTTTGATTTCCGATGTGGCGGGGACGACTACCGATCCGGTGTACAAATCCATGGAAATTCATGGGATCGGCCCCTGTGTGCTCATTGATACCGCAGGGTTTGATGACGAAGGCAGTTTAGGCCGGCTGCGGGTAGAACAGACAAAAAAAGCTCTCCAAAGAACAGATGTAGCGGTTGTTGTTTTTTGCGATACGGAATTTTCCTTGGAAAAAGAATGGATCGCTGAACTGCGCAAACGGAAAACTCCGATTGTAGCTGTAATTAATAAAGGGGATATTCTTACTAATATCCAGCAGATAAAAACTGCTGTTGAAAAGGAGTTTTCCCTCTCTCCCCTTGTGGTTAGCGCAAAACAACGGATAGGGGTTGAGGAGATCATCAGCGCAATTATCCGGGCGATCCCTGAAGACTATGAAAGCGATACGATTGCAGGGTATCTGGTAAAACCGGGAGATGTGGTTTTATTGGTGATGCCTCAGGATATACAGGCGCCCAAAGGGCGGCTTATCCTTCCGCAGGTTCAGACGATTCGTGATCTATTGGATCATCAATGTTTGGTGATGAGCGTTACTGCTGAACAGCTGGAAGGGGCGCTTGCGGCATTAAAAAAAGCGCCGGAACTTATAATCACCGATTCTCAGGTATTTAAAACTGTCTATGAGCATAAACCTTCAGAAAGCCTTTTAACCTCTTTTTCTGTGCTGTTTGCCAATTATAAAGGGGATATTCGGGAGTTCGTCAAAGGCGCTTCGGCTATTGATACCTTAACGCAGGATTCTCATGTTTTGATTTCGGAAGCCTGTACTCATGCGCCTTTGGAGGAGGATATCGGAAGAGTTAAACTTCCCAAAATGCTCCGTAATAAAGTAGGACAGTGCCTTTCTATTGATCTTGTCAGCGGTCCTGATTTTCCTTCGGACCTCTCCCCTTACGATCTGATCATTCACTGCGGAGCCTGTATGTTTAACCGCAAATATGTACTCTCCCGGATAGAGCAGGCAAAAAATCAGCGGGTTCCTATAACGAATTACGGCGTGGCTATCGCTAAACTTACAGGAATTTTAGAAAAGATTAGTTATTAAGTAAGAGGGGGCCGTTTTTATAAAAACGGCCCCCTCTTACTTATGATATTAGTGGGAGTTGGAAGAAGTATTGTTATAAGAAGAATTGTTGGAAGAGTTGTTATAAGAAGAGTGGCTGGAGGATTTGTTAGAGCTTCTGTTATTGGTGCTATTCGTAGTATTGCAGTTTTTATCGTTGGTTAAGCTGTTATTAGAGTTATTGTTATTTGTTTTATTTGTTTTTTTCGCCATTTTTATTCTACCTCGCTTTTATATTTATTTAACCGAAGGGTCAGTCATAGTATCTGAAAAAATTTAATTTTTATTCATAAGATAATATAAAAGAAGGTGTAAAATTATCTTCAAATGAAGCAGATTTTTTTAAATTTTGCCAATTTTTTATTGACTTAAATATACTTATATAGTATACTAATGGAGTATTAGGACAATTTATCATTATGGAGGTTTGTCATTATGAAAAAATTTGTATGTACTATTTGTGGATATGTTCATGAAGGAGATACCCCGCCGGAGTTTTGTCCCCAGTGTAAGGCTCCTGCCTCGAAGTTTGAAGAGCAGTCTTCTGATTCTATGACTTGGGCAGATGAACATCGTATTGGTGTTGCCGCAGGAGTAGACGAGGAAATTCTGGAAGGCCTGAGAATGAACTTTACCGGCGAATGTACTGAGGTTGGTATGTATCTTGCAATGGCTCGTCAGGCTCATCGGGAAGGTTATCCGGAAATCGGTCTTTACTATGAAAAAGCCGCCTATGAAGAAGCGGAACATGCCGCAAAATTTGCGGAACTGCTGGGTGAATGCGTATATGCTGACACCAAGAAAAACTTGGAGCTGCGCGTTGCTGCTGAAAACGGCGCTTGTGAAGGCAAAAAGAAAATTGCTACCCGGGCGAAAGAACTGGGCCTGGATGCAATCCATGACACAGTGCATGAGATGGCAAAGGACGAAGCTCGCCACGGCTGTGCTTTCCAGGGGCTTCTGAACCGTTATTTTAAATAAGTTAAAAAACAAAATAATAAAAGAGCCGTCCGGCTTTAGCCGGACGGCTCTTTTGTTTATTCCTTTATTCTTTTAAAACCTTCTCCCAATATCTCGCTTGAATCGGCGACGATTACAAACGCAGTAGGATCAATGTCATGGATAATATTTTTTAGCGGATAATACTGCTGACGATGAACTGCCACCATAAGTACGGCCCCTTCTTTATTGGTAAAGGCTCCGGTAGATTTAATTATAGTAGCGCTTCTATCCAGTTGAGAAATAACTTCTTTGGAGATTTCTGCCGCCTTTGGAGAGATAATAAAAGCTAACTTTCCCCGATCCATTCCGTAAAGTACGCTATCCATCAATAAAGCGCTTGTAAATACCGAAACCATTCCGTACAAAGCGGTTTCAATCTGGCCAAATACTGCGGCGGAAATAGCGATAATAACTGCATCGATGGCAAACAGTATCTTCCCTATCTGCATATACGGAAATCTCCTTTGCAAAAGCCGGGAAACAATATCTGTGCCGCCGGTGGTATAGCCTCTCATAAAGACAATCGCCAATCCAAATCCCATAACCGCCCCGCCGAACAGAGAAGATAATAAAGGATCTCCCACATAGGTTGGCAGGCCGGCGACCACGTAATCCAGGTTGGCAGATAGAGCTAAAACACTGATTAAAGTTTTTATAGTAAAATCATTTCCTAAATACTTTATAGCAATAATCAAAAGGGGCAGATTTAAAACAAATTGCAGGATACCGATCGGCAAATTGGTCAGATAGTTGATTACAATGGCCAGACCGGAGATACCTCCGGGAGCGATCTGGTTAGGAGCGATAAATATATGCAGACCAAGCGCATATATAGCGGTACCTACCATAATAAATAACAGGTCAATCAGAGCTTTTTTAATATTGCCATGAGACTGAAAGTTCATCCAATTCCCCCGCCCTTCCTATAAATGTCAATCAACAGATAGCTGATTATATGTTATACTAAAAATTTCCTCTATTCTTTGCTTCTCACCTTTTAAATAAAGATAACCATACAGCGCCTCTACCCCAGTTGCACGGCGGTAATCCGACAATTCCGCGTGTTTGGGCGAAGTATTGGAATGAGCGTTTCTTCCCCTTTTTAAAATAGCGGTTTCCTCTTCGCTCAGATAAGGAAGAAGTTTTTCAAAAACTTCGGATTGAGCGCTGGCTTTTACTTTTGCTACCGTTTTATTGTGCATAGCGTTTACCGGCATATTCCCTTCCTGCACAATTCGTTCCCGAACAAGCAGTTCGTATACCGCGTCGCCGATAAACGCCAGCGTTAACGGGCTTAAAAGTTTTGGATTTGCCTGTTTTGTACTAAACATTAAAATCTGCCCATCCTTTATCTTATATAGTCAAATTCAAAGTTTAAGATACTGACAGTATCCCCTTCTTGTATTCCCATTTCTTCCAATTTATCAATAATTCCGCTTTTACGGAGCACTCGCTGGAAATATTGCAGGGATTCATAATCATTTACATCTACCAGTCCCAAAACCTGCATCAGCCAGTCCCCTTCCACCACATAAATTCCATCTTCCATATGAATTTGAAACTCGTTTTTGATCTTTTTCTCAATCTCGCTCAGCGGCACATGCTCTACCTCATACTGCTTGATCGGAGGCAGCGTATCCAGCAATTTGGAAATAGCATAGACAAGCGGCTGGGCGCCGCTTCTTGTGGCGGCGGAAATTTCGAACATCTCATATCCCTGGCCCTCGATGAACGTACGGAAAGAGGCAATCTGCTCGGGAGTGGCCATATCGCACTTATTGGCCGCCACAATCTGCGGCCGGGAAGCTAATTCTTCGTTGAAGTTTTTTAACTCTTCATTGATCGCTTTAAAATCTTCTATAGGATCTCTGCCTTCTATTCCGGAGACGTCCACCACATGTAAAATCAGCCGGCAGCGCTCCACATGGCGCAAAAATTCATGCCCCAGCCCAATACCCTCGCTGGCGCCTTGAATTAACCCGGGAATATCCGCCATAACAAAGGATTTTCCCTCTTCCACAGAAACTACCCCCAGCACAGGGGTTAAAGTGGTAAAATGATAATTCGCAATTTTGGGTTTTGCAGCGCTTACCACAGAAATCAAAGTAGATTTCCCTACGTTTGGAAAACCAACCAAACCTACGTCCGCCAGCAATTTTAACTCCATATCTATCGTATACTCTTCCCCCGGAAGACCTGGTTTAGCGAACCGGGGGACCTGTCTGGTAGGGGTGGCAAAATGGGTATTGCCCCAACCGCCATTGCCTCCCTTTGCAAGGACGATCGCTTCCTGAGCGGACATGTCCGCCATGATTCGTCCAGTGTCGGCATCCCGGATGACGGTTCCCTTAGGAACCTTAATAACTAAATCTGGAGCGCTTTTCCCATTGCAGCGTTTGTTACGTCCAGGTTCCCCATCCTGAGCGATATACCGGCGTTTAAACTTAAAATCTACCAAGGTGGAAAGGTTGGTATCCACCATAAATACAACATTTCCACCCCGGCCGCCATCGCCCCCGTCCGGCCCTCCGGCCGCCACATATTTTTCCCGATGAAAACTGATGGCGCCGTCGCCGCCTTTGCCAGCTTTGATCCTAATTTGTACTTTATCTACAAACATAAATTAGTTCTCCTATTAGATGTGGGGTACCGATTTAGTATACCCAAAATTATGAAAATAAAATCCCGAGCGTTACCACTCGGGACTTGTGTTGTTTGTTGTTATTATTGAACCGGTACGATCGAAACCTTTTTACGGTCACGGCCCAAACGTTCAAATTTAACCTTTCCATCGATGAGGGCAAAAAGTGTGTCATCAGAACCTTTGCCAACATTGGTGCCCGGATGGATATGTGTGCCTCTCTGGCGAACTAAGATATTTCCAGCCAGTACAAACTGACCGTCACCTCTTTTTACGCCAAGGCGTTTCGATTCGGAATCACGACCATTTTTCGTAGAGCCGACGCCCTTCTTATGTGCCATTAGTCAACACCTCTGCTTTCTTCTAACGTAATTAAGCCTCTATAGACTGAATTTCAACTTTTGTATATGGCTGCCGATGACCCATTTTACGGGCGGAGCCTTTTTTCGGACGATAGGTAAAGATCGTAATCTTTTTGGATTTACCGTTCTTTAACACTTTTCCGGTTACTTTCGCTCCGTCAACCGTTGGAGTCCCCATTACCATGCCATCCTCTTTGCCTACTGCAAGAACCTGATCAAAAGTAACGGTCTCATCAGCCTGCACAGCCAACTTTTCAATGAAAACAACATCGCCTTCCTGTACACGATACTGTTTTCCGCCGGTAGAAATAACTGCGTACATTTTGTTTCCTCATTTCATAAGACTCGCTGTATCTCAGGCGTCGTCATTTAGACGCACTTTGAGCCTGTAACATGCGGCAAAAGTAATTTTATCATACATGGACAAATATGTCAATAACAATTTGGTGATTTTACTGCTTACTTGGCAGCGGCAGTAAGGGTATTTTTAAGTAACATGGTAATGGTCATCGGCCCTACCCCGCCAGGCACCGGAGTAAGATATCCGGCTACTTCACTGGCGCTGTCAAAGTCCACGTCCCCACAAAATTTTCCATTTTCATCCCGGTTCATTCCCACGTCAATAACCACCGCTCCGTTCTTAATCATATCACCGGTGATGAACTTGGCTTTTCCAATTGCTACTACCAGAATATCTGCCCGGCGGCAGACTTCTTTTAACTGTTTTGTGCGGGAATGGCAGATAGTAACCGTTCCGTTTTGATGTAGCAGCAGCATAGCCATAGGCTTTCCTACAATATTGCTTCTTCCAACCACTACGCATTCTTTTCCGGTGATATCAATGCCGGTGGCCTTAATTAGCTCCATAATACCTGCTGGAGTACAGGGAAGAAATTTATAATCCCCAATCATGATCCTTCCTACATTCTGAGCGTGAAAAGCGTCCACATCTTTTTTGGGAGAAATAGCTTCGATCACCGCTTTTTCATCCAGGTGTTTTGGCAAAGGAAGCTGACAGAGAATACCATGGATATTTGGTTTGTTATTTAATTTTTCTACTAACGCCAGCAGTTCCTCCTGGGTAGTCTGAGCCGGAAGAGCGTATTTTTCCGAATACATCCCAACTTCAGCACAAGCTTTTTCTTTGTTGCTTACATAGACTTTAGAAGCCGGATCATCCCCCACAATAATTACTGCCAGTCCGGGAACAACCCCTTGTTCTTTAAGAGCGGCCACCTGGTCTTTTAGCTGACTGCGCAAAGACGCGGCCACCGCTTTACCATCAATGATCGTTGCTTTCATCTTCTGTTTCCTCCCCAATATTAGTTTCTTTTATGGTTTGCTCCGGCTCCTGCTGGTTTAATTCCTCCAATGGGACCGAAGGCGTTGGTTCCTCAAGCTCTTTATTTTCCGCTTCAATCTCATCCGGATGACGCCGACGATAGAATTGGCCGCTTAAAATAGCCTGTCCTTCCTCCGTATAAACATAAAGCTTCAAATAATCCGGGTCATCGTTTTTTCTGATCTTCCCGCGGATATAAATCATTAATAAAAGGGAGGTCACACAAAGTAAAATCGCTAATAGTTGAGAAACACGGAAATTTCCCCACATCAGGCTGTCAGTGCGCAGTCCCTCGATTACAGAGCGTCCCAAGCCGTACCAAGCAGCGTAAATCAGAAGCAATTCTCCATCATACCGGCGGCGTTTTGTATACCAAAGAATAACTAAAAATCCCAGCAGACACCATACCGATTCGTAAAAAAAGGTAGGATGCACTGGCATGGAGGGATCCACCTGTATTCCCTGGGCCGCTAATGCCGCCTGATGAATAGAGAGATATCTTTCCACACTGGGACTTGCCATTCCCCAGGGTAAGGAGGTGTTGCTACCGAAGGCTTCTACATTTACAAAGTTTCCCCAGCGCCCAATTCCCTGTCCTAAAATCAATCCGCCTACCGCCAGGTCCGCCAATGGAATAAATTTTACCCGCCGTAGTTTTGCAACAATAAACGCTACTAAAAATCCGCCGATAATTCCCCCGTAGATAGCAAGGCCGCCCTCCCAAATACGAAAGATTTTCATAGGATCGTCTTTGTACATGTCCCAAGAGAAAACAACGTAATACAACCGGGCGCCGATAATTCCGCCAACCACGCCGGCTAAAATCACATCCAATACCCGGTCACTGTCTAAGCCGAAAGAACGTACTCTTGCTAAAATGTAAAGGATGGCGGCCAAAAAAGCCGCCGCAATAATAACCCCATACCAATAAATATGCAGGCTTCCAATGGAAAGGGCAATCCGATTGATGGAAAATTCTTCAATACCCAACCCCGGAAAGGATATTATCTGTTCTGCCATGTCCTATCTCCCCTAACCAACTTCAATTCTCGTCCAGCGGATAAACAATAGATAATGCGGATTTTGTGGTATCAAAAGCAACAGATAATCTTTCTGTCAGGGTTTTGATAGAAGCCCCTGCAACAATATCTAAAAACTCATACATATTTACGTCGGCAAAATGAGTAATCGCCATCAATCCGGCTACTGCTTCCACCCGGCTGTACATACCGATATACCGCCCATAAGTAGCCCGTTTGCACAGCTCTACCATTTCTTTGTCCAAACCTTCCTTTTGCAGACGGGAAATCTCCTCTTTAATCATTTGGGCGACCTTTTTGGGATCACGAGATTCCCCGGAAAAAATACTGCACATATAATCCCGCCCAGCCATGATTTCGCTGGAGAAGGTGGAATTAATCAGCCCCGCGTCATACATTTTGCTGTAAAGCTCAGAAGCTTCACCAGCAATAATATCCGCAAGTATCTCATCCAGCACCTGATTTCTCAAGTTAGACGCTGCGTCTTTGGATTTTCCTTTGAAACCAAGCTGGAACAGCGGAGTTGCTACCGCTAGTTTTTGTTCTACCAGCGCTTTATTAACCTGTTCCGGTTCCTGATAAGTTCCCCGTTCTATTTTAATTTTCTTTTCTGCGGGCTTTAACAACTTGTCCGCAACCTTTAAAACGGTGTCGATTTCAAAATTACCGGCTACGCATAGTACCATATTATTCAGGTTATAGAAGGTGTGATAGCAGCGATAGAGCAGATCTGCGTCAATTTCAGAGATGGATTCTACCGTACCGGCGATGTCAATGCGCACCGGATGGTTTTGATACAACGCTCCCAGCAGATTGAAATAAACCCGCCAGTCCCCGTCGTCATTGTACATTTTAATCTCTTGTCCGATAATCCCCTGCTCTTTCTCAACGGATTCTTTCGTAAAGTAAGGGCGCTGAACAAAGTCCAGCAGAACTTCCAATGACTGCTGGAAGTTATCCGTACAAGAAAAAAGATATGCCGTCTTATCAAAGGTAGTATAAGCGTTGGCAGAAGCGCCGGTCTTAGCGTAGGAGGCGAAAGCATCCTCCCCATTTTCATTTTCAAACATCTTGTGCTCTAAGAAATGAGCTATCCCCTGCGGAACCTGCAGCATTTCATCATCGTCCTGAGTCTTAAAAGCGGTATCTACCGAACCATATTGAGTGGTAAAGGTAGCATACGCCGTAGAAAATCCTTTCATAGGACAAAGCAGCAAGGTCAATCCGGAAGGATGCTGTACTTTCACTATTTCTTGATTTAACTGCTGGGATTTAATCACTTCCTGCATATCACTGCTCCTCCTTTCCTGTAAGAAAATAAACCGTGTCCAAGGTTACTTTTTTCGCCGCGGCAATAACATCCTCTTTGGTAACGTTATCCAAAGCCTCCGCCTCTTGCCCAGGAGCGATATCCGTGCCACTCATAATTTGTGCCATATACCATTCCTCAATCGCGCCAAGGGAATCAGTAACTCCCTGCAGAGAGTTTTTCATAGCAAGGCGGGTCGCTATGAGTTCATCGTCGCTGAAATCCCCATTTTTAATCACTTCCAGCTGGTTTAGAATTTCGTCATAAGCCTTCTGCTTATTTTCTTTATTAACGCCGCTGTCTACCATCATTAGCCCGGTCATTCGATCAAACCGAGCGGCACAATAATAGCAAAGGCTTAGTTTCTCCCGAACATAGGTAAATAGACGGCTATTGGGAGTTCCGCCAAATAGCGCCGCCATCGTACGCACTGCATAAAACTCTTTCATGGAATTAATTTCGCCGCAGCGAAATCCCATAACCAGTTTCGACTGGCTTACATCCATTTCATCGGTAACTTCTTTTATCTCATCCGCTTTGGTTTTGGTAGTCAGCTTTTTAATAGAAATCGGAAAGCGTTCCACAGAAGAAAATGCCTGTTTAAACACTTGTTTTGCGGCGTCTGGATTTCCACAGCCTACAAACATAATTTCTACCTGGGCGGTCTTTAAGATATTCTTGTAAGCTTCCGTGGCGGAAGCCGAAGTGATTTTTTTCGCATCCTCGATATAGCCGTATTTTTCTACCGCTAAGCTTTCCCCTTCGCACATAATCGTTTTACAGCGGTTTAAGGCGAAGATTCGCTTATCATTGATTTGAGATTCGATAGTGTCTATTAAATACTGCTTCTCCAGTTCTACATCTTTTTGAGGCAGAAGGCCATTTTCAAAATGCTGATCCAATAATACCTTGCTAAGCATCTGAGCACATTTTTGTACAATACTTTCCTTTTTTAAGGTATAACGATCGTCCACCCCGTAAATGGAAATATCCAACACCTGATAAGCGCCGAATTTGGAAATATCACAGGAAAGAGACGCTCCATATAAGCGATTAAGTTCCCGGTTGAGTTTGGTAAAGTCCGGACATTCCCGATACCCTTTACGCAAAATAAAAGGCACGACCGCATTATTGGTTACTGTATTTTTATTCAAAGGCAGGATAAAGTTGGCCGTAATGCGGTTATGCTTAAATTTATCGTCGGTGACGGAGCTAAAATATACTCCCTCGCTCAGCAGTTCTCTTTGGAACGAATAGTTCATCGAAAAATCTCCTCGCCTATAAAATTTTTATTGGATTTGCCTCCAAATCCAAGCCTTGCCCATACCCGCTGTCAAAGGCGGCGCTTACCCTATTTGGCGTAAGCTGACTTTTATTATAGCATAAATTTTTCTCCCATGCCATATATTTGAAGCTCGTTTTCACAGGTTTAATAAAACTTCATGTTTCTTTCCATCCAGAGGGATCACCGCCGCCGCTTTTCCATCCACAAACAGAGCCGGTGTTCCTGTACGGACGACTTCAATGTCCAATTCACAGTCCTTCCTCTTCACATAAACAGTAAAGCGCCGCCAGCTTTTGGGAATTAAGGGTGTAAGATTCATATGGCTGCCGCAGAAGTGAAGTCCAAGAAGATCCTCAATTACCGTCCGATAATACCAGGAGGCTGCGCCGGTATAGATATTCCAGCCGCCATGACCGTAGGCGCCCTCATTGGTATAGATATCCGCGGGCATATAATATGGCTCAATTTTAAACTTCCGGGCCAATTCTCCGTCCGTACACCGGCTGACGGGATTGATCATATCCAGCAGCGTCCACCCCTCTTCCAAACGTCCGGTTTTGAGCATAGAAAGTGCAAACCAGACCGCTGC
The DNA here is from genome assembly GCF_014385085.1 of Youxingia wuxianensis. Lineage (GTDB taxonomy): Bacteria > Bacillota > Clostridia > Oscillospirales > Ruminococcaceae > Youxingia > Youxingia wuxianensis. Next base: position 349,863 of record NZ_JACRTD010000003.1, on the reverse strand, counting down.
GTGGGTATATTGTCCCCCATTTTCCCGGATACCCGGCGGATATGCCTTAATATAACCAGGATTTTGCTCGGAATTTTCAAAGGGAGATGAAAATAGTTTAATAATCCGATTTTTTTCATCTACCAGTCTGTCCCATGCACTGGTAAGAGCGGTATTTATTCGGTCTTTTTGCGGCATTTGAGAGATAGCGGAAAAGCTTTGCACCAAAATATCAATCGACGCCTCCGGACTTTTAGCGCTTCCTATCGGCGTTCCATCATCATAAAACGCACGCTGATACCATGCGCCGTCCCAGCAATTTTTATCGATATTTTCTTTTAACACTTTGGCGTTTCCACGGTAAACGCTACTTTTATAGCTATCGCCCCGTTTTTCGCACAGCTGGGAGAACATTTCCATCACCTGAGCTAAAAACATCCCAAGCCATACGCTCTGTCCCTGGCCTTTTACCCCCACATTGGAAAATCCATCATTCCAATCGCCGCATCCGATAAGAGGGATTCCTTTGTCTCCTAAGCGATATGCTCTCTCAATGGCCTTTACACAGTGTTCAAACACCGTGCCTTTATTTTCCGTCTGCTGCACTTCCATATATTTTTCCTCTTCGTTTTCAGACAGCAGATCTCCTTTGATATACCGAACCTCGAGATCCAAAATAGATTCATCGCCGGTATGCTTTACATACTCGCACACTACATAAGGCAGCCACACTAAATCATCGCTGAAAGTAGTGCGTACTCCCCGAGTAACACCGGGAAGTTCATGCCACCAATGCAGAACATCTCCTTGTTCAAATTGTACTGAACAGCAGCGTAAAATCTGTGTTTTGCACACCTGCGGATCAAGAAGCATGTATGCGCTCACATCCTGAAGCTGATCCCGGAAACCATACGCCCCGGAACATTGATAAAAAGCGGTGCGCCCATAAATACGCCCCGCTAAAATCTGATGAGGCGCAAATAAATTGATATAACGGTTTAAAGGGATATCCGGAGTCGAAATTTGGATTATGCTTTTTTCCATTTCTACTTTTGGGGACGGGTCATTGATCGCCATGGAAACTGCCGCTTCCCGAGTATCCGCCGCAGTAAGAATAAATCGGATTTTTTCTTTTCTGTGGGGCGGCAGTTTTTTTGAAATAATCAGTCCAGTACAAGGATCATTGTTAGGAAGCATTTCGCTGGCGCTCCAATTTCCGGAAAGGAAAGACGCCCTGTCTACGGTAAATACAGGCCTTTCCCCCGGAACATGAAACGCAGCGTAACCCGGGAGCGCCGTATTGTAAGGATTATGAAGCACCAAACAGTCATCAACAATTTTCGGCTGAATAAACTTCGCCGTTTTTCTGGTGACTCCCAGTACAGGCTCCGTATAATAAGCGCACATCACTTCCGACTCCTTTTCCGTAGTATTGGTAAGACTAACGTCGATATATTTGATATTTGCCCGCTCTTCCATCGTTACCCGCACTTTGCTTGCTATTCCATCTATATTTCCCTCATATAAAGCGTCCTGGGGAGAAAAAGACGCCCTGGAACCACTAATAAGATCATAGACGGCGCCTTCTATTTTTAAATAAAGCCGTTCTCCATCATTTCCCGTGGCAATATCGTTGTACCATGGAGTAATTTTAAACTCCCTGGCGTTTGCCCACCAGGTATTCCCCAAGTTAGTATCGCTCATTAACGTCCCAAAAGTAGGGTTCGCCAGTATATGGCTAAAAGGCAGCGGTGTTACCCGTTCTACATAAAATCGTCCGTTTGCAAAGGCGCCGCCTACCAAATCGAACCGGTCCTCCGCCGCAGGAATTGGAATAGGGTGTGATTTTAAGACGGTCATTGGAGCAAAGTGAGAAGCGGCTATCCCCGGCTCGCTTGCCCCCGCAATATGACAGGCACAGGCTTTCAGAAGAACTATTGATTCTTTTGGCGCCGCTTCTATGTCTACCAAAAAAATACCGCCTCTTAATCCTATTAAGGGCTGGGACTGGGTTTGGCTTAACAGCTCTTCTAAATCTGCCTGCGCGTGACTGCTTATACTGGAATCATACATTACGCACAAATCAAATTCCAGCTTGTGCATCCGCAGCATTTTTAACAATCGAATATATGCGCTTAAGCACTGCTCATCCGGCTGCGCCGCCCAATCGTATACAACAATCGGGATATCTCCGGAAATTCCCATAGGCCATAGGCTGTCCTGCCCTTTTGTATTTTTACTTAGATAATGAGTGATGTCCTTGCTATCCGAAAAAGAAAATAATAACTGTCCTAAAATACTGCTTCCTATTCTGGCCTCCATCGTATCGCTGGCCAATGGAGAAAGCGAATTTTGACGCGGGGGGTTATCTTTTTGCTGTCTTAGCGTCACGATATTCCCCACGCTTTCTTCCTTACTGGGAGAAACAGACAGCAATAGAGTGATTGTTTTTTCCCCGCCGGCAGGCACCAGGGTGGTCAGACGCAAAGCACAGCAGCCGTCAGGGGTGGCGTTGCCGCCTGACATAGCCATACTCTCAAAATTTAACAGGTTATTCATCCCTTCTGGATAAGGGGTAATATTATCCCTTTTAAGCTCGTATTCAAAGGTATAATGTTCTAAAAAACCTACAGTAAAAAATAATCCGTTGGAGCCGTCCTTATGTCTGCGCAGAAAAGTAAAAGTATCGGTAAACGAATCATATTCTCCTAGTACAAACAGTTTTGAAAACGCCGGATGCGCCGCATAGTTCTCAAATTTAGAGAGTACCGGCTCCAAATAAAACAGTACGTCCGCCATCCCTTTGATTGCAGAATGATTTTGAATAGCAACCGTACATCGCTCACATCCCAGGGACTGATCAATAGAGAAAGTTTGAGTTACTTGCGCATTCCCCTTTTTTCCACTGTAAGAAACATGTTCCGGCCCGTACTCACAGCGGTACTCTACCCCTGGCAGGTAAAAAGGGGCTGGGGCCGCGGGTACAAGTTCTCCCGCTAGTTTTACAATCGAAAATATCCCCTGACCTTTAGTCAATAGGTCATTAGGCCGACGGGTAACGTCGTTTTCACCATAACGCAGGAAACTGCTTCCATTATCGGTAAACAAGTGGGTTAAATTTCCATTGGAAAGAAACGTACATTTGGGATTTCCTGGCGCCTCCTGGGAAAATATCACGTTGGCATTGGGAGGCTGCTGTTTTATTTTTTCCTGTCCTTCCGGCTTCATCTGATCATACACCACCACATCTTTGGATATTTGTTCCTGTAAAAATTCCCGCGCGGATTTCATATAATGATCCCGCATAAACCGTTTCTGCATCACATTGTCAAATAAACTGTTGGCGCAGGCGATCATACTCATCCCAATATGATGAGCCATATAGGAACGTATAACCGCATATTCATTTTTTCCTATCCTCTGGGGAGTAAAATCAATCCCTTCATAAAAGCCATAATATCCAAGCATTCCCAAATTTTCTAACTTTTCAAGGTTTTTTATTCCTTCATCTAACTTCAGAGGCAAGGTTAGAAAGGTAGAGTAAGGAGAGATTACACATTCTTTGTCCAATCCCTGTTTTACCCCAATTCGTTGAATCCCATGAGCTTTATATTGATAGTTTAAGTGCTCGTCAAATGCAAAATAGCCGCTTTCACTTATTCCCCAGGGAATATCCTTATGGTGTACTCTCTTTTTCTGACAATATACACAATATTGAAGCGCTTCGCTCAATAGAGAACCTTCATATATGGGCAGAAGCAAATGAGGCATAAAATATTCAAACATCGTCCCAGTCCAAGAAACCGGCCCAGCATAGGAACCAGCCCGTGACATAGTACGGTTCATAGAGCGCCAGTGTTTATATTCCACTTGCCGTTTTGCAATGGCGTAATAACTCGTAGTCCTGGCCTCGCTCATAAGAAAATCATAGTAGGATCCGATTTTTTCCTTGGTATGCGAGTCAATTCCAATGGAAAAAAGCTTTCGATTGGGATTATAGAAAATAGAAAGATCCGATTTTTCTAAAATGGTTTCAATCTCATTGATACATTCCCACAACCGAGGTTCCTGGACCGTATATTCCCGCAGACCTTCTTTTAAAGCGACCAAAGCGCATAAATAGTTTCCACTGTCCACAGTGGAAATAAACTCTTGCGGCAATACCCGCAGGTCATGGGTATCATACCAGTTATACAGATGCCCTTCATACTTCTCCAGCTGTGCGATGGTATCTAACGTTCTTTTTATCCTTTGGTAAAGCCCTTTGCTGTTAATAAAATGGAAATCTCTTGCCGCTAAATAAGAAAGAAGCATCATTCCAATATTGGTAGGCGACGTGCGCGTCGCAATCCGATCTACAGGAGACAGCTGCACATTATCCGGCGGAAGAAAGTGATTTTCTTCATCTGCAAAGTCCTCATAATACCGAAACATTCTGGCGCAGTAAGACAAAATACGTTCTCTCTGATATCTGTCCGGCAGACTGGCAATCACCGGCGTTGGTTTTGAGGTTGTCACCGCCAGTACAATATAGGATAAAAACAGTATTCCAAACAACTTTACCAATAGATTTGGCGAAAATAAAAACAAAACCAGCCCCAATAATTCCCCAGGCCAGCTTCGGCGCAAAACCGCCCCAACTGTTACTTGAGCAATTTCCCCCTGGGCAGACGTTGTCCATTGCAAAAGCCCTTTTTGGCTTACATATACCCTCCATAGGGTTCTGCCAACAGCATCCAGTGTCACTGTCATCTGCTGGGCGCACATTATAAGGGAAAATACTCCCTGCCCCAGCAGCTCTAGAGTTCTTGGCATAGTCCGTACAAAAAATCTTCGGGTGAAAGAAAGATCCCCCGCGCTTATCGCTGCATAATATGCACTGATAAGCGGATTTAATGTAACAGAAAAAAATGCCGCCGCGCATAAAAACAGTCCGCTGTATAAATCGGTAAAGGATGGATAAATAACACACAATACCGCGATCACAGGAACCATAGACCGCCTGAGATTTTCTAATAATTTATAGCGGGAAAGTAAATTAATCGGATTTTCATAAGTTTTGCCCTGTACGCGATATTTTTTCTTTAAAAAAAGGATGTTTTGCCAATCCCCCCGCAGCCAGCGATGAAGCCTGGTAAACCAGGACAACACATTGGTAGGCATTTTATCGGTCATTTCCACATCAGAAATGTAACCAGTCCGAAGGTAAGCCCCTTCTAAAATATCATGGCTAAGCACAATGTTCTCCGGAAAACGCTGATCCAATACCTGATAAAAAGCGTCGATATCTATCAACCCTTTGCCGGAAAAAATCGCTTCTCCAAACATGTCTTGATAAAAATCGCAACATTCCTGTTCATAGGTGCTGACGCCGCCGCATCCGGCCATTACACGTGTAAAGTCTGTTGCCTTTATACTTGTAAGCTCCGTTCCCATGCGGGGTACCAGGATACCGTATCCTTCAACAACAATATTTTCACTGCCGATTACCGGCTGGTTTAAAGGGTGTGCCGCCGCGGATACTAATATATTCGCCGACTGGAAGGAAAGATTGGTGTCTGCATCCAGAGCGATGATATATTTTAAATTTTCCAATGCTTGGCGGCTTCCCTCAAAGCATCTGACGGAAGTTGTTTTTCCCTTTATGAAACGGATAAACTCAGTAATCGCTCCTCGCTTTCTCTCCCAGCCGCAGTAAGAGTTCTGTGTTTTATTAAAGCTGCGTTTACGTATAAACAGCATAAAGTGATCTCCATATTTCTGATTTAGCTCGCTGATCACCTCCCGAGACGCTTGTACATTCCGGTTATCCTGGGGATTATATGGCTGTTTATCCTCTTTAAAATCTGCTAAAACACAAAAATATAAGTTTTCATCCTGGTTGGAAAAATATAGCTGTTCCAACCGACTCTCCAGCTCATCCGCATGGGAAGCGTTGGGAAGCAGCGTGGAGACGGCTATTACTGTTTTCGGTATTTTTCCCGGTTCTTTTGATAGTTCCATCCTAGGCAGATGGTTTATGGGAACGCCTCTCATAGTAAAATTTATCAGTAATATCCGGATAATTTCTAAAAAAGGCAGGTAGCAAAGGAGTGCGGTTACAATACTTCTTGTTGCCAGCCATAAGAAAAAACAAAACAGGATGGGAAAACCCATGGACCCCCAAATAACAAACAATCCTCGTTTTTTGGCTCTTTTTTTCAGCGGGTCTGCCTGTAGAAGATAGTACCCCACATGGCGGGTACGCTGTTGACTTCCTCCATTTGCCAATGTTAACATTTCCTGTGCAACTTGACTTTCCAGGCAATTTCTTTTTTTTGCCAGCCGGGCGGTGATCTGGCGATAATATCGGCGGCTTTCCTGAGCCATATTAGGATATATTCCCGATGGATCCTTTGAAAAAATCTCTTCGGTTTTACTGCATCCGGAAGTTATTTGCTCAAAGTTGATTTCATACAATTGGGAAAGGCCGATCACCCCAAAGCGGATCAGCTGTTGTTTTTCTTCTTGCGTATATCCGGCAGTGCAGGCTTTGGCCGCCGCATGAATGACTGAAAGCTTCAGCCCTGTATAAATAAAACTCAGCTGATCCTCCGATAGTTCTATAAACTGCCGGGAAAGACTGGCCATCTGAAAAACATTTTCCTGCTGAATAGGTATTTGTCCGTTGGAAAAAACCTCTTGTATCATCCGGTAAAATGGATAGATATCATCTGATTTTTTAAAACCGCTTAGATCTTTCAGCGCCTGTTTACCGTGACCATCGATGGAATAATAATTATCGATCAACCATTTTTCCCAGCCGAAAAACTCTTCTTTTCCACTGAGAGAAAACCTGGCGTCAGATAAGAGTTTCAGGTCCTTTAATAGCTGTTTTTTTATAGAGCCTACGCTTCCCCACTCCTGGGAAATGCTAGAAAAGGCCGTACGCAGGCCAGCCTCAATTTCTGTAATATATGTCGTATTCATCCGCAGCCCTCATATCATTTGTTTGCAGATATTTTTGACATGTTCTATATAAAAAATACACCTCTGTCCCAAAAGCCGACAGAGGTGTACAAATATTCATAATGAGAAATGACACATAAACTTTTTATTGATTTTCTAATAGCTGCAAAAGCCCCGCCTCATCTATTATCTCAATCCCCAAAGAGGTTGCTTTGGTCAGCTTGCTGCCAGCGTCTTCCCCGGCAACTACATAATCGGTTTTTTTAGAAACGCTGGAGGATACCTTTCCTCCCGCCTGTTCGATCTTTTCTTTGGCCTCGTTTCGGGTAAGGGTTGGAAGAGTTCCCGTGAGTACAAAGGTTTTTCCTCCAAGCGTATCCCTTGAAACCTTCTTTTCCCCATACATGTTTATCCCCGCGTCCCGCAGGCGGGCAAGCAGTTTTTGATTTTCTTTTAGAGCGAAGAAATCTACTACGCTTTGAGCCATAATTCCGCCAAAGCCTTCAATCTGGCTAATCTCCTGCGCATCCGCAGCCAGCAGGTCATCAATATTTCCAAAGTGTTGTGCTAGCAGCTGAGCTGCACGCTGCCCAATTCCCCGGATACCTAAGGCATAAAGCAGCCTGGATAAGTCCCGGGTTTTGGATTTGTCCAGCGCCGTCATTAAATTCTGAGCGCTTTTCTCCCCCATACGTTCAATGGAAATTACCTTTTGAATATCCAGCCCATATAGATCGGCCGTGGATTTTACATAACCTGCGTCAATCAGAGCATGAACAATCTTTGGCCCCAGCCCATCGATGTCCATAGCGTCCCGGGAAGCAAAGTGGACAATATTTCTTGCTACTTGGGCAGGACAAGCCATATTGACACACCGCAGCGCTGCCTGGTCCTCTTCCCGTTCGGCAATACTGCCGCAGGAAGGACAGATATTTGAAATTTGATAAGGAACCGCTCCTTCTTGATGTTTCGCCACAGAAACAACTTCAGGAATAATGTCCCCCGCTTTTCGCACAATAATCCGATCCCCGATGGAAATTCCCTTTTCATTAATAAAATCCTGATTATGAAGCACCGCACGGCTGACAGTGGTACCAGCCAAAGTAATCGGTTCAAAAACAGCGGTTGGTGTGAGCGCGCCGGTTCTTCCCACTTTGATCTCAATATTCAAAAGAGTGGTTTCCTTTTCTTCCGGAGGGTATTTAAACGCAACCGCCCAACGGGGAAACTTCGCAGTAGCGCCGAGCTGATTTCTCTGCGCAAAATCGTCTACCTTAATCACTGCCCCATCAATATCAAAGGCATACCCATACCGATTTTCTCCGATAGATCTAATTTCGCAGATAGCGTCCTGGATATTTATAAACGATTTAAAGGATGGGATTACTTTAAACCCAAGCTCCTTTAGATACTCCAGGGACTGTTTATGCGAGAAAATTTCTGTTCCTTCTATCCGCTGGATATTAAAAACAAAAATATCCAGCCCTCGGGTAGCGGTAATTCTGCTGTCCTTTTGACGAAGGGAGCCAGCCGCTGCATTTCGGGGATTTTTAAAAGGTTCTTCTTCGTTTTCAATCTGCCGGGCAACCACCTTTTCAAAGCTTGTCCGGGGCATATATACTTCTCCCCGCACTTCAAGGAGAGGCAAAGGTTTTGTAAGGGTCATGGGAATGGAACCTACGGTTTTTAAGTTTTCCGATACGTCCTCCCCTGTAATTCCATCTCCGCGGGTAGAGCCTCTAAAAAATTTTCCATCCCGGTACTCCAAGGAAACAGAAAGCCCGTCGATTTTCGGCTCCACAATATACACAGGCTTCTCAACTTTATCCCTCACCCGTTCATCGAATGCGATCAGCTCCTGAGGATCAAACACATCCTGAAGCGACCCCATCTGCACTTCATGGCGCACAGGGGCGAAGGTGTTAAGTGCCGCTCCGCCTACCCGGCGGGTAGGCGAAGTTTCGCTGGCAAACTGTGGAAATTGTTCTTCCAGAGCGATCAGCTCATGGAGCAGCTTATCATATTCAAAATCCGAAATTTCCGGATCATCCATTACATAATATTGATAGTTATAGCGCTCAATTTTATTTGTTAACTGCTGTATCTGTTTTTGCGCCTTGCTCTCTTCCAAATTCGTTCACGCTCCTGTAGTTTTACTTCATTTTATTATAGCATATTTTTCCCCCTCCCACCACAATTATTGTGTCGCTTTATAGTCGTTATACTGACGAATAATGTCTGAACTATCTCCATTGATATCAGTAAAGGCGCCTGGAACTTTTCCTACGATAATTGTCTGGGCAATACAGATATTGGTATTTACTTCCGTAGTTATTGTATATACCGGGATGACGGCGCTCACCTGGGCATTAACACAAAGCATCACCTGATGAAGAGTTTGATTGATTCCGGCGGAGGTAAACTGGTTATAAATCTCTGTGCGTACATAACCTGCCGGCAAAATTTTAAATTCTACTCTGGGACCCCGCCCGGATAAAATATTTCCACCCAACAGAGTACCTACCGGAATATAAATCGGACGGGAGGAATCCTCCGTAAGCTGATCGGTCACCTTATTGGTAATTTCTGATTTTAGGCGGTTTATAGTAATCATATCTGTTTGCAGGGAGGTTACTTCTCCCTGATCATCCTTACTTAAACCAACCAAGCTTTCGTAATCCAAATGCTGCTGATCCAAAATTGAGATCACTGCATCGTTGATCGAACGAGTGGCCAATACCTGCGCTTGATAGGTCGCCATTGTCGTAATTAAAGGACGGATTCTATGATCCAATAAAAAAATAGCAATAATCATTGCACCGCCAAATAAAATCAGACGAAAAGCGGTGCGATATTTCTTCTTTACTCTTAGCCGTAGCTTTCTCATCTGGCATCAACCCCTAATGTTACACTATATTCCTTTCCCCTCTAAAAAGTGCGGTTTAAAAGAAAAAAGCCGCCTGTTTTATTAAAAACAGGCGGCTTTTTCGTTATTTATTCTTATTGTCCTTGGCGCGGATCTCGGTACGGCGGATTTTTCCGCTGATGGTTTTTGGAAGTTCTTCTACAAATTCAACAATGCGGGGATACTTATAGGGTGCTGTTTGTTTTTTTACATAATTTTGCAGTTCTTTTTTCAGCTCCTCACTAGGCTGATAGTTTTTGGTTAAAACAATCGTAGCCTTAACCACTGTACCACGGATCGGATCCGGAGCGCCGGTCACTGCACATTCAAGTACCGACGGATGCTCCATTAATACGCTTTCAATCTCGAACGGCCCAATACGATAGCCAGACGCTTTGATCACGTCGTCAGTGCGCCCAACATACCAAAAATACCCATCTTCGTCCTTCCATGCGGTGTCGCCAGTATGATACAGACCGTCATGCCAGCTTTCCGCCGTCAGCTCTTCAGCCCGGTAATAGCCGCTGAATAAGCCGTAATGTGGTTTTGTAGTATCAATTACGATCTCTCCTACTGTACCGGAAGGAACTTCATTTCCATCCTCATCCACCAAAAGGATATGATACAGCGGGGAGGGTTTTCCCATGGAACCGGGTTTCGGGATTGTGCCTACAAGGTTCGAAGTCTGCATTACGGTTTCCGTCTGTCCATAGCTTTCCATCAGACGAAGACCGGTATATTCATAAAATCTGTTATATACTTCCGGATTTAGCGCTTCGCCGGCGGTGGTAGCATATCTTAAGGAGGAAATATCATAGTTTTCCATTCCCTCTTTGATAAGAAAACGATAGATAGTCGGCGGTGCGCAGAAGGTAGTCACCTTGTACTGCTGGATTTTTTCCATCAAATCCCCTGGGACAAACTTATCAAAGTCATACACAAAGATGGATGCGCAGGCCAGCCACTGTCCATAGAGCTTACCCCATACAGATTTCATCCAGCCAGTTTCAGAAACGGTAAGATGCAGGTCATTTGCGTGAACATTGTGCCAATACCGGGCGGTAATAATATGCCCTAAAGGATAAGCGAAGTTATGAACCACCATCTTTGGAAACCCAGTGGTGCCAGAAGTAAAATATAAAAGCATGGGGTCGTTTTTACAGGTATCCCGGCGGTCCCAGCTGCCGTCATATTTTTCAATTTCTTCGCTGAAGGTAATCCAGCCTTCCCGCTGGCCCCGGACGATAAACTTGGCTTGGATACCATCATATTTCTTGCAGGCTTCGTCTACATAGTCAGCAATTTTACATTCCCCTGAGCACACACAAGCGGAAATGCTGGCGGCTTCAAACCGATATAAAATATCCTTCGTAGTAAGCAGGTTTGTAGCCGGCACCCCTACCGCCCCAATTTTATGCAGAGCAAGAACCGCGAACCAGAACTCATAGTGGCGTTTGAGCACCAGCATAACCATATCGCCTTTTTTTATCCCATGCTCGCTGAACATCTGGGCGCATTTGTCAGAATATTTTTTGACTTCGCCAAAGGTAAGAATTTTTTCTTCCCCCGCCACATTGCACCATACCAAAGCGCGGCGCTCCGGGTCCAAACGAGCGATCTCATCTACTACATCATACGCGAAGTTAAAGTTCTCCGCTGGGGTTGGCTCAAAATAGTTCAGAACTCCATTTTCATCAAAGCCTTCTTTACAGAAGCGCTGATAAAAATTTTCCATATCCATTATTCTTCCTCCTCGCCCTGAGTTTCACTTTTCATAACAATGGCCAAAAATTTACATTCCTTCCCGCCAGTGGCAATCATGCCATGGCCATGGCCGGAATCGTAATAAATGGCGTCCCCTTCATTTAACACTTCTGTATGTCCTTCCATCTGAACCTTCAGACTGCCGGAAAGAATATAGTCAAATTCCTGTCCTTCATGATAGGAAAGATGAATAGGTTTATCCTGTTCCTCCTCAAAATAAGGGGCGGTTACCAAAAACGGCTCAGCCGTTTTATTATTGAACCGATACGCCATGTGATGATACGTAAATCCTTTACGGCGATTAATATTTAACCCGGAACCTTTGCGTACAATGGAATAAAAAGAAAGTTTGGGAGTTTCTCCGGTCAGCAGTTCTACGATATCCACATGAAAGACCTGGGCGCAGTTATAAAGAAATGTAAAACTGAAATCACTTTTTCCGTTTTCACAGTCTAAATATTCCTCTGGGGTAATTCCTGTTTCATTCGCCATATATTCCGGCGTAAATTCTAAAATTTCACGTAATGTCCGAATTCTCTGGGCAATTTCCTGAATTTGATCCTGCATAACATATACCTCCATATAAAATATTTACCGCATATAAAAAGACCCGTCCCCATAAAAGGGACGAGTCTGTATAAACAACCCGTGGTACCACCCAAATTGTGTTATAAACTAACACCACTCAGCAAAGCTCTAACAAGCTTCTGGCCAATAACGCAGCCAATGCGGGGGAGTCTACTCGATACCCTTTTGGTCCCCGACTCAAGGGTGATAGCAAAAAACAATCTGACGCCAGCTCCCACCAACCGCTGGCTCTCTGCGGACAGATATTCCGTTTTTGCCGTCCCTGTCACAGTCTCTACACTTTATGAATTGACCCAATAGTACACCAAAATTTGTGCTTTGTCAACAGTCCGATGAAAAAAATTTTAGCAAATCTTTGAAATTTTCTACCACCGTATCCGCGCCATTATCATACAGCTCCTGTTTATCACGAAATCCCCAAAGAGCTCCGACGGCGTAAACGCCTCCATTTTTTGCCGTTTGCATATCCACTCCTGAATCCCCTAGATAAAGGCAATTTTCCGGCGATATTCCCGTAAAAGTAAGGATTTCCTCTACCAGTGCCTTATCCGGCTTTCTGGGGTAGCCCTCTCGCTGGCCATGGACGATAGAAAAGCGATTGCCGAACATTTCTTTCACTAAGGATACAGCGAAATTATGGGGCTTATTGGACAGTACTGCCAATGAGACTCCCCTATTTTTTAAAACATCCAAAGTTTCCAATACCCCATCATATGGCTGAGTACAGTCCTTTGTGTGCTGATGATAGTATGTATCAAACTTCTCTTTTACCTTCATAAGCAATTCTGCATCGTTTCGGCACTGTATAGGGACCATTCTTTCCACCAGCTTATAAATTCCATCTCCCACAAAATACCGATACTGCTCTACCTCATGAACAGGCAGGCCATACTGTTCCAGCGCCCAGTTGCTTGCGTTGGCTAAATCTTCCAAAGTGTTGAGCAGCGTCCCATCCAAATCAAAAATTGCAAGCTGAAACATTTTTATTCCTCCAAAGCTAGAAAGGCACACATTTGTGTGCCCTTCTCTTATTTCTCCAATTTCGCAGAAACTTTGCTCATAAAACGTTGGCTATCCACGATAAAACGGGTATGAACGCCTTTTCCGATCTCTCCTTTTTCATCCCGGGCAATTACCTCAAAATCAATCTTTCTTCCGTCTACGCCGGTAACAGTAGCGGTAACAGTTACCTTCATTCCCAAAGGAGAAGCGCTGGTATGCTCTACATTCATCAGTGTGCCTACAGATGTCTGCCCTTCTTCCAACTGATCGCTTACCAATTGAGAGGCAGCTTTCTCCATAAAGGCGATCATCGCCGGAGTTGCTAATACCTCTAATTCGCCGCTGCCGACTACATTGGCCAGATGCTGTTTTTTTACTTCTATGGTAATCGAATTGGTTTGTCCTTTGATCATAATCATCCCTACCTTGTCGTTAAAAGTTTGTCAAGAATATTATAGCATTTCTGACGCATTTTTCAACTTAAGAAAATATAAATTTTTCATCCGTATAGGTACAGGTGATCTTATCTCCTGCTTTAATATTGCCATGAAGCATTTCATCTGCCAACCGGTCCTCAATTTTTGCCTGGATCGCCCTGCGCAGGGGCCTTGCTCCATATACTGGGTCAAAGCCTTCAATGGAAATTTTTTCAGAAGCGGTTTCATCAAAACTGATATCAATATGAAGCCCTGCCAGGCGATTTTTTAATTTCTCCAGCATATTATCAGCGATTTTACGAATCTCTTCCTGGGAGAGCTTATGAAATACAATAATTTCATCTATACGATTAAGAAATTCCGGTTTAAAGGATTTTTTTAGTTCTCCCATCATGGTATTTTTAATAAACGTTTGTTGCTGCTGGGCGTTTTTTTCTTCCCCAGTTCCAAATCCAAGATTTTTATGCTCGGAAATCAGCTGGGCGCCAATATTTGAAGTCATAATAATAATCGTATTTTTAAAGTTTACCGAGCGTCCTTGAGAATCTGTTAAAACGCCCTCCTCTAAAATTTGGAGAAGGAGATTAAAGAAATCCGGGTGCGCCTTTTCGATCTCATCAAATAAAATAACAGAATAAGGTTTCCGGCGGATTTTTTCTGTAAGCTGTCCAGCTTCATCATATCCCACATAACCCGGAGGCGCGCCTACAAGTTTGGAAACCGTATGTTTTTCCATATATTCCGACATATCCAAGCGTATCATGGCATGAATATCCCCGAACATACTTTTTGCCAGCGCTTTACATAGTTCGGTTTTTCCAACGCCGGTAGGCCCCAGAAAGATAAAGGATCCCAACGGTCTGGCCGGATCATGCAGCCCTACTCGGGAACGCCGGATAGCGTTTGCTACCGCTTTGACCGCCTGTTCCTGGCCGACGATCATTTCATGGAGAGTATCCTCCAGATGAAGCAGCCGTTCTCCTTGCTGCTGGGTAATGCTGGTCACATCGATCCCAGTAATATCAGAAACCAACTGAGCAATCTCATTTTCGGTCAATACATTGCCTGTGCCGTCCTCGGAAAATTCCCACTCCGCTTTGGCTCGCTCTAGCTTTAACTTAATATCCGCTTCTTTATCACGGATACTAGCGGCTAATTCAAAATCCTGAGAAGTAATCGCATTTTCCTTATCCGCCTTTAAATTGATCAGCTTTTCTTCCAAATCCTTCATGTTATTCGGCACTGTAATGTTATATATCTTTACATGTGAACAAGCCTCATCCAGAAGATCAATTGCTTTATCCGGAAGTCGGCGATCAGTAATATACCGGGCAGAAAGTTCTACGGCAGCTTTTATTGCTTTCTCCGTGATGTGAATATTATGGTGATCCTCGTATTTTTCCCGCAGGCCTTTGATAATTTTCACTGCATCCTCTTCGTTCGGTTCCTCCACCATAACACTTTGAAAGCGTCTCTCCAGAGCACTGTCCTTTTCGATAAACTTGCGGTACTCATCGATAGTAGTCGCGCCGATCAGTTGAAATTCTCCCCGGGCAAGTTGCGGTTTTAAGATATTCGCCGCATCTACGGCGCCTTCCGCGGCTCCGGTGCCAATAATAGTATGCAGTTCATCAATAAAAAGGATGATATTTCCTGCATTGATCACTTCTTCAATGGTGTTTTTAATCCGCTCCTCAAAATCCCCACGGTATTTGGTTCCTGCCACCATTCCGGTTAAATCCAGGGAAACCAGACGCTTCCCTTTTAATTGAGGAGGTACTTCCAATCCTACAATTTTTTGAGCGATCCCCTCGGCGATCGCTGTTTTTCCTACACCGGCTTCTCCTATAAGGCAGGGGTTGTTTTTTGTCCGGCGGGTAAGAATCTGCAGCACCCTCTCGATTTCTTTTTCCCGCCCGATTACTGGGTCCAATTTTCCCTGTCTGGCCGCTTCTGTAAGGTCCCGGCTGTATTTATCCACAAGCGGGGTTTTAACCGCTGTTTTTATTGTTTTAGGCGGAAGGTTTTTTCTGGATTTATCATTGAAATATTCGTTGTTGTCACTCATGGAAAGATCATTTAGTTGTTTGAGCACCATTTCAGTATCCACATTCATCTGACGGATAAATTTTACCCCATAACTATCGTTTTCTTTTAAAAGATTCAGCAGGATGTGTTCTGTCCCTGCCAGTTGAATTCCTGTCATCCGCGTCTGCATTAAGGACATTTCCAGAATTCTTTTGCATCTGGGGGTAATATCGTTTGGGGTAAGCACCGACTGAATCCCCCTGCCTACTGTTTTAATCAAAAGCTCCTTGATTTTATCATAGGTAATATCCATCTGCCGCAGAACTGTAAATGCGACCCCACTGCCTTCTCCCAACAATCCTAAAAGAAGATGTTCGCTGCCAATATACGTATGCCCCAAAGCGGATGCTTCCTCGATTGCAATATTTATCGCACTGTTCGCTTTCTGGGTGAACCCATTAAATTTAAACACAATCTCACCTCATAGAATTTTATGCGCTTCCAATACTAATATTGTCAACCCATCCGTTGGATATTCCACCTCATTTAAAACTCCTGAGGATTTCCCCGGAAAATTAAAATGCAACCTTGTAACCGAAGCCGGTAAGTTTACATATTATAAGTTGAAAACACTATTAGGAGGTTTTTAATAATGGGATGCAATAATAACGCTTTTGGCGGAAACTATTTTTGGATTATTATCCTGATCATCATCATCGTATTCTGGGGCGGCGCTGGCAGCTTCGGCGGATACGGCAATGGCGGTTGCGGATGCAACAACGGCTGCGGATACAACAACGATTGTGGCTGCGGCTGCTAGTTATCCAATCTGCATAGAACCTACAAAAGCAAACGCGGGGAAATGTTAGTTCATTTCCCCGCGTTCCCTCTATTTACAGCTGTTTTCTTAACTGATCCATCGTCTGAAGATAGTCTTTTTCTTTCCTTTTACGATAAGCGCGCAGCAAGTTGATTGTAATGGAAGCCACAATAGCCAAAATCATAACAATCGGTATCAGCCATTTACTGTACTGTTCATCCGTACTGAGGATTTCCGTCCACATCTGATCCATATACAAATTAAGCTCAGTGGGAAGCTCTACAAAAAACTCCGTTTTATCCAAGAGCTCCTGAGACGGATAAAGAACCTCGTTCTCTTTTGTTTCCTCATCCAGAAGGTCGTACGTACCTTGGTTGGGCGTAGAATATGCGATATACTCCATATTCGCTAAAGCCACTTCCGGCTCCATCATAAAATTAAGGAACATTTCCGCACATTCTTTTTCCTTCGCGCCTTTTGGGATCACCATAGCATCTACAAACCGGTTGGTCCCTGTCTCAGGTGTAAAAAAGCCAATATTCGGATTATCCTCTAAAATCAGCAGATAATCTCCGGCGTAATAAGGCGCAATAGCGGCCTCGTTTCCGATCATCTTATCAAAAATCTCATCCATGACATACGCCTGGACCAACAGTTTCTGATCTTTCAAATCTTCCGCGGCTTCCCTGATCTGCTCTTTGTTTTCTGGATTCATCGGATAGCCCAAACGGTTAAGAGCAATGGCAAAGGCGTCTCTGGGATTATTAAACATCAGGATTTCGCCCATATATTTTTCATTCCATAACAGGTCCCAAGAGCCTAAATCCTCTTCATCAACCACTTCCGTATTATAAATAATCCCTACAGTCCCCCACATAAAAGGAAGGGAATATTCATTGGTAGGATCATATTGAGCATTCAAAAAGCTTTCCATGGTGTAATGGGCATTAGGAATATTTTCATAATTAAGCTTTTCCAGCATCCCTTCATTGATCATGCGCGCGATCATATAATCAGAAGGAATTACCACATCGTACAGAGCCCCGCCGCCTTTCAAACGGGCATACAGTTCCTCGTTGGTAGCGAAGGTGGTGTAGTTTACTTTGATCCCGGTAAGCTCTTCAAACTCCTTAATTACGTCCATTCCTTCGTCCGAACCATCGGAAATATAATCTCCCCAGTTATGGACATTAATTGAGCGATTCTGGCCCTGAAATTTAGTGTAATACTCCGGGTCATCCACTTCTACCTGGGCAAATACAGGGGCTGCCAGATACAAACAGGCCAGCACAAACAGCACAAGGGATAAAAGTTTTTTCATCTTCTCTCCCTCACTTTCAGTTTTGCCATCTGCCTTTCCTTTCTGCCCTCGTAAATATTTACAATCAGAAGTACAGAAAGAACCACCAAGAAAATAATCGTGGACAAGGCGTTAATCTCCGGGCTTACCCGGCGCCGTGTCATAGAAAAAATAGTAACCGGCAAGGTCTGGGAGGTTGCCCCGCTGACAAAATAACTAATAATAAAGTCATCCAGCGAGTAGGTAAACGCCATTAAAAATCCAGCTACAATTCCTGGCATAATTTCTGGAATAACTACTTTAAAAAACGCCTGCATCCGATCACAGCCCAAATCCTGAGCCGCTTCGTAAATATGACTGTCCAACTGGCGAAGTTTCGGCATTACATTTAAAATCACATACGGTAAATTAAAGGTAATATGGGCCAAAACCAAGGTAATAAACCCAAATTCCACTCCTATGCCTAATTTTTGCTTAGCATACACAAACAGCAGCATCAAAGAAACGCCTGTAACAATTTCCGGATTGATAATAGGCAGATAAGTAACATTCATCATCATGTTCCGGGAAAATCTCTTCATTTTTGAAATTCCAATGGCAGCCATCGTCCCAATAATAGTAGCGAAAATGGAGGATATTACGGCCACTATCAAGGTGTTTCCCAAAGACTGAAGAATAATTTCGTTGGTAAAGAGTTTTTCATACCAACGGGTGCTAAATCCTGTCCATGCTCCACGAGTTTTGGACTGGTTGAAAGAAAACACAATTAAAACCAAAATAGGAGCGTATAGAAAAGCGGTAAGCAGTCCTACATAGGTTTTTGAAAGCCATTTCATTTGATTACCCCCTCCATATCCTCACCGCCGAATTGGTTGGTGATACTCATACAAAGAAGGATCAGAACCATCAATACCAAAGAAATCGCCGCACCCAAATTGGGATTATAAGCATTCCCAAGGAACTGTAAATCAATTAAGTCGCCGATCAGCAGATTTCCTCCGCCGCCCAACATTCTGGAAATAACAAAAGTACTTACCGAAGGAACAAATACCATGATCACTCCGGTGGAAATTCCAGGGATACTTAATGGAATCAGCACCTTACCGAGCACGCCAACCCAGTTAGCGCCCAAATCCTGAGCCGCTTCGATTACACTGTTGCTGATCTTTGTCATAACCGAATAAATTGGCAGCAGCATAAAAGGAAGATAGTTATATACCATTCCTAGAACTACCGCCCCTTGCGTATTAATCATTTCCAGCGGTCCGATTCCAAAATTGGCAAGAAAACGGTTGATCAATCCGTTCTTTTCCAGTATGGTCATCCAAGCATAGGTACAGAGCAAAAAATTCATCCACATAGGCAGCATAACCAGCATAATCATAGTACGCTGAGAGTTGCTGCTGCGGCGGGAAATAATAAATGCTAGCGGAAAGGCTAAGACAAGGCAGATCACGGTTGCCACAAATGCCAGCCATACGGAGCGTACCAATACCGGAGCGTATTCGCCTACCTGGGAGATATAGCTAATAGTAAACTGCCCGTCCGGGGTAGTTACCGCGTACATTACTACCAATGCCAAGGGTACAAGAATAAAAATAATCATCCACAAAATATAGGGAGCGGCAGCTGCTTTTTGTCTCATCTTCCCGCCTCCATTTTCTTCATAATATGGATGTCAAAAGGAATAACCTCCATCCCAACAAAAGATCCCGGCTGCTGGCTCTGAGTGGAATGGATGATCCATTTATAGCCGTGAGCGTCTACAACCATTTCAAAATGTACGCCTTTGAATATGACAGATTCTACCGTACCAGTTATTTGCGCATCTTCTGGCGGCACAATCTTTAAATCCTCTGGACGAATCACTACGTCTACCCGTTCCATTTTGTCGAAACCGGTATCTACACATTCAAACTTTTTGCCAGCAAACTCAACCAGACAATCCTGGTGCATCACGCCGTCCACAATATTGCTTTCCCCGATAAAATCGGCCACAAAAGCGTTTTTAGGTTCATTGTAAATATCCTGTGGCGTTCCCACCTGCAGAATATTTCCATCCTTCATAACCACAACCGTATCCGACATGGTCAGCGCTTCTTCCTGGTCATGGGTAACGTAGATAAAGGTGATTTCCAAGCTCTGTTGGATACGTTTAAGCTCAATCTGCATCTCTTTTCGCAGTTTTAAATCCAAAGCTCCCAACGGTTCATCCAATAACAAGACTCTAGGCCGGTTGACCAGCGCCCGGGCAATCGCTACACGTTGCTGCTGGCCGCCGGAAAGCTGTTCAATGTTTCTGTGGTCATATCCTTTCAGATTGACTAGATCCAGCATTTCTCTTACCAATGCCTGGCGTTGTTCCACCGGCATTTTTTTAATTTTTAGCCCAAATTCCACATTTTCAAATACATTTAAATGGGGAAAAAGGGCATAACGCTGGAATACGGTGTTGACCTGACGCTTATGAGGCGGCAAGTCGTTGATTTTTACGCCATCAAAAAAAACGTCCCCCTCTTTTGGATCGACGAAACCGCCGATAATCCGTAGCGTGGTTGTTTTTCCACAGCCAGACGGACCAAGAAGTGTAACGAATTCTTTGTCGCGTATGTCGAGATTCAATCCGGTCAATACAGGTTCATCGTTAAAATCAACCGAAATGTTTCTCAGGCTTACAATATTTTTTTCACTCATTCATGCATCCCCCTTTGCGGATTTTAGATCGTCTTTACGACCCCCGATGATTTCTTACCGCTAACCGCAAAAGGTTTTTTCTAATCGTAACGGAAACGTTGACACCGTTTCCGCCCGTTCTTAGGCGGTAAATTGTCATCGATTTGTATTGCAGATGCAAAAACTGCAATAATCAATATATCATAAAGATAAAATTTGTCAAGGATTTTAGCCTGTTTTTTCTTAAATTCGGTGAAATACCGGGATTTTATTGAAAATCATTTATTTTTTCGTAGATATTCTACGGATAACGGAAATTTTCTTTGATTTTTTCCGTTTCAAAAAATTTGTTCATCAATTCAACATTTTATAGCAACACTTGCAGTATACTTTATTTATAACTTACGCCTATCATACAAATGTGAACAGGCCTGTTACTCTTGCATCATAGTGCAGTATTCATAGTTTGGTAACAGAAGGTAGACAATTTTTTGATATACTTAGATTAATAAGTAATTGAGAAAGGATGATTCTTATGAGTTGGAATGTACACCTATTGGAAAATGTAACTGAAGCTAAACAGTTACAACAGCTGATAAAGATGCGTCCTGAAGAAGTATCGAAAATGGAGGAAATACTCAAACGATATCCTATGTCTATTCCTCAGTATTATCTTTCCCTTATTGATTTTCAGGACCCAGAAGACCCTATTCGTAAAATGTGTATCCCCTCTGTTCAAGAAACAGATATAGGAGGCACATTTGATACCAGTGGGGAAAGCGACAATACGGTAATTACTGGAATGCAACACAAGTATTCCCAAACTGCGATGGTTTTATCTACCAGTCAGTGCGCAATGTACTGCCGGCACTGCTTTCGGAAACGACTGGTAGGTCTGAGTGATCAGGAGATTGCTACGTATTTTGAAAAAATCCTTGAGTATATCAAAAATCATAAGGAGATTAATAATGTACTAATTTCCGGAGGAGACGCATTTTTAAACGACAATGCCACTATAAAAAAATATTTGGATGCTTTGTGCCCCATCGACCATTTGGATTTTATCCGTTTTGGGACAAGAAGCCCGGTAGTGCTTCCTGCACGGATTTATGATGATTTTGAACTGCTTTCTATTCTAAAGGACGCTTGTACTCAAAAACAGATTTATGTAGTTACCCAGTTTAATCATCCAAAAGAACTGACTCCTCAATCGCTAAAAGCGATTAAATGTTTACAAGAAATCGGTATTGTTATTAAAAATCAAACGGTTCTTCTAAAAGGAATTAACGACGATCCTTCGGTACTGGGCAATTTATTAAAAGGACTTACCCAATGTGGCGTCGTCCCCTATTATATCTTTCAGTGCCGGCCAGTTACCGGCGTGAAAGGACAATTCCAGGTCCCATTGGAAAAAGGTTATGAAATTATAGAGGCCGCAAAAAATAGACAAAATGGACAAGGCAAATGTGTAAAATACGCAATGTCCCATAAAACAGGAAAAATTGAGATATTAGGGAGGCTTCCAGATAATAGGATGCTCTTCAAATATCATCAAGCAAAAAAAGTCAAAAATAACAGCCGTATATTTATTTTGCCGCTGAAAGAAGGCCAGTGTTGGCTGGACGATGATTTTGATAAAAACAAAAAAATTTGCTAGGCGCGGCTATAAAAAATAAAATCTCCTGTTTTTGCTAACAGGAGATTTTACATTTCTAATTTTAGTTTGGGTAATCTAAATCTGAGGTGATATTATGCCGAAAGAACATGCTTATTTTATTGTGGAAAACATTAAAGGAAAGTATGACCTGTCTCAGATCAAACAAAATCTCCATGGACTGCATGGTATTTGTACGATTAGCGCCGATCCGAAAACCCATCTGATATCGGTGAACTATAATAGTGCCAGAGTCACCTACGATAAGATAGAGAACCGTTTAAACAAGTTGGGGTATCAAATCGCCGCAGATGCCAGTAACATTCTGACACAATAACGCCTCACCGCCCTAACCGGGCGGTTTTTTATTTAAGCACAGCATTAAACTTTTTCAAATCTGCCCTGATCTCGGACACAATTAATAGTGCTGCTGTCTCTACCTACTATTTCTCTTCTGTTTGCTTTTCATGAACCATTTTTTCGTCGATCCTGTTGTTCTGCTATATCAATAGACGTAATATTAAAGGCACAGCAATGCTTACCGTTTTGATATCTATTCTTATCTAACAATTGTGATGGATATCTAGATTTTTCTGTTATGGCATGTCGTAGCCACAACGCATCTGTGAAACTATAGCATCTGAGAGAAATTCTGCTTCTCCCATTTGATGCTTCCATTCCATGTTCATATTCATACATATAAAGATAAAGTAAAGAGTCCTTTACTTTTGGAACCCAATCATTAACATCAATTAGTAAATCCCATTCATCTATTAAACTATCTGGTCGTGAAAAAAGAATGCTGGTTTGATCACTATAAATATTGAAACTCATAGGAAAACCAAAAATCAATTTTGCAAAAAGCACTACTTCCAAATATCCTTCTGGCGTTCCATCACAGAAAATAGCTTCCATTGGATCTATTGCGTTTTGGGGCAATTCTATTATAGGTAAAAAGTATTTGTTTTTACACTTTGCGTTATGGATATCACCACGTTTTATTGCTGCGACAGTTCCTAATGATCCATGATATTCTTTAGCGACATAGCAAAAAATATCATATTCTTTGTCTAAGCTTAGATGTTTATATGGCAGAATAAGACTATTTAAACATAATTCAATAGGCCACTCTGGATTTTCAGAATGGGAAATTTCATTAAAAGCAAATTCCAATTTATCTAATAAAGGATTTTCCACATCAGAAATAGCCCTATACGTTTCAGCGATTGGATACTGATCGAGTCTATAATACATAATGATATCCTCAATATTAAATTAAATCTTAGATGAAAATATCTGAAGTACAAATAATTAATAATATAGTAGCATTTGTTGAGAATACTTGCAACCCTTTATCAGATGGTAACGTTTTTTCCCAAGGCTCGTTTCATAATCTGACTTGTAATAATAAAACTCACTGTGTTCTTTCGTGTAAACCTCTTTATCGTTCCTAGAAATCCTAAGCCTTGATAAAGCAGAACTTATCGGTATTGTTTTGAAATTGTTATATTTTTGCGCGATATCTAAAGCCGAATAATACGTTGGGGTTTCGTCGTAAAGAGTAACCATTGGAGAGATAGTACCAATGAACAGGAATAGCCTTTTCAATAATTCTTCACCTTCTCTAGTTGCTATATTCTATGGAAATGATACAAAAAAGCTACCGAGGCACAAAGAGGATGCAATGCTATATTAAGGCAAGGAGAATCATCACAAACACAGTAGGTTTCTACAATTAAACAATTATATAAGTTGAGTATATTATATACCCAACTTCAGTTGCTTTCAATTTATTTTCTTTTTCCCAATTCTCTTTTGTATTCCTATAGTACTAACATCCCTTGGAGCACAAGGATTTGGAACATATAATAGAATTGGGACTTTTCTGTTAAAGGCGCGTAAAACAAAAAAGGGTAAGTCCTATAAGGACTTACCCTTGGTCCGAATAGCGGGACTTGAACCCACGGCCTCTACCACCCCAAGGTAGCGCGCTACCAAACTGCGCCATATCCGGAAGATCTGTCCTAAGGACAGCTTAATTATTTTATCATAAGTTACTGGGAAAATCAAGGGGATTTTGATAGATTTTCAATAGAATAAAAAGAGGCCCCATAAAACGGAACCTCGTTTTTATTATTTCTTCTTTTTTCCAAGGTAAGCGGCCTTAACCCGCTCATCATTTAACAGTTCGCTGCCCGTACCTTCCATGGTAATATTTCCAGTTTCCAATACATAGCCATAATCTGCCGCACGAAGAGCAAGATTGGCGTTCTGTTCAATAAGAAGGATAGTAACTCCCTGCTTGTGGATCTCCTTAATAATATCAAAAATACCCTGAACAATCAGTGGGGCCAGGCCCAAAGAGGGCTCATCCATCATCATCAGTTTCGGCCTGCTCATAAGCGCACGGCCAACCGCAAGCATCTGCTGCTCCCCGCCTGACAGCGTCCCTGCCATCTGCCAGGAACGTTCCTTCAAACGCGGGAATAAATCATAAACCCAATCCACATCCTTGGCGATTTCTGCATCCTTGCGTAAATACGCGCCAATTTTTAGGTTTTCATATACCGTCAAATCAGGAAACACCCTTCTGCCTTCAGGAACCAGAGTGATGCCTTTGGATACAATCACATCTGTAGGCTGTCCGGCAATATTTTCGCCAAAATAACTAATCTCCCCTGATTGCGGTTTTTCCAACCCGCAGATAGAACGAAGCGTCGTACTTTTTCCTGCGCCGTTTGCCCCAATCAGCGTGACAATACTTCCTTCGGGAACAGTTAAGCTAATTCCCTTTACAGCCTCAATACCGCCGTAAGAAACTCGTAAATCTTTAATTTTAAGCATCCTGCTGCACCCCCAAGTACGCCTCAATTACACGAGGGTTATTTTGAATTTCATCCGGTACACCGCTGGCGATTGTCTGACCAAAATCCAACACATAGATTCTGTCCGAAATTTCCATGACTAGATCCATGTGATGTTCGATCATAAATACCGTCAGATTATATTCATCTTTTATTCTGCGGATAAAAGCAGTCAACTCTTGGGTTTCTTGAGGATTCATTCCCGCCGCCGGCTCATCCAATAACAGCAGACTAGGCTGGGTTGCCAAAGCGCGGGCAATCTCCAGATGACGCTGCTGGCCATAAGGCAGACTTCCGGCTTTGTCATTCTTTACTTGTTCAAGGCCAAGGATTTTTATAAATTCCTGCGTCTCTTCCCTCATCTGTTTTTCTTCTTTATAATTCAAACGGAAAGTCGCGGAAAATACATTGGCGCTCTGACGCATATGTTTGGCAATCAGAACGTTTTCAAATACCGAGAGCTCACGGAACAACCGGATATTCTGAAAAGTTCTTGCCACCCCTAAATGTGTAATTTGGTCTGGGGTTTTTATCATTACATGTGGAAATTTTCCTAAGTTTTCCCCTTTATATAGCTTCTTCATATTTCCCTGGGGATGATTAGAAATAATTTGCTCATTATTAAAATACACCGCTCCATTGGTGGGGGCATAAACACCTGTAATAACATTAAACGCTGTTGTTTTGCCTGCACCGTTAGGGCCGATCAGAGCTACAATTTCCCCTTTGTTTACCTCAAGGGACAGATCATTTACCGCAACCACGCCGCCGAACTGCATGGTGACATTTTCTAATCGAAGAACATTTTCACTCATTGTGCAGCCCCGCCTTTCGCAGTTTTCTTTTTGGTAAATGGCTTTTTAATAAAGTTCCAAATACCATCCCAGCTAAATTCATTGGTGCCCATCAGCCCTCTGCGATAAAACAAAACAACCACCATCAAAAGGATAGAAAAGATCACCATACGAAACCCTGTTCGAAATAGCGGAACTTCCCAGCCAAAAATTGTCTGAGGCTGATCAAAGAATCGAAGCCACCATTCTTTGCTGGCAGTAACCAGAAACGCACCCAGCACACTGCCGGTAACACTTCCGATTCCACCGATAACAATAATCAGCAGAATATCATACGTCAGCGCGATACTGAAAGTTTTTGCCTCAATGGAGCGCATAAACATAGCTAACATCCCACCAGCAACGCCTGTAAAAAAGGAACTGATAACAAAAGACATCTCTTTATGCTTAAACAGGTTAATCCCCATGGCTTCCGCTGCGATTTCGTCCTCACGGATAGCTTTAAACGCCCGGCCATAGGTGCTGTGGATCAACAAAATCATCAAAAGAATACATACGCCTGCAATAATAAAAGGAATTAATAAGTTGGAAAAACCCGGGATTTTATTCAGACCGTATGAACCATTGGTAATAGTATCAAACTGCGGGCTGGAAAGAAGCGCCCGGATAATTTCAGAAAAACCTAGTGTGGCAATAGCCAGATAGTCGCTTTTCAAACGAAGAACTGGAATTCCAATCAAAGCCGCAAACAACGCTGCAAATACCCCGCCAACAATTAAAGCGAGATAAGGATAACAAGCCTGCAGCCAGGACGGCGCCGTTTCGATCACTTCTTTAAACGCCTTGATTCCTGGATTGATCCCATTCATATAATATACGCCGTCTACCGCCGCTACTGGGATTAAAAAAATTGCCGTAGTATACGCGCCGATTGCCATAAAACCGGCTTGGCCCAAAGAAAATAACCCAGTAAAGCCGTTAAGCAGGTTCATGGCGACCGCAACAATAGCTAAAATAGCGCCCTTTTGCAACACAGAAATAAGCATCCCTTGATCGCTTTTATTATTCTCTAAAAAGATCAACAACAATACGACAAGGGCGATCATTACTACATTTAAAATCCATTTTACTGATTTTTTCATATTTATCACACCTTGTCGATAATTTTCTCGCCAAACAGTCCTGTCGGTTTAAACAAAAGCATTATGATCAAAAGAACAAACGTAAAAGCATCCGAAAAAGTAGAATACCCCAAAGCAACCAAAGCAGTTTCACAAATACCAATAATGAAACCGCCTACTACCGCTCCAGGAATGCTGCCAATTCCGCCCAATACCGCTGCAACAAAGCATTTTAGTCCCGGCAGAGTACCGGAAAACGGAGTGACCGACATACGATCGGTAAAATATAAAATGGAGCCGACCGCCGCCAACGCGGAACCGATGATAAATGTCATACTGATAACCGTATTAATTTTTATCCCCATCAACTGAGAAGTTTCAAAATCTTTGGAAACCGCGCGCATCGCCATGCCAATTTTTGTATGGTTAATCATCATTACAAGTCCAATAACCAACGCAATTGTTAAAACCGGGGTAATAAAAGTAACCAGAGAAGCGGAAATATCACCGATCTGGAAAATTTTCTTGAGTAATGGAATGGTAGGATACGCTTTTGGGAGCGCAGTAAACAGATAAGTAGCCAAGTTTTGTAAAAGATAAGATACACCAATGGCAGAGATCATAATAGACATACGCGGGGCGGTTCGCAGCGGTTTATAAGCCACCCGTTCAATCGCTACGCCTAATATGACAGTTGCAATAATTACAACCGGAATAGCGACGGCCCAAGGCAAGCTCACCATCGCAAAAATCATAAAATAGCCTGCCATCATAAAAATATCCCCATGAGCAAAGTTAATAAGGCGCAAAATACCATATACCATGGTATAGCCAACCGCAATTAAGGCATATGCGCCGCCCAGAGATATTCCCGTCAGACAGTGCTGTATAAAAGTAGTAAAGCTCATAAGTACCCCCCGGTAAAAAAGGTTTGTAAAAATAATAAGAAAGCGGGGAGCGAGCTGCCCCCCGCCCTTTTTAATGCTGGGTTAAATCAAATTATTCGCTAATGGTAACTGTTTTTAAGAATTTAAATTCGCCGCCTTCTACAGTTTTAATGAAGGCCATATCTTTGTTGGCATCGCCATTTTCATCAAAGGTAATCGAACCAGTTACGCCATTGAGCTCAACCGTTTTCAGCGCATCACGAATCGCTACAGGGTCAGTAGAATCAGCAGCTTTGATCGCTTCGATCGCAGCCATGTAAGCGTCATAACCCAAAGCAGATACCGCAGCAACGCCGTCGCCGCCGTTTTTGCTCAGATAATCCGGGGTAGCGTTAAGAAATTCCTTGAAGCCTTTAACAAAATCAGCCGCAGTGGTATTTGCGGAGTCATTTTCATCAAAGAAAGTAGAGATTACAATACCTTCCGCATCCTCGCCCGCATTTTCAATAATGGTAGCATTCTCCCAAGTATCGCCAGCCATGATCTTCGCGGTGATTCCAAGTTCACGGGCCTGTTTGATCAGCAAAGGAGCAGTAGCAATAGAAGAAGGCGCAAAGATTACGTCAGGTTCCGCAGCTTTAATATTGGTCAAAATCGCTTTAAAGTCGGTCTGGTTGGTCTGGAACTGTTCTTCCGCAACAATTTCACCGCCCAGTTCTTTAAAGGCTTTCAGGAAGAAGTTGCCCAAGCCAGAGGAGTAGTCGTCTCCCAGCTGAGTAATAACAGCCGCTTTTGTAGCGCCTTCCTGAGAAGCATAGTTCGCCATTACTGTTCCCTGGAAAGGATCCAGGAAGCAAACGCGGAAATAGAAATCATTCCCCAAAGTTACCTGCGGGTTGGTGCAGGAACAGCCAATCGCCGGTATCTGGTTTTCTGCAAAAATTTCGCCGGCAGCGATGGATACGCCGGAGCCATAGGAACCAAGAACTACGGCAACGCCGCTGCTCATCAAGCTCTGCGCAGCTGTAACGGCTTCTGTTTTATCCGATTTGTTGTCTACTTCCACCAGTTCAATGGAGTAGGTCTCCCCGCCGATATCCACGGTAGGAACGACCTGGTTAGCATAGCGCACACCCAGTACTTCCTGGAAACCGCCGCCGCCGTTTTCACCAGTGATCGGCTCAAATACGCCGATTTTAATTACTTTGTCACTGGAAGCAGCACCATCATCTGCCGGAGCGTCGCTGGCAGAGGCGCCGTTGTCAGCAGCCGGAGCGCTGGCGTCATTGCCGTTCGAGGAATCGCCGCAGCCTGCCATCAGACCAAGAGCGAGTACCATTGCCAGAACAATTGCCAAGATTCTTTTCATAAATGTTTTCCTCCCATAGTGTCTTTTGCTCTTTTCAGCAATATTTCAGCAATAGAAATACACTTGTTTTTCCATTGCATACACTACATTATATCAAAATTGATAAAAAATGCAATATGCACTTTAAACTGTAAAACTTAAAACCTTACATTTTTTATTGGATATTATTTATTTCCTCCAGAAGAATATTTCTATTATTCCAAAGTTCACTGGAAAGATCCACATAATATCTATGGGGGTGCTCAAACCGTTTTACCTCGTCCCATAAGGTATCCACCTGATGAGCACAGTAAGCTTTGATCTCTTCCAGCTCCGGCAGTTTATAAACACACCGTCCTTTTTCAAAGACCTGGGTAAGCAGACATTCGGCTGTCACATTGGTAAGAGTTTGTTTTTTCCAGGTGGCTACCGGATCAAAAATAGTAATCGGTTTGGAGGTGTCCACCGTTTCATCCCGCATAGTCACATAATCCGCGATTGCCTGGCCTGTTTCTTTATTGTAAAAACGATAAAGGTTTTTAAAGCATGGGGTTGTAATTTTTTCAATGCTTTCACTAATTTTTATCCTAGGCACAAATTTCCCATCTTTTTCTACCGCCGCCAGTTTGTATACGCCGCCGAATACAGGGTCGGATTTGCTGGTGATCAGATTCTCCCCTACTCCAAACATATCTACTTTCGCTCCCTGCACAATCAAATCCCGGATAATATATTCATCCAGCGAATTGGTCGCCATAATCTTTACATCTTCGTATCCTGCCGCATCCAGCATCTTCCTGGCTTTTTTGGAAAGGTAGGCAATATCTCCGCTATCGATTCGAATCGCCTTTGGGCGAATCCCCTGAGGGGCTAAAATTTTATCAAATACTTTAATTGCATTAGGAATCCCAGATTTGATCACATTATAGGTATCCACCAGAAATACGCAGTTATCCGGATAGAGACGAGCATATTTTTCAAACGCCTCATATTCACTGTCAAAAAGCTGAACCCAACTGTGTGCCATGGTACCCACCGCCGGAATACGGTAATCACGGTCGGCGATAACACAGGCAGTAGAGGCACAGCCGCCGATATACGCGGCCCTCGCCCCTAAAATAGCAGCGTCATAACTTTGCGCTCTTCGGGAACCAAACTCGGAAATGGGGCGTCCCTGCGCCGCTCTGCACATACGATTAGCTTTAGTAGCTACCAGGGATTGATAATTAATTGTGAGCAGCACCATAGTTTCAATCAACTGTGCCTGGATGACCGGTCCTTTTACTATCACTACCGGCTCGTAAGGAAATACCGGCGTCCCTTCCTTTACCGACCAAATATCACACTCAAATTTAAAATTTGCAAGGTACTCTAAAAATGCTTCGCTGAACTGGCCTTTTTCACGGAAATAAGCCAGATCGTCCGGGGTAAACTCCAAGTTGCGCAAATATTCCACCAGCTGCTCCAATCCGGCAAAAATTGCAAACCCCGCCTCATCGGGAATTTTACGAAAAAACATATCGAATACCGCCTGTCTTTCTGTAAATCCATATTCAAAATAACCATTGGACATGGTCATTTCATAAAAATCGGTAAGCATACTTAGATTTCTTTTCAGATTAAACTCTATCTCCATTTCTTCCCCGCTCCGTTTCAATAAACTTTAGCTAATATTTTACACCCTTTGAAGAGATTTGGCAAATATTGTCGTATATTTATTTAGGCCGCAACAGAATATTTCAGCGTCCTTTTCTCTAAACGATCAACTAGCAGACCTTTACTTTTTTCTTTCATTTATTATGTTTGATTTATTTCCTTATTATGCTATACTAAAGCTGTATGTGCTGTTGAAAAATAAAATGAGATCGAACTCTACAAATAACTGGAAGAAAAAGAATTTAACTTCGGATAGGAGCGTGCCATAATGCGAGTTGCATTATTTACAGAGACATATCTTCCTCACATCAACGGCGTAGTTACTCATGTAAAATCCTTAAAGGACGGCTTGGAAAAACTAGGCCATGAAGTTCTGGTGGTCACCGCCGACGCCACTTCCCGTAAACATTATATCGCCAAAGGAATTTTACACTGTCCGGCGCATACTTCCAAACGGTTTTATGGCTATGGCGTAGCCATGCCTTTGAGCACCACCCGGCTCAAGCTGATCAGCCAGTTTAATCCGGATATTATTCATATTCATAATGAGTTTGGTATCGGTCTTTCTGGTATTATGATTGCAAAAATTTTACACACTCCCCTGGTTTATACTCTGCATACCATGTATGATGAATATATCTATTATGTAGCTCCTGCTGCACTGGCCGGCGCTTCTACTAAAATTTCTCATAAGTATATCCATATGCTGGCAAACTCTGCCAACGCCTTAACCGGCCCCTCAAAAAAATGCGAAGAATATTTCCGCAAGGTAGGCGTATACAATAAACCGGTGAATGTCATTCCCAACCCGGTGGATTTAGATACCTTTAATGCAGCAAATATTCAAGAAGACAGGAAAAAAGCTTTCCGAGAAAAATTCAACTATACGGATAATATGACTATTGCGGTGTTTGTAGGCAGGTTAGGCCGGGAAAAAAGCGTGGATATCTTGCTCGATTACTGGGCGCAGACCATCGGTCCGCAGGAGGATATTAAACTTTTGATCATTGGCGACGGTCCCTGTAAAGAAGAATTGGAAGAGCAGTCTCGTCAGTTGGGTATTGATCCTATGGTCACCTTCGCAGGAAAAGTAATGCACGACGAAATCCCGCCTTATTTTGCCTGCTGTGATTTTTATATCACTGCCTCTACCTCGGATACCAATTCTATTTCCATGCTGGAAGGTATGGCTATGGGGCTGCCGGTGCTTCAGATTACCGACCCATTAAATGAGGGGCAGGTAAAGGATAATATCAACGGTTATATTTTTAAAGACGCTCAAGACATGTACGATAAAATCCTAAAAATTAAAAATATGTCTCCACAGGAATTGGACAAGTTGAAAAAATCCACCCGGGAGTCGGTAGAAAACAGCGGCGCTGTCAATCTGGCTCAGTATGTGCTCCAAGTGTACGACGGCGCAATTCAGGAACAGACCCATCGCAAGCATAGGCTGAAAATATGGCGGCCAAAAAAAATCGCTGCGAAACGGATCGGCCTAAAAAAATGGAGGAAAAACAAATATGAAACCAAATTATGATGTGGTTATTATTGGAGGCGGTATCGGTGGTCTGATGGCGGCTTACCGTCTGAGTGAAAATCACCCGGAGCTTGCTATCTGCCTGCTGGAAAAAGGAAATCCTTTAAATAAACGAAACTGTCCGATTGTTTCTAAAAAAACCAATACCTGTATCAAATGTAAATCCTGCGCTATCATGGAGGGCTTGGGCGGCGCCGGGGCCTTTTCTGACGGGAAGTATGTAATCTCTACAGAATATGGCGGCTGGCTGACAGAATTTCTGCCGGAGTCTACTGTAATGGACTATATTGAACAAGCGGATAAAATTTTAGTTCAGTTTGGCGCTACGACGGAAAGGTACATGCCTAATAATGAATTGAAAAAATTATGCTTAAAATATGATCTGCATATGAACCAGGCGCAGCTTAAACATTTGGGTACGGACAGTAATTTTGACACTATGATGCGCTTGGTAGAAACCTTAAGCCAGCGGTGCGAGATCCATACCAACACCACCGTTACAGATGTCGACCGGCACAGTCATTTGATCACTGCCAGAAATTCCGAAGGGGAACATAAATTTACTGCGGATAAGATCATTTTTGCTGTTGGCCGTGTGGGGAGCTTGTTTTTCTCCGAGTGGTGTGAACAAAATAATATTCCTCTTCATAACAATCAAGTGGATATCGGAGTTCGTGTGGAGCTTCCTTCCATCGTATGGGAGGATTTTTCCAAGAAAATTTATGAGCCCAAAATTTGGTATTCGTCTAAGCAATACGGCGATACTACCCGTATGTTTTGTTTTAACGAGCGAGGCAGCGTAGTTACGGAAAATACCGATGGAATATTGACAGTGAACGGTCATAGTTATCGTGACCCTGCCAAAAAAACCGAAAACTCCAACTTTGCCCTGCTTTCTACCATCCGCTTTACCCAGCCGTTTAACTCTCCTATTGAGTATGCCCGTCATGTTGCCAGCCTCGCCAATCTGATCAGCGGCGGCAGCGTGCTGGTACAGCGGCTCGGCGATCTGCGGGACGGCCGGCGCACTGACGAAAGCAGGCTTCATAAAAGTACCGTAAAACCTACGCTAAATGCGGTACCCGGCGATTTAAGCCTTTGTCTTCCCAAACGCCAGCTAGATAATATTATTGAAACCCTGGAAGCGTTAAATCAGGTATCCCCTGGTACTTCCAATTATGATACCTTGCTTTACGGCATTGAATGTAAGTACTATTCCGCCCGTCCAAAATGCGAAAATTTTGAAGTGGACGGTTGTAAAGGTATTTATGCCCTTGGAGATGGAGCTGGATTTACCCGTTCCCTTTCCCAGGCGGCGGCTAACGGCCTTTATGTGGCGGACAGTATTTTCCAAAAATAAAAAACTAGCTGCAGTCTGTTTTTTGGCCCCGGCCAGTCCTTTGTCCGGGGCCATTGAAATGAATTTTTTATTGTTCCTCAATAAAAAGCAGCCGGAAAACACAGTTTTGCTCCTGTACCCTGCCCTGGCGAAGGTTCGCGAAAAAGCGAAGTAACTTATCTCCGCGTCCAAAAACGCAAAATGTTTTCCTGCTTGCTGCAGGCGACATATGTCATATATTGATAACATCGCTATAAAAAAGTTCCCCCTGGCTTGCCAGGGGGAACTTTTTAAGCTTTTATGATATTATAAATATTCAGAAACCCCATTACTGTAACAACGGCAATCAGCAGCGGAGTGATAAAACGAATACAAATCACCCATGCTTTTTTCAGTCTAAAGGTCACTGATCCCTGTTCAATCTCCTGGATTAGTTTTTGCGGTCCCCAAATCCAACCTACATAAATACACATAAATATTCCGCCGATAGGCATTAAAATATTATCTGTCAGCATCCCCATAAGGTCAAAGAAGTTATAATTGAGGATTAAAAAATCGCTTGTCGCTCCAAAGGCCAAGGAGCTGGGAACCCCCAGCAGAAAGGACAGTACCGCCAATACAATTACCGATTTGCTGCGGCCCCAATGCAGGTCATCCATAGCAAATGAAACAATACACTCCAATAGAGCAATCGACGAAGTCAGAGCCGCGAAAAATAAAAGAATAAAAAATAAAATGGCAAATATGACGCCGCCGCCCAACGCGTCGAACACCTTTGGCAGAGTTCCAAAAACCAGGCTGGCTCCCTGTGTCGGCTCTAATCCAAAAGAAAACACTGCCGGAAAGATTGCCAGTCCCGCACACAGCGCCATCATAGTATCCAGCCCTGCCACCAAAAGGCAATTTTTAGGAATATCCTCCTGCTTTTTGAGATAACTTCCAAAGGTAATCGTGATCCCCATACATAGGCTCAAAGAATAAAACACTTGTCCCAATGCGGCTACGATAAAATTCAAATCAAAGCGTCCTTCTTCGGATTTGGGGAAAAACATAAATTCTAACCCGGCTTTCGCCCCTGGTAGCGTAAGGGAACGTACAATAATTATTACAATTAAAATAAAAAGCCCCGGCATCATAATCCGGGACGCCTTTTCAATTCCCGCTGTTCCCTTATAACAAACAAAAGCAGCGCATGCCATAAATACGAAATGCCAAAAAATAGGCTCCCCTGCAGTAGCGGCATACGCGTTAAAATCTACAGGAGCAGAAAATGTGGTGATATACGAAGCAATATATTTCAGCAGCCAACCGCCGATTACGCTGTAATAAGACAGGATAATAAATGCGCTCAATACCCCCATCCCACCGATAATTGTAGTTTTTTTATTTAAGGAGCGAAATGCGTTTACCGGGCTTTGCTGCGTATACCGCCCGATGGACATTTCCATAATCATTACTGGAATCCCTAAAATTACTACAAAAATTAGATAAGCCGTTAAAAAACGGAATCCTCCGTTTTTTCCCATAAGATAAGGAAATTTCCATAAATTTCCCAGGCCAATCGCAGCCCCGGCCGTAGCCAGAACAAATCCCAATCGGGAGGCCCATTGATTTCTCTTCTCCATTACCTCTTCCCTTTCAATTGCAAGATAAGAATCTTTTGTAATTATTATTTTTTCATGGTTTGATCTTTATACAATTTATATTCCATAGAGTCAATCAGCGCACGGGAGCTGGCGTTAATAATATCCGTAGAAACGCCTACCGTAGTCCAAACATTTTCCCCGTCCGTGGATTCGATAAGTACTCGCACCAAAGCTGCCGTAGCTTTCCCTGTATCCATTACACGCACTTTATAGTCAATCAGTTTAACATTGGAAAGACTAGGATAAAAAATTTCCAACCCCTTACGCAAGGCCTTATCCAAGGCATGGACCGGGCCGTCTCCTTCATCGGCGGTCATTTCCCACCGCTGTCCTACCCGCAGTTTTACCATAGCGGAAGCCATATTATGTTTACCCGCCGTGTCCTGTTCCCCAATAATCCGAAACAGCTCCACATCGAAAAACGGGCTGAATTTCCCCAATTCTTTTAACACCACAAGCTCAAAACTAGCGGTAGCCGCCTCAAACTGATAGCCTTCATATTCCAGCTCCTTCAGGCGCTGGATCAGCTGGTTTGCCTCTGGGGAGTCCTTTGTAATGGTACTGTCTACCTCGCTGATTTTAGTAAGCATTGCCGCTCTGCCAGAAACCTCTGAAAGGAGAATATGCCGTTGGTTCCCTACAATTTCTGGGGCAACATGCTCAAAGGCGGCGTTATTTTTCTGCACGCCATCCACATGCATCCCTCCCTTGTGGGCAAAAGCGCTTTTCCCCACATAAGGCATGGCATGGGCCAGACGCACATTGGAAACTTCGGACACAAAACGGGCTGTTTTGGTGAGCCGGACAATTTTCTCCTGAGGAATACAAGTATATCCGAGTTTCAGCTGCAAATCCCCAATAATGGTGGATAAATTGGTGTTTCCGCATCTTTCACCGGTTCCTATATAAGTTCCCTGTACATGATCCGCGCCTGCTTTTACCGCCATAACCGATCCAGCGACAGCACAGCCCATATCATTGTGGCAATGAATACCCACTTTTCCTGGGAAAATCTGTACTATCTCTTTGGTAATCTCCCCGATATCGTCCGGAAAAGCGCCGCCGTTCGTATCGCATAATATTAATTTATAAGCGCCGGCCTCCTGCGCCGCACGCAAAGCGGACAGCGCGTACTCTTTATTGTCTTTATATCCGTCAAAAAAATGCTCCGCGTCAAAAAAGACTCGTTTTCCTGCCTTTGTAAAAAAGGAAACCGTATCAAAAATCATACGCAGGTTTTCTTGCGGCGTTGTCCCCAGCACCTCTTTCACCTGCCAGCAGGATGCTTTTCCAAATATTGATATACAATCGATATCCGCTTCCATTAAGGCAAGGCAGTTCTTATCATCCTGAACGCGGCTGTCTCTGCGGCGGGTGGAACCAAAGGCCACCAGCTTCGCATATTTTAAATCCAGCTCTTTTACCCGGGAAAAAAAAGCGTGATCTTTTGGATTGCTGAAGGGATTGCCAGCTTCAATATAATCAATCCCCAGCTTGTCCAAATAACGTACTATATTCAATTTGTCTTCCACCGAATAAGACACGCTTTCATTTTGGGCGCCGTCTCTTAAGGTAGAGTCAAAAATTTCAATCTTTTTCATTATGGCTAACCTCGATTATACATAAATAAGTACTTTTAATCATAGTGAAAAAATCTTTCCGCGTCAAGGCGTTTTCCCATTATATGAAATTGCTTTTGGAATTTCTTTCATTTCTTGTATGGTTTGGCGGTTTACAATAATGAAGTTTTGAGGTAAACTGTAAAAGAAACTATTATTAAAATGAGGTGTCTGACAATGATCCTCCCGTTTTCAAAAATGCATGGCCTGGGGAACGATTATGTTTATGTTAATTGTCTGGAACAGAAAATTGAACATCCTAACGAACTTTCCAAATTCATAAGCCATCGCCATTTTGGTATTGGATCCGACGGTTTGGTCTTGATCTGCCCCTCTGACCGGGCGGATTTCCAAATGAGAATGTTTAACGCCGACGGCTCAGAAGGCAATATGTGCGGAAATGCTATCCGCTGTGTGGGCAAATACGTTTACGATCATCAGCTTACACAAAAGACTCAGTTAGATATTGATACTAAAAGCGGTATTAAACATCTGGATTTGACCATTGAAAACAAAAAAGCGGTGTTCGCCTCGGTGGATATGGGAAAGGCGGATTTTAATTCCAAACATATCCCAGTAAAAACGCCGTATCCTGAATTTATCAGCCAGCCTATGCTGGTCCATGGCGAGGTATATCTGATTACCTGTGTTTCTATGGGAAATCCCCATGGAGTGATTTTCTGCAATGATGTGGATCACATTGCTTTAGAAGAAATCGGCCCTTTATTTGAAAATCATGAAAAATTCCCTGACCGCATTAATACGGAATTTGTCCAGGTAATTGACAAAAAAACTCTGAAAATGCGCGTATGGGAACGGGGATCGGGAGAAACTTTTGCCTGCGGAACCGGAGCCTGCGCCAGCGTGGCCGCCGCCGTGATCAACGGTTACTGTAATGCAGATGAGGAAGTTACGGTTCATTTAAAAGGCGGCGATTTAAAAATCACCTATCAGAAGGATCAAACGGTGATTATGAAAGGGCCTGCCACCCATGTGTTCGACGGCGTTATTGAGGTAGATGTATAAGTATTTTATAAATATATATTGGAGTTGATGTATTTTGGCATACCTGAATGAGAACTATTTAAACGTCAAGGAAAGTTATCTTTTTTCTGAAATCGCAAAACGCGTCTCCTCATTCACCGAAGCAAATCCGGATAAAAAGGTAATTCGCATGGGGATCGGGGATGTTACCCTTCCTTTAGAACCTTTGGTAATCGAAGCGCTTCACCGTGCGGTGGATGAAATGGGAAATGCCGCTACTTTCCGTGGATATGGGCCGGAACAGGGGTATGCTTTCCTTCGGGAGGCGATTCAGCAGTATTACTCCCGCGGCGGTGTAAGCTTAGATATGGATGAGATTTTTGTAAGCGACGGCGCCAAAAGCGACCTTGGCAATATTACTGACCTGTTCTCCATCGAAAATGTGGCACTAATTCCAGATCCGGTATATCCAGTGTATGTAGATACCAATATTATGTCCGGCAGAAAAATC
This sequence comes from Youxingia wuxianensis, assembly GCF_014385085.1. Classification (GTDB taxonomy): domain Bacteria; phylum Bacillota; class Clostridia; order Oscillospirales; family Ruminococcaceae; genus Youxingia; species Youxingia wuxianensis. The sequence continues at coordinate 311,456 of NZ_JACRTD010000003.1, read as the reverse complement.
GTCTATATGAATGCCAATGCTGAAAACGGCTTTCTTCCTATGCCGGACGACCGTGTACATGGAGATATGATCTACCTTTGTTCCCCTAATAATCCTACAGGCGCGGTATATAACAAGCAGCAATTGAAAGCTTGGGTAGATTATGCAAATGCCCACGAAGCGATTATCCTGTTTGATGCGGCATATGAATCGTTTATCGGTGATGATAGCCTTCCCAGAAGCATTTTCCAAATTGAAGGCGCGAAAACCTGTGCGATTGAGTTCTGTTCCCTGTCTAAGACCGCTGGTTTTACCGGCACCCGCTGCGGTTATACTGTCGTACCCAAGCAGCTGAAGAAAAAAACCTGTGATGGTAAAGAGCTTTACATGAATAAAATGTGGAATCGCCGCCAGACAACAAAATTTAACGGTGTGCCTTATATTATTCAAAAAGGCGCGGCGGCGGTCTTTTCTGTAGAAGGGATGAAACAGGCCCATGAAATGATCGCTTATTATAAGCAAAACGCTAAAATTATTGCCGACGCTTTAAGCGAAAAAGGAATTAAATTTTTCGGAGGGGTCCATTCCCCTTATATTTGGATGGAGTGTCCAAAAGGAATGTTATCCTGGGATTTCTTTGATTATCTGTTGAGCAAAGCTGCTGTAGTTGGTACCCCAGGCGCTGGTTTTGGTGTCAATGGAGAAGGATTTTTCCGGCTCACCTCTTTTGGTAACCGGGAGAACACGATGGAAGCAATGGAGCGCATTAAAAAACTATTATAACTTTATAAGTAAGTATATAAACAAAAAGGAGGACCCTCTCGCCAAAGCGAGGAGGGCCCTCCTTTTTCTATAGCAATATCTTATTCCGGCGCTTTTCCCGGGGCATATCCATAATACTTCTTAAATACCTGATAAAAATAACTATAATCTTTATATCCCACCATGTTCCCCACCTCATACACCTTATATCTGGGATTGGCAAGCAGAAGCTTCGCTTGATTAAGCTTGCTCATGGTAACATAGCTGATAAAACTTTGTCCTGTGTCCTTTTTAAACAGAGAGGATAAGTAACTGGGAGAAATAAAAAATTCATCCGCGGTCTTTTTTAAGGAAAGATCGCTGTATAAATTTTTTTCAATATAATCCAACACCTGCTGGACAAGAGCCGAATAGTTTTTGCGGTTATTTTTTACACCCTCAATAAAAGCAAGCACTTGATCCTGCGGCTGTGCGGCGTCAGGCAGGACTCCTTGTTTTTCTTTGTGCTCCTCCTCAATTTTTTGGATGGCTTCTCGGATCACCTTCATTAGTTCTTCGTTGTCAATCGGCTTTGGGATATAATCGAATACCCCCAGCCGAATCGATTGCCGAGCAAAATCCATACTGCTGTAACCAGTGATCAGAATAAATTTTATTCCTGGCATTTCCTGCTTGATTAACCTGGTTAATTCCAATCCATCAAAACCGGGCATCATAATATCAGTAATTACAATATCCGGACAATGAGACAAAATTTTCGCCCGACCATCGATTCCGTTGTCCGCTGTACAGCATACCGTACAGTCAAGACCTTCCCAATCAATCGTTTTCAGTATGGAATCCAACACAATTTGGTTATCATCCATAATCGCAACTTTATACATGCTTTTTCTCCTTAAATAGGCAGGCAAATACTTACCGTCGTTCCTTTTCCCGGTTCGGAAGTAACTTCCATTCCATAAATATCCTCGTTATATAATAAATGTATCCTCTCGTTTACATTGTTAAGACCAATATGCTTGCGGTTCTCTTTGGGATTAAGCGCCTGACGGACAGTTTGCGGCGACATACCCACTCCATCGTCCGTCACACTGATCTGCAGTACATCATTATATATCCTGGTGGAAATGGTGATAACCCCTTTTCCTACTTTTTGTCCAATCCCATGGACTACCGCATTTTCAACAATCGGCTGAAGGATAAAGGTAGGAACCGCTACCGTATCCAAATCCGGGTCGTGTTTATTGACAATAACCAGTTTAGATGGATAAATTTGGCGGAACAAATCCAGATAGTTCATAATATATTCAATCTCTTCTGCTAACGGACAGAAAGTTCCGCTGCGGTCCAAATTATCCCGGAGAAGAAGAGCCAATTTTTGAATTAGGCTGCTGATTTCATTATCTTGATTGATTTTTGCGATCCCATTAATGGATTCCAGAGCATTGAACATAAAATGCGGATTAATTTGAGACTGAAGCGCCTGATATTTGGCTTCCAACAGCTGATAATCTTTTTGCTGGCGAAGACGAGCTTCTTTTTTCACTTCTCCAACAAGTCGGTTCATCTGTTCTGTCATCTGATTGAAGCTTACTGCAATTTCACCGATTTCATCATTTGAGACCGGCTGGATCTGTACCGAAAGATCCCCAGAAGACACCTGTTCAATTCCGCCCATTAAAATCCGAATATTTTTACTAATGGAGGAAAGTACCAGCGTGGTAAGCAGAGAGATGAGCAGCAGACAGCAGATGCAGGTAAGTACAAACACCTTTGTCAGATCTTCAATTTTGGCCGCATTTGCGCTGATATTCGTAAGCTTGATCAGCTCTAAGCCGCTTTTGGTAATCATTTCTTTACTAAACACATATGTTTGCCCGTCAACGCTTATATAGTCTCTCTCCTGTGAAGGCAGCGTGATCATGGCGGATTCTAAATCCTCAGACAGATAATAAAGCATCGGCATAGAAAAAGAATCATAAATAATCAGATTAACTCCGCCTAAAATGCCAAAACTGTTTAAAGTATCATAAAATATCTGCGGATTAATATTTACAACCACATAACCAGTATACTGCATAGTGGCATTATTATAAATTAAACGGCTCAGGGAAATTGTTCCGTCCTCCAGTACTCTCCAGAGAATTTTCCCTCCCGCTTCTATACAATCCTGCCGGTCCCGCTGCATATTTTCTTCCAAATTATAGGCGATATCTTTGGTGGGGCGTACAGAAGTATAAATATAATCATTGGTATCTATCACCCCAATCCAGTTTATAAAACTGGTGGAATATAGATATTCATTTAAAGCTCTGCGGATAGAATATCCGCGTATATTATTTTTATAGGCCGCATCTTCACCATAGGCCAGAGGAACACTGAGATTGTCACCTAATAAAATCAAATTATAGGTTCCAAATAAATTATTGGTAGTAGTGGACAAATCTTGCTCCAGGTTGACGCTGATCTGCCGTGTGAGCTGTTCCGATGCAAACTTTGTTTCCTCCCGAATAATGGTAGCACTGTAGCCAAACAGGATTAAACTAAAAAGGATAATTACAACAAAAACAAAGAAATACACGGTCAGGAGCTTATAAAGCAGCTTCATGTTGGAAAATTTCTCAAATAATTTTCTCACCACTTTTCTCCTTTACCTTTAAAATTTCTACCTATTAAAGATAACTAAGTTCCCGTATTTCGTCAAGTTCTTTGTTCTTTCACAAAAATAATCCAAAATAACCCCAACTCTTTACCGCCATTTATAAATCAATTTCCTCTGGGTAGTATTCATCAATCAAAATATAATTACAATCATATTGTTTACACATTTTAAGATAATGAGCATTGTCCTCAAGTACAGAATTTATAGTACACCAGGTGTCGTCAATACGAGTCTCTATTTGGTTAGCATACTTTTTTATATCCGAAAAATGTTGCTTAATATAATTTTCACTCATCACAAGGCAGTGATAATGAATTTCGTTCAAATATACCTCGCTAAAATCCTCTTTCCAGTTAAATGGAATATAGCAACCTTCAATCACAAGATTTTGCTTATTTTCAATCGCAGTTTTAATTACTTCCCGAACAATCGGCCATAGATAGACCTCCAGTTCGCTGTCATCTTCCGCAGTTAAATTTGTATTTCCACTGCGGATTAATCCCATTTTCAAAAGATCAATAGATAGATAGGGATATTGATACTTTTTAAGAAGCTTCTGTGCCAGCAAAGTTTTTCCCGTGTGAGAGGCCCCTGTAATCAATATAATCAATATTACCCCTCCCGTACAAATTCCGATTTATTAAGATCTATAATAGATGAATTGTATCACAGGGATAGAAATTTTTCTATCGTCTTCCTGATTTTTTCACAATAACAAAACCAGTCCTCATTGTCAATTTTCAAAACGAATGGACTTCGTCTTTTTTACCCTTTTCCGCCGCTGCGCTACCTTCCCCTCTCTCTTTTTCACATGATTTACATATTTATTTTCTATCCAAAAAAAGTTATGTTCATTCTAAACAAAAAAACTAATATTTTAATAATTTTATCATATATGAAAAAATTATTAATTTTTTTATAATAAACATAAAGCGTAAAGCTTTATCCTATAGCAGATCTAAAACAATCTAAATTAGGAGGAAAGAAAATGAAAAAGTTTACAAAACGTGCTTTGGCTCTAGTATTGGCTGCAATTATGTTGCTTGCTGTTACTGCCTGCGGCTCCAACGGAGATACTACTGCTCCTTCGGATGCTGCCAATACGCCCGCTGATTCTGCCGCCGATGGTGAAACCGTCACAATCAAGATGATTCACTACATGGGCGAGCAGGCGAAGCGTGATGGCTTGGACAAAATCATCGCTGCCTTTGAAGAAGCAAATCCGGGCGTTAAAGTAGAAGCTCAGATGGTTGATTCTGGTCAATTTGTCACCATGTATAAAACCAAAATCAACGCCAATGACGCTCCTGACCTGTTCTTTGGTTCCCCGAGAGAAATGGTGGAATTCATTGAAGGCGGACACTTCATGGATATCACCGACGCTCCTTTCCTGGAAAAAGTAGTTCCGGAAGTTCTGGAAGAATGTGAAGTAAACGGTAAATATTACGGTGTGCCCATCGACGTACAGATCAAAGGCGTATTCTATAATAAGGATATGTTTGAACAATACGGCGTTGAAGTACCTACCACCAGAGATGAGTTTATCGCCCTGTGCGATAAGTTCCAGTCGGAAGGCGTAATTCCGTTTATCCATGCATACAACTTCACTTGGGCTCCTTATCAGGAAATGGAATCCTTCTTAGTACCTATGGCGAAAGTAATGAATAACTCTACTATGTGGAGAGATTCTCAGGAAGGCGTTGCCAATCTGTCCGATAACGAACTGGCAAAACAGGGCTTTGAACTGTTTGGAAAAATCAGCTCTTACCGTGACGAAGGCGATTTAGGCGTGGATCAGCCGACTGCTATTCAGGACTTTGCTGCTGGCAAACGCCCAATGTTCATTAACGGCGGATGGATCATGGGCGATGTTATCGCTTCTAATCCGGAAGGCAACTTTGGCGTATTCCCTGCCCCCTGGTCCAACAACCCGGATGAAAATATGATGTCTGTTGCTTTGGACGACGCATTTATCGTAAGCAATACTACCCAGCATAAAGATGAAGTTTTCAAATTCCTGGATTTCATGCTTTCGGAAGAAGCTGCTAATCTGTGGATGGAAAACGCAAAACTGATGAGCAGTTATGTAGATGCAAATACAGATAATGCGGATCCGTTTATTCAGACGGTAAAATCTTATATTGAATCTGGCAATATCGCTCCAAAAGCTGGTTTGCCCGACTATACCGCTGAATATTCTGACGCCTATGTATCTCTGATGGAAAGTTATGTAGTGCGCAATGATCAGGATGTCACCAAACTCTTACAAGAATTTGATGATGAAATGGCCAGAATAAGAGGATAATCTTTCACTCAAGTATGGAATGCGCCGTTAAACACATGCCTCTGTTTGCGGCGCATTCTCTATATCAAAACGCTTAAAGACAAATTTACGGCCAGAGAATTTAACTGTTAAAGGGATGAATACTATGAACCCTCGTCTAAAACGAAAACTTTCAGATTTTACTTTTATACTGCCGGTACTGGCTGTATTTACTATCTTTGTTATTATCCCGTTTATTCAGGGATTTCCCCTTTCTTTTACTGATTGGGATGGTTTAAATAATGACAGCAATTGGGTGGGTCTTGATAACTACATAAAAATGTTTTCCGATTCCCATGTAGCAAACGCTTATAAAAATACATTTGTATTTTCTATTATTACGGTTGTATTTTCTAATGTGCTTGGTTTGGCGGTGGCAATGCTCATCTCTAAAACAAACCGATTGAATAATACCATCCGTACCCTGATATTCCTTCCCTTCTGTTTAAGCATGCTTTTGCAATCGTTTATTTGGAAGTATTTATATCAGGATGTGTTTTATGGACTATTTGGAATTTCTAATCCGCTTACCAATATCAATTTAGTTATGATCGGGCTTTCCATTATTTGTATCTGGGCGGATACGGGATACTGTATGGTTATTTATATCGCCGCTCTGCAGGGTATCCCAAAAGATTATTATGAAGCGGCGGAAATTGAAGGATGCAGCAAATGGAACCAATTTTTGAATATCACGCTGCCTATGTTGGGACCGGCCATTACAGCAAATGTGACCATTTATTTGGGCTGGGGCATGAAGGTGTACGATTATCCTATGGCTGCCACTAACGGCGGTCCTGGGCGTGCCAGCGAAACGATTGCGGTTCTTATTTATAAAAACCTATTTGGCTACTTTAAAGCGGGTTATGGCCAGGCGGTTGCCATTGTGTTTACTATCGTAATCTTTATCGTCAGCGGCTTGACAGCTTATTTCCTGCGTAAACGGGAGGTGGAAGTCTAATGGCTGGAACCAGTTATATGAAAAAGGCCCTGTTAGTGGCTTTTAAATGCCTCGTGGCTCTCCTGTATATTTCCCCTTTTTATATCGTTTTGATTTACGCGGTAAAATCCAAGCCGGAACTGGCGCAGGACCGTTTGGGATTTCCTACTACTATCCACTGGGAAAACTTTGTCAACGGAGTGAAGCAATCGAATTTCTTTAACGCTTTGTGGAACAGCTTGCTCTCTACCGTTATTTCCGTGGTTGTACTTACTTTAATCTGCAGTATGGCAGCTTATATCATCGCCCGGCGCAAAAATAAACTTTACAGTATTTTATATTACCTGATGCTGGGTGCGATGCTTATTCCTTTCCAAGCAATTATGACCCCTCTATATAAGGATTTAAAAGCATGGGGATTGATTGATACTATCCTGGGCTTCTCTTTAGCCAAAATTGGTTTTGAAGTGGCCTATACTACTATCCTGATTACCGGCTTTGTTAAATCTATCCCGGTAGATTTGGAAGAAGCGGCGGTTATTGACGGCACCTCCCCTTGGGGAACCTTCTGGAAGATTGTATTCCCACTGATGAAGCCAATCGTATGCACCTCAGCGATCCTCAACACATTAAGTGTTTGGAACGATTTCCAGGTTTCGGTTGTTATTTTGCAGAAGATGGAAAAATATACCCTTTCCCTAACTCAGTATTTCTTCTTTGGGAAAAATGTTGTAGAACTGGGAATGGCATTTGCTGTCTTCCTATTATCCATGATACCAATTATCGCCCTTTACCTTGCTCTGCAGCGCTATATTATCAGCGGTATTACCTCAGGCGCTGTCAAAGGATAACTATTTCATAAAAGAGGTGTTTGTATGGCGCTGCCAGAATTATTAACCGCATTGGATGGACACCGGATAACTACTGCAAAAGAGTGGGAGGAAATCCGCCGTCCTGAGATTATGAAAATCATCTCTGAAAATCTATTTGGTTATACCCCTCAGCACAAGCCAGATCGGGTGCTCACTACTATATTAGAGGAAGATAACGCTTCCTGCGGCGGGAAAAATAATTATCGTAAAGTAAGGTCCACCTATTGGTGGGGCAAAAAAAGCTGCGATGTAGTAGCAAACATCTATGTGCCTAAAAATATTTCCCATAAGGTTCCTGCTATGATGATGGTAGATCCTTTTTTGGGAGAACTGCATAGATGCGAAGAACCGCCTTATCTGTATTCTTTTTTCCCGCCTGATTTTATCACTGATCGAGGATATGCGGCGGTACAGGTGGTTGCCTCGATCACCTCTCCGGATGATCGTGTACGTTATAAGGAAGGCGTTCTCAGCGCTATGCCGCCCGCGCAGAACAAACCGGAAGGCACTACCTGGGGATGTATTGGCGCCTGGGCTTGGGCCACAAGCCGGGTACTGGATTATTTGATGGACTGTGATGATATTGACGGTACTAAAGTTGCAGTTTCCGGCTGCTCTCGCGCTGGTAAAACCGCCCTTTGGTGCGGTGCTCAGGATGAGCGTATCGCCGTAGTCATGTCCAATGTTTCCGGTACCGGCGGCGCTGCTATTATCCGCGGTAAAGTGGGAGAACATATCAGCGATATCGTTGCCAACTATCCCTTCTGGTTCTGCCCTAACTATCAAACCTATGCGCAGCGGGTAGAGGATTTTCCTATGGATCATCATTTCCTGATGGCTATGGCCGCTCCTCGGCCAGGGTACCTTGCCAGCGCGTCGGAGGATATTTGGGCGGACATTGATGCGGAATATCTTGCTTGTACCTTGGGAAGTGAAGCGTATAAGCTGTATGACAAGCCTATCGCTCTGCCGGAAATTCGCCCGGAAAGCGACAAACAGGTGATTGACGGCTACTTTGGCTATCATTTGCGTCCCGGCGGACATGATCTGACTCCTTACGACTGGAAACGATATATGGATTTTTGTGACAAATTTTTAAAATAATCTGCTCTATGACGCCTTTAGGCGTCATGAAAAGGGACCGGCGACTGCCGGTCCCTTTTTTTATTTTATTGAATACAACACCGCATTACAGATCGCTGCCGCTACATTGCTTCCCCCTTTTCTTCCCTTTGCCACAATGTAAGGAACACCGCTTTGCATAATCAGTTCTTTGGATTGGATAACATTAACAAAGCCCACTGGTACACCAACAATCAGTTTAGGGCTTATCGCTTCTTCTTTTATGAGTTCATACAAACGTATTAAAGCGGTAGGCGCGTTTCCAATAGCAAAGATCAGCGGACACTGTAGGTTTAACGCCTTATCCATGCTGGCGCTCGCCCGGGTAGTTCCATTTTCTTTTGCTTTATGCGCCACATCTTCATCTGACATAAAACAAAACACTTCCCCGCCAAAACGGGCCAGAGATTTTTTATTAATCCCTGCTTTTGCCATCTGGGTATCCGTGACAATACAGGCTCCTTCCCGTAAGGCCTGCTCAAAAATTTTTACTGCTCCTGGGGAAAAACAGAGATTATCTGCATAGTCAAAATCCGCTGTAGTATGGATCACCCGCTTGATTACCTGTTCGTTTTCTATCTTTAATTTTTTTTCGCCCAGCATCTGCGTAATTATTTCAAAACTGCGTTTCTCAATCTCCCCAGGCAATACATTTTCTAAGGATATCTTCACTTTCATTTCACCTTTACATTTCAATTCCTTCCCGTGCCTTAACGCCCAGGTCAAAAGGATGTTTGATTTTTTTCATTTCGGTAATATAATCCGCCATATCTAAAAGCCACTGGGGAGGATTGCGTCCGGTCATAACCAGTTCTATATCCGCCGGCTTTTCTTGTATAAAATTTCGCAGCAGATCCTCGTCTATAAGCTGAGTGTTCAGCGCCCCTATCACTTCATCTAAAATCACCAGGTCGCACTCCCCCGCCCGAACTGACTCCACTACAGTAAGCAGGTTTTTCGTATGAATATCATAGGTCTGCTGAAGTTCCCGCCGATCCATTTCAAAAGTAAATTTTCCTCCCAATTTCCCGCGGATTACCCTAATATTAGAAATCTTTTTTAAGCTTTCCAGTTCCCCTGTTGGCTGACCCTTTAAAAACTGTAAAATCAGCACCCGTTTTCCTCTGCCGGCCGCACGAACCGCCAGCCCTATGGCAGCCGTCGTTTTTCCCTTACCGTCGCCGCAATAAATATGGTTCATATCCCTCGCTCCAAAATTTCATATATTTTATCCATTTCCACATTTTCCCGCACCCCTTGCGCTAAGAGGTCATATTGGTTTTCCCGGTATTCCTGCTGACTTATCGGCTTGATGTCGCCGATAGAAATTCCTTTTACTTTACAGAGCCCTTCTAATAGCTTCTGAACGGCTTGTTCGCCGTCAAAAATACCATGGAGGTAACTCCCATATACATTTCCCCGCTGGCAGCCCTCCATCTGAGAAACCTCTTGCCCGTTAGTTTCTGTAAAATGAACCAAGCCCTGCTCTGCTTGCAACATGGTCTTTCCCATATGAATTTCATAACCTTCTATAAAGACGCCCGAAAGACCGGAAAGCGCTCCGTCTACCTTGGAGAAATACCCTTTTGTCTGAGTTGTGGCTTTTTCCTGCTCAAAAACGGTAACTGCCGGAAGCAATCCGATCCCCGCCATACTTCCCCCATGTTCGGCATTTACCGGGTCCTTAATTTCCTCTCCCAGCATTTGATATCCGCCGCAGATACCAAATATAACTCCTCCACGGGAAGCAAATTTTTTTATTTGAGCTTCCAACCCGCATTCTCTTAGCCACTGCAGATCACCCATGGTGTTTTTTGTCCCCGGAAGAAAAAGAATATCAGGATTTTTCAGCTGAGAAACACAAGAAACATATCGTACAGATACCCCTTTTATGCTGGAAAGAAAATTAAAATCCGTAAAGTTAGAAATTCTGGGAAACCGAATCACCGCAATATCAATCTTCCCGCCAGCCATATTCTGATCCAGGCGCTGAGAAAGGCTGTCCTCGTCATCTATATCCAGGTGCATATACGGTACAACCCCCAGTACCGGACGCTTAGAAATTTCCTCCATCATCGTAAGCCCTGGGGCAAGAATTTCCCTTTCTCCCCGGAATTTATTGACAATAAGCCCTTTTACCAGTTCTTGTTCCTGCGGTTCCAAAAGCATCATAGTGCCGGCCAGCTGGGCAAATACCCCGCCCCGGTCAATATCCCCAGCCAAAATCACCGGCGATTTTGCCAGCTTTGCCATTCCCATATTAACAATGTCCTGGGATTTTAAATTAATCTCCGCCGGGCTGCCCGCCCCTTCCAGTACAATAATATCATATTTCTCTTCCAAGCGGCGGTAAGCGGACATAATATGGGGAATCAATTCTTTTTTATGAGTATAATACTCCCGCGCCTTCATATTTCCCAAAACTTTTCCGTTGACAATTACCTGGGAACCTACATCACTAGTAGGTTTGAGCAGAATGGGATTCATCAAAACCGACGGTTCAATTCCCGCGGCCTGCGCCTGCATCACCTGCGCCCGTCCCATCTCTAACCCCTCTTTGGTAATAAAGGAATTAAGGGCCATATTTTGGGATTTAAAAGGCGCTACTTTATAGCCGTCCTGTGCAAAAATACGGCAAAACGCCCCTGCAAGCAGGCTCTTTCCCACATTTGACATAGTGCCCTGTATCATAATCGCTTTTGCCATACGTTCTCAATCCTTTAATATTTCGCTTATCGCCTCAATCAATTTTTTGTTTTCCGCAGGCAGCCGCACTGCTGCTCGGTAAAATCGATTATCCAAACCCCGGAAGTTTTCACAAGCTCGGATCAATATCCTTTTTTCCAGGAGCTTTTCTTTTAATTCACGATAATTATTAGCTTTAAAAAATATATAGTTTGCCTGGGAACCATATATGGTAAATCCCAAACGCCGTAAAGAAGAAGCCAAATACTCCCGCTGGTCCGGCAGCCACTTTTTTGTTTTTTGCAGATATTCTTGGTCTTCTAAAGCTGCCAATCCGGCCGCCTGCGCCGGAGCGCTGACCCCCCATGGCTGAGCGCAGGCCGCTGTTTTTTTCAGAAGCTCTGTATCCCCAAATATCCCATAACCAAGCCGAAGCCCCGCCAATCCATATAGTTTAGTAAACGCATTCAGTATTACTAAATTGGGATGCTTCTCTATTTGACTAAGCACAGAATATTCCTGCGGATTTTCTAAAAAATCAACAAAGCACTCATCCACCGCCAGCAGTACCTGCTTCTCGGCGCACCGTTTTATAATACGCTCCATAAGCTGTTTCTGTATAGGCTGACCTGTAGGATTATTGGGGTTGCACAAAAAAAGAATATCAAGGTTCGGGGTGATCTTTTTTAAAATATCCTCTTTTAAAACAAAGAGGTCCTTTTCATAAACCGCGTGGTAAGAAATATTACAGCCCACTGTTTTCAGCGCCAGCTCGTATTCTCCAAACGCCGGCGCCAGCAGCAGAGCGTTCTTCGGTTTTAAAGCATACACCAAACGGTAAAGAATATCTGCCGCTCCATTTGAAAAAAGTATTCTTTCCTGCTGTACTCCAATCTTTTCACTCAGCTTTTGCGTTAGCCTGCGGCAGAAGGGATCTGGATAGGCGCACCATGTGTCCATTGATTTTTCTAAGGCTTCTTTTGCCTTCTTGGGAAGACCAAAAGGATTGATATTGGCGGAAAAATCCAATACCTCTTCCTGCAAGGAATAAATATCTCCCCCATGAATAAACTCGGACATAAATATCCCTCCTAATTAATGCAATACAAATAATACCGCCAGTTTTGTCAGCAAAAATACCGCTAGACATAAAAATCCAGTCATATACATCAGTCGATTCGCCCGGGGGATATCCTCCAGCTCAATTGGGCGCAGATCATCCCCAATAGTAGGTTTTTCATAAAGTTCACCGAAGTAAAAAGCATCTCCCGCCAACTGAATATGCAGCGCTCCGGCACACGCCGACTCTGTCTGGGCGCTGTTGGGGCTTTTATGACAAAAACGGTCCCGTTTCCAAATAAAAGCGGCATTTTTAAAATCCAGCCCTACCAGGGCGGACGCTGCGATCATAAATACTGCCGAAAGCCTGGCCGGAAGAAAATTTACCACATCATCCAGCCGAGCGGCAAATCTTCCAAAATATAAATATCGGTCATTTTTATAACCGATCATAGAATCCAAGGTATTGACCGCCTTATAACAAAACCCCAAAGGCGCTCCGCCAATCACAATAAATAAAAGCGGGGCGATTACACCGTCGCTGGTGTTTTCCGCTACAGTTTCTACCGCCGCCTTCGCTACCTGCTGAGCGGTAAGATTTTCTGTATCCCGGCCGACAATCATAGATACCGCTTTTCTAGCGCCGTCCAAATCATTTTGCGCCAGACGCTCATAAACTTTCATACTTTCGCTTCGCAAAGATTTCATTGCCAGAACCTGATAACACATAATTACTTCCAGCAAAAAAACCAACTGCCGGTTAATTTGGGACGCTAACCATAATATCCCCGCCGGCGCCGCTGTAGATAAGGTCACAACTAGAAGCGTGAGAACCACTCCTGCCGTATACGCTCCCTTTTTAGATTTCGGAAAAACAGCCCGCAACGGCTTCTCCAGCCAAGAAATAAGCTTTCCTATCAGCCTCACTGGATGGGGCAGCCAAAGAGGGTCTCCCAGGATGAGATCCAAAAAGAATCCCAGTGCGATCACCGAAATTGAATAAAACACCGCGTCACTCCACCTACTTTTTTATCTGGCGTATCTTTCTATTTCATGCCCAATTAACTTTAAATCCATAAAACGCCGCTGTCTCTCCCAATCCTTTTGTTCCAACACAAGCTGGTAACCACAGGCGTTTCCCACTACCCATTCGTGGAATTTCCGTTGTGGGTAAGCGTACGCTTCCATTACCGCCATAATGGTCCCCCCATGAGCCACAACCGCGATACTCTCGTATCCTTTCGAAAAAGCGTCTTTTAGGCAATAGGAAAAGGCATCCTGACAACGGACTTTAAAATATTGAACCTTTTCCCCGCCGGGATAGGAGATAACTTCCTTTTGACTTTCCAGCCACTGCTGATACCATAAAACCTCTTTTAACAGCTGGTGATTTTTTCCCTCCAGCCTGCCAAAATTACATTCCCTTAAATCAGAGACTATTTTATCCGGCACCCCTGGATAAATCATCCCTTTGGTCTGCCGGCAGCGCAGCAGAGGACTGATATATGCAAAGTCTACTTTGGGATACCAGCTTTCGTCTATGTAGCCGGCAATTTCTTTTATTCCTTCGTCACACAAGGGATCGTCTGTACTTCCATTATATAGCTTCTGAATATTTCCCGCCGTTTTACCATGGCGCAAAAAAATTACTTTCATGCTTATTCACTCCTTTATCACCATAGGGATGCCGCAATAAACCCGTTCTACCTTTTGCGCCTTTTTCGCCAGCATACAGCATATTTTTCCATATTCTTCCCGCCACTGCCGCTCGAAGGGCTCCATAGGGACAATTCCTCCTCCAATTTCATCCGTAATAATAATCAATTCTGCATTTTCTCTTAAAATAGAAACCACAACTTCTCTTGGATCGTTTCCATCCTTCAACACCCGCCGGACCAGTTCATGCAGCGCATACAGCGCTTTTCCTCTGAAAGGAGCCTGTAATGGGCAGGTTCTTCCATCAATGATCTCATCTTGAAGAAGATTTTCGTGCGAAAGCACATATGCCAATTTCCCCTGCGCTTTTCCTCCAATAACCATCCTCATTGTATAACTCCTCCTGCAGCGCAAACATAAAGCAAGATACAAAATTCACATACTATCAAAAAATATCCCGCCAAGTCTCCGGTAAGCCCGCCAAACTGTTTATAGCACATTTTTTGATATCCTACATACACCAGTATGCTGATAAAAAATGTCCCTATCCCTAAAAAAGGCGAAATGAACGCCATCGCAGCCAAGCATAAAACCAGATAAACAATCATAACGGTCTTTACTTTCATTTTTGCGGCGCTGTCAGAAAAAGCGCAGGCCAGCCCGCTGTTCTTCGCACAGGAAAAAGAAACCACTGAAAGACCGCTTAAAGATCGGGAGAGAATATAACCGATTAAAATAATCCCAACGCTTTTCGGATTTTTCGCCATCTGACTCCATAAAGCGAAAGAAAGCAAAAAATAAAGGCAGCAGCCTATAACAGCAAATGACCCAATATGAGGGTCTTTTAAAATTTCCAGTTTTCTCTCTTTGGTTTGATGAGAGGCCAACGCATCTATTGTATCACAAAAACCATCTAGGTGAATACCTCCTGATAACAGAACCGGCAGCGCCGCCGCTACAGCAGATACCAACGACTCCTGAAGCATACATATACCAGCAAAATACAACCAGCCATAAACCGCCCCGCCGATTACAAGGCCAATCCAAGGAAAAAAACACATCGCATATTTCATATTTTCCCTTTTCCAATCTACCTGCGGCATGGGAAGCACAGAATACATGGAAAATGCAATTGCAAAAGCACTTGCTAACTGTTTCATTTCCGTTCCTCCCCTTTATGAAAAATCGGTATACTGTAAACTATTTCAATTACTGTATCCGCTATTTTGGCAATCTCCTGGTTAAGCCGACCTAAAACAGCAATATATTCCTGGGTCTGTGGATCATATTTTTCCCCGTCACAAAACACTTCGTTGGATACAATAATCAGGTTCTCCGCCTGCTTTTTAAGCGACCGAATTCCTTCGATTACCGCAGATTCTGTGTTCTTGCCGGCTCCAATATATAATTCATTGGCCACAAGGTTGGAAAGACATTCCAACAATACTGTGCTTTGCGGCGGTATTTTCAGTTTTTTCAGATCACAGTAACACTCGATAGTGGAAAAGCCTTTCTCTGCCCGCATCTTTTGATGACGGGCAATCCGGCGCAGACACTCGTCATCCGCCGGACGCATTGTAGCGATATAAATACGCTTTTTTCTTCCTATAGAAACCGCCAGATTTTCCGCATATTCACTTTTTCCACTGGCACTGGCCCCTATAATAAGCCAAAGCATACTATTCACCTCTTATTCCAACGGCTGGTACTCCTCAATTTGGATATCGCTGAAAGTACTCATATTATTGTATACGGCGCAGGCCATATCGAGAATTGGAAAAATAGCTACGGCCCCGCTTCCTTCTCCCAAGCACATTTTTGCATGGAGAAACGGCTCCAGCTTCAAAGCGGACATCAAAAGCGTTCCTGCCGGCTCGTTGGATACATGGGACGGCAGCAGATATCCCTTGACCTGCGGACAAATCCGCACTGCGCAAAGAGCGGCCGCCGCGGAAATAAAACCGTCAATTACCACCGGCAGCTCACAGAACGCGCCGCCTAAGAACACGCCTGTCAGTCCTGCAATATCCAATCCTCCCACTTTGCTTAGTACGTCAAGAGGATCGTTTGGGTTTGGATTATTTATCTCAATCGCCTTGGAAATAACATTTATTTTACGTTTGAGCCCTTCACTGGAAAGACCCGCTCCCCGTCCGGTTACTTCTTCCGGAGACTTATGTAAAAAAACAGAGGTAATCGCACTGCTTGTGGTAGTATTTCCAATTCCCATCTCACCGGTAGCGATAATGCGATATCCTTCCTCTTTCAGTCTAACCGCAATATGAATACCCGCTTCAACCGCTTTTATCGCCTCTTCCCGGGTCATCGCAGGACCTTTGGTCATATTTTTAGTGCCGTAAGCAATCTTTTGATGGATAAGGCCTTCTCCCCCCACGTCTCTGGCTACCCCGATATCCACAGGTATTACCTTTGCATGAGCTATATTGGCCATATTATTAACACTGGTTTCCCCTTTGGTAAAGTTTTCGGTTACAACAGCGGTAACTTCGCTGGAGGTTTGAGTAACTCCTTCTTCTACTACTCCATTATCTGCGCACATGACCACTACGCATCGCTTATCCAGGCATACTTGATGATCATTTGTCATCCCCGCGATTTGGATGATTGTCTCTTCCAAAAGGCCCAGACTTCCTAGTGGCTTGGCGATGGTATTCCACCGCCGCTGTGCCAGCCCCATCGCTTTTTCATCCAAAGGCTTTATGCCGTTTATCACCTGCTGCAAACTAACCATTCTGTTTCCTCATCTCTCTGTTTTTAAGCTGGTATTCCCGCGCCTTTTTTAGAAAACAACGGGCCGTATCCGGATTGGAGTAAAAATACAAATGAGGGTATCCTCCATAAAAATAATCGGTGGTATAGGCACAATCCCAACAGATCTCTCTTTGCGGCTTTTGTGCCGTAAAGCTGTGACCCGGGTCTGTACTGTCCCAATAGTGAAATTCATGAGCGGCGAGCTGCTCTCCTTTGTTGCACAAAAGGTTGTCCTTTTGTGCCGTAAGGGTAATATAACCAAATCGTCCCAATTTTTCCTTTGGATAGCTGTTTTCCTTGATTACATCCGCCATGGGATATACGGCCCCATCGCTGGTCTGCAGGCAGCGATGCAAATACATAAACCCGCCGCATTCCGCGATTGTTGGCATGCCGCTTTCTATCGCCGATTTTATAGAGGACAACATCCCTTGGTTCTCCGAAAGCTGGCAAGCATATAACTCCGGATAGCCTCCTCCCAACAAAAGGCCGTCCAAATCCTGTGGAATTTTAGGGTCTTCCAACGGACTGAATGTGATTATCCGAGCCCCCAAATCCCGTAAAAGCTGTAGGTTATCCTCATAATAAAAACAAAACGCTCTATCCTTGGCTACACCAATATTCACCGGCGGCTCTTCTATCGTTTGCGGCGCAAACGGCTCCGAATAAGAAATCTCTTGAGCTGTACGAGCAATTTCTAACAGGCGGGGAATATCCACTGTTTTTTCCAGCTGATCTGCCAGACAATCCAGTTTTTCTTTTAAATCCTTTACCTCCTGGGCTGTGACCAGACCCAGATGCCGGCTTTGCAAAGCGCAATCCGCCATTTTAGGAACATATCCCAAAACCTCTATTCCAGTTTCCTTTGTAATCTGCTCTTTCAGCTCAGAAAAAACAGTCTGAGAAATATTATTGATAATAACCCCTTTTATCTGGCTGTCCCCGCGAAATTCTACATATCCCTTGATCTGCGCCGCCGCAGAAAGCGCCATTCCCCTGGCATTTATCACCAATATCACCGGTGTTTGCAGCGCCTTTGCCAGAGCGTAAGAGCTGGCTTGGGTAGAAACGCCGATTCCGTCATAATATCCCATGACCCCCTCGATTACCGCAATCTCATTGCCGGCGCAGTTGCGCTGGAACAGATAGCGAACGGTGTCCTCCCCAGTAAAAAATAAATCCAAATTTCGGCACTGGGCGCCAATAATCTGAGAATGAAACATAGGATCAATATAATCCGGGCCGCATTTAAAAGCGCTTACGGACATACCGCGGCGAATCATCCACTGGAGCAAAGCGCAGGTGACGGTAGTTTTCCCGCATCCACTGGCAGGAGCGGCCAGCATAATTCTAGGCAGGTTAAATTTCGGCATAGGCCCCTCCTTTTTGCGCAGTTAAGATATATACCGGATTTTCTCCCCGCATCAAAGTATAATGCCCTGCCGTCCTAGAACGGGAAACCGTAATCTGCACTACATCCGGCGCAGAAAATCCCAGATTTTTAAAAGCAGTGAGAGCTTCTGTAAGCGTTTCTAAGGTGATTGCGTTTATCGTCACCTTGACAAAAGGATTTTTTTTAAGAAGGAGCTCTAATATCTCTGGGAGGTTTCCCGACGAACCTCCGATAAATACCTTGTCCGGCGCTGGCAGATTCTCTATCGCATCCGGGGCGGTTCCAGAAACAA
The DNA here is from genome assembly GCF_014385085.1 of Youxingia wuxianensis. Taxonomy (GTDB): domain Bacteria; phylum Bacillota; class Clostridia; order Oscillospirales; family Ruminococcaceae; genus Youxingia; species Youxingia wuxianensis. Next base: position 292,939 of record NZ_JACRTD010000003.1, on the reverse strand, counting down.
TTTGAAGATTTTCCACACCAAATTTTTCTTTATTTTGCCGGATCAGCTCTATCGCCGCCGGATTTTTTTCCACGGCGTATACCTGGCCATTTGACGTCTGCAATGCCATTTCTATTGAAACAGAACCGGTCCCTGCGCCGATGTCATACAGAATATCTCCCTCGCAAATCCCAAGCTTGGAAATACAAACGCTCCTGATCTCACTTTTGGTCATGGGAACCTGTCCCCGTAAAAAGATCTCGTCCGCCAGACCATGAACCTGGTGTTTGGCGCCGGATGGATTGTCATTTTCCACAAGCAGTACCGCTAGATCAGAAAAACATTCTTTTGAAAGCTGTTGTACCGTCCCGGCCACAATTCTTTCCTGAGGGTAGGACAAATTTTCACCTGCGGCGGCCCGCAGATTGCCAAAACCGGCGCCGCAAAGCCTTTGACAGATTTCCTGGACCGTATATTTCCCACCGGTTAAAAAGAATATTCTTTTATGAAAGGTCACTGTATTTATAAAATTTATTTCCCTTCCATGCAAGCTAATAACCTTTACATCTTCCCATGAAACACAAAGCTTTCCTGTAAAATACTGTAAAGAACTAATCCCATTAATCCAGGATACTTTTTCTTTCCCCAACAGTTCCGTCAGCTTTTTAGCGATACTATAAAATCCCGTGTCTCCGGAAACTAGTATGGATACTTGGGAATAATTGGTATGAGATGCGAGAAACTGTACAATTTCTTCCGCCCGAACACAGGGAAAGCGCTCCTTTTCCAATCTTTCAAAAGCGGACAACATCCGTTTTGCTCCAATCAGACAGTCAGAAAAATCTATTATTTTTTTGGCTTCCTTCGTTAAAAAATTAGGATTTCCCAGCCCAATTCCAATGATATATATCTTCATGACAGCTCCTGTATCCTATCAGCATCGAGGGTATGCCTCTGCTGAATGTGATCTTTTAAACATTTTTGCAAAATATATTAAGTTCTCCCTGTATATCCTTTCTCGGGCACGCCTTATCAAACAGAAAACGCGGCGCTTTTTCTTCCTACAGTGCAAAGTCAGCTCTTAGAAGCTCCAATATTTCTTCATACGTATAACCTTCCTGGGGTGCAGGTCTTCCCACCACAATGGGAACCGCGCCGGCTGTTTTGGCGGCGGTTATTTTTTCCAAAAAACCTCCTGCGTCTCCGGATTCTTTCGTTACCAAATACGCCGCGTGGATCTGGCGCAGCATAGCCAAATTCATTTCCTGGGAAAAGGGTCCTTGCATACAGATAAGATTTTTTCCCTGATATCCTAGCTCTAAAGCATACTGTATATTCTCCGGCACTGGTAAAATTCTCGGATAAATACGAGTAGAAAAATCTTTTATAACGGTAAAGGCTTTTAATTGCTTGCTTCCAGTGGTAAGTAAAATTGGACCTTGAGTATCGCTAAGATATTCTGCCGCCTTCTGGATAGTTTCGACAAAAATACAGCCCTCTATTTTTTTTACAGGACGGGAAACACGCAGATACCGTACTTTGCATTTTTCACAGGCAGCCTTACTATTTTCTGTGACTTCTTTGGCATAAGGGTGGGTAGCATCAATTACAAGATCAAACCGCTGTGATTGTATCAACTGCACCATTTGATCAAAATCCATACGTTTCGCATAGATAATCAAATTTTCCTGTGTGTCCAAAAGTTCCTTCCCATATTCGGTTGCCACACAGGCATGTACGCATGCATTACATCTAAGCAGATACTCAATTATTTTTCGGCCTTCACTGGTCCCGGCAAATACTAAAAACTTAAACATTTTTATATCCTCTCGGTGTGATCATCCTGTCTTTTAGCCGCAGCGTATTGGAATTGCCTATAAACACAGTGGTATACATATCGACTTTTGTATTCCGAAGCTGGGACAGCGACATTATTTGATAACTTTCTCCTTCCCGGCCAATATTCCGCGCCGCCCCGCAGATAAGTTCCGGCGGCTGAAAGTCCAGTATAATATCACATGCCTTTTGTAAATAATCCGCTCGGTTTTTGCTGGACGGATTGTAAAGGCAAATAGCAAAATCTGCCGACGCTGCCGCTGCCAGCCGCTTTTCAATCTGCGGCCATGGAGTAAGCAAATCGCTTAAACTGATGATAGCAAAATCGTGTCCCAAGGGCGCTCCTAATACTGCGGCGCCGCTGCAAGCGGCTGTGACTCCCGGCACCACTTCCACTTCTATGTCCTTATAATCCTGCGCTATCTGGTACAAAAGCCCCGCCATGCCATAGACGCCAGCGTCTCCGCTGCATACCAATGAAACTGTCTTTCCCTTCTTAGCTTCTTCTATGGCCAGAATACAGCGCTGCTCTTCCTTTCGCATAGGCGTGGAAACAAATTCCTTTTCCTCAAATCGTTCCTTAATTAGATCAATATAAACCGTATACCCGGTAATTACATCACTTTGCTTCAAAGCGCGATAAGCTCGTATAGTCATATCTTCAAGACTGCCCGGACCCAAGCCTACTACAAATATTTTCATCTATTCAATCTCCGATATTAATAATTTTAGTACTCCCTTTTCCGCTTTCCTCCCCATATCCGCCATGAATCATTCTTTTACTTATTGGATTGGGTTCAAGCAAAGTTTTCTCATAGATCCTTGGAGCGCTGAATGACTGCTCTCAAGTATTGCATTCTTCAAAGCTGGCTCTCCAATTCGCGGCTGCTAAAGCAATCGTCACGCCCTTACCACATTGCTTTTTTACCAACAGGCTTCCACCGCTTGCAAGCAGCGCCGCTCGTTCACACACGTTATCCGTTCCCGTTTGTTCTTTTACAAAGCTGGAGCAGCTAAAAGTCCCCTTTGCCTCCATCAGCTGAGACGCGCTATACGTTTTGAGGGGAACGTCATATTCCTTACATAACGCTAATAAACCCGCCTCCTGCGCTTTAATATTAATCGAAGCAATCTCTTTTATCGCCAAAGGAGAAATATGCTCTTTGGCAAGGCAAGCGCTTAATTGCGTTTGTATCGCTTCCTTGGAAGCGCCTTTCCTACATCCAATCCCAACGGTAATACTCTGTGGTATCAACACGAGGGTGTTTTTAAACGGTTTTTTCTTTTCATCCAGAGTAACACAAATTCCAAGGGAAAGACTGGCATCCTCACATAGCCCTTCCGGGAGGGAGCCGTCTATTGGAAAATCACAGATAAATCCCACTTTTTTTCCGTCTAATAAAGCAGCGGATACTTCTTTAGCCAGCTGGACATCTCGCAGACACAACGAATTTTCCGCCGCCCATAAGTCTACCGCAAATTTATGATGATTATCTGTGGCGGTGGAGATCACCGGCACTGCGCCAACGGCGCCGGCGATTTCTCTGGCCAGCGTATTGGCCCCTCCCATATGTCCGGACAAAAGCGAAACCGCAAACCGGCCGCAATCGTCGATAACCACTACCGCCGGATCAGTTAGCTTGCTTTTAATATGAGGGGCCAAGGCCCGTACTGCAATTCCGCAGGCAGAGACGAAGATCAAGCCGTCACTATTTTCAAAAGCGGCGCTTGTCCAATTGGAAAGTGTGGTATTTAAAGGAAGAAGGTAAGGGATTTCGGCATATTTAGGCATGCAATACGCCGTACAGTTATTTCCCTTTACAGTTAATTCGTCCCGGATTTTTTTTGCTAAAACTGCCCCTTTTTGGGTGAAGGAAATAATGGATAGTTTCATAAAGACGCCTCGCGAAATTCATGGGAAAATCCCGGATCATACAGCTTGGAACGTTCATATTCCCCAGAAAGAAAATCCCCCACTAAAATAAGAGCAGTTTTATTAATATTATTTTCTTTTGCTACCTGAGGCAAAGCCTCTATGGTAGTAATAAATTTCTTCTCATCCTCCCAACTGGCTTTATAAACAATCGCTGCAGGGGTATCCGGTGAATATCCTCCCTCCAACAGCTGTTCTTTTAAATGTTCCAGCAGTCCCGTGCTTAAAAAGATTACCATCGTTGTCTGATGGGACGCCAATTTTTCCATACTCTCCTTTTTAGGCACCGGCGTTCTGCCTTCCATCCGGGTAATGATTACCGTCTGTGAAACGTCAGGGAGCGTATATTCCTTCTTCAGTGCCGCCGCTGCACCGCAAAAAGAGCTGACCCCCGGCACCACCTCATAAGGGATATGAAATTTTTCCAACTGATCCATCTGCTCCTGGATAGCACCATAAATACAAGGATCGCCTGTATGCAGACGTATGGTAAGTTTTCCTTGCTTTTCTGATGACTTCATCAGCTCTAACACCTGTTCCAAAGTCATAGAAGCGCTGTTATAAACAGCACAACCAGTTTTTGTATACTCCAATAGCCCGGGATTCACCAGCGAACCGGCATAAATAACCACATCCGCTTGAGATAAAAGTTTTTGCCCCCGTACAGTAATCAAATCCACCGCGCCGCAGCCCGCTCCAACAAAATATACCATCTTTTACTCCTTCACAATAATTACTGAAAAATAACTGGTATTTTCATCCGCCTGATCCAAAGAGCAAAGCGTTTGCTCCCCTTCCATTCCACACTTCTGTATCAGCATGGCGTTTTCATCCTGGCCGTTATGTTTTAAAATCCGCTTAATTCTATCGATGGATTTTCCTATTTTCATAAGAACTTTCGTGCCGCCTAACGCAAGGCCTTGTTCTATCCCCTCATAAGAGGCCGGCAGAATATGCAATGGTTCCGCCCCCTCCACCAAACCTATCCCCAACCGAGCTGCGGATGCACAGAAAGAGGGTACCCCGGGAATAATGTGAGTCTCATATCCACCTTCTTTGATTAATCGGTGTACATAAAGATAAGTAGAGTAAATCGTCGCATCCCCCAAGGTCAGCATGGCCACATTGTTTGCCTGATCTAAATATCCTTTTATTATATTGGCTGCCTTTTGGTGATATTCTTCCATTTGTTTTTTATCCCGCGTCATAGGCATAAACAATTGAATAATTTTTTTTGAATCTATTTCCGGAAGCACTTTGCGCACAATATGCAATGCGGTTGAAGTATCCTCATTGGCAGCAGGCACCGCAATAATATCACAGCTTTGTATGATATTTACTGCTTTTAATGTAATGAGTTCAGGATCTCCCGGCCCTATGCTGACCCCATATAATATTCCTTTCATTCTTGTTCCTCCTGCGCTAATATCTTTGCGATCTGCTGATATGCATTTTGTGTTTTTCCTAAAAGACCATGCTCTTTTGAAAAAAGAACTATCCCGGTTTTTATTTGCTTTTTTGTTCGGTATTTTATATTAAAATCAATTTTATTTATAATGGATTCTATCGTTTTTCTTTTTATTGCTTCATCCTCAAAGCAGGAGAGGGCCTCATCCGTCGTAATACATTCCATAATCTTCCGCACAGTTTTTTCTCCCGCTCCCCACTGCGCCCCATGAGCGGCGATAATTTCCATACGGGCGTCTGCATATTTGGAATGGGTATTAAAAATTCCTCCTGCTAATTTTATCAGTTTTCCCATATGACCTACTAAAAGTACGCTCTCAAACTTAAGCTCACAGGCCAGATCTAAAGAATCACCGATAAAATTGCTGGTTTTTACCGCGCAGGTCAGCGGAAGATGTAAGTTTTGAGTGGCAAATTCCTCCCCATAATTCCCTGGCGTTAAAAAAATGTGATTCTTTCCGGCAGCTTTGAGCACCTTCATTTCCACTTTAATCGTATCAATTAACGCCTGTTCACTCATCGGTTCCACAATACCGCTGGTGCCCAGGATGGAAATACCGTCAACGATTCCTAATCGGGGGTTATAGGTGCGCTCAGAGATTTGCGCTCCCAGAGGCGCGCAAATCTCTACAGAAATTCCAAAAGAATTTCTCCCGGCATTAAACTTGTTTAATGCCCAGCGCACCCCGTCCTCAATCATCTTTCGCGGAACCGGGTTAATCGCTGCGCATCCCACCGGACATTCCAGTCCTTTTTTGGTGACGCGCCCTATCCCTTCTCCTCCATCGACTACAATTTTTCCTGGATCGGGTATTTTTCGCACAATCGAATAAATAAGCATGCCATCGGTAACGTCCGGATCGTCGCCGCTATCTTTACGTACAGCGCAAGAAACCGAGTTTTCTCCCATAGTAACGTCTTCTAAGGGAAGCTGCAGCAACGTCCCCTTCGGCGTCATAATAGTAATAGAGCTTATCCTTTCGCCGGACAAAAGCATCCACGCCGCCGCTTTCGAGGCGGCGGCGGCACAAGAACCTGTGGTATAGCCACAGCGCAAACGTTTTTTGTCCTTCGCTTCATATTGCTCCATAATAACAACGAGATCCCTTTCCAAACAATCTATTTCTAAGACGGCTGCATCAACTAAAATAAACTAACTTATCAAAAAAACAGTTTAGCCGCAGGAGCGATTCCACACAGCCGGGAAGAGTAACCGCACTTTTATCATACCTACCTGCATAAAAGAAAAAAGCTATCCGCCGAACCAATTGGTCAACGGACAGCCTTCCAAAATCCGAGAATAAGGCCCAATTACCCTTTTCACGTAAAATATCACGCTGCTCCGATGAACCGCAGAGCCAGAACGTTAATAGCTACAGGCCGGTATTCTGACTTATACATCATCGCTTTGATCCGCCTTCCCAGAAAGAAATGTTCCAGTGGCATATTGGGATCATTACTCCGTAATTACAGCAGCGTCCCTGCGTGGGATTTTCACCCAACTTTCCTTAAATGCCTATATCTAAAATATACATTTTATTACTCTAAATTTTAATCCAACAGGTAACAAAAGTCAAGGTGTTCACGGTTTTTGTAGCAGTTCCTTTGATTTTCCATAGGATGAGGATAGATAACTTGAAAGGAGCTTTACACCATGCTTATTTCCCTTCCTTATCAACGGCAAAAAGCCGTGGACTATGCCGCCAAATGGTATGACAAACGAAATCCTCGTTACCTTAACTTTGATGGAATCGGCGGTGACTGTACCAACTTTATTTCCCAGTGCCTTTATGCCGGCGCCGGTGTTCAGAATTTTACTCCTGTTACCGGCTGGTATTATAATTCTTCCAGCGATCGTACTGCTTCCTGGACCGGAGTGGAATATCTGTACAATTTTCTTATTAAAAATAAATCCGTCGGCCCTTATGCTTTAGAGACGGATATTTCCTCCCTGCACCCTGGAGATATTATTCAGCTGGGGAACTCCAATAAATTTTATCACTCTCTTTTGGTCACTGAAATTGGAGATATTCCTGATTTAAACAATATTTTAGTTTCAACCCACACCTTTGACGCCCACCGCCGGCCCCTTGCCAGTTATTCTATCCAAAAAATCCGCTGCCTCCATATTGAGGGAGTTCGAAAATATCAGTAAATCTTTACTTTTTCATTGCCGTATCGTATAATCAAATCCATATGATTAAATGAGAGCAAGGACGGCTAGTAATGATCAAAGACTTAACGGAAGGTTCTCCTTCCAAGGTAATCCTCGCGTTTGCGGCTCCGATGATTGTGGGCAACCTATTTCAGCAGCTTTATAATATCGCCGACGCGATTATTGTCGGACGCTTTCTGGGCAAGGACGCTTTGGCGGCGGTAGGGTCTTCCCTTTCGTTTATCACCTTTATCACTTCAGTGATCTTAGGGCTTTGCATTGGTACCTCAGTGGTATTTGCTCAGTTTTTCGGAGCTAAAAGAATAAAAGAATTAAAAAACAGCATGTCTACCTCTTTTATCTTTATTGGCGCTGTCACCTTATGTTTAAGCGTTTTATGTATCCTTCTTTTAGATGCTATTATCCGACTGATGAATGTGCCGTCTGCGCTCATAGCCGATACCAAAATATATTTGGGAATTATCTTCTGTGGGATGATATTTACCTTCCTTTATAATTGGGCTTGTGGACTCTTAAGGTCCCTTGGGAACTCAAAAACTCCGCTGTATTTTCTTATTCTCGCAACCATTTTAAATATTGTACTGGATTTATTTTTTATCATCGTGCTGAAAATGGGGGTGGCGGGTGCAGCGATAGCAACGATCTCCGCTCAATTTGTCAGCGCTGTGCTGTGTATGGGATATTGTTTTAGAAAGTTAAAATTTTTAAATTTTAAGCTATCAGAGATTACTTTTGATAAAGAGATTTTTTTAATGACCGCTAATTATTCTCTGCTTACCTCTATGCAGCAGTCAATTATGAATTTCGGAATCTTGATGATACAGGGCCTGGTTAATTCTTTTGGAGCCGGAGTAATGACCGCATTTGTAGCGGCGGCAAAGATCGATTCTTTTTCTTATATGCCCGTACAGGACTTTGGCAATGCTGTATCTACTTATATCGCACAAAATATGGGCGCCGGTAAAAAGGATCGTATTTCTAAAGGCCTGAAATGCGCTGTTTTATGGATTACACTGTTTTGCCTAGTTATTTCCTTCATAGTAATTGCTTTTTCCCGTCCGCTGCTTTATATTTTTATCAATCCCTCTGAGACAGAAATTATCGCCGTAGGCGTACAGTACTTATATATTGTAGCTTTCTTTTATTGCCTGATCGGCTACTTATTCCTGCTTTACGGCCTTTACAGAGGTATTGGCAATGTAAAAATGTCCATTGCTCTTACTGTTATTTCCCTAGGCACCCGAGTTGGGCTTGCCTACCTGCTGTCTCCCATTCCAGCAATCGGGCTGGTTGGTATCTGGTGGGCCATCCCCATCGGCTGGCTGTTGGCGGATCTTACGGGACTGATCTATTATCGGATAAAATACAAGCCATCCCCTGCCTAAATTTGAGGGGATGGTTTCTTTTTTGTTTTGCAGTCAGCAAAATTCCACCGGTAAGTGCAGTCAATGGCACCGCCGATACTAATCCAACACTTCTCACAACCACAGGGAGAGGACAAAGTATTTGCTCTCTGCTTTTTAGTGACGTAATTTTTCTTCTAAAATAGGGTTTTAACGCCTACATGTCAAGGTGTACAAAATTTTCATGGGATTTTATGAGAGATAGGTGAAAAAATTTTCTCGAAAAATGTAGAAAAATTATGAATTAAATATTATAATATTATTAATTCGGTCATCATAGCAACCTTAAAAAAATAAACAGGGGGTATTTAAAATGGAAAGTTTCTTTAAACTCAAAGAAAACGGAACCAATGTAGGTACTGAAGTTACTGCAGGTCTTACCACATTTTTTGCTATGGCATATATTATTGTGGTTAACCCGAGTATTCTCAGTCAGGCAGGTATGGAATGGGGCGCCGTTTTCCTCGCAACAATTATCGCTTCGGTAATCGGTACCTTAGTTATGGGCCTAGTGGCCAATGTGCCATATGCGCAGGCACCTGGTATGGGGCTAAACGCATTCTTCGTTTATACGGTTTGCTTCACTCTTGGGTTTACCTGGCAGCAAGCGCTGTCCATGGTATTTTTGTGCGGTGTAATCAATATTATTATCACCGTTACAAAAATCCGTAAAATCATTATTAAATCTATCCCTCTCAGTTTGCAGCACGCTATCGGCGGCGGTATTGGCGGATTTATTGCCTATATCGGATTGCTCAATGTGGGAATTATCAATTTTGGCGCAGGTGTTCCGGCGCTGTCCACTTTAAATCAGCCTGTTTTCTGGCTTTTCTTAATCGGCCTTGTATTAATCATTGTCTTGCAGGCGATGAACATCAAAGGCGCTATTCTGATTGGAATTATCGTTACCACTCTAATCGGTATCCCTATGGGGGTTACTGTGACTGCCGAAACTATCAGCTTTTCTGAAGCTTGTGCGGTTCTGCCTACCACTTTTGGCGCTATCTTTACCAGCGAAGGATTGGGGTCCTTGTTTGCTGACCCAGCAAAAATTCCTCTGGTTTTAATTACGATCTTTTCTTTCAGCCTTTCTGATACATTTGATACCATTGGTACTTTCATCGGTACTGGCCGCCGCAGCGGGATCTTCAGTGAAGAAGATGAAAAATCGATGGAAACCAGCACCGGTTTTAAATCCAAAATGGACAAAGCTTTGTTTGCGGACGCTACCGCTACTTCTATTGGCGCTATCTTTGGTACCTCCAATACTACTACTTATGTGGAAAGTGCGGCTGGTATCGGTGCAGGCGGACGTACCGGCCTTACCAGTGTTATCGTGGCTCTGTGCTTTGCTTTGAGTTCCTTCTTGGCGACTTTCGTCAGCGCAATTCCCTATGCCGCTACCGCCCCTGCATTGGTGGTTGTAGGTGTTATGATGCTTTCCTCCTTTGCGGAAATCAACTGGAGCGATTTCACCGAGGCTGTCCCTGCTTTCTTTGCAGGAATTTTCATGGCTTTGTGCTACAGCATTTCTTACGGTATCGCTTTTGGGTTTATTTTCTATTGCATCACCAAATGCTGCAAAAAACAAGCAAAAGACGTTCATCCGCTTCTTTGGGTGTGCACTGTTTTATTTGTTCTGAACTTTATACTTTTGGCTTGTCTGTAAAATAATTGAAAACAATAAAATAAAAAGGGTTCCAGCGATACCGCTGGAACCCTTTTTATATCACTTCTTCTTTAAGGAATAAATTTATTGTCTGAAAATTTTTAATAAGACAAATTTTCTATTTATAGCTTACCTGGTAAGTTAAGCTATAGTCTGCTCCCCTACCAGAATGTTTTATTCATAATTTGTTTTCTTGACTTAGAGTTGACTCCAGGGTGTATCTTAAAAGAAAGTTCTTTCTTATAATATAAAAAATAAGATTACAAAAAATTTTATTGATTTGTTTTTTGTATTATCCGGCTGTAGCTTTTATGAATGTAAAACGAAAGGAATAAAATGCCAATGAAACAGTTTATCCCACTCATTCTCACTTTCCTGCTGTTCACCGCCTGTACAAACACAGATTCCACCGCCTCATCAAGTACTTCCCAAGCAATAAGCACCTCCAGCATAAACACAAATATCAGCGAATCGCAGCACACCCCTGTAATGGTAGAGCCGGAATCTGAGAGCGATAATAACTGGCAGTTCGACGCGCCAGAAAATCACGACATGGATTCGTCGGTCTTCACAGCGCTCCATGCCGCCCTGAGCGATAGTGGAATTCACGCGGTAGTGACGGTAAAAGATGGGGTTATAATCGATGAATATTATGAAGATGGCTATAACGAAAAGAGTATTTTTGGGGTATACTCCGCCTCTAAATCATTTACCAGCGCTCTCATCGGAATCGCTATCGACGAGGGATATATCGGCAGTGTAGATGACCCCGTTTCCCAATATCTGCCTCAGATACTGGAGCAAACAGATGAACGAAAACATACTCTCACCTTACGTCATCTGTTGACCCATACTTCTGGATTGGAGTGGTATGAGTGGGACGGCGGCTATAGCAATTGGAGTGAGTTTCGTTCAGCACAAAATTGGGTAGAGTATATCCTAGGACGAGATATGGTATATGAACCGGGAAGCGTTTTTAATTACAGCACCGGCAATACCCATCTTTTGTCGGCAGTACTGCAGGCAGCCACCGGTATATCCCAGGAAGAGTATTGCCGTATTCACCTTTTGATCCAATGGGAATAAGCGAAGACGCTCACTGGCGAGCTGACCCGCAAGGTATTGTTGACGGTGGAAACGGCTTGTTTATTTCTGCCCGGGACGCGGCAAAATTCGGACAGCTTTTTCTAAACGGCGGCATCTGGAACGAACAGCAGTTAGTTCCCGCCAGCTGGGTGACAGAGTCTACCTCCGCCAAAAACAGGGGCGCAGGAGACGGCACTGGCTCCTACGGCTACCAATGGTGGATGAGATCCTTTGCTCCAGGAAGCAACAATACCTATGCTACACCCTATGCTCCTGCCAATTATGATGTCTATTACGCATTTGGACATGCAGGACAGTTCATCCTTGTAGTGCCCGAATTGGACCTAGTGACCGTCTTTACTAGTGATTGCAGCAGTTCCTATGCGCCCAGGCCGTACTTTACCGATTACATTCTGAACGCTTATATGAGATAAATAAGAGCATAAAATAAAAGAATACAAGACTATATTCTCTCTTTGGAGGTGACGATAAGCTTAAAGGAGTGCCATTCTGGCAACTTTCTGCCGCACCTGTATGCGGCAGAAAGTCGGCGTCATTTTCGCCAATATCGCTACCGACCTCCTTGATCTGCTGTATCGGAACTTTCCTCTGATTTGTCCGATTTACTATTTTCCTTAACCAACGACTGGTAAACAAATTTTAAAATATGAGCAAATTTAAGAAGAAAGATAGGATTTCCCGTGATCGCCTTTGCTTCGCACATATATCTGTACTCCATAAAAGCATTGTTCTGCTCATTTAGACAGAGAAAAAACTCTTTGTCTCTATTTTCAATCGCAATATTTTCAGCAATATAAGCCTGTTCATTTTGAGGTAGCTTTTCAAAGAGATCTTTTAGTCCGTGAGTTTTCTCAAAGTCTATACCAAACCCATATAATAATGCTTTTAAAAATAGCTCACAAGAAAAGGCCGCATTAGAGAGTGTCACAGGCATCCAGTTCATATTAACTAGGGTGTGAAGGGCGACATCATAATAAATAGCCGCCAATTTGTAAAAATTCTCGCTCATTTCTTGCCGCTGTGTAACCTTATTAAATTTTTGTGTTTTGGATAAATCAAAGGGGGCAAACGCTTTATTTTCGTCCATTATGTACTCAACTCCTCGAAAATCAATAGTCAATTATGAAAAGCAGCTTAATATTCGTAAGATATTTTAATATGGAGGTGATTATGTGACTCAGGGTATTCACTCTTTAAGCCGTGACCAAATTTATAGTTTTCTTAAAATGTACCAAGAGATTAAATCAATGCCAAAGGCACAACAGAAAAAGGCGATCGCCTTATTTGTAGATAAAGTGCATGTTTATGATGAAAAGGTTGTTGTCGATGTACTTACTGTTTTTGAACAAAAAAATAGTGCCGACAACAGTGACGGCACCACTTTTGACCGTTTAGGCGAGCGGTCGAATTTCATTGGTGGAGATGGCGGGAATCGAACCCGCGTCCGAAAACCGATTCATATGAGTCTCTCCGAGTGCAGTTTATCTTTTAACATTCCCTCCCCTGATCGCCGACAAACAGGCTATCTGGTTCAGTAGCTCCTAATACAATTTATCTTACGAAGCCGCTGGGATAAATCGTTCACCACTAATCGACGCCTTTACCTTTGCCGTGGTACTCAAAGGCAAGACGGCTGCTTAATTAAGCAGCAAATGCTAAATTATCTTCAGCGTTTATTTTTAAAAGTGTCACGTTTTATAGAGGGCGTGCGCCTCTACTCGCTACTCATACTTCAGAGTCCCCGTCGAAACCTTTACATCCCCATATAGTAACCGAAAAACTTCCGGTTATGTTTTAATTCGTTCTTTCAACGCCCGGTCAATATCCCGTTTAGCGTCCCGTTTGGCCATATCTTGCCGTTTATCATGAAGCTGTTTTCCTTTACAAAGCCCCAATTGAACCTTTACCCGAGAATTTTTGAAATACAGGGAAAGCGGAATGAGAGTGTATCCTTGTTGAGAAAGTTGTCCCGCCAATTTATTAATCTCCCTGCGGTGCATCAACAACTTTCGCTCACGATAAGGGTCACGGTTAAAAATATTTCCCTGCTCATAAGGAGAAATATGCATTTGCTTGATGAAAAGCTCTCCTTTAATTAAATCGCACCAGCTATCCTTTAGATTGACCGCTCCGGCACGCAGAGATTTTACTTCCGTACCGAATAGTTCAATTCCTGCTTCATAAGCCTCAATTACAAAATATTCGTGCCTGGCTTTTTTATTTACAGCGATTGTCTTTGTGGATGCCTTTTCCATCAAACCACCTCCCCTGCTGTCCAAATTATACTATATTATTTAGTTGTTGAATACCCATAGACGGTTGATTAAAAAATTTACTACCAACGTAATCGCGGTTGCTGCCAGTTTTGCCAAAAATTTCCCCCATAAAAAGAAATCGATAAATATTTTTAAAAGAAGTAAACTTAGCGCCAGTACAATTAAATTGGTAATTACAAATTTTACAAGCTGCAAACTGAAAAAGCGATGGTTGGATTTAAACGTCCAACTGCGATTTACCAAATAGCTGTTGAGCATTCCTGCTAAAAATCCACAGCACTGGGAGAAAAATACATTCGCTTCCAACACTAAAGCTAACAGGCTGTAAACTCCAATATCGATTAAAGTATTCGCTACGCCTGTAATACCAAATTTCATTATCCGCTTAACTTCATCTTCGCTTAAATTTCCAAGCCTAAACATTCAGTCACCTACAAATTATATTTCACTTCTGCCTTCCAGCGCACGATATAAAGTAACCTCATCTGCATATTCCAAATTTCCGCCAACTGGAATACCATATGCTAAACGGGTAACTTTAATTCCCATAGGCCGAAGAAGCTTTGCGATATACATGGCGGTCGCTTCCCCTTCTACTGTAGGATTAGTCGCCATAATCACTTCTTTTACATGATCATCCGTAAGCCTGGAGAGAAGCTCTTTTATCGTCAGTTGTTGAGGACCTACCCCATCCATGGGAGAAATAAGCCCATGAAGGACATGATATTGCCCATGATATTCACGGGTGCGCTCAAACGCGATTACATCCTGAGACGTCTCTACCACACAAATTGTTTCCTTGTCCCGCGTGTCATCACTGCACACCGGGCAAAATTCTTTGTCAGTTAAGTTTTGACAGGTTTTACAACGTTTAATCTTTTCATGGGCGTCTATAATAGCGTCCGCAAACTGCTGCGCTTTTTCTTTGGGAAGCGAAAGCACATAAAACGCAAGCCGCTGGGCAGTTTTACGTCCAATCCCCGGCAAACGCTCAAACTGTTCAATTAATTTTGTCAAAGGTAATACATTGTACGCCATAATAATATTATACCAAACCTGGAATATTTAAGGCTCCGCTGATTTTTTCCATCTGCTCATTGGTTGTGTCTTCCACCTTACGGATGGCCTCGTTCACTGCGGCAATAATCATATCCTGAAGCATTTCAATATCCTCAGGATCTACAATCTCCGGTTTTAAATTCAGGCTTTTAATCTCTTTTTTTCCACTAATGACAACTTCTACCATCCCGCCGCCGGAAGTAGTCTGAAAATCCATTTCTTCAATTTCCGCCTGTTTTTGTTTCATTTGATCCTGAATTTTCTGTGCCTGGCGAACCATGCTCTGTAAATTTCCCGGGCCTCCGCCCATCCCCTGTGGCAGTCTTGCTTTCATATAAAAACCTCCTAATTTTCGTAGTTGTTTTTTTATTTTATGTCCACTGGAACATTTAATTCACTTGCTTTTTTTAATACTCCTTCTAAAGGATCTGACTTTTCATTTTTTTGCGCTTCGGACACCCGGTATTTATCCGGATTGTATGGTCCCAGGTTGTATTTCTGGCCCGTAATCTTCATAATGGCGTTACGCAGGCTTTCTTTGGCGGCCAAACTGGTACGAAGAAGGTTTTTAAACATATCGTTGGCGCAATCAATCAGCACCAGCTCTCCGCAGATAAATGCTCGGCTTTCAATCATCGCCCCATATAACGCTCCATTGATCTTTTGCAGTTCCTGCAAAACCTCCGCCCATTTTTCAAAAGGAATCGCTTCGTCCGCGGCTGACAGAGAAGAGGACGGCGCCTGAGGCGGCTTTTCCGCCTTCGGCGAACCAGCGGCGCTGGACGCAGGCACAGCCTGCTGAACAGCCGCCCGCGCAGGCTGCTGTTCCGATGCAAAAGACATCTCCAGACGGTCCAATCGCTGGGCAAATTCTTCCATCGTAAAAGAGGCCGGCATATCGCAAAGACGGATTACAGCCATCTCAAATTCCGTACGTTTAAAAGCGGTACGGGAGATTTTTCCCATAGTATCTTGTAAAATTTCCAATCCAGACATGATGGTATTTAGCGAAACCTGTGCTGACTGCTCCCGCAGCTTCTGCAAATCTTCCGGCAACATCTGAATAAGATCTTCCGGATCTTTTACTGTTTTCACAATCATCAAATTGCGGTAATGAATAACCATCTGTTCACAAAGCCGGGTAAAATCCATAGAATTTTCGCTCAGCTGATCTACCACCCGCAAAGCGCCGGCAGGATCTTTTTGAATTATGGCGTGAACCAGCTCAAACAATGGCCCCTGTCCAGTAAGTCCGGCCGTTTCCACTACCGTCTGTTCTGTGATCTGCTGTGCATAGGAAATACACAAATCAAGCAGAGATAAAGCGTCCCGCATTCCTCCGTCCGACAGACGGGCAATAAGCATCGCCGCCGCTTTCTCAAGGTGAATGTTTTCCTGTTCCGCTACATATAACAAGCGCTCAGCAATCACCTGAGACTTGATCCTTTTAAAATCAAACCGCTGACAGCGGGATAAAATAGTGGGCAATACTTTATGAATTTCTGTAGTCGCCAAAATGAAAATAACATGTTCCGGCGGCTCTTCCAATATTTTAAGAAGCGCATTTACCGCTCCTGCACTGAGCATATGGCATTCGTCCAGTATATAAACCCGATATTTCGCCACTGAAGGCAAAAAATACGCTTCTTCCCGAAGCTGACGGATATTATCGACGCCATTATTGCTGGCGGCGTCAATTTCCACCACATCCAAAATCGAACCGTCGTCAATTCCCTTGCAGTTGAGACATTCATTACATGGATTTCCATCCTGCGGGTGTAAACAGTTGACCGCTTTTGCCACAATTTTAGAACAAGTAGTTTTTCCCGTACCCCGAGAACCGGTAAAAAGATAAGCATGAGAAAATTTTCCGGCAGATACTTCATTTTTCAAGGTGAGAGTAATATGGTCCTGACCGACAACATCCTCAAACGTTTTTGGCCGCCACTTACGATACAACGCCTGGTACATAAAGTTCTCCCTTCCTTTCTCAAAATAAAAGGTGTGTGTACGGACACACAGGCACACAGATTACCTGCGGCGCACAAAACAAACCGCTTAATGCTGCTCGGTTCCCCGCCTGACATGGTTCACGGCGCTCTGTCGCACAGGACCCGCATACCTGCATGTCCCCACACACACCGGCAATGCTTCCCACGTTGACACGCTGTTTTTACAGCGAACCTTATTATAGCATACCGATCATAAAATTTCAACCGTTTATAAACAGCTGCTTTCACTTGATGTAAAAGCAGCTGTTTCTATTATTTATCTATGTTTCCCCATAAAGAATAAAGCGACGGTTCCCGGTCCAGAATGTGCGCCGATTGTAGGGCCTACATAATTGATCATACAGTCGTGAAACCCAAACCGTTTCTTTACTTCCTCCGCTACAAATTTGGCGTCATCCAAACAGTCTCCATGGCTGATGAAAAATTTATCGCAGTTTTTCCGATCAATCAGTTTTTCCATATTATCCACCAAAGCCAACAAAGAAGCTTTTCTTCCCCTTACCTTGGAGAGCGGGATTAAATGTCCCTCGTCATCTACATGGAGTACCGGCTTAATTCCAAGCATAGAACCAAACACCGCCGCCGTAGCGGAAACTCTGCCGCCGCGATGCAGGTGAAATAGATCAGCCACCGTAAAATAATGGCACAAATGCGGCATATCTTCCTGGACCCTTTGGGCATTGTCTTCCAAGGACATGCCTTTTTCTTTTCTTGTAACCGCTTTGTCTACCAAAAGCCCTTCTCCCAAGGAAGCGCAAAGGGAATCAATAACCACAATTTTCCGGTCCGGATATTTTCCCTGCAGCTCTTCCCCAACAATGCGAACGCTGTTATAGCTTCCGCTCAGCCCGGAAGAAAACATAATACAAAGAATATCCTTTCCCTCTTCCAAAATCGGAATTAATTTGTTATTGGTCTCTTCCATATTTATTTGCGCAGTAATCGGCATCTTTCCGCCCCGCATATAGTCATAAAATTCATGCCGGGAAAGGGATGGGTCGTTACAGCGGTACGTTTTATCATCTAAAGTATAGGTAAGCTCCATTTCAACAATATTATGCTGTTTACAATATTCGGGAAGCAAATCTGCGTTGGAATCTGTGACAATAATATAGTCGCTCATTTTATGTCTCCCTCCATATTACTTCCACTTTATTATATAACATCAAGAAAAAATTTACAATCTTTTCTTCCTTAATCCTTCTCATAAAGATAAATTGATTCGGCAATCTGTTTAAAAATAGGAGCCGCTGTTTCACTACCGCTGTCCCCGCCTTCTACCAAGACCACAATAGCATACTTGGGATCCTGCGCCGGGAAATATCCTGCGAACCAGGCATGAACAATTTCTTCCTCTCCTTCATAAATTCCCGTCTGTGCCGAAGCGGTTTTTCCCGCGGCAGTACAATAGTCCGGCTTCGCGTTTACGCCGCTGCCTTCTTCTACATTTCCTATCATAAATTCCTGCAAAGCCTGGGCGGTTTTTTTTGAGAAGACCTGGACAGGGCTGTAGATGGTCGTGTGCTCATATATTTCCTTCCCATCGTCGGTAAATCCTTCCACCAACCGGGGCGTAATCGCATACCCGCCGTTGGCGATCGTACACGCCATCTGAGCTACCTGAATAGGGGTGGCTGTCAGCTTTCCCTGACCAAAAGAAAGGTTCGCCACCGCTGTATCAGAAGCAAGTTCTTTTTCATCCGGAAGGGTGCCGCTTTGGGTTTTGATATCTTCTGAAAGCTGCGCCGCCTTACTAAAGCCAATATCTCTGGCCATAGAAATAATATTTTTTCCACCGGCAGAAAGCCCTAGCTGGATAAAAAACGGATTGCAGGAAACCTCGACGGCTTTTTTCATATCAATTTCTCCATGTCCGTTTCGGTAATGGCAGTAAAAGATATGGCCGTCAATATCAATATACCCTTTGCAGGTATAGGGATTATACCGTCCGGCGCCATTTTCCAGTGCTGCGGCTGCGGTAACCAGCTTAAAGGTAGAACCTACATTATATTGTGAAAATGCCCTGTTGACAAAAGGACTGTCCGGATTTTTCAAACTTTCCGCCAAATTATTTGGATCGTATTGAGGCATGCTCACCACTGCTTTTAAGTTTCCAGTAGTAATGTCCATTACTACTGCGGCGCCCTTCTCCACATTTTTCATGGCCCGTTGAGCCGCCCTCTGAATAGTGCTATCCAGAGTCAGTACAACGCCTCCTTGACTTTCGAAGTTGTCCTGGATGATTTCTGGAGCCTCAGTTGTCATTGCCTGTCCGTAAGCGTCTACCATATACCGCAGTTTTAAGCTTCCATTATACTGCTGGAGCAATTCATCATAAGCCAGTTCTATTCCCGCCGCCCCGCTTGATCCTTCTGGATTGAGATAACCGATGATATGTGGAGCTAATTGATTCGGGGCGTACCTTTCCCATACGTCGAACATTTCCACCCCTTTGGAATAGACAGAGGTTTTTTCCAGATTTACCGTATAAGGTTTGACTTCATCTTCCCGGATGACAATTTCTTCTCCTTCTTCAATTGCCTGGGTAAGCGCCATCATAGCTTCCGGCGAAGGCATGACAGCGGCCACCGTCTTTTTGGTGGTATTTACCATAGAATTTAAATTGCAATCATAAATCAGTCCTCTGGATTTGGCCACATCCAGAATATAAGCGCTTTGGGTATCCGCCGCCTGCGCCAGCATATCCCCCATGGCCAGGCTGTAAAACCTGCCGATCATCCCGGTAAACATAAGTATAATAATAGAATAAATAATAACTGCTCTTTTTTGCATATTTATCACCCATCTTATCTTTGACCGAAAAAGAAGGGGAAATGCAAAAAGCGCGGAGAAACTTCTCCGCGCTTTTTCTATCCTAAATAATATGTGTAAACATTCTGACCCGTAAATACCGCCGCCCAGCGTGCATCGTTTGAAACAGCAAACTGGTTTGAATTTTCCGGAGAAAAATCGTAAGGCGGCAGGTCCAGCTGATAAAGCATCTGACCGCTGACCCCATCATATAAGGTTAAAGCCGTCCGGCTTTCCTCCGGCAAAAAAGACGCCACAAATTTCCCATTTTCGCTGACCGTACAGTAGCAGGTTTCCCTATCGCTGTTCAGCGGGATTTCTTTTTCACTGTCCGTTCCCGCATCCAAAAGCAGGACAACATTGTCTTCCGGAGGGGCCGCCGCTCCTTCTTGAGAAAAAAAGACTTTTCCTCCGGGCAGCGAATGAGGGAGCAAAGTGCGGTGCGTTTGTTTTACCAGGCTCTTCCCTGTAAGAAGATCATAATAGCCAAAACTATCCGTCCCCGGCAAAGGGTTGCTGGTGGAGGAGAAGGAAATTAGGTTTTGGGAAAAGTCAGTGATCCAAATTCCTCCGCCCAAACCGTCTGTGTCATTATCAAAAAGAACCGTTTCTTTCCCGGTCTTTAGATGACAAGATTTTATTAATTGTTTGTTTTCTACATAGACAACGGTCTGCCTGTCTTGACAAAGGTATCCGTTGATCGGAATATCCTCTATGGTTTCCACGATCTTTAAAGATTCGTCAAACAGAACCGCCCGATAGCCGTCTGCTTTTTTCAAGAGAAGATAATACTCCTGTCTGCTTAAAGGTAAAAAACAATCTCCTGTTTCTCCCTCGTTTGACCCGAAAGACAGCTCTCCTATCACTTTTTGAGTTTTTGGATCATACTTTGTGATCACAGGACCGCTTTCTCCATTCTGCTGAATCAAGAGGGTTGCATCAGTACAGAACATAAGTTTTTGAGGATAATTTTCCTCTTTTATCACGGGAACCTGGATTTCTTTTCCGATTTCCCCTAAAAGGCTGGTTTCTCCCTGACTTTCCAATTGGCTGTTTACCTGTGAAAGCGTCTCCAGATAATCGTCCGGGGCGAGCGTACATCCACACAGCATCCCAAAAGCCATCAGAAACAACAAAATCCGCTTCATATTATTCCACCTGACCTAATGTTCCCAGGCTTGCGGCCTTTAGGTACGCATTGATAAATCCATCAATATCTCCGTCCATAACTGCCGTAATATTTCCCATTTCATAGCCGGTACGATGATCCTTCGCCATGGTATAGGGCATAAATACATAAGAACGGATCTGGGACCCCCAGCCGATTTCTTTCTGATCCCCTTTAATATCGTTGATATTGTCCAAATGAGCCCGCTCTTTAATTTCAATGAGCTTGGCCGTGAGCATCTTCATACACATTTCCCGGTTCTGATGCTGACTGCGTTCGTTTTGGCAGGAAACCACAATCCCGGTAGGGATGTGGGTCAGCCGCACCGCTGAAGAGGTTTTGTTTACATGCTGTCCGCCTGCGCCGGAAGCCCGGAACACATCCATTTTAATATCGCTTTCGTTGATCTCGACCGTATTGTCATCCGGCAGTTCCGGAATCACTTCCACCGAAGCGAAGGAAGTATGACGGCGGCCGGAAGAATCAAAGGGAGAAATGCGCACCAGCCGGTGGACGCCGGCTTCTGATTTTAAAAAGCCAAAGGCATTTTCTCCTTCTATGAGGATAGAGGCGCTTTTTAACCCCGCCTCATCCCCGTCCAGATAGTCCAAAATCTTATACCTGAAGTCATGGCGCTCCGTCCAGCGGGTATACATCCGGTAAAGCATCTGAGCCCAGTCCTGCGCTTCAGTGCCGCCGGCACCTGCATGGAAGGTTAGAATGGCGTTGCTGCTGTCATACTCTCCGGTAAGAAGGGTAGTCAGTTTTTGGGAGTCCAGCTCGTTTTCAAACTTTTCACAGTCGGCAAGAGCCTCTGGATAAGCGCTTTCGTCCTCTTCCTCATCTGCTAGTTCAATTAAAGTTACCGTATCGTCATAGAGGGTTTTTAATTGGTCATAAGCGTCTAATTTCGCTTTGATTTTTCCGGATTCCTGCTGGTTTTTCTGGGAAGCCTCCAAGTTATTCCAGAAATTGGGGTCCGACGCTTTTTCCTGCAATACGGCGAGCTGCTTTTCCAGTTCTTTATACCCAATCGCCTGGGCCAGATCTTTTAATTCTTCTTCTCTGGCGGTGAGTCGCTGTTTTAACTCCTCGTACTGTAACATACCCTTAACACCATTCCTTATTCTATCTGACTTTTTCTTAGATAAAAACACTGCTCAGCAGTCCTTATTATAGTAGTTTTGCGCTAAATTGTAAAGGTTAATAAAAGTTAATAATTATACTCTTGCTTTTTTATCAAAATATCTGTATCATTATTTTTTAAAGTGATGAATTTATGTCATTGAAAATTCAGGAGTTGATATTTTTGGCAAATTACGTTGGGATTCACTGCCCTGTGTGTCAAAAGCGGTTCATTGAAGAGGATGATATTGTAGTATGCCCGATCTGCGGCGCTCCTTATCATCGGGAATGTTACCAAAAAGCCGGGCATTGTACCATGGAAAACCTGCACGCTTGCGGAAAAGCCTGGGAACCTCCCGCACAAAAGACAAAAGAAGAGCAAGAGGCCCAAAAAGAGGCCTGGCGGGAACAAAAAGGGATCCCCTGCCCTATGTGCGGAGCCAATAATCCGCCGGAAGGAATTTTTTGTCAAATCTGCGGCTCCCGTTTAAGGGGCTCATCTGAGCAAACCAGTGCTCCTCGGCATTCCTCTTTCTCCGGCCAGGACGGCCCCGCTGGAACTGCCGATGGTTTTCCCTTTGGCGGCGCGGTGCCTAGAGCTTATAGTATGGCTTTCGGAGGGCTTTCCCCTGAGGAAGAGATCGACGGAATCTCCGCCAGGGACATCGCTCTTTATGTGGGAGAAAATTCTTATTATTACCTTCCCCGGTTTAAGGCGATCAGCAATCATACCGGTATTACCTGGAACTGGTCTGCTATGTTTTTAAACTTTATTTATTTCTTTTATCGCAAGATGTATGATATTGGTATACTTTTGCTCATACTATTGATAGCCGCACAAATTCCTTCTTTGTTTATCGCTCCGGAATACGCAAAATTTCTTTTAGAGAATATTCAGGACATCAGTATTGGGATCATGCCGGTATTTAATCCCCAGACAAACCTCTGGGCCTATCGAATTGCACCCTTCATCCAGTATGGGATGATTTTAATCTCCTTCCTGCTGGGAATGAACGGCAACCGGCTGTATATGAAACACGTTTTTAGCCGTATCCGTAAAATTAAAATGGAATTTGATTCTGCCGCTGTTTTTGACGACCGCGCTTACACCGAAGCGCTGGCTAAAAAAGGCCGGGTGAGCAGAAAAGCAGTGATCTTTGTTTTAATCGGCTGTTTTCTTGCTTATTTTGGCTCTTATATCGCCATCGTTCTTTCTGTTTATTCTACCATGGCTTAACTATTAATTTTGCTTCAGGAGGTATCCTCATGCGAGTTCGTAAGGCTGTTATTCCCGCCGCTGGGCTTGGTACCCGCGTCCTTCCTGCATCCAAGGCCGTTCCCAAGGAAATGCTCCCCATTGTGGACAAACCTGCAATTCAATATATTGTGGAAGAGGCGGTGGCTTCCGGGATCGAGGATATCCTGATCATTACCAACCGAGGAAAATCTTTGATTGAGGACCACTTTGATCATGCCCCGGAATTGGAGGCAAAGCTTCTCTCTTCCGGCAAGCAGAAATCGTATGACGAGGTAGTGGGCCTTGCTCATTTGGCCAATATTCAGTACGTCCGCCAGAAAGAAACCAAAGGCTTGGGACATGCTGTGTGGTGCGCTAAATCCTTTGTGGGGAACGAACCCTTCGCCGTGCTGTATGGCGACGACGTAATCATTTCCCCTAACCCTGCCACCAAACAGCTGATGGACGCCTATGAAACCTATGGTAAAAATGTCGTGGGTATTAAAGAAGTGGAGCGGGCGCTGATTCCCAGTTACTGCACTTTGGATGTGCAGCCCAAAGGCGGCCGGGTATATGATGTGTTCGATATGATTGAAAAACCAAAACCGGAAGAGATTATTTCTAACTTTGCCATCTTAGGCAGGTGCGTGCTTACTCCGGACGTATTTGATATTCTGGAAAATACCCCCCCTTCCAAAGGCGGAGAAATCCAGCTTACCGACGCGATGCGCCAAATGACGAAAGAAGGCCGTATGATCGGTGTGGATTACGAAGGCGTCCGATACGATATGGGAAATAAACTGGGCATTTTGAAAGCCACTATCGAAGTGGGGCTTGCTCATCCGGAAATTGGTGAGGATTTGAGAAAGTATCTCCTGCAGATAGCCAAAACTTTGTAAAATAAGCCAAATTGCCTCTTGCAAATTTAGTCATATTATGTTACCATGTTAGGCATACAAGAACGCTGTGAGCGGGAGAGTACCGCAATTTCCTTTCACAAAAGAGAGGCTTGTCACCGGCTGAAAGCAAGCTGTGAAAATGTTGTGGGAAGTTCACCCGTGAGCGGCCCGGCTGAAATGGATAGTAGGCTGGGACGGTTCGCCCCGTTAAACGCGCAAAAGTGCCTGTTTTTTGAAGCAGGAATTTGGGTGGTACCACGGATGTGCATTCATATGCCGTTCGTCCCTTTTATGGGGCGAACGGCTTTTATTTGCGCCGGAATACCTTTTTAAAAGCAGTAAATTGAAATTGGAGTGATAAAAGTGACAAACATGTTAAACGCCCTGCAAACTATTAAAGAGCAGGCGGCCCAGACCCTTTGCGACGTCGGCGATGTCAAAGCGCTGGAGGAACTGAGAGTAAAATATCTGGGAAAAAAAGGCGAACTTACCGCCATCTTAAAACAGATGGGAACTTTGTCCGCCCAGGACCGCCCGAAGGTAGGACAGCTGGCCAATGAGATTCGCGGAGATATTGAATCTCTGATAGAACAAAAGGCCGATTCTTTAAAAGCCGCTCTGCTGGACAAAAAATTGCAGGCGGAAAAAATTGATGTTACCATGCCGGGGAAAGCGGCCCCTATAGGAAAACAGCATCCTTTGAACAAGGTGTTGGATGAAATAAAGGAAATCTTCCTGGGAATGGGATTTTCCATAGCGCAGGGGCCGGAGGTAGAACTGGATTATTACAACTTTGAGGCTCTCAATATTCCGAAAAATCACCCCGCCCGGGATACACAGGACACATTTTATATTTCGGACAACGTGGTCCTTCGTACTCAAACTTCCCCGGTACAGATACGCACCATGGAAAAACAAAAACCCCCGATCCGTGTAATCGCTCCTGGACGCGTATACCGTTCCGACGCGGTAGACGCCACCCACTCCCCGCTTTTTCATCAAATTGAAGGGCTGGTAGTGGATAAAGGCGTCACTATGGCGGATTTGAAGGGAACGCTGGAGATGTTTGCCAAACGTCTGTATGGGGAAGATTCCGTAGTGCGTTTCCGCCCCCACCACTTCCCTTTCACCGAACCTTCCGCTGAGATGGATTTCCAATGTTTTGCCTGTCATGGGGAAGGCTGCCGTCTTTGTAAGGGAGAGGGTTGGATCGAAATTTTAGGCTGCGGCATGGTACATCCCAAAGTGCTCTCCATCTGCGGTATCGATCCGGAAGAATATAGCGGTTTCGCCTTTGGAATGGGGTTGGAACGCATTGTTATGCGCCGCTATAATATTGATGACCTGCGGTTGTTCTTTGAAAATGACCTGCGGTTCTTACAACAATTTTAAGCAGGGGGTTACGCTATGAATTTATCAATGAAATGGCTCTCGGATTATGTGGATGTGAGCGGTATTGCCCCTCGCCAGTTTTCCGAAGCAATGACCATGTCCGGCTCGAAAGTGGAGGGCTGGGAAATAGAAGGCAGCGAGATTGAAAAGGTAGTTGTAGGAAAAATTTTGTCTGTGACTGCCCATCAGGATAGTGACCATCTGGTAATATGTAAGGTGGATGTAGGCGCTGAAGAGCCTATACAAATCGTAACCGGCGCTAACAATGTGTTTGATGGGGCGATTGTTCCTGTCGCGCTGGATGGATCTACTTTACCTGGCGGCAAAAAGATCAAAAAAGGAAAGCTGCGCGGAGTAGAAAGCAATGGTATGCTTTGTTCTTTGTCTGAGCTGGGCTTAACTGCTCATGATTTTCCTTATGCTATTGAGGACGGTATTTTCATCATGCAGGAAGATTGCCAGCTTGGACAGGATATTCAGTCCGCCTTGGGACTCAACGACACCTGTGTAGAGTTTGAGATTACCTCTAATCGTCCGGATTGTATGTCTGTCACTGGTCTCGCCCGGGAAGCCGCCGCTACTTTCGACCGGGAGCTGAAACTTCCAAAGCCGTCGTTAAAGCCTGGCGTAGATTCCATTGAAAACTATTTGTCCGTAGAGGTTGCCGCGCCTGCGCTTTGTCCCAGGTATGTGGCCCGAATGGTGAAAAATATCAAAATCGAACCTTCTCCCCGCTGGATGCGGGAGCGCCTGCGGGCGAGCGGCGTACGCCCGATCAACAATATTGTTGATATTACCAACTATGTTATGTTGGAATAC
Source organism: Youxingia wuxianensis (assembly GCF_014385085.1). Lineage (GTDB taxonomy): Bacteria > Bacillota > Clostridia > Oscillospirales > Ruminococcaceae > Youxingia > Youxingia wuxianensis. The sequence goes on along the minus strand of NZ_JACRTD010000003.1, from coordinate 266,571 downwards.
GGCCAGCCAATGCATGCCTTTGACCATAAATATGTAAAAGGCGGAAAAATCGTTGTGCGTACCGCTAAACCTGGAGAAAAAATTACTACTTTAGATGATGTGGAACGCACTCTTTCCCCGGAAATGCTGGTGATCTGCGACCAGGAAAATCCGTCTGCGGTGGCCGGCGTTATGGGGGGAGAATACAGCGGTATTCAGGACGATACTAACATGATCGTATTTGAATCCGCCTGCTTTAACGGCGCTTCTATTCGTACTACAGCCAAAAAACTTGGCATGCGTACTGAAAGCTCCAGCCGCTTTGAAAAGCAATTGGATCCGCAGACCTGTATTCCTGCGGTGCAGCGGGCCTGTGAGTTAGTGGAGCTGCTGGGAGCGGGAGAAGTAATCGACGGTATCATTGATGTAGACAATTCCAATCACGAACCCCGCCGGATTAAATTGGAACCGGATTGGATTAATCATTTTATCGGGATCAATCTGCCGGTGGAAAAAATGCATGAAATTCTTCTGAAGCTGGATTTTAAAATTGATGGGGACTATGTGATTGTTCCTTCGTTCCGCGGAGATGTAGAGCATAAAGCGGATGTAGCGGAAGAAATTGCCCGGTTCTATGGATATGATAAAATCCCAGTGACTGCCATCCGCGGCGTAGCCAACGGCCAATATACCGCCAGCCAAAAATTTGAAAGTTCTATTGATAAAATTTTATTGGCGCAAGGTATGACAGAGGTGGCCACCTATTCTTTTATCAGTCCCAAATATTATGACAAAATCGCCCTTCCTGCAGACAGCGAACTTCGCCGCTGCGTAGTTATCAGCAACCCATTGGGCGAGGATACCAGCGTGATGCGCACTTCTACCCTGCCTTCCATGATGGAAGTGTTGTCCCGCAATTACAACAACCGGAATAAAGCTGCTTCTCTGTATGAAATCGGTACGATCTATCTTCCAATAGAAGGCCGTGACCTGCCGGAAGAAAAACAGGTGATCACCCTTGGTATGTATGGCGAAAATGCGGATTTCTTTACTCTTAAAGGCGTAGTGGAAACGCTGCTTTCCTCCCTGCGCATCAAAGAATGCGATTATGTAGCTAACAGCGCCAATCCCACCTTCCATCCAGGACGATGTGCGGATATTGTAATCGATGGTCAGGTGATCGGCACCCTTGGGGAAATTCATCCTGTAGTATGTGAAAACTATCAAATCGGCGGAAAAGCGTATGCCGCCGTTATTGACGAAGCTTCTTTGTTCGCAAACGTATCTGAAGAGAGCGGCTATCGCCCGCTGCCGAAATTCCCGGCCTCCACCCGCGATTTAGCGCTTTTGTGTGAGGACGATCTGCCTGTAGCTGTTTTGGAAAAAACTATAAAATCTTCTGTGGGCCACATTTTGGAGAAATTGTCTCTGTTCGACGTATACCGCGGACAGCAGGTTGCTCCAGGCAAAAAAAGCGTCGCGTTTAATCTGACTTTGCGGGCGGCTGACAGAACACTTACGGACGAAGAGGCGGACGCCGCTGTCAAACGTGTATTAAAAGCGTTGGCGGGTATGGATGTCCAGCTGCGGGGTTAAGGTATAGTTTTCATAAAAAAGACATACAATAGTCTTACCGTTCTCTTGCTATCTTTTGCAATTTGTTGTAGAATATAGGTAATTGATTTTAAAGAGGTGATGTAATGCACGAACCAACCATATCCTTTTCTATCCATGAAGATAAGGAAAAACAGATTAAGGAAATTTTAACTGCTGTTTACGACGCCCTGCGTCAGAAAGGGTATAATCCGATCAATCAAATCGTGGGTTACATTCTCTCGGAGGATCCCACTTATATTACTACCCATAATAATGCCCGCAGTTTAATTCGCAAAATCGATCGGGATGAGTTGCTGCAGATGTTGGTAAAAAGTTATCTTAACGACTAGTTATACCTGAGAATACTACACTTCCGTCCTTTTGGACGGAAGTGTTCTCATTGGGGGGACATTTATGAGCAGGTCAGTATTAATTACCGGGGCCTCCCGGGGAATTGGACGGGAAAGCGCAAAATTATTTGCGCAAAACGGCTGGAAGGTGGCTGTCAACTATTGCAGCAGTGAACGCCAGGCGTTAGAGTTGGTAAAAGAGCTTTCGGATATGGGGAGCGAAGCGATTGCTGTTCAAGGGGATGTAAGCGACCGTTCCCAAGTGACCGCTATGGCGGCTTCCCTGCTGAAAGATTTTGGGGAGTTGGATGTGCTGGTAAACAATGCCGGCATTGCCCAACAAAAATTATTTACCGACATTACGCCAAATGACTGGGACCGGATGTTTGATATCAATATAAAAGGGATGTTCCATTGCTGTCAATGCTTTCTTCCCCAAATGATCCGCCGTCAGTCGGGAAAAATCATTAACCTTTCTTCTATCTGGGGATTGGTTGGTTCTTCCTGTGAAGTACATTACTCCGCTGCTAAAGCCGCTGTAATCGGATTTACAAAGGCGCTTGCCAAAGAAGTGGGACCTTCCGGGATCCAAGTGAACTGTGTAGCGCCGGGAGTAATTACCACTGAAATGAACGCCGCCCTGGATGCAGATTCCCTGAACGCTTTAAAGGAGGAAACCCCTCTTGGGATATTAGGCACGCCCCAGGATATCGCCCAGGCAATTTATTTTCTGGCGGAAAGCGGTTCGGATTTTATTACCGGACAAGTGCTCAGTCCCAATGGCGGATTTGTAATTTAAATTTAGGAGACAATAAAAATATGGACGTGACAATTAAGCATGCTTCCTTGGAGGATATTCCCCTTCTGAGCCATATTTTGGCCGCTTCCTGGCGGGTCGCTTATCGTGGAATGATACCGCAGGATTTTTTAGATTCTATTGAGGACGAACGATGGGTGACTCCCTTTACCTACCGTCTGACCAAAGGCGGCATGAAGGCGGATATTCTGTATGTTCAGCAGGCGGCCTGCGGATGTGTAGTTTACGGACCCAGCCAAAATAAACATTATTCCGGCTGGGGAGAAATATGCTGTTTGTATCTTTTGCCGGAATACACAAGAAAGGGTTATGGAAAACAGCTTCTTCTGTTCGCCATGGATCAAATGAAAAAGGAAAATATCCATGATTTTTATCTTTGGGCGCTGGATGAAAATTTGTCCGCCCGGAAGTTTTATGAAAAAGTTGGGTATACCCTCACCAGTGATATCTATACTGTGGAGATGGGCGGAAAGCTGCTTACAGACTATCGGTATATTTATAAAAATTATTAAAAAGAAGCAGGCTAAACGCCTGCTTCTTTTATTATCCAATCGATAGCGGAAAAAATATCTTTCTGCACGCTGTCTGGGGAAAAGGGATTTTCCTTTAAAACTTCTTCCTTTCCCCGCCCGGTCAGAACTAAAACGCCTTTGCAGCCTACAGATTTTCCTGTATTGATATCCGTCCAGCGGTCGCCTATCATGATACAGTCGGATAACGACAGGCTGTATTTCTCTTGAGCCTGTAAGATAAGTCCCGGCTTAGGCTTGCGGCAGCCGCAGTTGTCCTGATCATCATGAGGACAGATAAACCAGTCGTCCAGCCCATAAGAAGCCAGCTCCTTATCAAAATCATATCCCTTCCCCTTACCGCGGGCCACACAGGACTGGTTAGTGATGGCGATAGCCAAATAGCCCGCCTTCTGGAGCCGTCCGATCGCTTCTTTTAACCCGTCGAAAGGTATAAATTCAAAGGGGTACTCGCAGCTGGCATTGGCACCCATCGTACCGTCCCTGTCGATAAATACCGCTCTGTGTATTTTCTCCATCCTCTTGTCTCTCCTATCCATGACAAACTCCTGTGTCCTATTATAAACGGTTCGCTGGAGTTTGTCATTACATTTTTTCTATTCGCTCCCGCTTCGGACCTGCTCTCTTTCGTTTTTTAACATATAGTCCACTAAAAAATAAAAAGGCAAAAGCAGCCAAAGCATTCGAGTACTGCCATTGGGATAGTGAGATCCGCCGACCAAAATTACAGAAATAAATGTGGCGCTCAAAGAAAATACCATCGTAAGAAAAAGTTGTTTTGAGGACAGTAGGTGCAGTTTTCTAATCCACAGCAAGAAAATTAAAAATGAAACGATCCCATAGAGCATAGATGTTATTACAAAAGACAGAAGATATCTTTCCGTCTGGCATTTTTCCATAAAGATGAATTGCTTTGTATGCTGCATCCATTGGGACCACAGTTTTCCCCAAAATTCAAAATCTGACCAACGGGTAGGAATAAAACTTTCTGGTAAGGACCAATGAAAATCGGTAATCCACAAAAGCATCGCTATTATGAACGTCATAATCAGTAAACCAATTCCCATCAGTACCGGATAGTCTCTTTTTTTCTTTATCCAAAGAAACATCCTAAGCAGCAGCGTTGCAAAAATCGATGCTGGCGGCAGAAAGGCAAATAACTTTCCCATCCCCTGATAAACGCCGTTTGATATGCTGAAGTTTACCGAAATACCATGGCGGTAAGAAAATTCTTCTATCCCTCTTTGAGAAAAAGGGAGTCCTGCTGTAGATAAGGAAATCCTATCGAACGCTATCTCTTTTTCCTCTGGGGGAACAAATAAGAATAGTCCTTTGGGCGCGGAAATAATATTGCGTACAAAATATTTTCGCCCATCATAAACGATTGTCCCTCCCAAAGCGTTATCGTCTCCAAACAGCTGGTAGGAGGTTTGCTTATCAATAATACAGCCTCTAAGATCCTGCGGTGATAATCCCCCTGCCTGGGGAAATATCATCTCCGGCTGCCCTGAAAAAGCGATTGCATCCACAAAGACAGTTTTGCCCAATTCCAGACTTTCTAAGTTTTCATAATTTATCTGTTTCCAGGCAGTAAAGTCCAGCGAAACTTCTGTGCGCTTCTCCCTTTCCCTCATATGGGCAAGCTGTGAAAAAGAAATAGTGTCGCAGTGGAGTACAGAAATATTCCCAGTCCGCTCCAGTTGGCTGCTGGCGGCCAGCGCAAAGCTCCAGGCGCACAGCATGGACAGCAAAAGGGAGATGATCACAGTCCACTGCTTTCCCACCGGGATCATGGCGTTTGCAGGCGTATACGATCGCCTGCAAAAATATTTTTGTTGCTGGAAACGATTACTTTTGTATTTCGGTCCAACGGCCCGGAAACCGCCGCGGTAGTTTCGTTTTGGTCTTGTATGGTAACCACCGTTTCCTCGGCAATATATTCTTTTCCCAGTACCGTTTCCGTTTCTTTTACTGTGAGAATATATTTTTGTTGCTTCTCGTTAATTCGTATCGCGCTCAGCGGTACGCAAGTTTCATAATCTTTTGTCTTCTTGGAAATTTGTGCGGTTCCCGCCATTCCAATCCCTCCTTGTCCTTGCGCCAGGCGCAGAGTAACCTGGGATATGGCCGGATCGTCCGCCTTTGTTTGTATTTTTTCCACTAAGCATCCAGTAATTTTATCCTGATCGCCGGCGATGGTAATGGAACCTTTGTCCCCTAAGGAAACATATTTTGCATCTGAGACAGGCATTTGTGCTGTAAAGGAAAATCCAGAAGAATTTTCAGAGATCATAACCGCCCCTTCCCGGGAAGTTAACTTTCCCGTTTGTACCGCTATCTCGCTTACTACTCCATCTATAGGGGAAAGAACCCTCCCTTCTTCATTTAACAACTCCTGGAGTTTGTTGACTTCCATCTGCTGAAGCTGGCAGTCAATCGCGGTAATCTTCGCTTCGTTTTCCTGTTTTTGAACATCTTGCAGCGCACGTTTTGCTAAGCGAAGATCATCTTCCTGTTTATTTAGCGCATCCTCGTATTCCCGCTGAGCGCTATGGTAGGCATCCCGTAAAGAAAGATAAACAGCGTCGGTATCTTTCCAGTCTTGTTCTCCCTCTTCCTCTTCGTCATAGTCCTTGTCGTCCCCTTCATATTCATCGCTGTATTCCCTCAGTTTGCGAAGGGCTTTACGTCGGTCGGACGACGCCCGGCGCACCGCTTGCTCATTTCTTTCCTCAGCAGTTTCCAAATCTTCTTGGGCGCGTTGGGCGCCTAAAAAAGCATCCTGCTGATACTGGGACAACTGAAGTTGTAATTTTTGCAGGGAAAGCTGTTCTTTAAATAATTTCTCCTGGATACTCTGAGTATCCAAAATAAAAAGCGTATCCCCCGCCTGTATCTCTTCACCTTCTTTGATGTCTATGCTTTTTACCAGCATTCCTTCCAACGCAGTTACCGCAACCTTTCCATCCGCTTGGATGCGTCCTTCTCCGCTTGCTATATGTACAATCGGGCTTCGGGAGGGCAAACTTGTTTCCACAAGGGGTACGGTCAAGGAATCGGCCGCCCGGGAAAGGAAAGTACACAGGAGCATGAACGTAAAAAACCCCGTCAAAAGGCGCAGCGCTTTTTGCTGAATAGTTTTTTTCTTTTCCGGATTTTTTCTAAAATACAGTATATTTTTTATCTCCATAATCTTCTATTCCTTTACGCTGGCAGCGATAATTCCCTGTTCCAGGTAGCTCTGACCGTATAAAAATACCAAAATTGCCGGCGCCAGCGTCACAACTGACGCCGCCAACGCCAGCCCTGCTTTATCAGCGGCAATATCGGGAAGATAGAGGGACAGCGGCCAAAGCGTTTTATCCCGCAAAAAGGTCAGGGGCTGTTCAATCATATTCCAATATTCCAAAAAGCCAAGGACTATCGCCGACATAATTCCCGGCATTCCCAAAGGAATCCCAATATGAAAAAATACCTGCCATTTTCCGGCGCCGTCCAGCTGCGCGCTTTCAATCACCGCACAAGGCACTCCTCGAAAAAAACGATAGATAATAAACACTGGAAAAGTGGAAAATACCGCAGGCAGAATAATTCCCCAATGAGTATCCAACAAGGAAAACTGATCTAATACTAAGTAGCTGGATACCATCGTCACCTGAAAAGGCATAAGCATAAGTACAATATAAACAGTAAATAGATATTTTTTCCCTGGAAAATCAAACTGGGCAAATCCCCAGGCCGCTGGAACGCCGAATATTATCTGTCCAATTAAAATAGCGCCGGTAAGTTTTACAGAATTCCAAAACATTACAAAAAACTGCGGTTGGTCCAATAACAGCCGTACATATGGGCGCAATGTAGGAAAATGGGGCAGTAAATCCCAAGACGCATAGCCATAGGTCTCATTTAAAACCGGAGAGAGATTTTTAGTAAGCTCCGCGGTCCCCATTAAGGAACCGCCTGCTAAAAAAAGAACAGGAAGCCAGACGGCTAAACTGAGTGCTGCCGGCAAAAAAAGAGGAAAATATTTTTTCATCATTCTTTCTCCTCCCAAGCCCGGCGCAGCAGTAAAATTAACCCAAAAATCACCAAAGCTATTAAAACTGCCGCCGCCGAAAGTTTATCCATGGAAAGATCTCGAAACCAGTTGTTAAATAGGTGCTGTAACAAGTACATGCTGGTATGAGGATAATCTCCCGCTACCAAATACGCTTCCCGAAACACTTTAAAAGAATTTAAAAAAGAAAGTACGGTAATAGTGTATAAGGATGGCAGAAGATTAGGAAGAGTAATCTTCCAAAAAATCTGGAACGTTCCTGCCCCATCTACCCGGGCCGCTTCGAAAATTGCCGGGGAAATGCCGACAAGCCCGGCCAGCCATAAAATAATATCGTATCCTAAATTTTTCCAAAGATAACTCATCACCAAAATCCAAAACGCCCACGGACTGTTCATCCAGTCGCTTCCCTGTCCGCCTATAGAAACAATCCACGCAGACAGAAGTCCGTTTCTATGAAAAAGTACCCGCCACAATAACACAACTGACGCTACCGGTACCGCCATAGGTATAAGGAAAGTAGTTTTAAAAAATCCAGCCTGCTGCATCCGGCTGAACAGGACAAGCGCAATCAACAAAGAAAGACCAATTAAAAGCGGCATACAAATTCCCATAAACCGCAGGGTATTTTTTGCCGCTAAACGGAACGCCTCGTTAGAAAAAACGGTAAGATAATTGGAGAAGCCTACAAATTGGCTGTTCATCGCCCCCATAAAAGATCGGCGGATAACATCGGCAAAGGGAAAAAGTACAAAAATACTTACCCCCGCTAAACTGGGAGCGATAAACCAAAGACCGCTGAAATCTGTTCTTGTGCTTTTTCGCTTTTTCATATTATTCGAAGAGATATAATCTAAGTTTTTCTGTAACGGCGGTAACCGTATCTTCCAAAGACCTGGTCCCTTCAAAATACGGTACCGTTTCCTGGCAGATCGTATCCAACACAACTCTATCCACCGTTACCGGCGTACTCAAACCTTCCAACTGATCAGCCAAAGTATTCATAAACTGCTCCGAAGGCCATTTAATCTGCATTTCCATAGTGATCACCGGTTCATCGTCTTGTTCTTCGGTTTCGTCATCAGTACTCACGTAACCTATGCTGTAGTACATACCGTCGTCTTCTTCAGAGTAAGGGCTGTGCTGCGCTTTTTTAAAAGATGAGGAATTTACCGGCATACCATCTTCAAAATCATTGTCCTGTACCTCTTGTGAAAGGACTGTATCAATAAATGCAAGGGAAAGATCTTTCTGCATACTGCTCTGGTTAACACCAAGAATACATTTCGGCACAAATATACCGCTGACTTGGCCTGCCAAAGGCGTCAGCCTTCCCTCTACACTCTTATCCCTGATTGCAGCATCTGGCGCAGCCGCGGCGCTCAGAGTATTCATATCCCCCAGAGCCAAAGCGTGTTGATCGTATTTCCAATAAATAGAGCCGGATACTAAATCGTTATTAAGGGAAGCAATCTGCGCCAAATTTTCTTCGCTGATATCTTCTGCTTTTTCTTCCAGCTGAGAAATCCGCTGAATATCCTTTAGAAATTGGGAAAACTCTTCTGTTTTAATCGATCCGTCTTCTTTTATCCAAGCCGGAGCGCATACAGGATAAAACTGCCGGATTAAATTCGCTGGATAGGATACTTCCAACGGCCTTGCATAGTGGTCCTTTTCTTTCTCCAACCAATCCGCCAGTTGAGTAAGATTGGTAATTTGATCTATCGTGCTGGCTTCTCCCAGCATCATAGGCACCATAAAACGTCCGGGGACCGCATAGGTTTTTTTGTCCTCTCTCTGGTAACTTTCCGCAATATTGGATAACAGCTCCCCCGATGTTTTTTTAAGGTATTCGCTTAAATCCAGCAGAACGTTTTTCTCAATATAAGAATCAATCGGCATGCCGTCCAGAACAATAACGTCCGGCCCCTTTCCCGCCAACAGCTGCGTACTTAGGGCGCGCAGGGCGTCAGAGACGGTGACAGCGTCCTCTCCGGTCATTCCTACGGTATAAGTCACATGGGTATCCGGGTTAGCCCGCTGGAACAGTCCCATTGCTTGGCGGATCGTCTGGTTATCCTCCAAAGAGTAGACTTTTAGTTCTGTAGTGGGTACCGAAGGGACGTCCTGCTGGTAAGCATATTTTAAGAGGACATTTTTCTCCTCATCTTTATAATAAATCAGGAAATTTCCGTCCTCCAGAACAAAAAACTTCCTTGTAGTCATAGACGGCATGTTAAGAGAGGTAAGTTCCCCGTTAATTAATTTTTCCAGCATGGAGCCGTCCAGCAAGCGGCGGTAAAGTCCGGTGGGATCGCAATAGTAAATCGCGGTATGATCTTTGTCTACCGCCATTATCCGTTCAGAGGCAGCCGAACCATAAACGATCGCTTTCGGTGTACCGGCAGTTTCTTCCCCCTGGATGACAGAAATCGTTTCTAACGGTTCTCCAGAAATCAAATCATTGCGGAGGATTTTATCCCCGTCAAAATAATACACATCATTTCCAAAGGTGAGAAAATCCCCTATCTGATATCCGGTATCCGGCTTAAAGGTATTTTTTATCTCCCCGGTTTTACTGTCGACCTGGAGCAGGCTGAAATAAGTATTTAGTAAGAGATCTCCATTCTGTGCCACCTGTATGTCGCTGGCGCCCGCCCCAGTTTCGTCATAGGGCAGCTGGTAATCCATTGAAGTTACCGTTCCCTGAGCATCTACATAAACAAAAGATTCCTGTGGAAACTGTATTTCTTCCGGAGGAATTTCCCCTCGCATGACAGCTTCAATATCAATACCGCTCATATCGGTATAATAAATATATTTTCCGCCTGTCTGGTCGTAGGCAATACTGGAAATGGTTGATCTTCCCAAGGCGTCCAGCCAGGGGGCCTCCTCCTGAGACCAAGATATTCCCTGATCTTTGGAAACGTAAAGGTTCCAAGGGCCAAGAGCCTTTTCCGGATCTGTATTGGCAATCAGTTCTAAATTGCCCTCAGAAGTTTGTACTAAGCTCTCAATATAATTTACTTGTGCGGGCAGGCTGCATTCTTCCTCAATATAACGTCCCATAGCTATATTTTGAGTATTATCCTGTTCATTTTCAGCAGGGGACGCTGCTGAACAAGCGGACAATATTACGAAAATAAAAGCCAAAAATAAGGACAGTATTTGTTTTCCTATATGTTTCATCATTTATCCTCCAACATTTTAGTAATAGTCTTTCCAGCTATCACCTTACCATGATAATCTCTAAACTTTCTGGAAATTTTAAAGAAAGTTTTTAGATTTCTATGGTATACTGACACTAATAAATAAGTAAGGTAGTGAACACATGCGTATTCTTATGATAGAAGACGATGAAAAACTGTGTGAAGCCGTTGGTTTCCGGCTGCAGCAGGAAGGGTTTACCGTTGACGTGTGCCACGATGGGGACGATGGTCTGCGCTGGATTACCCAGCAGGCCCACGATCTTATTCTTCTGGACCGGATGCTTCCTTCCATGGATGGACTGCAGGTGCTTACCCAAATGCGTCTAAAAGGGATTATGACTCCAGTTCTTTTGATGACCGCTTTAGGGAGTATTGAACAGCGGGTAGAAGGACTGGATTGCGGTGCGGATGATTATCTGGTAAAGCCTTTCGATATGCAGGAACTGTTGGCCCGTATCCGGGCGATGAAACGCCGCCCGCGCACCTGGGAAAGCAGCGATATTGTTTCTTTTGGGGATATTGTCTTTGACAGCGCCGCTAAAACCTTACAAGGTATTTGCGGTAATTGTACCCTTTCCAAACGGGAAGCGGATCTTTTCGAAGTGTTGATTAAAAATCCAGGACAAATTCTTCCTCGCAGCGTGCTTTTCTCCCGGGTATGGGGACCAGACGCTCCAGTGGAGGACGGAAATTTGGACAACTATATCCATTTCCTGCGCCGGAGACTGAAGTCCGTGGGAAGTCTCCTTCAAATCAAAACCATACGGGGAGTAGGATATCAATTGGAGGGTGCCCATGTTTAAACGACTTCGTATACGCCTTACCGTGATCTGTACGCTTATTACGGGAATTATCCTGGCGGGGATGGCTTGGGGGGCTTTTTATATCTCTCAAAGCCAGCTGACTCATCGGGCTCAGGCTTCCTTTTTAAGCGATATGAATTCTATCCTATTTCATCTGCAGAGCCAAACGTTTATTGATCATACCTGGCTTTCTCAAACGGAAGCCAATGGCAATTTGATGATCGATATTATGGATAAAGGCATCCCGATCCTTTACAGCAAAAATAAACAAGGAGAAATACGCACTCAGCTTTTCGCAAAAGCTTACCAAACCGCTTTGGAGGAATTTAATTTTGATGTGCGCCGTCCGCCGGATTCCCACCTGCAAGCACAGCAAGTAAATTTTGAATTTGTAGATTATACCGGCCAAAAATATTACGGCGCCGTAGCCTCTGTTCCTCTTTCTAAGGGATGGATTGGGATTACGATTGTGAAATCCCAAATCAAAGATGAACAGCAGATTTTCTATCTTTTTTGGACTTTTTTGGGTTTGACCCTGCTTTCTATCTTTTTTCTTGGGCTGTTTGCCTGGCTATTTACTGCCAGGGCGATCAAACCGGTGGAGGAAAGCCGGAAACGTCAGATAGAGTTTGTTTCTGCCGCCTCCCATGAACTGCGTTCTCCTTTAGCGGTTATTCAAGCAAGTATTTCCGCCATGGAAAGCGCCTCCCTAACACAAGCCCAGCGCTTTTCACAAACTATCACAGAAGAATGCCGGCGCATGTCCCAACTGATCGCTGATATGCTTACTCTTGCAGGAGCAGACAGCGGCACTTGGCCCGTACATTGGGAAGAAGCGGAGATGGAAACTCTGGTGCTAAGTGCGGCGGAGCATTTTGAACCTATAGCGGAGAAGAAAAAAATTTCCATTACTTCCGTCCTGCCAGACACTCCCCTTCCAAAATGCCGGTGCGATATTCTCCGCATCGATCAGGTGCTTTCCATTTTACTGGACAATGCGATAAGTTATACCCCTGAAGGGGGAAAAATCGTTTTAACTTTGACTCGATATCACAAATCTATCCAAATCCGAGTGATTGACAATGGTCCAGGTATACCAAACGAACTGAAAGAAGCGATCTTTCAGCGGTTTTACCGTGTGGATTCTTCCCGAAGCAAAAAGGACCACTATGGCCTTGGGCTTTGTATCGCCCGGGAGATTGCCGCTCTTCATCGCGGAAAGCTTTTGGCGGAAGATACTCCCGGAGGCGGCAGTACTTTTGTGCTCTCCCTTCCCAGAGAATAAAACTTAGTGGAATTGATTGCTTGTAATGACAATGGGGATTTTCAAAGAGCTATTAAAGCATGTGCTTTTAATTGATTGGACAATTGATGTGGAAATAGAGTATAATTTATCCGTGGGATAACTCCGGATTTTCAGAGGTGAGGAAAATGCTTAAAAAGATAAATTATTTTATCAACATACTTATGGGAAGCTTTACTGGTGTTTTTATTGGCAGTGCGGTTTTTAAATATCTAGATTACAAAAAAAATCCAGATTTATATGTCATGCAATCGGCTCCATGGTATCTCAGCATTCAGATCACTGGAATTGCATTGATTATTGTCCTGCTAATTTGCGTGGTGATAAAAGTTATCCTCGGAAATAAGTTAAAACGGTAATCTTCTGTTTATTGGGGCGAATAAGTGAAAAAGCAGCAAAGCTGTCCGTCCTCGTCAACAGTGAGCAACTTTTCCCATCGTTAACAAATCCCACGTTCTTTGTTTATATGGCAAAAAACAATATAAATCTATTTAAAAACTTACAATTTATCAGGAGATTGAGCCATGAATCGTATAAAAATCATGCTATTGGGAATTGCAATAATTTTACTCGGAATTGCCATTTCTACAATGAATTTTTTTGGCTGGTGCGGTGGGGTCCTCGGAATAGTGATTGTTCTGATTGGTTTTTTTATGAATGATAGGGATCGTTAAGTCTCGTTTTCTTGCATAGCGCAAAACATCCTGTCTGATATTACTATCGGACAGGATGTTTTTCTGTTTTATACCCCGTTCACTTTAAGCGCGGGCTTTTTTTATTTACTTTTGTTCCAGCTGGCGCTCCAACCAGATGGAGGCGATATTCATCGCATCGTACAAATTGTTTTTCTCTGTTTTCTTAATAATCCGGTCCTTCATGCGAAGTTCATCATCAGTGGACCAAATCTGTACAGAAACTTTGGAAGGGAGCTGCATCTCCTTAAAAGGTGCGGTATCCAAAATCTGAATCATGGCCACATACTTTTCCGCCATATCCCCATAATAAATCGTATTTCCGCTTCGCACCAGGGGTTTTCCTTTAAACGTAAGCGATCCCGCCTTAGTCACTTTTTCTGCCATAAGCTCATCTACTCCTATCTATCTCAATGTAAATTTAAACAATTAACCATATTAATAATAACATAAAGCGCAAGGCAAGTAAAGTACATCAAATAGGTATATTTTAAGATTTCTATTTAATCTCCGCAACAGTTACGCCCGCTTCCCCTTCCCCATATGTTCCAAGACGGAAGGATTTGATATTCTTATGCTTTCGCAGCCGCTGATGTACCGCCGCACGCAAAGCGCCGGTGCCCTTTCCATGAATGATGGTAATGGTTGTCACCCCGGAAAGTACACTGCTGTCAATATACCGATCTAATTCCATGAGCGCTTCGTCCGCAGTCATTCCGCGAAGGTCAATCTCTGTTTTCACTTCCCGCTGCGCCTTGGATGTTACGTTTCTGGTGGAAACTCCAGAATTATTTATAGTCACTTTTTTGTCCTTTAAATCTACCAGACGCAGTTCGGACTGATGGACTTTGGTTTTCATAATTCCTGCCTGAACGCTAACATACCCTTGTCCATCCGGGTTGGAAAGAACGGTTCCTTCCTTATTTAACCCCGCCAGCTGGACAATATCCCCCCGGCGGATTGGTCTGGGCGGTTTATATTCCCCTGTTTTTTTAGTTACCGGGTCCGCCAAATCCTGCAGCTTTCGCATATTTGCTTTAAAGGCGACTTTGGCTTTTGAAGCCATATCGGCGAAGTTTTCACTGTCTTTTTTCTTGCGGATTTCCTCCAGTTCATCCAGCAATTTTTGCGCCTGAAAGTTTACCTGTTCTACAATAGACCTCGCCTGAGTTCTTGCCCGTTCGATCTCCCGTTCTTTTTCTTCCTCCATTTTTTTGCGTAAAGCATCCGCCTGCTGACGGTTCTGCTGCGCTTTCTGCCGCTGGCTTTGGGCCAGTTGACGCTCCTGCTCCAACTGCTGCCGGGTAGCTTCCAGCTGGCTGACTACATCCTCAAACCGAGCGTTTTCATTAGAAACATGCTCTTTGGCATTTTCGATTACCTGCTGGGAAAGTCCTAACCGTTCACTGATAGCAAACGCGTTGGAGCGTCCCGGCACGCCGGTCAAAAGCCGGTAGGTGGGGCGCAGAGTTGCTACATCAAACTCACAACTGGCATTTTCCACACCCTCCGTATTTAATGCATACATTTTGATTTCTGCATAATGAGTAGTCGCTATCACCTTCGCCTGCTGAAAGCGAATCTGTTCAATAATCGCTACTGCCAAAGCCGCTCCTTCTACCGGATCGGTCCCCGCCCCCAGTTCATCCAATAACACCAACGAGCGTTCGTCCGCCTGCTGTAAAATTTGGATGATATTGGTCATATGAGCGGAGAAAGTAGAAAGGCTTTGCTCAATGCTCTGCTCGTCTCCAATATCTACCAGCACCTTTTCAAATACTGGCACGGTACTGTTGTCGGCAACCGGCAGCATCAAACCACATTGCGCCATCAACACCAAAAGCCCTAACGTTTTGATCGCCACTGTTTTACCGCCCGTATTGGGGCCGGTTACCACCAAAGTATCAAAATCTTCCCCCAGACGAATATCAATAGGAACCACTTTTTCCGCGTCGATGAGCGGATGCCGTGCATGATGCAGGTTTATTATTCCTTGCTGGTTGATATGAGGAACGGATGCCTTCATCGCATCCGCCATACGGCTTTTGGCAAAATAAAGATCCAATTCCACCATAGCCTCATAGCTTCCCAGAATACTGTCGCAGCAGCCGCCTACCTGAGCGGAAAGTTCGGATAAAATACGGTCGATCTCTACTTTTTCTTTGTTCTGTAAAATCCGAATTTCATTGTTGGCCTCCACCACCCCAACCGGCTCAATAAACACCGTAGCGCCGCTGCTGGAAGTATCATGAATCAAACCTTTCACTTCATTGCGGTATTCCGTTTTCACCGGTACCACAAAGCGGCCGTCGCGCATAGTAATAATGCTCTCCTGCAAATACTTCTGATAGGTAGTGGATCGGACCATCTTGTCCAACACTTCTCGGGCCTTGGAGCCGGCGGCGCGGATTTTCCGCCGAATATCCGCAAGCTCCGGGCTTGCCTTATCCGCTATTTCTTCTTCCGAAAGAACCGCAGAGGTAATTTCCCGGTAAAGGTTCGGCAAAGCCACCACCGAATCCAGCAAAAATTCCAAGCTGGCGGGTTTTTCTTCCAACTGACGGTGCCAGCGGTCGATAGTATCGATGCTGCTGAGGATCCTTGCCACATCCAGTAGTTCTTTCATCGTAAGACGGGAACCTACCTGCGCCCGTCTTAAGCAAGCAGTACAGTTTATAAGCGATCCCACCGACGGCGTTCCATATCGGTTGGTCAGAGTATTGGCATCGACCGTTTTCTCCAATAACGCCTTTACCTCTTCTGTTTCTGTCAGCGGCTCTATATTTAAAGCAAGCGTTTTTCCATCTTCGCAGGAACAAAAGTCCGCTAATTTCACAAGAACCTTGTCAAGTTCTAAAGCTTTACAATATTTGTCCATATGTCCTCCTTTTCTAAAAAGGACGCCGGCTTCAATCCGACATAGTCAGGTAGAAGTCCAGCGTATCGAATTTCTTCTCCAGGTGGCATTTGATATACTCCTGAGAGATCTGATTTAATTGCTTAAGCAAAGGTGAGGATAGTGTAAAGTTAAATAACTTTTCATCTCCTGCATAAATAATATGCCTCATCGCGGCCAGAACCCCTGGATTAAGCAGATATTTTATTTGATTTTCCGGTAAATTTTTCACACAGTCCCCACAGATAAGCTGAGAAGTCAGCGGCAAAAAATACATTTCCGCCTTCTCGAAAGAGGCGCATTCACAACAGGCCACTAGGTTGGGCATATACCCTGCCATAGTCATTATCCGCAGCTCATACAAAGGCTTGATAAACTCACAGGTACGTTTATCACTGTCCAAAAAATATAAGCTGTTCAGGAGCAGCCGCAGATATTCCTGCGCATTTTCTTCCCTGGGGGCTACTTCCCCCGTCAGCTGGCATAAGTAGGAGGCCAGCGACAGTTTCAATATGTCCCCTCGTACTTTCATAAACACATTATTTAAATCAGCTTTATCAACGGAATATTTTTCTTTATTTGAAAACAACACAAAGCACGAGTAGCTTAGAAGCTCGCTGGAAACCCGAAGGTTTCCTCTTAGCTTCCTGGCTCCCCGTGCATAAGCGCTTATTACGCCCCGATCTTTTGTCAGCAGCGTTAAAATACTGTCTTCATCCTCAATCGCGCGCTCACGTAGCACGATACCATCCGTCGTTATATGCACTGTTTTCTCCTGTGTCGTCCCTGTAAGGGGACTGGGGTTCATTCTTTTTTATATTCACATAGTTTAGATAGTCTTCTACCTTACCGGAGTTCAAAAAAATATTATATGCATTCATTTCATTTTTCTTTTCCATATGACTGCCTCCGTAAAACTTACTTAGTAGTCATATTTTTTCCTCCGTGACTATCAATATCAGTGGTAATGTATCTCATACCTTCCACTATTTACAGCTTGACAAATGAAATAAATTGACGATGCCTTTTCGCAACATTAATTGTAACCAAAGGATTTCAATATATTTTCCCGGTTGCGCCAATCCTCCCGAACTTTTACCCAGCACTGAAGATTGACCTTACACCCTAAGAAGCTCTCCATATCTTCCCTGGCCTGGGAGGCCACCTTCTTAAGCATGGCGCCGCCTTTGCCAATAATCATGCCTTTGTGCGAATCTTTTTCACAGTAGATCTGCACCTCAATATCTATGATATCGCTGTTTTCCCTCTCCTTCATACTTTCCACAGAAACAGCTGTTCCATGGGGGATCTCATCCCGCATATTGCGAAGGAGCTTTTCCCGTACGATTTCCGCAACAATTACTCTCTCCGGTTGATCGGTAAGGGTGTCCTCCTCAAAAAAGAAAGGAGACGAAGACGCAAACTTATCCAATTCATCTAAAATAGTCTCTACCCCATATCCAGTAAGCGCAGAGATGGGAATGAGCGCTTCAAACTCAAACTGCTGGGAAAACGCTTGCATTTTGGGCATCATTAATTCTTTCCGGGAAAGGGTATCTATCTTATTTATCGCTAAAATCGCAGGCAGTCTCATGGATTTAAAAGATTCTATCAAATCCATTTCCGCCTTGGTAATTTCCCCCGTAGGTTCCGTCACCAGCACTGCCACATCCACATCCGCAACGCTGTCTGTTACCTGTTTTACCATGTATTCGCTTAACTTTGTACGAGGCTTATGCAGACCCGGAGTATCAATAAATACAAACTGAGTGCTGTCTTTTGTCAATACTCCGGTAATTCGGTTTCTGGTGGTCTGGGGTTTATTGGAAACAATCGCCACCTTTTCCCCTACCATACTGTTCAGCAGGCTGGACTTTCCCACATTCGGCCGCCCTACAATAGCTACAAATGCAGATTTTGTATCATACGTTGGTTCAGTATATTTCATTCTCTCTCCTTTTTCACAGTGCGCTCCTCCAAATCAGGAAACGCAAAAATAAAACAAACAGCTAAAACAGCAGAAATCACCAGGGCAATCCAGAAAAATGGTCCCGCCGTCAATACCCCCAGCAGCGTTAACAGCCTGTCCCAACGCAACAGCAGCGCAGCACCGATGACAATACTGATTATAGCGCTTACAAGCACTGCTCCCGCAGCCACATCTTTGGCGATTTTCGCTGTATGATTAATTCCGGTTTTGGAAAGGTCCACCGTCTTTTCGACGGCAGTATTGAGCATCTCCATCACCAGCACATTTCCAATGGTCAGCACCAATACGCAAAACTCTACCCTAGAAACCTGCATTGCCACAGCGGCAGCTATCACATAAAGGGCAATCACCATATGAATTCGAAAATTGCGTTCGTACCGGATACAGCTTCCTATTCCATGAAAAGCGTACCGAAAGCTGTTTATCAGCCTCTTCAGCTTATTATTCATTGACATCCAATACGTAGCTGGCGTCTCTTTGCAGTCCCAGCTTGGTAAGTACTTCTTCTTCCTTCTCCCGCATCCGCAAAGTTTCCAATCCGCCCTTTTCATGATCATACCCCAGCAGATGCAGCATGGAATGTACTGTTAAAAAGCCGATTTCCCGCTGAAGGGAGTGGCCGTAAATCTTCGCTTGTTCTATGGCTTTTTCAACGGAGATAACAATGTCCCCCAGCATGATAGCGCCGGTTTCCATATTTTTATCATATACCCCATCTTGCCCAAGAGGAAAGGATAGTACGTCCGTCGGAGCGTCCTTCTGACGGTATTCGTTGTTCAGTTCTCGAATCTGTTCGTTATTTACAAAGCTAACGCTTACTTCTGCATTTTGATGGAAATTCTCAGAGAGCAAAACCGCATGACAACAACGGCGAATCAGCAGCCGCATTCCGCTTGGGATTTTTACATCTTTTTGCCGGTTGGAAATCAATACTTTCAAACTTTCATTCATCTGTTACGTTTACCCTCCTCAAAATATTTCTCATATGCCTTAATAATCGCCTGCACCAACCGATGCCGGACCACATCTTTTTCTGTAAAATAAATGGTTGCGATATCTTCTACGTTTTTCAGTATTTTTACTGCTTCCACCAGCCCCGAACGTTTGCTGTCCGGAAGATCAATTTGAGTAACATCTCCGGTAATTACCGCTTTCGAATTGAACCCAAGACGGGTTAAAAACATCTTCATCTGTTCCGGAGTGGTGTTCTGCGCCTCATCTAAAATGATAAATGAGTCATCCAATGTGCGCCCCCGCATATACGCCAGCGGAGCAACTTCAATATTCCCCCGCTCTACATATTTCTGATAATTCTCCGCCCCCAGCATATCAAACAAAGCATCATAGAGCGGGCGCAGGTAAGGATCTACTTTATTTTGCAAATCCCCTGGCAAAAAGCCAAGTTTTTCGCCTGCCTCCACCGCCGGACGCGTTAAAATAATCCGGTTCACCTCGTGAGCACGGAACGCCCGCACCGCCATAGCTACGGCCAAATAAGTTTTTCCGGTGCCCGCCGGCCCTACGCCAAAAACAATGGTATTGTCCTTGATCGCCTGGATATATTTTTTTTGCCCTAAAGTTTTGGCTTTTAACGGTTTTCCGGTAGTGGTAATACAGATAACGTCATCCGCCAAAGAAGCTACTTTCTCTTCCGTACCTTCCCTGACCATAGACATAACATAACGCACATTCTGTTCGGTAATCGCTTCCCCTTTATTAATAAGAGAAAGAAGCCCTGTGATAGCGCGCACCGCCAGGGATACTCCTTGCTCATCTCCGAATACCTTAATCTCTGTGCCGCGGCAGGTCACGGTCACGTTATACTCCTGCTCGATCAACCGGACATTTTCATCAAAGCTCCCAAACAACGCCAGGGCATGTTCCATCCGGTCAATATTAACAAGCTGTTCTATCATCCTTTTTACTTCTTTCTCTTTATACAAATTCCCTTTGCAAAAAAGGGCTATTTACAACTATTACATATTATACCAAATAGCAACACAATAAACAAGTAATTTTCCACAGTTTTTTATGAATTTTTTATGTATTTTGTTGTATCAATATCCGCTCTTTTCAAACTTTCCTTTTTCATCCTTGGTATCAAAGACAGAAAACTCCACCTGCTTGGCAATATCCATCTCCACAATATACTCTCCGGTCAAAATTACCTTTTCTTCTTCTGTACGCGCCTTCACATCAAAGGAAATAATTTCCCCGTTCAGTTTCTGTTTTTCTAACAAAGCAAGCTGCTTTTTTCCTAATTTCAGTGCCGTATCCTCGGAAATTCGTTCCTTGGTTTCCACCGTTAAAATATAGTTCTCCCGGGTCACGGTAAAAGGCATGGAGACGCCCATCACCTGAGGGTAAAACTCCCGTTTTTCCAATTTATACGGTTCTTCAATCCCGCTATAGATAAATAGTGGAATTTGGGCACCAAATATATTCAAATATTTTCGTTTTATTATTTTTCCCGCACTGGAACAATGAGTTTGGGTTAAGGGAATCTCCACCTCCAGCGTCTGAGGCACATAAGCGGTCACCTTAGCGTTGGCCCGGAGAATATGAGTAAGCCCCCACCGGTCCTCGTTGATTCCGCTGACAATAATTTCCCCTTTGCGCACCGCGTCCCCCACCTTTAAAACGGGAGTACCGTCATACACTTCCATATGTCGAATCTGTCCGTCTTGGGCGGCCACCACATTCGCCGGCACATTGGTATCTATCTTCTGAGGCGGCATCGTCCTTTCCCGAACCCGTAAAAACACCGTAGTTCCCCGAACATTTACTGATATCCAAGCCAGATCATCCACTTTTATCATAAGAGTCTGGGCCACCTGTTCATTATCAATAGAGCTTTTTAACGTTCCGCGGCTTACTCCCGCCTCTTTCAAAGCGTTTATCAGCTGCTGCGAGCTTAGCCGTTCATTACCTTCTATCTGAATTACCCAGACAAAATTCGACATAATTCCTAAAAACAGCACAAAACATAACGCACCTGCCAAAATACCGATGCGTTTACGATATCGATGAATATAAAATGGCAGACCCCGGCGTTCTTTCACTCTTAGCCGCACCTGGGTCCGTCGGGCATATCGATGCATTTTTTTATATCCGCTTACTGTCGTAAAACCGGTTAAATGTTCCTCTTCCTTTCTGCATCCCCAGAGGGAAACACAGTTCTTTACACAGATATTGATAAAGCGTTCGATATTCCCGGAAATCGCGTCAAATTTTACATAACCTTTGAGAAATCGAAGCAATTTTACGATATACACAGCGCCACCTTCTTTTAGGAAAATTCAATCGAAGTGATATATCCTGTAACAATAACGCCGGTATCCGTCATACATTTTAAAATTAGTCCCCGGCCCATAAATTTAATCACCAGTTTTCCTGTGCTCAGCCGCACCACGTTTTCATTATATTCCAACACGCCGTCACAGCCTTCAATAACCGCTTCTTTGTTTCCCATCACTTCCATTTGAGGAAGTCCTTCCACCACATTAACCGGCAATTGAAGTACGCCGGACAACCTATCTCCAAAAGATATCTCCTCTTCTCTGC
This sequence comes from Youxingia wuxianensis, assembly GCF_014385085.1. Taxonomy (GTDB): domain Bacteria; phylum Bacillota; class Clostridia; order Oscillospirales; family Ruminococcaceae; genus Youxingia; species Youxingia wuxianensis. Next base: position 244,785 of record NZ_JACRTD010000003.1, on the reverse strand, counting down.
GCCTTTTCTTTTTATGAAACATAAACCTCGAAACCTCCGTCCAAGTGTTATTACCCTGTTATACTACATAGATATTACAGAAAAGACCATTTTATTATTCAGGGGAGGGCGTGGAGTTTTGAAAGGGAAACGATATTTATTTTTATCCCCTTTACTGGTACTTTTATCAATCGGCCTTTTGTGGGAAACCCAGGCGGTATCCGCAGGTGTGCGTGCCGGGCTGGTCGCCTGCGCCAATGTCATTATTCCTTCTCTATTTCCTTTTATGATTTTAGCAAATATAATCGCTTTTTCCCGTTCGGGGGCCTATTTGAACAAGTCGGTAGCCGGATTTACAAAAAAAATTCTCGGACTGCCGGAACACTTAGGCTGTGTAGTGCTTATGAGCTTTATCGGAGGTTATCCAGTAGGCGCCAGGATGATTGCCTCTAAAGTAAAAAACCGCGAAATCAGCCCGCAGGAGGCTTCCCGAGCGCTGTGTTTTTGCGTCAACGCCGGACCTTCTTATCTAATCTCCGCGGTAGGCGCCGGAATGCTGTCCAGCCGCAGCGCCGGTCTTTCTTTGTATTTTTCCCAAATACTTTCCGCTTTGGCAATTGGAGTAATCGTGTTTCGGCGAAAGAGAGACCTTTGTTCTCAACGTCAAAGAGGATCGGATATCTTATACGGAAAGGACGTTTTTGTATCCTCTGTTACCGCTGCCAGCGCCGCTATTTTAAGCACCTGCGCTTTTGTAGTTGCATTTTCCGCTATAATTGCCTTTTTAAGCGCTATAGGTATTACCGGTCTTTTCGCCGATATACTCACAGCAATCCTTCCCTTGCAAAACAAAGACTTTTATATTGCAGCCTTTACCGGAATAATTGAAGTAACCTCCGGATGTGCCGCCGCCAGCGGACTGCATACACAGGGGGGCGTTCTCCTTCTTGGCTTTTTGGTTTCTTTCTCTTCTCTGAGTATTATTTTTCAGATCAAATCTGCCTTTGCCGGTCTTTCACAGATAAACTTTGTTCCCTTTTATCTTTCCCGGCTGGTTCATGGGGGACTGACTTGCTTTCTTTTTGGAATATCACTGCGTTTTCTGCCCCCGGCCGATTTGATGGTTTTCTCTGGCGGTCAGGCCCTTCCCGCCGCCCAGATCACCCCGCAAATGATGATAAGCAGTGTTTGCCTGATGTGTATGTGCAGTATTCTGGTATTTACCGCCGCCAGAAAAAATTGTTAAAAAATTCAGGCACGATTTCTGTAGAAATGTGTCACTAATTATTATATAATATCACTATACTGTTTTTTAGAAGGTGATAGGATGAACCGACTCCGGCTGTTTTCCAAAGAGATTTCTCCGGCGTGCCAGTATTGTAAATATGGATTTATTACCCGGGATGGGAAATCTGTCCTTTGTGAAAAAAAGGGAGTTGCCGATCCTTTTGATCGCTGCCGAAAATATCAATACGCTCCCTTAAAACGTATTCCCAGGCGGCCTAACGCCCTGTTAACATTTGATAAATCTGATTTTGAATTGTAAAGGATTGTTAGCATAATGTATTTAAGAAAAAATCACTCTTCTGTCATTACCAAAGTATTGGTGCTGTGCTTAATAGTCATTGCTTTGATAATTACAGTTTTCATGGGATTTGAACTGCTTGGCGGGGGTTTTTCTCTTCCGAAATCAGCCCCGGCGGAGGTGCCCGCCTTGGAAGGCGATCTGCGCGCTATGACGGTGCGCACTCAAAATAACGCGGATTTTCCTTCCAGCTCCTCCCTTACCTCAGATGAGCTGAAATCAGAACTGGATCAAATCGTTACGTTTGCCGCCACCTATGGTTATAATGCCATTTTCTTTGAAGCGGTCCCCCAGTGCGATGCGTTTTATAAGTCCAGCCTTCTTCCTGTAAGCAGGTTCTGGCAAGACGGTGAAGCCAAACATTCCTTTTTTGATTCGTTCGATCCGTTGGAGTATCTCACCAATGCGGCTTCTGAGATTGGTATTCAGGTATATGCGGCCATTGATCCTCTGGACGTGGCTGCCTCTACTTTAAGCGCCGAACAACTAAAAAATCAGCTGGACGGAAAAAGTCCGGCGATTAAAAATCCCGAATGGTTGATCAATAATGGCAACGGCTGTTATCTTGATCCAGAAAACGCGGAAGTGCAGGCATTTATCGGCGAGATCGCTAAAGAGCTTACGGAGGGGTATAATATCGCCGGCGTTGTACTTTCCGGCGTGGATACGAAACTGTATGCCTCTATCCCCAATTACTCCCAGTGTATTGAAAATATTTCTCTTCAGATCAAAGAAAATATGAGCACCCCTCAAGTGCAGAGATCTGGTATCATTCTCAATACAGTACCCCAGATAGACGTCACCGGCGCTATTCAGTCTGGAAATGTGGATTTTGCTGTATTGGCGGCGCCAGGAGATACGTCTGATACACAGGTTTACTCCCAGCAGCTGCATGAGTGGAGCCAATTTTGTTCCCAAGGAGGCGTCCTTTTTTACCCTCTGTTTGGCTCACAGGACGAAACCGCTTTTGAGCATACTATAGAAAGAGACGCTGCCTTAGCTAAGGACAACGGAGCTTCCGGACTGGTGATCAGCAACTACAGCTCCCTAAATACCGAGGCCCGTACCAGCGCCTATCTGCTGGCTGCCTCCTTCCAGGAGTCGGATAATTCTTTGGAGATAGACCTTACTTACCCTACTGATTTTGAAATTACTCGCCCTTCCGAGCAACTGATTACTTCCTATGAAACTTATTATATTACCGGTACTTCCGATCCTTCCCAGCCGGTGATGTACCAGGGCGAAGAACTGGAAAGCCAGACCTCTACAGGGCTTTGGGGAGTACAGGTACAAGTTCCTCTTGGAACCAATACATACACGTTTATCCAGGGCGGAGTAACAAAAACTGCAACGATTATCCGCAACCAGCCAACTGCAACCTATCTCAATGTTATCTCTAAATACAATCTCTATCCTTCTTCCCCTGAACTGGTGCTTCCGGGGAAAGAATTAAAAGTCTCCTGCACCGCACCTTACGGCGGCACCGTTTCTGCTTCTATCGGCGGACTGAGCGTTCAGCTGCAGCCGGTTACCTCTGCCCAATCGGGTGTGGCTACCACCCATCAGGCAACTATCGATCTTTCTTCCCTGGCCCAGACCGGGCAGGTGAAAAATCTAGGCCCAGTAACTTTCAGCCTTAACTATAATGGTATGAACAATACTCAGGATTCTTCCGGTGAAGTATATCTGGCGGGAGAGGGCGCTACCCCAGTTGCACAGATGAAATTTTATACCCCTGTACGCTCTACGATGGAACAAAAAGGCGTTTACTTAACCGTGCTTAAACCGGAATGTGTAGATTATATTACAGAAAATGTGGATCAGGAAGAAGGGTATTATAAGCTTTCCTGCGGCGGTTATGTTACAAAGGACAGCATCAATATCTTAGAAGGAGACAACAGCGCGGTAAATACTATTTCCGCTATTTCGACCATGCCTTCGGAAAAGGGCGATAAAATAAAGCTCACCGGTTCTGCCCGCCCGGCATTTTCCGGCCAGCTGGATTCCTCAAAATTGGTCCTTACCTTATATAATATCGCCGGCTTCGAAAATATGAATATGGGTATGCTGGAACCAAAGCTTTGTTCTTCCATTGAACCTGTTATCAATGAGGATGGCAGCGTTACCCTTACTTTTCATTTTAATGAAGGGGTTTCTATCAATGGTTTCAATGTGGATTTTGAAGGGAAGGATACGATTATCTATCTCAAAGAGAAACCCAAGCTTCAGGTAGATACCGCCGCTCCCCTTACTGGTATCACGGTAGTGCTCGACCCTGGTCACGGAGGCGAAGATCCCGGCGCTTTGGGCGTTCCTTCTATTACAGGTCCTACGGAAAAGGTGCTCAATCTAGCGGACGCCCTGGCGACGCAGAAACGGCTGCAGGCTTTAGGGGCTACCGTATATATCACCCAGCAGGATGAAACCATGACTTTAAACGACCGCATGGCCTTTACTGAGAAATATGATGCGGATGTGTTTATTTCCATGCACCACAATTCGCTGGTAGAATCTACAAACGCCACGGATATCGGCGGTATCGAGGTGTATTATTACAACGATCAGTCCGGTCCATTTGCTCAAGATATTGGTGATTTGCTTTGCGCTCAAACCGGAAGGGCGCTTCGCTTTACAGAGCAGACCTATTATCGGGTGACTATGCTCTATTCTTGTCCGGCGGTCCTGGTAGAATCCGGTTATATCACCAGTCCTTCAGAGTATGAAAATTTGGCCGACCCCAACAGTATGACTGCCTATGCTTATGCAATCACCGATGCGGTACTCAAACTTTTTGCCTAGTGTAAAAAAGCCCTTCTGGAAGCAGATTCGCTTCCAGAAGGGCTTTCTTTTTATATTCCATAATGAATTACAAACTTATTTTGGCTTTGCGCCGTTTTCAAAAGGGCCAGCAGCTCTTGAAGCCTCCCCAAATGCTCCGATTGCAAAAGTGAGATTTGAAAAGCAGGAATACTTTGGGGCGGTATCAGGGTAATGCCACAGTAATTCAGTCCATCCCAGGGTTCCTCCAGTGTATGAGCGAACGTCTTTATTCCGCAAAAAGAAGGCAGTAAAGGTTCGATCAGTTCATCATCCACCTTGATAAAATTATATTTCCAAGGGTCATATTCGTCATAGCGGCCTTTAGGTTCCCACGGCAGAATTGCAAATTCATGCTTTGCCATATTGCTTCCTCCACTTAAAACAACAAAGCGCCTGTTTTATTAAAACAGGCGCTTTGGTTTACTCTAGCTCCTCATCCCAGTCCTTACAGACGTCTATCCATCGGTAAGCGCCAGAATATTCATACAATTCGTCACAGCTCAGCCCAATCGCCGAATTGCTGCTTCCACAGGCGGGATACACCTGATCAAAGCGTTTAAGAGAAATATCCGTGTAAACCTCTACCTTATCATTCTCGATAGCAAAAGGGCATACTCCACCGATTTCATAGCCGGTATATTCCAGTACTTCTTCAGGAGTAAGCATTTTAGCCTTCAAGCCAAATTCCTTTTTATACTTTCCATTGTCGATACGGGCGTCCCCTGCGGTGACAATCAAAATACAGCCGTCTTCATGTTTAAAGGAAAGGGTTTTTGCAATGCGCGCAGGTATTACATTCAGCGCTTGAGCAGCCAGTTCTACCGTTGCGCTGGAGGTATTAAATTCTTGGATTTCGCCTTCAATACCCCATTGTTTAAGATATTCTCTCACCTTGTCAATCGCCATTTTCTGTGTAACTCCTCCAATGTACGTCGGGTCTTTAGATTAATTTAAAGTTTGCAAACATCCTCTTTAGAAAGGATTTCAAATCCTTCTTTTGCAAGATTGGCTTCCGCTAAGGCGCTGTTTTCCACACGGAAAATAACCGCGGCCGTACCATCCTCCCGGCTGACAAAAGCGTACATATATTCCACGCCTACGCCGGCGTTTTGCAAAACAGACAACGCCTTTGCCAACTGACCTGGACGGTCTACCAATCCAATCGCTATTACATCGGTCTGGGATACAGTAAAGCCATCTTCTTTTAAGATGCTTTCCGCCTGTGCAGGATTATCAACAATCAATCTTAAAATACCAAAATCCGTGGTATCCGCAATGGACAACGCCCGGATATCAATATTTTTCTGGGAAAGCGCATTGGTAATCTCCGCAAGTCTTCCCGGTTTATTTTCTACAAAAATTGATAATTGTTTTATTGCCATACGATACCCCCTGCCGTTGTGCGCCGGCACTGCAGTTGTACGCTACCGCACAAGATTGTAGCGCTGTTTTATTATAACATCAATTTTTCCATTTGTCGATGGCCTTTAAAATTCCACGCTTCTCCCAAGGGCGAATGCTTTTTTATTCAGCTCTAAGAATTTAGCCGGAACACATTTTTCAATCGCTTTGAGCCATACCTCTTGTGGAAAGTCCAAAAATTTTGATACTACGCCGATGAGCACTACGTTAACCGCCTTGGCGTTGCCCGCCTCATGGGCCAGCTTCAGTGCGTCAATCGCCAGGACGTCCGCTCCTTTGTCCTTCATCTTCTGGATAATATCCTGGGGATACTGAGCAGCGCCGGTAATTACCGGCATTGGGGAAATCTGCTGATCGTTCACTACAATCTTTCCGCCCTGCTTAAGATATGGCATCCACCTTGCCGCTTCCAGCTTTTCGAAGGACATAATCAAATCGGCTTCCCCCTGTTCGATTACTGGGGAGTAAACCTTCTCGCCATATTTTACATAAGTTACTACCGAACCTCCGCGCTGGGCCATGCCATGGACTTCCGATACTTTCACATCATATCCTTCGTCCATCAGAACATTTCCCATTAGTTTGCTGGCAAGCAGGGACCCCTGGCCGCCAACTCCGACAATCATAATACTTTTAACCATTATCCCTGCACCTCCTGAGAAGATTTAATCGCGTCAAAGGCGCACATCTTTTTACACAATCCGCATCCCACACACAAAGTTTCATCAATAGAAACCTTGCCGTCGGTAATGCTGATCGCCGGACAGCCCAGTTTCATACAGGCCTTACAGGTTTTACATTTATTCTGATCAATAACAAAAGCCGGCTCATGCTTTACACATTTTAAAAGGGCACAGGGACGACGGCTGATGATTACCGAAGGTTCTTCCACCGCTAGCTCTTCTTTTACCGCAGCCTCCATCCCTTTTAAATCGTTAGGGTCTATGACCCGGATACGTTTTACTCCAGCGGCTTCGCATACCTTTTCAATACTTACCTTGGGAGTCGGCGCATTCTTTAATGTAAGCCCGGTTGTGGGATTCTGCTGATGACCGGTCATTCCAGTAATTGAGTTATCCAGTACAATCACTGTGGAGGTTCCCAAGTTGTATGTAATATTGATCAAGCCAGTAATGCCGGAATGCATAAAAGTACTATCGCCAATCACCGCTACAGATTTTTTCGCCTGCTCAGGCCCTCTGGCTTTGTTAAAGCCGTGCAGGCCAGAGATAGACGCCCCCATACACACAGTGGTATCCATCGCGTTCAGCGGAGAGGCAGCCCCCAGTGTGTAACACCCAATATCACCGCTGACCATTACTTTCATCTTGCCCAGGGTGTAGAATAAGCCTCTGTGAGGACAGCCAGGACACATGACCGGAGGACGCACCGGCACATTCTCCCCAAAGCTTGTTACAGAAGGATTTGCTTTCCCAAGGGCATCCCGAATGGAACGCTGAGAATATTCACCCAATAAGGAGAATATCTCTTTTCCTATGACAGAAATGCCGTTAGCTTTGCAGTGGGTTTCAATCACTGGATCCAGTTCTTCTGCCACATACAGTTTTTCCACTTTGGAAGCGAACTCTTTGATCATTTCCACCGGCAGAGGATTCACAAGTCCCAATTTTAGAATACTGGCCTCTGGCAGCGCTTCTTTTACATACTGATAGGCCACGCCTGAGGTAATCACGCCGATTTTTGTGTCGCCCATCTCTATACGATTGATCGAAATCTTCTCCGCCAGCTGGCCAAGACGTTTCATTCTCTCTTCTACAAACACATGGCGGCCTTTGGCGTTTCCTGGCATCATCACATACTTGGAAGGGTTTTTCTCATACTCCTTTAAAGGTACTTCCTGCCGGTCGCAAAGTTCCACAATGCTTTGAGAATGGGCAATTCTGGTGGAGGTACGCAAAATAACCGGAGTATCAAATTCTTCCGAAACCGAATAAGCAATTCCCACAAAATCTTTACATTCCTGAGAATCGGAAGGTTCGACCATGGGAATTTTAGAAGCAATGGCATAGTGGCGGGAATCCTGTTCATTCTGAGAGGAGTGCATTCCCGGATCATCCGCTACCACAATCAGCATCCCTGCGTTCACTCCTGTATAAGAAGAAGTAAACAGCGGATCCGCCGCTACGTTTAACCCCACATGTTTCATCGCACAGAAAGATCTTGCGCCGCCGATAGACGCTCCTACCGCTACCTCGCACGCCACTTTCTCATTGGGCGCCCATTCCGCATAAATTTCTTCATAAGTACTTGCATACTCTGTAATTTCAGTGCTCGGTGTGCCGGGATAACTGGACGCAACCGTACATCCGGCCTCATATAATCCTCTGGCAACCGCCTGATTGCCCAACATTAACTGTTTCAATCTATATCGACTCCTCTTTCCCAAGTTACTTATTTCTTAAATCCACAACACGCTTTGCTTTTCCTGTGAACTGCTCGATGCTCTTGGGTTCTACCAGGTTCACCTTTGCGTCGATACCAAGTGTGGCGCGCAATTTTCCACGGATGTGCCGGGTGAGGTTTTCCAGCTCGGAATACTTGGTTAAGAGGCTGGCATCAATCAGCTCAACTTTGACTTCCAGCGCATCGGAATACCCTTCCTTGGTCACATAAATCATATAGTTATTTCCGATCTGCTCGATTGGCAGCAGCACGCTTTCAATCTGGGACGGAAATACATTGACGCCTTTTACTATGAGCATATCGTCGCTTCTGCCCATAATTTTATCCATACGAGCGCTGGTTCTTCCACATTTACAGGGCTGTTTATTCATCCGAGAAATGTCTCTGGTACGATAGCGTAAAAGCGGGATACATTCTTTAGTAAGGGTGGTGACCACCACTTCCCCTGCTTCCCCTTCCGGCTTTTCTTCCAGGGTATTGGAGTCTAAAATCTCTATCAAGAAATGATCCTCCGCAATATGTAGGCCTTCCCGATAGATGCACTCACCGGAAACCCCCGGGCCGATAAGTTCGCTCATACCATAGTTATCTGTGGCGAACAAGCCCAGCACTTCCTCAATTTTAGAGCGCATTTCCACCGTGCATCCTTCGGAACCGAACATTCCGATTCGCAGTTTGAAGTCTTCCTTTTTGTATCCCAACTCTTTTGCCAACTCGCCCATATAAAGGGCGTAGGTAGGAGTAGCGATCAGAAGTGTAACGCCAAAATCCTTCATCAGCATCAGATTTTTTTCCGTATTCCCGCTGGAGGTGGGGACTACCATAGCTCCCAAGCGTTCCAAGCCGTAATGCAGTCCCAACGCGCCGGTAAACAGTCCATAGCCAAAAGCGATCTGGGCAACGTCCTCTTCGGTGGCGCCAGCCGCAACACAAAGGCGGGCCATAATCTCCGACCACATATTCAGATCATTCCTGGTATAACCCACAACAGTGGGTTTTCCTGTGGTACCGCTGGACGCATGGATACGTACAATTTCTTTTTTGGGTACGGCAAACATACCAAAGGGATAATTGTTTTTCAAATCCTCTTTTGTTGTAGGGGGAATATATTGAATGTCTGACAAGGTTTTAAATTTATCGGGATCCAAACCGATGGAATCAAACCTGTCATGATACAATTTTACATTATCGTAACAATATCGTACAATCCTTTTTAATCTTTCTAATTGAAGTTTTTCCATATCCGCACGATTCATTGTTTCCATATCCGGGTTGTAAATCATCGGTTGATCACTCCTTCATTCATTTTCCGCCGCGATGATATTTTTCTTTTGGCTCGCTGCTTTAACGCGCCAATGCGTTTAATCGTTAAACGCTCTTTTTATCATACCTTTTTTCCCTCGGCAGGTCAAGTAAGTTCCAAGATTTTCCCCCTTTTCCTGGGAAAAATAAGCCTCAGCATATAAATTTTATTATACTACTCTTAACATGCCCCGTCAAATAATCCAGTTACTTTTTCCTACAGTAATTCCCTCTATAATAACAATTCATAGTTTATTCAACAAATATCAAATCGTTTAGTGTAAAATTATACTGTTATGAATAAATACGGGACAATCATCAGTCCCAGTTGGGATGAACGGGGATATGTTTGGGTATATTAAACCTTTTAAGCCGGAAATGAAAATCTGTGAATACGAAACCTATAAAGCGGTTTACTGCGGATTGTGTAAACAGCTTGGCAAGTCTTACGGCCCCTTTTCCCGCCTGACTTTAAGCTTTGATTTTACTTTTCTGGCCATTTTGGACATGGCCATGCACAAGGAAACGGAATTGGAATTTTCTCGGCAGCGGTGTATTGTCAATCCTTTAAAAAAATCTCCTTGTTGTGGTCAATGCCAATCGTTGGATTTCTCCAGCGGCGTTGCCATGATTATGTTCTATTATAAAGTGCTGGATAATTATAACGACGGCAAACTGGCCCAACGCGCCTTGTCTATACTTTGCCTGCCTTTTGCCAAACGAGCTTATCATAAGGCCGCTGAAAAATATCCTGAGGTTGCTTCTATTATCTATGAAACCATCAGCCGCCAAAGCCAGTTGGAACAGGAGCGTTGTTCCAGCACCGATCTTGCCAGCGAGCCTTCCGCTTTGGCCCTTTCGGGGCTTTTGTCTCTTCTGTGTGATATACCGGATCAAAAACGTGTATTAGAACGATTTGGATATTTAATCGGCAGGTTTGTATATCTGTCCGATGCTCTGGATGATTTGGAACAGGATATCAAACAAAATAGTTATAATCCTTTTTTGGTTCGGGAAGATATCGCCAATCCTACCAACGAACAGTTGGAAAATATCCGTGAAAATGCAAAAGGCTCATTATTTCTGACAATTGCTGAAATAATAAAAGCATATGAGCTTTTGGAATTAACCCGGTTTAAACCTATTTTAGATAATATCGTTTACCTGGGACTGAAAGGTAACACGGAACAAATTTTTTCTCAAAGGAGACGGAACACAGATGGCAGATCCATATAAGGTGCTGGGAGTATCTCCCAATGCCACCGACGATCAGATTAAAACTGCATATCGGGAGCTCGCTAAAAAATATCATCCGGATAACTATGCAAATAATCCTCTGTCTGACCTCGCCGGAGAAAAGATGCAAGAGATCAATGAAGCATACGACGCTATTGTGGCCCAGCGAAAGTCCGGACAGAACGGCCAACGGGTTTACGGACAGGAAAGCGGCTCTTACTCTCAGGGTTCTTCCCAGTTTGCAGATATCCGCAGGCTGATTAATTCCGGACGAATTGCAGAGGCTCAGGAGCTTTTGGACGGCGTTGCCAACGCGTCGCGGGATGCGGAGTGGTACTTTTTGAAAGGCTGTATCTACCATACCCGCGGCTGGCTGGACGAGGCCCTGAGCAGCTTCCAGAAAGCCTGCTCCCTAAATCCAAATAATCCGGAATACTCCGCCGCCTATAACCAGCTTCTCTGGCAGCGTCAGACTGGTACGCCCGGCTATGGACAGCACGGCGCTCCCGGCGGAAGTATGGGCCAGTGTACCTGTTGTGATGTGTGCGCCGCGATGTATTGCGCTAACTGCTGTATGGAATGTTGCGGAGGCGGATGCTTCTAAAAAGGTGTTAGTTTGGTTTTGGGGGTCTTTGAATGAAAAAAAGCACACAGGTTGCTATCGGCGGGCTGACCGCCGCTCTGTGTCTTCTTCTTATGTTTATGACGGGGCTTATCCCCTTTTCTTCTTATGTATTTCCCGCCATGGCGGGAATTGTGTTAATTGTCGTTCGGGAAGAGAACGGCGCGGGTACTGCTTGGCTTACTTATGTGGTGATTTCCATCCTCTCCCTGCTGATTGTTCCCGACCGTCAGGCGGTGATGCTTTTTATCTTGTTTTTAGGGTACTACCCCATTGTTAAACCTGTTGTTGAGAAATTTCCAAAGCCGCTGGCCTATGTTGTGAAGTTTATATTCTTTAACGTAGCGATCATCGCTTTTTACTATGTAGTAATTTATGTATTCGGCATCCCCGATCTGTTGGAGGATTTCGGAAATTTTGGAAAATATACCGCTTATGTGGCCTTGGGGATGGCGGATTTTACCTTCTTTGTGTATGATTTTCTTTTGAGCAATATGGAACATATTTATTTACATTGGTTCCGTCCCAAAATTTTGCGTAAAATCGGGTAACTTAGGGAAATGAGGGACGTCAATGCGTCTTAGAAAACAATCAAATTCAAAAGCTGCGCTAACGGTCGTCTTGTTCCTTTGCGCTGTGGTTATCGGGCTCGTCCTCTTTATCTTGCTTACACAGGAAACTGCCGTTCAGCCAAAAGACTCTGACAAATCCTCGCTTCCCGCTCAGTTTCAAGGGCTGGATTTGGAACCAAAGGCAATCACCGGCGCCCTTCCCGGAACTCAAGAGGAATTTACCCAATCCGGGAGTCAGTTTTTTTCCTACCGTATTAATTCTACCCCAGTATTTCGCCGGGATGGAAGCGAGGGAAATATTCTTGTCGAAAATCCGTCTATTAATGCGTATTTAATGATACTGGAACTGGAAACCAGCGACCGGCTGGAAGTTTATCAATCCGGATATCTCGCGCCGGGCCAGTATCTTCCGTCTATTTGTCTGCAGGAATCCTTGAATCCGGGTCAATATCCGGCTACCGCTTATTTCCAAGCGGTTGATCCGGAAAATTTGGAGATTATCTGGACTACTCAGTGTCCTGTCACAATCACGGTAAAAGAATAAAATCCACAGCGGCCAAGACCGCTGTGGATTTTTATTTACAGAATAGTGGCTCCGCCGATCACCCGCCGGCCGTCATAAAAAACAACCGCCTGTCCTTTGGTAATCGCCCTTTGAGGTTCCTTAAAAATAACCTTTACCTTGCCTTCTCCCAAAGAATATACCGTGGCTGGTGCAGGCCGATGAGCATAACGGATTTTCGCCATAACGGTAAGTTCTCCAGAAAAGCCGTTTAATTCTGTAAGCCTCAGATCGTCTGCCAACAGGGTATCCCCGTAAATATCCTGTTGGGAAAGAGTAACGGTATTTTCCGCCATATTCACCGAGGACACATACATAGGCCTGCCAAAACCGACCCCCAGCCCTTTGCGCTGACCGATTGTATAATGAAGCGCTCCTTTGTGCCGCCCAAGGACCATTCCCTGCGTATCCAGGTAATTGCCTTCCTGGGGTACAAAACCGGAGTATCTTTGGATAAAGGAAACATAGTCCCCATCGGGAATAAAACAAATATCCTGGCTGTCGGATTTACTTTGTACGCCCAACCCGTGTTCCGCGGCAATCTCCCGGATTTTAGGTTTATCATACGTATCAATCGGGAGCAAAAGCATTGAAAGCTGCTTCTGGGAGAGATGATAAAGTACATAGGACTGATCTTTTTTCTCATTGGCGCTTTTTACCAGATGATACAGCCCGGCGGCCTGCTCATATTCTACCCCGGCGTAATGGCCAGTGGAGATATAATCATATCCCAAGCGTTTGGCATCCTCTATAAAAGCGCCGAATTTGATAGCCCGATTACAGGCGATGCAGGGGTTGGGAGTCGCTCCATTGCAATAGGTATCCACAAAATAATCCATTACCTGAGCCGCGAATTTCTCCCGGTAGTCCAGCACGTAATGGGGAATATCAAGCCGCTCGCAAACCTTTTTTGCATCTGTTACATTGCTTTCCAAACAGCCGTCAAAAAGTACGAATGTCGCCCCGCCTACTTCATATCCCCTCTCTTTTAAAAGCAAAGCGGCCACAGAACTGTCTACTCCGCCGCTCATAGCCACAAGCACTTTCTTTTTCATGGGCTTTCCCTCCCTCAATTAGTTTCAGGACAGCATAACAGGCGAAAATCCCATTTTTATCGTGGGTTTTCCGCCTGTTCCTAGACACACTAAGGTATTGGGTATCGGTCGCTTCTTTTGGAAGCCCCCCTCCGAATCTCCTGTGATACCTAATTATGTGATCTAAGTTGATTATACACTGTGTAATCAAAATTTTCAAGTCAACCGACAAAATTTACATACAGTAATGGAATAAAAATCGTGTAAAAAGGCTGGAGATATTAAAATTGGCAAATGGATCTGGGGTCATCAGCATCTGAAAAAGGAAAACCGCCCCGCCCACGCCGGCAACCAAAATCAATAAAATGATCAAAATTTTCCATCCGATTCCTAACTTTCGTTTTTTCCCCTGCCCATGCTGCTGCGCGGCAAATCCATCCGGACCAAATTTTCCGTTCAGCCGGGACGGCGGCGCATACTCATCCAGGGGCGGCGGATAATTTTCCTTCCCCGCTTCCTCATATCCGCTGGCAAAAGAAGCGCCGGTTTCTTGGGGATGGTATACAAAGTAGGGCGCTTCCGGCTCGTCATAGACGCCGGCAGACTCTTCATACTCTGCTGTAGAATATCCCTGTTCCCTGTATTCCGGCTCCTGATGTCTGGGGAGCTCCTTTTCTAGATTCTGATAGGACGGCCGCTGATACCTGCCTTCATAATCTGCCTCCTGATAAGACGGTTCCTGGCTCTCATATGGCGGCGAATTTTTAAACGGCCCTCTGGCCTGTCCGTCAAATTCTGGAACCTGCTCCCTTGGAGCGCCGGCGTAGTAAGCGCTGGCCGTATCTTCTTCCTCTTGCCATACATGCGCAGGAGAAATCACATAAGGCGGCGAAAGTTCCTCATATTGGTCACGGAAATCATTGATTACCCGCTGGCCGCAGAACGGGCAGAATTTAAAATCAGATTTCACATTTCCATGGCAATTTTTACAGATCAAGCCGCCCACCTCCAAGATCATAGCTGTGCCCTTATTCTATCATGGAATTTGTTCGTGTTCAAGAAGTATCTATTGACAATAAACTGCCCGCATTGCTGCGGGCAGTTTATTTTAAAATTATAAGAATTATTCTTTTACCGGCTCCAGCACGCCATAGGTGCCGTTGTGCCGTTTATAAACAACATTTGTCTCGCTGGTTTCCGCGTTCAGAAAAACAAAGAATTCATGTCCCAGCAGATTCATCTGAAGAATCGCCTCATCCACATCCATGGGGCGCAGGGAAAAACGTTTCACTCTAACCACGTCAAAAGCGCCGGTATCCACTTCCATTTCCTCGCCGGCTTCAATATTTGAAGCATCAAAAGCAGATTCTCTCAAACGTTTTGCCAGCTTATTTTTATTTTTTACAATCTGGCGGAAAAGAGAGTCGATCACCGCTTCCAGCGAATCAAAACGATCGGAGGTTGTTTTCTCTGCACGATAGAACATGCCTTGTGACTGAATCGTAACCTCCACAGTTTCCCTGTCTCCCTCATTGGTCACCGTAACGATAGCTTTCGCATTATCGTCAAAAAAACGATCCAACTTTGAGAGTTTTTTCTCGATTCTCTCTTTAAAAGAATCTCTTACGGAGGTTTTTCGAGCTGTGATGGTGATGTTCATATATTCAACCCCTTTATATTGTATAAAAACAGGTTTCCCCGTTTTTTACAGTGAAAAGTAACAAATTCTGTTTGTCTGTTGAATATATTATACTGCATTTTGTATGAATTTACAATAGGTTTTCCTGTAAAATGAAAATTTTAACAAGAAAACCTATCTTTTTTCATCCTTTGTTTTAAATTACCCGGGTAGCATGACGCGTCACATGACATCCCATATTCACCGCTACCGGCAAACTGGCAATATGGGTCGGCCCCGCTTCGATGTTTACCGCCAAAGCCGTTACTTTGCCTCCAAATCCCTGAGGACCAATCCCTGTGCGGTTAATCTCCTCGAGTATTTTTTTCTCCATCTCCCGATAAAAACTGTCCTGGCTGCCTGAAAGCTCCCGACAGAGAGCTTTTTTAGCCAAAAGGGCGCATCCTTCAAAATTTCCGCCGATCCCTACTCCAACCACAACCGGCGGGCAGGGATTGCTTCCTGCGGTTTCTACCGCCTGTACTACATAATCGATAATATCCCGCTCAGTGCAGGCAGGGGTCATCATCTTGATAGAACTCATATTTTCACTGCCTGCGCCTTTAGGCGCCACCGTCAGCGAAAGCTTGTCCCCCGGCGTCATAGTCATGTGGATTACCGCCGGGGTATTATCGTTGGTATTTTCCCGGCGCAAGGGATCTCTTACCACCGAACAGCGCAGAAGTCCCTGTGTATATCCCTGGCGTACTCCCTCATTAATAGCGCTGACAAGATCCTGTCCCTGAATAGAAACCTCTTGTCCCAACTGAACAAACACTACCGCCATACCCGTATCCTGACAAACAGGAACCGATAGTTTTTCCGCGGTTTCGTAATTGCGCACAATATCCCCCAATACTTCCTTTCCCAAAGGAGAGACCTCCTGCTGGCAAGCATGGCGCAGACAAGTTTTTAAGTCCTCTGGTAAAATCCTGTTCGCCTGGATACATAGTTCTTTTACCGACATTACTATATCATCACTATGAATGATCCTCATTTATTTCACCTTGTTCCCATTGATAATTACGCTTTTCGGCGGATGCCGGGTAGTCATCGGCTCCTCTTCGAATAAAAGAATATCCGCGTCTTTTCCCACTTCAATCGAACCAACCCGTCCATCAATTCCGCAAATCTTCGCCGCGTCAATGGTAATTGCCCGTAGGGCCGCTTGGGGAGCTAGTCCCTCGTCCATTGCAATCTGGGCGCTGAGAAGCAGATAATAACAGGGCACTTCCGGATGGTCGGTAGAGATCGCCACCGACACCCCGCTTTTGTGTAATATTCCAACGCCCTGAGCGCTCGCATTGGAAAGCTCCGGTTTCGTTCTGGCTCCAATAATCGGACCTGCGATTATTCTTGCTTGTTCCTGTGCCAATAAGTCAGCTATTAAATGGCCTTCCGTACCGTGGACAATCACATAATCAAACTGAAATTCTTTGGCGATGCGAAGCACAGTAAAAATGTCGTCTGCCCGGTGGGCATGGATGTGGGCGGGCACTTCCCTTTTTAACAAAGGAAGCAGCGCCTCGCATTTCGCATCATATTCCGGTTCCTCCATTTCATCGTCCTGAGCTGCCTCTTCCAAAAGCTCCTGATACTTCTTCGCTTTCATCAGCTGTTCCCGGATGATGGCTGCAATGGCCATCCGAGTCACCGGCGACTGACTGCGGGCATGATAACTGGTTTTCGGATTTTCCCCCATCGCCATCTTAATCGCCAACGGCTCCCGTAGAACCATGTCGTCCACCCGACGGCCATAGGTTTTCAAAGCGCACATTTGACCTGCGATGGGGTTGGCGCTGCCCGGACCGGTAACCACTGTAGTAACTCCCCATTCCAGAGCTTCTTTAAACGACTTGTCCATAGGGTTTACTCCGTCTATCCCGCGCAGATGCGGGGTGGAAGGATCGGTATCTTCATTTCCGTCGTCCCCTTCAAATCCCATGCCGTCTTCCCACATACCAATATGACAGTGGGAATCGATCAAGCCAGGGATCGCTATCGCCCCCCGGGCGTCAAGCAGCTCCCCTGTTTCTTTTGGGCAGTTTTCCATAGGACCAACGCCAGTAATTTTATCCTTTTCTATTTGGATATATCCGCATGGATAGTTCTTTTCTGCCATAGTTCGGATATCCGCGTTAATAATTAACATGCTACTCTCCTTCTATTCATTAAAAAAGGGTGCCGCAGCACCCTTTTCGCTCTTATTTTGATTGTCCGCGCCGTCCTGCAGAACCACGTTTAGCATCGGTATACTTTTTAAGATCCGATATCTTATCGTCGCTGGTCTGCTTAAAACGGGCCATCATATCTTCAAAGGACATCTCCTGGGTATTCTCATTCATCCGCCGCTCAAAACCATAAGACACCGGACGAGAAGGTCTGCGGGATTGAGCATTGTTACGGGCCGGCGCGCCGCTTCCTTGCGCATTGTTATTAAAACTGCGGGGGGAAGTCTGTGCCGGCTGGGGGGTCGGTGTAGGATTCGCCTGCTTAATCGACAAGCTTACCTTTCCTTCAGGGCTGATTCCGATTACTTTTACCTTTACTACCTGGTTTTGAGTAAGATGATCCGAAATCTCTTTTACATAGGAAGACGCTACTTCCGAGATATGTACCATCCCTGTTTTTCCGCCAGATAACTCAATAAAAGCACCAAATTTTGTAATGCCTGTAACCTTGCCCTCTAAAATATTTCCTACCTCAAGCTGCATAATCTGAAATGTTGCCTCCTTAAAATCCTTATATCTTTATCCTTTTCCCTCTGTGGGTCAATCAACAACACTGCGGCAACAATTCTTTAAGAGCCGGATGCATCACGGAAAACCCGCTCGTCAGAATTTCCCATATCCAATTTATCTCTGGCAATACGGGAAAGATAGGCCCTATCGTCACCCAAATTAAGCAGCCGTTCCGTTTCTTTGTTCGCTAAGCGCTGCTCCTCTACCAGCTGTTGCACCTGGGTGAGCTCCTTGCGCTTGGAGGAGATTTCCACCTGTAACGATACCAGCGATACTACAATATAGGCAGCAAAACAGAATATACATATTCTCATTATAAGGCTTTTTTTTCTACTTCTATTATTTTTCATGACTAGGCGTTCCTTATATTATTATTCTCTTCTGTCATAACACCTGTTTTATGTCGCTTTTTTAAATTATACAATAAACTATAGGGCTTTTTCAAGTGATTTTTTGAAATTTTTGCCTTCTTTTTTAGATATTTTCCCAAATTTTTTACTAATTTTAACAAAATTCCTTTTATTTTTTTTAAAATCGAAAAAATAGGTGCACAGAAAATTTTGTACAGCAGTCCTAAAATATATTTCACACCTTGTATAATATGTTTGGAAATTCCAATCACCAGCGTCCCCAGAGTGAAATAATACAATACCCATCCGATAATTTCTCCGATTAATACAAACATCCTGATTTGCCCACAATCCACACTGATCATATAAAGAAAGGTAGCAACCGCACACACAAAGCAATAAATAATATCCTGTACCATTACGATTACAGGCGGATGTACAACCGCAATCCTTATAACCCGAAAAACATCATAGCATGCCCCTAGCGCCGCTCCCAAGGCGATCGCCATTAAAAACATCCATGTCTGCCCCGCAATGGTTATCTCCATGGTCCCCCTCATTTCTATTTGAATAGCTTACCAAAAAATCCGCCTTTGTTCGGCTGGTTATCCGCATAGGTTAGGCTGTCAATCTCTCCCTCCAAATTTACTTCTCCCGTATCCACATCAATGCGGTTGATGTGCAGATTCTCCCCTCGGATCGCCAGTTCCCCAAGGCCAGTAAAAAGCAGCACCGTCTGCTCGTCAAAACTATCAATATCTGTAACTCCGGTAATTGTTAATTTATTGCGCTGTTCCATAATAATATTATGAGGTGTTTTTACCGTCATTTTTTCTTCTCTTTCATTCATCAGCATTTTTGTACCTCCCAGATATAGATATTGTCCATATATGTGTATGCACCTGGCAGGGACATTATGCGCTATAAAACCTTCCCCCGCAAGACGTTGTCTTTGCGGGGGAAGGTTTTATTCTATCACTGTGTACCCTTCGGCGGCAGTATCCTTTGTGGCGTATTCATCTACCTTCAGCACCTTCACCTTTAAAGGTTTGCTTCCCAGGTTAATAGAGATAATATCGCCTTCTTTTATATCATAAGAAGCTCTGGCCACTTTTCCGTTCACTTCAATTCTTCCAGCATCGCAGGCTTCATTGGCAACTGTACGCCGTTTGATCAGCCGTGTTACCTTTAAATACTTATCCAGTCTCATAAAGAAACTCCTTTGTGATATAAAACAGCCTGCCGCATAAAAAACACGGCAGACTGCTTCTAGTTTTTAAAAATTACTTGCCAGCAACAGCATCTTTCAGGGCTTTACCAGCTTTAAAGGAGGGAACTGTAGCAGCAGCAATCGTGATTTCTTCTTTGGTAATAGGGTTGATACCTTTTCTCTCGTTGCGTTTTTTAGTTTCAAAGGTACCAAAGCCAACTAGAGCTACTTTTTCGCCTGCTTTTAAAGCCTCTGTAATGGCCTCCACTACTGCGGATACCGCTTTTTCACTGTCCTTTTTAGAAAGGGCGGATTTTTCAGCTACTGCGCTAATGAGTTCTGCTTTTGTCATGTTAGTGACCTCCATTATATTTTATTTTAATTTATACCATAGTTTAAAAGGCGGGTACCTTTTTATCAGCCGATAATCGGCCGATGATAAACTATCAGGTGCGAAATAAAAATATCAGAGCTTTTTCTTTGCTTGTTTCCAAAGCTCGTCCAATTGCTCAATAGAGCTTTCTTTCATATTTATTTCCTGCTGACTTGCCATTTCTTCCACTTGCTCAAACCGACGGATAAATTTTTCACAGGAGGCAGCCAGCGATTCCTCCGCATCCACACCCACAAACCGGGAAACATTCACCACAGAAAACAACAGATCTCCTAATTCTTCCTGAATATTTTCCTTGTCCTGCTGCGCGATCGCTTGTTCCAGCTCGTCCATCTCGCTTTTAAGGTCGTTGATGGCCCACTGGACATTCGGATAATCAAAACCCGCCTTTGCCGCTCTATGCTGAACTTTTCCACTGCGCATTAGCGACGGAAATACCGCGGGCACGCTGCGCAGCGTCTGTGCAGCCGTTGTCTGGCCTTTGGTCTTTTGTTTTATCTTATCCCAGTTGCTCAGCACTTCCTCAGAGCCGCTTACCTCAATAGTGGAAAACACGTGGGGATGCCGGATGATCAGTTTTTTACAAATCCCATCGCATACATCGCCAAAATCAAAACCGCCGGCTTCCTCCTCCATCCTGGAGTGAAAAACCACCTGCAGCATCACATCCCCCAGTTCCTCACATAGATCCTGCGGGTCCTGCCGATCGATGGCGTCCAGTACTTCATAGGTTTCTTCTAAAAAATTATTACGGATCGATTTATGGTCCTGTTCCCTGTCCCAGGGACAGCCGTCTTCGCTTCGCAAAATTTTCATAATCTCGATAAGGTCGTCTATTCCATACCGCTCTTTCTTTGGATACTGCACAGACATATCCCTTACCTCCGCCGACTAATTGATTACTTTACATATATTACCCTATTAGGTTCATTTTTTCAAGTATCTTAGCAAACTTTTCTCCATTTGGCAACATTAAAACATCCATTTTTGTTAAGGTTTTGGAAGTTAGGATAATAATTAGGAAAATTATTCCTCCAATTCCAATTGCAACCAGCGTAGAAAACTTGGAATCGATCGCTCGGGATAATAAACCATAGGCCGCCCAAGCTCCTAATCCACATCCCACGGCCCCAAACAAAGGCTTTATTATCACTCGGTAAAAGTGAAAAGAAATTCCGGTTGTCTTAATCAGTACCGCCAGCCCCGCCACCATAACAAATAAGTAGCAAACCAGCGTTCCTATAGGAGCGGCCTGAATGTTTATATCAGGAACCGCCACCAATAGATAATTAAGAGAAAGCTTAATCAGCCCGCCGATTATCAAAAATTTTACCGGAAGGTCTGCCCTGCCTACTGCCTGAAGCAATGCGTTAATAGGAAGAGTAAGCGCTACAAAAATCGCGCTGATCCCCATTATTTTTAAGGCGGGGGCAATTACGGCTACTTCCATTGGCTTGGTAAAGTAGAGTAAACTTAATATTGGCTGGGAAAGAGAAAATATACCGATCCCAACAGGAAACGCAATGAGAGAGGCTATCCTCAAGGATGATTCCACATTGTCTTGCAGGCCTTTCCGATTTCCCGCCGCCCAAGCCCCTGCTACCGCGGGCAGGATGCTTACGCTGATGGTGGTGGTAAGAGAAGGTACCAAATTATAAATAGGCACCGCCAGACCGCTGTAGCAGCCATACAGATAAGAACCCAGCATAGAGGTGTCAATCCCCTGGGGAATCGCCCCTGCATACATTTGAAGGATGGTTTGAGGCGATGCGACAATAGCCGCTGAGAGACGATTCATCACCGAGATCAAATCAATAAACGAGGTTAAGTTGGTGATCACCGAGGCAACGCATACCGGTATGGAAATCTCCAACAGCTTTTTCGTCAAGTGACGAGAGGTATCCGAAGGGGGGGAACTTTTTAACATTTCTTTGGAAATGCCATCCCCTTTTATCCTTTGGCGCAACAGCAAATAGACGCTGCCGCATAAGGTGCTTAGCGTCACTCCAAAAATCGCTCCTGCCGCCGCGAAAGGCAGCACCGCCAGCTGAGCCTGCTGCAGGCTGTCACAGGTAATAGAAAATACCCGCCTGCTTTCCTCAAACTGGCGCAGACCATAGGATGTAATCCCATAGGCCAGTGCCAGGCCGAAAATCATCTTGCACGCTGCTTCCACCACCTGGGACATTGCCGTCGGCGTCATATTCTGCATTCCCTGAGTATATCCCCGCAGCGCGGCCATAACGCAGCCAAAAAACAAAGCAGGAGCCAGCATCATTACCGCCAGCTTCGCCTGCTGATTTTTCACTACCTCGCTGAACCATCCGGCGCCTGCAAACATCAGCACCGAGCCTAGCAGCCCTACTCCGACAAAAACAAAACTGGACAAGCGCAGTATTTTTTTCACGTTATGATAACGGCGCTGGGCTATATTTTCGCTGACAAGTTTAGATACAGCGATCGGCAGCCCAGAAACAAATAACGCATACAACGGATAGTACAAATCATACGCTACGTTAAAATAACTCATTCCAACGCCGCCTAAAATATTGGTCAGAGGTATTTTAAAGAGAGCGCCAATCAGCTTTACCACAACCATGGCACAAGCAAGAACCACCGTACCGTACAAATAGCCTTGTTTTTTGGAACGTCGCGTCATCCGGGCTTCTCCTTTTCTGTCAATTATCGATATGTATACTATATTATCATGGTACAGGTTTTATTACTATAGCATTATTGCAATCTTTACAGCCTTAGTGTAAAATAAAAATCATAGTTTTATGCAGGAGGAAGAAAATATGACAAAAATTGGCGTGCTCTGCGCTATGGACAGTGAACTCGCCCTTTTAAAAGAGGAATTTTCTGATGGCCGAATGGAAAAGATCGGTTTTTTTTCCTTTTATATCGCCGTACGGGGGAATAAAAATATCATCGTAGGACAATCGGGCATAGGCAAAGTGAACGCCGCCGCATATACTCAAATTTTAATCTCCCATTTTGGCGTAGACGTTGTGATCAACAGCGGAGTTGCCGGCGCTCTTTCAAAGGAACTAAATGTGTTTGATGTGGCTATCTCAGACGAAGTGACAGAACACGATATAGAGCAAGGTGTACTGGAGGATTACCTCCCTTTCCGCAGCATCTTTTGTGCGGATAAAGCCCTGTCCGCTTTAGCACAGGAGATCTGCCGGGAAAAAAATATCCATTGTATAAGCGGCAGGATTGTTTCCGGCGACCGGTTTATCACTGACAGCAAGGTAAAGGAGGATATTATCTCCCGTACAGGCGGGGTCGCAGTGGAAATGGAAGGGGCCGCCACCGGACATGTCTGCTACCTTAACAGCATCCCTTTTTTAGTAGTTCGCTGCATTTCAGACAACGCGGACGACCAGGGTGATATTACTTATGAAGAGTTTTCTTCTAAAGCGGCTCAGCTTTGCGCGCAGATCACGCTGGGGCTAATTGAACGTATATAAATTAAGAGGCCGGTTAACTAATAACCGGCTTCTTTCTTTTTATATTAATCCCATTTTCCTTTTGTGTTCCCACCGATAAATGGAAATTTCACAGCTTCTAATTTTTTAAAAAGTCAATCGTTCTTTTCACGATTAATACTACACATATCAAACCTACAATACCGCAAATAACAGTATCCTTTAGATCTGCAAATCCTCCCGTGTATTGCTTTGCATAATAATAAATTGTCCATGTCAGCACTAACACAGACGCGCTAATACTTGACCAATAAGATTTCTTACTCATTTGATTTTCCTCGCAGACAAACTGAAATTGGTCGCATCTCTTCATCGGGAACGCTTTCCCGAATTGGGATTTATATTAAGTAAAATCAGCGCCGCTAATACACATAAAATTCCAATTCCGCTGGCAGCCGTCATTTCCTCATGAAAAACAAAGATTCCTACCAGCGTAGCTACCATAGGCTCCACTGTGGCCGTAATAGACGCTTTGCTGGATTCCACATAGGTCAGTCCCCAGGTATACAATAAAAATGGTATTGTACTGGAAAGCAGCCCGAAAGCTAAAATTTCTAAAATCAGCGGCAAATTCATACCGATCTTTTCCCAAAGTCCGCCAAAGTCCACTAAAAAACTGCACCCTATCGCCGCAAACACAAAGGTATAGGCGGTAATGGTCTGAGAGTCATATTTTTTATCCAACGCATACCGGCCAAAAATACTGTAAAGCGCATAGCCAAAGCCGGACAGAACCCCGGCAATAATACCTGCGGCCGTCACCTGCGCCGCCGCTGCCTGACCGATCCCAGCCACTAAAACGCAGCCTACAAAAGCCAACGCTAAGGATATCGTCTTTTGCAAGGTCATCTTTTCACGGAACAGCACAAGGGACAGGAGCATCACAAAAACCGGCGCTGTATACAGTAAAATAGAAGATACCGCCAAGGAAGTGTAGCTGATGGAAATAAAGTAACAGACATTAAAAAACACAAAACTGCAAAGTCCAGTACCTATAAAACACCAACAGTCCTTCGGTCTGATTTTTAAAAGGCTGCGGTCCTTTATCAGTAAAAGAATAGTCAGCACCGGCGCGGACACAAACGCCCTCAGGGAAGTTAGTTCAATGGAGGTAAAGCCGCGGGAACTTAAATCCCGTACAAATACTCCTATCAGCCCCCACAAAGCAGCTGCCGCAATAATGCTGATGTATGGTGTTTTTTTCATACGTCCTGTCCTCTTTTCTTCATACGAAGGATATTATACATCATATATTTTCTCCTGTCCATGGGAAAAGGTCTTATAAAACAACACGGCCGGGCAGGATACGCAAGTTCTTTTTCATTCGGAAGATAAGGCAGAACAAGGTTTTATAATTAAAAAAGCTCCTGGTCTGGACAGGAGCTTTTACTGTTTATTCTTCTGTTTTTTCTTCGCTGACTTCCTGCGACTGGCAGCTCTCACAAATCTGATTATCCTGCCCGTCATGGCAGCCGCAGTCTTCTTGCTCGTTTGCCTCTTCCTCACTGCATGCTTCGCAGTTTTCCAGGGAGGCTCCACAGCGGGAACAATACAAAGAGCCAATGACATTGGCCGCTCCGCACTGCGGACATTTAACTACCTTTTTCATCTCGTTGACCTTATCTTCCAACTCGCTCAACGCTACCAGCTGGCTTTCAATTTCCGCTACCGACATGTCGATTAGCTCCTGATTTTGCGTGCCCGCTTTGTTAAGCTGATAGATCAGCTCTCCTAATTTCAAATAGTTTTTATCTATTTCCGAGCGAAGTTGAGACGCCTGCAAGCGAAGTTTTGTCAGCTCTGCCATTTCTTTTGTTTTATTTCCCGCAACATCGACAATCTCTTTTGCTTTATTGATAATTTCATCAAACCGATTCATCAACCATTACCTCCATCTATCTTATAGCGCTTTACCAATGCTACTGGTCTAAATTATACACCTATTCTTTCCCGCTGGCAAGATGTTTGCCTTTCCTATCGTAAAACTCCAGAATTTTATCTTTTCTGGCGAGCATCTCATCAAATTGGCCAAGATATTCATAAGGGAACTTATAATTGGCAATCCTTTGAATATCCTCCCCCGCAGGCTCCCGCAGCTTCGTTACCGCCCCGGCGCCCACGGCGAATATGGAGTGAGTCTCATCCATGATATATACGTTATAGACCCCCTCTTTTCCCGGCCTGCAATACCCTACATTCTCCAAATTTCCAATGGTGCCTTTCTGCCGGTAAAGATAATACGGTTCATAGCCGCTGTTCATAATTTTGCTTTGGGAGTAATCGACCATCTTCTCCACTTCGCCGGTACGCTCCACCAACTCCTGATTATAAGAAAGGCTGGCGGAACGCTTTACCGTCAACGTATGTACCGTAATATTTTCCGGTAAAAGGGAGAGAACACCGTCAATCGTGTTCTGAAAACTTTCCAAGGTATCTCCCGGAAGCCCTGCGATCAGGTCCATATTGATATTATCAAAGCCGCACTGCCTTGCTAAATAAAACGCGTCCAACGTCTGCGCTGTAGTATGACGGCGGCCGATAATCTCCAGCACCCGATCGTTTAGCGTTTGGGGGTTGATGGAAATCCTCCCTACCCCGGCTTCTTTCATAGCTAACAGTTTTTCCCGGGTAATCGTATCCGGCCGGCCGGCCTCGATAGTATATTCCCATAGATTTTCAAAACTGAAATTTTCCCGGATAGCACCGCAAATTCTCTTTAACTGCTCCGCGGATAAGGCGGTGGGAGTTCCTCCGCCAAAATAAATCGTCCGCAGCGAAAGGCCCAGTTTTCTGGCAATCTTCCCTGTATATTCCAGTTCCCGGCAGAGAAGCTCTACATATTCCGGTATCAAGATTTGTGTTTTCTCAATGGCATGGGAGACAAACGAACAATATGCGCACCGGGTAGGACAAAAAGGAATAGAGACATACAAACTAAAACTATCCGGCGTATTTCTGGACAATATTTTCTCTTCCAGACAGGCGGTACGCTGCGCCAATGCAAATTTTTCGCCGCTCACCAAACAGGTTTCCTTAAAATGCTTTTCTATCTCCTGTGGTTTCTGTCCCGCCATCCGACGGGCCGCCAAAAGCTTTACTGGACGAATCCCTGTTAAAATGCCCCATTTTGGCTTGATTTTTGTAATCGGAGAAAGCAGTTTATAAACTGCTACTGCCATTTTCCGTTCGATCTCATTTTTCTCATCCTGAGGAGAGATTTCTTCTTCACGGGTAAAAAGGCTGCCGCTTATACAAACAGCAACCTGAATTTTATTCTGATTCATTCCGGTATAAATATATTCCTGCTGATCAGGCACCCCTTCTTTTACCTGGATTTTATCTCCCGGAAAAAACATCTGGGACACCCGCTCCATCTCATACCGATAGGGATGGCGATCAATAAAAATCGTCATGTTTTGGCTTCCTTATATAGGGATTTAATTTTCGTTCCATATCCAAAGTGCTGTCCGAACCATGCCCTGGCAATACTCGGTAGTCCCCCGGCAGCTCCGCTAGTTTTTTTACCGAAGCCAATAAGGTATGATAATCTCCTCCGTACAGGTCGGTACGTCCAATATCGCCGGCAAACAGAGTATCACCTGTAAACAGCAGCCCCCCACAGCGGTAGGTAACGCCGCCCTTTGTATGGCCCGGTGTGTCGATTACCTCAAAGCTGAGCTCCCCCGCAGTAAGCACATCCCCTTCTTTTACTAAGATATCCGGGTGCAAAATATAAATATCCGGGGTCATACCCCGCATGGTGGCAAGGCTTTTTTCCCGGTCCGCAAGCTGCTCTGCATCCTTTTCGCCTATTACCAGCTTACAGCCATAATCCTCTATTAGCCACTTTACGCCCCCAATATGGTCATAATGGCCATGGGTCAAAAGGATATATTCCGGTTTTAATTGCATCTTTTTGATAAACTCCATCAATTTTTCTGCCTGGGCGCCGGGATCGATAATCACCGCGATGTTGTTATCATCCGCCACAATATAACAATTAGTCCCTATGGGACCTACTGGTTTGATATAGAGTTTCATAAAGCCGCACCCCCATCTAATTCTTCGGCATAATCTCTTCCGTATCCAGAAGGATTGTCACCGGGCCGTCATTGCTGATGTCTACCTGCATATCCGCCCCAAATTCCCCAGTTTGAACAAGAGCTACCCCTTCGTCCTTTACCGCTGCGATAAATCGCTGGTAAAGGGCATTTGCCTGTTGAGGAGGGGCCGCTTTGGTATAAGAGGGACGTTTTCCTTTTTTAGCGTCGGCGCACAAGGTAAAGTTAGACACCACCAACATTCCGCCTCCAACATCCAGTAAAGAAAGGTTCATCTTGTCCTTTTCATCCGAAAAAATACGAAGGCCTGCTGTTTTTGCAGCTAAAAAATCTGCCTGTTCCACATCGTCCTGCTCTGTGACGCCTAGAAGCACCATCAGTCCCTGTCCGATTTCTCCCACAATCTTGCCATCAATGGTCACTGATGCCTTAGATACTCTTTGAAGGACCGCCTTCATATTGTGCCTCCATTCTATGCGGCGGTTTTATTGGATAGAACGGGTAACGCTCTCCACGCCGTCAATTTTTTTAAGATTATTAATGATAAAATTCAGCTGCTCAATATCTGTGACATGAAATGTCACAGATATCTCATTTTTTCCAACCTTCAGCTCCCTGGCGTTTAAGGTAGAGATCGCAATCCGCATCGAGCTGAGCGCCACGCTTACATCTGCCAGAATACCAAATCGGCCGTCGGTAACAATTTCAATTGTACTTTTAAAATGTTCTTTTTTGGCCGCTTCCATCGCCCATTCCGCATGAACCCAACGTTCCGCATTGTTAGGATCATTTAAAGAGTTTACTACGTTTAAGCAGTCCTTTTTATGAATGGATACCCCATAGCCGCGGGTGACAAATCCAATAATATCGTCTCCAGGAAGGGGATTGCAGCACCGGGCAAACTTTACAAGGCAGCTGTCCAGCCCTTCCACAATAACCCCGCCGGACACGCTCTTTCCCTTTTTAGGTTTTTGAGCGATCAGCACTTTATCCGCTGGGTTTTGCTCTTCCGCCGCACGGTACATTTTATTGTAGTCCTCTTTGACCCGAGGCATAATTTTAGAGAGCAGCACCCCGCCGTAACCGATAGCGGCCAGAAAATCATCCACCACCTCAAAATGCTGACGCTTCGCAATAGCAAGTAAAAACTCTACTCCTTGCGTTTCAGTCAAAGTGATCATATTGCGGCGAAACTCTTTTTCCAGTTCTGCTCTTCCTTGAGCGATGTTTTCTTCCCGGCGCTCTTTTTTATACCAGTTGCGAATTTTATTCCTGGCCTCGGTAGTACGGACAATTTTCAGCCAGTCACGGCTGGGAGAATGATCCTTGGCGTTGGTGGTGATAATCTCCACAATCATCCCGGTACGCACCTGGGTATCCAGCGATACTATTCGTCCGTCAATTTTCGCTCCCACCATCCGGTTACCTACTTCCGTATGGATAGCGTAGGCAAAGTCGATCACAGTGGCGCCTACCGGCAGATTGATCACATCCCCTTTCGGGGTGAATACATACACCTCCTCCGGGGAAAGGTCGCTTTTTATCGAACGGACGATATCTTCCACATCGTCTGTTTCCTTCTGATTTTCAATCAGCTGCCTGATCCATGCCAAGCGTTCTTCCAACTTATCCCGGCCGGAAATACCCGCTTTGTACTTCCAGTGAGCGGCAATCCCGTATTCCGCCGTATGATGCATATCCCAGGTCCGTATCTGGACCTCAAAAGGAATCGCTTCCTTATCGATCACCGTAGTATGCAGCGATTGGTACATATTTGGTTTTGGAGTGGAAATATAATCTTTAAACCGGTTGGGTATCGGCCGGAACAGATCGTGGATAATTCCCAGGATGTTATAACATTCAAAAACGGAATCTACGATAATACGCACTGCATAAATATCGAAAATTTCTTCAAACGCCCGCCCCTGGACATACACCTTCCGATAGATGCCATAAACGCTTTTTACCCGGCCCTCAATATAAATATCCGAATATTCATCCGCTAACCGTTCTCTGATTTTTTGTTTAATCTTCTCAAGAAATCTCAATCGGTCGGCCTTTTTCAGTTCCAGCATCCGCTCAATTTCATTGTATGCGACCGGATCCAGATAACGAAGTGAAATATCCTCCAGTTCCTCCTTTACCGCCCGGATACCTAACCGGTGCGCCAAGGGAGCATACACTTCCATTGTTTCCAGGGCCTTATCCCGGCGTTTTTGCTCCGGCATTACTTCAATGGTACGCATATTATGGAGCCGATCCGCCAGTTTAATAATAATTACCCGCACATCCTGGGCCATGGCAAGCAGCATTTTCCTAACATTCTCAGCCTGCTGTTCTTCCCGGGAGGAAAAGCTGATTTTTCCCAGTTTGGTAACACCGTTGACAAGAAGGGCCACATCTTGACCGAACTGTTTCTCAATAGACTCCAAAGCGGTATCTGTATCTTCCACCACATCATGCAGCAGGGCAGCCTGAATACACTCGCTGTCCATACCAAGATCTACCAGGATAATCGAAACAGCGATTGGATGAGAAATATAAGGTTCGCCGGAAACTCGGCACTGACCTACATGCGCCTTATTCGCCAGCTCGTAGGCGACCATAATCTTTTCTTTTTCGTATGCTTTGCCACTTTTATCGATGGCGTCCATCAGTTCGTCGATAGTATAATATTTCATTCTGCTCCTCCATCACAGCCTATTGGCCGCAACCATCAGAATTTAAAAAGAAAAACAAACGAAAGCATCAGCTGATGCTCTGTAATATTTTAGAAGTAGAAATATCCACCTTTTGCGGATTTTCGACTACCGTCACATTCTTATTACTGCCATCCGCTGTCAATTGGATCAACTCCATTTCTGAAAGCACGTCAATAGCAATTTTCATCTTGCATAAACAGGAAATATTGGGCCGCAGCTTAGAATAAAGCACCTCGTCGCTCAGGCGCAGCTGGCGCTTGGAACGAAGGTAGCGATAGACTACCGCAATATCCTCCCTGCTTGGCACAATCTCTTCTTTTTCTGAAGTCTCCAATTCTTCCTTACGCATCACCTGTTGGTAAATTTGTTCGGACTGATGAATACGATCATAATCCAACCCACACAGATGAATATCTTTAATCTTTATAGATAAGCGCTCTTCTCCATTATATTCATTTACTTCCAAAGAGGCCGCCAAATCTAGCGTTTCTCCTATAGTATAAGGAAAACTCTGCTGCGTCATACCAAAATAAACCGCATAAAACACCGTATTTCCTCCCGCAAAGCGCAGACGCAGATGTTTTCCGTCGCCGATAGGATAAATCCCCTGCAAAAGAACCTGCCTGATTTGAAAAAGAGGAGCCTCGTTTCCTGAACCGAACGGCTCCAGCATAGAAATCGGAGCAATCGCGTCTACCGTAAGCTCGCTGGGCAGAATATCACAGTCTACCGTCAGCGATTGCAGCGGCATCTGGGGATAGTGTTCCTGGGCCCAGGCGTTGATAGAAGAAATAAATTGATCCAGGTCTTTGGCATATAGCGTCAGCCCCGCCGCCTGGTTATGTCCTCCGTAACGGGTAAGCTGTTGAGAGCAGGCGTGAATCGCATCAATAATAGAAAATCCATCCACACTTCTTGCGGAACCTCGGGCTATCTCCCCTTCCACCGACAAAACAATACACGGCTTTCCAAACCGCTCCACCATCCGGGACGCTACGATACCTACGATCCCATGATGCCAGTTCTCCCCATAAATGACAATTACCCTTTGTTTAGTAATTTGCGGGCTTTGTTCTAATTTTTCCAAGATCTGTACAACGATCTGATCCTCTATTTGACGCCGTTTCTCATTAAGGGAGTTGATCTGTACGGCCAGTTCCTCCGCCCGCTCTTGATCATCACATAATAAAAGTTCAACCGCTTTATCCACCTGATCAAATCGGCCGGCAGAATTGATCCGCGGCACCAGAGTGAAGGCAATATTTTCACAGCTGAGCGTTTTTTCGCCCAAGCCGCACACCTTGGCAAGCGCCGCCAGCCCCGCATTTTCAGTTTCCTGAAGAATTTGCAGCCCTCTGCGAACAATTAAGCGGTTTTCTCCTATAAGCGGTACAATATCCGCAACGGTCGCCACTGCCACCAAATCGCCGTACTGGTCCAGCATCATATGGGAATCTTCCCCTTCCAGAGCGCATACCAATTTAAATGCAACTCCCACGCCGGCCAAATATTCACAGCCGCTCTCGTCCTCCAAGCGATGCGGATCTACAACTGCCACCGCTTGCGGGATCACCTCCCGGGGTTTGTGGTGGTCGGTAATCACCACATCCAATCCTAAAAGGGAGGCGTACTCAATTTCTTCTATGGCGGTAATACCATTGTCCACAGTAATCACCAGGCGAACCCCGCTGTCAAAAATCAGCTTTAGGGCCTCCTTATTAAGTCCATATCCTTCCCGGTCACGCTGAGGGATATAATAACACACATCAGCGCCGATAGTTTCCAAATAAGAATATACCAGTACGGTTGCCATAATGCCGTCGCAGTCATAGTCTCCGTATACAGCAATCTTTTCGCCTTCGTTGACCGCTCTGACAATACGCTGCACCGCTTTTTTCATGTCCTTAAGCGCAAAGGGATCGGAAAGTTTTTCTTCTACAGAAAAAAACGCCTGTATTTTCTCAGGTGTATCGTATCCCCTGGATGTCAACACTCTTGTCATTACAACCGGAAGTTTTGCCTGCTGCGCTAAAGATGTCACAAGAGCTTCCTCTGGGCTTTTTATTTTCCAATGTTTTATCGGCACGCCATACTCCTCCGTGTTTCCCAAGAGATTCTTAAAGTGGTATTATTTTACCACTTTTTGCTCCAAATTACAATATAACCCCTAAATTGCCTTTTGACAGGGGTTTTTATAAAAGAAAATCCCCTGTCAAAAGACAGGGGATGAAATTTATTATTGCGCGCTAGAGGGCGCTTCTTCCTCGGCAGTCTGCTCTGCAGGAGCTTCCTGGGTTTTCCCTTCCTGAGCCGGAGCCGCTTCGTAGACTACTTCGTCTTTTTCTTCCACCGGAGCAACATTCTCTTCCTTCTGTTCAGGCTCGATCAGCGCTCTCATCGAAAGGCTGACACGTTTCTTCTCCAAATCAACCTCTGTGATCTTTACCTGAACTTCCTGACCGATAGCAAGCACATCGGAAGGTTTATTAATTCTCTCGTTGGAGATCTGGCTGATATGAATCAAGCCGTCTACCCCGGGAATAATCTGAGCAAAAGCCCCAAACGGAGTCATGGAAACAATCTTGACAGTAACTACAGCGCCTGCAGGATAATCTTTCTTCATGATTTCCCAAGGATTGTCCTCGGACTTTTTGTAACCCAAGGAAATTTTCTTGGTATCCGCATCGATATCTTTAATATATACTTCGATCGTATCGCCCACATTGACAACTTCAGACGGATGTTTGATCCGATTCCAGCTTAATTCGGAAATATGCACCATACCGTCAACACCGCCAAGGTTAACAAACGCGCCATAGCTGGTCAGAGATTTTACAACGCCGGTATACACTTTGCCAACCTGCGCATCCGCCCAGAATTTCTCCTCCAACTCTTTTCTCTGCTCTTTAAGGATCACCTTAATGGAGCCAACCGCGCGTTTACGCTGTCTGTTGACCTCCAGGATTTTAAACTGAACTTTCTTCTTGAGAAGGTCCTCCAGATTGTCCGAACGGGACAAGGTTGCCTGAGAAGCAGGAATAAACACCTTTACCCCATTGGTCAGCACTAAAATACCGCCCTTGATTACTTCTACAACAACGCCTTCCAAGACTTCCTGGGTATCTACCGCGTTCATAACTTTTTCAAAACCGGCAGCCGCATCCAAGCGCTTTTTGGAAAGCATTACGGTACCTTCCACATCGTTTACGCGAATGACCAGCAACTCCAGCTCATCGCCGACTTTAACAATATCTTCCGGTTTTGCATTCGGATCGTCCGTAAGTTCTGATAACGGAACATATCCCGCATGTTTTGTACCGATATCAACCGAAATTTCATTCGGCGCTATGCCGGTAACTACAGCGGTTACCTTCTCCCTATTATATATTGTTTTGAAGGATTGATCCAACATCTCTTCAAAAGAAAGCTCGTCCTGATCTTTTAAAATCTCACTCATTGTTTTATGTACCTCCTTAATTATGCAAGCCGGCGTTGAGGCGCCCGCTGTGACACCAATATTAGTATAACCCATCAAATCCAGGTCATACACCTCTTGTGGGCGCTCAATGGAAAAGGTATCGCATAGTCCGCCGCACAAGCTCGCAAGTTTAGCCGTATTGGAGCTATGTTTTCCGCCGATAACAATCATCGCGTCGCTTTTCGCGGCTAACTCCATCGCTTCTTGCTGTCTTTTTTCAGTAGCAATACATATTGTATCAAATATTTTTAGGTTTGTACACACCTTTTTTAGTTTTTCTACACATTTTTTCCATTCTACTGTAGAAAAAGTTGTTTGAGCTACCAGTATATATGGGCAATCTTCCGGTAACATTTGTTTGTTTATTAGAGAATCCAACTGATCCGCACAGGGAAACACCAAATAACTCCCTTGGCAAAATCCTGCAATTCCTTCCACTTCCGGGTGGGAAATATCTCCGGCAATTAAAATCGTATGATCTTTAGAGTATTTCTCTACTGTCAGATGAATTTTCCTTACAAAAGGACAAGTAGCATCGATCACCTTATGACCGGAGGCCGCCAACTGTTCATATACTTTTTTAGGCACCCCGTGCGAACGGATAATCACCGTGCTCCCAGGCGGCGCCTGCTCAATCGTTTCAATCGTCTTTATCCCTTGCTCCTGCAGGCTCTCTACAATCTGGGGATTATGAATGATTTCTCCCAAGGTGCAGGTCTTTTCCGGTTTTTTTGCCTGGGCGAAAGCCGTGTCCACCGCCCGCTGTACTCCAAAGCAAAAACCTGCTGTTTGCGCTATGGTTATCACGGCTGTTCCTCCAATAACTGGTTAATGCTGTTCATGATTTTAATGCTTGCTTCTTTAATCTCATGGGTGGACCCTTCGTGAAAACCCAGTTCTTCGTATGTTATCAATTTTCCATAAGAAACTATTACCTTGCTGCGAAAATGCGCCTTTCCTCCCACAAGCTTAATCCCGCAGGGCAGGACGCTCGCCTTGGTCTGATGGGCGATGACCGCCACTCCCGATTTGGGCCGCAGAGTCTTTCCGTCTTTTGAGCGGGTTCCTTCTGGGAACATAGCGAGAATTTTTCCCTCTTCAATCAGCTTGGCCGCCCACTGGATGGCCCCGCTGTCCCCTTTTCCCCGCTGGATAGGAAAAGCCCCCAGTTTGTTGAAAAACCACCGCAGAAACCCATTCTCAAACAGTTCTGCTTTCGCCATAAAATACATCTGTCTTTTTACTTTTTCGGCTGCAAATACAGGATCGTTCATGGTCTGATGATTTGCCGCCAGAATATATCCTCCGCTTTCAGGAATATTTTCTTCTCCGACACATTTTATATTGAAATACAGCCGCCACAGCACAACCGCCAATCCGCGAATGATCTTATAAAACATCTTTCAGCTTCCCTTCTACCAGCTCCGTCATAGCCTGCACCGCCTGCTCCAATGTAAAATTAGTTGTATCAAGAAGCGTGGCGTCCTTGGCCTGGCGAAGGGGGGCAATCGCCCGGTTGCTGTCGTTGTAATCCCGCTGAATCACTTCTTCCAGCAGCTGATCATAATCCACTTTATGACCCTTTTGGATAAGTTCTTCATAACGACGGCGGGCACGGTCCTGCGGAGTCGCCGTCAAAAAGATTTTTACCTGGGCGTCCGGAAGCACTACGGTTCCAATATCCCGGCCGTCCATCACCACATTGTTTTGTTTGGCTATATCCCTTTGCAAATCAAACAAAAATTCCCTCACCTTTGGGATAGCGCTTACATTGGACGCCGCCATGGAAATCTCCGGCTGACGGATTGCTTGGGAGACATCCCGCTCCCCTAAGAAAACCCGCTGTTCCCCCTGAACAAACGCAAGTTTCACTTCTATTTCCTCCAGCAAAGGAACAACCTCTTGCTCGGAGGCGGTATTCTTTCCCTTTTCATAAGCATATAAGCCGATGGCACGGTATAACGCGCCGGTATCCACGTAGATATAGCCAAACTTTTTTGCCAGGTGTTTGGCAATGGTGCTTTTTCCCGCACCCGCCGGCCCGTCGATCGCGATTGATACCATATTGCATTCCTCCTTGTCCGCTACATGTTCTGTGCCGCAAGATAGGCTGTGGAGAAGGCTACCTGCAGGTTAAACCCGCCGGTAAAGGCATCCACATCAATCACTTCCCCGGCAAAAAATAATCCTTCCACCAGTTTGGATTCCATCGTTTTTGGGCTGATTTGTCCCACATCCACCCCGCCGGAAGTAATAATCGCTTCTTCCATGGGACGAAACCCTTTGGGAGTCAGCGGAAGAGCTTTAAGCAAAGCCGCAAATTCCCTGCGCTGTTTTTTTGTAATGCTGTTTACCTTCGTCTGCGGATCGATCCCTGATAAACGAACCGCTACGGGAATCATTTTTTTCGGAAGAAGCATCGACAAAGAATTGATAAAATCTTTGTTTTTCTCCCCTTCAAAATCCCGAAGCAGCCTTGCGTCCAGCTGGGCCTCGTCCAGTCCCGGTTTTAGGTCAATAAACAGCCGATACCTTTCCGGATTCTCATTCATATAGGCAGACGCGCTTAATACCAGCGGTCCGGATACGCCAAAATGAGTAAAAAGCATCTCTCCCAGTTCAGAAAATATGGGTTTGGATTTGCCTTGTTCTTTCAGGCTCAAGGTAACGTTCTTTAATGAAAGTCCCATCAGCTGAGCGCACCAGGGTTCTTTTACTACAATCGGCACCAGCGATGGACGGGCAGGCACCACCCTGTGCCCCAGTTTTTCCGCCATACGATAACCATCTCCTGTGGAGCCGGTTAATGGATAACTCAGACCTCCTGTAGCGATCATTACCGCCTGCGCCGGCAAAACCCGCCCGTCTTCCAGCAAAACGCCCGTCACTTTCCTATCTTGTGTAAGGACTTCTTTTGCCTGTCCCTGAACAATCTTTGCCCCGCCGGATTTCGCAAATTTTACCAATGCGTCCACAATTTCTACCGCTTTATCCGAAACTGGAAACACCCGGTTTCCCCGTTCGGTTTTTAATTTTACTCCTAAGCTTTCAAACAAGGCCATTACTTCACTGGAAGGAAAGCTGTTGATCGCTCCATACATAAAACGGGAGTTCGTGCGCACGTTTTTAATAAAATCATCCGGGGAACAATCATTGGTAACATTGCAGCGGCCTTTTCCAGTAATCATCACCTTGCGGGCCGCACGCGCATTCTTTTCTACAATTGTGACTTCCAATCCCCGGCGGGCGGCAAACCCTCCGCAGAGAAGTCCAGCGGCCCCAGCGCCGATAATGACTGCTTTTTTGTTCACTGCTCTTCCTCTTTTAACGCCCGGTTTTCATCTGAGCGTTTTTCATATACTTCATATTCATCCCAAATCTGTTCCAGCCGGGCATAAGTCTGGGATATTTCCTCCCGCTTTTTCATTCCTACCGCCACAATCAATGCATTAATTAAACTCAAAGGCGCTACTAGGGAATCCACAAAAGAAGCCATATCGCTGCGGGCCATCAAGACACAATCCGCATACTGGGCAATAGGCGACTTCCCGGAATCGGTAATAGAGATTACTTTGGCGCCATTGTTTCTGGCGTAACGGCAGGACATTACCGTGCGCTTGGAATACCTGGGAAAGCTGATAGCGATAAACACATCCTCCGGCCCGATACGCATAATCTGTTCAAACATTTCACTGGTGCTGGTAGTATTGATCAGACGCACACTTGGAAAAATATGATTGAAATAAAAGCTTAAAAACTGCGCCAGCGCTGAAGAAGAGCGTACGCCGATAATATAAATATTCCGGGCGGATACAATCGTATCCGCCGCTTTAGAAAAATCATCCATGCTGGTTTCTTCCAGCGTGTGGCGGATCTTATCAATATCCTTATTAAGCACCTTCGCCAAAATATTCGTATCGCCCATCTGGTCGTTGGTAACATCCATACGCTGAACGGTAGTCAATTTATTGCGTATTAATTCCTGAAGAGCCTTCTGAAGCTGGGGATAGCCCTCAAACCCAATCTCCGAAGCAAACCTCACTACCGTGGATTCGCTTACCCCCACAGTACTGCCCAGTTTGGAAGCGGTCATAAACGCCGCCTTATCAAAATGATGGATGATATATCCGGCAATCAAACGTTGGCCTTTGGAAAATTGCGGAGTCATTTGTTCAATGACTGACAACAGATCCTTTTCCATATTCATTCCCTCTTCTATTTTCATTTATTATTTAACAAATGCTAATGATACATCATTAATGATAGCGTAATCTCCTGCAAAAATCAAGAAAATTTCCGGACTTTTCAACAACAAATGCAGGATTTTGAAAAAAATCCTGCATTTATATGGAATATTATATTAAAATGTCACGCCTGAAACCAAGATAACATTGGAGTAAGGCGTCGTTTCTCCAGTGCGGATTAGCGCTCTTGTATCCCTGGTCATCACTTTGAACTGCTCATGGCGTATATAATCCACCCTTATCCCAGGAAACCGTTTTACAATCTCCTCATGCATCTGCGGGCTTTGTTCCTGGGTTTCCTCCGCCAAGTAAATCTGCTCTACACACATTTCGCTGATCACCGCATCCAGTACTTGCAGCAGTCCCGGTACCCCTCCGCTCACCGCTAGATCAATCTTCTTCACTCCAGCAGGCGCCGGCAAGCCTGCGTCTCCAATAGTCAGTGTCTGGGTGTGGCCCAGCTTTGCAATTTCATAACTGATCTCGCTGTTTAAAAGTTTTGCCTTTTTCATTGTCCTCTTCCTTCCCGTAAAGGCAGTCTCCCAAAAGGAACGGCCTTTTGGGAGACACGGATCTTATTCCTTTTCTTTTTTCTTAAGGTTTCTCAGACAGATGGGAAGATCTCCCCTGTCCCGATGATAAGCCACACACTTGCAGCAATGCCGGTTATATTCGCAGTCTCTATTTGTACAGGGACATACCTTTACATGTTCGCATGCCATAACAAACAGCTCCCTACATTCTGGTAATGGCCACGGCGTCGGAAATGGTCTTTTCTTTTGCCAGCTCGCCATACTTATTCACTTCATTTTTATCCTTGGGTCCATGGGTAATACATGCCGCGCCGCCAATACAGCCGCCAACACAAGCCATACCCTCAATAAAGTTTGCGTCCAGCATATTTTTCCCCGCTTTGAGCAAGGCGATTTTACACTGCTCTATTCCGTCGCAGGCCACCGGCTTCGCCTCAAACTCCTGGGGTGTAATCCCATGTTCTTTCAACGCCTGTGCCACCGCGTCCGAAAGGCCGCCGCTGCGGGCAAAAATTCTTCCATAATAGGAAGCGTTATCCAATACGCCCTCTTCTAAATTTTCAATGGTGATATCACGACAGTCCAGCAACGCCTGCAGTTCTTCAAAGGTAATAACACAATCGATAGCGTGGGTAGGTTCCTGCTGAAATTCCATCTTTTTGGCGGTACACGGCCCGATAAAGATGGTTTTCGCTCCCGGATCCAATTTTTTAATAAACTGTGCGATCGCTACCATGGGGGATGGATTATGAGAAATATGCTCTACCATTTTTGGAAACGCAGTCTTAATGTACTGTACAAACGCCGGACAGCAGGAGGAGGTCAAAAATCCTTTTTCTTTCAGCTCCAAAGCTTCCTGATACGCCACCATATCCGCGCCTAACGCCGCTTCTACCACACTGTGAAAGCCCAGATGCTTCAATCCGGTTACTACCTGCCCAATTTTAGCGTATGCAAACTGGCTGGAAATCGATGGGGCAATGACCGCATAGACCCGATATTTTTTATTATCCTGAGACTCTTTTAAAATATTGATCGCATCCAAAATAAAGGACTTATCCACAATGGCGCCGAACGGGCACTGGTAGACACAGGCGCCGCACGAGATACATTTTTCATTGTCAATCTGAGCTTTTTTCTCATCGTTCATTTTAATAGCGTTAATTTTACATGCATTCTCACAGGGACGAACCGACTTTATAATCGCGCTGTAAGGGCATACGCTGGCGCATCTGCCGCACTCAATACATTTATCTGGATTGATATGCGCTTTTGTGCCGTGAACTTCAATGGCTCCCACCGGGCATACATGCTGGCAGCGATGGGCGATACACCCGCGGCAAGCCTCCCCTACCGTATAACGGTTGACTGGACATTCATCACAAGCGATATTCAGCACTTCAATGACATTGGGATTGTTTTTATCCCCTCCCATAGCCAATTTTATCCGTTCGCTTACAATCGCCCGTTCTTTGTAAATACAACAGCGCATGGTCGGTTCCGGTCCTGGGATAATCTCTATGGGAATGTCGTGGTAACACTCTCTCAAGGTCCCTTCATAGGCGTGTTTGGCCACGCCTTTCAAAACATTATATTTTAAAAGCTGTACGTTAGTATCAAAATTTCTCATAGTTCCTCCCGTATCTAAGGGCGACCCCGCCGCTATCAAAATTAAAAATAACTTACTTTCACATGTTTTCCCATCTTTTCAAGATACTCCGCCAGATCGTCAATCAGCCGCAGCTTAATGCTTAAATCAATGGGCATGTTTGGATTTTGATGGGCCGGATTCATTGCCCTGCCTACAAATAGGTTTACGTCGGTGGCCTCCTCAAACAGAAGCTGAGCGATCAGCGACGCTCCATCCTTCTTTCCAATCCATTCACAGCTGGAATCAGAATTGGATGCGTACTGCCGGGCAATTTCCACTACCCTGCCCATGGTAAGCACCCCTTCGGTGACCAGATCCACTCCTTCGATATAGCCGATAGGGGGAATATCCGGATCGAAGTAATCAATCTTGGTTTTAATCTCTTTGCCCAGATATTTGCTTACGATGGTGGAAGTGGTTCCCCCGCATACAATCTTCTTGCCCTCTTTGGAAAAGAAAAGCTCCATGACCTTTTCATCGTCGCCCTTGTTGACCGGCGGACCGATCATCAAGTTCACCAGCTCCCGTTCCCGGATACGCAGCACCGCCACAGTGGTGTCGTCCCCCGGTTTTCCCATATACAAATCTTTGCAGGCGTCAGAAACCACACCCGCCATGGCTTTGGCAGTAATCTCCGGATGATACCGCTCCACGGCGTAATTAAGTACATTTTCCCGCTGCCAGCCAAAGTTGAGCACCTGGCCGACCCCGGCGTTGATAACTCCATCGCTCATCAGAATAAACATGTCTCCCAACTGAAGCTTAAAACGGGATTCGAAAATTTTCTTTCCCGCTATCAATTTTTCTTCCTTGGGATAATCATAGCTTTTTCCGTCCCGGATCATAATCACATCCGGATTGTCATACTGAATCAGGTATACATCTTTATTCCGATATACCTTTACAATCGTAAAGGTCGCATAGGCAACCCCGCGCACCGAGCATACCGGCAGGGTTTGAGCGATGGTGGTCACACATTCCTCAATTGGCATATCGCTTTCCATCATGGTGGCAATAATCTTTGAAGTCAGGGTGGAAAGGATATTGGCCTTCACTCCGCTTCCCAGACCGTCTGCCAGCACCATAGTAAAATCCCCATTGGGACTGGTCATAGTTTCTACCCGGTCTCCGCACAGCTCTTCCCCTACCTTATTTAAGGAGATGTAGCTGTTTTCCATGAATAATCTATCCATCATTCATCCTCCGAGAGAACCGTACTTTTTATGGATGTCAGGGCAATTTTGGTCTCCGCCGTAGTTTCTCCCAGCAAGGATGCGATCTCCTGGACGATACGCATCTGTTTTTCTACTACCTTATCGGTAATATCGATCGTCTTTGCCCGGCGTTCCTTGTATTTCTCATTGCGCCGATGCTCCTGGGTAATATCTTTCATTATCCCAAACAAAGAGTGATGCTCGCTGTCCAAAACCACAGAAAGTTCCACATATTTGTCGTATTCCGCCAGATACATCTTTTTATCGATAATATCATTTCCGCTTTCCAATACCTGCTCAAAATCAGTAGGATCCAGCAGCTCCACGATCATAGAACCTTTGACAGCCTTTTCATTGCCGATATTAAACAGGTGGCAAGCGGCATTGTTCATCTGCAGAATACACAGCTTGTCATCCAATACGAAAATTGCATTTGGGCTGACGTTAAATACATTATCCGAAAAGCTCTCCGCCCGTTCCTTCATATACGGCAGACACATGGTAATATCCGCTTTTCCCTTATATACCGCTTTCGCCTTTTCCCGGCAGGTGGGATAACCGCAGGTCCCGCAGTTAAGCTCGTCCTCCGGCTTGGTTTTCCCCATTTTAGCGAGGATTTCTATAATCGCGCTCTGGGGCGGTTCCTGCTCCACTACAAATTCGCTTGGGATCTGACGGGAAAGATTAAACTTCACCGACGGCAGATCAAAGTCCGCCCGGATATTTTCTTTCGGCTTGGCATAGTCGTTTACCCTTACTCTGCTTCCCAAAATATTTTCTCTATAAGCCTTGGTGGACGGACCGTTGATACAGCTTCCCTCGCAGGCGCTCATCTCAATAAAGTAACCCTTGAGCCCTCCGTTTTCAATCTCTTTGATCGCTTCCATGCAATTTTCGATACCATCTACTGTAAGATATTTATAATTGGTACCCTGAGTGTACATACAGTCGATGATTCCGCCGGTGCGTGGAAAGAAACGGGAAACTCTCCCTTCTTCTTCCTGGACACTGTGTTTTTCAAGAACGATCTCTTTTTTCTGCAGCCACTGCTCCATTTCATCAAATGTCAGTACACAGTCCACAACCCCCGGCACCTTGCACATTTCGTCCTTTTTAGAAATACAAGGACTGATAAACACTACATAGGCGTCAGGATATTCTTCTTTAATCATTTTGGCATGTGTCATCATAGGAGAAAGTACCGGCGCGATTGCCGATATTGCCATGGGATGATACTTTTGAATCAGCGTCACCACCGTATGGCAGCAGGATGAAATAATCACATCCTGTTTTTTCTCTTTGATCATTTTCTCATATTCCGATTTTACAATGTACGCTCCCTGGGCAGTTTCCCTGGCCGCAAAGAAACCAAGTTGTTTCAAATATGTCTCAAATTCTTCTATCCCCGCTACCGGAAAATGGGCAATAAACGATGGCGCGACGCTTGCGATGACCCGTTTTCCGCTACCAATCGCCCCCATCACCTCTGTCAGGTCGTTGCGGACCCGTTTTGCATTCTGTGGGCAGGTAACTACGCATCGGCCGCATAAAATACATTCCTGCGTAATAATCTTTGCCTGATTATCCACAAAACGAATGGATTTTACCGGACACGCACGGATACATTTATGGCAGTTTTTACAGTTCGCTTTTTTTAAGCTCAAAACGTCCATTATTTTATCTCCTTAAGTACCCTTTCTTCAAATACCTCTTTTACATTATCCGGGTTAAGTCCGGTTACAATCTGATCGTCGATTTTGATTGTAACTCCGTCCTGGCATCTGCCCAGGCAGAAGGAAGCGTTTAAATTTACTTTGTCCTCCAGTTGATTTTGGGCGATCAGGTCCTTGAACCCATTGATAATCGCATAAGAACCTTTCAGGTGACAGGAACTTCCAATACACACATAAATCTCCATAGACCATTTCCTCCATCATCATACAAAAGAGCCGCATCATAATTATATAAATATAATGCGGCTCTCAATGTTACTTAGTACGATATGAGCATACTACATTTTGCGAATTTTTTCAAGGTGAATGCCTTAGAAAACTAAGGGAATTATTCCTTGCCGTAATATGCTTTTTTATAAATCTCTTCGATCTCCGATACCAGCGGCTGTCTTGGGTTTGCAGTGGTACACTGATCCTCAAACGCTCTGTCTGCCAAGCCAGGCAGGCCAGCCATAAATACCTTCTCGTCAATCCCGCAGTCTTTGACAGAACACACCATATTGACCTCTTTCATCAGTTTGCGGATCGCTTTGATCAGGCTCTGTACCCATTCTTGGGTATTGCTGCCCGGCAGTCCCAGATAGCGGGCGATTTTCGCATATTTTTCATCCGCTACGAATTTTTCGTATTTCGGCCAGATGGTGAACTTTGTGGGCTCAGACGCATTATAAGCGATCACATAGGGAAGCAGGATAGCGTTGGCCCGCCCATGAGGAATATGGTATTCTCCCCCTAATTTATGGGCCATAGAGTGGTTCAGCCCCAGGAATGCGTTGGTGAAAGCCATACCCGCAATAGCGGATGCGTTGTGCATCTTCTCTCTGGCGACCATGTCATTTCCATCTTTATATGCTCTTGGCAGGTATTCAAATACTAATTCGATAGCTTTCATGGCGAGACCATCGGTATAATCGGAAGCCAATACGGACACATACGCTTCAATGGCATGGGTCAAAACGTCTAAACCGGTATCCGCCGTGATAGATTTCGGCATAGTAGCAGCAAACTGCGGATCGATAATCGCAACATCCGGGGTCAACTCATAATCCGCCAAAGGATATTTGATGTTCCCATTCTCTTTGTCGGTAATTACCGAGAAGCCAGTAACCTCAGAACCCGTACCAGAAGTGGTCGGGATCGCTACAAACTGTGTCTTTTCTCCCAGTTTCGGGAAAGCGAAAGCACGTTTGCGGATATCCATAAACTTTAGGCGCAAACCGTCAAAAGAAGTATCTGGATGTTCATAGAACAGCCACATTCCCTTGGCGGCATCAATAGCAGAACCCCCACCTAAAGCAATAATCACGTCCGGCTGGAACTGGTTCATAGCCTTTACGCCCTTCATAATAGTTTCTACAGAAGGATCCGGCTCTACCTCAGAATAAATTTCACTGTGGCAGTATTCCTGACGTTTTCTCAGATAATAAAGAATTTTATTCACATATCCCATTTGCACCATGATCGGGTCGGTAACAATAAAAGCACGTTTGATATCCGGCATTTTTTCCAGGTACTGGATAGAATCGTTTTCAAAGTAAATCTTCGGCGGAACTTTAAACCACTGCATGTTGACCCTCCTCT
Source organism: Youxingia wuxianensis (assembly GCF_014385085.1). GTDB lineage: Bacteria > Bacillota > Clostridia > Oscillospirales > Ruminococcaceae > Youxingia > Youxingia wuxianensis. The sequence continues at coordinate 200,163 of NZ_JACRTD010000003.1, read as the reverse complement.
TGGCGATTCTCTTTTTGTTGATCAGGTTGACCGAGGATACATTGGAAGTGGTTGAGTTGCGTCCAAAAGATCCGCAGCCCAGAGTCAAAGAGGGCATATTGGTGTTATAAATATCACCGATCGCACCCTGAGAGGAAGGAGAGTTTACAATAACCCGCCCTACCTTCATAGCCTCGCCGTAAGCGTTGCACAGTTCGTTATTGGCGGAATGAATAACTGCGGAATGTCCAAGGCCGCCTAAGTCCAGCATATGCTGAGCATATTCAAATCCCTGCTTGGAATCTTTTACAGTAAAGTATGCCAGCACCGGAGAAAGTTTTTCCAAGGAAAGAGGATATTCTCTAGAGGGTTCGGGCAGTTTGGCAATCAGAATTTTTGTATTTTCCGGAACCTTTACACCGGCTTCTTTGGCGATCCAATACGCGGATTTCCCTACGACAACCGGATTGACCGCTCCCCTCTCCGCCGGCATAACATAATTGGTAACCTTTTCAATTTCTTCTTTATTTAAGAAATAGCAGGAGTATTTTTTCATAAAGGCTTCAAAATCTTTGGAAATTTCCTGATCTACGATAACCGCCTGCTCAGAAGCACAGATCATACCATTGTCAAAGGTTTTGGAAAGCATCAGGTCGGTACAGGCCCGCTCCAGATTGGCAGATTTTTCAATGTAGCAGGGTACATTTCCAGGGCCGACGCCTAAAGCGGGTTTTCCCGCACTGTAAGCCGATTTTACCATACCGGCACCGCCGGTGGCCAGAATCAGCGCTACTTTTGGATGGTTCATCAATGCGGAGGTAGCTTCGATGGAAGGAAACTCAATCCACTGGATACAGTTTTCCGGCGCTCCCGCTTTAATCGCCGCATCGCGGACAACTTTCGCCGCTTCCACAGAACACTTCTGAGCGGAAGGATGGAAACCAAAAATAATGGGATTTCTGGTTTTCTGGGTGATCAAAGCCTTAAACATCGTGGTAGAAGTGGGGTTCGTTACCGGAGTGACTCCCGCCACAATTCCCACTGGCTCTGCAACTTCCACATAGCCTTCCAAATCATTCTCATCGATGATTCCTACTGTCTTTTCATACTTGATGGAGTGATAAATATATTCGGTAGCAAAAATATTTTTGGTGATCTTATCTTCATATACGCCTCGGCCGGTTTCTTCTATCGCCATCTTGGCAAGATACATGTGTTTGTCCAAGCCCGCCAGCGCCATTGCATGCACAATTTTGTCCACCTGCTCCTGATCCAGCTTCATATACTCGCGAAGAGCTTTGTCCGCTTTTTCAACCAATTCGTTGATCATCGCATTAATGTCCACCGTCTGCTCTTTTGTCTTTGCGGGGGTTTTCGTTTTTTCCATTTTTACATAACCTCCTATTGTCTGAATTGATCTTATTTTATTTTGTTTGTTAATTCTTTGTCAATATAATATCATATTGTTAAAGTTTTGACAATTGGTAAATCTTCTAAACATCCCTGTTGATCGTCAGTCATTTTGTGCATCTTACCAAATACTTTATCCATGTATAGCTAAACTGCTTCCTCGACGGGATTTTTTCACTTCGATGGCACAGGGGACATTTTCCTTGAGCATTGCCACATGGGAGATAATTCCAACCAGACGGTGGCTTCCTCGGACAGTAGAAAGCACCTCTAATGCATCATAGATGGAGTTTTCATCCAAGGAGCCAAATCCCTCGTCAATAAACATACAATTGATCTGTATCCCCCCCGACCGGGACTGAACTACAGAAGAAAGCCCCAGGGACAGCGACAGAGCCGCTAGAAACTTTTCTCCTCCGGAAAGTCCGGTTACCGGCCGTTTTTCCCCGGAATTAGCATCAAACACTTCCAAATCCAGTCCCACATGGCGGCTTCGTCCCACTCCCTCCAAGGTGCGTACCAACTGATAGCGTCCGCCGTGTACCTTTTTCAGCAGCCGGTTGGCTTCATTAACAATAGAGGTGAGCATTACTCCCAGCACGTATCTGCGCAAACTGATCCCTTTATCTCCCCGTAAAATCACACCGAATATACGAAGCCTCTCCTGGCTTTCTCTCTCTTTGGAAAGCTCCGTCTGCCGCTTTTTATACTCCTGGCAGAAATTTTGCATCCGTTTGCTGGTCTCCTGGCATAAAATCAGGGAAGTATCACATTCTTTACAGTCTTTTTCTAAAGCTGCAAGAGTTTCTTTTGCCGCTTCTATTTCCGGCTTTTTCTTTCCCGCAAGCTGCTCTTCCAAACCACTCAAAGTTACCTTTATGGTATTTTTTAAAACCTCGTATTCTTTAAGTTGTTTTTCCAAATCGGCAATCTCTTCCATTGACAGGCGCGCCTGTATAAACTGCTCTTTTCCCAAAAAGCCGTTGAAGCTTAGGGACTGATAAAACAGTTTTTCCCGTCTGAGAAATGTCTCTTTCTCTTTTTCCAATTCCTGTGCTTCATGAAGGGCAATGGTTTTTCTGCGTTCAAAGGCAAGCTGTGCCTGGAGAAGCTCCTCTTGGGCGGCAGTATACCGCTCTTCGGTCCCGACGGTTTTCTCCTCCAGCAAAGAAATGGTCTTTTCTAAGGCGGGCGCGTCCGGGATGTCTCCATCCAGCTGAACGCTTAAAGCGTTCAGCTGCGCGGCGATCGCCGCTTGAGCGCTCAGCGCCCTTTCGCACTCGCCGCGCCGGACGCGCTCCTGCTCCTGCTGACGCTGCAACTCCGTTTCAAGGGATTGCAAGCGCGAGCTAAGATGCTCCAGCCGCTCACTTATCTGTGACAAGGCAAAATTTTCCGTTTGCCTCTCCTGTCTTTTCACAGCGGACGAGTGGTGAATACTTCCGCATACCGGACAAGGCATACCTTCCTTGAGCTCCCGGGCAAGAGCCTCAGCCGCATTCTCAAATAAAAGCCTGATATGCTCTTTAGAAATCTTTTCTTTTTTTACCAGAACCGCCTCTTTTTCTGCGGCTAACTTCTCCATGTTCGCTTGCGCTTCTTCCCATTGCTTTTTAGCGTTTTCCACGGTGCGAACGATCAATTGTAATTGAAGTTTTGTCTCTTCTAATGTCTTATATATTTCCCGCAGGCTTTTGAGCTTTAATAATCGCTGGTTTATCTCTGTACATGACTGTTTTTGCTCCTGTATCTCCTTCATTCCAGCCTCCGCCAGCTTCAATAGTTCCCGCGCCTTTACAAACGCTTCCTGCGCCTGCCTTTCCTGATGAATACGGTTTTCGTGCTCTTGTTTTGCCCGGCTAAGCTCCTCCCACATTCCGTTAAGCGCCGACGCCTTCCGAGCGGCCTCCAGCTTATCCGTCTGATGCTGGATTTCCTCCTGCCGCTGCGTCAGTACTTCATACTGTATTTGAGCCTTCTCCTTTTGGCAGAACAGTTCAAATAACCGGTTATCCTCATCAAATCTTTGTTTTTGCTCCTCCAAATTTTTATGCGCCACCAGAGATTTTTCCGTTAGCTGCTGCACTTCTTTTAGCAGCGCTGCTTGCTTTTCCTGCGCTTGTGTGAAGGTGTCGCAATCCCATTGACGAAGGGATTCTAACATTGCCGTCTGCCGAGCGGTAATCTTTGAGAGCTGGTCGTTGGCTTGAGAACACAGCCAATCGGCGATTTTGTGCCATTTTTCCGCGTTAAAAAGGGTTACGAGGATTTTTTCCTTCTCATCGCTTTTCGCTATCAAAAAATTTTCAAACTGCCCCTGAGGGAGAATAACCACCCGGCAAAACTGTTCATAGCTGAGCCCTAACAATTCCTGCGCCTTGGCCTCCATGTTTTTAATCCCAGGGTTCTCAAAAAATGGCGCCCACTGTCCCTGCTCGTCCAGAAAAAAGGCATTTTGTTGAGGAATATATTCAATTTCTCCTGTACCGCGTTTTTTACGGATACGAAGCGACCGGAAAAATTTATAAGTTTTTCCGCCTACAGAGAAGATAAATTCTATCTTGGTTTCCTGTTGCAATTGAGCGAATTGGCAGCGCATGGAGGACATCTCCCCCCGCATTCCCCCGCTGCTTTTTCCATATAGGGCGTAGGTAATCCCATCCAAGATAGTCGTTTTTCCCGCACCGGTTTCCCCGCGAATTAAAAATAAACCTTCCTTTTGGAAATTAGAAAAATCAATTCTCTGTTCTTCTACATAAGGGCCAAAAGCAGAAAAAATAAGGGTAACCGGCGTCACTGCAATTCCCCCTTTTCTATCGCAGCCTGGGCTTTGTGAAACCAGTCTAACATTTCTTTTTCCGGCCGGCCGCCTGCGATCTCTTCATAAAAGCGCAGCAATATTTCCTCTTCTGAAAAAGTTGCCGCTTCCTTTGCAGTAAGGGTGAACATTTTTTCCTCCGCCTCATAAGACTTTCCTGTCAGGGCAAGCAGATTGGGATAGCAAGCGCGAAAAGCGTCTAGCTTTTCCAAGCCCGCATAGCTATCGGTTAGTTCTACTTTTATATATTCTTCTGCACCGGGATGCGTCTGCGCCTCTATCAAAAGACTTTCATATTCTCCCCGCACCACTTTTAAATCATGCAGAGGGCGGATGGGTACTTCTTCTATTTTCATAGTTTCACTGTCCCAAATAGTTACAGATTTTTTTTGTTTTGCCTCTTCAAAAGAATATTTGAGCGGAGCGCCGCTGTATCTGATCTGGGGCCCAAGATTCTGCGCCCGATGCAGGTGGCCCAAAGCCACATAATCAAACCCGCGGAAAGCATCCGTATCCACTGCCAGCGCTCCTCCTACCGCAGCGCTGCGATCGCTGTCACTGAGCTGCCCGCCCATAGAAAAACAATGGGCAATTAAAACATGTTTTTTCCCTGGGAGAAAATTTTTTCGGATCGTCTGCGTCAGCTTTTCCATCGCCTGGGAGTAAGAAGTTATCTCTTCCTCCGGGAAAAGATAACGCACCTCGTCAATGCTGAAATAGGGAATACAGTAAAACGCTGTATCCCCAATAATCACCGGAATCCCTTCCCGGCGCAGTTTTCCTGTCACATATAGCCCTGCTTTCTCCAGAAGCTGGGTACAGGAAGCAAGGCGGGCGGCCCCGTCGTGATTGCCCGCTATCATAATTACCGGCGTTTGAAGGCCGATGCAAATTTGCGTCATTGCCCGATTATAAATATCGATCGCCCCGGAACTTACTACCGCCCGATCAAAAATATCCCCGGCAATAATTACCGCTCCCACACGCTTGTCCTTGATGATCTTTAAAATCTCATCTACAAAAGCGTTTTGATCTTCCTGCAAAGAGGTACTATATAAGTTAAGACCTAAATGCCAGTCAGAGGTATGTAGAATCCGCATAGCTCCTCCTATGAATCATCAAAATAATCTCCTTTTTTTATTTTACCCTAACCGCTATCAATTTACAATAAAATAATCCCCCTGAAAACAGGAGGATTATTCTTACATAAAACTATCGTATCATATCCGCGGCCAGAACCTGCTCTGTACAGGTAATAGTAAAATAGTTGTATAATTCCTTTCCATAATTGATATACAACCGCTGCCCTTCCTGTCCGCAAAGTTTGGCAAATACTTCTCCCATCCCCTGTCCGTCGTTGGGAACGAGACGGGCCTGAAGGATATACATCGTAAAAGCGGCAGAATCATTAATCAGCTCATAGGTCTTGGCATCCTGCTGCTGAACCGCATCATAAAAACTGGACAGTGCCGATTGTGCCACAATAGAGTTGGGCGCCATCTCTTCAATCACCTGATTCACCACATAGGCAAACAGTACTTTTCTTTGGGAGATGGTATTGACCGTATCCAGCTCCCCTACGCCAAATACACAAACGCAGTTGGGATCGATCAGTCCCGCGGCGAACTGCGCCCCCAGCTTTTTTGCCTTTTCCATATTTCCGTTATTCGTTTCTCTGACAAAAGCGTTTGCCGCGCCTTCGGACATGTCAAATACTTCCGACGGGTCGTCGGGCATAATTTTAATATCGCTGTCATCAAACGTCATTTTGTCACCTCCGCTCTTCCTCTTGGGATTTCTCATTTTCCCAGCGCCTGACCTAAAGCAATTGCCAGTTGGTCAGGACAAGAAGTATTTTTGTATCCGCAGGTAAGCCCCTTTAATTTTAGAATTACCTCTTCGGCTTTACAACCTTTTACCAGGGCGCAAATCCCTTTCAGGTTCCCATTGCATCCCCCAATAATCTCAATATCTTTAATTACGCCGTCTTCCAATTCGATACGCATTTCTCTGGAACAGACTCCGTGTGTTTTATAGGTATAGATCATCTGTTTTATCAATCCTTATTTTTCTTTATAAATTCTAGCAATTCCCAATTTTACCGCTTCCGCCGCAACAGCATTCGCGACGCAATCCGCTACTTCTTTATTCAAAGCGTCCGGCAAAATATATTCCGGCGTCAGTTCTTCCTGTTTTACCATGGACGCGATAGCGTACGCCGCCGCTACCTTCATTTCCTCGGTAATATTGGAAGCCCGCACTTTTAAAGCCCCCTTAAAAATACCAGGAAACGCCAGGACATTATTGATCTGGTTTGGGAAGTCGGAGCGTCCGGTTCCTACTACCGCCGCTCCGCCGGCCTTCGCTTGCTCCGGCATAATCTCCGGCATAGGGTTTGCCATAGCGAAAATAATTGGGTCCTTTTCCATAGTCGCGACCATTTCCTGGCTTACCAGGTTAGGCTTGGAAACCCCGATAAACACATCCGCACCTACCAGCGCGTCTGCCAGGGTACCCTTTTTCTTGCCGGGATTGGTCACTTTCGCCATCTGCATCTGCGGTTCGGTCAGCCAATCGGCGCCTTCATAAATAATCCCTTTTATGTCGCACATGACAATCTCTCCAAAATTCATGGAAAGCAATAGCTTCGCCACGGAAATACCAGCGGCGCCGGCCCCGTTGATAACGATTTTGCACTCGCCCATCTTTCGCCCGGTCACCTTCAGAGCATTGAGCAGGGCCGCCGAAGCCACAATAGCTGTGCCATGCTGGTCGTCGTGAAACACTGGCACTTCACACTTTTCCTTGAGCCGCCGCTCAATCTCAAAACACCGGGGAGCAGAAATATCTTCCAGATTAATCCCGCCAAAACTTTTGGAGATAAGAAGGATTGTATTTACGATGGTATCCACATCTTTGCTGTCGATGCACAAAGGGAATGCGTCCACATCCGCAAACGCTTTAAATAAAGCGCACTTCCCTTCCATCACCGGCATCGCCGCCGCCGGACCAATATCTCCAAGCCCCAATACCGCGGTGCCGTCGGTAATCACCGCCACCATATTCCCCCGGCGGGTAAGTTCATAAGACAGACTTTCATCCTTTTCTATTTCAAGGCAAGGCTGGGCGACTCCCGGGGTATACGCAGTGGAAAGATCCTCCCGCGAATTAATCGGGGCCCGAGAAATTACTTCTATTTTCCCCTGCCATTGGTAATGCTTTTTCAGCGCTAGCTCTTTAATATCCATGCTGCCTCCTACGTTTTTTGCGTCGTTTTTTTAATTTCCTTTATTGCCTGGCTTTTGAGAGTTTAAACAGCCGTTCCAACGAAGCTTTCTGTGTGACACAGGTTCCAATAGGATGGGGAATTTTGGTATGCGCTCCATGAAAATCAGTGCCGCCAGTAGGAATAAGATCATATTCCCGTATTATATCGGCAATTGCCTGCGCGTCCTCGTCCTTATTTCTGGGATGGAACTGTTCAATCCCATCAATCGCCTGGGCCTGCGCCAGTTCCCTCATAATCTCGATAGAATCATATACGGAAGGGTGTGCCAGAACACATATGCCCCCAGCGCTTTTAATGATCTGCGCCGCTTCAAGCACGTCTATATATGTCCTGGGAACAAAACAGCTTCCTCCCTTAGGGCTCAATAGCTCCTGAAACAGATCTCCATAAATGCAGTCGGTATATCCCAAATCCATCAGCGCCAGCATAATATGTACGTTATATAAGGCAGGGGCGCCTTTCATAAACCGGCTGACATGTTCTTCTGTCACAGGGAAAAGCTGCATTACTTTTTTTAAACTTTCCCGGATACATTTATCCCGGTCCTCGATGGTGTGTTTCAACATCCCTTCCAAACGGTCGGGATTGGCCGGAAGATAGCACAACAGATGCACCCGACGCTGACGCTTATAATCCCAGGCGGAAACTTCCACCCCGCCGATCACACCGATTCCATATCTTTTTCCCAGCAGTTCCGCGCGGCTGATACCGGACATCGTATCATGGTCTGTTACCGCTACAAAGTCCAGTCCGGCCCGTTTTGCATAAAATACCAGGTCGTCTACACTTAAAGAGCCGTCAGAAAATCTTGTATGACAATGTAAATCTCCTATCATCCTTTTCCCACCCCTATCCGTCATCCATATTACAATCTATTATACAACGATTTGCGCTATGCGTGCAACTTATATTTTGTAAAGGAAATATTTTTATGATATAATAACTAACATATCGTACCGCGCGGTGAAGGACACCGCTTTGTTTTATGCTGCGCACCGGCAAAGCCGGATGTTAATTATTTTTGAAATTGGATGTGTATTATGGCTTACATAGTTGATAACGGTATTTGGTCCTCTGTTTTTGCTGTTCCCAGCGCAATAGTGGATCAACATATAAAAATATGTTCCCGCCTTTGCTTACAAGTGCTTCTTCTGATGCTTCGGTATCCCGGTCAGCCGGTGGACGAAGCCTGGCTTGCTCAGCATCTTAGCAAGGATCCGGCGGATATCTCGGACGCTTTGCATTATTGGATAAACGCCGGGATTATTTTTGACACCGACCGTCCGGCAATTCATTGTGCGCCGGCCCGGGAAGAAAGTTCCGCCGCTTTTGAAAAAACTCCCTCAGCGGCTCCCGTTACCCAGGAAACCCTTTCCGCTTCCGGTCAAAAAATTGTTACCGTTTCCGCACGGCCAAAAATTACCCGGTCGGATATTGCCCAGATGTCGCAGGATAATCCGGCGATTTCCCAGCTGCTGATTGAGGCTCAATCGGTTATCGGTTCGCCTCTTACCCCGATAGAAAGCGAGATATTAGTCGCTATTGTCAGCTATTATGGTATGGAGATCGACGTACTATTGATGCTTCTTCAATATTGTGTTTCCATCGGCAAGGCAAGTATGAACTATGTAGAAAAGGCCGCCGCCAGCTGGCTGGAAAAGGGAATTAACACCCATGAGCTGGCAGAGTTGGAGATTACCCGTCTTACCCGCAATAACCAACAGGAGAAGATAGTCATCGAAGCATTTGGCCTTTATAACCGGTCAATGACTCCAAAGGAAAAAGAACTGGTAAACAAATGGTTTGATCATCTGGGGCTTAGCGAATCCCTTATTACCCTTGCCTGTCAAAGAAGTATGGAAAATACTGGTAAAATTTCTTTTGCATATGCGGATAAAATTCTTACTTCCTGGAGTGAAAAAGGAATTAAAACTCCCGCCCAGGCAATAGAAGAGTTAAACAGCGCCCCTGGGAAAAAAAATAATGCAGGACTTAATAAATCCGCCCAAACAGGAAAATATTCCTCCCTGGACGCGGATGAACTGGACAAGCTGCTCCATCAGCTCTCTCAGGAATAATTACAATTAAGGTGGTAAATCATGGGATACTCCAAAGATGTTTATCAGCAAGCGTATGAAATATTAGATTCCCGTCGGGCAAAAGCACAGCGTATTCAGCAGCAGCATAAACAGGAGCTCTACAGCAAAGTTCCTCAGCTGCTGGAGCTGGAACAGTCCTTAGCGGCAACGGGTGCGGCGGCGGCGGCAGCTGCCGTAGGCGGCGGTGACGACGCCCTGAAGCAAATTCAGCTGCTTAAACAGGCAAACCAGCAGCTGCAGCAGCATCGATATCATATTTTAGCTTCCTTGGGTCTGCCCATAGATTATCTGGATTTGAAATATATCTGCCCCCATTGCCAGGATACTGGATATATTGGACAAAGGGTCTGCAGCTGCCTGCAAAAACTTCTGCGGCAGGTGGCTTATGAAAAAATGTGTTCCATCTCCGATGTGGATCAATGCCGGTTTGAGAACTTCAGCCTGAACTATTACCCCATGGAACCTGTAGGCGAGTATCAGATTGTTCCCAGAAACGCTATGCGGGATGTGGTGCATTACTGCGCCGTCTACGCGGATACCTTCTCCCAAAACAGTGAAAGCTTGCTTTTATGCGGCGGTACCGGACTTGGCAAAACTCATCTTTCCCTGGCGATGGCCTATGAGATCACCCAGAAAGAATATGGTGTGGTATATACTACCTCCCAAAAGTTAATGGATCAGCTTCAAGCTCAGCAGTTTTCCAGAGGGGAAACTACCGATTATCAATCGCTGGCCTTAGAATGCGATCTTTTAATTATCGACGACTTAGGCGCGGAATTTTCTACTTCTTTTACCGTAGCCGCTCTATATAATATTATCAATACCCGTATCATTGAAAAAAAGCCTACGATTATCAATACCAATCTGGATACTTCGGTAATGAAGGAAAGATATGGAGACCGCATCCTTTCGCGTTTGTTGTGCGCTTACCGGCCGCTGAAATTCTATGGTCGGGATATTCGGATGTTAAAGCGCTACCAAAAGTAAATAAAACCGCCCGGTGCTTTCGACACCGGGCGGTTTATTATTTTGCAACATTAAATTGACACGAATATTCACAATCTTTGGCCCTATGGCAAAAGTACCTACAGGCCCTTCTCTCATTCAGACAGCTTCGCCGCTAATTTGATTGACGATAAGATTATTTTAACTGATTTAGCAGAAATGTCATATAATTGGCGAAATGAGCGAATACAATTCCCGGTTCCTGCAGGTCCGGACACCACCGTTTTACCCATTCCAAAGTGATATATCCCTCATAACCATGCTGGGAGAGCATACGGATAGTATCAAAAATCGGGACGTCGCCGTACCCCATCATACGATAAGAGACTTTTCCATTTTCCATGACACTGTCTTTCACATGAAGATACTTTATCCAAGGGCTCAGGTTTGCGTAAGTAGTTTCCGGAGATTCCTGGAAATAACGGTAAGGATGATGCAAATCCCACAAAACGCCGCCGCTGGTTTCATCTACTCCCTGCATAAACTCCTTTAACACACGGCTCTCAGCCAAAGGCCCGTTGGTTTCAATCAGCACGCAAACATTTTTTCCTTTTGCATACTCACAAAGCTGCAGATACAGCTTCTTTGCCTGCGCAATATCCGCTTTGCCCGGTTCCGGCACTGGAGTGATCATCACACGCACAAAAGGCGTTCCCAGCCTAGCGGCAAGATCAATATAATCCTTCGCTTCGTCCATGTAATCTTCAATTGACCCCGAAACCCCAAGGCAAGCGCCAGAAGTAAGCATCGGGATTTCCATTCCTGCTTTTTGAAAGCGATCCAAGGTCGCCGGGATATTTTCTTCTTTAAACACCTTGATTTCCGGAGCAAACATCTGATTTTCCACTCCGCGGATCTCAATACCGTCCAGCCCTAAATCTTTGGCCGTAGCGAATATCTCATCCCAGGACCATCCGGGACATCCCAAGGTCGAAAAAGCTACTTTCATATGCTAACAACCACCCTTCGTCATTTACCAGCATAAACTTATTAATCATCAAATACTACAATCCAATTGCCGCTTTCATCATAAAAGCCGCCCGGTTTGCCAGGCTTTGGAGCAATATAACCTTCTCTGCCTATTAAATTTTCACTGCTGCTGTTTTTACTGCTGGAAGATTTTCGGTCTTCCTCTTCTTCCTCTTGTTCGTCCTCCGGCATTAGCCGAGTGTACAGGATAACCTTATCTTTTCCTTTAGACAGCATAGTTCCAGCCTCTTTATCCGTTCTCGCTACTAATCCGGGTTCATAAGAATCGTTAAACACTTCAATTACCTGGTACTCTATTTCAAGGTCGTTGAGCAGTTTAATCGCTTCCTCCAGTTCCAGATCTACTACTTCCGGCATTTCCACCTTTTCTGTTCCTTTTGATACAGATAAGGTGATTGTAGCTCCGTCGTTAATCTGAGCTCCACTGGCGGGATTCTGATCATAAACCACACCTTCATCATATTCCGCGTTAAAGTCTTCCACATACTCAAAATGGTATTTTGCCTGAAGCTCCTCGTTGGATTTAATGGAAGATACGGTTACTCCAATAAATCCGGGAACTTTATTATCGTCGGCGGAAGCAAATGCCTCGCTGTCAAAATCTTCCCCTGCGATGTTAACTGATCCGCTGCTATTATCCTTTTCCTTATCAGGGCTGATCAAATCCCCAAGGAATGCATTGGCAAACCACCACATACCGCCGCCTAAAAAAACGGTTGCTACCAAAAAAGCTAAAATTACCATTAATACAGTATGCGGGCGTTTTTCTTTTTTCTTACGTCTATCTGAAGGATTGTTTCTTTCTTTCACGGCTACCGTCTGTTTTGAACTGTTGGGAATAGGGATCAAGTCAATTCCATCCTCATATTCATCAAATCGGCCGTTGTTTCTAGGAGCTCCTTGCGCCTGCTCTCTCAGCTCTCGGGCAGCAACCGCTCTGCGAATTTCATCCCGATGCACCTCATTGGTATCCCCGGCATAACTGCGTTTGGGAACAGGGGCGGTGTAAACAGCTGTGTCCGAGCCGGTAGTGGATACCAAAAGTTCGGCGATATAGCTCTCCGCCGTTTGGCTTCTGTCTTCCACTTCCACCGCTAAAGCATGATTGATCGCATAAATGGTATTTTCCGTCATCTCCGCCTGCAGATCGCCTGCATCCAGAAGATCATCGCCATAGATCCGATCCTGAGCCGACGGCGGATTTTTGCCAACGACTGCCCGATAGGTAACCGCTCCTAGAGCATAAACATCCGTCCAAGTGCCCTGCCAACTATTAAGAGAATACTGCTCCGGGGCCGCATAGCCTTCAAACAACTGAGCAGAAAGCTCGCTCTTATGTGTGCGGGCAGCCGCGATAGTAAAATTACTCAGCCACAAAGCACCCGACTGATCCAACAAAATTGTCTCTGGAGAAAGTCCCCGATGGATAAGCCCTGTTTTATGAATATTAGAAACGGTATGGAATAAGGGCATCAACAGTTTTTTGGTATGCCGCCAAGAGAGCTTTCCACCGCTTCTTTGAAGAAAATCTTCCAAAGTAATTGTTTTTATATAAGCATATACCGCATAGGTTGTATTGTTCGCCCGGAACATATCTACAATGGGGATCACCTTTTCGCTGGGATTCAGCCTCTGTATTGAGTGGCACAGATCCTCAAAGTCCGAAAGCAGAGCTTTATACTGCGCTTGGGAGCTTTCCAGAGGAATAATTTCAAAAGTTTCATGGTCGCGGCGGATGATATTCGCCGGGGCATATTCCCGGAGCCATACCCGTACCTGATTTGCCTGGTCATAACCTACGTACCATACCCCTTCCGGGTCATAGGAATACACCTTGCCCACAATATAATTGTCTGCAAGCAGGCTGTCAGGAGGCAGAAAATCCAAGCTATAGGGCGTATCTGCTTCATAACCGCATACTCCGCATTTATTTTCATCAAACAGCGGCGACATACAGCCCATACAAAGCTTTATTTTATTTGCCATGTTTGTAACCACTCCTAATTTTCATATCCATGACGCTTACGCAGTTTCTATGGAAGCCGCATCTTCCAAATGCAGCATTTCCACCGCCATTTCCCGCAGCTTAAATTTTTGAATTTTACCGCTTGCCGTCATGGGGAAATCATCCATAAAAGCCACATATTTAGGTACTTTATGCCTTGCCATATTCGCTCTTATGAAATCTTTCACGTCCTGTTCACTCAGCTTTGCTTCTTCACGAAGGATAATACAGGCCATCACTTCTTCCCCATATTGTTTGCTGGGAACACCGATTACCTGGACATCTTTTACCATGGGATGAGTATATAAAAACTCCTCGATCTCCTTGGGATAAATATTTTCGCCTCCGCGAATAATCATATCTTTAATTCTTCCGGTGATCTTGTAATACCCGTTTTCATCTACCATCGCTAAATCGCCCGAATGAAGCCAGCCGTCCTCATCAATCACCTGTCGGGTGGCCTCCTCCATCTTATAATAGCCTTTCATCGTATTGTATCCCCGGGAACAGAACTCTCCCGGCTGATTGGGGCCTAAAGTTTCTCCGGTATCCGGATCCACAATCTTGGTTTCCACAAAGGGCATAGACCGTCCTACAGTGGTCACCCGCAGCTCAATGCTGTCGTCGGTAGTAGTCATAGTAGTAGCCGGAGACGCTTCGGTCTGGCCGTAAGTGATGGTAATCTCCCTCATTCCCATCTCCTCCACCACCTGCTGCATTACCTTTACCGGGCAGGGAGATCCCGCCATGATGCCAGTGCGGAGTCTGGGGAATTTATACGTCTTAAAATCTGGGTGCTCCAGCATAGCAATAAACATGGTAGGCACCCCGTGCACCGCTGTACATTCTTCCTCCTGCAGCGCCTGCATGACCGATGTAGGGCGGTAATATTCAATGGGCACCATGGCAGTAGCATGGGTAAGACTCGCCATTACCGCTAACACCATACCGAAACAGTGGAAAAAAGGCACCGGAATACAAAGTTTATCGTCATGGGAAAATTTCATACAGTCACCGATGGCTTTTCCGTTGTTCACAATATTATAATGGGTCAGCATAACTCCTTTAGGAAATCCTGTGGTTCCGGAGGTATACTGCATATTTACCACGTCGTGTGGATCAATGCTTTCAAAAATAGCCCGGTACTCCTCTTGCGGGTACTCTTCGGCCAGGGTATACAGATCGTTCCAGGGGATCATTCCCGCGGGGGTTTCTTCCCCTACAAAAATAATATCCTTTAAAAAAGGAAGCATCGGGTTTACATAGTTGCCCGGCTCGCAGTCCTTTAAGGTCGGACACAGCTCGTTGACAATATCCACATAGTTTGCATCCTTAAAGCCGCTAATCATAACCATCGCTTTGGAATCCGACTGCCGAAGCAGGTATTCCAATTCAAACACCTTATAACTGGTATTCACCGTCACCAGCACCGCGCCCATTTTTGCACAGGCAAAAAAGGTAAGCAGCCACTCCGGTACATTGGTTGCCCAAATAGCCACATGATCCCCTTTTTTAATTCCCAGGCGCAAAAAGCCCTTGGCAATCTGATCGCATTTCTCGTTAAACTCCCGCCAGGTTGTATCAAAGGGGCGATCTATGTATTTTACCGCCTGATCGTCTGGATAAGTATTTGCCACCTGTTCCAGCAGCTTTCCTACCGTAATGCTCACTAACTCATTCACTCGACCGTTCCTCCCGTATCGCTACTATAATAAAAACTCATAATTATATATGTTCTATTATAGGCCCAAGCCCACATTTGTCAATAATTATCCCTGCCTGACCCCGCGAGAGCTTGGGAGAAATTTTAGCGGTTTCACAAGCAATTCTTTTCGTGGATACTTCAGTAATGATAAGAAAATAAAGTCAATAAATTATCACTTACTGAGTCAACATATGGATCGCTTCCTCTCGGGTTGAAACAAAAAACACATCTTTTCCATTGTTGCTTTCATAAATGAAGTCTTTAAGCGGTTTACTTGTATAGTGAGAATAATCCCCATAAATAGCAATCCGTCCACCATAGTTAATATATTTTTGTAAAATCTCACCTGCAAATCCCGTACTGAGTATAAAAAAATCTTCCTTTATCAGTTTCTTATCAATCACAATATTTTTTGTGTTTGCTTCATATTTTGCACTCATTAAGATATCCAGTGCAGACTGCGTATCTGTGATAACGGTATCATCGCTTTCGATAACAGCGCATATTATGTTGTTATTTTTTACTGTTTTAATTGTCATATTTTTATATTCCCCGCTTCATAGATTTATTCCCGGCGGACGGCCTGCCCTTTTAAGACGTTTATTTTTTTCGGGAAAGCACAGCTGCCAGCAGCAAAATTCCCACTGCGCCCATCGCTGCCGCTGCAAAAGCGCCCCCGTTTTCTTTGGATTCATCTTCTTGAGGCTGACTTTCCGCAGCCGCCCTGTCCGGCGGCGTCTGTGAAATGCTAACAGACGTCGATGAAGAAGAGGCGCTCACATTTTCTAAAACCTGCGTTCGCCGCATTCCCGCGGAACCGCGCATGCCTGCCTCCCATTGACCGGCGGGTTCTTTGCCGGTAACATCATATTCCCGGGTAACGGTATGGGTAGCTTTATTGTTGGAACTCCCCGTCTTTTCTTTAGTGGCAAAATTCTCGGAATTTGTTGCCTCAAAGGAAGACGAGCTTTCTTGCGGCCACTGAGAAGAGGATGGCGATTGGGAAGAGGATGCCCCAGGCTTTTCATATTCCAAGCGGTCTCCTGAAATAGTCAGTCTCCCAAGCACCATAGCCGCTGACTGATCGTTTTTATGTAAGGGACCGGTAATCTCTTTAAAAGTTACACAATCCGTAAGGGAGATCCGGATCACTTTTATCCCTTGGGGAAGCGATACTGTGTAGGCTTCCCGGATATACTTCTCCCCGCTGGCGGTTATTTCACAGCGGATTGTTGTTATTGGCTGAAAGGAGGTTCCATCACTGGACCCAGAAATATTCACTCCATAAAATTGATCTTTCGCATATTGCTCCTCTGTTTCTACAAATACATAGTTTCCCTGATACAGACGCAGGGCATATACAGCTCCTCCCTTTTCAAAAAACGGCATATCTTTCTGACTGTCATAATAGCAGCGCACGATATTCTCATAAGAGACTGACTCTTTGCTCCCTAACCGCCAAATCCCATTCTCCATTGAAGCATAAGTTCCCCTCATGGAATATATCTCCAGTTCCAACGTCTCAGCGCCTTGAATATAATAGTCCGCCGTACCTGTCTTGGATGGAACCGCTAAATTGATAACAGAACTGTCCGTTATCCAAGAGGCAGCTGAGAATGTCCGAAAATCAGATATGGACTTGGAGAAACCGGTGTAAACTACCGGCAAATGGCTGTCTGCCCGGGTAAAGTCATCCACATAACTATCTAACGCATAAATATTCAGAGAAATTGATAATATTGCTAAAGAAAAGAGGATAAAATATCTTACCTTTGTCATTTTACTTCCCCTCACTATACCGTTATTTTCCGCGTGGAGTTTTTGTCGATTTTTGTCGAATTTTGTAATAGTATATCATATTTTCTTTTCATCCTCAATTCGCCATAAACAAAGCGGCGGCATGGGTTCCATGCCGCCGCTAATCATCCAATTACTTACATAGAGAATATTACAGGAGAAAATCTTTCTCCCGCCTTTCATCCTATGTAAGTGTATTTATATTTGTATTTCCATGATCGTTTCCCAGCCCCAGCCCAAAACTGATAGATAAAGCATGGTTGATCATTCCCATAGAATTTTCATCCAAGCGTCCCATTTTTTCTTTCAGCCTTTTTTTATCGATGGTACGAATCTGTTCCAACAGCACAACAGAATCTCTGGACAGTCCGCACACTTGGCTGTCTATTTCAATGTGGGTGGGCAGTTTGGATTTTTCTTTTTGGCTGGTAATCGCCGCAGCAATTACCGTTGGACTGTATTTATTCCCCACATCATTTTGCACAATCAATACCGGACGCACTCCCCCTTGTTCGGATCCTACTACAGGGGAAAGATCGGCGTAATATATTTCGCCTCTTTTTACAGTCACATCTATCACTCTCCGTGAATTTGTTGAAAAATTTTCAGTTCTTTTGTACTTATATTCTGGACGGCTGTCTGGTTTTTTAAACACTCTGCGGGAAAAACTTTTCCTTTTTTCCCGCAGCTGGTCTTACGTCCCCCTAATATACTATTAAACTATCCGGTTTTTTGATAAAATAAAAAGCCTGTACCTACAGGTACAGGCCCATACTCTATTCCAGTTTTATTCTAGTATTTTAAAATTGATGATCTCCATTTCCAGCTGGCTTTCAGGAATAACCAATTTTAAAATATTTCCGGTCTCCCGACTTAATACCAGCTGAAACTCCCCTTCTTCCATCTGACCATGGAGGATCACTTGCGTATCTGTTTGTTCTATAGACATTCCTTCTTCTTCCATCGCTGTATTAAAAGCGGATAAAATCAACTTGGCCGCCGCTTTTCCCGGAATACCGTCCGGATCAAAGGTAAAGTCCATTTCTTTGTATTTCATATCCACCCGGTCGGTAAAAAAGGTGAGTTTCATATCCTTTAAACTGTCCGGACTTTCAAAGGTCACTTGGGCACAGTTCATCGGCTTTTTATAAATAGTTGCCACCGTTTCCAGATCTTTATATTTGATTTTCGCCGTGGTTTGAAAAGATTCCGCCATTAATTGCTTTTGGGCTTCCTGCGTTGCCGTATCCTCTTTGGATTTGCAGGAGACCAGCCCCGCAATAATTATTCCTATAACGAGCAATACGCAAACAATCCGTTTTAGCCCACGGTTTTTCATAGTATCTCCCCTTATCTGTCATTGTGCAGAAACACTTTGGGCAGCTGATCGATAATCTCTCGGGGAAGCATACCATACTGGGAATATTTGCAAGCGGCGTAATTCCCGGCCAGCCCATGAAGATATGCCCCTGCCGCCGCCGCGGTCACAAGATCAATTCCCTGGGCGGCTAACCCGCCGATTATTCCCGCAAGTACATCCCCGCTTCCGGCTTTCGCCATGCCAGCGTTGCCTGTGGTGTTGATATACATACGCCCATCCGCGCCTGCCGTAGCAGTGTAAGCGTCTTTCATCACCACAGTACAGCCATATTCCCGGGCGAAATTCGCTCCGATGGTATATCTGTCCTGCTTGAGCTGTTCGATAGGTAATGTCGTCAGCCGAGAAAGCTCTTTCATATGCGGAGTAAGCACTATATTACAGTTTGTCTGCTTTAGTATATCTATATTCCTGGAAATTACATTTATTCCATCCCCATCCACAATCACCGGACATTTCGCATTTTTCAGCACTTCATACACCAGCCGGCAAGTATCCTGAGTCACATCCAGCCCATTCCCGATCAGCAGGGCGGTACTGTTTTCCAACGCTTCTAAAATCTCCGGCAGAGATTCATAGGAAATATGTCCTTCTTTTCCTTGTTTAAGAGGAAGCATCACAGCTTCCAAAAGGCTGGGCAGAGCGGTGCGGCAGACCTCCTTGGTGGAAGCCAGGGTTACATATCCCGCCCCAGCACGCATCGCCGCCATAGTGGAAAGAATAGCGGCGCCCATATATTTCTGAGAGCCAGCAATATTCAGCAATTTACCATAACTTCCCTTGTGGCTGTCCCGCCGGCGTTTAGGCAGACGGGAAAAAACAAACTCATTATCCACCAAAATAAACTGGCCTTCAATCCCTTCATGTGCTTGCGGCGGGATTCCGATATCCGCAGTTTTAATTTCCCCGCAGTAACCCACAGAAACGGGGAGGACATGCAGAGGCTTATAACTGTCAAACGCAATGGTCATATCCGCGATCACCGCGTATTCATCTGCAAAACCAGTGTCGCAGGTTACCCCGCTGGGGACGTCCAAAGCAATTACCTGGGCGGTTGTACCATTGATCAGTTCGCAGATTTTCCGGTGTTTTTCATCCAACTGCCCATGAAATCCTGTGCCGTAAATAGCATCCACAATAATATCGGTAGCTTCTAAGCGCTCTTTGAGATAGGCGGGATCTTCTTTTTCATAATACACCAATGCAACATCCATGGGCGCAATCAATTCCATCATTTCTTTGGCCTGGTCCGTCGCCGGATCCCCATCGGTAAGAACTACTACCACATTTGCTCCGCTTTCATAAAGCTTTCTGGCCACTACCAAGCCGTCGCCTCCATTGTTGCCACGGCCGCAAAAGACGGTACAGAACTTCCCGTCCACCTCCATAGTCCGCCGAATGAACATCGCGGCGGCGCTTCCCGCGTTTTCCATCAGTCGTTTCATGCTCATTGAATATTTTAAAGAATTTTCTTCGATCTGTTTCATCTGGCTATTGGTCACTACTACCATTTTGTGTCACCTCTGTCTTTTTAATGGAATAAGTATACCACAATTTCCTTATGGATAACAGCGAATTTGTGGAGAATTTGCCTATCTCCGCTCTTTTCTGGTATTTTCAAAATAGATAAAACAGCTGGTTGTCTATTGACTAATTGTTCTAAGACTGGTATAATAACCTAGTTAGTCGGATAATAACTTCCGGCATACATCCTTGCCCTGCCCTCGCGGCAGAGCCTAATGTCCAAAAGGAGGTGTTCAATAAATGGCAAAGCTTATAGCCAACTATGAAACTGTGATGGTTTTCAGTGTCAAAGACGGTGAGGAGAGCGTAAATGCTCTGGTTGAAAAATTCAACAGCCTTATCAGCGAAAACGGTACTATCAACAATGTGGACACATGGGGTCAAAGACGCCTTGCGTACCCGATTAATGATGAAACCGAAGGTTACTATGTAGTGGTTGAGTTTTCGGCTGCTCCAGAGTTTCCTGCTGAGCTGGACCGTATTTACAAAATCACAGACGGCGTGCTTCGTTCTTTGATTATTGCCAAAGACGAAGAAGCGTAAGGGATGGTAGACTGATATGTTAAATAGAGCTATTCTTATGGGCAGACTTACTGCCGACCCAGAATTAAGGCAAACCCCTAATGGAGTTTCCGTTGTTTCTTTTAGCGTCGCTGTAGACCGTAATTTCGGCGGCCGGGACGGAAACCGCCAAACCGATTTTATTAATTGTGTCGCTTGGCGCCAGACAGCGGAATTTATCGCTAAATATTTTGCCAAGGGCAGAATGATCGCTTTGGAAGGTTCTATCCAGACTAGAAACTATGAGGATAAAAGCGGAAATAAGCGTACTGCTGTAGAAGTGGTTGTAGACGCCGCTTACTTCGCTGACAGCAAGCCTGCCGGCGGTGTTGCGCCTACTGCGTTTACTGCTGCGCCCTCCCCTGCGGAACCTGCGGTTTCTTATGCCAGCGGCGATGTGGGTGATTTTTCTGAGATGGCTGCGGACAGTGACGATCTGCCGTTCTAATTAACAAGTTATTCATCCAAAATTTTGTGTATCTTTTGACACTTATCATTACAAGGAGGTTTTAAGCATGGAAAGATCCGAAAGCAGAGGCCCTCGCGGCGGCAACAGAAAAGGCAGAAAAAAAGTATGCTCCTTCTGTGTTGACAAACTGGGCCCTATCGATTATAAAGATGTTCCCCGCCTGAGAAGATATCTCAGCGAACGCGCTAAAATTGTGCCCCGTCGTGTGACCGGCACTTGTGCCCGTCATCAGCGCCAGTTAACAATTGCGATTAAACGCGCCCGCCATCTGGCGTTGTTGCCTTATATCAGCGATTAATAATGATTGAAAAAAGGCCTCGGCTTACGCCGAGGCCTTTTTGTATAATCCCCCTCACTCTTGATACAACAGAGTGAGGGGGTGCACTATTTAAATATTCTTTTATGCTTCGCGTTTACCTCTGCAAATAACATAGGTGATAATGCCAGCTCCCACAGCGCAGGACAACACGATTACCAAAATCACAATCGGACTGGACAACGGCCGTATTTGGGACGCCGGAGTACCAGGGATAATCTCCACCTCTTCTTCCTTTTGTTCTATCTCAGGCAGAGACGGAGCAGTCGGCTGATTGTCCAAGGATGGTACGGTAGTCCCCGCAGAACCGTCGGTGGTTCCGGATGGCTGCGACGGCACAGAGGGATAAACCACAGCCGGCGGGTTATACCATGTTCCGCCAGTCGTCGGATTGCTTGGTTTGGAGGCAGAGTCAGAATCAGAGGAGGAACCGCCTTCCCCAAACAATTCTTTCAACTGTGCATAAGAGTAATAGGCCTGGTTTCTTGGGATAGTGCCAATATCTTTCCCATAAATTTCTACTGTGTCCTTTTTAAAAGCAACTTTTAAGGTGACGTCTTTTCCTTTTAACGCGTCCAGCACAGTGGTAGGCATATAGTTGGTAATTTTCGAGCTTACCCGCACTGTATCGCCGCTGGAAGCATTTTTAATCGAACGGACAGTCTTCTGCCACAGACGGTCGATTTCTTTTTCCGTACTATTGCTGCTGGACGAACCGCCGGAAGACCCTCCTGATTTTGCGTTTACTACCACAATCGGCCCCGTATATGGCAGCGTAAAAGTAATGCGGTCGCCGCTTCTGGACGGAGTAATCACATCCGGATCCCTTCTGCCCCCATGGAAATCCAGCACTTTCAGACGGGAGGTAGATACGCTGCTGGGAAGGTCGATAGAAACAGTAAGCGGCGCATCCGGCTCCTTGTCACTGCCGTTTATTTTCAAATCCACTTCAAATTCCAAGCCGCTCTCCCGATAATCGCTGGGGATAACCACATCGGAGGTAAGACGGGAAAAAACAATTTCCATTCCCGCTCCGGCGTCCGCTGATAGTTCAGCGCCCAAAACAGAAGGATTCTCTACCCAGCGGGAGTTATTGTTAGTTATCGTTACACTGCCCAGATTGTTAAGCTTTTTATGCAGAGGCAGCAGCTTTTCCAAAATTTTCTGATTTGCGGAACTGGTTAAAGTGCTTTTATCCGTAATTCCCCGCACCGTATTTACCGCAGCCGTAATCTCCTCTTCGTATCTGGAAAGATCACCGCTCGGACTAAGTTCTAAAATCTCTGAAGGAATTTCTGAAAGAGACGGATAAACCAGCAGGTTGGAACTGTTATAATAAGGGGTATTAACCAGTTTTCCGCCGCCAGTAAACGCGCCGCCATCCATCACAAGCGAAACTACGCCGCCATAATTACGGGAAAGATCAATAGTGGCTGAGGTCGATACCGCCAGTTTTATCTGACCGCTAACGGTACTTTTATGAATGGTTACACCGCCAGTCGTAGCAATTGTCAGCGTCCCGGTAATGGTGCTTTCGGTAAGCTCTACACTTCCTGTGCCGGCTAAAGTGACTGATTTACTAAGGGTAAGGGAAGATGCGCTGAAACTTCCATCCACAAGATGGATCGTTCCGCCGCTGGCAACCGCATTGACAGCCGCCCCCAAAGTAGCTAACGGAGCATCCGAAAGCCCGGTTCCGGTTGTATCATTGCCAGTAGAGACGCTTACATATACCTCCATCATATCTGTTCCTGGAGTACGTAAAATAGAATTAGTCGGACATTCGCAGGGATCCTTTCCACAAATAGCGCAAAGAGTACTCTTTTCACAGATACATTCTTCCGTCAATTTATGGCAGGTCTGACACCGTTCGCACTGACAGTCGGCGATCAGTTTTCCGCAAACTGTACACCGCTCGCAGGTGCAGTCCGCCAAAGACTGCTGGCAGGACGTACATTTTTCACAGGTACAATCCGCCCGCAGAAGATGACACGCAGAACAGCGGTCGCACAGGCAGTCTGCTAAAAGCTCCTGGCAAACAGAACATCTGTCACAGGTACAATCCGCTCGCAGAAGATGACACGCGGAACAGCGTTCGCACAGACAGTCCGCAAGCAAGGCATGACAAACTTCACACCGCTGGCATACCTGATAAGTGATGCAGTCAGCGACGCAATTCTGACAAACAGTACATTTTTCACAGGTGCATTCTCCTCTTGCCAGCCCGCACACCGTACACATAGACGGCAAGGTTTCCTCCGGTGTCTGATCCTGCGCCAGCAGCACTACCCCACTTACGGAAAGCACCATTACAAGAGACAGAAAAAGAACCACTATCCGTTTTATCGCCATTTTCACCCTTATCCCCTCCTTGTCCATCATCTCAACTCTATATTAATAGGTAAACTTCCACAAATATATTATACAATTTATGCAAAAATTTTTCAACATTTTTCCAGCTCATTTAGCAGCTTTTTCAGAGAAATTTCAAAATTTTCGTCTTCTTTTGACGTTCTTTTCTTCATTGTTCCGGTTTTTCCCCCGCTGCGGCGTACTTTTTGTCCAATGTGGCGCTCAAACAGTAATCGATCCATATTTTCCGAGGTGTAGATCAACCCATTTTGGTTGAGAGCCGCCGCCCTTTTCCCCAGCGCCATCGCCGCTACGCCAAAATCCTGGGTGACCACCAGATCCCCTGGGCTTACTAAGTTGATCAGTTTAATATCCACACTGTCCCTTGCTTTGTCTACCGTAATGATCCGGCTGTAGCCATCGCTGAGTTCATGGCTGGTATCAATCACCATGGTCACAGGAATTTTTCGTTTTTTCGCTTCCCGTACAATGATTTCTTTTACCGGACAGGCATCCGCATCCACATAGATTTCCATTTTTATCCGTTTCCTTCCAGTCAAAATTAGCCGCTGTTATTAACAGCGGCTAATTTTTTGATTTTAGATTATTTCAGCAAAACAGAATCTTTCTCTGTGAAAGCGTCCATATCATAGCTTACAATCTGTTCTGGAGAAAAAGTATACAGGATATTGCCAATATACTGTCCCCGGTTGACTTCGTTAAAACCGTTATAGGTATCCGCCTCTCCATGTGTAATAGATTTTTTCAGTTCAAATCCATCTGTCACAGAGTAAGAAAGTACATAATAAGCGTTTTGAGAATAACCAGAAGTGTTTGCCACAGAGGCAGGGAATGCCATCAAATTACGCTTTAGATTAAACATAACCGCCTTATGATTATAAAGCGCTTCTGAATAACTTCCTTCTACCCCTAGGTTATATACATGCAGCTCCCTGGGGTTGAGCGGATCGCTGACGTCAAACATACTCACCTTTAGCCCGGTAGTCGAAACGCCGCCCCATTGGTTGATATCAGTGTCCTGTCCGATCCCAATGAGAGTATGGTCATCAATCGGATGCAGATATTCACTAAATCCCGGTATCTTCAACTGGCCCATAACCTTCGGAGAGGTTGGGTCGGACAGGTCGATGGCAAAGAGCGGATCGGTTTCCCGGAAGGTAACTACATATGCCATATCATCCATATAACGTACTGAATAAATTCTTTCGCCCGGTGCTAAATCTTCCAGCTTTCCAATCTGCTTCATATTCTGATCCAGCACATACACATTGTTTGAGCTGTAACCCGTAAGCAGTTCTGCCGTGGTTGCTACACGCAGGTTTCCCTGATGTTCACTGAAGGCAAACTGACCATCCGTATAACCGTCAACATAAGCGGTTTCTTTCAAATTCACACTCAGGCCGTTCACCGCAAATTTAATAATATTGGTTCCCGAATAGCTTCCGAAATTTTTTGTCTGCTGATCGGAAGTTACCCGGTCATTATAAGTAGTATAGTACACATACAAGTTGTCATTGGACATGTAAATTCCCTGTCCTCCGCCCAACACCGCCTGTGTTTTCGCACCGCCGCCTTTTATATCTAAAGAAGAAACGATAGCATAGTTATAATCCTGAGATTTGGGTGCCACCGCGATCTGGTCCGCCGGGATTAGTTTCGCCGCCCCAGAAGCGCCGTCATAAACAATCGGAACCATTTCACTCATAGGAGTGTTCTTATTTGTAAAATCCGGATAGATCCACCGGGTGCTTACCAGATAAAGCACTCCGTCTTTTACCCGGGAAGAAATATAGTCTCCATCCTGGTTAAAGGTACGTACCTTTTTCGGCTGGGCTTTGTTGCTCACATCGTATACCACCGCTTGCACTGTACTGTTGCGGTAAATATCCGCTTCCGACCAGTCCTGGGAATAAGTCGCCCCCGCCTTCTCCGCCTCTTTTATTATCGTATCGTCCGTTTCTTCCACAATAGTGGAAGGAGTGATGGGAATTTCTGCATAACCGTAACCTACAGTTACCAAATAATCTCCGCTGAGATAAAACTCATTCACATTCATATCTTCCAATATAATTTTGGAAGTTACTTTCATATCCTGAGCATCCGTAATAAAAATAGTAGGCCCGCGAGTATAAGAATTTTTATATACGTAACTGTACAGATACTCTCCATCGGTTTTTACTATGTCCGCTTCGTCCACACCAGTCTCCTGGACATTGGTCTGGGAATAATCCATACCGCTGCCCGCCGTATTCGGCATAGCCATAGCGTCGTCCATAGCTATTTCTGCTTCCTGTGCAACTGCGCCATCCGCCGCAGCCATATCCACAGCGGCGCCGGCAGAAGTAGAGTTGCTGCTTTTATTAAAAATACCTCCTAAAATCCGATCGAAAAAACTGCCCTTATATTCCGCCTCCGGCGGCGTTAAGCTCTCCACACCGCCCATTTTCTCAAAGATGATATCCCGAACCTGGGTATAATCTTCGGCATAGTAAGCCTGCCCTTCTTCCGGTTGATCGGAATCCTCCTGCGCTGCGCTTTGAAGTGCTGAAACGGCAGTGCTCTGCACCTGACCGGATACTTCCGGATTGCTCTTCTGTATGAGGGGAACCTCCTGCTGGCTTGCATCAAAAGCATATACCGCTCCGATCACTACAACAAAGGTGGCCGCACAGGCCAAAACCGGTTTCCACCAAGCCCGTTTAGAAGGCTGGGGATCCTGCGCCTGCACATCGGTAAGCTTCTGCCTTAACACCTCCCCGGAAAGAGCATAAGGCCGTTTTATATCTTCGTCCAGTTCCAAAAATCGGTCTTTCAGCAGTTCTATATCGCTGGTTATTTCTTTTTCGTTATGTTCGCGCATCGGCTGTCGCTCCTTTCCCGGGAGAATTTATTTTTCAAGCTGGGCACGCAGTTTTTTCAGTGTGCGGTGAAGTTTTGAGCTTACTGTTCCCTGAGGGGCGCCCAAAATTTCCGCGGTTTCACGGACGGTGTATCCCTGCACCACCGCAAGCGCCACAATCTGACGTTCCTGAGGGGTGAGAGTTTCCAGCGCGCGCAGCAGTTCCAGCTTTCGGGAGGATTTTTCCTCCATACTGTCCCCGCCTTCCGCTAAGCCCATGAAATCCTCAATATCCAGCTGATTTCTTCCCGTTATGTACTGTCCGATTTTCCGTTTGCAGCGTATGGAAAGGATGCGCATGATCCAAGGTTTGAAACTGTTGTCATCACGAAGGTTCTTTATGCCTTTGTACGCTTCAATAAACGTTTCGCTGACTACATCCTGTGCGTCATAAGCATTTCCCAGGCTGTAGAGCGCAACTTTATAAAGGTCATCAGCAACCTGCTCATAAACCATCGCAAAACTTTCTTTATCACCAAGCCGAGCTTGTTTTACTGTCGCTACATCTACTACCATTTTCATCACCATTTTCGTCTACAAACGGTTCACCCATATAGTGGGCCTCACCGTTTATTTTACTGCATCAATTTGTAATCTTTTATAAAAAAACAATAAGTGTACTAATCGTCTTAGTACACTTATTATACCATATTTTCCTATTTATGCAATATATTAATTCTCCAATATATCATTGGGACTTTCGACAGTTAGTATAGCAAATACACAAGTGGTAACCACCGAGAGAAAATTTCCCAAAAGATTAATCTGGGTCTGGGACAAATTATCACACAGAATATTGGCAACTGTAGCCGCCGCAAAAACAAACATAGATCCTTCCCCTAAAGAACCTACGTGATTGGCGGTCACCGGCTGGGCGGCGGTATCCACGCCCGCGCCTGCAGCGGCCACATCCGACAAAGAGCTATTCGGATCTGGGATATAGCTAATCTGCTGGCCTCCGGATCCTGTCCCCGCTACTACCGCGCTTAATTGTCCTCGTTTTTTTTTGTTGGCCACTCTATCACCATCCCAATAAAAAAATCCGTTTCCGTATATTTTTATTGTATGCCAAAATTCCTTATTGGGTTAGCCCACAGTAATTTTCATATCTCCGTCTTTGATCCAGCCGCTCTTTCGGAAGAATACAGTAAATCCCCAGGTAAGCAGCGCCGGAAGGATAAAGTGCATTACTGCCATCACTCCTAAAAGCACAGGCATTCCTGTCGTATCTCCCATAGCCGCGATGGTGCCGAACTGTCCCACTAATCCGCAGGTCCCCATTCCCGCGCCTGCCGCTGTATTGGTCATCTTAAGCAGGCAGGTGGAAACCGGCCCTAAAATGGCGCCTGCCAAAGTGGGAGCGATCCACAGCTGGGGACGACGCATGATATTGGAGAACTGAAGCATGGAGGTCCCCAGACCAACACTGATCAGTCCTCCCCAGCCGTTTTCCCGAAAACCGGCCACGGCAAATCCTACCATTTGAGCGCAGCAGCCTACTGTGGCGGCGCCCGCCGCCAGTCCGCTTAAATCCAGCATAATACACAGTGCTGCCGAAGAAATTGGTGCAGTCAGCGCCATTCCCACCACCACAGAAACAATGATCCCCATAGGCAGGGGGGACATTTCCGTTGCCTGATTGACCACATTTCCCAAAAACTGCATAAAATTCTGTACATACGGTCCTACAAAATCTCCCACCAGCCCACCGGATACAATGGTTACAATGGGAGTAAGTACAATATCCACCCCAGTTCTGCCCGCGACCAGAGAACCAATCTCGCTTCCCATAATCGCCGCCACAAAAGCACCTACCGGTCCTCCGGCGGCATATCCTACAGCTCCGCAGGCCACGCTGGAAAAAATCACCAGAGGTCTGGCTTTAAGCCCCCATGCAATTGCCGCGCCAATCGCTCCTCCGACCACCGGAGAAGATGCGCCCAACACTTCGGACACCACATCCAAAAAACCCAATCCAGGAATTTTTGAGATCTGGGAGATTACCAACCCGATAATTAGTGAGGAAAAAAGGCCCAGAGCCATAGCGCTCATGGCGTCTATAAAATACCGTTTAAACACCTTTTTAATAAACTCCAACGTCAACACTCCCTACCCAAAATATGCAAGTTTAATTGGATAAACTTTCACTTTACTAAGAATACAGGAAAACATCAAAAAAGTCCATGGCTATAATCACCATGTACTTTTTTCTAAACGTACTTTATTTCAGCAAAATAGATATATACACAATATAGCTTACATATACCCCTAAAAGTGCAATTCCCTGCCAGCAGTAAAAACGTTTTTTTACAATGGCCGGAAGTACGGCTATCACCATTAACATAAAGGTTACCGGAATATCCAAACTTGCCGTCTGACTAGCCACTGGCAGAGGTCCTTTGGATATTAAAGTACAGGAGGATAAAATCAGGGTAATATCAATAATATTGGCTCCAATGATATTACCGATGGATAGCGACGATTCCTTTTTCGTGATCGCTGAAATTGTGGTGATCAATTCCGGCAAAGAGGTCCCCACCGCGATTAAGGTAATTCCGATGAGTACTTCAGGCACTCCCATCAGTCTGGCCAGAGTGGAACCGTTATTGACCAGCAGCTGAGCGCCTACTAATATGCCCCCAACCCCTAACAAAAATTTCATGAGGTTTACAAAAATATCTTTTCTCGGCACCTTCTCCCGCCTTATACGGCCTTCGCGAGAAGAATCCGCCGTTTTTAAAGAATGAAGATTTAAATAAATAAACAGGCATAAAAGCACCAACATAACAAAGCTTTCCAGCACGTTGAGCTGTCCATCCATAACAAATATGCCTAAAAGCAGCGTGGTAGCCAACATAAGGGTCCCTTTGGCCCAGAAAATCTGATCATCAATTTTACTTGGAAGCGCGGTCAGAGAAATCCCCATAATCAGCCCAATATTAGCAGATACGGAACCTATACCGTTTCCCACCGCCATGTCTACCGAACCTTCCGCGGTGGCCATAATGGATACAATTACTTCTGGCAGGCTTGTCGCTAGGCTGACTACGGTCGCTCCGATTACAAACTTAGGAATCCCTGTCTTTTCCGCTATCCAGGTAGACGCGTCTACAAACGCATCCCCGCCGTATACTACTACCGCCACTCCTATGGCAAACATTATAATAGGCAAAACAAAACTCATTGCGTTTTCTTCCTTTCAGCCGTCTAACTAATAGTATGTCAACTATCCGTCCGGCAATGCTTGGATCTTCTCTTGGCATAAAATAAAAAGACTTCCGGCATAGGTTATTACTATGCCGAAAGTCTCGTAACCAAAATGAACAGTTTGGCTGCAAAGCCACGAAGCAACGCTTCGAGCATGTTGACTTTACATTAAACTACTCCCTTTCAACTTTGCCTATCTTACCATATTTTAGGCATTGCTGTCAAGGCATGTTCTTTTTGCCAATATCCTGACGGAAGTGAGCGTCGGTAAAGTGGATTTTATCCACACAGCGATACGCCCGGCGCACTGCGCGGTCCATTACGCTGGCGGTAGCGGTTACCCCCAGCACCCGGCCGCCGGCTGTTTTATACATTTCGCCGTCCCGGGCAGTGCCCGCATGATAAATAACCGCTTTCTCTTCATCCAGCTGCCCAGCGGCATTCAAGCCGTCAATCTGGTAGCCGGTCTGGTATTTCTTCGGATAGCCGCCGCTTGCCATCACCACGCATGCTGCATATCGGTTGGAAAACTCCACAGATATCTGATCCAGTTTCTGTTCCCAAATGGCCAGCATAATTTCCAGCAGATCCGTTTTTAACAGAGGAAGCACCACCTGGGTTTCCGGATCGCCGAACCGGCAGTTGTATTCAATCACATAAGGACCGTTTGGCGTAATCATCAGTCCAAAATATAAGCAGCCGGAAAAGGGGCGTCCCTCCGCTTTCATAGCATCCAAGGTGGGACGGAAAATCTTTTCCATACATTCTTTGGCTACTTCCGGTGTGTAGTGTATATTAGGAGCCACCGTTCCCATACCGCCGGTATTGAGCCCCTGATCGTTGTCGTATGCCCGTTTATGATCCATAGAAGAAACCATGGGAACCACTGTATTCCCATCGCAGAAAGCCAAGACGCTAACTTCCGGACCGGTGAGATATTCTTCCACCACAATATGATTTCCGCTTGCGCCGAAAATTTTATCCTCCATAATGGAGTTCACCCCATCAACGGCTTCTTCCACTGTCTGAGCGATGATGACTCCTTTTCCCAACGCCAGACCATCCGCTTTGATGACTACCGGGAAAGCGCCCTTCGCCATAATATAGGAAATCGCTTCATGGGGTTTATCAAAGGTGCGATAGTCCGCTGTGGGAATTCCATATTTTTTCATCAAATTTTTGGAAAACACCTTGCTTCCCTCAATTATCGCCGCCGCTTTATTGGGGCCAAAGGTTTTAATTCCCGCTTCATTAAGGGCGTCCACCATTCCCAATACCAGCGGATCATCCGGGGCCACTACAACAAAATCAATCGCCTTTTCCTTGGCAAAATTTACTATGCCCTCAATATCCACCGCTTTGATAGGGACACAAGTTGCATCCGCCGAAATACCGCCATTTCCCGGAGCGCAATAAATTTCTTCTACTTTGGGGCTTTCTTTCAGTTCGCGGATTAAGGCATGTTCTCGCCCGCCCCCGCCGACTACCAATAGTTTCATGATAACCTCCAACACTTATATACAAATAAAAGCGAATTTATATTAATGTTTAAAATGACGCATACCAGTAAATACCATAGCAATTCCCGCTTCATCACAGGCTTTGATGCTGTCCTCATCTCGGATAGAGCCGCCCGGCTGAATAATCGCTGTTATTCCTGCAGCCTGCGCATGTTCCACACAGTCAGAGAAAGGGAAAAACGCATCCGACGCCATTACCGAACCTTTAACATTCTCGCCGCCGTATTTGATAGCCAGGTCTAAGGCGGTCACCCGGTTGGTCTGTCCCGGGCCCACGCCTACCGTCTGGAAATCCTTCGCCAGCGCGATACCATTGGATTTGACATGTTTTACAATCCGCCAGGCAAACAGCAGCTGCTGCATCTCCTCTTCGGTGGGCGCGCGCTTGGTAACTACCTTAAGTTCCCCATCCAGCAGTTTGGTATCCAGCTGCTGCACCAGCAGTCCGCCCGCTACCTTCTTCATGTCCAGCATGTCCTCACTATTGGCGCCCGCTGGATTTTTCAGCTTCAGAAGGCGGATATTTTTCTTTTTAGAAAGAATTTCAAACGCTTGCTCTGTAAAGGAGGGAGCGATAATAATCTCTAAGAAAATCTTAGCCAGCTCCTGCGCGGTTTTCTCATCTACCTCACGATTAAGAGCTACAATTCCGCCAAAAATGGAAACCGGATCGGAGTTATACGCCTTCATATACGCGTCGTAAATAGTATCCCCCACACCTACGCCGCAGGGATTCGCGTGCTTTACTCCTACTGCGCACGGCTTGTCATAGCCAAATTCTTTCAGCACATCCAGCGCGCCGTTAGCATCGTTAATATTGTTGTAAGAAAGTTCTTTTCCATGAAGCTGCTGCGCCGCCGCCAGGGTATTGTCAAAGTTGCCTACCTCCTGGTAAAACGCCGCTTTCTGATGAGGATTTTCCCCATAACGCATCTGCTGCACCTTTTCGTAGGTCATAGTAAACTGCTCAGGAAAAGGATCCTCGCCCCGCTGTTTTCTTAAGTAGTTGTTGATCAGAGCGTCATACGCCGCTGTATGTTCAAATACTTTTCCCGCCAACACGAATTTTGTTTGTTTGGTAACGCCCCCGGCCTTCATTTCTTCGATCACTTTGCCATAATCCGCCGGATCCACAACAACCGCTACATCCTGCCAGTTTTTGGCAGCGGCACGAATCATGGTAGGCCCGCCGATATCAATATTTTCAATCGCTTCTTCCAAGGTAACGTCCGGTTTTAAAATAGTCGCCTTAAAAGGATAAAGGTTGATCGCCACCACGTCGATCAATGTAACTCCTAACGCATCCACCTGACGCATATGTTCCGGATTGGACCGCATTGCCAAAATACCTGCATGTACCAACGGATGCAAGGTTTTTACCCTGCCGTCCAAACACTCCGGAAAACCGGTTACTTCTGAAATTCCAGTTACTTTTATCCCTGCATCGGCCAAAGCTTTGGCGGTACCTCCGGTAGATACGATTTCAAAATCCAGTTGTTCCAATGCCTTTGCAAATTCCACAACGCCTGTTTTATCAGAGACACTGATCAACGCACGTTTTTTCATCATTTTCCTCCCTGTATCACGTATATTACACTTTTCCTATTTTATCTTTCCCTGGCAGAATAAAGAAACCGCTTTGG
Source organism: Youxingia wuxianensis (assembly GCF_014385085.1). Taxonomy (GTDB): domain Bacteria; phylum Bacillota; class Clostridia; order Oscillospirales; family Ruminococcaceae; genus Youxingia; species Youxingia wuxianensis. The sequence goes on along the minus strand of NZ_JACRTD010000003.1, from coordinate 167,176 downwards.
GAAGCAGTTCCCATTCCGCCTGCTCCATAACCCGCTTCTGCAGGGTTTGGGGAGTGTCCCCTTCTTCCACTTCCACTGCCTTTTGCAGGATAATCTGTCCGCCGTCGGTCACCTCATTAACAAAATGCACCGTAGCGCCGGTCACTTTTACCCCATAATTCAAAGCCGCTTCATGGACGTGCAAACCATAAAATCCATCGCCGCAAAAAGACGGAATCAGCGCCGGATGCACGTTGATAATCCTACGCTCATACCGGCGGATTACCTTTTCTCCCAACACATACATAAATCCCGCTAAGACGATTAAATCCGCCTGCTGTTTTTCCAGCACTGCTAAAATCGCCTCGTCGTATTGTTCCCGGCTGCCATATTCTTTTCTGGGCACTGCCAGAGTAGAAATTCCAGCGTTTTTTGCCCGAGTCAAGGCATATGCCTGAGGATTGGAGCTGATCACACAGCTGATCTTTCCCGGAAGGATTTCCCCCCGGTTTTGCGCGTCGATCAGCGCCTGCAGGTTGGTTCCGCCGCCGGAAACCAATACCACTACATTTTTATGTGCTAACATAATTCTACGCCCTTTTCTCCGTCATCTACAAAACCGATGACCTTGGCCTGTTCGCCGCAGTCGGTGAGAATTTCCACTGTTTTCTGCGCGTCCTGCTGGTCTACTACCAGACACATGCCTACTCCCATATTAAACGTGTTGTACATATCCCGTTCCGGAATGCCTCCCTTTTTCTGAATAAGTTCAAAAATAGGAAGAGGATTCACACTCTTTTTAGAGATAACCGCTTTTTTCCCTTCCGGCAAAGAGCGAGGAATATTTTCAAAAAATCCGCCGCCGGTAATGTGGGAAATAGCTTTCACCTTGATCTGTTCCAATAAGGCCAGCATGGGTTTTACATAGATTTTAGTAGGGGTGAGCAAACATTCACCTAAACTCATCCCCAGCTCTTCATAATAGGTCTCCAGCGCCGCCTTATCCATATCAAATACCTTTCGCACCAAAGAAAAACCATTAGAATGTACGCCGCTGGAACGAATCGCTACAATCGCGTCGCCGGCTTTAATGGAGGAATTGTCCAAAATTTTGGATTTGTCCACCACGCCTACAGAAAACCCCGCCAGGTCGTACTCGTCTTCCGGATAAAATCCCGGCATCTCCGCCGTTTCCCCGCCGCACAAAGCACAGCCCGCCTGTACACAGCCTTCCGCCACACCGGAAACGATCTGAGCGACTTTTTCCGGGTAATTTTTGCCCACGGCTATATAATCCAAAAAGAGCAAAGGTTTTGCTCCGCAGCAGATGATATCATTGACACACATCGCCACACAGTCGATCCCTACGGTATCATGTTTATCCATTAAAAAGGCCGCTTTCAGTTTGGTCCCCACACCGTCGGTACCGCTAACCAATACGGGTTTTTCAATCCCGGTTATATCCAGTTCAAACAGCCCGCCAAATCCTCCCAGTCCGCCAAGAACTCCCGACGTCATAGTGCGGGCTACGTGCGCCTTCATCAGTTCCACTGCCTTATAACCAGCAGTAACGTCTACCCCTGCCGCTTTATAGGAATCGGAATAACTTTTCTCCATTGTTCTGCCCCCTATTTTGCTTTTTCGCTGAGTTTACGTTCAAATTTATCTTTTTTCACCACATCCGGCACGGCAATAGGATATTCTCCAGTAAAACATCCCACGCAGAATCCGCATTTTGCATCCTTCGCAATCCTTTTTACCCCATCCACACTCAGATAGGTCAGACTTTCAACGCCGATGCTTTTTGCGATTTCATCCACACTCATCCGGCAGGCGATCAATTTATCCCGGCTGTCAATATCCGTACCAAAGAAACACGGATTTTTAAAAGGCGGCGCGGAGATGGCAAAATGCACTTCTTTTGCCCCCGCATCACGGATCAGCTTCACTATCCGAGCGCAGGTGGTTCCGCGTACAATGCTGTCATCTACTAAAACGACCCTCTTGCCCTTGACAGTTTCTGAAATTACATTTAATTTAATCCGAACAGAATTTTCTCTCTGTCCCTGGGACGGCTGAATAAACGTACGTCCCACATAGCGATTTTTCACAAAGCCAACTCCATAAGGAATGCCCGATTCCTGAGAATAACCCAGGGCCGCATCCAGACCGGAGTCCGGAACGCCGATAACTACATCCGCTTCCACCGGGTTTTCCTGATAAAGAATTCTTCCCGCTTCCCGACGTGCGTCATGGACGCTGGCCCCTTCGATAATCGAATCCGGACGGGCAAAATATACAAACTCAAACACACAGAAAGAGCTTTTTCCGCCGCAGTGGGTACGGATGCTGCGCATCTCATTATCTTCAACCACAACAATTTCTCCCGGCTCGATATCCCGCACAAACTCAGCTCCTATACTATCCAATGCACAGGATTCTGAAGCGAATACATAGCCGCCGCTTTCCGTACGTCCCAAACAAAGAGGACGGAACCCATTGGGATCCCGGGCGGCGATCAGCTTTTTAGGCGACATAACAATTAAAGAATATGCTCCCTTGATGGTATGCATAGCCTTTTCCACTGCTTCTTCAATACTGGAGGACATCAATCGTTCCCGGGTGATAATATAGCTGATTACTTCCGTATCATTTGTGGTATGGAAAATAGCGCCGTTCATTTCCAGCTGTTCCCTCAACTGGGCAGCATTCACCAAATTGCCGTTATGGGCAAGCGCCATATGCCCCTTGCAGTGGCGTACCACCAAAGGCTGGGCGTTAATACTGGAGGAGTTTCCAGTAGTGGAGTAACGACAGTGACCTACCGCAATACTCCCCTGCCCCAGCTTTTCTAAAACCTCCCGATTAAATACGTCTGGCACCAGTCCGGCATCTTTATGGCATTTAATTACTCCATCGTCATTTACTGCTATCCCACAGTTCTCCTGTCCCCGATGCTGCAGAGCATACAGAGCCAAATAAGCGCTGGTTGCCACATTATCACAGGTTTTGTCATAAATACCGAATACGCCACATTCTTCGTGCAGTTTATCAAACAAAGTATTCATCAACTCCTACATTCCTTTTCCGGCCTATTCGCCCAACAGCCGTTTCATAATCTCCTGATAGGCGCCTTCTACATTTCCAAGATCTCTGCGGAAACGGTCCTTATCCAATTTCTCTCCAGTGACGCTGTCCCAGAAGCGGCAGGTATCTGGAGAAATTTCATCTGCCAGAATAATGGTTCCATCCGAGGTTTTACCAAATTCCAATTTGAAATCGATCAGCTCGATATTTAAGTCTTTGAGATAATTGGTCAGAAGCTCATTGATTTTAAAAGCGTAACCGGCAATGGTGGCCAATTCTTCCGGAGTCGCAAGTTCCATGGCATATACGTGGTAATCATTGACCATCGGGTCTCCCAACGCATCGTCTTTATAACTGTATTCCAATACGGTTTTGGCAAGCTTTTTGCCTTCTGGCAGCCCCAGCCGTTTGGAAAGAGAACCAGCGGCAATATTGCGAACAATCACTTCAAGCGGAACAATCGTAACTTTCTTAACCAGGGTTTCACGGTCGGAAAGCTCTTTGATCAGATGGGTAGGAATCCCATGTGATTCCAGCATTTTCATCAAATGATTGCTCACTCTGTTATTAATAATTCCCTTTTCATTGATAGTACCTTTTTTCAATCCGTTAAACGCAGTGGCATCGTCTTTATACTCTACAATATAAGCTTCCGGGTCATCCGTGGCAAATACTTTTTTGGCCTTTCCTTCATAAAGCTGCTGTAATTTTTTCATAACTGCACTCTCCCAATTTTTTTATTTTCACTGTTTATTTAAACATTTCTTGGATTTTTGCGTCCTTTTCCATTACTTTCTTTTCCATTTCCAATTTATGGATCCCTAGCTTGTACGCAACTTCCGCATCATATACACCGATAATCTGCGCTGCCAGCAGACCTGCATTCTGCGCCCCGTCAATAGCTACAGTAGCCACCGGAATGCCCCCCGGCATCTGCACTGTGGCAAGTAAAGCATCCAATCCATCCAACGTGGAGGATTTAATAGGAATACCAATTACCGGCAATGTAGTGTGAGCCGCCAGTACCCCCGCCAGATGGGCAGCCTTTCCTGCAGCGGCAATAATTACCGCAAAACCATTTTCCCGCGCAGCCGCAGCAAACTCACAGGCCTGTTTCGGGGTACGATGGGCGCTCATCACATGAACTTCTGTAGCAATGCCAAATTCTTTTAACGTATCGATCGCCCCTTGCACCGTAGGCAAATCGCTGTCGCTTCCCATGACAACCGCTACTTTTCTTTCCGCCATGATAAACACTCCTTTTTGTATAACAACTGTTTTTTGCAAAATGAAAGCAGGCTGCGCTGACAGCGCCGCCTGCAACTATACATTTATCCTGCTACAATAACACCCACCAGGTGCCCAAAGACGCATTTATAGGAGGAACAGGAATTAATTTGGGAACGACAAATACCCATGCTAATGCACATAGCTATCTTACCTCCGCATAAATACTACATCTAAAGTTTACATTAAAAGCCTTCACTTTTCAACGATTCTTCGCTATAATTCAAAAGATTGGAACAATGATCGAAAACCCGAGAACCGCTCGTTGGCTTTTTGTCGATATTAACAACATGAGAAATAAAAATTCGTGAATATAGTGAGAAAAAAGCCTCTCCTTGGAAAAGGAGAGGCTTTTTGTGACTTTTCTCTCTGGGCAGATTAATACATACCGCCCATACCGCCCGGGGCGCCGCCGCCCATAGGAGCCGGATTTTCTTCTTTTTCATCCGCAACCAGCGCTTCAGTGGTAAGCACCATAGCCGCTACGGAGGAAGCGTTCTGCAAAGCGCTTCTGGTAACTTTGGTAGGATCAACAATACCAAGCTCAATCATGTCGCCGTAAGCGTCTTTGGACGCGTCATAGCCGTAACCAACCTTACGGGAACGTTTGATCTTGTCAATAATAACGGAACCTTCTACTCCCGCATTGATGGCAATCTGACGGATCGGGGCTTCCAGAGCTTTCAGCACGATCTTAGCACCGGTCTTTTCATCTCCATCCAAGGTCGGAATGAGTTTTTCTACTGCCGGGATTGCATTCAGCGGAGCAACACCGCCGCCTGCTACAATACCTTCTTCTACCGCCGCTTTGGTCGCGGAAAGGGCGTCCTCGATACGCAGTTTCTTTTCTTTCATTTCTACTTCTGTCGCTGCGCCAACTTTGATCACCGCTACGCCGCCTGCCAATTTAGCAAGTCTTTCCTGCAGTTTTTCTTTATCGTAATCACTGGTTGTGGTTTCAATTTCAGTGCGGATCTGATGAACTCTGGCTTTGATTTCGTCCGAATCCCCTGCGCCATCCACGATAATAGTGTTTTCTTTGGTGATTTTCACCTGACGAGCGCGGCCCAGCTGCGCCATCGTAGTATCCTTCAGTTCCAAGCCCAGTTCTTCGCTGATTACCTGACCGCCGGTCAAGATCGCAATATCCCGAAGCATATCTTTTCTTCTGTCGCCGAAGCCAGGGGCTTTCACCGCTACACAGGTAAAGGTGCCGCGCAGTTTGTTTACAATCAAAGTGGAGAGAGCTTCGCCTTCTACATCTTCAGCGATAATAACCAGTTTCTTGCCGGCCTGTACAATTTGTTCCAGAAGCGGCAAAATATCCTGGATAATAGAAATCTTTTTATCAGTGATCAAAATCAGAGCATCGTCGATAACCGCTTCCATCTTTTCAGTATCGGTTACCATATACGGGGTGATGTAACCTCTGTCGAACTGCATGCCTTCTACCACTTCGCTGTAGGTTTCTGCAGTTTTGGATTCTTCAATGGTAATAACACCGTCGGCGGATACTTTTTCCATCGCTTCCGCGATCAGTTTTCCGATAAATTCATCACCGGAAGAAACAGCGGCAACCCTGGCGATATCCTCGCTGCCTTTTACCTTTTTGGAGTTGGCTTTAATGGCTTCCACCGCCACGTCAACCGCTCTGCCGATACCTTTTTTTACCGCCATAGGATTGGCGCCGGAAGTTACGTTTTTCATTCCTTCATGAACCAATGCCTGAGCCAGCAAGGTCGCAGTGGTGGTACCGTCGCCGGCGGCATCGTTGGTTTTGGTAGCGACTTCTTTTACCAACTGGGCGCCCATATTTTCAAACGCATCTTCCAGTTCGATTTCTTTGGCGATGGTCACACCGTCGTTGGTAATCAGCGGAGCGCCGAATTTCTTATCGAGCACTACATTGCGGCCCTTGGGTCCCAATGTAATTTTTACAGTATCGGCCAATTTATCAAGACCGGCCAGAAGCGCTTTTCTGGCGTCTTCGCCATAGGAAATTACTTTTGCCATAATAATCAGTTCCTTTCAAATTTAAGATAATAATTATTCTACAACTGCAAGAATATCCGACTGACGAAGAATGGTGTATTCTACGCCGTCCACTTTTACTTCAGTGCCGGAGTATTTGCTCAGTAAAACCTTATCCCCTGCTTTTACATACATGGTGACTTCTTTTCCATCCACCACGCCGCCCGGGCCTACCGCTACAATTTCAGCAATTTGGGGTTTTTCCTTTGCGGAGCCAGCAAGAATAATACCACTTTTAGTGGTTTCTTCCGCTTCCACCATCTTTGTTACGACTCTGTCTGCAAGTGGTTTAATAGTCATGATAATTCCTCCATATAAAAGTATTTATTAGAAACTTAATTTTAGCACTCATTAACCTTGAGTGCTAAGACTATTTTAATACATAATAAAAAAAAATCAAGTCTTTTTTAAAAAAATTCTCTAATTTTACATTTTCGTAACAATCATCCTTCCATTTCCTGATTGAAACTATCGGCTGATTTTGTTACAATATCTTTAATTTGATAAGGATGGAGCGGTGATATATATGAAATTGGTAGTGCTTGACGGTTTTTTGGTAAATCATGACAACCTTCCCTGGGAGCTTGCGGATATGTTCGACGTGACATGGTATGACGCTACAAAACCGGAGGATACCATTTCCCGCATTGGGGACGCCCAGGCGGTATTTGTCAACCGCCACGCCATTACAAAAGAAGTTTTTAAGGCCTGCCCCAACATAGAATATATCGGGGTTTTAGGCACCGGTTTTAATATGATCGACCTGGAGGCCGCGAAAGAGGCGGGGGTTACTATCTGCAATGTCCCTGCCTACAGCACCAACGCTGTGGCCCAGTGCGTCTTTTCCCTTTTGCTGAATATCTCTTTTATGACCTACAAACACAACGAGTTTGTGAAAGCGGGAAAATGGAACAAAGTCCCTGATGAAGAACTAGTGGATAAACCCATGTTCGAGCTTGCCGGAAAAACAATGGGAGTGATTGGTTTTGGCCATATTGGTCAGGCGGTGGCAAAAATCGCCAACGCTATGGGAATGGAGGTTCTGGCCTACCGCCGTCATCCGGATAAATCTCTGGAAACAAGCCAGCTTCATTTTGCCTGTTTGGACGAACTGTTGGCGAAATCAGATATCATTTCGCTGCACTGTCCTCTCAATCCTGAAACCACTCAACTGATCAATAAAGATACTATCGCTAAAATGAAAGACGGCGCAGTATTGATCAACACCTCCCGGGGAGGGGTCATTAACGATCAGGATGTGGCAGACGCTCTGGACAGCGGAAAGTTGTATATGGCGGGACTGGACGTTCTCACTGTGGAGCCTCCCACAGACGGCAACCCGCTGACTCTGCATCCCCGTACTATCCTTACCCCTCATATGGGATGGGGGCCAAAAGAAACCCGTATCCGCCTCTTGGATGTGGTTTCTAAAAACTTTTTGGCTTATCTCAACGGAAACCCCGTCAACGTGGTAGGCGAATAAATAAAAAAAGGGCACAAGGAATACCATTCCTTGTGCCCTTCTCAGCTCTTATGGACGCAAAGCCATCCCATCCATCGCCGTTTTCCTTACGCCAAACGCCGTACGCGGATTTCGCTTACTTTCTTAGCTAGGAAATATAGAATTGCTGTTTTAACAGGGAGCATTACAATGTTTTTCACAAGCCTGGCCCCCACCAATACAATAAATGCCTGGCCATACATCATAGACAGCCAAAGGGAAGTCAGGGTTAAATCGATAACCAAAGTCACCGTCAGCTGGGCGCAGAACACCCTTGCCAGGGTAACTTCCTTCTTATACAAAAAAAGGCCGTAAATAAATCCCAACACAAATTCACTAAGGGTAAACCCTGGAAAAAAGCCGCCGTTGGGTTTTACAATATATTTCAGAATATCTGTGGCTATGCCGATCATTCCAGTGAGCATCGGTCCGTACAGCATACCGGAAATTCCCACCGTAATAAAGGCAAAAGAAATCTGCTGAGTCAGACTGATGATCACCGTAAGCTGGTGCAAAATCACATTCAGCGCCGCCAGCATGGCCGCTCCGGTGAGGGACCCTATTCGTTTTATTTCCCCGCAAGAACGCTTCACAAGGCCTGGGAGATCCTTGATTTCAGCGGGCAGGGATTTCTTTACCTGTTTTTCCACGCAAAAAATCCTCCTTCACGCATAAAAATCGCTACATGAAAGAGGATGGCTACTCTTTGAATGTAGCAGCGGGATGCGAAATTTGTACCGCAAGTTTCCTTTTCGTCCACCGGACAACTCCCCGTTCCAGGCGGCACTTAACGCACAAATTTCTACTCTGCATTTGAATTTATTATACGCAATCCCATGCTATATTGCAAGAGGCAAATTTTCTTTTAAAAAAAAGGCGAAGATCATTCTTCGCCTTTTTTCCTTTATAACCTTGTTAAAATCTCTTCCCTTATCTCAGAGAGACTAATAGACTGTATCTTCTCCCTCATTTCCAAAATAGCTGCCGGCGCTACCGAAAACTCAGTAACTCCCATAGTCAAAAATATCTCCGTCAGGCTGACGTCCGCCGCGCTTTCACCGCAGATTCCGCACCAAATTCCGTTCTCCTGTGCGTTTCGTGCCGTCAGCTTTATCAGGCGCAGTACGGAAATATTATGAGGATCGTACAGATGCCCGATCTTTCCATTCATCCGATCCACCGCCAAAGTGTACTGCGTCAGATCGTTGGTGCCAATAGAAAAGAAATCCACCTCTTTTGCCAGCAAATCGCTGGCAAGGGCCGCCGCCGGAGTTTCCACCATGACGCCCAGTTCTATGCGGTCTGCATACGGTGTTCCGTTTGCGTCCAGTGCCAATTTTATTTCTTCTATCATATTTTTAATTTCCCTGATCTCTTCCACCTGGGTAATCATCGGGAACATAATTGCCAGTTTTCCGTATACCGAAGCCCGGTAAAGAGCCCTCAGCTGGGTTTTAAAAATGTCTTTGCGGTCCAGGCAAATGCGAATTGCCCGGTATCCCATAGCTGGGTTATCCTCCCTGGGCATGTTAAAATACGGGGCGGTCTTATCCGCTCCCAAATCTAGGGTACGTATGATTACACGTTTTCCTTTCATGCGTTGAAGTACTGTGCGGTAGGCTTCAAACTGGGCCTGTTCCGTGGGAAAGTCATCACTTTCCAAATATAAAAACTCACTGCGAAACAAACCGATGCCCTGCCCGTCGTTTTCCAATACAAGGTCCACATCCGCCGGATTGCCGATGTTAGCGTTTATTTCTATTTTTATACCATCTTTTGTTTTGCTCTCGGTACCCTTGAGCTTTTTTAGCTTTTCCAAATGAGCCAAATATTCCTGCCGTTTCGCAGAGTATTCCTCCACTGTCTTTTCATCCGGGTCCGCAATCAGCAGACCGGAAAATCCATCTACAATTACCTTGTCCCCGTCGGACAGCAGCTCCTGCAGCTGACTTCCCACCCCTACGACAGCGGGGATACCCATCGTCCGAGCAAGGATTGCCGAATGAGAAATTTTGCTTCCCGCGCTGGTCACAAACGCCAGTACCTTGGATTTATCCATCTGGATAGTCTCGCTTGGCAGCAGATCTTCGGCCGCAATCACTATCTCCCGCTCATAACCGCTTAAATCATCCTGAAGCCGGCCGGTTAACAGACCTACCAGCCGGTTGGAAATATCTATAATGTCAGCGCTGCGTTCCTTCATATACTCATCGTCAAGGGAAGAGAACATCTGGGCAAACTGTTCCCCGGCAAGCTGTACTGCATATTCCGCACAATACTTGTTATTGGTAATGTACCCCTGGATTGTCTCTACATAATCCAAGTCCTGAAGCATCATCTGATGGATCTCAAAGATCATCGAATCCGCTTCTCCCACTTCCTTCAGCGCCTTGGCATGGAGCTTCATCAAGGTCTCATTGGCTTGCTGCCGCGCCAGCCTTAACCGCTCAAGCTCCGCAGATACATCCTCAACTAGGCGCATCTGCACTCTCATCTGTTTTTTCCCCAGAAACTGTAATCTTCCTATGGCTACGCCCTTGGATGCGCCAATCCCGTTAAAACGTTTCATACTTTCACCTCTGGCGTCCCTTATTCCTTATTAAAAATTGACTTCACAGAATTTTAGAAGCTGTTCACATGCACTTTCCTCATCTGGTCCCACAATAGTAAAGATCATCGTTTCTCCCTGTTTGATAGCCAGACTCATAATACCGAACAGTCGTTTGGCATCTGCCGTTTTTTCCGCCTTGGTAAGGGAAATTTTGCTTTCATAAGTCGCCGCCTTTTTAACCAAAAGGCCCGCTGGACGGGCATGCAATCCCAGTTTATCTTTTGCGGTATATTCAAAGCTTTTCACATAAAAATCCCCTTTTGTTATAAAATTCTAATTTTCTTCATTCACCCCGGCAGCGGGACACAGAAAACGGTCTTTTCCAGCATAAAACTATTCTTAGACTCCCTGATTATATCTTAACTAAAACTTATGTGTCAATAATCTGTGTCATTATTCCCACCTCATTCATATGAAAGCCCTCGTCCCTTTTATGTAAGGAACGAGGGCTTTTTATACTTATTTTTGTGAAAAACTCAAATTATCAAAGCTAACTGCCTGTAAAACGCCATCCCCGCTATCCATATATTCGATGACGACTTTGTCTCCTACCTGAGTCAACGCCAGCTCGTCGCTGAGTACTGCTCCCAACAGATAAATTTTATCCTGCTGGTTTTCCAAAATAATCTTGTACTCCGTATCTCCGCCTAAAATCTCGCTGGCAATACGCAAAACTACCCCTTGGGCTTTGGTCTGTGTGCTTGTATCGGCAATTCCTGCGGAAATTCCAGCACTTTTCAGTCCCAGACGGTAATCCTGTTCCGCCAGCTGGATAGTTTCTCCCGTACCCACTATGGAATAGTTGGTGACTGAAACAAACGCATATTGTTTAATCAGTCCTTCTTTGTCCTTCAGGGCCATAAAATAGGTGGGCTCGTTGCCTAAATTAATAATCAGCGGGAAGGTTGCCCGATAGCCTAGATGCTGCACCTTACCTTCTGCAGACTGCTGGGCCGCTCTTTCGGTAGCGCCGCTCATCTGATAGACCATGGAATCTTTGGTAACCATATCCACCATGATAAAGCCGATAGCGCTGTCATCCGAGCCTACGCTGGTCATGCCGGTGAACAGATAACACCGCCCATTATTGTACACGATCATATGCCCTTCAGACGACCGGAATTTGTCCTTATCCGCAAAGTTCAACCAACCCCGGACATACTCACCCTTATTATCAATCTGGTTAATAATAAAGCTTTCCGGCTGGATACGATCCACCCACTCTGGGATAGTATCAATGGTATAGCGGTTCATTTCCCCGGTAGTGGCATTTACTACATATGCGCCTGTTGCCTCCGGAAGGGAAAATCCTCTTAAATTTTTATAAGTCGTATAGACCCAATAAGGCTGGCCATTGTCATCCAGCTCAAAAGAAGGATCGGCAATCCCAGTAAACCATCCTCCATGGAAACGAACATGGCGGGTAATATCATGGAGCAGATAGCTATTTTCCTGATATTTGATCTTAAAATTTTCCACATACTCCACATCATTGACGTCAGTTGCAGAAACCATCACATACCCAGGCGTACCCGAAAGATTGGTCAGCCATTTGAATACGCCGGAATGTTGAAGCGGAACTACCCATACCAATTTGCCGTTCACCCGCTGAATAGTAGCCTCTCCTTTGACCACCTGGCTGCCCAGAGAAGGACGCTCCCCAAGCTTTTTATCCGCCAGATTAAGCGCCAACTCTTTATCTACCACCGGCACTTGACGTAAATCCACCGCCTGCATATCACTGGCAAATTCCATTACTTGTGAGGTTCCCAGTTGATCGCGGTAGGCCTTCCACTGAATAAATACCGAAGAAAAAATTAACGTCAGCACAATAAATATCCACGGCGCCGCCAGTAAAAATTTTGTCCATTTGGGGAACTTACGCCGGGACACATAATTGACCGGACGTTCCCCCTGGCTTACATCCGGATTAAGCTGAATAATGATCTCCCCAAAACGGAACATCCCCCATACAGCCACAAACCCGGTAATAATCACCGCCCAAAAGACCGCGCCGTCAAAAAACAGCGGATTTAAATTTGGAACTTCGATAAACATATAAACGCCGATAAGTACAACCATTCCGATATAGGTCCACAGTTTGTACTTTTTCATTTTTGACTCCCTACTTTCCCCTATAAAAAGATCTCTATTTTCCATAGTTTCTTTTGACAATAGGATGATTATATCATAATCTTCCCTTATTTCCTTATAAATTCACAAGATTTAATACAATCTTAATATCACAGCCATATTTCGGGAGTCTCCTTTAAAGACTACTTGCTCTTTTTTTCCTCTTCTTTTGTAGGCTCCTCCTTGGGTTTTGCCAGATGGGCCAATCCTTTCAAGCGGCTCCTCTGCTCTGCTCTCATCCGTTTTCTGGATTCTCCCATCCTCTTTGGAGACGCCTTTGGAATTGGAAATTCCGGCGCGCAGTAATCCCCTATAGAAAGCGGCATATCCTTTTTTCCCAACCGGCTGTCGATAAAACGCTTAAACAGCATAAAAATTACCGCGAAGGTAGGCACTCCTAAAAACATGCCGACAAATCCATACAGCCCGCCGAACAAAGTGATGGAAAAAATCACCCATAACGCGGAAAGTCCGGTAGAATCCCCTAGAATTTTCGGTCCCAGGATATTTCCATCAAACTGCTGGAGAATAATAATAAATACAATAAACCACAGAGATTTGATCGGGTCTTCGATTAAAATAATAAAGAAAGATGGTATAGCTCCGATAAACGGGCCGAAATAAGGGATCACATTGGTAATGCCTACGATAACACTGACCAGCATTACGTTGGGCATATTTAATAGCGACATGCCGAAAAAGCAGATAATTCCGATAATCAGAGAATCTAAAAGTTTCCCGTTGATAAAACCGCCGAAAATCCGGTTGGCATCGTTCGCTAGTTCGATTACAAAGTCCGCTTTTTCATTAGGCAGGATAGCATACCAGATTTTTTTTGCTCCGGCATAAAATTTTTCTTTGTCAAACAGCATATAAATCGAGATAATTACACCAATGATAATGGTGAGCATCCCGGATGCGATACGGGCGGTAAAACGCACCAGCCACGGCAAGCACTGACGCAACACCTCGTAAGCAGACTGCATTAATTGACCCACATACTGTTCCAGCACCCGCTGGATTGCTTGGGTATCCAAGCTTTCCCAGGGGATCATAAGCACCAATTTGTTGGCCAAAATATCCAGCGTCTCGATATACTGAGGGATAGAAGCCACTAAACCGCTAATACTGGCAATCAGTTGAGGAATCACAATAACAATAAACACTGTTAAAAACGCGGTAAAGGAAACAAAGGTAAGAAAAATGGAAATTCCCCGGCGCAGACGTTCATTGATATGCTCCTTAAAAATGGGAACCATCAATTTATTTTCAATAAATTTCAGCACCGGATTAAGTATGTACGCCAACCCGAATCCATAGATAAACGGGGTCAGCAAGCCACCGACTGTTCCTAAAAGGTCGGTAAAAAACTCAATATTCAGCACCAGCCCTAAAAAAAGCACTACCGCCGCCAGTACTAAAAATGCATAAATTGCTATAGTGGTATATTTTCTGTTAAATTCCAACTTCATGTCAAAAAATATTTCCTTCCTTTTTCTGCCTATCGAAAAATTATCCTTTTTAGTTATTGTAACATATCTTTTATTTTTATAGAATAGTAATTATCTTATTTTTATCAGTAATTTAACCCGATAATCAATTTATTCAGCACCGCTGCATAAGAAAGCCAGATTAGATAAGGCAGCATTAAAAGAAACGTCCGCTTATTAATACGATAAAAGGCGATGGTTGTAAACAAAGCAATTACAATTAATGCTATAAGCTCCGCAAACGCCAGCTTGAGCCACAGAAAACGGAAAAACAGCGGTGTCCATAAAAAGTTAAGCACCAATTGCACCCCATAAAAGGTCAGCGCTCCCACTCGTTTTTCTTCCGGGACCGATCTTGACATGTAGATCAGATAGGACGCAGTTCCAATCATTAGGTATAAGACCGTCCAGGCCACGGGAAATACCCAGTCAGGCGGAGCGATCGCCGGTAAAATAAGCCGGGAATAAACTTCCTTAATGTCTCCCGACAGCCAAGAACTTAAAAATCCCCCCAGGATAGGAATCACTAGGCATACGGCCAAAGGTTTTAATTTAATCATACCAGACATAAATGTTTCCTCCTCTGCATTTTTGCCAATAATAAAATATATGAACTTTCTAGATTGATTAATCCCTGGAAAAAAGGTATAATTCATAAAGACAATATAGATTTTTAAGGAGTCATCATGAAAAATAATCTGCGTATAAAAAAATGTATCACTTTATTTTTAACTTTTATGAAAATCGGCGCCTTCACATTCGGCGGTGGGTACGCTATGATCCCCTTGATCCAGCGGGAAACGGTAGAGCATCATCATTGGGTTACAGACAGCGATATTTTGGATCTGCTCGCTATTGCCGAAGCCACTCCTGGAGTAATCGCTGTCAATTCCGCTACTTTTATCGGGTATCGAGTGGCTGGTTTTTTTGGCGCTTTGGTTGCTACCTTAGGGGTAGTTCTTCCTTCTTTTGTAACTATATCCATCCTTTCCCTATTTATTATGCAGTACAAACAGATCAAATGGCTCACTTGGGTATTTGACGGTATCCGCGCCGGGGTAGTAGTATTAATTGTCAATGCGGTAATAAAAATAAAACATCAGTGCGCCAAAGATAAATTTAATTCCATTATTATGATTTTGGCTTTTTCCGCAGCGGCGTTTATCAATATGGACGTCATTCTTATCCTTATCGCCGCCGCTGCCGCCGGTGTAGTCCGCCAGATGCTTCTCTTAAAGAAAGTTTCTAAAGGAGGAGGTGACGGCAATGTTTGATCTTCTTTTGTTTACCACTTTCTTTAAAATTGGTCTGTTCACTATCGGTGGCGGGTATGCGATGATACCTATGATACAGCAGAGTGTACTGGCTCACGGGTGGATGACAGTTACGGATATGATCGATTTTATCGCCATCAGTGAATCTACTCCTGGTCCCTTCGCGGTGAATATCGCCACTTTTATAGGGATGACCAGAGGCGGTATTTCCGGGGCGCTGGCCGCTACTTTAGGGGTGGTGCTGCCCTCGTTTATTATTATTTTGCTGATCGCCCGGTTTTTCCTAAAATTTCAGGACAATACTTGGGTGAAAGCGGTGCTTACCGGGGTGCGTCCTGCGGTAGTTGGGCTGATCGCTTCTGCCGCCCTCTCTATATTTGTAGTCAATATTTTCCATGGCGTGTCTCTTGAGGGCCTGCTGGCTTCCCATACGCTTCCGGCAGTCAACTGGAGAGGTCTGATTATCGTAGCCGCTATTTTGGTGATCGCCCGCTGGAAACCAAAACTTCACCCTATTTTCTTAATTTTAATTTCCGGCGCGCTGGGAGTTGTTTTGCATCTTGCGCTCCCCTTCTTAAATTAGGAGGTTGATTGGTATGAATAAGAAAAAGGCCGCTCAACAGGCGGTGGAACTGTTAAAGCAGGAATATCCGGATGCAGGATGTTCCCTTACATATGAAAAGCCCCATGAACTGATGATCGCCACCCGTTTGGCGGCCCAATGTACCGACGCCAGAGTCAATATCGTATGTAAGGACCTGTTTCAAAAATATCGCTCCGTAGAGGATTTTTCTAAGGCACAAGTAACCGATGTAGAAGAAATTATCAAATCCTGCGGGCTTTATAAAACCAAAGCAAAAGATATCGTGGCTATGTGCCGGATGCTGATGGAAAAATATAACGGCCAGCTTCCGGATACAGTGGAGGAACTGACCAAACTGCCGGGAATCGGACGCAAAACCGCAAATTTAGTAGTGGGAGATATTTATCATAAGCCGGCTATTGTGTGCGATACTCATTGCATCCGCATTACCAACCTGCTGGGGCTGACAGATTCAAAAGATCCCCTCAAAGTGGAAAACCAGCTCCGGCCCCTGCTTGCGCCGGAAGAATCCAATAATTTCTGTCACCGGCTGGTGCTTCACGGCAGAGCGGTATGTGTTGCCCGTCGTCCCAACTGCGAGGCCTGCGTGTTAAATGTGTGCTGCAAGCACTATGCAGACATAAAAAAGTAAAAATAAAAAGCGCCTGATAACTAAAAAGTTATCAGACGCTTTTTTAATTGGTATAAAGTTTGATTTTATCTTCCTCAATACCCGCTTTCATTAAAGCCGGGGGATGATCCGGATCCTGTACCAGTATCAGGCAAATTTCATCTTCCAGCTCCTTACGGATTACTGTGCGCAAATCCCGGGCGCCGCTCTTTTTGCCATACGCTTTTTTCGCAATATAGGCCAGCAGCTCTTCCGTATACGCAAATTTAATTCCTTTTTCTGCCAAGGGTCCTTTCAGCTCATCCAGCATCAAAGCAGCAATGCGCTTAAAGTCCTCTTCGTCCAGAGGCCGGAAAGCCACCACTTCGTCTACCCGGGCTATAAACTCTGGCCGCAGGAAATCACTGAGCGCTTTCATGGCCTTCTCTTTGGCCATCTCCCCCTGGGTGCGGTTAAAACCAAGGGAACTTTCCTTAAACTGGCTTCCTGCGTTGGAAGTCATAACAATAACCGTATTTTCAAAAGAAACTACCCGACCATGAGCATCGGTAATTTTACCCTCATCCAAAATCTGCAGCAGAATATTCAGCACATCCGGATGAGCCTTTTCAATCTCGTCAAACAGTACTACCGAATAGGGCCGGCGGCGTACTTTTTCTGTCAACTGTCCCGCTTCGTCATACCCAACATATCCCGGAGGCGAGCCTACGATTCGGGAAACCGAATGTTTCTCCATAAATTCAGACATATCCAGCCGGATCAACGGATCGGTATCGTTAAACAGTTCTTTGGCCAGTACCTTGACCAGCTCAGTTTTTCCAACGCCGGTAGGTCCTACGAAGATAAAGGACGCTGGACGGCGTCTGGAGCTGATCTGTACCCGGCTGCGGCGGACTGCCGCAGCTACCAGATGAACCGCTTCGTCTTGGCCGATAATTTTTTCTTTAAGAGCATCCTCCAGCCCGGCTACCCGGCGAAGCTCCGTCTCTTGGATTTTGCTGGCGGGAATCCCCGTCCAAAGTTCGATTACCTTGGCCAGATCCTCCTGCGTTACCGGCTGTCCTAAGGCGGCGGGGGCTAACTCTTTGAGCTTTTCATCCAATACAATCTTATCCGCCCGCAGTTTTGCTACCGCTTCATAATCGATCTCATCGGTGCTGTTTTCCATTTCATCCAGTTCTTCACTCACATCTCCAAGCTCTTTGAACATCTTGTCATATTCCGCCAGCTTTGGATTGCGAAGAACCGCGCAGGAGCACGCTTCATCCAACAAATCAATCGCCTTATCCGGCAAAAAACGGTCAGTAATGTACCGCTCGGAAAGGACTACGGCGCTTCTGGCGATCTCATCGGTGACATTGACTCTGTGATGCGCTTCATAATAATTTTTAATGCCTTTGATCACATCCACGGTATCGTCAATGGACGGTTCATTAATAGTAACTGGCTGGAAACGGCGTTCCAAAGCCGCGTCTTTTTCAATATTTTTTCGGTATTCGTTAAAGGTGGTCGCCCCGATCACCTGGATTTCTCCCCGGGACAGCGCCGGTTTTAAAATATTGGCGGCATTCATGGAACCTTCTGAATCTCCCGCTCCTACAAGGTTGTGCACCTCGTCAATAAACAAAATAACATTTCCGGCGGCCTTGATATCTTCCACCAGTCCTTTTACTCGGCTTTCAAACTGCCCCCTGAACTGGGTTCCCGCGATAAGAGCAGTTAAATCCAGCAGATACAATTTTTTATCCGCCAAACGAAAAGGCGCGTTGCCGCTTGCCAATCGCAAAGCAATTCCTTCCGCAACCGCTGTTTTTCCCACACCCGGCTCTCCAATGAGACAGGGATTGTTTTTGGTGCGGCGGTTGAGAATTTGCATCACGCGGTATATCTCTTTTTCACGGCCGATAATCCGGTCAATCTTCCCTTTTTCCGCTTTTAGAGAAAGGTTTTCACAGTAAGCATCCAAATATTTATACTTTTTTTCCGGCACATTTTTGCGGGAAGTTTTATCAGAATTTCTTGACGCGGGACGTTCCTTTGGCTTGACTGGAACCTCGCCGGACGAATCTTTTTCTGAGGCAACCAATCCGGAACCGCCTAACAGGTTCTGTAAAAACGGCAGCTGCTGGGCGCCTCCCATTTCGAACCCTTCTTCTCCTTCGCCTCCTAAGATATCCATCATCTGATCCGACATGGACTCTAAATCGTCCTCGGTAATTCCCATTTTATCCATAATATCGCTCACGGGCTTTAGCCCCATCTCTTTGGCGCACTTCAGGCACAGGCCTTCATTGATGGTTTTATCTCCTTCAAGGCGGGTCATAAAAACTACCGCTAGGCGTTTTTTGCATCTAGAACATAACATATCCATTTAACTTAATCACCTTATTTTCTCAGTATCCACAAGACTAGGGACACTACAATACAATTGATACCCATTCTACTTATTTCTTATGAACTGCATATGAAGAGTATGTAATTTTTTCTTCGCAAAAAACAAAGTTATCACTATCTTCCATTGGAAGAACGGATCATCCTTAAAAACAAAAAACAATATCTTGCGAAAGAAAAAATCATAAATAAAGCAAGCACCATCAGCATCACTAAGATGTTCGTATCCGGCAGGTCCGGGCGCGCGATGATAATAACCATGATCACATAAAACATCACCGTAGAAAGCTTGCCAAACCACTTTGCCCCTTCGATAGTGATATTCTTTTTCATCAACCGAATCCCGCCAAGAAGCATAAGAACATCCTTGGCGATAAGAAGCGCATAAAGCGGCCACCACTGAGGTTTTCTGATCCATAAAGCGCAGATCACCGATGCCAAGGTCAACTTATCCGCCATAGGATCGAGAATTTTCCCCAACTGTGTAATCATATGAAAACGGCGGGCAATAAATCCATCTACCGTATCACTTAAGCCCGAAAAAACCAATATTCCTGCCGCAATATAATAATCCTCTGGACCCGACGCTGTCAAATAGGTCCATAAAAAAACTGGGATCAATAATATCCGCATTACGGAAAGGCTGTTGGGAATATTAAAATTCATTGCCATTTCCTCCAATGACAAAACTTTCTATAGATAAAAAGCCTCTAACAAATTTAGTCGGTAAAAACGGCTGAACAGATAGGAATTTTGCGCGCTCTGCTCTGTAAACAGCCACCAGCCATCAGGATACATGCCAAAAATAGCATGAAGTAAAATAGCGAATACATAAACCATTAACAAACCTTGTAAAATTCCTATCGCCCCTCCTAATAGGGAGTTAAGCGCCCCTAGTCCGGGAATATAATTAATAATATTCAAGGCGCTTAAAATCCCCGATGCCACCATGGATAACAGGGCGAAACATGCGACAAATACAAGCATCCCGATAATAGACGTTACCAGCGGAGCAATCGTTTCATCCGCCGCTTTTTCCAACAATTCTTCTGGGGACACAGACTCTAATAAGTTATCCAAATCTTCCTGGGTTACTCCCAGGCGGCTAAGAAATTTATCCGGCATCAACTCATAAATGGTTTCCCCGGTTTCTTGCGTTTTTTCCTGGATGGAGTTTTGCAGCGACGGCTCTACTATCCGCTGATAAATCATCGGCGCCGCCGCCTGACTTATTAAAGAAGATGCTATAATTACCGCGATATATGCAGCCATTTGGATTACTGTGCGCAAAAAGCCACGCTTTGACGCCCGGCGCATGTAAAACCACACAGCACCAATTACTAAAATATCAAACACCAAAGGGATAAGAACTTCCATAACAAATCCTTTCCTGTACAGCCACAGCCCGCTTAAGGCTATTTTTATTGTAGCAAACTTTTCCTTCCTTTTCAATCGATCCTAACAGATAAGAATGTCTGCCCTCTCCTATACAGTGGAGAAAATATCTCTCATTTATGCTTCAGGTTCCAGATTGTCATAGTCAAGCAGCGGCCCTGAGGAGGTCTCCTGCTGGGAAGATGAGGGCTGCGTATCGCTGTTTTCCTGTTCGGGGGCGCTTGCAGGCTCAGGTAAGCTTTCCCTCTGGGAAGAGGGGTCCTCTCCAGAATTGCTTTGCTCTTCAGAGGAAGAAACATCCTCCGAGGACGCTTCTATCTGTGATTTTTCCTCTTCTTCATCTCTCTGAGAGGAGGAGTCCTCCTTCTGGGAAGATTTTTCCCCGTCGGAAGACGCCGGCGTACAAAGCTTTGTAATATTCAGCGTATCGATAATATCATTGGTGCAATAGTACAGCGTTTCACCAATAGGTTGAATATGATAGACGTTATTCATCTTTATCTGCGCAGCAGGCTGTCCGTCGTAACTGCAAATCTCAATCTGGTCTTTGGAGAGCAGATAAATATACTGCTCATCCACCTCAATGTTGGTGATGCTGTGGTCAATCGGAAATTCACCCAGCAGGTTCAGCCATTGGTCATACACTTCGCAGCTAAGCTCTTTTTGCTGATCGTAACTTCCCAGCACGAATACGAGTCTGGACCCCAGTTCTCCTGCAATCCGGTCCAAAGGTTTGTTATTATAGCTGACATCGGACAATTCTTTCAAATTATCATCCATCAAAATCGCACGTTTATCCGTAATTATTCGGATCATGTTGTTTTCCAACGCTTCTACTGAAAGTATCAGCTCATCCATCAGATCAAAAGAATTTAATTTCTGCTCCACATTAAATTGATACTGAGAAAGGGTGCTTTTAAATTGTCCATCCTGTACATCCACAGTGGCTACCGCCATAGAATTGCGGTTATCCGACAGAGTAAAATCAATAATTGGCTCTTTGCTGGAAAAGCGAAAAATCTCTTCATCGTTTTTATTAAACGCTATAATTTGCGCCGCGTACTCGCTGGCTCCGGTGGCTACCGCATAATTTCCGTTTTCCGCCAGATCCCCGGCATAGATCATATTCTCCATATCTATGGTATTCACTAAGCCCGTACGGGAATACAGGGCAAATTTTTTCCCGCCCCGATCATAAAGGATCATTTTCTTTTTTCCAGTGACCAGCACTGGTTTTCCCATCCCGTGCTGCTCGTTCATCAGCTGTTTTCCAGTGGAGTTATAGGTATAGATGTTGGTGTCGCTGAGCAAGACGATAGAATCTTCCACATTCGCAAGCCTGCTCATTTTTCCCCCCGGCAAATCTACCGGATACCCGGCGCCAGTAGCAAGCTCTGCCTTTAAATCCCCATACGCAGATTGTAGGTCCAGCTCGCTGGCCTTTTCTACTAGGATCACCGCTCCATATACCAATATTCCAACCACCGCTAATGCCAGTAGGTTTCTAATTGTACGCCGGCGCGCCCGGCTTTTACGTACCTTTTCAAGGTCGGTCAGTGTGGCCATTAAGCCGCCCGCCTTTCCTAAAAAAATCTAATCGATTGTGTCAATAATATACCATATTCAGGCAAAGTCCATGTGCTGGAGCCGTCTGCCCAGCAAGAGCGCGGTCTTTGCCTTCAATAATCTTTACAATGCCGGCATAATCCAGCTTTCCCTGGCCGGCTAAAAGCAGTGTCCCTGCCATGATCCGCACCATATTGTAAAGAAAACCGTTTCCTGTGACAGAGAATAAAACAATATTCCCTTCCCGGGTAACATCCGCCTGAGTAATCCTGCGCACATGATCCTGCACCGAAGAGCCGGAGCTACAAAAAGCGCTGAAATCATGTTCTCCCAAAAACGCTTTTGCCGCCTGGTCCATAAGATTCACATCCAGCGGATATTTGAAATGATACAGCTGGTCGGTTAAAAAAGGATTTCTCACCGAACAGTTCCAAATTTTATACACATACTGTTTGCCTTTGCAGCTATAGCGGGGATGAAAATCCAAAGGCACTTCATAGCAGTCAAATACAGCAATATCCGCCGGAAGATTTACGTTCATCGCACGTACTAAAGCGTCACAGGGGATCGCCTGATCTGTTTTCAGCGTCAGTCCAAAAGCGTTCGCGTGAACCCCCGCGTCTGTACGGGAACAGCCTTTGATATCCAGGCGCTTATGAAACACCTTTTCCACCGCGTCCTGCACGGTAGACGCTATGGTTACTGCATTCTCCTGCACCTGAAACCCATGATAATTAGTCCCTTTAAAACTTAAAAGCAAAAACAGCTGCCGCTGTGTTTGTTGTTCCATTGCGTTTCTCCTACATAGGCAAAATCACCGGAGCGTATACGTTGATTAAAATAACTCCAACAATACAAATCGCTACAAATATGCCGGAAAAGATATCCCTGCTGTGGATTTTCAGTTGTTTCATTCGGGACCTTCCTTCCCCGCCCCGATAGCAGCGACATTCCATCGCCAGGGCAAGTTCATCCGCCCGACGGAAAGCCGAGACGAATAAAGGGATCAAAATCGGGATCAGCGCTCTCGCCCGCTGCATCAGACCGCCGGTTTCCAAATCCGCCCCTCTGGCTTTCTGGGCGGACATAATCTTATCCGTCTCTTCAATCAAAGTAGGAATAAAGCGAAGTGCGATAGTCATCATCATCGCCAGCTCATGCACCGGCAATTTGAAACGCTTTAGCGGGTTGCACAGCCGTTCAATGCCATCGGTTAAAGAGATGGGAGACGTGGTATAGGTTAACAGAGAGGTCCCCGCAATCAAGCAGATTATTCTTATGGACATGACAACTGCGGTAGTGACCCCCTCCAGCGTAATCTTGATAATCCAAAAGGCAACCAGCGGCGTACCGTCAATAAAAAACATATTGAGCACGGAAGTAAAAATGATAATAGGCACTACCGGTTTTAAGCTTTTTAAGATCATCCGCGGAGGAATTTTAGAAATTCCATAGGTAAATACCAAAAATAAAATACCAATAAGAAGCCCAATGGGATTGCTCGCGATAAACAGCATTACAATATAAGCGAGAGTAAGAACAATTTTCATTCTCGGATCTAATTTATGAATTGCCGAGCTGCCGGGGAAATATTGGCCAATAGTAATATCTCGCAGCATCGCCTACACCCCTTTCTCTGCCAGCAGGCGAAGAATTTCCTGTTTGGCATAGTCCATGGTGTATACACTTTCATTTACATCAAAGCCCCGTTCGCGCAACTGCATAAATACCCGGGTGATCTGAGGAACAGAAAGCCCCATTTCGGTAATCTCCTGAGCGCGGGAAAACACCTTTGCAACATCATCATACATCGCTACTTTGGATTGATTAATCACAAGTACCTTACGGGCATATTTAGCGATATCCTCCATGCTATGGGAAACCAGAAGCACTGTGGTATGCCGGGCGCGGTGATACTCTTTAATCTGTCCTAAAATTCGTTCCCTGCCCTTTGGATCCAGACCCGCCGTAGGCTCGTCCAGAATTAAAATATCCGGATTCATGGCCAGCACCCCTGCAATCGCTACCCGGCGCTTTTGCCCTCCTGATAGCTCAAAAGGCGACTTTTCCAAATATTTTTCTTTCAGCCCTACAAAATGGCAGGCCTGATATACGCTTTCTTTTATTTGTTCCGGGTTCATTCCCATATTGGTGGGGCCAAAAGCGATATCTTTAAATACCGTTTCTTCAAACAGCTGATATTCTGGATATTGGAATACCAGTCCCACTTTAAAACGATAGTCGCGGATATTTGTATCAGGAGCCCAAAGATCTGTTCCATTAATAAGAACACGGCCAAAGGATGGTTTTAACAGTCCGTTAAAATGCTGAATCAGGGTGCTTTTTCCCGACCCGGTATGGCCGATGACTCCCACAAACTCCCCTTGTTCTATTTCTAAATCAATATGGTCTACCGCCGTTTTCTCAAACGGCGTTCCCTGAGAATAAGTATACGTTAGCTGTTCTGTCTTAATTGCTATCATCGCACGCCCTCCAAGAGCGAAGTCAGCGCCTCCACGCATTCTTCTTCGGTAAGAATATCATCCGGAAGATTGATCCCGGCACGGCGCAGTTCATGGCAAAGTTCGGTTGTCTGAGGTACATCCAGCCCTACCTCCTTGAGAATCTGTACATGGGAAAACACATCCCTTGGGGTCGAATCAAACAGCAATTCCCCATCATTCATCACTACTACCCGGTCGCACTGAGCGGCTTCTTCCATATAATGAGTGATTAAAACGACGGTAATATTATGCTCCTTATTCAGCTTGCGGATGGTAGTAAGCACTTCCCGACGGCCTTTTGGATCCAGCATCGCCGTCGGCTCGTCCAAAATGATACACCGGGGGCGCATAGCAATGATCCCAGCGATGGCAATACGCTGTTTCTGCCCGCCGGACAACTGATGAGGAGCATGATCCTTATATTCATACATCCCCACATCTTTTAACGCCTCATCCACTCTTCTGCGAATTTCCGCCGGCGCTATTCCTAAGTTTTCCGGCCCGAAAGCCACATCTTCTTCCACAATCGTCGCCACTATCTGATTATCCGGATTTTGGAACACCATCCCTACCTGCTGGCGAATCCGATATATTTCTTCCTCATTTTTAGTATCAATTCCACAGGCGGTCACCTTTCCCTCCTGAGGGACAAGGATCGCGTTAAAATGCTTGGCAATCGTACTTTTCCCGGAGCCGTTATGTCCTAGTATGGCCACTAATTCTCCTTCTTGAATGGAAAGACTGATGTTTTTCAGAACAATATTAAGTTCGTTGTCCTCTTTGAGGTAACCAAATGTTACGCCCTTTGCCGAAAGAATTTCTGGCATGGTTTGTCCTCTTTTCTATCGAAAGTTGGCGCCGTCACGGCCCATTCTGGGCCGACGCCGCGAAGCGGCCCCAGGCCAAAGCCCAGCTTTGGCCGGACGGCGCCCGATCACTGCCGAGTCCACACAGCTGTGCTGCCGCAGGGCAGAGTCAGTCCGGTTTTAGCCACCGGCAGACCGATTTCATCCGCCTGCACCTTTCCACCATACTGTTTTCCCACTGTGACGGATAAAATATACCCCATTACCGAGGGCGAAAGCCCCGTGGTATATGAATTTAACAGAAAAAATGCCGGCTGCTCAGAAAGTACCCTGGAGCACAGTTCCACCAAAGAATAGATGTTATCCTCCAGTTTCCACACTTCGCCTCCCGGTCCGCGGCCATAAGAAGGCGGATCCATAACAATGCCGTCATACCGTACACCCCGGCGGATTTCCCGTTCCACAAATTTTTTACAGTCGTCAATAATCCAACGAATAGGCTTTTGTGAAAGCCCGGAAAGCACAGCATTTTCCCGCGCCCAAGCAACCATTCCCTTCGAAGCGTCTACATGGCAAACTTTTGCCCCTGCCGCTGCGCAGGCAAGGGTCGCTCCGCCTGTATACGCAAATAGATTTAAAATATTGAGTTGGCGCGAACTGTTCGTAATAATTTTCTCCATCAGGTCCCAGTTGACTGCCTGCTCCGGAAATAAACCGGTATGTTTAAAGCCTGTGGGACGGATATGAAACCGCAAATCTTTGTAGCCAATCGTCCATTCTTCTTTTGGCAGCTTGCGGATTTCCCAACTGCCGCCGCCAGAAGAAGACCGGTTATATCGGGCATTGGCTTTCATCCACGCCCCGTCCTTTGGGGTATCCCAGATAACCTGCGGATCCGGGCGGATCAGGACAATATCTCCCCACTGTTCCAATTTTTCTCCGCCGCTGGTATCTATGACCTTAAAATCCGTCCACTGATCGGCAATTCTCATGTCTTTTCCCCTTTTAGTTTATCCTTTGCTTTGTATCGTCCTTGCAATTTCTTCTGCAATAGCACTGATTTCTTGTTGATCCTGGCCTTCCACCATGACACGGATCAAAGGCTCTGTTCCTGAAGGCCGTACCAAAATTCGGCCGTTATCACCCAACTGCGCTCCCAAGCGCTGTATCGTTTCTTTAATGTCCGCATCCCTATCCAACGCCGCTTTCATTTCCGGTGTGGCGTGTACGTTAACCAACGTCTGAGGATATGTTTCCATAATAGACGCCACCTCAGAAAGAGGCCGTCCTGTTTCTTTTAAAATGGAAAGAAGCTGCAATCCGGAGAGCTGGCCGTCGCCGGTAGTCATATGATCCAGAAAAATAATATGCCCTGACTGCTCCCCACCGATTCGATAATCTTCTTGCAACATACACTCTAACACATACCGGTCGCCAACTTTTGTCGCTTTTGTTAATATTCCATGCTTTTCTGCAAATTTGAAAAGCCCAAGATTACTCATTACTGTAGCCACTGCCGTATTATTTTTTAATTTGCCCTGCCCTTTCATGTGGTGGGCAAACAGGGCGATCATTTTATCCCCATCGACCAATTCCCCATTTTCGTCCACCGCCAAGCAGCGGTCTGCATCCCCATCAAACGCCAGCCCCACATCGTAATCTCCCTGGCGCATTACAGAACAAAGGCCCTCCATATGCGTACTGCCGCATCCCTGATTAATATTTTTCCCATCGGGGGTACAGTTTAGAATATGGCATCGGGCCCCCAGTCCGCCAAATAATTTTTCCGCGGTAACGCTGGCGCTTCCATTAGAACAGTCGATTGCCACCTTCAGCCCGCTTAAATCGCAAGGGATCGTAGTTTTCAAATATTCCACATAATCTTCTACCGCGCTATCTGCGTAAGAGATAGTTCCAATTTCATCGGCAGTTTTAATACCATATGGTTTAATATTATCCAGCACAATCTGCTCGATTTCCTCTTCCTGGGCGTCCAGCAGCTTATAGCCCTGCGCGCTGAAAATTTTAATTCCATTGTATTCAAACGGATTATGACTGGCGGAAAGCATGATGCCAGCGTGCGCCTGGTATTTTTTCACCAGCAAAGCTACCGCCGGGGTAGGAACCACTCCTAAATGTATCACATTGGCGCCGGCGCTGCACAACCCCGCCGCCATTGCCGCTTCCAGCATATCGGAAGAAATTCGGGTGTCCTTTCCTACCAAAAAGGTCGGCCGCCGCCCAATCGCTTCCTCTACTACCATTCCGGCGGCGCGGCCGATATTCATCGCAAGCTCAATTGTTAAATCACCGTTGGCGATGCCGCGCACCCCGTCGGTACCAAAAATTCTGCCCATTAAAAGCACAAACTCCAATCTATGTATTTACTAACGCTATTCCTCCAAAGAAAGCTGTTTGGGAAGGCTTGCGTCTTTTGGGACAGAAAGTCCCAAATGCTCATATGCCAGCCGGGTAGCGCACCGGCCCCTGGGGGTTCGGCTTAAAAAGCCCAGCTGCATTAGATATGGTTCGTATACGTCTTCCAGGGTAATCGCTTCTTCTCCTACCGACGCCGCCAAGGTATCCACCCCTACCGGCCCCCCGCCAAAATTACGAATAATGGCGGTAAGCATTCTACGGTCGATACTGTCCAGTCCCAGCGCGTCAATTTCCATCCGGTTTAAAGCAATCGCCGCGATATCTTCGGTAATTACTCCGTCCCCCATCACCTGGGCAAAATCCCGCACCCGTTTCAGCAGCCGATTGGCAATACGGGGGGTTCCGCGGCTTCGCCTGGCGAGTTCGTACGCACCCTTTTCATCACAAGGAATTTCCAAAATCCCGGCGCTTCGTTTTACAATAGTGGACAGCTCCTCCACCGTATACAACTCCAAACGCTGAAGCATACCGAAACGGTCCCGCAAAGGGGAGGTCAGCTGTCCTGCCCTTGTAGTAGCTCCAATCAATGTAAAATGGGGCAGATCGATGCGGATTGAACGGGCGGACGGACCTTTTCCAATAATAATATCCAGTGCATAATCCTCCATGGCTGGATACAGCACCTCTTCCACCGCTCGGGATAAACGATGAATTTCATCTATAAACAGTATATCGTTTTGATTTAAATTTGTGAGTAAAGCAGCCAAATCTCCCGGTTTTTCT
Organism: Youxingia wuxianensis; assembly: GCF_014385085.1. GTDB lineage: Bacteria > Bacillota > Clostridia > Oscillospirales > Ruminococcaceae > Youxingia > Youxingia wuxianensis. The sequence goes on along the minus strand of NZ_JACRTD010000003.1, from coordinate 138,745 downwards.
ATGGCAGGGCCGCTGGTTACACGAATATTCACATTCATTTCATTGGCGATGATATTGCTAAGCGTTGTCTTACCAAGCCCAGGAGGGCCATACAGCAACACATGATCCAGCGCCTCCCCCCGGCCTTTCGCCGCCTGAATAAAAATATTCATATTTTCTTTTACTTTTTCCTGGCCAATGTATTCATCTAAGGTTTTAGGGCGCAGAGAAAGTTCCACGTCTGAATCCTGGGGGGCATACTCAGGGGTAACCAGCCGGTTTTCAAAATCCATATCATTATCGAACATTTATTCCTCTCCCCTTTTCCCCATTATATTTTCCCCGCTAAAGATTTCAGACCGTACTTAATCATTTCATCCACCGGCGTCTCCGGGGCAAGTCCCGCTAAGGCGGCCGCCGCCTGGGACTGGCTGTAGCCAAGCACCACCAGAGCGCTCACCGCTTCACCCATATTGGAGCTATCCTTATTTAGCTGCAGCGCCACATCCCCAATGGAGGCCGCTACATCGCTGTTGGACACCTTATCTTTCAGCTCCAGCACAATCCTTTGGGCTGCTTTTGGGCCGATTCCCTGCGCCCGGGTAAGAGTTTTTGTGTCGCCGGATGCAATACAAAGGGCCAGATTTTCCGGCGTCATATCTGAAAGCAAGGACAGGGCTGACTTGGGGCCTACCCCAGAAACTGAAACCAGCATCTTAAAGGCGTTAAGCTCGTTCATCGTATAAAATCCATACAAGTCCAACGCGTCCTCCCGGACGTTAAGGTGGGTATAAAGGGTCACCGTACTGCCTACCGGAGGCAAGCAGGACAGGGTGGTCATCGTAGTCATACACTTATATCCTACTCCGCCGCAGCTGACCACCGCAAGATAGGCGTCCATATGGATAAGCTCCCCTGTAAGAGAATAATACATCTTTGATCTCCTTTTTCCTTTTAACGCAAACGGCTTAGAAGCGATCCCGCGCTGTGTCCATGGCAAATGGCAATCGCCAGCGCATCTGCGGTATCGTCCGGCCTTGGAACTTTTTCCAGTCCCAATAAAATCCGGGTCATTTCCATCACCTGTTTTTTTTCCGCTTTCCCATAGCCTACCACCGACTGTTTTACCTGCAGCGGGGTATATTGATAAATCTCTATTCCTGCCTGACGGGCGGCAAGGACAATGACTCCCCTGGCCTGGGCCACGTCGATGGCAGTTTTTTGATTGGTGGTAAAAAACAGCTGTTCAATCGCCAGAGCATCCGGCTTGGCCTTTGCGATCACCTGGCACATATCATCATAAATAATATGCAGCCGGTCCTCAAACGCCATTCCCGCCGGCGTTGTAATCGCGCCAAAGCGCACAGGGGTAAATTTACTGCGTTCGTAATGTACTACCCCGTAGCCGACAATTGCATATCCTGGGTCTACCCCTAATATGACCATCTTTTATCCGTCCTTCGTCTTTTGTCGGGGCATCCAGGACCCTGCCTAAAATACCGCCGTAAGGGAGGTTAATCATTGAAGCCAACTGCAAATGATGGTATTAATTATATCACAAATCCCCCTAAACTAACAATACCTCTTAGGTTAGTTTTCCTAGCTTCGAGGGAGCAATTTTTGACAGTTTTGCATAAACCGCGAATCTTTGCTGCATACTTCTCTTGTCCTGAAGACGGAGAAACGGAAAACAAATCTTATTTTTTTGTCGGATTTACTTGATTTTTATAATAGTTTGTAATATAATATTCTAGTCGTTACAAAATAATATGGACGATTAGCTCAGCTGGTAGAGCGACTGCTTGACGTGCAGTAGGTCAGCGGTTCGACTCCGTTATCGTCCACCAGGGGTGCTGTTCCTGCAATAGCGGGGGCGGCATTTTTTTGCCCGAAAAAGGAAGAACAAAGTTCAATGATACTGGATATTAAATTTTTTATTAATCTCCTCCCTAGCCTCCCGTTTTGTCATAGTATTCGTTTAATACTTCCAGATTGGGGGCAAATCATAAATTTTAAACAAAATATATCATATATGATGTTGACGAAATTTTTCTTCCCGGATAAAATAAAAATAATGAATTTCTTGACGAAAAACATCTGAGGTGGTAGTAATATGGGGAATTTTTCTCCGGATATAAATGAGATTATCGGTCAAAATTTAAGAGCTATTCGTGAGAAAAAGGCGCTTACCCAGGAAGGCCTTGCGTTTTATGCACAAACCAGCGCCGCTTATATCGGCAATATTGAACGGGGCGAGGGCAATCCCACAATTAATACGTTAAACCGCATCGCTACGGTGTTAAATGTCCCTTTGTCGCAGCTGCTCACCCCAGCCCAGGAACAAACGAAAGAAACGGTTCTTTCGTTTCCCTCTTCTTCTTTTAATAATTACGCTTCTTATTTTGAAAAATTACCTCCTTCCCGGCAACAACAATTGCTGGCCGTGTTAGATATCATGTTAGTTAAATGGCCGTTGGACGACGAAGCTTAGATACACTCAAAACAAATTTGTTTTGAGTGTATCTTTTTATTTGTTCCCGGTTGCTTTTTCTCTGTGGATGATGGTATAATTTTAGTGCTATTTCGACAAAATTCGACAAATAGCAAAAACTAAAAAATATTAACAGCAAGGAGAAATAGTAGATGAAAAAGATTTTTGCGGCTGTTCTTGTTTTGGGAATGATTTTCTCTTTCCCCCTTGTGGGTATTGCACAGATACCAGAAAATGCGCAAAGTGTTACTACCAAGGAAATTTTGGCAAATTCGGATAATACGGTAGCTTTTTCAAATCATGAGTTTATCTTTGGAAGTGAGTTTTCGCCGGACACTACCCTTTATCTTTTTCCCGTGGGAAGCGCGCGGGAGAATTTTCAGGCTGCTACCGCTTTGGATGGCAGTGAAATCTCCCTGACGGACTTGGAAAACAGCAATATTTTTAATGTTTTGTCCTCTCCCGAGTGTTCCCAGCGTTTCAAAATCTCTATCAAAAAGGAAGCTGGCTCTAAGGTGATCAAATCCATAAAGGCCACCGAAAAAACCGGAGATTTTATCTTTAATACAACTGGCGACCATACTCGCTTGTCCTACCTGGAAGTAAAATTAAACGACGATGACAGCGATGAGGAAACCCAAGTGGAGTTTACCGTTACCTACACGGCAAAAGAAGATATCACTTTTGATACTGCACGGGATCACTTCTATTTAGTAAAAGGCGGAAAAATTAAAGTTACTCATACACTATGGGTAAAAAACGGCGTCCTTTCTTTGGACAATACTGTAAAAGCAGGTACTGGCGGAGTATATGTAAAACCCAATAAGAACGATCGCAACGAGTTAGTATGGGAGGATGAAAATAGCGATCTTGCCAAGCTTACGTTTTCTGCAAGCGACGATCCCAGTGGATTTTACCCTAAAATGACTACCAAATGGCTGGATGATCCGCTAGCACAAAAATTCTCTGGTGTGGAAGCGGTGGTCCGCAGCTTTAAAACATCCCGGACAATCGACGGCGCTTCCCGTCCTACTCTGACCTTCTATTTTCCCGATGAGTTTCCAGAGGATCTGGATATCTCAAAGGTAGCAATTTATAAGTTGGCAGAGGACGGGAGCTTGGAAAATGTTACCGAACGCTTCACCTACATAGATACCGACGCTGACGGCAATATACTGGATGCCTGGCAGGGCAAAACACATACTTTAGGAACTTATATTATTGCGGAAACTGAAGTTCCTGTATAAAACGAAAAAAGGAGAAGGCCTCGGCCTTCTCCTTTTTTAAATACTGCGTAATTCTTCCATCAGAGCGTTGATTTTACGCTGAGGCACATATCTTTTGGCATACATGAGCACTGTACTCAATGGAAGATTTTGGTATTTTACAATCATAGGATGGTTAATGGGAACCGGTGATTCCCGATAAAAGATAGCTTTTGCCTTGGGATTAGCCAGAATTTCCCTTACCGTTATTCGGTTATTTCTTAAATCCATCTTCATTCCTCCTAGCTTCGAAATTATTCTATCCTATGTGAGTTCTCAACAGTAGTTTCCTGCACCATCTAACGGACTTTTTCATATTATAAGAATGTTGAGAATATCAACTGTCCCTTTTCCTGGGTCCCCATATCTTACAACATCCCATTTTAAAAATAAGGCCTGCTGTAGCTTGCTTAATATAAAATCAACGTTTCACCTTCACCTGACTCAAAACAGGTGGAGGTTTACATTTTTTACTTTAATACAATATTAATTTATCCCATTTTACGTTTAATATTATTTTTATTTCCTTTCTGGTACAATATAGCCATCGAGGAAAGGATGAACAATATGTATATTATCGCAAGTATTGTGAAAGTCCTGATTATGATTGGCGTTCCGCTTTTGATCTACTATAGCTTTCGATATTACCTAAAACTGCATATAAGATAAATTGCCATTCCCTTTAATACTTTTCCCTTAAAAAAGCAAGAGGACGGATAATCCGCCCTCTTGCTTTTTATATTTCATATACGTTTACTTGATTATTTACCATAGCCACAGAAATACGGCGGGGAGGATTGGTTCCCTCTACCAGACAAGACGCCGTCCCGAAAGCGGCGGAAAACTGCAGGGAACGAGGAACGTCATATTTATAATCATGCGCAATAATAAAGCCCGCCAGCGCCGCGTCACCAGCGCCTACCGTCGATTTGATTTCAGAAAGTTCTGGTACATCTGCTTTGTATGTAACCTTTCCATCAGTGTATACCATTCCTTCTCCGCCCAGACTTGCCAGCACATGGCGAACCCCTTGATCGGCAATTTCGATTGCTGCTTGCTTTACCTTGCCGATCGTATCCAATTCCCGCCCTACCAGATTGCTTAACTCCTCAAAATTAGGCTTGATTACCCAAGGCCGGATTTTTGCAATATCTTCCATGGTAACCGATTGGGTATCCAGGGCGATAATGCCGCCGGCCTCTTTAATAAAAGCACAAATTTCACATAAGATCGGCGAGGTAATGCCTTCCGGCATTTTCCCGGCCACCACCACCAACGTAGTAGGACGAATTTCCTCTGATAAAGCTACTTCCAACTCATCGATAGTTTTATGCTTGAGCCTGGGTCCTTGACGCATCAATCTGGTTTGGACGCCGTTTGCAGAAATAATAGTGATATTCTCGCGCAGACGGCCCTGAGTGAAAATAATCCGAGTAGTTACGTTTTCATCCTTGAGGCGTTCAAAATACCGTTTGCTGTTCTCCTCCCCAGCTACAATTAAAGCTGTGTTGGGAATTTCGTAGCTCTGCAGCACACGAGAAACATCCACGGCCTTCCCGGCCGCGTCATACAGTTCGTTTTCAACCCTGTTTTCTTCCCCTATTTGAAATTCATTCAGATAACAGGTGATATCCGCCACCGGATTTAAAGAAAGTGTAATAATCTTATTAAAAAGCATACGAACTACCCCAATCCTATGGAATTTTATTCTCGCTGTGCCCCGACGGCTTTATTCTTGCTCCTCCGCCGGCTGTGCGTCTTTCGAATCAGAAGCCATTTCATCAGCAGGATGAGGTAATTCTTCTCCCGAAGCTTCCTTCCCCTGTGCCTGTTCAATGACGTCTTCTTCTACCGGATCCGTCGGAAGTGGTTCGCCTCTCATCAGAGCTGCAAATTCCTGTTCTTCCATTTTTTCGTGTTCGTACAGATATGCAGCCACCTTATGCAGCTGATCCATATGCTCCGTCAGGATATCTTTTGCTCTTTCATAAGCTGTATCAATAACCTCACGGATTTCTGCGTCGATTTCTGCCGCTACATTTTCAGAATAACTGGGCGTGCTGGAAAAATCGCGGCCTAAGAATACTTCATTTTCATCGTGGCCGTACACAATAGGCCCTAACTTTTCACTGAATCCATACCGGGTGATCATGCTGCGGGCAACCTTCGTCGCCCTCTCAATATCATTGGAAGCGCCGGTGGAAATATCATCCAGCACCAGCCGTTCCGCCATACGTCCGCCAAGCAGGGTAACAATGTCCTCGTTCATTTCCCGCTTGGTCACATATTTTTTATCTTCTCCCGGCAAAGACAAGGTATAACCGCCCGCCATACCTCGGGGAATAATCGATATCTGGTGTACCGGATCCTGGGTGGGCAGATAATAGGTACATACCGCATGGCCCGCCTCATGGTACGCCGTCAGTTTTTTATCCTTCTCGGTAATTACATGGGATCGTTTTTCCGGTCCCGCAATTACTTTGATTGTAGCCTCTTCGATTTCCACCATCGTAATAGCCTTCAAATTTTTCTTTGCCGCAAGCAGAGCCGCTTCGTTGGCCAGGTTTTCCAAATCCGCCCCGGTAAAGCCAACGGTAGTAGCCGCGATGGTTTTCAAATTAACGTCTGGAGCAATCGGCTTATTCTTGGTATGCACGCGTAAAATCGCTTCACGGCCTTTGATATCCGGATAACCTACCGCAATCTGCCGGTCAAAACGTCCCGGACGCAAAAGCGCCGGATCCAAAATATCCCGGCGGTTGGTAGCCGCAATAATAATAACGCCTGTGTTGGTTCCAAAGCCATCCATCTCAACTAGAAGCTGATTTAAGGTCTGTTCCCTTTCGTCATGGCCACCGCCCAGGCCGGCTCCTCTTTGACGGCCAACCGCGTCGATTTCATCAATAAAGATAATACTAGGGGCGTTCTTTTTCGCCTGTTCAAACAGATCTCTTACCCTGGACGCACCTACGCCTACGAACATCTCTACAAAGTCGGAACCGGAAATAGAGAAGAACGGTACTCCCGCTTCACCGGCCACCGCTTTGGCAAGCAATGTTTTACCTGTACCCGGAGGGCCCATTAAAAGCACGCCTTTAGGGATACGGGCGCCTAACTTATTAAATTTGGCGGGGTTTTTGAGAAATTCCACAATCTCCACTAACTCTTCTTTTTCCTCATCCGCACCAGCCACATCCTGGAAAGTTACCTTTCCTCCTTCTTCCGGCATCCTGGGCTTGGCTTTCCCAAAGCTCATAACACCGCCGGCGCCGCCGCCGCGCGCCTGTTTCATCATCATATAATAGAAAAATACCAGTGCCCCCAACAAAAGCAGGGTCGGAAGCATGCTGACCCACCAGGGAGTTTCTTTTGGACGAATATAGTTATAAGACATCTGGGCGTCCGGATGCTTTTCGTTATAACTCTTCACATATTCAGATACATCGTCTAAAAAGATAACCACATTGGGGGTTTTATAGCTCATTTTGCTGTCGTTCAGAAAGGTAATCGATAAATCCCCCGTGCCAAGATCCAATTCAAACTCTTTTACCTGCTCCGTTTTAAAATATCCTACTACCTCAGAATATTTTACGGTGTTGGGCGTATCCTGAAACGAAAACAGCATCACCGCCATAAGCATCAGCAGTATGAACATAGAAATATATATGCCAATGCCTTTTGACTTTTTGTTCAAATAAGTTCACTCCTGTCAATTACATTTAAAAATATGCTATGTATCTTTTATTTTTCGTAGACTTCCGGTTTGAGTACCCCTACATAAGGAAGATTACGATATTTTTCTGCATAATCCAAGCCGTATCCTACTACAAATTCGTCCGGCACCTCAAAGCAGGTATAGTCCGGTTTGATGTCCGCCACCCGGCGGGCCGGCTTATCCAATAACGTCGCAATATGGATGGAAGATGCGTTTCTCTGCACCAACAGATCCTTTAAATAACTTAAAGTTAGACCGCTGTCGAGAATATCCTCCACTATAAGTATGTCAAAATCCAGAGGATCAATGTCAATATCCTTGATTATTTTAACCACACCGGAGGTTTTTACCCCGGAACTATAACTTGAAACCGCCATAAAATCAATTTGACAGGGGATTGTAATCTGCCGCATCAGATCCGCCATAAAGACAAACGAGCCTTTGAGCACCCCCAGTACAAGCAGCTTCTTGCCGGCATAGTCCTTTGATATCTGCGCTCCTAGCTGGGCAACTTTTTGTGCGATTTCTTGTTCGCTGATTAAAACTTTTAAAATATCCTCTTTCATTTGCAATCCTCCGTTATTTCAATCACCGCCACAGTTTTTGTGGTATGATCTATCTTTACCCGTTCAGACACCCCGAAATCCTCTATGAAAATAATACCTTCTCTATCGGCGAGGATCCCAATTTTTTCTCTTTGAAGGGCTGGCAGCTTATTTTCATTAAACAGTTTTTTTAATGTTTTTGTGCATCCCCGCCCCAGGGGAGTAAACCGATCTCCTGGCAGGCGATTGCGCAAAAAAACATCAACCATTATTTTATCATAATCCACCGCATATTTTAACACTGATTCTGAATTGTTATCAAAAATTTCATAATCTGCACAATTCATAGTAAAAATTTTCATGCTTTTTCCATCAGCCAATGTAAAAACTTGACCATTTAAATCTTCTTTTTTATAACTTTGCATTTTCAGTGGTACCGGCGTACTGCTTCTTTCGCTTCTGTCTACTGACAATACCCCGTTCCTCACTCGGAATCTAAGCTCGTCCGAAACCTGAAGCGCTCCTTTTCCTTCCCTTAAAATATCTTCCAGCAGCTGTATCCTCTGAGTACTGCATTGGACATGATATTCTTTTAAAAGTAGAGCGATACACCGGGAATATAACGCTGGAGACAGCTTTGTAAGTTTTTCTATGTCGATAATATCAGTATCCTTACGGACACTAAAAAGCGCCCGCTGAGCTTCTTTTTCCAAATAGGCGTTTTCCTGCCGCAGAATTTCCATCATCCGCCCCATAGCCTGCGATGCATCCCCATTGATCTGAGAAAGCTCTGGAATGATATGGTGGCGGATATAATTGCGGGTGTAGTCATCCGAAAGGTTCGTACTGTCTACAACGAAGCTCAGTCCCTGCTTCTTTAAATAGGCCTCCACCTCTGCTCTGGTCACTTCAATCAACGGACGGATAATATTTCCCCGCACTGGGGGAATTCCGCATAATCCCTGAAGGCCCGTACCCCGCGCCATATTAAAAAGGACGGTTTCCATACTGTCGGATAATGTATGGGCGGTCGCTACCTTTCCGCCGCCGGCATTTTCGCAAACGTTTGCGAAAATACGGTACCGCACGCTGCGTGCGGCCGCCTCAAGAGAACTCTTGAGGCCGGCGGCGGCCGCTGCCACATCAACGCTTTCCACCACCAAGGGCACTCTCATACGCTGGCACAAGTCCCGTACAAATTTTTCATCCCGCTCGCTCTCCTGTCCCCGAAGGTTATGATTGACATGACAGGCGATGATATGCAGGTCAAGACTGTCCAGAGAACATAAAAAAGCAAGCAGGGCGACACTGTCTGCACCCCCTGAAAGGGCGGCTACTACGGTCTCACCCCGCTTTAACATCTCATACTTTTCTACGGTACTTAATGCTTTACGGTTCATCTCTTGATAACTCCAAATTCGCAAATCTTGTATATCGATTATCCCAGCCAAGCTTGACGGTGCCAACCTCTCCATGACGGTTTTTGGCAACGTCACATTCCACGATGTTATGTTCCTGCGCTTCTTCTCTCTCATAGTAATCTTCCCGGTAAAGAAGCATAACAATATCCGCATCCTGCTCGATAGAGCCGGATTCACGCAGGTCCGAAAGCATCGGTTTGTGTCCTGCACGAGATTCCGGCCCACGGGAAAGCTGAGAAAGCGTAATTACAGGAACATTCATCTCTTTAGCCAAGATTTTCAAATTACGCGTAATTTCGCTGACCTCTTGGACACGGTTTTCAATCCGGCGGCCGGAAGACATCAGCTGCAGATAGTCAATGATCACTAAATCTACTTTTTTCAGACGACGAAGCTTGGCTTTCATTTCCCCAATGGTGATCCCAGGCGTATCATCCAGATAGATATCCGCCTTGCTCAGCACCTGGGAAGCCATCGCGATGCGCACCCAGTCGTCTCCGGTAAGTTCCCCGGTACGCAAAGATTTTCCTTCGATAGACGCTTGTGAGGACAACAACCTCTGGGCCAGCTGCTCACTGCTCATTTCCAAAGAAAAGACCGCCACAGTCTTATTGGATTTGGTCGCCACATTCTCTGCGATATTTAAAGCAAAGGATGTTTTCCCCATACCAGGACGAGCTGCAATTAAGATAAGGTCGCTCTTATTCAGCCCGGTAATCACCCGGTCCAACGAGGAAAATCCAGTGGAAATTCCCCGATAATTATCCCGGTCAGCGCCGCTCAAGCGCTGAAGCACTTCATATGTTTGGGTAATCGCTGTTTTAATGTGCACAAAGGAGCTGGTGCTGCGCCCCTGCCGGATATCAAAAATATTCTGCTCAGCGCTGTCCAGCAGTATATCAGATTCTACCTGGGATTCCTGGGCCATATCAATTATATCCCGAGAAGCGGTGATTAAACGGCGCACATAGTACTTCTCCCGCACAATTTTCGCATACGCCTCCACATTGGTAGAAGAAGGTACAATCTGTGCGAGATTTGTCAAATAAATTTTCGCATCCTCATCTGTTTCAAAAATATGTTCATCCTTCACCGCATCCAAAATAGTAATAAAATCCATTACTTTGGATGTGTTGAACATAGTAACCATTATCTCAAATATCTGCTGATGCTGAGGACGATAAAAATTATCCGCCTTTAGATTTTCCAACACCAAAGGAAAACAACTGCTGTCAATAAGCACCGCGCCCAATACCGACTGCTCTGCTTCCAGGTTATAAGGCATCTGCTGGCTGTATTCTGTGTTCCCCATAGAAAAGGAAGCCATGGCTGCACCACCTGAATTAATAAAATTATTCCTCGCCTACCACTACATAAATATTGGCGGAAATCCCAGCGTACAGCTTCACCTGTACAGTATAGCTTCCGAACGCTTTAATATCATTGTCCAACACAATTTTTCGTTTATCCACTTCTACCCGATACTGTTTTTTCAGCTCCTCAGATATTTCCTTAGAGGTAACTGAACCAAACAACTTCCCATTGGCCCCGGCTTTCGCGACCATTTTCACCGTTTTGCCTTCCAGATTTTTTTTCAAATCTTCCGCCGCCTGTTTTTCTACTGCTATCTTATGGTCTGCGGCTGCCTGCTTTGCTTTCAGTTCCGCCATCGCCTGCGCGTTGGCCTCTATAGCAAGCCCTCTTTTTAATAAAAAGTTTCTGGCATACCCGTCAGATACATTTACCAGATCTCCCTTTTTTCCGCTTCCCTGAACGTCTTCTTTTAAAATTACTTTCATTCTTATTCTCCTATCTATAATTACTGTCTGTTATTCTCTGCAAAATACTCATCAATTGCCCCCATCAACCGAGCATGGGCCTCTTCCAAAGTAATCCCTTTGATCTGAGCGCCCGCCATGGTATGATGGCCGCCGCCGCCTAGCTTTTCCATAATCAGCTGAACATTCAGCACTCCCATGCTTCTGGCGGAATAAGAGACGCCGCCGTCCATCTCAAAAATCAAAAAGGACGCTTTTACTCCACTGATATTCAGCAGTTCATCCGCCGCCTGAGCGGCGATAATCTGGATGTCCCCCATGTGATCGGAGGACGATGCGATCGCGCAGCCTTTATATACCTTGGCATTGGCTACCAGCCGGGTTTTCAGCTGGTAAGATGTCATCGGTGTGGCAAACAGCCGTTTGACCTCTACTGTATCGGCGCCGATCTTGCGCAGATATGCCGCCGCCTCAAAGGTACGCACTCCGGTTTTAATCACAAAGTTTTTAGTATCCAGCATAATCCCGGCTAACAGCGCCTCCGCCTCCATACGCTCTATCCGGTATTTGTCCCCAAAGTACTGAATTAATTCCGTTACCATTTCTGAAGCGCTGGAAGCATACGGCTCGTGGTAGAAAATGACCGCGTTGTCAATATGTCCTACCATTTTGCGGTGATGGTCAATTACGACCACGCTTTTCACCATATCATACAGCTGCTCTGATTCCAAAAACTGTTTAATATGAGTGTCCAAAATAATCAACAGCGACTTCTTTGTCACCATCTGCATCGCCGCTTCTGGTTCTACAAATAAGCCCGAATAACCATTTTCCTCCAACCGCTCCAAAAGCGGCATAACCAAATTTTTCTCCCGGCGGATAGCGATGACCGCCTCCTTGCCCATTTCCCTGACCGCTTTAAGCACCCCTATCGAAGCGCCGAAACAGTCTAAATCCGCCAGATGATGCCCCATGATAATTACATTGTCGCTGCCGCCGATAAGCTCCGCCAAAGCAGTAGCCACAATGCGGGTTTTCACCTTGGTACGTTTCTCAACTCCCTTGGAAACGCCGCCGAAAAATTCATAGCCGGAGGCGCTGCGTACCACCGCCTGGTCACCGCCGCGGCCCAAAGCCATGTCCAGTGCCTGACGGGCAAACTGCTCGGATTCTCCCAAGGTATCCGCATCCCGTCCCACACCAATAGACAGGGTGGCCGCCATTTTTCCATCCCCTTCTATGGTGCGTATCTGCTCTAAAATAGGGAAACGGGAGGAGATAATTCCACGCAGATTTTTTTCCTCGATAATAACAACGAAACGATCCCGTTCGGTCTTTACCACCAAGCCGCCGCTTTCGGTAACAAATTTGTTTACCAGATACTCAATCTGCCCCATTACCCGGGAGCGTTCATTATCTTTTAAGCTCTGAGAAAGTTCCTCATAGTTGTCCACCAGCATAAGCATAATAGATGGACGCGTTTCGAAATATTCCCGCGCATATTTTTTCAGCTCGGTATTTTCAAAGAAGTAGACAATATAAAGCTGGTCGTGTTCCCCTGCCGCCGCGGAAACATACGCCACAAACTGCCGGTTTTTATACTCGGTCTCATAGCCTGCATCCGGACATCTGCGGGTAACATTAACCCCCGCTAAAATTGTATTGATATTTTTACTGTAAAAATTTTCCCCTTCCAATACGCTGCCGGAAGCCTTTTGATTGTACCATAAAATCTCTCCGTCCCTGTCCACTACAAAGACTGGTATCGGAAAATCAATCAGCGCGTCCTGCTGTACCGTAGTCAGCGATTGTCCCATGTGTACCAGGAAAGAATTAATATATTTTTTTATTCTGCGCATCAACAGCAGGGAAACAATAATTCCAACCACGGTAATCCCCGCTGCGATATAAAACAGCTGTAAACTGTAATAAAGCGACAGCAGGGTCATTATCGCCATGCTGGCGACAAAAACGTATAGCAGCGGCCGGATTAAATTTCTATTTTTCTTCATCTGTCTACTTAAAACCTCTTATTATGAAAAGCATAAATTTTTATCGGCTTTTCATGAAGAAAAACCGCATATGTGTCTTTTATTATAGCATCTTGAAGATATGATAGCAATTACATTTAAGTAACAGTTCCACATTAAAATTTTCTCCTGGGATCATAAGAAAAAGTAAAAATGCCCGTCGAGACGGGCATTTTTCATCGTTAAATTTCCTGAATTACCGGCAATAACATCGGGCTTCTCTTGGTCCTGTTATAGAAATAGGAGCTGAGGGCGTCTCTCACCTGCTGTTTAATATTGCCCCATTCCCGGACATTATTTCTAGTGCAGTCCTCAATCGTCTGCCGGGCAATATCCCTGGCTTCGTTCATCATGACTTCCGCCTCCCGCACATAAACAAATCCACGGGAGATAATATCCGGACCCGCCACAATTTCTCCGGTAGCCTGATCTATAGTGCACACCACTACAATCAAACCGTCCTGTCCCAAATGCTGGCGGTCCCGCAGTACAATGCTTCCTACGTCGCCCACGCCTAGTCCGTCTACCAACACCCGTCCAGACTGCACGGTTTCATCGGATTTTACTGTATTGCCATCCAGCTCAAACACACGCCCGATTTCACCAATGATAACATTCTTTTTATCCATTCCCATAGACAAAGCCAAATTGGCGTGATGTTTCAGATGGGTATATTCCCCATGAACTGGGAAGAAGAATTTCGGCCGCGTCAGGGCCAGCATAATTTTCAGTTCTTCTTGACAAGCATGGCCGGAAACATGGACTTCATACATCTTCTCATAAATAACATCCGCGCCCAAACGCATCAGCTCATTAACCACCCGGGAAACGGTCTTTTCATTTCCCGGAATTGGAGTGGCGCTGATGATAATAAAGTCGTTAGGGTCAACGGTAACCTTGCGGTGATCCCCTGTAGACATCCGGCTTAAAGCACTCATTGGTTCGCCCTGGCTTCCTGTAGTGATTAGCACGATCTGTTCCGGGGAATAACGGTTGATCTCGTCAATATCGATAAATACGCCCTTGGGTATTTTCAAATATCCAAGTTCAATTGCTACCGCCACTACGTTTACCATGCTTCGTCCGGAAACCGCTACCTTGCGCTTATACCGGTGGGCAGCCTCAAATATCTGCTGGATACGGTGAATATTGGAGGCGAAGGTGGCAATAATAATCCGCCGCTTCTCCGCCTGCTTAAACAGTTTGTCAAAGCTGTCCCCTACAATTCGTTCCGTGGGGGTAAACCCTGGACGCCCGGCATTGGTAGAATCAGACAGCAGGGCCAATACTCCTTTGCTCCCTAGTTCGCCGAAACGGGCCAAATCAATGATATCTCCTAAGATGGGAGTATAGTCGATCTTAAAGTCCCCTGTCTGGATCACAACGCCTACCGGTGTTTGAATCGCTACCGCTACCGCATCTGGAATCGAATGGTTTACCCGAATGAATTCCACCGACATGCAGCCCAGCTTAATAGTCATTTTCGGGGTGATCTGGGTAAGCTTTACCTTCCCGTAAAGGCCATGTTCCCGAAGTTTGTTCTCAATAAGCCCGATAGTCAGTTTCGTAGCGTATACCGGGACATTTACATTCTTTAAAAAAAACGGAAGCGCGCCGATATGATCCTCATGCCCATGGGTAATTACTATGCCGCGCAGTTTGTCTTTGTTTTTTAAAATATAGGTGAAATCCGGAATTACCAGGTCTACCCCCAGCATTTGTTCATCCGGGAAGGTCATCCCGCAGTCCACCATAAACATATCGTTTCCGTATTCGTATACCGTAAGGTTTTTTCCCACTTCGTTCAGTCCGCCCAGCGGGATAATCCGCAGCGGCGTACGTTTCTTGTCCGCTGTCTGTCCCCGTTTGCGCCGGGAGGATTTGGAAACTTGATGTACTAATTCCTCCTCTGTTTTTGCCTGCGCCTTTTTCTGCTGAGTTTTTGGGGGCTGGGCTTTAGAAGGCTGCGTTTTCTGCTGTTTTACCTGCCGCGGCTGCTGGCTTTGATTTTGCGTCTGCCTGCCTTTCTGGCTGTTGCCAGGCTGCTTCTCCGGGGGAGCTGCCGGCCCTTTTCCTGTGGAAGAAGTCCTCTTCGTTCTCTGTTTTGCCGGCGGGGAATTTTCCGGGGCCGCTTGTCTTTTTTCCAGGCGCTCCATTCCCCGCTCAAGCTGTTGTTCTGTCAGCCTAACGCCGACACCTTTTTCCTCTGTCACTAAATTTACCTCCGTACATTCAATTTCAATTGCTGATGTACACTTTTTTGAACATAAACATATTAACCCATCTCTGTTGTCGTAGGAATAACAGCAGATAGGCAAGTTTATTCAGTTAGCCGAACACTTCCTAATTTTTCCGACAAAAAAGTTTCTGAACATCATCCAGCATACATGACATTCCTTTTCTGATACGGATACCGACGCCCACAAATAAGGTGAGAACTTATGGGGAATCGGAAATTTTTTATGAAATATGCGAAAACCGAACACATCATTACTGTATATTTTAACCTTTATTGTGTTCATTGTCAAGCAAACCACCTAGTATCTTTGTAAAATCTGCGCATAGCTCTTTCGCAGTTTCCGAACTGGCCGCCTGGGCGAAAATCTTGATTCCCTTCCCTCGCTTGAGCGAACGCAAATGAACAATTCCCTTGCTGTCCTCCACCAAAACCCCTTCTCCCGCCGCCTGTTTCCTAATAGGAAGCTGGGAAAGATCATTTAAAATTTTGGCTGGGTTAACATCCACCGATACTATCTTTTCTTCTACTTCCAGATCGGGCAGCAGGCAATCCAGCTGCTCGACGGTAAGGTTTTTCTTTTTCATCCGGTCAAGCAGTAAAATCAGCAGCATCAACCCGTCCCTTACAAACGGCTGCGCCGCCGCAAGGCGTCTGCTCTGCTCATCGCAGTTATCTGCCGGGCAGATCAGATACCGGTAAACTTTTTGCCCGTATTTTTGAGCAAGGAGTTCCAGTGTCTGGGGAAAATCATTTTCCACGGCAATGTCCTTGCCTTCTTCAAACAAGCTCAGCCCATACGCCGCCACTGTGCGGTAGCGGTTCAGGGAGACATTCCCCTGTGTAGCACAGAGCCAGGTCCCATCGTCCGATAATATAAAAGTAGGGCCATCCCCCAATTCACAGCCCAGCTTTGTCAATATATCGCTGGCTATACGCTGTACCGCCTTGTTGGTGCAGGCAATATTCAGGGACATGCCGCTAAGCCCTTCCGGAGCCAGCCTAAGCAGTTCGGTAATATACATCACTCCGATTCCTGACATGTCCATTAAATCCCCAAAACCATTTCTGCCGCATCGGGAAAATTCTCCCCGGGAAAGGAGTATTTCAATCTCCCGTTCCATCTTCCGGGTAGCGGGAAGCCCTGACCCGCTTACCAACCGAATAGCACACTCTTCCCCGGAAACGATATATGATCCCACGGTAAGGGCGTTATATCCCATGGCAAAACTGAACATAGAACGAAAAACACAGCCGAAATCCATCACATTGGCCCCGGTAGAACGGATACCGGCGATCATAGCGCTTTTGAGTACCGAGGAACACCTGGTTTCATTGCAGGCAATTCCTACCGTTTTCCCCTTAGCCAAGGTTCCTATGGCGCATCCGGCTTTTACAGCCAGTTCCGGCGTCAGCTCCACGCCCACTTCTCCACGGATTCCTTCCTCATCAAACCCGTTGGCCGCCTTGCCTTTTTCGGTAATATGTTCACATACCACCTCTGCGTCTTCCACCACAGCATCTTTCCAAATCCGTACATTCGTCTGAACGACAGCTCTGCTTCCAATCACTGCGTTTTCTCCTACGGCGCAGCCCTCCAACAAGGTAGCCTTGGACTTGACAGAGGCTCCTGCGCACAGCACGGAATCCAGTATTCCCGCCCTTTCCCCCAAAATCGCCCTAGGCAGCAGCACGCTGCTGCCCGCAGTAGCTCCTGTACAGATAGCGGCCCCCTGATCCAGGACGGTATACGGCCCAATAACAGACTTTTCTCCAATATGCACCCCTTCTCCAAAATACACCGGAGGGATGATTTCATATTCCCCGGCAGGACGTTTTTCGGCGAAGATGTTTCCTTCGCTGTCCCGTTTTCCAGGAATAAAGCAGTTTACCTTTCCCGCCAGCATATCCCTCTGGCATTGCTTGTACATTTTTAAATCCCCGATGTCGCACCAATAGCCCTCCAGGGTACAAGACTGAAGTCTCATCCCCTTTTCCAGCATTTTGGGAAACAGTTGGGAAGCAAAATCGTATTTTTCCCGTTCGGGAATCATATGCACCGCCGATGGAGAAAGAATATAAATTCCCGTATTGGCCAGCTCGCTGACCGCCTGGGAATAGGAAGGTTTTTCAATAAACCCGGTAATCCTGCCTTCTTTGTCAGTAATCACCAAACCATACTCTCTGGGATCCTCTACCCGGGCTGTCACAATCGTTACGTCCGCACCGCTTTTTTTATGAGCTTCCATCGCTTTCACAAGGGGAAAATCACACATGGCGTCTCCGCTGATAACAAGTACCGGCTCGCGGATCTCCCATAAGGCGTTTTTTACACTGCCCGCCGTGCCCAGGGGGATCTCCTCTTCGCAAAAGATCAGTTTTATTCCGGCATATTCTTCCTTCTCAAAATGGGAAATAATCGTTTGAGGAAGGTATTGCAAAGTGAGTATTCCTTCGGTAATCTGATTTTTACTGAGAAGCTCCAATATATATTCAATAATCGGACGCCCGCATAAACGGGCCATCGGCTTGGGCAAATTACATGTCAGCGGCCGCAGCCTGCTGCCCGCTCCGCCCGCCATAATGACTGCTTTCATCTTGTAACTTCGTTCCTTTCCTTTTCCCAGACTGGAAATAGCACCCAGTTTGTCCTACAAAATAGTATGTACCGCCAGCAGGTTGCCTATACCAGGGAAAACGGCCTGTTCAATCAAAGAAAGCCCTTGTAAAATCCATATAAACACTATACAATACATAAGTATGGTTTTTTCTTGTAAGATGGGCAATATTTTCCGAAGCGGAGGACATACTAGATGAAAAAACATGTGGATATTTTTACGGACGGCGCCTGTTCCGGCAATCCCGGCGTGGGCGGTTGGGCAGCGATCCTTCGTTACGGCGGCCGGGAAAAATCCCTTTGCGGCGGCGAAGAGGAAACTACCAACAACCGAATGGAACTAATGGCGGTTATCGAGGCCCTGCGGGCATTGAAGGAAAGCTGCGCGGTGAACTTGACAACCGATTCCAAATATGTGGTAGATTCCATCGAAAAGGGTTGGGTATACGGCTGGGAGAAAAAAAATTGGATGCGCACCCCCCATGAGCCGGCAAAAAATACGGACCTTTGGAAAGAGCTTCTTCCTCTCTTAAAAAAACATGAGGTATCTTTTGTTTGGGTAAAAGGGCATGCCGGACATGCGGAAAACGAGCGGTGCGATCAGATGGCTGTAGGGGAAATTAAGCGGATAAAAGAACAGAAAATGTTCTAAAATTGCAAAAAATTTCAATTTATTTGTGAATTTTTTCTCAAGAGTATTGCAATTCATACCAGAATGGTATAGAATATAGCTGTTCAAAAAAATACTCACCGTTTATGTATAGAAAAGAATGGAGTCTTTATATGATGAAACGTTTTGTTTATGCGGATAATTCTGCCACAACAAAAATATCAGACGCTGTTTTTAACGAAATGCTCCCTTGGCTTAAAGAAGGCTATGGAAACGCTTCCAGCATTTATGCTTTAGGCCGGGAGGCCGGCTTCGCAGTAGAACGGGCCAGAAAACAGGTAGCGGACGCTCTGGGGGCGCAGCCGTCGGAAATTTATTTTACCGGCTGTGGTTCCGAATCCGATAACTGGGCGGTCAAAGGCGCTGCCCATAAACTGGCCGCGAAAGGTAAAAAACATATTATTACTACCGTTTTCGAACATCACGCTATTCTCCATACCTGTCAGGCGCTGGAGAAAGAAGGCTTTGAGGTCACTTATCTGCCGGTGTACGAAAATGGGATTGTCCGTGTGCAGGATGTCGAAAACGCCATCCGGGAGGACACAGCTTTAGTAACTATTATGTACGCCAACAATGAGATAGGTACTATTCAGCCGATCTCACAGATCGGCGCTCTCTGCCGGGAAAAAAACGTCTGGTTTCACACCGACGCGGTGCAGGCGGTGGGAAATGTGCCTATCGATGTAAAAGAGCAGAATATTGATATGCTCTCCTTGTCCGGGCATAAAATCCACGCGCCCAAAGGCATAGGTGTACTGTACATGAAAAAGGGAATTGTTATTCCCAACTTGATTGACGGCGGCGGACAGGAACGGGGCCGGCGCGCCGGTACGGAAAATGTAGCCAGTATCGTAGCGCTGGGCAAGGCCATCGAACTTGCCTGTGAAGATATTCCGGGCAGGATTGCCAAGGTGTCCCCTATGCGGGATAAGATCATCGATGCGCTTTCTAAAATTCCTTATAGCCGTGTAAACGGCGACCGTGAGCGCCGCTTAAACGGCAACGTCAACATGTCTTTTATAGGCGCTGAAGGAGAGGCTCTCCTTCTCTCCCTGGATCTTGCCGGCATCTGCGCTTCCTCTGGTTCCGCCTGTACTACTGGTTCTTTGGATCCCAGTCATGTACTTCTGGCGATTGGCCTTTCCCATGAAGTGGCTCACGGATCGTTGCGTATTACTATCAATGAAGATAACGATCAGGCGGATATCGATCATATTATCCAGACGGTCCCCCAGGTAGTGGAAAAACTTCGGGCCATGTCTCCTATGTGGGAAGATCTGATGAAAAATAAAAAAGAGGTTAAATTATAATAGAGTAGAAAGGGTGCTTTCAATTGTTATATTCAGATAAAGTTCTTGAGCATTTCGCCGCTCCTCACAATGTAGGAGAGCTGCCAGACGCAGATGGAGTTGGTGAAGTGGGAAACGCCAAATGCGGCGATATTATGAAAATGTACATTAAAGTGGACGATGGTAAAATTTCCGATGTGAAATTCAAAACCTTCGGCTGCGGCGCGGCCATCGCTACCAGCTCAATTGCCACCGATATGATTAAAGGCGCCAGCATTGAGGACGCCCTCAAGCTGACCAACAGCGCGGTTGTGGAGGCTCTGGACGGACTTCCCGCTTCGAAAGTTCACTGTTCTGTATTAGCGGAGCAAGCGGTAAAGGCCGCCTTAGCGGATTATTACCGAAAACAAGGGGTGGATCCCACTCCCATTGTTGGTGAAATCGGTGAATGTGAAGCTTGTCATAATCTGTAAAAAGAAAAAGCCGTGCTTTAAAAAAAGCACGGCTTTTTCTTTTATTTAATCCAGGTTGATCAGCCTGCTCAGACGCATCAGTGTCATCCTTCTTCTTACGAAAGGAGAAAGTTCCAGCGTCAAAGGCACAATTTCACCAGTGAGCCCGAGATCCGTCAGGGTGACCTTACACCCCGCGCGGGTAAGAAGCTGCTGAATCCAGCAGCCGTCGGGAATTTTATCGATCACCTCTTGAATCTGCGGAAATTTCTCTACTAAAACCTGCGGGTCTACATCAGACAGGGGATCTGGGGTATTCTCATCCATCACCGCATTGAACAGTTTCCCAAAAATACACCACATGGAGTTTTCTGGAATCCCCGGATAATTTTCCACTATCCGGCCGGCGATATCTTCTATAGATGCAATTTTCTTATATCTTGCGCACACCAGGCTTAACGCCACCCCTACCTTTTCCCCATGCAATGCGTCCAAGGCGGGATTGATCCCCTCCATCTCCCACAAATGGGAAATGTGATGCTCCGCACCGGAAGATGGACGGAAATTTCCAGCCATCTGCATTTCAAGTCCAGAAAGCAAAAGGGCGTACATGTACATTTTCCCCTTAACGCCTCTAATTCTACATTCATCCTCATCACCCAACTTTCCACATAAGCCTCTTTTTGTTTGGGCGCTTTGTACAAAAATCATCCCTGTCTATTAACATTTTAATAGACAGGGATGGCAACGTCAAGTTAAGTTTTTATTAAATTATTTCTGTCCGTAGTAGGCATTTGGCCCGTGTTTGCGCAGGAAGTGTTTATCCAAAAGCTCTTGCTGCATCGGGGTCTGCACGGCGCCTTTCAGCATTTCTGTATGCCACGCCATCATGGCCACTTCTTCCAGCACCACCGCGTTATGCACCGCTTCCTTAGGGTTCTTCCCCCAGGTAAAAGGCCCATGGCTTTTTACTAGTACCGCCGGAACATGGTCTGGCTGTTTGCGGGTGAATGTCTCAACAATAACTTTTCCCGTCTCCAGCTCGTATTCTCCGTCAATTTCCTCTCTCGTCATAGCCCTAGTACAAGGGATCTCTCCATAAAAGTAATCCCCTTGGGTAGTCCCATACGCGGGAATCCCTCTTCCCGCCTGAGCCCAAATAGTGGCCCACCGGCTGTGGGTATGCACTACCCCGCCGATATTTGGAAAATGGTTATATAACTCCAGATGAGTGGCCGTATCAGAGGAAGGACGCAAGGTTCCGTCCACCACATTTCCCTGCAAATCCACCACTATCATATCCTGCGGAGTCATTTTGTCATATTCCACCCCGGAGGGCTTAATCACAACAAGGCCTCGTTCCCGGTCGATCCCAGATACATTTCCCCAGGTGAAAGTGACCAGCGAGTAATTGGGCAGCAGCATATTCGCTTCGTATACCTCTTGTTTTAAGTGTTTTAACATACGGCCCCTCCTGTATTGCCAACCTGCGTCGCCATTTTTGATTATCTTATCATACCGTTTCTTTTTTTCAATAAAAATCCTGAAAGCGCTGCAGCGCCTTCGGAATTTTTAAACACCTCATGCGGAATTTCTTTTTACCATATTACACTTTAACAACACATATCCTCCACTGGTTTCGATGCTGTTAAGCTTTTTATACAGATAATTTTTCGTGTATTCTACCATTTCATCTACTGGCTGCGCTACCGAGGTAAGCTGGTAGCCCTCCCAGCTGCTTTGCTCCAGATCATCAAATCCGACAAAAGCCACATCCTGGGGAATACGCAGACCGAGTTCATGCCGCACTGCATCCATAGCTCCAAAAGCCATCAAATCGTTAGCGCAGAACACCGCCTGGGGCAATATGCCTCCCTCTTGCTTTTTCATTTTTAAAATAGCCTCATAACCCGATTGATAACTATAGTCCCCATTGACAACGCTGCATTTATGATAGCCTCTTTTTGCCAGCTGCTGGGTATACCCCTTATACCGGTTACCGCTGGTCTGTTTGAGCATGTCCCCGGAAATATAGCCGAAACTTTCATATCCCTGTTCCACAAAAAATTCTGCTACCATGGCGCCTGAATCCACGTTGTCCGAACACACAGAGAAGAAATACCGGCTGTCAAACTGCTTATTAAAGATGACCAACGGACTTTTAATCTGAATAAATTTATCCACCATCTGAGAAGAGATCGCCGCTGAAAGGACCACAACCCCATCCACCTGGTATTGAAGCACCCGGTCGAGAATTTCATCCAGATCGGATTCAAAGGGCGACTGAATAAACAGCATTTGTTTGCCTAAAGCGGAAATCATTTCCGAAAGCTTGGTAATAAGCGTTTGATAAAATGGATTGTCAAAATGCACGGTCACTACAGCAATCAAATCCGTTTGACGGCTGTTAAGGCTGCGGGCAATCAAATTGGGAGTATATCCCAACGCCCGCGCCGCATCCATAACACGTTTTACCGTTTCTTCCTTCACATAGCTTTGACGGCTAAAAACGCGGGATACCGTCGCCTGGGACACTTTGGCATAATTAGCGACATCTTTGGAAGTAACAGAGATTTTTTTATTTTTATCGTCCAGTTTCATCTTTAACACCTTCCAGCTCAGTCAAATTATACCAAATAATGAATAGGGGTGTCAACGCCCTCAAATAGCCTATATACCTCTATATTCTCGTGATTTACGCCATATGTAGTCTCAGGTTTTCTCCTGCGGCGAGCTGGGATTCTTCCACCGGTTTCACCTGCTTAGATGATTCGCAGGCGATGCGGATACATACAGGGGTTGGAATAGAAAGTTCAGATACCTTATCCAGTCTGCCCCGCTGTTTATCAAGCGCAAATACCACTAAGTTATCGCTATCCTGATTGGCCGCGATTACATATCGGTCCGTAGGATCGATAATAAAATTACGGGGCGTTTTCCCTGCGGTTGAAACATTCATTAAATATTCCATCCGGCCGTCTGGTTCCAGATGATACATAGCAATCGTATCATCCCCTCTGTTGGAGCCAAACAGAAATTCTCCGTCCCGAGTGATATGCAGATCCGCACAGATATTCTCTGTCTTTTTCCCCTCTTGCAAGGTAGAAAGCGTTTGCAGATGGCGCAGAGCACCTGTCTCATTGGACCATTCCAGTACAGAAATACTAGAGGCCAGTTCATTGATTAAATAACAAATATCCAGGGAAGGATGAAATTCACAATATCTGGGACCAGCCCCGGGGGCAGCCTGGTATGGTGACGCTGGGGTCAAACTGTTTTTTTGGGGGTCGAATTGGTAAATCATCACTTTATCAATTCCCAAATCCGGCACCAGCACATATTTTCCTGACTTATCAAAAGTAGCGGAGTGAGCGTGCGGCCCTCTTTGCCTGCGAGGATCCGGCCCGCTCCCATGATGCTGAATAAACTGTGCCGCTTTTCCCAAGCCTCCATCTGGCAAAATCGGGTATAAACAGATGCTTCCACTCATAAAATTGCTTGCGACAATATGGCTGTCCTGGGGACTAACCGCCACATGACAAGGGTCGGTCCCATAGGTGGGCTGACGGCTTAACAAGGTTAAATTCCCTGTATCCGGGTCTACAGAAAAAGCGCTCACAGACCCGCTCTCTATCCCTCCATATTCTTTGAGTTCGTTAACCACATATATGGTTTTCTGCGTTTGTGATAGGTTTAAATAGGAGGGATTGTCGACATTTTTTATTAAACCGGTCTGGGTCAATCTGCCGGTATCCAAATCCATTTCTACTTGATAGATACCTTCTCCCTTACCGCACATTACCTCCCCTGTGCCAAACAGGATAGGCTGGGTATAGGTGCCTATATAAAAATTTACTTTATTTGTCACCTTATCCTCCTCGTACGGTAACATCACCGCACTCTTATACAGATTATAATTCCAACGGGAAGTGGGTTAATAGCTCAAATCCATCTTTTGTTACTACAACGTCCTCCTCCATGCGCATACCAATTACATCCGGAATGTACACATGAGGTTCCAGCGCCAATACCATACCTTCCTCCAATACTTCGTCGCTGAGCACATGTATAGTAGGAAGATCATGTAATTGAAGCCCTGTTCCATGTCCTGGATTATGAACAAAATTGTCCTTCCCACTGTATCCATGGTTGACGGCAATCTCTCGGGCCAACCCACAAATCTCCTTCACCGGCGTACCCGCCTTCACCAAACTCATCATGCCCTTTAACTGCTCACATACGATCTCCCACAGCTCTACCGCTTTTTCGGACGGTTTGCCCGCTGCCATGGTACGGGTCATATCGCAGAAATAGCCGTCCACATAAGCGTCCAGCTCAATTAGAGTGGTTTCCCCTTCTTTCATAACATGGTCGCTGGCAACAAAGTAAGGGTTGCGCTTTTAAAACCAGTCTCCGTCTCCGGATAATGTCCGAAGGCAAAATCAATACTTTTACTCCTGTTTTTTAGCCCTCTTCGCCATTTGGCAAGAGTACTACTTTAATGGCGTTCTCTTTTCTATGGATAAAAGTATCCAACGCCTCTGCAAACTGTTCTAAGGGAAACTTATGGGTAATCATATCCTTTACTTGAAGCTGACCGCTGCTCATTAAAGACAGTACCTTGGGACTGGTATTTGGATTTGCCCGAGAACCAAAAATAGCAATTTCATTGTGGGTAATATATTTAAATGGCAGCTCTTCCATCACTCCGTCGGTGGCTACCCCCAGCAGGGATACTTTACCGCCTTTTTTTACCATGCGCACCGCCTGATGAAACGTACCTTTTGCTCCGGAGCATTCAAACGCTTCGTCCACCCCTATACCTCCGGTAAGCTTCCTCACTTCTTCCACCGGATCATCGCATTTAGTGAAATCCACACAGGCATCCGCGCCTAGCTTTTCAGCCGCTACCAAACGTACGCCCCGGCCGACCATGATCACCTTTGCCGCGCCCATAAGTTTTGCAATTCTCATGGCGCTCAGTCCGATAGGACCCGGACCGATCACTGCAACGGCGCCGCCCGGCGTTATTCCTGCCAGCTCCACCCCATGGAGGGCTACTCCAGTGGTGTCACACATAGCCGCTTCCGCAAAGCTTACGTTGTCCGGCATCCGGGTAATACTGCGCACCGAATATTTCTGATATTGCCCATACGCGCCGTTGACAATAAATCCATAATGTTCATGCCCGGTTTCTACCTTGCCGTAATTCAAACAGATGGTATACCGCCCTTCTTTGCAATTACGGCAGTAGCCGCAGCCTTTATGGGCCTCCCCAGCTACCCGATCCCCAGGCTTAAATTCGTCCACTCCCTCGCCTGCCACTACTACCGTACCAGCCCATTCATGTCCGGCGGTAAAGGGATAGGAAGGCGGCCATGTGCCCGCCAGATCACCCCGGATAATTTCCGGGTCGCTTCCGCAGATAGCAACCGCGCCAATTCTGCACAATACTTCTCCAGGACCGGGTTTAGGCACCGGTACTTTCCGGATTTCAAATGTCCCCGGACCAGTCAGTACACATGCCTGAGCCTTTTGTGGAATGTTAAAAACCTGGTTCATCAATCTTTTTCCTCCCTGGTTTTAATAAACTTTACTGCGTTGATAATAAAATCATTGCGCAGTTTTTCCAGTTTCTTCATGTCCTTTACTTTCCAATCATAAAACCCTGTTCCGGTTTTATATCCCAGGTTTCCCTGATCTACCATTTCATGGAACAGAGAATTTGCCTGTTTTTTATCGCTGATTCCGGGAAGCACTGTATTTTGTACGCTGCAGCATAAATCTACGCCAACCGCATCTACATGTTCCAGCGGACCCCATACGGGGAAACGAATTCCCATTCCCATTTTTACAGCAGTATCTACATCTTCCGGACTTGCCAGCCCCATTTCCACAATGTTGGACGCTTCCCGGATCACCGCTTGTAAAATTCGATTTGCAAGCTGTCCCGGCAAATCCTTTTTTACGATGACCGGGGCTTTTCCCCAGGATTTTAGGGTGTCTCTTACCCATACGGCGGTTTCCTGGCTGGTCTCATCGCTCATCACAACCTCTACCAGCGGCACCAAATGGGCAGGAAACCAAAAATGGGCGGTCGCCAGGCGTTCTTTATGTACCGCAAACTTTCCTATCTCGGTGATCCGAAGTCCGGAGGTATTGCTCACAATGGGAATTTCCGGAGAAAGTAAACTGTCCAGCTGCTGAAACAGCCGTTGCTTTTGTTCCAAATTTTCCACAATCGCCTCAATGACAAAAAAAGCTCGTTCACATGCTGGAGAAATTTCCTCCGCAAAGCTTACAGCGCCTAAGGCCTTGTCCTTTTGCGCGGAAGTAATGAGCTGATTTTCGCACAGTTCCTTTAACAGCGCGCTCACCTGTTTTGGACCGGCCTGCCGGCCTGCCGGAGAAGTTTCCACTACAATCACACGGTTTCCAGCGGCGGCGGCTATAGCTGCGATACCGCATCCCATCCTTCCGCCGCCCACAATTAAAACGCTGTCTCTCATAATTCCTCCTATTCTTCCATGGAAAAAGCCATTTATCCCAAATATGATTACGTATTCATTTGTTTTTATTATACATCTTCGTCCCCCTCTGTCAATAAGACAATATAAATAAATATTTTTTATCAATTTTGTTGTTTTTAAATCAGATATAAATAAAATTTGTACAGTTTGTACTTCTTTTTAAGAATACGTATACATATTTACATCAAAAAACGCACAGAAAAGAATACCTTCTTTTCTGTGCGTTCAGCACATCTTCACGATTTAAACATATCTTTCTTCACCAGAATGATCGCCGTAATTCCACACAATACCAGCGAGATTACCAGCGGCATCCACACATACGGCACAGGCAGCCCTGCTACATTCATCCCATAAAAACCAAAGACAATATTGGGAATGGCCATAACAATGGTAATCGCAGTTAGCACCTTCATTACAATATTCAGGTTGTTGGAAATTACCGATGCAAAGGCGTCCATGGTTCCTGACAAAATATTGGAATAAATATTACACATCTCGATGGCCTGCTTAATCTCGATAAGTACGTCTTCCAGCAGGTCCTCGTCCTCTTCATACAATTTGATAATCCGGCCCCGCAGAATTTTTTCCAAGGTAATCTCATCTGATTTTAAAGATGTGGAGAAATAAACCAAAGATTTTTCCAAGCCCAACAACTGGATCAGCTCTTTGTTCCTCATAGATTGATGCAGGCGCATTTCCGTGGTAGAGGAGATCTTATCAATCTGCTTTAAGTACTGCAAAAAGCGCGCGGCCACCCGCAGCAGCGTCAGCAGCAAAAATCTGGTTTTTAGGGACGTCTGAAGCCCCTTTACCCGGCCTTCGCTCATCTCCCCAATCAACAGGTTTTCATTGAGACATACGGTAATCACATAGTCGTGGGTCATAATAATCCCCATTGGCACCGTAGTATAAAGAATAGTATTATTCTCATCCGTATCCTGTTCCGCCACAGGATAGTCCACAATAACCAGGGTCTGGTCCTCTTCGCTTTCAATACGGGAACTTTCCTCTTCGTCCAAAGCGGCTCTGACGAAATCTAGTTCTACGCCCAGATCCCCTGTCAGATAAGCAATTTCCGCCTCCGAAGGGCTTATCACTGAAATCCAGCAGCCGGTTTCAGGCGCATCAATTTTAATAATACGGTTATCCACCGTTTTATAAAAGTTAAGCATGGCGCTTACCCCCTTCTTTTACAGGGGGCAAAAACCGCTGTCTCCCCCTGCCTGTATTAATTTTTTTAAAATGCTGTTTCTACTCGGGCAACTTCCAGGGTCAGGGTTCACAACGACACCTCCATACCTTTTATTTTTATGATACTTTTATGGAGGAAACGAGGCACTTTTACTTAGTATTGCCTATTTCTCCATCTTAATCAGTATATCACATAATCCGCCGATTGCAAGCGTAATTTTACGTTACCGAGAACTACTTCTCCTTAAATTATCAAAACGGTCTTTAAAGGCCGTATTTGGTTCCAAACGCTCTATTTAAAACAAATAAAGGGGAACGGAAATGGTTCCCGTTCCCCTTTGTGCCGCTTATTTCTCTGTAAACTGAGCGTCAAACGCCTGCTGCGCCGCAGCACTGTCATCCGCTAATACCAGCATCACATAATTTCCATTGGCCGCGATCAACGGATTTTCAATTTTGGTCATCTCCCCGGGGACATAGTTCTGGAAGTTAAACGTCTGATCCTCCAGCCGTTCCTGGATAGCAGCCTTAATTTTTTCCACATCATCAGCAGTTTTTGCCTTGAATACAGCAACCTCTTCCGCGGTAGCGCCGGTACCCACATAAACCGCTTTGTCCTCCAGCTGGCTCTCTTCCAAATTATAAATATTGAAAACCGCATCCCCTTCCAACTGGGACAGGGAATCCTTAAAGGCGGTGGCTTCCACGACCGCACTGGCTACGTCGTTTACAAGGGGCTCCACCGAAGTCTCAGTGTCTTTTCCGCCGCATCCGGCAAACGCCGCCAAAATTATCACCACTGTTAAAATCGCTGCTAAACTCTTTTTCATACAAATAAAATCTCCTTAACTTACAGTATGCGTTTTTAGATACTCGAACCATTTTCTATAATAATCCGCATTGAAATGCATCCCGTCCGCTGGTGAAGCTTCCAAAGGCAATTCTCCCTTGTCATCTTTCAGCGCTTCCGCGATGTTGACAAAATACACCTTTTTTTCTCCACACAACTCAACCAAAGCCTCGTTATACTCATTAATGCGGTTATTATCCATATTATAATTATTTTCTGCCGTCACCGGGGTAATAGACTGTACATAGATAATACTATCCGGCTGCAGCTCCCGTACGTCGTCCAAAAAGCTGGAATACCTCTGGATAAAAGAATCCTTGGGCATATCTCTCACTTCATTTCCTCCCAGGAGAAGATATACCTTAGCGAACTGTTTCTTTTTCAGTCCATCCATAATGGTAATGCGCTCCCCGTCCTCCTGTTTGACTACGGCCTCTGTATAAATACTGGACAGGTTGATTCCCGTCCCTGCCAAAACCTCAGCGTTATCCATAATTTGATAAAGAGGGATGCCTGTGGTAATCGAATCTCCTACAAATACTGCGTCGTCAAAATAGCTGCTCTTTACTCGTTCGCTTTCCGGCACAGCTCCTTCGATTTGAGGAAGGGCCGGCTCCGGTTCAGGTTCCGGCTCCGGTTCTGATACAGGTTCCGGTTCCGGTTCGGAAACAGAACTTGACGGCTGCGCGGGCTGGGAAGGAGCAAGTTGATCTTCCTGCTGAAAATTCTGCCACAAAGCGGCGGCGCCCAAGGAAAACAAGGCAGCCAAAACAAC
This sequence comes from Youxingia wuxianensis, assembly GCF_014385085.1. GTDB lineage: Bacteria > Bacillota > Clostridia > Oscillospirales > Ruminococcaceae > Youxingia > Youxingia wuxianensis. The sequence continues at coordinate 108,908 of NZ_JACRTD010000003.1, read as the reverse complement.
CATGCCTATGACTACCCATACTTTGTTGCCATTATGACCGCGATTTATTTTAAAAGGCTTGTCCATTTTTATATGACTCCTCGCGTTGGAAAGTTTAATTAAATTTTATTATACCTCAATTAATTCCAAAATAAAAGACTCAAATTCCCATTGATTTTTTTCTCTTTTTTCGACACAGTTCGACCGGATTAAGATGAATATACGCAAAGTTATAAACACTTTCCACCAAGTTTTCCACAAAACAATTCTCCGATTTTATGGTCTTTCCCCCGACTTTCATCTTAATTTCAACAACTATTCCACATGAATATTCATCCTTTCGCTCTTCAAACTACTCCATTAGTGTCGTAAATTAGGAAAAATTATACGCCAAGTCATAACTTTTTTATGTTGCCTATAAAAGTAAAAGAAAATAATATTATTTGTAAATAGAAGCATTATTTTCCGCATTTGTGTACACTACTATTATGAGAGAATTGTGATGCTCTATTTTCAAAGGAGGTAGACCAATGAGAAAAATTTTATCCGCACTATTGGCTTTGGTTATGCTCATATCACTGAGTATGCCAGCCTATGCAGCCACATTCCCTTGGGATAAAAATGACGCCGCCGAACTGATCGCTGATTATGGTATCTATAGCAGTGACGGTGATCGTCTCATCGACAACAACAACGATGTGCTTCAGCCCGGCCAGACCGTCTACATTAAGCTGAATGACAAATATGAATATTTGACAGATAAAAATTTAATGACCATGACCCTGGATCGTGACAAAAATGGGAGTATGATCTCTTCCGCTAAAATTGTGGAGAAAAAATTTAATGGCAAACGTATTCCCTGTATTGAGATCGTTATCAAAGATACCACTACAGACAAAGAGCTGAAGGCGGAATTTAAGCTGATCTTTACCGCCAGAAAAAATTTGGTCAATGAAGCTCTGGACCCTACTCTTTTTGCAAATCTTGATACTTTAAGCAAGCTGGAAGTCTATTATAGGGGGAATACTCCTAATCTGTCCAAAAGCTACTGGTTTGTGGAGGCTAAAAATTTTACTCCGCCTACATCCGGAGACCTGACTGCTCTGAAAAACGAAACCGCCCGTCTCCAGCAGGCCTTGAAAGAAGCTACCGCTAATATAGATGCTGTGCTAAATTCTACGGTTTCCCCTCATAAATCCGCGTTAGATTCCGCTACCGCAGAGGTGGATGCCGCTTTAAAAGCCTTGTATGGAGAAAGTATGAATTCCTCTTCCCCAGCGGCTAATTCCCTTGCGGCTATCAAGGCTGCTAAGATGGAAGCTTTGAGAAATGCCTCTGCAACTATCGATCCTACCTACCAGCAGAACCACAACAAATATGTAGAGGCCTTTAATAAAGTAGGAGATACCGCCCTGGGAGCTACTCCCCCTTTTACCAGCGCCAACGGAAGTTTAGGCGCTGACTGGGCGGCAAAGGCGGAAAGCATTACCGCTGCGGGACTGGATGGGAAAATTTCAGCCCTGAACAATGCCTACGCCGCTCTTGATACTCAGGTACAAGCGTATAACAGCGCTGCCGCCGATCTTAGCGCGAAACTCACAGAGCTTCAGACCGCAGCGCAAAATATAGCGGCTCAGGCAGGAAACACGATTCCGGGTCAAGTAACAGCGGAGGTATATAACCAGTTGACTGGCGCTTACAACCAGGCGCTGAACAATTATACCGCTTCCAAAAACACGTTTGATTCTGCCCTGACAAACTACACCAGCGCCCTGAATACCTACGAAGGGACAAAAACAGCTCTAAACGGCAATATCCTTTCCGCAACCCCTTCCCAGCGTCCGGCTCAGTATCAAGGCACTACCTTTAATTATGCCGTCTATAACGCTGTGAACACCCCTAATATTACTGTCCCTGGCGCATTTAATACGTTAGATCCCGTACCCGCTGTCGTACCTGCTGCGGAAACAATGGCTATAACAGTCACTACTGCAATAACCCCATTGGTGACAGGGACCTCTAATCAAGGAAACGAAGGCTTGTTCGCTCAATTAAAAACCATTGAGAACGATATCGCCTCAGCGATTGCCGAACGAGAGGCCTATAAAGCTTACAAGGACGCCCCTTCCTCTTCCACTTCAGAGGAATACAACAAGTTGGCAGCTATCGCCTACGGCGATATCAACAACGCCCTCTTCCAAGGAACTCAAACCGGTTCCCAGGAGTTCTTGGATGCTCTGGCCGCTTGTAAGAATGTTGCCCAAAAAGAATCTGAGCTGGGGCAGCCTATTGCCGGCTACAACCGTCCGACAGGCAACAATAAGCCTACTGAAAGTAATGATCTATGGGATTCTGTATATAAGAACTTGACAGTAAGCGCAAATGAATTATATTCCAAAGAGGCGGCGGCAGCCAAAGTGTTATCCAAGGATTATTATGACCTGGGCGCTCCGATAGATTCTAATACCGCTTATAGCAATGCAAGCACCACTTCTCCTAGAGGGATTGAATATCGGGCGAAAATCGATTATATGAAATCCGCGCTGACGCTGGAAGCCTATGAACTTATGGGAGAGCAGCCTGCCGGTTATCTGAAAAAAGGCAACAGAATTTCCGTCCCGATCCGTCTCTATATTCAAAATACCAATCTGAACGGAGATAATGACATCACGATAGGAGAGGGCGGTATTGTAATCGTTCCTACAGAAAACGAGAAAAACATTGTCACCTGGTCTAATAACAACGGTGATGTCCTGGCCACGTTAACCTTTAAAGCGGATAGCAATCCTTCCGCTTTCTATCCTAAACTGAGAACCAAACTGGAAGCTGGACTTCGAAAAACCTTTGATAATTATGACGTTTATGTTCGTAATTTCGTAGGCAGTTCCACTATTGACAGTACTTCCCGTGCGGTATTGGATTTGAACAATCCATTCATTGATGAGGATGGGGAGGAAACCGTATCCCCCAATAAAATCCAGATTTATCAGGTGGTAGACGGTAAAATTGCAAAAGTGACTTCTTTGTTTGAATATACTACCAATGATAATGACGAGCCGGTGTTCCGTACCCGTGTACGTACTCTGGGACACTATATTATCTGTGCCGGCAATCCAAAAATCATCTATGACGCCGATGGCGACAAACTGCCAGACAAAAATAATAATGGGGGCAATAGCAATAACGGCGGCGGTTCGAGTAAACCGATCCCCAACACTGGCAGATAATACAATCAACAATAAAGAACCGGCAGGTATCTGCCGGTTCTTTGTTTATGAGGAAGGTTCTGTATCTAGTCGTTTCACCTCGGAAATAGTAACCCCAAAATATTTTTTAAAACTGGCGCTGAAGTAGTGAGGATTGGCATAACCCACCAGTTCGGATATCTCATAGGTTTTATAGTCCGTGGTCTTAATTAAGTCCAGTGCCGTATTCATACGTATTTCCAACAGATAATCAAAAAATTTGACGCCCATTTCTTTTTTAAAAAGCAAGCTTAAATAGGAATGGCTGATACCGACAAAAGAGGCTGTTGTTTTTAGAGAAAGCGATGGATCGCGATAGTTACATTTGATAAACTGTACCGCTTTCATAATCATCCGCTGATGATAGCTGGTTTGCTTGTCCTGAATATAATGGGAAACCGCTGTAATAAATTGCCGGAGCCGAAGGAAAATATCATCTATATGGGAGCAATTATAAAGTTGGGATACCATTTGCTCTGGATTTTCCCCATGCCCTGTCAAATATTCCGGCAGATCTGAATCATCCGCTTGCGCAATAATGCTGAATGCTAAATGGACTAGTTCCGCCCGTATTTGATCCAATGGAAGATAGTATCTGCCAAAGTATTGCCGCAGTTTCTGTGCTGCCGACTGCGCATTCTCGCAGGAATGGTAAAGAGTCGCTTTCACCACATTATCGATCAGCTGTTTCATTTTGTAAGTCGGGTTCTGCGTACTGCTGGGATAAGAAAAATCGCTGGAGAATACTACTTTTCCTTTTTGCAGCGTGTAATCATAATTGAGCACCCGCAAAATATCTTCATAAGAGCGGAAAACATGTTTTATTCCCATATCATAAATATTTCCAATAACAGCTATGCAAGTAAGTCCCAAGAAATCATGAAAGTAATGAACGATCTCTTCTCCTCTTTCCTGGAGCCAATTTTTCACTTGCATTTGATCTGGGTTATCGGTCACATGGATCGCTACAATTTCATTCTCTCCATAGTCCACCAGGCTGGTATTATTTTGAGAGGAGAACACCTTCCCACAATAAACAAGGGCAGACATCTTTGCTTTTTCTCTTTCATACTTTTCTTTCTCCCCATAATCACAGATACGAAATAAAGTCACCGCACAGTAGTGCCCAGAAGGAATGGAAAACAAACTCATTTTTTCCGAAAGGGTTGATCGGTCATATCGGTTTGTCAAAAGGCTGATTAAAAAATTCTGTCTAAGTAAAGGGATACTTTCCTTGAGCAATGTTTCCACCTGGGCGTCTTTGATCACTTGGGCCACTGCGTCCTTTAATACTTTTAATAGATTTTCGCTTTCAATAGGTTTGGTAAGATAAGAAAATGCTTTATGTTCAATTGCCTTCTGGGCAAAGTGAAATTCTTCATGTCCGGAGAGAAGAATAACCTTAATATTAGGATAATCTTGTTGGAGTATCTCACACAATTCTATGCCGCTGATCAGCGGCATTTTTATATCGGTGATCACAATATCTGGCCGATATTCTTCCACTAGCTCCAGACCTTGAATCGCGTCCTTGGCCACGCCACATAGGATAAACCCATTACCCTGCCAATCGATGGTTTGGCTGATTCCACGACAGATGATCGTATCGTCATCAATTAAAATCACTTTATGCATTTATTCTTCCTCCTCTTGGGGAACTGCCGGAGGCTGTGCTCCCTGCACTGGGATAATTACCCGTACTGTAGTACCTTTTTCTATTTCACTTTCCACCGATAGGCCATATTCTTGCCCGTATTGAAGTTTCAGTCGGGTATTGACATTTTTCAAACCGTAACTTTGGCTGGTATGGACCTGAGTATCTGTCAACATTCTATGAATCCCCAAAAGGGTTTCCTTGTCCATCCCGGCACCGTTGTCCCGAACCTCCAGGATAACATTCTCCCCTTCCCTCCTGCCATATATGACTATCCTTCCAAACTCACGCTTGCTTTTAATTCCATGATAGATGGCATTTTCTACCAGTGGCTGCAAGGTCAATTTGATGATAGTATTGGATAAAACAGTTTCATCCACCTGGATACTATAGCAGAAATCCTCTTCATAACGCATCTGCTGGATCCTCAGATAGCTTTCCACATGGGAAATCTCCTCCTTGATAGGAATAATCTCTCGTCCGCCGCTGACACCGATACGATAAAAATTCGCAAGACCGCTGACCATGGCGTTGGCATTTTCCGTTTCTCCCAATTCGCACAGTTGTTTGATAGCAAACAGCGTATTATACAAAAAGTGTGGTTGTATCTGCGCTTGTAAGGCGGATAGTTTACCATTCCCGTGGGACTTAGCTATATGCGCGGGCAGTATGCGGTAGCTTAGGCTATCCGTATCAACATGAGCTAGGAGCATTATGTAAAATGTTTCCTAACGTCTATCTCAATATGTGTTGGGCACATAGTATTTCTCCAAAATCCGCCCGCGATAGTCTTAGTGAATAGCTGGAAAATGTCCCCTTGACTAAAATCTTTGCTTTTGGAGGGGATTGCAATTTTTCAGACGAGGCTTATGGTCATCAGGTTCTTGCCCGCAAGCAGGTGGCATTGGTGCTTTCTCAAAAGATGGAGGATGGGCTTTTCACCTCATCCCAGGCGGAAAAGATTGCTGAGGATCTGTTTTATGGGAACGCCGCCCGACTTTATCATATTTAAACTGGCCGCCTCCTTTAGGGAGGCGGCCAGTTTAAATATGATAAAGTTTACTATAGCGTTTTTAGGTATTCCTTATGCAGGGCGTCGGTTTCTTCTTTCTGAGGGAAGCATTCAAAAATTGTCCCCTCTTCCCCTTTGGTAGCCATAACCGCTCCAGCACAGTTAGCATATAGGATAGCGTCGTCAATCGACCATTCTTCCGCCAGCCCCATCAGCAATGCTCCGGTGAAAGCGTCGCCGGAACCGGTAGAATCAATCGCCTCTACATAAGGCGCTTTAAAGAATTTGCTTTCCTCTCGGGTAATCAAAGCGCACCCTTCTTTTCCCATAGTAATAATGACACCCTGTTTTACTCCTTGATCCAAGAACCATTTTCCTGCTTTTACAGCGCTGTCAAAATCTGTAACCTCAATTCCGCTGTATACGGAAGCCTCGTGTTCGTTGGGTTTAATATAATCCAAATATTTATAAATTTTCGGGTTAAAGTCGATCACAGGCGCTGGATCCAACACCGTAATCAGTCCCATAGAATGCGCTTTTTCGATAGCGTATTCCACCGTATCGGTAGTTACCTCCAGCTGGAAGCTGGCAATATAAGCATCTTTATAAATCGCTTGCGCCGCCCGATCTACATCCTCCCGGCTAACCTTCCCATTGGCCCCTTGGACGATAATAATTGCATTTTCGCCCTGGTCGTCAATATAAATGCCGGCGATTCCGGTACTTACGGTATCATCCATAATCATCTGTTCCCGATTAATATTGATACTGTCGTATTCTTCCATGGCGCGGCGGCCGAATTCATCGGCGCCTACACGTCCAAAAGTTGCCACATTTCCGCCTAAGAACGCCGCTACAATCGCTTGGCTTCCGCCTTTACCACCGGCGGTCACTTCATAGGTGTGACCCATAACTGTTTCTCCCGGTCCCGGAAGACGGTTGGCGCTTAAACAATAACATCCATGATAGCTGCTTAATATTGCAATTTTATTCTTATTATTCATCACTAGCATCTCCTATTATGTTAAATCAAACCCAACTCTTTTAAGCCGCGTTTGATCGCCTCTTTTTCTTCCTCAGTGATCACCGTCATCTTTTTGGGCATCCGAGTGCCGGAAAATGGATGGCCAATCAGTTCAGAGGCATAACGGTAGCCGCAAATATCTGCGGCGGATTTTAATATCTTTCTGATCTGCAGGATTTCAAACTGTTTTTCTCTGGCTTTTGCTACATCCCCGGCAAAATAAGCCTCGCACATTTCGATCACCGGTTTTGGGAAAACTACCGTTATAAATGAAATTACGCCGCAGCCCCCCAGCAACAGGGTGGCTAACGTAGTCCCGTCGCTTCCCGCTACATATTCAATGTCCGGTTTCTTCACCCGGCGCATCACTTCCTGGAGATGAATAATCTTCTGAGTTCCGTCTTTATATCCCTTTACATTGCTAAAATCATTAATTAGCGCCGCCGACAGTTCAGGGGACATTTCATTTCCGGATTCCGGAGAATTATACAAGTAAATAGGCAGCTTGGTAGAGGTGATCAATTCTTTATAAAAGTCATAGATCGCATCTTGCGTGTATTCATATACCGCCGGCTGGCCGATGGAAATAGCGGTGACTCCCGCTTTCTCATATCCTTCTATCACCTTATGAGCTTCTTCCAGGGAATTGGACATCAAATTTGCCAGCACCGGCAGCCGTTTGTCTGCCGCGTCCACAAAAGTTTTCACTACCTGGGCCCGTTCTTCCACACTCATCAGAAGGCTTTCCGAACCGAAGCCATTTACAAACAAGGCCGTAACGCCCGACTGTGCCTGAAATTCCACGCATCTGGCAATATTTTCGTGATCGATATCCCCATTTTCTTTAAAAGAAGTAGGCATCTCTGTGCAGGCGCCCCGATATAACATATTTTCTGTATTAAACATTCTTCATTCCTCCTATTATTCCGCCAATAATTTTACGCCCCGGCTGGTTCCCAGGCGGTCGCATCCCTCATCCAAAAAGGCTTCCATATCTTCCAGAGTCTGGATGCCTCCGGACGCTTTCATTTTTACCTTTGGTCCGAGATGTTCTTTAAACAGACGGATATCTTCTATCGCCGCGCCGCCGCTTCCAAACCCGGTGGAGGTTTTTATGTAATCGGCCCCGGCCTGCGTAACAATTTCACATAGCTTGATTTTTTCTTCTTTGGTAAGATAACAGGTTTCTACAATCACCTTTAAAATTTTTCCTTCAGAAGCTTTGCGCAAAAGCGCAATTTCTGCTTTTACCTTATCAAACTCCCCGTTTTTTACGTCGCAGATATTAATTACCATATCTACCTCATCCGCGCCGTCAGCGATAGCCTGTTTGGTTTCCGCTTCTTTGATCTGAGGAGTATTATATCCCAAAGGAAATCCGATCACGGTGCATATCTTTAATTTATCCCCATATGCGGCTTTTACCGCGGCCACATAGCATGGAGGAATACAAACAGACGCTGTCTGGTATTTGACCCCTTCGTCGCAGAGGGCTTTTATCTGCTGCCAGCTGGAGGTAGCTTTCAGCAGGGTATGGTCCACATGGTGTAGCATCCCTTGTTTCGTCATTAAATTTCTTCCTTTCTTATTCCAGTCCGATGTTCTGCAAAGCCGCCCGTACACGCCGGATAGCCTGATGGTTAAAGAGAATCGGCTCGCCGCGGTATTCATCAAAATGTTCCAAAGAACAATAGCCGTCGTATCCGTAAGAATGGATCATAGCCAGCACTTCTTCAAAGGGAAGCTCCCCATCCCCGGCAATTAAATGGGCTTCATTGTCTTTCTTTCCATCTACCAGATGGATATGTTTCAAATCCTTCCCTAATTTTTCAAAATACTCGGAAGAAGGCTCGTTTGCAGTAATTGCGGTAAGCATATCCAGCATTCCTTTTACATAAGGGGATTTTACCTCGTCCATTACCCGGATAATATCATCGCACCTGTGCATCAGATACCCTTCAAACTGAGCGATTGTTTCCAATAAGATAGTAACGCCCCGTTTTTCCGCATGTTGGGCAAGGATACCCACACTATCGATAAGCTGGTTCCAATCATCCTTATAATTGTTGCCAAACTCCGCATGAAGGGCGGCCAGTACCATATAAGGACATTCCAGCTCGGAAATCATATCCAGGCATACTTTGTAGTAATCCATATTTTCTTTGTGCCATCTGGGGTCTTTCCAGGACAGTGTCACCATATCCGGTTCAAAACTGATAATCGGAAGGCGGTAATCCTTGGAGAGCTGTTTTACCTTTTTAACATCTCCGTCCGCTAGGTCCGGCGCATACGCGTGAGGACGTCCGCCCCACAGTTCCATGGCTTCGTAGCCAAACTCCTGGGCCGCCTGGAATACCCGCTCGATGGGATAACGCTCCATTGACGCTGAGAAAAATGATAACTTCATTAAAATTCTCCTTTCCGCCGTGTAATTACACTAAAATGTTAATATAATTACATAATTTTTATATTATTTGAAATAATTCTAACATTTGAACTATTTTTAGTCAATAATAAAATAAAAAAAAGATGAGAATGCTCAAAACATCTCATCTTTTTTTATTGATTATTACAGTTCTATACGGTATAAAACTCTATTTCTAACTCCTGGGTAATCTCTTTCCAGCGAGGAGAAATTCCCTGATCCGTTATAATAACGTCAAAATCACCCAGGGAAGCAAACCTTCCCGAACACACCCGATCAAATTTTGTAGAGTCCACCAGGAGAATTTTCTTCAAAGCGGACTTGATTGCCGCGGTTTTTATCCCTATTTCATAATTGTTTACACAGGTAACCCCCAGCATCTCACTGACGCCTGCAGCGGTGGAAAACACTTTCGTCGCACAGGTGCGCTCCAGCAGCCGGATTCCCTCCTGGCTTTCAAACATCTCCGTTCCCCGGTGAAAATATCCCCCCAGGAAGATAATCTGAACGTTTTTTTTCTTTCTCAGCTCGATTAAGGTGTTTACCGTACAGCATACCGCTGTAATGTTGATTTCCTCGGGAATATATTTGACCACCTGCACCGCCGTGGTTCCTACATCAAAAATAACTACGTCGTCCTCTTCTATGAGCGACGCCGCCTTTTGCGCGATACGATCTTTTTCCGAATAGTTTTTTACTTCTTCTTCCAGCAGCTGATAGCTTTTATCTTCACTGCTGGCATACATCACTGCGCCGGAAACAAAATTAACCTGTTGATTTTTCTTTAACTTTTCAATATCCCGGCGCACAGTGACTTCAGAAACATCCAATCGCGCCGCCAAGTCTTTCACAGAAACCCCCCGTTCCTGCTTTAATATCTCCAGCATCTGCGCTATTCTTTTTTCCGGTTTCCCCATAAATTTTATCGCTCCTATACGCGTAATTTTCCCTTCTTTGCAATTATTGTATCTTAATTTTTTAAAAAAGTAAATCCATATGTTTACTTTTTTTACAAAATTGATATAATTAATGTAAAAATATTAACATTTTAAGGAGAGTTGATTATGGAAACAATAGAAGCCATCCTCCAGCGCAAATCCGTGCGCAGCTATACAGGAGAGGATGTTACCGACGAACAGGTTCAGATTTTACTTAAAGCCGCCATGGCGGCCCCTACCACGGTAGGCAGCAACGACTATGTGTTCCTCGTCCTTCGCAAGAGAGAAAATATTGCCAAAATCCAGAAGTTCAAACCCGCTAATGCCGAGATGCTGGAAAAAGTCCCTGTGGTTATTCTGGTGTGTGGGGATAGGAAGGCCGCCTACAAGTTCCCGGATCCTTATTGGGCGCTGGACTGTTCCGCCGCTACAGAAAATATCCTTTTGGCGGCTACTGACCTGGGTCTGGGCAGTCTATGGCTGGGCATTTATCCCAACAAGGAACGGACTCTCGCTGTACAGGAAGCATTCTCTCTGCCCCAGGATATTATCCCGCTGTGCGGCGTAGCGATAGGACATTGCGCCGACACCAAAAAAACTCCTGACCGCTTTGATCCCAAAAAAGTCTTTTATGAAAGTCTGTAGAAAATCATAAAAAGAGGGCGTCTAAAGACGCCCTCTTTTTATTCTCCAAAAATCTTTTTATCGATATCTGAAATGGTAATCCCTTTCAGATATTGTTTACATTTCTGATCCAGCTCAAAGTAGATGTTGTCCAATATCTCACCCATTCCGGAAGCTATTAAACATTCCTTTTCTTTATTCCCCGGCTTCCAGGAAGAGGATACCAGCCTTGCGTCCATCGCCTCGTCAATCTGGCAGAGGGTCACTTCCTTTGGATCTTTTTCAAAGTAATACCCTCCGTCCATTCCCTCTTTTGTGCCCACCAAACCCGCTTTTTTTAATTTCGCCATAACTTTGCGTATCCTGGCGGGGTTAGTACATACATTTTCTGCCAGGGATTGGCTGCATACGGTTGTTTTCTTATGATTTAAAAATACCAGCGTATGTACCGCTATTGCAAACTCGCTTGTCATTTCCTTTTTTTGCCCTCCTGACGTTTTAGCAGTTTCACAGAATCCCACAAAAAATAGAAATGAAGTAGTACCAGCCCTCCATAAATCAACAGCGTCTTTTCCGGCGTCATTGCGCAATAAATACCGCTGCTCTGCCGGATAAGCGAAGAAACCAGCGTACCGCCATACCACAGGGAAATAGCGGTATATAAAACGGACAACCACTTTGATCCCGGCCGAAACAGTATTAGGACATTAACGATGATTACTGCCAGCGCTATCCCTATTCCTACAAAGGACAGGATGGTTGATAATATAAACTGCACTAAACTTCCCCCTTTTTATTCTGAAACCTACCTTCAAAAGAGGATCCGATCGCTCCATGAGGACAGGCTTTTTTGCAGTCTCCGCAGCGGATACATTCTAAACTGTTGGGAGTTTCCCACACCGCGATATCCAACTTGCATACTTTTTGACAAGCTCCGCAGGAAATACATTTTTTTTGATCCACTTTAAGCCGGTAGAAAGAAATCGGGTTAAACAATCCATAAATCGCTCCCAAGGGGCAGAGATATCGGCAAAACGGACGGTAAACCAGAAAAGAAAGCAAAATAAGCACTGCCAGCACAAGATTTTTCCAGGCAAACAGCCAGCCTACCGCCGAACGCATCCCTTCGTTAGCCAATACCAACGGTATCCCCGCTCCGAGAGTGCCGGAAGGACAAATATATTTGCAAAACCAAGGATCCCCCTGGCCTAAAAAATCCACTGCGTAAAGGGGCAATAATATGACAAATCCTATTAAAATTACATATTTAAGCCATTTCAGCCACCGGTCTCCAGGAAGCTTTTTTATTTTTTTCACAAAAGGAACTTTATATAATAAATCCTCTAATAATCCAAATGGACACAGCCATCCGCATACAAACCGGCCAAACACCGCGCCTACCGCCATGAGAAATCCCACAATATAAAAGGTGAATTGATAATCCCGACTGCCCAGTACTGCCTGTAATGAACCGATAGGGCAAGCTCCTAATGCCCCAGGACAGGAGTAACAATTAAGCCCCGGAACACAGAGGGATTTTGTCGGCCCGGTATAGATCGTCCCCTTAGCAAATCCTACCGCATACCCATTGGTCAGTGCGGTGAATGCTACCTGTATACATAAGCGTATTTTATTCTTTAACCTGGAAAACAATTTACCCAATTCCAATACACTCCAAACATATATTTGCCGCTTTGGTAAATACAGTAAACGCCTCTCCCCGCATTACTCCTATAGCAAGAAAAACGATTCCTACAAAGAGAACGAGTATTCCTTTCCAGTTTCTTTTCAGCAGCCTCATCTACTCTACCTCTGCCAACAGGCTATCTATTATTTTTTTCCAGTCATCCGACGAACGAGCTCCCAAATAAATTTTTCCTACTTGGTTCCCTTGCTTATCCACAAAAATTGTTTCCGGCACCCCTGTTACCTGGGAGAGTTTTGCATCTATCATTTCCTGAGAAGGCAAAAGATGAGCATAGGTCGCTCCTGTTTCCTCCGCCGCATATTTGGCTACCTCAATTTGCTCCTCTGAATAGGTGCCGTCCTTATTAAATACATCCATAACAATTCCCACCACCTGGAAATTTTTGTCCTGATAGTCTTCATTAAGCTTTCCCAGCTCAGGCAATTCTGATAAACAAACGCCACAGTAGGTGGTCCAAATATTCACCATCGTCAAATCATAATCGGAAAAAATTTCCGAAGTGATTTCATTCCCTTCCAAATCCTGGGTACTAAACTCCCCCAATGCCGGTTCTGACTCCACTTGGGAAGATTTCGCTTCATCAACTGCCTGCTGGGATTGGGCAGAATCATAAGAAATTTCTTTCTTTTCTTTTGGAGAGCAGGCGGTCAACAGCAATAGTGCTCCCAATAAAAACACGCTCCATTTTTTCATTGTAATACCTCCTGTTTTTGTGTCCGCATATTATCCTCTATCCTCACTTTTAATTCCTCAACTGCCAGCTGACCGGTAGAGCTCTCCCCTACGAAATTCCCCTGGGTATCTAAGAAAAACCACTCAGGCACAACGGTCAGATTCTTTAAGTAAATAGCAATCAGATCATCCGAAGGAAACAGCTGAGGAAATTCTGCCCCTGTCTCCTCCAAAAGATACCGAATATACCCAACTTCATCCTCATTGATGGAACCGTCTTCCTTTTGTACGCTTGCCATAATCCCAATAACATTTAGCTGTTCTCTGGAATATTCTTCATATATTTCCTGTAAAATCTGTAAATCTTCGATACTAGTGCCGCAATAGGTGCTCCACACCACTACCAAGGTCAACGGACTTTCCTTTAGTATTTCCTGTGTAACTGTACTGCCGTCTATCTCCTGCGCTGTCCACTGAGAAAAATCTGTAGCATCGCTTTTCCCAGAGGATTTTAAGGGGTATGGAAGATCTACTCTGCATCCTGGATTAAATTTAGGCGGAAGCTCTACCGCTTCTAGTGAACTTTCCGTACTTTCCTGCACCGGGTGACTCTGCGGGGAAGAAATTTCTTGATTCGGAGCTTCCTGTGCAGGCGCAAGGCAAGCGGAAAAAGCAACTGTTATTCCCACCACAATCCCGAAGATTATTCTTCGCTGTTTTTTATCCATAAATTCTCAATACCTTTCTAAAGCATACAGTTTCCCAGACTCTCGCTCATTAACAAAGCAAGCAGGAAAAGGGCGGCGGCAGCCGCCGATATTTTTATCGGCATACGAAACATAAATTGCGCCTCCTATAGTTATACTGTAACTATATCAGTTACAGTATAACTTGTCAATAGTTCTTATAAAAATAAAATTCCTGTGTTGTAGCTCGATTTTTCCTACATTTTTATGACTTGTATTTTGCTGAAATTCACCGTTTTCACCTTGACATTTACCGCCCTATATGCTAGGATATACTTCGTCGAGTTGTTCAAAACTACACTTTTTGCGAGTGTGCTGGAATCGGCAGACAGGCACGTTTGAGGGGCGTGTGTCTTATGGCGTACGGGTTCAAGTCCCGTCACTCGCACCAAAAAGGGAGGCTAAAAAAGATATTGAGGACAAAACCTCAGTATTTTCAAGGCTTCCGAGGCCCGTAGATCAGCAGATCTACGGGCCTTATTTTTCCGATATTTTACCCTGTGCCATCCACTCTGGCAGGAGTCGAACGCACACATTTTTTACTCTATCAGGCATATCTTTTGAGGCCGGGATCTTGTTACTTCAGGATCTCGGCCTTTTTTATTCTGCTGTAGAAACCGATTCCCCAAATAGAAAACCAGAAAACAAAAGAATGTGAGGTTGTTATATGGCGCAACAATTTTTTGAAGAATTATCCCGGTGCCTCAGAAAAGAGCAAATTGAATCCTATAACAAGGAGGACAGGCGACTGGAGATTTTTCTCCATGGACAGCCTGTCCTTTCTGTTTCTCCTGGGAACGAAGTATTTATGCTTCCGTCCGGGAGCAAGAATCCAGAGGCCAACGAGCTGTATCACAGGGTCGCCATTGCAGCCGACAGAGTATTTGAATATGTGGAGGCTATGGAAAACACCCCCCTGCTCCGTGCTCGTGGTCTTGACAATAAGTTTCATCTGCTTGCGGATTTCGGCGGGGCTGTGCTGGCGGGCAGAGAGCGAGGCAGCGGCCGGGGCTATGAGTTCGTTACATGGATCTGGGATTATGAAAGGGTCGGCGTCAGCCATGGGCACTATTATGAGGATGATTTTGCAGGAGCCAAACGGGACTTCGCTGTCCGCTCTGGTCTGATCCCCAAAGCCAGTCTCTTCTCCAATGAGGAGTTGACAGAGATTTATCGTGCAACGGATCATCTGTTGGCAGAAGACCCAAATTTGAATGACAAACAGATAAGAGCCATTCAAGAAGCCAGAATCAAAATCGAGTTCTCTGTCCCTGACCTGGACACCCAATTGGAACACAGACAGGATTATAGCCCTCAGATGGAGATGTAGGGCTCGGCATTGGAGGAATACGATGAGAATGAATGCTGTGTTATCAAATCCGAAGCATCCCGAGTACGGACAGTTTACCGTTCCCCTCCCAATCCCGCACAACCAGTATGACGGAATCATGGAGGCGCTGAATGCGATGGACATGGGAGATCCCCTGGCGAGGGACTGCCAAATGGACGAGATCCTTGGTGAGTACCCCATCCTGAAGCGACTGGAGGGAAAACCTGTAAATATCGACGAGCTGGACTATCTGGCCAAGCGGCTGGACAGCTTCTGTTATGCACAGGAGGGCGCTCAGTTCCAGGGTGCGGCGGTCAGCTACAACTATTCCGACATGACCGACCTAATCAACTTGACATTTTCCTGCCAGCAGGTCACGGTCATCACAGATTTTTCTGATTTAGAGCAGGTCGGCAGAGATCATTACATGGTGCTGAATGGCGGCTGCGCCAGCAAAGAGGAGCTGGACGCCCTTGACGGCTATGAAACCGCCCTGCTCCTCATTGATGAGGGCAATGGAGTCATCACACCATACGGAGTAGTCTATGACAACGGTATGCGACTCTCGCAGCTCTATGATGGGCGTCATTTTCCGCAGTATTTCTATGAGCCTCCCCTGCTGACCCTGACGGTACAGCAGACTAAGGACGCTCCCAAAACCTGGTTATATCTGCCTGCGCCAGATCTCCATATCAAGCGTTCCTTGGTTCGGGCAGGGATCGTTGATCCGGCGGATATGAGGCTGTCATTTCAGGGGAGCGAGTTTCCGGATGCCGTAGACTGTGTTTTGGATATGGAGTCAGAGTGCCTGGAGGAGCTGAATAAGCTATGCCAGGCGATTCAACAACTGAGTACCGATGAAATAAAAAAACTTGGCGCGGTGGTGGAATACGCACGGCCGGAAACCGCCGCACAAGTCAGGCAGCTGGCAGAGAATCTGGAGCAGTTTGACTATGCCCCTGGTGTCCAGAATGTGGAGGAATATGGCCGCTACATGATTCAGAAATCCGGCAGATTTGAGTACGACGAAAATCTGTGTGATTACTACGATTATGCCCGATACGGACTGGAGCGCATGAATGCGGAGGAAGGACAGGTCGTAAAGAGTGGATATGTTTCCTATCATGGGGTACTCACACTGGAAGAACTGATGATGGACGACCCTGCGGAAATCTATCAGCGGGAGCTGGACTTTCAAATGGATGGCATGACATAAGCCAACTCTTTATGAAACGAAGTGGGAGTTCTGTTTTTGTCTCTCTCAATTGCCCACATCTTGGAGGTGCCATTACAGAAATGTCCAGCCACCTTGATCAGGCCAGCAGTGCAGGAAAAACTGAGATTGTCGAGGTCAAATGCGTTATTGTTAGTGGATTTCAACGAACGGAACATCTATCATTCGATGACTGGGAGGAATGCAAACGAAGAAGACTATGATTACTGTAGCGTTCCTGGCGGCACTGGGAGCTGCTGTTGCTGGCTATTATCACTTCTCTGGCAAACCCGCTTTTGACTATAGCTATTGCTACTGAGTTGTGGTATGGTTCCGAATAAGGAGGTGAAGTAAGTGATTATTTCTCTATCGGAGCAGTTGGATAGTGACATCAAAGCATATATTCACAAAGTTTTTGGGACATATATCGCCAGCCTTGATGAAAGATTTGCTGCAGACATTAGAGAAGATGTCATCAGTGCATCGAATTTCAACCGTGGAGATTATAGCGATGATGATATTTCCATCGCATTTCAACGAGTAGTACTGGGAAGGATGGGACACCCAGATTGGCAAATTTACAATTCCAATTCAGAGGTGAATGCTATGGAGCAGAAAGCAAAAGTAAATACACCAGTTCACATTAGGCCCGCTTCCATTGAGGAGGCGGGCCTTTTCTATTCTCAGATGGACGAGGCCGAGGATGCGGTGCTGGGAACGGTAGGCCATATACGGATGGACTTCGGAGCTTCCGGAAAAGAATTCTACCACACTTGGTGGCCCCACAACGGCGACCAGTTCAACACGGGGGAATTCAAAGACGAACTTCAGAAGTTTGTGGATATGCTCCGGGCGGATGGTCCCCTTACGAATCTGGCTGCGATGAGAAACTACTGCTACCAGCACGGCGGTAAGATCACCGAGGACGGCCGATGCTTCGGCTATATCGCGGAGACGGAGCACTACCGCTACTGCCTGCGCTGCACCCCTTCCCCTGGGGAATATCAGGGGTACCTTTATTCCTACGACCTGCGTCAGCAACGGATGGCCCAACAGGCAAAGCCTGTGGGTCGGATCACCTACGCCAGTGGTGAAGAACAGACCTTCACAGATGCCCAGAAATACTTGGACACCATTCGGGAGGAACTTCCATATCAAGCCACCACAGGCTTCCGCTATGAAACGCTGACGGACGATCCCGCAGTACGGAAGGCGGTGGACGACATTCTGCTGGACTTTGCTGGGGAGGAGAACCCCCGGAGAGGCTGCAATTATGGCTTGACAGAGGCTGGGAAACAGGCGCTCCGAGAAGCCGCCGATCCCGACCGTCCCCACACCTACGCATGGTTCGTGATGACCGACTGCAACATCCCCGGAGAGCAAATCTACCGGGACTTGACCTTGGAGGAGGCCATCCGCACCTACCTGGACAGTGACCGGCCAGAGAAACGGCTGGGCGTCACCAAGGACGGTATCGCCACAGTGGATCTGGTTCGGTCGCTGAATGGAGAACAGCACTTCTTCACGGATCACTTGCAACTGGACAGGTTCAAGCGCGACCCAGAAATCGCCGCCGCAGTGAAAACGCTCCGATTGGAGCTGGAACAAAATACGCCCCAGCAGGGCATAACGATTGGAGGACTATCATGAGAGAGGTCTCGAGAGAATGGCTGGAATTCCTGCGGGAGCAGTATCCCAAAGGAAGTCGTGTTCGGCTGACGAAGATGGGCAACGATCCTCACCCTATTCCACCCGGCAGCATGGGCACTCTGAAATATATCGATGATGTAGGGCAATTTCATGTGAAATGGGACAACGGCAGAGGCCTTGCCTTGATCATTGGTGAGGACCAATTTCAAATCCTGCCTCCTGAGCCCCAGACGATCAAGTTTTATATGCCACTCACGGCCCAGCTCTATGCTTACGACGACTGGGGAGATCTGGAGGAGTATGGCAACGACCTGGATGGGCGTGAATTGAGGGACTATCAGTCATGTATTCACGAAGCACTGCTGGAAAACCAGATGCCTGAAGAAAAAAACCGTGGTCTGATGCACTGGTATGACAAACCGGACGGCGTAAACACGAAAGTCCAGTCCGTGATGCTGGATGTGGAAAGCCGTGACGGTCAGTTGTGGGGTGTGGCCGAATGCAAGGTGAATGGGACACTTCTTCCGGAGGAAAAGGAGGCCCTTGCTGAGTACATTTCCGGTCAGGCATCGGACGGCTGGGGAGAGGGTTTCGAGCAGCGAGCCATCAAACTGAACGATGGAGAACTCTATGTGAGCCTTTGGAACTCCAGCAACTGGAGCATTCAGACGGAAGAAGAAAGATTTTCGCCGGACTCCCTCACCCGCCTGCCTGACCTGTGCTGGTCAGTTCTCCCCGGTGAAGGGACGCTTATTTGCATCAAGCGTGGCGAGAGCGGCTACTATCCCAGCGACTGGAGTACAAAGGATCGAGCGCAGAACCGCTGGCTGGCGGACTACAACAATCAACGGCGAGGCATTACACCGGCCCAGGAACAAGCCATGCTCACCGGCAGTATGTGCGGTTGGGATGTGCCGGGGGCAGACCCTAAGTGGTATGAGGAGCAGCAGGAACAAAATGGAGGTGAAATGACTCTTGGGTGATGAAATTTTTAGCGTCTACCTGACCCCCGCCGACTACAGCAAATTGGCCTACGCCAAGCTGGATCTTCCAGCCAGCCCATGGAAACTGCTGGACGCGATGGATAAGGTGCGGCTCCCAGAGGGAGATTCCTTGTATTTGGAGATCACAGATTACCGTGACTTTGAGGTGCTGCGCTCCAGTCTTGTATGTTCAGCAACAAACCTGCTGGAGCTGAATGACCTGGCAGAACGCCTCTCCAGGCTGAATGAGGTTCAGCGCATCGCCTTCGAAGGACTGGTTCGGGTGGATTTCCAGAAACAAGAATCCATCACACTGAAACGCCTTCGGGATCTGGCAGAAAGTGTGGACTGCTGCCATGTGGTGGAATCGGTTGTATCAGATGGACAGTTAGGGCGATTTTACGCAGAGAATGGTTTTGTTCCGGAAGTGGAAGGAATGTCAGATGCGGCATTTGAGCTTCTGGACTTTGAGAAGGTCGGGAAAATGGCACGCATGGGCGAATGCGGCGTATATGTTCCCAGTGGAATCTCCGGCTTGGGTGGCTATGTAGTACAGCACTCCGACTTGAAGTCGGCGCCGGAAATCACGCTGAATCAGCCTGTCGAGCCGGCCTATACAATCCACCTGCGGTTGACTGCACACCATGATAATCTCCCCTTTGCCGGAACCGATGTGGTGGATTTGAAGCTTCCTGCCGAAGATAACGCATTGGAGATGGCAGTGCGCTGCCTGGGATATGTTGATTGGGGCGCCGTTGAGTGTACCTGCATGGACTGCAAAGTCCCGCAATTGGCGGAACACATTACCAACGCAGTACCTTTTGAAACCATCGAACGGCTTGGAGATGTACTTGCCCAAATGTCGGCCGCGGCTCTCCCTGCCTACAAGGCACTCATGACAGCGACACATTGTCAGAATATTGTAGATGCTCTGGATCTGGCAGAACAGCTTGACGAGTATATCCTTTCTCCGAGCATCGCATCCCCTGAAGATGCAGCGGCAGAGGAACTGGCTTTCATTCTTCCGGAGAAGGCCGCCAAGATGATCCGTCCTCATATCAATCTTCACACCTATGGGCAAGCGATTCTGGCGTCCCGCAATAACATTCAAACGGAGTACGGGCTGCTGGAGCGCCGGGATGGACAGTCCATTCAAACCATTGGGCAACAGAAACAGGAACCGCAGCTGGGCGGGATGGAGCTTGGATAAGGTGTAAGAGCCGGAGGCGACTATCAGTACGACCGGCCTCCAATGGTATAAAGCCACCTCTACGCATATGGAAAGGAGGTATTCTTAATACTCAAGCAAACGATCACCGCACCCGAGCAAGTGGATTTAACATCCATAGACTTTCCTGATATCCGTTGGCTCCATGGTGTGTTCTACTGCAACAGCAGCGGCTCTGGCCGCGACAAAAAATACCATCCCTGGTCAGGGGTAAAGACCGACCTCGGAGAAATCGAGGAAAAAGCGTGGTGTCAAATTGCTGAGGCATTGATCAACCGCAAGGGAGAATCTGCTCTGCTCAAGTCCCTCATTGAATGGGAGACGAACCACAACTATGCTCACGCTTCCAAAGAGGTGGTCAGAAAAGAGGCCCTGCAATTGCATGTAGCCAGGCTGTTTGATAACCCACTCTGGGTCCACTTTGTCCCATTCAACCGACAATATCGCCCGGAGGTGCTGGAAACGGCACATCTTGTTACAGTTGTGAATGAATGCTGTAATACGCCTGGCGAAGTGACACAAGAGCAGGTCGACCAATCTGCAAATGGTATGATTGCCTGTCCCTGCTGTGGACGATGGAGTCCCTTCCACTGCGTGGAGCAGGCAGAAAATGAAGAAAACAAACTGGGAATGGAGATGATGCCGCAGTGAGTACGCAGGATCTCAAACTTTTTGATTTGCTGGATGGCCTTGAAATGACCAAGTCACAGTATGAGTGGTTGGCGCGCCGGTTTGAAAACATGACTGCAAAAGAGGCTCTGCTGTTTCGCGGGGCCATGCAGATCGAGCAGCCGCAAGCAACCTGCGATGTAATGCAGATTGCCAATCAGCTGGAGCACTACGAATTGCTCTATGGAGCCGGGAACGACTTTGCCCTGGGTAACTTCGTCATGGAGCATATCTTCTACCCTTCCTCCCAGACTCGGGAATTTCTTGACCCGGCAAAGGTAGGAGCGGCGTATCGCCAAAAAGACGGGAATACTTTCTGCGATGGAAATTTTATCAGACTTTCCTCGCCGCTTGATCTCTCTCAGAATAGCGACCCGGCGATGCTTCCCGACAGGGGCGACTACGGCATCCGGGTCAAGCTGGCAAGCCGCAACAATATGGAGGGCATCTGGGTCGGGTTTCCGGATACCAGCGAATATATGGACTCGTCCCACCCGGATGAATTGCTCCTTGCTTTGGATGCGTTGGATGCGGAGACGCTGACCGAGTGCATCGCTGTGGATGTAGACTGCTGCCTGCCTCAGCTGAGAGATATCCTCTCCCAGTATGATTCTGCCGCAGAGCTCATCCGCCACGCTATCGACTTCGGATATGTGTGGGCGGAACAGGGCCAGGGCGAACCCCGATGGCTGGACAAATGGCAGGCGGTCATGGAGCTGGAGGACTGTCATCAGCTGGACTATGCATTGGATCTGGCGCAGAACATCCACTGCTACAATTTCATGCCCCGTGACATGGAGGTAGCGGAGTATGGCAGGTTGCTGGCTAAGCAGGATGGTGTATATCCCAACGATGCTCTTCTTGCTGAATGCTTTGATGCCGAGGGCTACGCCAATCAGAAAATGAAGAACCTTGGCCTGTCGGCGGCAGAGCATGGGTATGTGTCCTGGAACGGGAGCGAGATCCTTTATGAGTACAGCCAGCCTCCCAGCAGCCCGACCATGTCCATGTAATAAGCAGCATGCCAGAGGTTGATGCAGGGGGGGTGATCCTACAGAAAAATAAATAGCCAGAAATAGCAATGGGGCCGTTTTTCCGAGAGGGATAAACGGCCCCCTCTTTTTTATGCCCTTTTTCGGAAAAACACCCCGGAAAGGAGGCGTCTATGCAGGAAGAACGGCTGGCGGAATTATTGGAACGCTATCACTCCGGTGAATCGAACGCCGCCACCAGCCGGGAGTTGGAGTGCGTTTTCTCCATCAAGGGAATCGAAGTGCGGCAGATGGTCAACCGCTTGCGCCGCAAGGGAATCCCCATCGCCAGCAGTGGCAGTGGGTACTTCTACGCCGCTACGGAACAGGAGGTGCGGGCGACCATCGCCCATCTGACACGGCGGATCAGCGGAATCGCTGCCGCTATTGCCGGCCTGAACCGATCCCTGGAGCAGTTTGATACCGCACAGACCCGGCTGCCATTGGAAGGCGGTGATGCGGTTGAATAGTTTCATGAGCTGGATTGGCGGCAAGAAAGCACTTCGAGAGCTCATCGTCACTTTGTTCCCAGTCTACTATGAGCGGTATATCGAGGTCTTTGGCGGGGGCGGTTGGGTGCTGTTCCATAAGCCCCCCGGCAATGATTTTGAGGTGTACAACGATTTCAACAGCTTGCTGGTCAACCTTTACCGCTGTGTAAGAGATAAGCCGCAGGAACTGATGGAAGCACTCAGATATGTGCTGAACTCGCGGGAGGATTTCGATGTGGTCCGCGCTACATTAGCCCGTGACAGTCCTGCCAGCGATGTTCAGAAGGCTGCATGGTTCTATGAATTGATCCGTTACAGCTATGCGGCTGGGCTGACCAGCTTCGGAAGTCAGCCCCACGATATGTGGAGCAATTTTCCCCTTATCGAGCAGGCTCACCGGCGCTTGGCCAAGGTGGTCATTGAAAACAAGGACTTTGAAAAGCTCATCCGGCAGTATGATCGTCCGGCAAGCCTATTCTATCTCGACCCTCCGTACCATGCCACCGAGGGCTACTACCAAAACATTGGCGAAGATGGCTTTACAGAAACGGATCATATCCGTTTGCGGGATGCATTGATGCGGATTGAGGGTAAGTTTCTTCTTTCCTACAACGATGACGAGTTCATTCGAAGTCTGTATGACCGGCCAGGTATCTATCTGATGGAAACCACCCGAATCAACAACATTAAGCAGCGGTATGATAACGGCGCCCAATTTCCTGAGCTTATCATCGCCAACTACGATATGCATGAGCGGCTCCGGGTAGCACCGTCTCAGATGAATCTGTTTGACCTGACTGGAGGTGATACAGCATGGCTGAAGTCGTGAGTGAGTTGGACAAGCTCCGTGAAGCGGCGAAACTGATTGAGGAGATGAGCCAAGGGCGCCTACAGGTTTGCCCCAGCGTCGTGGGACAGGTCTATATCCGGCCGGAAAACGAAGCCTACCTTGGGCTGGATATGCGGATCAACAGCATTCCAGGTCAGCTACGCTATCGAGTGACCTTCTCCTCTCAGATGCGACGGATGGGGGCGGACATGACCTCAGAAGGTCTCAGGGCGCTGCTGTCCGAGGTAGGTCAGACCTATGCGCTGCTAACTGCGCTCGAATCAAGGAGCTATACGCCCACGACAGAGGATCTGACAGCATTTCGGGAAGAACTGTTGGCGGAACAGGAAGCAAAGTCATTCCCAACTTTGAGTCAGACGATATAAAAGGAGGATAAAAGCAGATGAAATTTAACAAGCAGTTGTCGAATGGCGGCCTCTTTCTCCCCAGTGCCGCACTCAAAATCAGTGGTTTTGAGGACAGCGGTCAGGTTGAGATCCATGCGCTGAAGAATACAGCGGTCATTATGAAGCAGCAGATGACCGCTATGGAACTGATCCAGGCGCTGGACAGTCTGAATCAGCTGTTCATTAATCTCTCTTTCCATTTGGCCAAAACCTGCGGCGCCTGCAGCGGGTGTGAGGGCGAATGTCCCTTTGGGGATTTTGAGTACGACAAGATCGAACTGGACGATGATCTGCGGAAAGAAGCCGGCATTCCCACAGATGCCAAACTGAGTCTCTATGTGGACGAGGAGGATCACACGATTACCGTCTGCGAGGCCGGATATGATCACGACCTGCGGGATATTCCTCCCTACCTGTTGGAGATGATGGCCTTTTCCGGCATCTGCCTGGGCGAACTGGAGGAGCGGCTGATGGTCGGAGATATCATTTACGGCGGCAGCACTCGTAGCAGAAAGGAGTGCGAAGATGAGTAAGGTACACACCTCTGTAAAGATCCGCAAGGATGGCTCTCTGGTACTGCCGGCCTTTGTTATGCGCGGGATGGGCTATGCGCCGGGTGAGGAAGTTCCCATTACCACTCCGGCGGATCAGTATATCTGCGACTGTGACGCAAACAGCCTGCTGGTAAGCCGTGTTTGCGGGGATGCAGGATGCGCCGGCTATACCAGCGAGGAGCCTGAGCTCAATCTGCCGGCAGACCTGCTGGCGGAAGCGTCGATTCCTGTAGGAGAGGAAATCACCGTACTGGTGGCGGACGGTGCGCTGCTCATTGTTCCAACGACCGAAGACCTTCTGGAGTTACCGGTGGAGTTATGTTGTTTGCTCAACGAGCTGGGCATCAGTCCGTTGTCCATCCAGCTTCCGAACAAGTGCTGCCTGCCGTAAGGAGGTTTCAGGATGGAAAAAGAAATCTATCTTTACCCCTACTCTGCAGCCGAAGCTCGTACCAGGAACGAGCTGGCACTTTGGCGGGTGAGCTATCAGGCCAACGAGGAATGTGCCCGTGACATCGAGGAGCACATTCGCACTCATTTTGACGGTGCTCACCTGAATGATTCGATGCTGCAGCCCCTTTTGGATAAGTGGGGGTATAAGCGAATCAATTTCGTCCTTGCCAATACCCTGCAGGAGCTTAGCTACGATGGACGCTTCAGCCGAAAGAACCAAGAGTGGGCGAAAGCCACCTTCATTCCGCAAGACGGTACTCACAACATCTCGTTAATGGTCAAATCTCATCCTGCGGTATTGGATGGGTTCGTAAATATGGTGCGCGAGGCTTACAAGAATCTTGGCCTCTTCGGGCCGCAGCACTGTGAGCCGAACTCCTTCGAAAACCTCGACTACGAAGGCCGAGTGTTGGTGCTTTCACCAGACACCCTGAAGGAGAGCTGCTGGTCGCCCGAAAACCAGCTTTGGCTGGCCCATGATGGATTTGGCTGCTCGCCCCACGCCATTGGGCGCTCTATCCGATCCACCTGTCTTGGAGATGGAGAACAGACACGGTGGAATCGCACCGACTTCATCGGGGTGCTGCGGGAGGAGTTTCTCCCGGACTGGGCCAAAGAGAAACTGGCTGAGCTACAGGCAGAACAGCCCGATATGGGGGTGATGAAAATGACTTGATGAAACCAAGAAAGGAGGAATGCCGTCGTGAGCATTCAAATGAAAAATGGCTGTCTGGTTTACTATGGGAACCTCATTGGATACCAAGCCAAAAACCAGACCGAAGTCACCGTTGATCCGCAATTCCGCCGTGAGGAGCTGGAATCCTGGCTTGCACGGCGCGGACTCGTGCCTCGCTGGGAAGAAGGCGTCTATGAGCGCCTTTCCAACGAGGGCTTTCGCGTCAGTGACAGCTCGCCCGAGTTACAGTCCTGCCGAATCTGGCAGCTCAAGCCCGGTACGCCAATTCAGATGCGCTTCATTGGCCTTGATGCCATGGCGCAGAAGTTTGGCGGCCCCACACCTGAACAGTATCATGTGGTCTATGATGGCCGGATTCAGGACAATGACCTGGAAAAGCTCTGGAACAAATTCAGCCGTACTCCTCTTGGGCCGGACGGTCAGCCGCTGGCTATCTCCGATGTAGTAGAACTGTACAATGCATCTGGCAGTACCTTCTTCTACATTGATCGCTACGGGTTCCAGCCTATAGAATTTGTGGATCATCCCAGTCAGGATCAGTCAATGAGCATGACCCTGTAAATCCAGAAAGGAGGAATATTTCCATGGCAACCAAAGCCCAGAAAGCCACGACCCAGTCGGAATCCCCTCAGCAGCAGACGCTCCCCATGCAGTATGATGTTCGCATCCATTCTCTCCGTCTCGACGGCAACTGTCGGGCTCACGCCTCGGTAAACATCAACGGTTGTTTCGCCATCCGTGGAGTGAAGGTGATGGAGAGCAGTAAAGGACTGTTCGTCTCTATGCCCAGCTATCGCGCTGGCAACGGCGAGTACAAGGATATCTGCTTCCCTGTCACCAAAGAGGCCCGGCAAGAGTTCGACAATGCTGTTCTCGATGCCTATCAGCAGGCCCTGACCCAGAGCCAGCAGGTCGGAAGAACTGCCCCGGACCCTACGGTCCGGCAGGCACCGGGGCCTGAAATGGCGATGTAACCTGCCGTATCTGTGTATTACTGACCTGAATCATCCAATCCCAATCATTCATTCAAAATTCAAGGAGGAAATGAACCTATGAAGAAGCTGTATAACAAGATGATCAACACCATGAACTCCGTTTCCCGCAAGGCCGTTGGTACCGTCAACACTATGGCGTTTTCCGTCCGCACCGCCCTGAGCAACACCCGCGGCGAGGGTTACATCGACACCGCCGTGAAGATCCTGATTGCCGTGGTGCTTGGCGCCCTGCTGCTGGCTGGCCTGTACACCCTGTTCGGTGACACCGTGCTGCCCACCGTGACCCAGCGGGTGGAAGACATGTTCAACTATGCCGGCTGATGCTGCGGTTCGTTCCGTATGGTTTTTCTGCACGCTTGCGCTGGCATCCGCCGCTGACCTGCGGCGACATCTCATTCCAAACACCTTTTGTATCCTGACTGCCGTGGCGGGGCTGATTGCAATCAGCCCCGCCCGTTTTGTTGGGCAAATACTTGGTCCACTTGCTGCTCTGCCATTTCTTGGGGTGGCAATGATTTTTCCAGACAGGGCTGGCGGAGGCGATATCAAGTTTGTTGCCTCTGTAGGCTTTGTTCTGGGTCTGCTCCCAACATTGTGGGGAGGCATTCTGGGCCTATCACTCGCCATCGGCTATGCTGCCGCACGGGCCTGCATTGAAAAGCACTGCGCTGCCACACCAACACCAATCGGCGAAATTGCCATCCCCTTGGCTCCCTTTCTTTCCATTGGTTTTGCCATTTTCTATGTTTTGGAGGTTATGACATGAAAAAGTTCCGTATTGAGAAAAAGACCGCCATTAAGTGCATCGGCATTCTGGCTCCCTTGGCTGCCGCTGCCATCATTGTGCCCAAGGCAATTCGTCACAAGAACGCGTTGCGCGTGTAAGCATCGCCATTCCAGTTAAAACGAGGAGGTTATACCCTGTATGAGTTTTCTGAGAAATCGTACTGTGATCGGAGTGTTTTGTATTCTGCTCTCCGTCCTCATCTGCTTCGGCCTGACACCGCTCTTCAACCGGGCGGTATCCCAGAAGGTCGAAATCGTCCGGGTCACCCAGCCGATACGCGCTGGTGAACAGATCACCGATGATATGGTTCAGCTGGTACAGGTAGGTGGGTACAATCTGCCTGACAATGTTCTACATGAGAAGGGCAATGCCGTAGGCAAATATGCTACGGCTGACCTTGCTGTAGGCGATTATATTATCAACACCAAACTCTCTGATGTGCCGGCGGCTGATAACGCCTATCTCTATGACCTTGACGGCAGCCAGCAGGCCATCTCGGTTACAATCCGCTCTTTTGCCAACGGTCTGTCGGGCAAGCTGCAGAGCGGCGATATTGTTTCTGTTGTTGCCCCTGACTACAAACAGCAAGGCCAGACCGTCATCCCACCTGAGCTTCAGTATGTGGAAGTGATCAGCGTGACTGCGTCCACCGGGTATGATGCCAACACCGGGGAGGCTCAGACCGACGATGAGGATGGAAAAGAGCTACCCAGTACGGTCACACTGCTTGTCACGCCTGAACAGAGCAAGGTACTGGCCGAACTGGAGGAGGAAGGTACAATCCATCTGACTCTGGTCTACCGTGGAAGCAAGGAGAATGCGGAAAAGTTCCTCACCGCACAGGATGATGTCCTGTTGGAGCTCTATCCTCCCGAGCCTGATCCCGAGGAAGCGTCCCAGGAGGAAACCACGCAGGAGGAAACTCCCACAGGAACCGACAATCCTGAAGAAACGGAGGTGGAAACTCCCACAGAGTCTGAGGAGGTGGTCTGATGCTGAACTTCAAGAAAGGGAGCATCTTCTCCCGTTCGGCGGGCAATGAAGATGCCTACGAGGAATATGAGCAGGAGGACCAGGGGGGCGTGCTGGCAGTCTGGGGCAGCCCCGGCAGTGGCAAGACCACAGTCGCCGCACGGATTGCAAAGCACCTTGCCGGCAAGCGTAAAAACACGATTCTTCTCCTCTGCGATATGTCCGCCCCCATGCTGCCCTGCATCTGCCCACCCAGGGATCTCGAAAACAAAGGATCTCTGGGGAGCGTCTTGGCTGCCGCCCATGTGTCTGACAGTTTAATCAAGAATAACCTTACCACCCATAAACGGTTGGACTATCTCTCCATATTGGGGCTGGTCAAGGGTGAGTCGGAATACACCTACCCACCCTATAGCGATGTGCAGGCCCGTGAGTTGATCGATGGCCTGCGGAACATCGCACCTTATGTGGTGATCGATTGTGGAAGCTATATTGCCAACGATATACTGTCTGCCGTTGCGCTGATGGAATCTGACGCTGTCCTTCGTCTCGCAAATGCAGACCTGAAATCTATCAGTTATCTGTCCAGCCAGCTCCCACTTCTGAAGGATGCTGGCTGGGACTTGGACAAACAGTATAAAACCGCCAGCAATGTCAAACCCCAGCAGGCTGGTGACCACATGGCAAAGGCGCTGGGTACGGTGGCATTTACACTGCCGTACTCCGCTGAGGTGGAGTCCCTGTATCTGGCTGGTGATCTGCTGGGCGAACTTTCCATGAAGGATAGCCGGGTCTTCCGCAAGGAAATTGAGAAGATTTCCAAGGAGGTGTTTGGGTGTTAGGAGAAAAGCGTAACCTGTCCCTCTTTGGCTCCCAGCCTGCCCAGGAGGAGAAGCAAGTCAAGCACATCACCGTAGACCGTGACGGTGAAAAGAAGGACATTCCGCTGTACTTCGGCCCGGACTGGCCTGTCGTCAACGGCACTGGTGATACTGTTCCTTCTCCCAGTGATGACCCGTCCGCCTGCCAAGCAGAGGCCACTGCGGAAAAAACAGAAGAAACGATTCCTGTCGAGCCTATACCGCAGGATACACCCGCCGGTATAGCCGACAACTCACCGGACTCAGATGTGCGGTATCCCGATGATTCTCCACGCAGAATACTGGCCAGCACTACTGTGGTGGCCAACCGTACACATGCACTTTTCTTTGCACCGGAGGGCGACAGCCGGGACTTCAACAGTGTTCTCAAGGAAGTGCAGGAGTATATCTCCGGCAAATATTCCTCCCTGATCACCGATGGTGGGGACGAGGATGCCAAAAGTCAGATCAAGCGGTATATCACCAAGTATGTGCAGGACCAGCGTATTGCGGTCAAGGGATATTCCGCCGATGGACTGGTGGATGCCCTCTACACGGAAATGGCGGAATTTGGCCTCCTTACCAAGTATATCTTCGGAACCGGCATTGAGGAGATCAACATCAACTCCTGGCGGGACATTGAAGTGCTGTACTCCAACGGCCAAATGGTCAAGCTGGATGAGCACTTTGACAGCCCCGGCCACGCCATCAATGTGATCCGCCGTATGCTTCATGTTTCTGGTATGGTGTTGGATAACGCCAGCCCCGCGGTCCTGGGCCACCTCAGCAAGAACATTCGAATCGCTGTTCTCAAGACTCCTCTGGTCGATGAGGATGTGGGCGTCACCGCCTCCATCCGTATTGTCAACCCGCAGAACATGCAAAAGGATGACTTTGTCCGTGGCGGCACCGCTACTGGGGACATGCTGGACTTCCTGTCCGCCTGCCTGCGGTACGGTGTTTCCGTTTGTGTGGCCGGAGCCACCGGCAGCGGCAAGACCACAGTGGCTGGATGGCTGCTGACCACGATCCCCGACAACAAGCGTGTGTTCACCATTGAGAATGGTTCCCGTGAGCTGGATCTGGTTCGTGAGAAGGACGGCAAGGTCTGTAACAGCGTCATCCACACCATCACCCGTGAGTCCGAGAACGCCAAACAGAACATCGATCAGGACATGCTGCTGGATATGGCGCTGCGTTACCACCCCGATATCATCTGCGTGGGCGAGATGCGATCCGCCGAGGCGTATGCGGCGCAAGAAGCTGCTCGTACTGGCCACGGTGTGTTGACCACCATTCACTCCAACTCCTCTCAGGCCACTTGGCGGCGCATGGTCACGCTGTGTAAGCGCAAGCATGAGATGTCCGATGATACCCTCATGGATCTGGTTACCGAGGCGTTTCCTGTGGTGGCCTTTGCCAAGCAACTGGAGGACAAGAGCCGTAAGATCATGGAGATCATGGAATGTGTGATCCAGCCGGATGGCTCACGCCAGTATAATACCCTCTATCATTTTGCGATTGAGGACAACCGGCTGGAGGACGGCAAGTATTATATCGATGGGCACCATGAGCCAGTCCATCCGATCTCCGCCAATCTTCAAAAACACTTCATCGACAACGGAATGCCGCAACAGGAGCTGGACAGACTCCTGGCGGGATTCCATCAAAAATAAGGAGGTGAACCCGTGTGACGACCATACAGCTTATGGCCTGCATTGGCATGGTAGTTGGCTTTTTCGTGCTTCTGGGCATCACCCCCTCGGATTTTACCGAGGGGGTATTCCGGCAGATTACCAGCAAGCCCAAGAGCCTCCGGGACGAGATCAACGAGTCCACGCAGCGCAAGAAAAAATTTGTTTTGCGCCGGGAGATCGAGGAGAGCCAAAATATTCTTCGCATGACAGGGCGAGAGGCAAAGTTTCCGGCAATCTGCGCTATGTCTCTTCTGCTCTTTCTGGTGGGCGCATCTTTCGCTTTTCTCCTCGGCAACTTCTTCCTCGTTCCTGTCCTGGCCGCAGGAATGATGTTCATCCCATTTTGGTATATCAAGCTAACTGCGGCCTACTTCAAAAAGGCAATCTCCGCAGAACTGGAAACAGCACTTTCCATCATTACCACATCCTATCTCCGTAATGAGGACATCCAGACCGCAGTCGAGGAGAATCTGGAATACCTCAATCCACCGGTCAAAAACGCCTTTGCCGAGTTTCTGACCAGAATTAAGCTGGTCGATCCGGATGTAGATGCCGCCCTGCGGGATCTCAGCACCAAGATCGACAATGCAGTCTTCCGGGAATGGGTGGCCGCACTTTTGACATGCCGCTATGATCGTGGTATGAAGACTACTCTGACGCCTATTGTCGCCAAGCTGAGCGATATGCGGATCGTCAATGGCGATCTGGAAAACATGGTTTTTGAACCCCGCAAGGAGTTCATTGTTATGCAGATCCTCGTTCTCGGCAATATCCCACTGCTCTATTTTCTCAATCAGGAATGGTACGATATCCTGATGCACACGCCGATGGGACAGATCATCTTGGCTGTTTGTGCGGCTGTGTTGTTTGTCAGTACAGCCGCAGTCATCAAATTGACTCAGCCCATCGAATATAAGAGGTGACGCTATGGAGTTTTTATTGATTTTGTGCGGTGCCTCTCTGGCGCTTGGTCTCTTTTTTATCGCGGCAGATTTGTTCAAGCTGCCTCGTCTTGCTACACAAAAGGCGCTGCTTTCTGCCGGCCGCCAGGAAAAAAAGCAGGCACGCACCACGGATGTACTGCTCATGGGCTGGGCTGTCAAACTGGCCCCTCATATCCACATGGATGAGTACAAGTACAGCCGTCTGAAAAACACACTGAATGCCGCTGGACTTGGCATGACACCGGAGGAATATACCGCTTTTGCCATTGTGAAAACCGCAGCGGTGATGCTGGGCGTGATCCCTTGCTTATTTCTGTTCCCGCTGTTGGCCTTGGTCGTGATCCTTTTGGCGGTAATGGTCTATTTCAAAGAGATTCGCCGGGCAGATGAAAAACTGTCTGGCAAGCGGGATGAGATTGAGTCTGAACTGCCGCGATTTGTGGCCACGATTACACAAGAGCTGGCCAACAGCCGTGATGTGCTGAGCATGGTGGAACACTACAAGCAGAACGCAGGAGCCACTTTCGCTGCTGAGCTTGACATTCTCACCGCAGATATGCGCTCTGGTTCCTACGAGGCAGCACTGACCCGCTTTGAGGCCCGCTTCAATTCGCCGCTACTCTCCGATGTGGTTAGAGGACTCATTGGTGTGCTGCGAGGAGACGATGGCGTCCACTACTTCCAAATGCTCGCCCATGACATGAAACAACTGGAACTCCAGCGGCTAAAGGCGAAGGCGATGAAGATCCCGCCCAAGATTCGGGTTTTCTCCTTCATCCTGCTCATGTGCTTCCTGGTGACCTATCTGGCCATCATTATCTTCCAGATTCTGAACTCCCTTAGCGGAATGTTCTAAGAAAGGGGGCCATTTCATGAACTATAAAAATGAACTGAAGAAAAAAATCAGTGCAGATTATGAGCGGCGGGTCAAACAGTGGATGTCATCTGATCCGGCGCAGCTGGTGGATGCCGCCGAAACCATTGCCGCTGCGAGACTGATTCGTGACAATCTCGACGATGCTATTACTACGCAGGACGCAAAATTCCTGCTTGATCTGGACGATCCTCTGGGGTATGTCACCGACCGCTGGATCTCGGAAAACGGTGCGGACAACTCTCACAAAGAGGAACTTCAGCACTGCGTATGGACGCTTCAACAGGATTTTGGCGAAGGCCAAGCCCCTGCGACTGTCCGAGATTTCCTGATGGAACACAAGGGCGGAGTGTTTTCACTGATGACACCCTGCGGTTATGTTTCTATGACGGAGGCGCAGGCGGAAAGCCTGCTCGATGGACACGGCATAAAGTCGCACCCCGGTGTGGCGGGTGTTTCTATGGAGGTTTCTGCCGACGAGATCCTCACACAGACGGTCAAGTCGGCAAACCGGCAGAATGGTGTGTGGTATCTCCTGACGGAATCCCCTGAGCAGACGCAGAGTCCCCCGGAAATGGAGGTGAACATGTGCTGAAACGAGTCTTGCGCTCCCGCCGCGGCGAAGGCTACATTGATGTCTGCGTCCTGGTGATATGCGCCATGCTGGTCATTGCGATGGCTGTTAAAATCATGCCTGTCTACATCGCCAAACAGCAGCTGGACACCTTTGCTACAGAGCTTGTGCGTGAGGCAGAGCTGTATGGCCGCGTAGGAACTGAAACCACCCGCCGGGCTCAGTCACTGCGGGAGCAGACAGGTCTGGACCCAGATATCAGCTGGAGCAGCACGGGCCGCATCCAGCTCAACCAAGAGATTACTGTCGTCCTGACCTATGAAACCAACCTGGGCCTCTTTGCCGGATTTGGCAGCTTTCCAATCACCCTCCGCTCCGAGGCGACGGGAAAAAGTGAGGTGTATTGGAAATGAGTCGATTCAAACAAGCAATCAGGGACCGCCGGGGCATTTCCTTTCCGTTGATTATCGCCGTCACGCTTTCCCTTGTGATCCTTCTGTGCGGTGTCAGTGAATACCTCCGTCTCCTCATCGTGGCGCAGGGGGTCCGGGATGCTGTTCAGGAGGC
The DNA here is from genome assembly GCF_014385085.1 of Youxingia wuxianensis. Classification (GTDB taxonomy): domain Bacteria; phylum Bacillota; class Clostridia; order Oscillospirales; family Ruminococcaceae; genus Youxingia; species Youxingia wuxianensis. The sequence continues at coordinate 75,076 of NZ_JACRTD010000003.1, read as the reverse complement.
GGTCATTTCTACCGTCAACGACAACTATGACGATGTGTACCATGGGGTGCGTGAGGGCTACTCTGGTGCTTATCAGCCTATGGCCGGAGACTTTGAAGAATCACTGGACTACGGCGACATCTATGGCCGACTGGACGCCCTTTTGAACCTGACTAATCAGAGCGGCTACCATGTGCAATATACAGAGGATGGCAAAATGGAGTTTCGCGTGTGGGATCTAAGTGTCGACCTTCAGAACGCATCCTTCGCATCGGCCGACAGTGCTGGCAACCGGCTGATTGCTGACTGTGAAATCGAGCTGGAGGTGCCAGTTTCCTTTGGTGGCAGGCTTTTACCGCCCATGCGGATGACCGTAAAAGTAAGCGCCGGGTACACACCCCGCTTTTGACCAGGCGGTTAAAAATCTCTCTTTTGTAACCGATGCAATTATAGACTTCCGCACTCTTTTGTGGTAGGGTTCGAGTTGACAAGAGGTATACGGTGTAGGAAAATGATACCAAGTGTATCAATCAGCCGCTATACCAAGTTAGCCGATGAAACAATCGGCCTGAGAGCCGACTCACAGAAAAGGAGGATACCCATGAAAGACAGTACAAAAAAGTGGCTGACCATTACTGGCGGTCTTGTGATCTGTGCAATCCTGGTGTTCGTGATTGCCCAGCAGTTCACGAAAGAAAAGGCTACTGACGCTTTACCTCCCACCAGTAGCTCCCAACAGGGTGAGGTGGTGGTTGATCCGGACGGCAGCAATCCCACTACCGATCCTGATGCCTCTTCTGACATCAGTGAAGATGATCTCACCATCAATCCCCAGACCTCGCCCAATGACACCGGCACAAATGCTGGAAACGGTGCAATCTCAAGCGGAACGGAGCAAACCATCCAAGCAGATCCCGAGGTGCCGGAGAAGCCTGACGAGGAGACACTGACCGACCCCAGCCAAAAACCTGACGGCACTCCGGTCGAGGGAACCCCTACTCCTGAGGACCACGACAACTACCAGCCGCCCCAGCAGCCGTCCACCAATACTGGGGGTGGGTTGCCCGGTTTCGAGAATGTCCCCAACGCCGGTGGGAACCAGGGCGGAACAATCGACAGCGATGGCGATATCAACAAACAGGTCGGCACAATGGGCTGATCCAATCAATATGGCAGAAAAGCACAGCTTCGGCTGTGCTTTTTTATTGCCTGAAAGGAGGCAAAATGAAACGAATTATCAGTGTCCTGCTGTCGTTTGCCATCATGTTGACTGCCCTTTGTGTCCCGGCATTTGCCGAAGGTGGAACCGGTGGATCTGGCAATATAGACGGTGGCGGCGGGAGCATGGGCAATGCAACGAGCCATGGCAGTTGGAATCCCGGCAATGAAGGCGTCCGGATTACCGTTGTCCGAGCAAGTGATCATGCGGTTGTGACCACGCCTTTCGATCTAACGAATAAGCAACCAGCTGCAGGTATTTATCATTTTGGAAAAGTAAGCAAAATCCAGTATAACGGTGGAGCAGCTTTGTCACCTGTTCAAGGTGGATATTCCTACAAGAACCCTGCTCAGCCAATTCCCAGAATCATCAGCACCAATGGAAACAATAACATTGAAGCAATCAAACGGTATTTTTGCTCCGAGTATGCTGTGAAGCTGATTGCCGAACAGACAGGAATGGATTACGAGACGCTCATTGGCGGTGAGTATAAAATTCTCCTTGAACCCATTGCCTACTACAAATATGAAGGCGTCATGATCGCAACAACGGCTACTGAGGCAGCGATGTATGACGAAGTCGTCAGTGGTCACCTGCGAACATGGATGGGCAGCCTGACGCACAAGAACCTGCCACTCTCGATGTTTTTGGAAACGGCAGACCTGGGGTACCCCGCATGGTCCGGCTCTACAACCCAGCATGCCACCAATTCGGCCATCAAATCTTCATTGGGGCTTGGCATTGTTCGATTTGAAGAACAGCCTGAAGAACCGACCGTCACCACCTACGATTATGAGTATCGGACCAATACCGAAGTCATCACAGCCGTGGAAGTCAGTGGTGGGCAGAGCGATCCCGATAATCCTGTTACCGTTCGGTTCAACATTCTCGGAACGACTTATACCGTCAGCAATGTCTATTACCCGGACGGAGATTCCCAATTGGCATGGGTGCGGTGGACAACGCCTGATACGCCGCAGGATGTAACCATTACAGTAAGCGTATCCGGTCCAGGATCTGCACAAGGCACCATCCAATGCAAGATTGTTGACCTTGATGAGAATCCACCACCCAACCCAGTGGCGGATGACCGCAATGATTCCTTTTCACCGTCTGCAGTACCATCCAGAGCAGAAAAGACATCAGCCCAGTGGAGCATATGGCGACCGTGGTGGTATGCGTACTGGGTGTGGCACAGCACTGGCAAGGATAGCGGATACTGGTGTGACCACGGATGGTGGGAATTTGACCTGGACCGCTACAGCGCCAGTCTGAGTGCCTCCATGACTATTACCCCCGATACAATGAATCCCACTGCCAGCGGAACCACAATGAAATCCGGCTACGGAATCAATGAAGTGGTCACCGCCAGAGTCAGCAGCTCCCAACGCTCGGCAACTACTGCCCTTCAGAATGCGGTCAGCTACTTCCCGGAATTTAACTACGACTCGTTCTGGCGGCTGCTGGATCGTGTCTCAATCAGCTCATCCTCCTCTCGCTTGGAATTCCAGACAAACGAATATAGTACCTACAACCGGCGCACTCATTTTACACCTATCTGGTATCCGGACGGTGCCTATACCGTCAACACATGGGTAATCGACTGCTGGACGCCGGTGGGGATGCTCTCTGTCAATCTCAGTGACACGCTCACGATCAGCGGGAATCTCTGGGATGACTGGCATATAGCGCCGATGCGATAACAGGAGGTGCCGCATGGGATATGTCCGTATAACTGACAGGCCCGAGGAACTGTTCCATTACACCCGGCGGGATAACCTTGCCTCCATTCTTCGAGATGGCAGGATCAAACGCATGGGAGATGCGGAGTGTTGGTTCTGTTCAACGCTGAACGATACACTGGAGCTCATGCGGGCCACCGTTATGGTCGAGGGAAAACCCTATGTGAAACTGGGCGGAAGTATTGGCAGATATCCTAAATTTCAGCCGGAGGACTATGTAATTCTTCGTTTGAAGCCGCGATATCAGAACGGCGAGTGGGTCCGCTGGATGCAGGAAATGCCCCCTGGCACCCCGCCGGAATTGTTAAAGGCCGCCGAGAATTTCAGTAATCTCAAGCTGGGATTTCGAGGCGACCTGAAGTCCTGGCCCGAGCCAGAAATCATTGAAGTCAAAGCCTTACTTGCACCGGAAGAAATTCAGAGCGTCAATCTTTCCATTTCTATGTAAACTGAGTTTGGCTGACTTACTTGATTGCCGAGATTGAGGATCAGAATCAGAAGGAGGATACGCAAAATGCTGTGAATGAAATAGAAAAAGATATGTCGATATCCATGTAATTCCGTAAAGCGGGCCGTGGGATGCAGCTCCACAGCCTGCCTTAATTTAATGTCTTGGATTGCATTCTACGGCCTTTCTTCCCAAAAGAAAGGTGGTTTTTTATGTCCAAGTACAAAAAGTTCTTCTGCATGTTTCTGATCCTCCTGCTGGCAGTTTGCCTGCTCAGTACCACGGCCTTTGCCGCCGGCACCGGCGATGTGGCGGGTGCTATTGAAGGTACCTGGAACGATGCATCGGATCAGATCAAGACGGTTGTAAACAATGTCGTTTTCCCGGTCATTGATCTGATCCTTGCAGTATTCTTCTTCGCCAAGCTGGGTATGGCCTACTTCGACTACCGCAAGCATGGCCAGTTCGAATGGACAGCACCCGCAATCCTCTTTGCCTGCCTCTTGTTCACGCTGACCGCCCCTACCTATGTGTGGACCATTCTGGGGATGTGAGTCAATGAGGTGGTCCGAAAACGGTATGACATGGTCGAAAAGGAATGTGGAGGTGTCAAGCAAACCATGAATGCATTTGAGATGGAACTGAAAAAAATCCTTTCGCAGAGTAAGGAAGCAGCGCATACCACCTATGTGGGCAGGGCCGCATATATTCAGGTTGCCCCAGAGCTGCGAGCCAAGCTGGAATTTGTTTCTCTGAACATCGCCAACCAGTACAACGCGCTCAAACTGACCGTGTTAAACCGGATTGACGGTGCAGTAGATATCAACATTCTCCGTTTTGGTGATTTGCTGGGAAAGAAAATGGTCAGCAACCCTAACTTTTCGGATGGGGTGATCCCTCATCTTTGGGACGATTATGGGAAAGTTAGCTGGTATGTGTACCAGCCGGAACAGGCAGATTACAAACTTCTGGCTGGCGATGTGGATGAGTATCTACAGATATTTCAGAACCAGGAGGAAGTGCAGGAGAATATTCCTCAGATGTGCTGACCACTAAAACTCCGGGAAGTAAACAAAAACAGGGGCCGTGCTCAGTCACGGCCCCTGCGCCTTTTGGTCAGGAGTCAAAAATCACCACTGGCACGGCCTCTCCTTTTTCAGAAAGAGGTGATACGACCAGATGTTTATTTTGGACTTTTTCCTTGGCGGACTGATGGACCAACTCATTGACTGGATCTACAGTCAGCTCGTAGGCTTTTTTGGCAATTTCTTTGCAGCCATGGGAAACATGGGCGTGGAACTCTTTGATATGGAGTGGGTGCAGTCCATCGTTCTCTTCTTTTCTTATCTGGGCTGGGCATTGTATGGCGTCGGTCTGGTTGTCGCTGTATTCGAAGTGGGAATCGAGTGTCAAACCGGCCGAGCAAATGTGAAAGACGCCGCCCTCAATGCCATCAAGGGATTTATGGCTGTGGGCTGTTTTACACTGGTGCCAGTGGAGCTTTATAAACTCTCTGTCACCTTGCAGGCCAGCCTAACCGCTGGGATCACGGGATATGGCGAGGGATTTGATGTACTCTCCACTAATATCATCACTTCTTTGCAGGGAGTTGATATTGGCTCGGCAGCATCCTCTGGTGTCTTCGGCGGGATCGGAAGCATCACCAGCCCTATCATGGTCATCTTTATCATTATCATGATGGGCTACGCTATCATCAAGTGCTTTTTCTCTAACCTCAAGCGCGGCGGCATCCTGCTCATCCAGATTGCGGTCGGGTCACTCTATATGTTCTCTGTACCTCGCGGTTACATGGATGGGTTTGTGCAGTGGTGCAAGCAGATCATTGGCCTGTGCCTGACAACCTTCCTCCAGGCAACGATCCTCACTGCCGGGCTTATGGTCCTGAAAGACCACGCGCTCCTCGGCTTGGGACTCATGCTTTCTGCCGGTGAGGTGCCTCGGATCTGTGGTGCGTTTGGCTTGGATACCTCGACCCGAGCCAACATCATGTCGGCAGTTTATGCCGCGCAGACAGCAGTCAACACCACTCGGACAGTTGTTCAAACAGTGGGGGCGGCGGCAAAATGAAAGAAAGCAAGTTGATCTATATTGCCTCGCCTTATGCCGGGGATATCGAAAAAAATGTAGCCTTCGCACAGAGAGCCTGCCGCTATGCGATCCACCAGGGATATGTTCCAATTGCGGTCCACCTTCTGTACCCGCAGATGCTGGACGATGGTGATCCCGCCGAGCGAGAGCTTGGGCTCCGGCTTGGACAACAGCTTCTGCGGCGGTGTGATGAACTGTGGGTGTGCGGTGACAGGATCAGTTCCGGCATGGCCCGGGAAATTTCCGAAGCCAATCAGCTGAGCATCCCAGTAAAGAACATCGACGCTCACGACATTCAGAAAAAGCAACTGCCCGCTGAGATGGAGCAGGTCACTGCTTCAGGGCAGGTGCTTGGAATAATCTGATGCCCACCATGGGGAGTCTCTTTGATGGGATCGGCGGTTTTCCTTTGGCAGCGATCCATAACGGCATCACCCCGCTGTGGGCAAGCGAGATCGAACCGTTTCCCATCGAAGTCACTCGGTTGAGATTCCCGGACATGATCCATGTCGGGGATATCACAAAACTTAATGGTGCCGACCTGCCACCGGTGGACATCATCACTGGCGGCTCGCCCTGCCAGGATCTCAGCGTGGCGGGGACCAGAGCCGGTCTTGCCGGGGCTCGGTCCGGCCTGTTTATGGAGCAGATCAGAATTGTAAAAGAAATGAGGGATGCAGATGAGCGACGCGGTAGAACAGCTCACGCTGTTCGACCTCGATATATGTGCTGGGAGAATGTACCTGGAGCCTTCTCCAGCGGAACCCCCAAAGGCGAGGACTTCCGTATTGTCTTGGAGGAAATTGTTAGAGTTAAAGACAGTACCTGTTCAGTGCCTCGACCTGACTCCGGGACATGGGAATCTGCTGGGGCAATCATTCTGGGAGATCAATTCAGCCTGGCTTGGCGTGTCCTGGACGCTCAGTACTGGGGTGTCGCCCAGCGTCGCAAAAGAATCTTCCTTGTCGCAGATTTTGCAGGACAATCCGCCCCACAAATACTATTTGAGCAGGACAGCCTGCTTGGGAATCCTGCGCCGAGCGGATGCCAGAGGGAAGGAACTTCCATCCCAACTCAAGCAGGCTTTGCAGGTACAGGCAGGAGTGATGACAGCAAATCAGGAAGCGTCTGATTTAAAAGCCTATCACATTAACCAAAGAGATGAAGGCATTGATTTGCATGGCATTTCCGGCGCACTCATGGCGACTACAAATATGCAAATGCAAACTTTTGTCACAGGCGGACCTGTAGTCGCCTTTGCCGCAAACCAGAGAGATGAGGTGCGCGACCTCCATGATGTGGCCGCAGCACTTGGTGCTCAGCCGGGGATGAAACAGCAGACCTTTGTTGCAGGCATAACCGCCAAGGGCAACGGAGATTGCTTTCTCTCACCGGAACGCCATACCTCACTCAGCGGCGGTGGCGGTCAGGCTGGACAGGGCTATCCATGTGTTCTGACAGCTGGTTTTTCTGCGGGCGCAGGCTCCTCAGCGGGAAGCATCGGATATGGCGAGGAAGTAGCCCCAACCTTAAAAGGAACCGCCAGCGGAAACTGTATGCCCTCGATCCTCTGCCTCAACGACCAGGGCGGCAGTGCGATGGGCTGCAGTGAGGATGTCGCTGGAACACTTCGCGCACAGGAACACGGCCATCAACCGCTGGTATTTGAAAACCATGGGATTGACGCTCGATATACTGGTCCCCATAAGGTTGCACCAACAATGTCTGCACGCTACGGTACGGGCGGAAACAATGTTCCGCTGGTTACGCAGGGAGATGATACCTTCTGCATTACTGGTAATGCGATAGACCGTCAACCTATGAATGGAGGAAATGGAATTGGATATCAGCAAGGCATTGCCTACACCCTTACCGCCACCGATCATCATGCCATATGCAAACCATACCAAACAGTAGTTGGCGCTCTATGTAAAGGAGACGAGAAGGGAACAGGAAACCAATATGTAAGCCAAGATAAGTGCGTCGTTGAATCACCATCACTAATTCGTCGTCTTACACCTTTGGAATGTGAGAGACTTCAAGGTTTCCCGGATAACTGGACGGATATCGAGGGCGCCTCCGATTCCGCTCGCTATAAAGCGCTGGGCAACTCTGTGGCGATTCCTTGTGTCGACTATGTTTTACAAGGGATCGCATGGGCCATCACAGCGCAGACAGCTTGAAATATTATGAAGGGAGATACGATCATGGAACCGATGAAAAACCTCTGTGGCTTGATCCCCGAGTCGCTTCATAAGCGGCTGATGGAGGGCAAGGACCCTGAAATGACAAACGGTGAGTACCTCACTAAGATACTCACCGCCTATCTGGACCAGCCTGCCACAGCGAAGCCGGAACTGCGCACCCTGGCCGTTCAGATATCAGAGGACATGTTTCAGCAGCTGAAGTCCTACCTGGACGCCCATGCGCCTATGACCCAAAAGGCGCTGATCCAGGACCTTCTGAACCATGCGCTGGATCAGTGGGAGCAGGGCGAGGAGCCGCTTCAGGATGCCACGCTTCAGGACAACAAGAAAGAGCGAACGCTGGCAATCGCCATGCCTGAGACTCTTTTCCAGCGCGTTGAGCAGTATCTCGGGGCGCGTAATGGCGTATCCAAGCGGGCCTTCGTCGTGGGCTTGGTGTCGCAGGAACTCCGATCCTGGGAACTGGAACAATACCAGGGCGAAGCGCAGGAGCAGGACGGAACGCAAGATCAAGAGCTTGACCCGGAGCAGGATGAACAGGGCTTCGGGATGAGCATGACGATGTGAGGTGAGCGCAAGTGTATATCTATCCGGATAACTTGAAATCCAAAGCCATGCTCTGGCTGTGGACGCTGCGGGATCTCGCCATCATCGGAATCGGCAGTTTGATCTCTGTCTTTGCGCTCTCACAACTTGGCTTTTTTGTCCCTATCGTGCTGACTGCCGGATACGCATTCCTTTCCATTCGTATGGACGACACCAGCATTCTGGACTTTCTGCGTTATGCGGTTCGCTACTTTCTCCTCCAGCAGCAAAGCTATTCTTGGGGGATGACCAAGACAATTCAGAATCAGAGGTGATTATGAGTATGAGCAGAAAAAAAGAAAAGGTAGCGGCACAGAAAAAAGAAACAACCCGCCAGCTGATTGGGATTAACGACATCAGCGATTACGGACTCAAGACATCCCGCGGTATGCTGGCCTTCTTTTCCGTGAAGCCTACAAACCTCTCTGTGCAGCCGCCGGAGGCGGTGGGCGGACGGATCTATGCCCTGATGACTGTCCTCAAGGGCCAGACGGAGATCGAGATGCTGGCCCTCAACTCTAAGGAGTCCTTCGAGGACAACAAGCGTTACTATCGGGAACGCGCGGCTATGGAGGAACTTCCCGTGATCAGCCGACTGCTGGAGGCGGATGCCCGTTCCCTGGACCGGCTGCAGGTGCAAATGGCGACTGCCCGTGAGTTTTTTGTCCTGATCCGCTTCCGGGATGATCAGGACGCCGACTTCCACACCCAACTCTCACGGGTTCAGAAAAGCCTGGAAGACCAAGGCTTCAAGGTGCGCCTTGCTGGTAAAGAGGACGCCAAGCGCATGCTGGGGGTGTACTTCGAGCAAAATGCCACCACCGAAAAGTATGAAGATTTTGATGGGGAGCGTTGGATCGTGCTGAACGACTGACGCTTATATAAACGCCTATTGGCCGTGGGAGTAGTCCCTTAGACGGCCATCTGGCGGAAGCGGATACCTCCCACGGTCGCAGACAGGAGGTATCTCATGAATAAATCCAGAAAGAAAAGAAGTCCCGCACCCATGACGGACTCGGGCGGTATCAAAGACTTCCTCGATATGATCGCTCCCTCCGTCATTGATTTCAAGGTCGATCACTTCCTCTGCGGCAACACCTACCGCTGCGTCTGGGCTCTCCGGGAATATCCCACCTCGACCGACGAACAGGCCATTCTCCGTCATCTGGGTGAGATGGACGGCGTGACCATCCGAATCTACACCCGGCAGGTCACTGCCAGCGAGGAAAAACGCATCATCCATAATGCGGCCAATCGAAACAGAATGTCCCGCTCCAGCACGGAGGATCTCCAGCAGACAGTCACCGCCGAGGCCAACCTACAGGATGTGGTCACCCTGGTCTCTACCATGCACAGAAACCGTGAGCCGCTCCTCCACTGTGCTGTGTTTCTGGAATTGACCGCATCCAGCTACGATGCACTGAAACTTTTACAGACAGATGTGCTGACGGAGCTGGTGCGGAGCAAGCTCAATGTGGATCGGCTGCTTCTCCGCCAGCGGGAGGGCTTTGTTTCTGTCATGCCGTCCGGCTGGAACCACTTCGGTGAGCAGTTTGAACGAGTCCTCCCGGCAAGCTCGGTGGCTAACCTGTACCCGTTCAACTACAGCGGAAAGACAGATCCCCACGGCTTTTATATTGGCAAGGACAAGTACGGCGCCAACATTCTGGTGGATTTCGATAAGCGGGACGACGACAAAACTTCCGCCAGCATCCTGATCCTGGGTAACTCCGGCCAGGGCAAGAGCTATCTGCTCAAACTGCTCCTGCTCAATTTTTTGGAGGCAGGAAAGTCCGTTATATCGCTGGATGTGGAGCATGAGCAGCAGGATATGTGCGAGAGGGTCGGTGGCTGCTTCATGGATCTGATGGGCGGCGTGTACCGCATCAATCCGCTGGAACCCAAGTGCTGGGACGAGGGCGGCGATCCGGAGGACACCGACGCCCCCGAGGCGTTCCGCAAATCCACACGCCTGAGCCAGCACATCTCCTTCCTCAAGGACTTCTTCCGGGCCTATAAAGATTTCAGTGACCGGCACATCGATGCCATTGAGATTATGGTCAGCCGTCTGTATGAAAAATGGGGCATCAGTGATACTACCGACTTTGGCCGCCTAAAGCCGGAGGATTACCCCATCCTCTCCGACCTCTATGACCTTATTGAGGAGGAGTATCAGGGGTATGATGCAGACGCTCACCAGCTGTACACGGCAGAACTTCTGCAGGAGATCCTCCTCGGTCTTCACTCCATGTGTAAGGGCGCGGAGGCGAAATTCTTCAACGGCCACACCAATGTGACCTCGTCCCGATTCATTGTCTTCGGCGTCAAAGGACTCCTGCAGGCCAATCGCAGCGTTCGCGGGGCCATGCTTTTCAATATCCTGTCCTTTATGTCCGACCGCCTGCTGACCATCGGCAACACCACTGCGGTGCTGGACGAACTCTATGTCTGGCTCTCAGATAACATCACGGTGGGAACCACCATCATCGAGTATATCCGCAACATCCTCAAGCGGGTGCGAAAGAAAGAGTCCAACCTCATCATGGCCTCACAGAATCTGGAGGACTTCGACCGAGAGGGTATCCGAGAGCTGACCAAGCCCCTGTTTGCGATTCCGCCCCACCAGTTCATCTTCAACTGCGGGTCTATCAACAAGCGGTTTTATATGGACTTGCTTCAGCTGGAGGAGGCGGAATACAATCTCATCCGTTTCCCCCAGCGCGGCGTGTGCCTATTCAAGTGCGGCAACGAGCGGTATCTGTTGGAGGTGCATGCGCCTGCCTACAAGGAAGCTCTGTACGGCTCCGCCGGCGGCCGGTAAGGAGGTGGCGGCATGAGCGCAGCGACTGTTGCTGCCATTGCCAAGGCAGCCGTCGCAGTCCTCTCAAACGAGAAGACCCGCAAGGCATTGGGGTGGGTCATTGTTGCAATACTCTCTCCGCTGATCGTGCTGGTGGTTTTGATCTGCGCCGTTCTCTCCGGCTCGTCGCAGCACAATGTATCAGCCGTGGAATTATGTTTCCAAGGCGGTACAATTTCCTCCAGTGCTACTCCAGAGTACCGAGGCTATATCGAAGATATGAGAGGCAGCTTTGCCCAGCTGGATAGAGCAATAGAGGAAATTAACGCCCAGTGCGAGGACGGAAACAGCCTTGATGATACGTGCGTCAAGGCTGTTTTTTATGCTCTGTATTTTGCGGCAGAACACCCTGATGACAGTGGCATTCGTGCGTTTACAGATTGTTTTGTAGACTACGAGGAGCGGACTCGCACAGTGACTACCACTGATGAGGAAGGCAACGAAGTGGAGGTTGAGGAAACCTATACGGTGGCCATTCCTGTTACTGATATGAACGAAGTCTACGCTCGGATCGAGGCGGCTATGGGGATCACAGTCACCCCGGAGAATCAGAGTAACGCCGACAGCATTTACAACATCGTTTTGTACGGCACAGCCACTGGGACCGGCGATTGGTTTCCTGGTGCGGATGTGCCGTTTATCAGTGTAGACGGATTCTGCTCACCAGTGGGTGCAAACTGGGAAAGCATCGTGACATCAGAGTTCGGGTACCGCCGAGATCCCTTTACCGGAGAAACAAGAGGACACAGCGGCATGGATCTGGCCGTTCCCACTGGCACACCTATCCGGGCAGCCCTGCCGGGAACTGTCACCGTATCACAGTACAACGCAGGAGGCTATGGGTACTATGTGATGATTGATCACGGTAATGGGCTCTCGACGCTCTACGGTCATAACTCCAGACTGCTCGTTCAGGTAGGCCAGACCGTAGAGGCTGGAGATATCATCGCACTCTCTGGCTCTACCGGCCGTTCCACCGGGCCTCATCTGCATTTCGAGGTTCGTGTGGACGGTGAACAAACTGACCCTCGTGCTTATCTACCTACAGCGGGAGGGTAAAATCACGAGTCGTAGTAATGAGAAAGGAGGATGGAAGTGAAAAATATAGCTCCTGAACAGCTCGCACTGCTCTCCCAGCTGGAGGAATTCAGAAAAAGACATGAGAGCAAAAGCGAGCCTTCTGATTGGGCCATTCGCATGTGTCAGGCCATTGTGGCGCATAGTCTGGGGTTTACCGACCGGAACCAATGGACGGACCTACTGAAAAAACAGGGTGAAACTCTGTTCAATTTTGAATGGACGGAAGGCAGCGTCAGCGAACATGTGATCCGCTGGTGCAAGGAAACTGGTCGTGATTGGCGGTACAGCCATCTGGGCGAGTTGCAGGTTGCCAGCGGCGGTGAGTGGCGGCGCATCGATTACGAATGCGGCGAACACGCGCAGACCAGGGTGTTCCTCGCTCCAAAACCGTTGCCCGAACAGGAACTGAAAGCACTCGCGCAAGAGCCTGCCATCCGGCTGAGGAATCTGCTGGAACTCGGCCTGCCGGAGCATGATGTGTATCTGGTCCACACCACTGCCGATGTCGGATGGGTGCCTGCGGCAGAACTGACCCAGCTGAGCGACCGTGGGAAGGAGCAGTTTGCCGAACTCCTGGATGCCAAGGTTTCCGCTGTACGCCCCGGTCCCTACGGGACAGAACTGGTTCTTGCTGGCGTAGACCCTCAGTTGTTGGTCCAGTATGACCAGGCAATCGCGGACTGTGCCAGAGCAGAGAGTGCCATGAAGATGTTTATGTGAGGAGGATGTATATGAAAAAAACAAGTATCAGCATCGACATGGAAGCGGAAAAGCTGCGGGCGCTCCGGTTCTATACAGAGAAGAAGGAAACGACTTTGGAAACGGAGCTGGAGGATTTTCTCGCCAAGCTCTACGAAAAGTATGTTCCGGCTCAGACCCGTGAATATATCGAGAGCATGGAGGAACCTGCTGAACCTCCACGCCCCCGCACCAAACGCCAGCCCCGCACTCCGGTCGATACGCCCACTGCGGTGAGCGAGGTGGTGGTGTAATTGGACTCTGTTTCTATCGAACTCTGGCTGGACAAGCGCCAGCTTGCCGCACTGGAGCAGGCTCTGACCGAAGACGGAACCACCGTCGAGAGAACCATGCAGGAGCAGCTCAATGAACTTTACGCTCAGCGTGTTCCGCTGGAGCAGCAGGAGAAGATCCAACAGGCGCTGGATGCCGAGCGGCTTGAAAGCCAGCGAAACGCTGAAGCCAGTGCCCGGTATGCAGGACTCCACATCACGGAGAACGGGCAGGAACACTATCTCTCCACCAAAAGCGGCCAGGAATTTTTGGATATGGCGATCCTCATGCGACGCTATGTGCGCGGCACATTCGGTGACAAAGAAAAGGGATTCGCCCGGTGTATCTATGGTGCAGAGGAGATTTCACCTCAGCGGTTTGAGCAGCTGGCCGCATGGAGGCTGGAGAATTTCGGCAAAGTCACCGGTCTGGTGGAGATCGACTTTGACAAAGGACTTCTCTCCGCCCTCAATATTATGGATGGCTGGCAGAGCTTCCGGCTCAAAGATGTGTCCTCCGCCGCCTACTTTGCGGACAAGAGCGGCCATGTGAACAAGGAGGTTCGCTGGAATATTTTCCTCTCCCGGCTGGAGGGCAAGCAGCTCACCAGCCATACGCAAGCCCCGGTCGAGCTCCACGGCTCACGCAGATTGCGTCCAGAGGAAATCATTTTCTCCGACGAGATCTCCGAGCTCGACGGCCGATTGAACTTCTACATGGACTGCTCTTTCAATCCCGATGAGGTCTTTGGAACCCATGTAGATTCGGCGGACAACAACAACTGGCTCAATATCTATGCCGAATATGACCTGGAGAACAGCCAGGTATGCGACGCTCTCAAAGTCATCCTCTGCCGTGAGGATGGCTTTGATTACGAGATGGCTTACCAGCTTAATGCCGAGGAAAAGAGTGCGATCCTGGACAAGATGGGCCAGTACTGCCGAGAAAAATACGGGCAATCTCTGCTGGAGTTTGCGGCAGAGATGGAATCGGAGATCACAGCGATGGAAACGCCGCAGATGTGACCGGCCTGATAACGCCCTGTTGACCCGCTGTGCGCCCCTGTGGGGCGTTTTGCCGCCGAGCTGGCATCCGTACCCCTCCACCGGCTTGAAACGCCGTGTGCGGGCTTTGTGCCGGTGTGCCGACAGGGATAGCAGTCAGCCCTGAAATGCGGGCCGGGCTCTGCTCCGTATTGGGGGTGTGAACCAAGGGGTTGAAAACGGTGCAGGATAAAGCAGGTGGCCGCAAAGCGCCCACCTGCCTCCTGACACCGCCCCGCAATGCGGGTCGGGAAGCGTTTTGACAGGTGGTCGGTTTCCCGTTTTTTTGCTGTGGCAGGTGGTCGGAAAAAGAACAGGAAGCAGGAATATCAGCCTGCCTCGGTCGGCGTTTGGGTGGCCGGGGCAGGTGGTTTTGGAGGGAATTGCACATGAAACATGAGTGGAGACCCGCCCCCAAGGGCGAGGAGGCCAAGGAGCGCATCCCAGCGTGGCTGTACCCTTCCACGCTGGAGACCATCGACAAATTGGTCAAAGAGAACAACTGCAAGAGCCGCAGTGATTTTCTGGAAACAGCCGCGCAGTTCTATGCGGGCTATCTTTCCGGCCAGGAGGCCACTGCCTATCTGCCGCCCGCGTTGGTGGCGGCCATGCGCGGCACGGTGCAGGACAGTGAGAATCGAATCGCCCGTCTGCTCTTCAAGCTGGCAGTGGAGATCAACATGATGATGAATGTGCTGGCGGCGGGCATGGAGATCAGTGATGAGGATCTGCGCCAGCTCCGCGCCCGAGCGATCCGCGAAGTCAAGCAGACCAACGGCCGCATCAATTTCAAAGATGCAATTGATTACCAGCGGGGCGATGAATAAATCAAAACGAGGTGACAGCCTGTGCCGCGACTGATTTTCAAATGCCCCTATATCAAAGGCGGCACATCTGCCGCTTGCGCACACCTGGAAAACTATGTGCAGTATATGGCGACTCGCAATGGCGTTGAACGGATCGACCCAGGACGCGATGGGTGGCAAGCTACAAAGCGGCAAAAGGAAATGATAAAACAGATCCTCCGTGACTTTCCGCTCAGCCGCGGGATATTTGAGTATGAAGATTATCTGGTAACACCTACCCGCTCCAATGCATCAGAATTTATCACCCGCGCGCTGGAGGACAACTATGACCGCATTGCAAAAATGGATAACTACCTGAACTACATTGCGACTCGTCCCCGCGCACAGCGCATTGGCTCCCACGGATTGTTTACCGGCGCAGAAGACAGCCTTGTGCTGGCGCAGATAGCGGAAGTGGTTGCGATGCACCCCGGCAATGTATGGCTGCCTATCATTTCCCTGCGCCGGGAGGATGCTGCCAGACTCGGTTATGACAAGGCGGATGAATGGAAAGCGTTGCTCTCCAAGTACGCCATGGATATGGCCGAGGCGATGAAGATACCCTGGGAGGACTTCCGATGGTATGCCGCCTTTCACGATGAGGCGCACCACCCCCATGTCCACATGGTCTGTTTCAGTGCAGATCCGTCCAAAGGATTTCTGACCAAGCAAGGCATCGCACAGATCAAGTCGGGGTTGGCAAAAGAAATCTTCCGGCAGGATCTGACGGAACTCTATCAAAAGCAGACACAGCGCCGAAATGAGCTCAATACAGATGCTCAGGCGGCGCTCCGTGGAGTGATTGAGGAGATGCAGTCCGGAAACATTCAAAATGCACACATTGAGGAGTGGCTGCAGTATCTGGCCGACCGTCTTCGGTTCTTGTCCGGCAAAAAGCAATACGGCTATCTCAAGGCCCCGCTCAAAGCCGTTGTGGATGAAATCGTAGACGAGCTTGCAAAAGATCCGCGTGTTGCTTCGGCATACAATCTGTGGTATGAACTGCGGGAAGATGTGCTGCGCACCTACAAAGATGATTTGCCGGAGCGGCTGCCGCTCTCCGAACAAAAGGAATTCAAGCGCCTCAAGAATCTCGTCATTGAGGAAGCGGTGAAGCTTGGACAGCGCCAGCAGGTGTTCCACCCAGATGATATCCAAGATGACGATCCTGCGGAGCAAGCAGAAGCGGCATCGTCATTTGCCGGTGAACAGGCCAAGCAGACTAAGGGGCATTCGCCAGATGAGTCGAATGCTGGGCAGGGTTTCGCCCAATACGCACTTGGCAAAAAGTATCGAGACGGACAGGGCGTTGAAAGGAACATCCAGAAGGCGGTGGAGCTGTTTACTCTTGCGGCAAAGCAGGGAAACAGCTTCGCCGCCTTTGCCCTTGGAAAGATGTTTCTCAGTAATGACGCCTCTTTACCCAGGGACGAGGCTGCCGCTCTGAATTGGATCACATACGCATCAGAGCGTGGGAATCAGTTTGCACAGTGCTACTTAGGCAAGCTTCTGTTAAAGGGAGCAGATGGTATCCCCCAAGATACCAATGCCGCTCTCCGTTGGTTGTGTGCCTCAGTAGATCAGGGCAATGTGTATGCGGAATACGCTTTGGCTATGGCCTACCTCAAGGGGAAAATTGTTCCCAAGGACGCTCTCAAAGCACTGGAGCTACTTCGGCATGCGTCAAGTCAAGACAATCAATTCGCACAATATCAGTTGGGCAAAATGATGCTCCAAGGCGAGGAGGCCCCCAAGGATGTAGCTACTGCCGTTCACTGGTTGACTGTCTCTGCTATGCATGGAAACCAATATGCCCAGTACACGCTTGGAAAACTCTATCTGCTTGGAAAAGATGTAGAGAAAGATAAGGACAGTGCAGCTAAATGGTTTCAGATGGCAGCGGATCAGGGGAATGAATACGCTCAATATTTTCTGAAACACATGGATGACCCTGTGGGGCAGTCGACCGCTGCAGCGGTGATCACATTGCTCCACTCTCTGGCCAATATTTTCCGAGAGCAGAGCCAGTTTCCCACCAGCGGCATTGTGGTCGCAGTCGACCGAAAACTTTTACGAAAAATTAAAGCAAAGAAAATCGCTCAGGGACACAAGGCAGATGACCATGAGCCAAAGATAGGTCTGCAATAAAGGAGGTTGTTTTTTGAAACGCACGAATGAATTTCTGCTTCATGCTGGGCGGACTCAGAAAGAGAATGGTCAGAAATTGAAAGAACAAAAACCGATCCGCCGTAGGCCCATCCTATTCCATCGAAAACTGCGAGGAAGAAACCGGTAGGAGGTGCAGTATGCCCTACATCCACTTCACTGATGAGCAAAAGCTTCGCGCAAACTCCGTTGATCTGGTGGAGTTCTTGCGGCGGCAAGGGGAAAAGCTCATCCCCTCCGGCCGGGATAAGCGTCTTGCCTCCGATCACAGCATCACCGTCCGCGGCAGCGAATGGTACGACCATGAGGCCGAGGAGGGCGGCGGCCCCATCTCCTTTGTGCAGACCTTCTATGGTCTGAGCTACCCCGAGGCAGTAACACGCCTGCTGGGCGGTGAGAAAGGCGAGGTGTATCAACCAGCACAGAAAAAAGAGCAGGAGGAACCGAAAGAATTTGCCCTGCCCCCCGCCAATCAGACAATGCGCCGTGTGTATGCCTACCTGCTGCAGCAGCGGCATATCAGCCGGGAGATCCTCAATACCTTTGCCCAGAAAGGGCTGATCTATGAAAGCCGGGAATTGTCCACGGATAAGACCAAGGAGTATCACAATGCTGTATTCGTCGGAACCGATGAGCATGGAGTTGCCCGTCATGCCCATAAGCGAGGCATCTATACGCAGGGCAAGAGCTACCGGGGCAATGTGGAGGGCTGTGATCCCCGGTGCAGTTTCCACTGGGTTGGTGCCAGCGACCGACTCTATGTGTTCGAAGCCCCCATTGATCTGTTGGCCTTTCTGACCTTGTATCCGGAGGATTGGCAACGCCACAGCTATGTGGCTCTCTGCGGTACAGCGGAACACGCTATGCTCTGGATGCTGGAGCAGAATCCAAAGCTACAAAAGATTATCCTCTGCCTGGATCATGATGCAGCTGGGATCGAGGCAGAGGGGCGGCTCACAGACATCCTGCGGGAGCATGGTTACACACAGGTCGCTTCGCTGCGCTCTATCAACAAGGATTGGGACGAAGATTTGAAAGAACAGCATGGTCTGGAGGCTCAACCACCGGAGGAACACCCTCAGCTTATTGTTGCAGGAATGATATGTGAGCGGATAGGTGCCAAGTGTAAAGAGGTCCGGCCAGAGCAGGCGGCTTACCAGATCCCGCGCCTGCTCCAGCAGTACCAGCACAACCTTCATTGGGGCCGTTTTGAACAAGCGATGGAACGCATGGAAACCATGTCAGCATTAGCTCTCTCTGTTGTACTGCGGGAGTGTCGGCAGATGGGAAGTATACTGACAGAGGAACAGGGCGCATTGTTTTTGAAAAGCCGTATTCATCCGCACCAGAATCGTGGTTCGCTCAAAACCCGCGCCACTGAGATTGGCATGGAGTTCCAGAGCATACTGGCCAAAGATGGCATGGAAGGCATTCGTACCGATGTGGAGAAGAAAGCCGCTGCCAGTGCGTGGCTGGAGCTGGCCATTTCCTGCGCCAAAGTGCCGGTCAAGTATGAGGCCGATGAACTTAAGCGGCAACA
Source organism: Youxingia wuxianensis (assembly GCF_014385085.1). Taxonomy (GTDB): domain Bacteria; phylum Bacillota; class Clostridia; order Oscillospirales; family Ruminococcaceae; genus Youxingia; species Youxingia wuxianensis. The sequence continues at coordinate 56,242 of NZ_JACRTD010000003.1, read as the reverse complement.
GAAAGAAGAAAAGGCACAGCGCGAGACCAGCCAAGCAATGGCCTGACCCTGAAACAGCAAAGAGGAGGACTGGATTAAATCCATTCCTCCTCTTTATCGCTGCCGCTTGTGGTACGGTTGATAAATTCCGATTGTTCGTCTTTAGTAGCCAAGCGGGTCTCCCACTTCCCGCAGTCCGGACACTGCTCCGGCAGTTCCGGTGCGTCAAACAGATAGTGGCAGTTGTCACACGCGCAAATCAAATCAATCACCTCGATATGTTCTCATTATAGCAGACAAATGATGTCCTGAACATCCCCCTTCTGGTATTAAGTCTTCCTGATACCAAAGGAGGAAATCATGCCATCTCAAGTAATCACACTGATTGCGGTATCTGCCGTCATGTTTCTTGTAATCGGTGGACTTGCATTTATCTCACACTATTATACGCTGGACGGAATCAAATCCAAAACAGTAGGCGATGGCCAGCACGGGACAGCACGATGGGCTACCAAGCAGGAGATTCGCCAGACTTACGCCCACATTCCCTTTGAACCGGAGCTATGGCGCAAAGGAGAGCACCTGCCGGAAAAACAGGGCCTCATCCTCGGATGTGAAGGCCCCAAGAATCATGTCACTGCTCTGGTGGACACTGATGACATCCATGCCATGGTCACCGCTGCCAGCGGCGCTGGTAAGACAGCGTTCTTTTTATACCCCAACATTGAATATGCCCTTGCGTCTGGGATGTCCTTTCTCTGCACTGATACCAAGGGAGATCTGTACCGCAACTATGCAGGCATTGCAAAAGATTTCTATGGTTATCAGATTGCTGTGTTGGACCTCCGAAATCCCACTCGGTCAGATGGTAACAACCTACTCCATCTCATCAACAAGTATATGGACATCTACAAAGCCAATCCCAACGACTTGGCTGCAAAGGCAAAAGCGGAGAAGTATTCCAAGATCCTGGCCAAGACACTGATCAACACCAGCGGCGGCGACAGCGCCCAGTATGGACAAAACGCCTTTTTCTACGACAGTGCCGAGGGGCTGTTGACAGCCATGTTTCTGCTGGTGGCAGAATATCTGCCCACTGAAGATGAGAATGGAAATCCGGTTGAGAAACGGCACATCGTTTCTGTATTCAAGCTGGTGCAGGAGCTTTTAGCCCCGTCCAAGGTAAAGGGGAAAAACCAATTCCAGATTCTACTGGAGAAACTCCCGCCCAACCACAAGGCACGCTGGTTTGCAGGTTCCGCTCTCAATACTGCGGAACAGGCCATGGCCTCTGTAATCTCCACAGTGCTGTCCAGGCTCAATGCCTTCCTCGATTCAGAGATGGAGCAGATTCTCTGCTTTGATACCGCCATTGATGCTGAGAAATTCTGTAATGAGAAATCTGCCATCTTTATCGTACTGCCCGAGGAGGATCAGACCAAGTATTTCATGGTATCCCTGATTCTCCAGAATCTGTACCGTGAGATCCTCACCGTGGCCGACGAGAACGGTGGGCGACTCAAGAATCGAGTGGTCTTCTTTGCAGATGAGCTGGGCACCTGCCCTCCCATCCAGTCGTTGGAGCTGATGTTCTCCGCCTCTCGTTCCAGAGGACTCATGCTGGTACCCATTGTACAGAGTATCACAGGTCAGCTTAAGAAAAACTACGGTGCGGAAGGCGCTGAAGTGATTGTGGATAACTGCCAGGTCAACCTTTACGGCGGTTTCGCTCCGGCCAGCCAGACAGCTGTGGAGCTGTCCAAAGCACTTGGCAGCCGCACAGTGATGAGCGGAAGTATCTCTCGCGGCAAGAATGACCCCAGCCAGTCCCTCCAGATGATAGAGCGCCCCCTCATGACGCCAGATGAGCTTAAGTCCATGCCCAAGGGTAGCTTTATTGTAGCCAAGACCGGTGTTCATCCCATGAAGGTCAAACTGCGATTGTTTCTCGACTGGGGCATCCGGTTTGGAGAGCCCTATGAGGTGCCGGAGAAGGCACAGCGGGCTGTGGCTTATGCAGATAAGCAGGAGTTGGAAGAATCCATCATCCGCCGCCACTATGGAACTGTGGCTGAGGAGGAGCCGCCGCAGGATGTGCCTGCGGCCGTCGGCGGTATGAATCATGGTATGCAGGCTGAGAAAAATTCCCGTAAAACAATATTGCGCCCCTGACGGAGGTGAAATAGGAACATGAATGGATTTCGCAGTATCTATGCTTCGGATCTGAGCCATCGGGCCAAGAGCGTCTATATGTATCTCAAGGACCGGGCAGACAGTGAAGGCCGCTGCTGGCCGGCCATTAAGACCATTGCATTGGAACTTGGGCTTTCCCGTTCTACTGTCAAACGAGCGTTGGATGATCTCGTTAGAGCTGGACTGCTTCGAAAAGATCCTCGTTGGCGAGAAAATGGCAGCTACACTTCTAACCTGTACCAGATTACCTAAGTGTGTCACTGAAAAATCAAACGCAAAAAAGCAGACTCTTCCCGCCAGGGGGAGAGTCTGCTTTTTAGGTGAACCAAGGATAGGGTCATGATGAACCAACCAGAAGTGCCCACTCTAAGAAGCACTAATTCAGAAAAGAAACAATAACTTACTCTTGATCCATACTTGAATACTGTATAAGCACATCAACTACCGCAAGAATGCGTTCTATATCGTAAGCTGGAAGATTTTGCATTCGGTCCATCAGACGAGAAGCATCAGCCTGATGCTTCTCCACCAATAGACTGCTCAGCACCATATCGGATGATACCTCCAAAGCGTTCAAGAGTACAATGAAGGTTTCGAGTGATGGTATTTTTTCTCCCCGCTCCAGCGCACCGACATAGTTGATACTCAACCCAGCCATCTCTGCCAGGTCTTCTTGTCGCAGATTCCTCATCAAACGGAACTTGCGTATATTTCTTCCTATGGACTCAAGTTCCATCGTGATACCTCCTGCGAGTGTATATAGTACCACTAATAGTATAGATTGAGTCCAAGAAAGAATACACATTCCATTAGCGTTGACATAAACTCTAATGGTATTGATTGTTGGTGAAATTTATCTTATAATATCCAATAATAGAGACTACATTTTGACCTCAATATACAATCAACCTGCACGGGTAAGCTCAAGGGAACATGGATCAATAATCCAGACTGCTTTATTTTTTGTACGGGCGTATCTTACAGTGGAGCCGGTTCCGCTCGATGATCCATCCCAAACGGCAAGCAGTATATCAGCATGATTTACCATGTATTGGTTCCTTTTCTGCATGCAGTCTGATGTATATTGTTTCTGGAGCATGGTTTCATGATCACACAGCTCTGCGATTTTATAGTATCGGTCTCTCAAAGGTTCGGACCATTTTGCAGCCTGTGTTTCACAAGGAATAGCAGCTTCCAGCGTGATGAAAGGATACTCTGCTTTCAGTTCAAGAACGATTTCAGCGGCGTACATGTCCACACCAATAGCCATTCCCGAAATGAAGTGCCGGACACCTTCTTGCTCAATCAACTGCACGATACAATCGCGGAGTTTTTGCTTTAACGCAATGCACCGATCATCATTCTCATTAAAACGGAATGGTAAGTTCTGAGGTCTGTGGCCTGTGAAAGCACAGGCTCGGCCTTTATCAGAAGACATACGAAATAGATTTGTGATTTTCATGCTGATGCTCCTCCTATGTATTAGCATATTAAGCTATATCGCTAATACATAGTATAGCATACACTACGCAAAATGTGTCGAAATAAAACGAAGGGCCGCAAGAAACCCTTGCAGCCCTCGAAATGAGTCAATCCATCTTCTTTTTTGCTTGTTTAATCATTAATTCTACGATTTCCAGTATCCGTTGCTGCTCTTCAGCCGGAAGCTCTTTCAGCTCCTCGGAGAGAATGCCAGAGCGGTACTCACTGGTATGCGTTATAACATCGCAGAAAATCGCATCCGCAGATGTTTCAAGTCCGTTGATGATGGCAATCAATTTTTCGCAGCGCGGAAAAGAGGCGCCTCTCTCAACGGTGGAAATATAGTTTGTTGTCAAACCAAGACGCTCGGCAAACTGTTCTTGTGTCAAACCTAATTGCTCGCGGCATTGCTTGATTCGTTCTCCAATACGCTTATCAATCATTCAACTTTCACCGCCCCTTTCTGTGTCGATACAAATTAGTATAAGGATTAGCGAGGTATCAATACAGAAACGCTAATACGCAGAGTGTGTATTAGCGAGTTAGAGTTGAGGCAAAAAAATAAAAAACATTCCGTGAACAAAATGTAAACATCTTCTCAATTTCCATAAAAAAGAATCAAACTTGAAACTGATTATGGTATAATAAAATTTAAATTTATGCCCTTATATCTTATGGGCTGTTAATATTGTGGAGTAGTCGTATGATCACACAGAATGGAATAGCGCCATTTGTCGCTTTTAGATATGAACGAATTATTTTAGTTGTTGAAGAAACCACATCGGCAAATAGATGTGGCTCCTCTCTTGCGGCCTTTTCACGCCCTGCGTCAGCCTGTCCAAGTGACAGCGTGTCGCAGGGCGTTTTTCTATCTTTGGAAAGGAGTCAAAGAATATGAGCCTGAAGTACACCTGCCCCGGCTGTGGGACACCCTTGGGCTATGAGGGATTGTGCTGGAAATGCAAATCTGAACAGGAGCGGAAGGCTGCTCTTGCTTGGACACCGGAACAAATCACAGAAAAGCAAAGAAACCTGATTCAGAACATCCAGCGGCTGGCTGATATGGAGGACCCGGAGTTCACCGACTTCTGGCAGCTGCTGGGGTACCATGATGCCATCACCCCGGAGATTCAGCGGGCGGCACTGGCCGCAGAGGTGTTCTGGCCGTGTGAAATCTATTATCACGCTCCCGCCGATGTGCGGGATGGTCTGATTCATGCGCTGTTGTCTGCGGAATATTCCAGCGCGGCTTCTAACCTGATGAGTTGCCTTGCTATGCAGGGAGATGACAAGGCAATGGAGACGCTGCTGGAGCTGGAGCGAAATCCCCGGCCCTGGCGCAAGGGCCTCTATGTGGACCCATCCAGCTATGCACAGATCGGCGGCTGGACCTTCGACAAGGAGGGCCAGAAAATCCAACTCAACTTCGATACCTGCTATCCTATGGTCAAAGGAACCACCGGCGAGAAATCTCCCGTCCGCATTGGCCGGGCACGGGAGGACACATGCCCCCACTGTGGCGGACGCATGGTGGACATGCTGGTGCTGGATGGCCGGGATGAGCGGCTCCGGTTCCTGGGGCTGGATGGTGTCCTGACTGCCACCTGCTGCCCCAGCTGCGTGGGATTCCTCAAAGGCCCCGCCTTCAACCGGTTTACCCTGGATGGCGGCGTGGAGGTCTTTCCCTCTGAGTTATTTGACGGCGCGGAGAAGACGGATTGCTATGTCAGTCCCGAGGACTACAAGGCCCTCACGGAAAATCCCTTTGTGCTGGGCGAAGCGCCTGTGCCCCTGTTTTACGGTGCGGCCTGCCAGGATGTGAACACGGTGGGTGGCTTTGCCAACTGGGTACAGGACGCGGAATATACGACCTGCCCCCACTGCGGGAAACCTATGAAATATCTGGCGCAGATCCAGTGGGATACGGTGTTTGACTGTGCGGAGGGCACGCTCTATGTGGAATTCTGCCCGGACTGCCATATCGTATCCATGCAGCATCAGCAGACCTGAGAGGAGACCTTGCCATGAGTTTGCCAAAGCGTGATGGCGTGCATAACCGCTACTATCTGATCCACAAGCCGGACACTTCCCCGGAGGTGCTGGCGGAGGCGGATCTCTGCATTCAGGATGTGCTGAACGGCACCGCTCGTGAAAATCACTCCGCCTACCCGACCGTGGTGCGAAACCACAACGGGACGCCATTTCTCCCTGATCAGCTGCTGGAGCGGTATCTGACCAGGCTGCCGTTGAAAGGATTTCCCTGTGAGGATGCTGTCTCTCTCTGCGACGCCATGCGACGGCTGGTGGGCTGGCAAGAAATTCGCTATAAGTTGGAGAAGTACATAGAAAAGCAGGTGCAGGAGCGGTTCTTCCTTGTGGGAGAGCGGGATGATGGCTTTACCGTCTTTCCACCCTGCACAGTACTGCCGGAATTGCGAGCGGAGGATGTGGACGAAGGTCTGCTGCGCTTTGCCTGCTATGTGGCGATCTGCCATACCGTGTACGGGCAGAGTTTTGAATCCCTCACCACCGAACACATCCTCGGCCTGGTCTCCCAGCTTCGCCCAGATATGGTGAAGCAACTGAAAACAGCCGGCAGCGGCAAATTACCAAAGGACATCCAGCAGCGTAAGACGGAGCATTTCACCGCATCGGCCAATGATGCGTTTGCTGCCATCCGAATCACCGCCAAGGACTCCACCGAGGAGTGCTATGCCGAGATCTTGGACTACCTGTGTGCGGTGCTGGAGCAGGAGGAATTCCCCCGCAGTTACTCGGTGGAATTCAGAGGAAAGCAGAAAATCTATCTGCCCATTCCCGGCTTGCCCAAGAAGGGCATCAATCAGCTCTTTGCCTGCGCTGTGCAGCACCCCGATCTGCATCCGGCTATAGAGCGATACACTCGTCTGGCTATGCGGGAGTATGAGTGGTACCAAAACCTTGCGGATGAAGCCTGCGCCATGCCCGGCTCTTTTGCTGTGTTCGCTCTGGGACTGGAGGGAGAACAGTGGGCGCCGCTGGTGGCGGAGTATTTGGATCTCTGCGACGACGAGCACTCCTCCCTGCAAGAGAAATTCCTTCATGCCTTGATCCGGAAGTTTGGTTTCCAAACATGGACACTGGGCGTATTGGTACGGGGCGCATTGTCTATGCAGTGGCTGAAGCCTGCCAAGGAATTCCGCAGCTTGATTGCCAATGCGGAAAGCCTGGATGCGCTGCTGACAGTCAAACGCCGCTTTTCCGCTTATCTCCTGCCGGAAGAGGACAAGGACCCGAAATTCCGGGCCATCGCTTGGCAGAGCCTGCTCTGGGCCATCTGGGGCACAGCCTCTGAAAACGGCGGCAGCAAGGTCATCAAGACAGCGCCCAAGGAACTGAAAGAGAAATACCAGCAGGTATTTGCGTAAGGAGAACGCCATGAAAAAGAGAACGGTCAAGGACTTTATTGCCCTGTACGCCCCAGAAGATGAGGAAAAACTGGTACTGATTCAGGACGGTGTCAGCGCGGACAAAACCTTTCTGGATACCTACTGGGCGGCGCATACCCATGCCCTCGCCATGGCGGATGTCCAGACCGGACAGGCGATCTCCGGTCGATGCTACCTGAGCTGGCCGCTGACGGACAAGGAACGGGATGCCGGCGACTATTCCAAGCGGTTTACCAAGGGCCAGATCTACCGGATCAAAGCCCGCGGCTGGAAAGGTGATGCCCTCTACGAACCTCAGTGGTATGTCACGGAGGTACTGGAGGAAGGCGTACCCTGTCCGGCACTGGAGGAGATTTGGGCGGAATACACAAAGCCCATTCTTCTGGAGGACGAAGTGCTGGGAACCCTCACGCTGGATCGTGAGATGAGCATATTCGAGGGGACCTGTAAGTGGATGGGAAAAGAAGTCCGGATCTCGTTGGATGTGGAGATTGAAAAGAAAGCGTCCTGGCCCCGTGTCACCAATGTGATGAAGAAACTGGTGGCAGACCAGGAAACCTGGGATAAGTCCCTGCGAGCGATGGCTGCCCAGAAGCTCACTGCTCAGGCCAACGAATGGCTGGCGGACAATGACCAGACTAACCGGGACCCGGAGAAAGACCCCATCACCGAGGATGAGTTCGCCCGGCGTATCCTGCTCACTGAGTTTACAGTATCTCCGGGTGGGCGTTTTACCGCCTGGTATGAGGACGACGATATGTTCTGGGGCCATGTGGTCACGGTGAATGGAACGCTGAAAAAAGGCCCCGTTGACGCTGATATACAGGGATAAAGAGAGGAGGAAACCTAAATGAACAGCGAGCAGATCACGGTTTTTTTACAGGAACATTGGAACTGGGTAACCCTGATCATCGGCGCTGTCCTGCTGATTGGGGCCATCATGAACTGGAACTGGCTCTGTGACCCCACCGGCAAGCCGGACTCTCACCGCTATGGCCGCGGCTCCAGGCGGGTGATCTTCTTCCTACTGGGAATCGTGCTGATTGTGACCAGCATCATGTCCTGGGTGCTGTAAGGAGGACGAACGATGAGTGAAAAATATCCTACCTGGCTCACCGGCCATGTGAAGGAGTATGCACAGAAACGCCTGCCCACCGTGACATTGTGTTCTTCCACCGGCAGTGAACTGCTGGAGGTCTGGTATTACGGAGATTTGCTCACGGTGAAGGGAGAGCCCCAATCCTATATTGTGGATGGCGACGAGGCTCCCGGACTGGTGGCGGCCCGTGACCCGGCCAGCGGCGAGGAGTTCGTGATCTTTGATGGCGGGCGGCATGGCTACGACAATATGTTCTGCGAAGAACATGATCCATCCGAGCTGGAACACCGTCCCCTCAAGCGGTATGAGATCCCCGCCTCCAAGCTGGTGCTGGAGCTGGGGTACAGCATTGACTATGAGGATGAGAAAGAGGACTTCGAGCCGGACGAGAACGATACCGTGGAGCTGATCAGCGGCGGGCGGATGCCCTGGGAGCAGATCAAGCGGGACGGCATCGACTATATCGCCCTTTACTATGTGAACGAGGAAGGAAAACAAGTCCAGATTTTGGACGCAGAGCTGGCATGAGTATGGTAATTCAATCTTTTGACAATCTGCACGACAACAGAGTCCTTCGCTACTGCGCTGACTTTGAAGCCCACACACTGCACATGGATACCCAGTCCGAGACCGGAGAGAAAGTATCCGTTCGCTTCACCGGCCTGCTGGCCCACTGGTTTGAAAATGTGATCCAGGACAACATCCTCTTCGGCATGGACGAGATCACCGTGGACGGGTTTTTCCAGCAGTACAAAGACCTGCTGGGCGGGACCATCTCTTACGGCTTTCCCGCCTGCTGCAGCATCGAGGAACTGCGGAAGCGCATGGAACGGGAGCACATCCGGGTATTTGTCATCGACTCTTCCCTTGGGCTGTGCGGATTTGTACTGGCTCAGGAGGTGGAACTGCAATGTCCATAACTGCCTATAAAGTGGAAGCCGTTGGTCATGACCGAACCGGCAAGGACTTCGGTTATGTGAATATCATGTACCGATACGGCAACAAGAAGTCCTGTCCCCGGCCAGATCAATGTGAAAAGATGGAGGTCATGTGGGCGGACGAGAGCGTCTATGGGCCGCCTGCTCCTGGCAGCAAGGTGGGCGACTTTATACAGACATGGCTGATGGGCTCCTGGGACTGCGGAGTATTTACCCACCGGGAGATTGCCCAGCGGCTCATGGATACCTTCACCGGTCTGAAGATCAAGGAACTGGCGTGGTTTGAGAACCCCAGAGAAAAGACTCTGAAAAATGGTAAACCGCGTGCGCGCCGGGCCAAGTGGCTACCGGACCGGGAGGTGGATCTGGTCTACCTCTATTCCGACCGCTATCTTGACGCCAGAAATCCCTCTCCCGCCGAAACCGACTTCTTCACCGTCACAAGGATGGATGCCTGGGGCGTGAGCACCTGGTTCATGTGTACCCCAGAAGCCGCCGGGAAACTGATCGCCATGGATTACGACAATCTGGTCGTCAAGGAGACCACCATTGTGGGATAGGAGAAAAAGAATGATGACTTTGGAACAACTGCCTCCCAAGGGCGTAAAGCGAGAACATGCCATTTTGGAGCTGGGCAAGGTGGAAATAGCATGACACGGCAGGAGCAGAAGACAGTCAAGGAATTAAGCGCGATGATTTCCAAAAACCTAAAAGTAGTTGCCGGAGAACATGGCTTCAAAGTGGTTGCAGACTGCGCCTATAAGGTCCTGGGTGATTTCTTATATGAAGTGTTTCTATCTGCGCCCCCTGTCCGGCGTGGTACTGCCATAAGAGCAGTCGTTTCCACAAAGCCATGCGTCATTGACAATGTCTTTTGGGATGTATATGAAATGGGTGAGGTAGCCCGGAAGAAATCATTTAGTTTCCATATCACAGCGGCACATTCCCCTTCCGCTCATATCATCAAGGAAATGGAACTACCTGTCCCCACGGTGGACGCAGCAACCTTGGTCATGAATGAGGCGTTTTGTCGGTTTAACAAGTCCATTCAAGACCATCATAGCCGATGCAGTACAGTCTCCGACTTCAAAGCGGAGATTCTCCATGATACTGCGCCGGCCGCACGATTGAATGTCGTACTGTGTGAAATCGCAGAAGGGAATTTCCGCCAGGCAATGCTCCTTGCAGAAAAGCAGCTGGAAAACGAACCTTATGGCCTATTTAATACAGTAACCGATGGCGGGATAAAGAGCATATACGATTATGTGAAAGAGTTTTGCCAGAAAAAGCAGTAAGTATATGCAGTCGCTCCTTCGGCCGAGCCGGAGACCGCCGGGAAACTGATCGCCATGAATTACGACAATCTGACCATCAAGGAAACCACCATTGTGGGATAGGAGAAAAATGAATGATGACTTTGGAACAACTGCCTCCCAAGGGCGTAAAGCGAGAACAGGCCATTTTGGAGCTGGGCAAGGATGAAGCAAACGGCGAACTGCTGTTCCAGCTTGTGAATACAGAAAAGGGCAAATGCAAAACGGCTGCTCAAAAGGCTTTGGCGCAGCTGGAGTATGCCCCTGCTGCCCCACTGTGGGCCAAGCTGGTCAAGGGCAAATGGATGGGCAGCAATATCATGTCGGATGCCTGTTCCGACTGTGTATCGGAGCAGATTGCCCCAGTTATTCTGAAGACTCTCTCCCAGCTGCTGGACGAGGGGGACACAAAGCCACTGAATATAGAACAACTGAACTTCTGTTTCCATTTGATGTTGGGGAAAGCCTCGCCTAAAATGCTGGAGGTCTACCGCTTCCTGGCGGAGAACACCCAGCGGATCGCCCAGCTGAAACGCGCGCCTGTTTATTCCGATGATGACTGCACCTCCTGGTGGATCACGGACGGGCTTCGCATTTGGGATGCCACCCCCAAGGAAAAAGAGAAAATTCCCGCTGTGGTACTTACCGCCTCCCTGATCCGCAACCCGGATGAGCGACTGCAAGCATTGGCTGATGAGCTGAATGAACGCTATGGCGGCAGCTGGCTGATGCCGGTCTTTATGAAGGCGATCATCACCCAGCCCAAGGAGCAGGTGTACGAGACCTATTCACCCCTTCTGGATACGCCGCAAAAAGGCTATTTGTTCCATGCGCTGGGAATGCTCCATTACCGCTGTTATCCGGAAGACTGGACCTATGAACGCCTGGGCCCGGATGGAATGATCGCTCTGATTTTCTGGGGGGATTATAGCTATGGAACCTATGACACAAGGTTTATGATTGAACGCTATGTGGATCTGGATGAGCGGTGGCTCTTTGATTTGGCCAAGGACCCGGAGGGCCGCAAACCTACGGTGACATGGCAGACCTACAACCGGGGCGGTGTGCTATATGGAAGCTACGACGAAATGTTCATCAGCCTGCTACCCCTCAAGGTGGAGAACCCGGAACTGAAGCGCGTTCTGTGGGACTATTTCCGCATCCGTAGCCAGAAAAAGAAGGTGGCTAAGAGCATCACTGTTTACAAAGACGCTGCTGAGCGGTTCGGGGATGAATGAGTACAAGTCGAGAAAGCAGGTGCCTTATGTACCAAATTGCATATATTGGCCGCTGGGAGACCCTCCCGGAAACGGCTGCCGCCATCTGTGACCATGATACTCCCAAGCTGGAGGCGTTGCTTCAGGGCGGTCTGGATTTGGATGTTCCCATCCAGCTCAGCGAATACATCAAGCTGATGCCATTGGAGATCGCGGTTTTTCGGAATGATGTGCCCATGATTCACTTCCTACTGGAGCATGGAGCCGATCCCGGTCTGGCAGAGGAACAGCCCCTGCTGCTCACCGCCGCCCGCTGTTGTGGGCCGGAGGTGGTGGCGCTCTTTGCTGGACAGGCCGCAAAACTCACTCCGAAGCAGAAAGAGCGTGCCTTCCAGGAAGTGCGCTGGGGACAGCGAGCGGAGAATATCCAGGTACTGGAGCAAGCCGGGATCACAGTGGAAAAGTTTGGCGGCGAGGCATTCCGGGCCGCTGTGTCCGAGGGCAATACCAAACTTGCCCGACTGCTTCTGGAAAAAGGGGCAGACATCAATTACCACAAGCCGGACATGGTGTTTCCGAACGCCTCCACCGCTGTCACTGAAGCTGTCCGACACAAAAATCTCCCCATGGTGCGCTGGCTCATTGAGCAAGGAGCCGACATCACCATTGCTGACAAATACGGCGACCGGCCTTACACCGTGGCGGTACAGAACAGAAATCAGGAGTTGGCCGACTACCTGAAGGCCCTGGAACCGGAGGAATGGCACAACGAGCAGGAAAAGATCCGGCAACTTATGCCATACAAGCTGCCCGCCAAGCTGGTGGAATACTTGAAGACCGGCCCCCTGCGACTGGAGTTCCCGGATCAGGAATGGGTGAAGTGGGCGGAACTCTACTCCTTCATGGATGTGCAGGAGATGACCTGGAAACGGAAGAAGCTGCTCTCCCTCATGGTGCAGATGGACAACTACAGCGACTATCTGCTGCTGTGGAGCCCCAGGGACAAGAAACTATGGTATCTGGACATCGAGCATGAGGAATTCCACCCTCTGGCCAAATGGGATGACTTCATCGCAGATCCCGGTCGGTATCTGAACGGGATGATCGAGGGCGAGTTTGAGGAGTAAAGCCATGACATCAATAGACTTTCTGAACAAGGTACATAAAAGCCTGGACTCGCAGGAATATAGCCGTTCTTATTCTCCAGCCAAGTCCAAGAATTATATGTTGTACTGCAACGGCAACTTCATCGGTGGCCTGTTCGATGAGGAGTTGTGCTTCGTCTACGCCGACAGTGTGAGTGAACTCCTGGGGCAGCCGGAACCCGTCTACCGTGGCTACTCCAGTACCGCCCAGCACAGGATGCTGGTGATCCCGGAGGAACACTGGGCAAAGGCGCTGAAACTGCTCTATGCCGAGAAATTTGACTGGAGCCGTTTGGTGTACGACATCACATACACCAGCATTGGCGCGGCTGTGGTGGAGGACTTCTACGACGAGAATGTGGTATTCCTGCGCTTCTGCTTTGAAAAGGAGCTGCTGAAAAAGAACCCTCTGGACCGGCAGGGCCGTATCCTGCGGATGGTCTATCTCAATCAGGATCTGACAACAGCGGGCAAATATTTTTTCCCCAGACTGATGCAAAAGTTCCTTGTTTTTACAGATCGAGGCGGGAAAAGCAGTCTGGAAACCATGCTGAAACGGTGGTACACCGCGCTGGAGAAGGAGTACCTCAGCCAGACGGCGGGATAAGGAGGGCAGCAACATGACAGAGAAGAACAGAACCTACATCACCCATCTCAAGGTCGCTGATGTCCCGTGGCACCGGCTCACCACCGCCTATGGCCGGGGGACGGATTTTCCCACACACCTGACAGTGCTGGAGCAGATGCGTGATTTGGCGTCCGTCAAAGAGTCCCTCTACGAGCTCACCACCAACATGGAGCACCAGAGTACCCTTTGGCACGCCACCCCCTTTGGCATGGTGTTCCTGAGCCGAATTCTGGAGAAGGCCCTCGCAGACAGCGGGCAGAACCCCGCAGCCCATTTCCTGGCCGGGGAGCTGCTGGACTTCTTCTCCTGCATCCTCCAGTGCTTCCGTGATGGAGATGAGATGGAACACGCCGAGCCGCTGACGCTGTTCTCCGATCTGCTGAAGGAAGAATACCTGTGGTCGGAGGAATACGACGAGGAAGAAGATGAGATGCGCTACGAGGAGGACGAGGTCTTCCCAGCAGACGAGTTTTACAGTTTCTATTATTACTCCTGGCAGGCGATGCTGGCCTATCGGAGCGTATTGGAGCAAGCCCCGGCGGAGTTTGCCGAGCCTGCCGCCGCAGTGCTGGAACTTCTGTAAAGGAGGCTACACCGATGTTTGAAGAATTCTATGAGATGTACGAGCCCGAGGAGCAGGAAGTGGTGGCTCTGATCAATCGCTGCATCGGTGGCGGATATAACTGGAAAGGCAGCTTTTGGGAAATGACTGTTGTGACCCTGGGCATGGTGTTCTGTGACACCGGCGAGGTCACCACCAAGGAGGAGCGGCTGGAATGGCCGGTCACCGAGGAGGAGCGCAACAGCGAAAAGGGCTGGGGCCGCTTTGGAAAGGAACAGATCTGCCGCCTGAAGATCCGCCGGATGAAAGAAGAATTGGCAAAGGATCTGGTGGTGCGCCCCTGGTGTATCTCCCAGGTGGTCAAGGCCCACGAGGACTGCCCGGAACTCCAGGCCGTTCTGGACGAGTACCACAAGCCAGTGGTGATCCAGGACCAGGTGCTGGGAGAACTGACACTGGACAAGGACTATGATACCTTCGAGGGCGAAATCCAGTGGTGCGGAAAGGATGTGAGCCTTTCTCTGGAAGTCAATGCCGAGAGCAAGCCCTCCTGGACCCGCGCTCGCAGCGCCGCCAAGAAGCTGCTGGCCGACTGTGACACCTGGGACAAAGCCATGCGGGAGCTTGCAGCCAAGAACCTGACCGAGCTGGCCAACAACTGGCTCTCCCAAGATGAAGAAAATCCCCGTGACCCGGAAACCGACCCCATCACAGAGGGAGAACTGGCCCGGCGGATCAGCATGACGAGCCTGTCCGTCACCTCCGGCGGCAGCTTCACCGCCTGGTTTGACTGCGACGAGATCTTCACCGACCATGCGGTGACGGTCTACGGCTCTTTGAAAAAGGGCCTCAAAACTGCCAACATTGAGGGGTAAGGAGGATAACATTATGAAACTGAACTGTAAACGCATTGATTTTACATATACACCCGGCGAGGAAATCTTCAACTTTCCCGAGGAATCGGGACTGCCCTTTCTCTTCGATGTAGAGGAAGAACTGACTGGCGATCCTGCTGCCATGGATGCGGTGGGAGAAATGCTGGATGAGGCGGAGGAATTGGCGGAGAAGGCCAAAGCCGCCATCAAAGCGGCGCTGGCGGACGAGGACAGCCGCTACCATAGCGTTGTGACATTTTTCATGGAGTTCCACCGGGACGATGTAGGCCCGGATATTGCGGCGGAACTTTTTCCGGGAACCGACCCATCCAAGCTGTCCTTTGCCGAGATGGTGGACTTTTTGAAGCTCAAGCGGTTCGGCAGCCTGGTGGATGACGAGATGGATCAACAAGTTTTCATTATGGATCTGTCCTTCAACCCGGAGATCACCGACGAGCTGATGGTAATCTACTTTGACTTGAACAAGGAGATTTTCTGTATTACCCATGAAAGCTGATGAAAGAGAATTGCCTATGGAAAAAGCGGCTGCTGTTAATACCTGCTTAGGTGTTTTGAAGGGACGGGACTGCATCTATCTGGATCAGGTGAAACAGGATGCTCTGAACAATCTGACCTTTACGGGAGACATCAATGGCCATCTAATCTCCCAGCACAGGGATGAAAAAGACTGGTTTCCCTACACACTCACCTTCCGGCAGGTGCTGGCCTATTTTACCTGTGAATTGGACACCTATGAAAATATGGCTGGGACGGAGTATCTGGATGGCAGTTCCTTCGATTTAATTGAGGACAGCACCTGGCTGAAGTCTCTGCCAGTGCGGGAGGACTTTGACAAAGGCATCTATCGGCACTACCGGCTGTTTACATACGATGATGTTTACAACATCATTGCAGTTTCCTATGAGTTTGTGGCAGAGTTGTAATTGTCTGAAATCTGGTAATGGAGGTAACCACCATGATCAAAGAACGCATCCCCATTTCCGGCGATCTTAAAAGCAAGGTCAAGCAGCTGATGGAGTACGCCGGATGGCGGGAAGGACGAAAAGTGGACATCTCCATTGCGGAGCAATATTACGCCGATCATGGTGTCCCGATGATGAAGACCACCCAGCGGTTTTACCGCAAGTATTTCGGCCTGTGCTGTGAGTGGTACCTGGAACAGAAAAAACTGAACTGGGCGGCTGACTTCCAATTCGCTTTGTTCCCTTACCTGGTCAACGGGATCAAAAACCATTTGGAAGAAGCCTATTTTCGGGATATGTCCGGCTGTGAACTGGCAGAGATTGAACAAGCTGCCGGTGAAAAATGCCAGCCCATCGGTCATATCGGCTACTACTACCCGGCAGAGGTCTGGATCTCCGAGTATGGGAAACTGTATGCGAAATATGAGTATCAGGACGAGATCGAGTGCTTTCCGGATGTGTTTGCCCTGATTGAACGGGATCTGCGGCAGTGCAAATTTGATTCCGCCGCCATGAAAACGGTTGAGGCACTGGATGGAAAACTATGAAACAGGACTTTACTATTTGGCGCAATCAAATATTGCAGAATCCGCGGAACATTTCACCGCTGAAATTCGGAATATCGCAGGATGAGGTCATAGAAATCTTCGGGAATCCCGATGCTGTTTCCACCATGAAAAGCGACGGGAAACCTTTGATCCTCAAATATCATGATATTGAACTGCATTTCGATAGAAAGGCCCCTCATGGGCTCTACTTAGTTTATAGCGACGACGAAATCGAACTGAGCATAACAGATCATCACGAGGAACTGCTGCAGCCGATCACAAACATAGAGCCGGTGGACAATGAGTTTTTCTTTCAGGATGGAGCCGTATATTTCTCTGGCCTATATGAAAACGGCTTGTTGAAGGGTGTTTCGCCCAAAGACTTCTGCTGCTGGCATTACTGGGGCAAATCCTCTACGGCCTGCTTTCTCGGTGGGATTCGCCTGCGTGGAGCAGATCCGGCATCGTTTCGGGTGTTAAACTATGCCTACGCGATGGACAAAACAGCCGTCTACACTACCAGCGGGAGAATCCCGGATGTAGAGCTGGCAGCCTTCCAGGTGTTGGACAACGGCCAGAACGATTCTGGTGCGCCCCAGGGATATGCAAAGGACGGCCGGCAGGTCTACTTCCACAACGGAGACGGCAAGGTGAAGATCATCAAAGGCGCGGAAGTTTCCTCTTTCCTCTCGTTGGGCGACACCTATTTTGCCAGGGATGAGAAACGAATCTATGCTTACGGTAAGCAGCTTCCCAAGGCGGATCTGCCCTCATGGGAATTGCTCGGTCATTGGTATTCCCGCGATGCCAAGCGGGTGTACTACCTCAACCGGGAGATTAAGGGGGCGGATCGGGACAGTTTTACGGTATACACCCCGCCAGACGCACCACCGCTTGCCGATCATCTGGCCCGTGACAAGGAACATTTTTACCAAAACGATGAGATGATTGAAGAACCGCTGTGGCGGGAAAGGCTTCAAGTAATACAGGAAAAATGAAAGGAGCACTTCCATGAAAACATTTGACCCCAATTACAAACTGCTGGACGAGATGTATCAGGACGATTACTATCCTGCTTTTCTGGTGGATAAGGTAAAGGACGAGCTCCAGAAGGTCATCGACCTGTTGGAGAGCGGCGAAACCGACATCGAAGTGGTGCAGGAGATGCTGGACGAGGCGGTCTGCGGCATCAATGATCTCCAGGAGGAGTTTGACGAGAACGACAGCGAAATCGAAACGGTGGCCCGGGATTGTATTGGAGTCACTGTGGCCTACATTCTGGAGTGGTTCGGCATTCCGATTGATATTGAGGAGGCCATCCGAGAAAGGGACTGGTGAAAACAATGTCCATTGAAAATATGTTTGGCGACCTGGATAAGATCGACATTCTGGCAGAAACCAAAACGGGAGAAGTGGTAATGGTTTTGGTCTGCAATGGCTTTATTGACGGCTCCCCGGAAACGCAGAAGGCCCTGCTCGACAAGATGGAGGGCTATCTGAACCACACCCAGAGTGAGGAGTTTCAAAAGGAATATGGTGGCTGGCCCGTAATCTTGCGTGTGACCCTTGGCCGGGAGCCGGATGAGCACATCCTGGCCCTGCTCAGCAAGTGCCCTGCTTGGGCGGCGGACTATGGCGTAAAGCTGGAATTTGAAATTGGAGGAAAACAGGTTCGCATCGTAGAGAGCTGACCTATGCTCAAACCAAATCAACAGGAGGAAACGAGTATGCCGACAACAGAATGGCTGAACAAATATGAATCCGTTAAGGACAAACTGGCCTGCAAAACGGACCTGGACGCTCATTTCACTGAGAAAGTGATTGGGAATATGGGCGTGGATGTGCTGGACATCGGGGCCGTCCTCTTTCCTACCGGAACAATTTTCGCCTGCGATCCGCTGGTGGAGCTGGAGGACACACCGCCCTTTATACAGACAATCCCCGCCGGGACTTATCCTGTAAAGATCTGTGTGGTGCCCAGTGAGAAATATGGTGACCGCTATGCCTGTGTCAAGGTGGAAGTTAGCCGGGAAAAGCCTGTCCGCTATGAGCTGGGCATGACCGGCAAAGAGGATCTGGACGAGGAATTGGGCGAGGACGAGTATTTTGGCTTTGGCGTAGACGCTGGAATGGGCTGTGTTGCGGACATCCAGACCCAGGCGGCCTTCAAGACCTACTGGGCCAAGCGTTTGGAAGAAGACCCGGACATTGACCCCTACAACGACCTGTTCTGCGATCTCCTGGAGGAAAACGCCAAAGCCTACCCCAAATATCAGGGAGACTGCGGCGACTGGCTCAACTGGACGGTGCCTGACACGGACTGCAATCTGCCCATCTTTGCCTCTGGCTGGGGGGACGGCTACTATCCGGTCTACTTCGGCTATGACGCGAAAGGTGAAATCTGCGCCGTGTATGTGCGCTTCATCGACATTGAAGCCAGCTACAAGGAGCAGGCGTAAGGAGGGAAGCAGCGATGGATTGGCCAAAACGGGCGCGGACAGTGAACTGGGAGAGCGGTGTCCTGACCTTAGACGGAGAAAAGCAATTTGAAGTCCCGGAGCTGACCGCAGAGATCATGGAGCAGCTGGCCGCTTACACCCTGGTGGGCTTTCATGTGAAAGGCTATCCGGTGACCGATGAACTGCTTGCCCCCTTTGCTGGGCATAAAAGCATGGCCAACTTCGGCGTAGAGGACAGTGCGCTCACTGATGCCTGTTTCCCCGTTTTTTCCGCTATGCCCAAGCTGCGCTATCTGCTGCTGGACGGCAACGCCGCCATCCACGGCAGCGGCCTGCCCGCCTTGCAAGGCTGCAAGCTGGACCTTCTGACACTCAACCGCACCGGGCTGGATGATGCCGGTCTGCTCCAGGCGGCCTCCATCCCCAAGCTCTCCCACATCCAGATCGACCATACCGCCGTTACCTATGAGGGCCTGCTGGCCATCGCTGGCAACAACCGCATCGAGCCGGTGGCCCATGTGCAATTCACCAAGGAGCAGATGGAACACTTCTCCCAGCTCCAGCGGGAAAAGGCCAAAAAGCCCGTCCCGCTGGACGAACAGGCGGCGGCGGAATGCCGCAGGGTGTTGTCCGCTTTCTTTTCGGAAATGACAGAATGGGAGCAGTACATGGAGCAGGCCGGGTTTGAAGATGCCGAGGCTGTGCCCCGCCTGCTGGCGATCTGGGAAAAGTATGTGAGCGAAAAGCCCCGTCCGGGCTACCGGCCTCTGGGCCTCTCATACAGTGCCCAGGGTACCTACAACGGGGAAGAATTCCTTGACGCGGAGCAGATCACCAAGAACAAACTCTACATCTACACCAGGGAGAAAAACACCGGCTTTGACCGCCGCTTCCTCATGAGGCGTGTGGGCGATAACTGGATGATCGACGGGGTTCAGGAGCGGCTGGACGGCTGGCAGCGCACGGGATTGTGAAGTTCATGAGAATCAGATTGGAGGTGTAGGAAGATGGGTTCATGGGGTGTAAAAGCATTGGAAAGCGATAATGGCTTAGACTTAATTTTCCTTTTGAAAACAGATTATTTACCCAAACATAAGAAACTGACTTTGGGTGGATTGATAGGCTTTCTGAAAGAGGAAGGTTTTCTTGGAGAAACAGTGAACGAAATTGACTTTCTCTATGATAATACCGCCATCGCTATCGCAGAACTTTATTCTGAATGGCAGAAAACAGGAAAGCTAAACTACGATGATGAGGATTCTAATGTTTGGTCAGCAATAACGAATTTCTCAGCTTCAGCTACTGCTCGAAAAGACCTTCTTAGGCGATTGAGGAGTATTAAAAATCAAGTTCCTGATGAAGATGGCGAAAGAGAAATCGTAGAACTTTGGAAAGAAAGTAATAACTGGGAATCGTGGGATAAGCATTTGGATTCTTTGATAGAACTCTTACAGCAGGAATAAAATCGTTGCTTTGTAGGTAAGTGTGTTGAATTGTGAGGCATCACATGGCTTGGGAATATGAAACCTTTGGCCCAGACGGTCAATGTAAATTGTTCGGTGTGAACATCTTTGACTACAACTGGAAAACCACCGGCAAGCGAGTAAAAGTCAAAGACCCAATCTATCACCAAGACCATACCTTCGAGGTCTGGCAGGTGGAGATCAACGGGCAGATTCACCGCTTTGCTGCCGGGGAGTTCTCCAACTGCGTATGGGGATTCTATCTGGAAAAGAACTGATGAGAGGAGCGTGATACCATGAAAGCCACCGCCGGAGAGGTCTATACAGTCTATAACCAATATCTGAAACGCTACACCGCCTGCCAGGTGGCCTATATTGCGCCGCCGGACTCGGTGAGCAAAGAATCTTGGGCAGTGGTCCTCTCTCTGGATTGGGTGGGCGACGCCCCTCTGACTGCGGAGGAACTGCCCCATCTCCGCCCGCTCTACAAGGACTTCATGTACTGGCCCCGGGAGCTCCACCTGCTGCGGGTGCCGGTGGAGGTCCCGCCCCAGTACACGCTTGTGGGGACCCTGCCGCCCTTCACCGATGAGCCCTGCCGCTCCTACGGCGGCTGGAATGACGGCTATGATGTGTACCTCCAGATCCGGTGGCAGGCCATCCCGGAGGAACGGCGGCGGGCCTTCAAGGAGGCCATGGAGAGCGACGGGGTGACGGAGATCGGCGGCATCCCGGTGAAGGTCAGCAGCCATCGGATCATGGACCAGTACGAGCCATTCGATTCGGCGCTGGAACTGGAGGCACTGCCCTGCCTCTCCGCCCTTATCTGCCAGCGGTGGCACCCGGATCTGCTGGAGTTTTTGCGGGGAACCCCCTTCCTCGATGAGCTGACCCTGCTAAACCACGGCCAGAGGACCCTGGATCTGCGAGGCACCAGCATCAGAAAGCTGATGCTGGACATGACCGGGCTGGAGGAACTGTGGCTGTGTGAGGGAACGGAGCAGCTCCTATTCCAGAACAAGGGGCCGGACGCTTGTACCATCCATGCCCCCGAAGATGGCAGCGGTTTGACCCTCCAATTTATCGGGGAATACCGCCCGCACACGGAACTGCCGAACCTATGGGGGCTGCATGGCATCCAGCTGAAGGACTTTGATCTGACCGGACTGGCCGCTGTCCATCCCCGCCTGAAAGAGCTGAGGCTCTGGGGCGCGCCGGGAAACCTGGGGAACTTCTTCGCCGTGGGAGGGTTCCGGGAACTGACGAACCTCTCCACCTATGACCTGTTCGGCTTCGGGGCGGACGACATCCCCACCCCGGAGCCGATGCCAAACCTCAGATGGTTCTGGATGACCAGCCTGCCAGAGGATGCGGCAAAGGCGGCTAAACGGTTCTGGAAGGGCAGGCCGGGCATGGACCTGCGGATCACCAAGCCCCGGAAACCGGAGTGGCTGGCGCAAAATTTGGACAATCCCTTCCGGGGCTGGGACGGCGCGGAGCATATTCCCGCCTCCGCTGCGAAAAAGGCAGCCAATCAATACCGTAAGACCCGCGCCCAGCTGATGAAGCTGGCCGCGGAACCGGGCGGGGACGCCCAGGCCCAGGCGCTGGAGGCGGTGGCCGCCTACACCCAGACCTTCAACAAGATGGGCTTTATCGAAACCGAGGAGCGGGATGAAATCTATATGGCCCTGCGGGGTATCCTGGATGCCCTGCCAGGCGACACACTCCAGAAAGATTCCCTGATTGAGAAGTTTGATGAGCTTCGAGATTTTTGAGGAGGTTGAAAAAACAATGGATACAAGAATCACAGAACTGTTGGAAGAGATAAAAAAGGCAATCGACAAGGCTGCCACCACAGGCGACAAATATCAGTTTATAGATCCGGTCTTTGATTTAACTGATGAACTGGAACAGTGCGAAACACCTTTTGATGCTGTAAGACCGATCTTGGAACTGATTGAATCTTCTCCCAATATTGATTTTGGCGGTCCTGGGCCGTTGGGTAGCTTTATGGAGAAGTTTTACCATGAAGGCTATGAGGAAGAATTGGTCGCATCGCTGAAAAGAAAGCCAACTGAATACACAATTGCTCTCATGTTCCGCATCATTGCAGATAAGAAAAATCCCAATCTGAGTGAATACAAACATCTGTTAAAATCACTTGACTACACCTCTGAAATTGATACTTTCTGGTTGGATGAGATTGCGAAACTGTGAAAGATTTGAACCCATTCCGGTTTCGGCTGTGAAAGTAATTACCCGAAAGGAGTGTGTGGGCGCATGAGCCGAGTTGTCGATAAACCCTATTTCACCCACAGTGCCTACAGCGCCTTCACCACCGGCATCCAGGTAAAATGCCCCAAGTGCCATGGGGCGGGTGTGGTGACAGCGGACGATGATAACGCCTATTTCCGGTGCCTGAGCTGCGGCCACCGGATGACACAGGATCGGACGGTCTACCGCTACGATGTCCATAACCAGTGCAAAAACTGCGGAAGATACTACCGGGTGGATATTGAAGATGAGGCAAAGCAGCACTATTCCGTTCTCCATGTGACCTGTCCCTATTGCGGGGCAACCATGCCGGGCGCGGTACACAAGACGGCGGAGGCTTTCTCCTATGGTGCAGAGATTCAGGGCGGCAAGGACCCCTGGTTCGGCCTGGAACTGTGGTTTTTGACCTCCTTCCAGGGGAAGCCGGTCTGGGCCCTCAACCGGGAGCACCTGGCCTATCTGATCGGCTATCTCAGCGCCGGCCTGCGGGAAAAGCCGCCGGGAAGAGCGAAAATGACCCAGGCCGACCATCTCCCCGTCTTCATGAAAACCGCGAAAAACCGGGAGCGGATCGTGAAGCTGCTGAAGAAGCTGCAAGAGAAATGAGGAAAACAATATGGCACTACAAGATCAGAAAATCATGCCTCCACCTTGGCTGGCTCACCGGGAGATCGAGCGATACTCCATCGGCTGGCGCATGGGCTATGGGGAGGATTACATAGACCGGTTCGGCCATTGGCTGGACACCCTCTCCCCGGAGGAGCGGGCGGAATACCGCACCCTCTTTCCTGAGCCGGTGACCTGGAAGGGCTGGTGGGAGGACGAGGACACTGGTGAAGTGCTGGTACACGGCGACTTCCTGGTGGAGGCGTGGCAGCCAGAGGGCAGGCCCAAGTACACCCGCCAGTGGCTCCAGCAGGAGTTTACTGCGGGGAAACCACGAGAGCTGTGCCTGTTCTGGGGCCATCAGCTATCCGAGGACGGCCAGCTGACAAAAAGCTGCCTCAGCCAGTGGTGGATGGAGGACTTCTATACGACGGCTGACTCCTACCTCTGCATGGAGCAGTATATGATGGCTGCTAAGGCCGAGCTGTTCGTCGACAAAGAGATCCGGGACCAGATTTTGAAATGCAGCGACCAAAAGCAGATCAAGTCTCTGGGCCGCAAGGTGCGGGGCTTTGACCAGAAGGTATGGGACAAGTTCAAGTACGCCATTGTGCTGCTTGGCAACTGGCACAAATTTAGCCAGAACCGCGAACTGCGGGAGTTTCTCCTTTCCACCGGGGACAGCGTGCTGGTGGAGGCCAGCCCCTACGATGCCATCTGGGGCATCCGCCTCGCGGCCAGTTCGCCGGAGGCCCAGGACCCCATGAAGTGGCGTGGACAAAACCTGCTGGGCTTTGCGCTGATGGAGGTGCGGGACGAGCTGCGCAGAGTGACACAGAATGAAATGCTTTGCGATTGGAGTATGGTATGGCAACAATGAAACTCTATGAACTGGTCAACCACTACCATATCGGCACGGAACTGACCTGTGCCGAGGCGATGTTCATGGCCTGCAATGAATATTACCATCTGAATTTGTCCGAGGAGACCCGGAAAATGTTCTCCGTCATGGGCCTTGGGATGCAGACCGAGCACTCCTGCTGCGGCGCTTTCACCGTGGCGGTGGGGATCATTGGGCTGATGACCGCAAAAGAAGGTCAGACGGATGTGAGCAACATGGAAGGCTATGGGATGATTGCTGAATTGACGGACTTCATGCTGGGCTTCTATGGAACGCTCCACTGCGTCGAGCTGCAAAAGCTGGAGATCGTGGGGGTTGAGAATCCCTGCCACGCCATTGTGGAGGCGCTGGCCAAAAAGCTGGAGGAACTGCTGGCGGGCCGAAGGATATTCCGCCCGGTAAACGGAGGACAACTGGGCTGCTGATGTGCCGGGAAGCGAGGGATTACATGAAAGACTTTTCCCAATACGGAAACAGACCGGACGACCAGTGGGAGATGCTGCCCTGGATACCCGATCCGCGTCCGCCCTTCAAAATCTGGGTGAAGCCGGAGCAGATCGCGCCATTCTTTCTCATTCCCCACCACCCCTATGCCATCTCCCTTCTGCTGAAAATCAACGATGGATTCCGGACGGAAGAATTCCGTCGGCTGGGACTGACTGGAAGCAGCGGAGACTGGGAGCGGCTGGTCCGGGGCGTGATACGGGAGTTCGAGGAAAACAACAGCGGTGTGGGTCTGTTTCACTTCGACTCTGACGAGGATGTGTTCTGCGTGTACTCCCAATACATCGACGATTTGATGCTACTGTCCAAAATGATCCGGGCGGCCTGTGCCGATGAAAAAACGATGCGGACTTATCTTAGCAAGATCGAGTACATCAAGCTCTTTTGGGAGGGCGCACCGGAGGGTGAACCATCGGTCATCCTCTATGAAGTGGATACCGAAAATGAGCGGCTGGCCCTCCGCTCCATTGACATCTCTGCGGATGGCCGCACCCGCAACATCCCTGACCTTTACGACGGCGCCATCGAGATCACGCCGATCCCCACCGTGGAGGAATTGAACGCCCATGTCTGGGGCGAGGAGTTCCATGCCTGTATAATAGAGAAAGCGGAATTTGAGGCCATCTGGGAGAGCCGATTTTATAGCGGAGCGTTTTGAAAAGCGAGGAATGACAATGGTTGAAATCAATCGTGTCTGGCTCAATGTGGATACAGACACAAACAAAATCACACTATTCAGCCGTCCCCGTGTATCCATCCGTGTAGATGAGTACATTTGGAGTTTGATCGAAGAAAATATCGTGAAGCCCCATAAGCTCATGCGAAGCGAAAAGCATAGGTATCTGCTGAAAACTTCGTTTGACCGATTTGATCCGGTGCGGCACCAATATTATCCACTTTCCCCGTACAACGGGCCGCTTCGGGAAGGCGTCAAGCCGGACAGCGCAAACGGATGGTATCCCCGTGAGGACTTTGCAGACTCTGAGGAACGCACCACCTGGTTCTCTCCCGATAAAATCTGGACAAACTGCGGCAACAAGGTTCTGGATGTCAATATTGATGCCGCCAATGTGAGCGAGAGCATCACCCCCAGAGAATACGCAGACTTGCTGTTCGATGGGATTGGGGCAGCACTGGTGTTTAACTTCAAAAGGCTCAAGCGCGAGGAGTTTGATGAGCTGAAATCCAAGATCAACTGGAACATGGTAGAAAGTTTCCCATTCCCCGCATCCTTTGAGGAACAACAGTACATTGGGGACGAGGGCAAAATTCATGTGTATTCCTGGGATGGCCGACAGGAAACGAACCTTGTAGGCCCTTATTCTGTGCGGGATTTGTATCTGGAGCATTTCGGAAAATAGTTGGGAGGAATCTGATGAAACAGACAGATATTTATACCGAGGCTCTGATCTGTCTGCGCTCAATCCTTCAGGCAGACCATCCGGAATTCAAGAACTGGATCGACTGGTTGGAGCGGGACATTCAGGACTGGAACCAGCGGCGGGAGGTTGCCCATCATCTTCGGGCATACGGTGGTATGGGCTCATTCAATGATCTGCCCAGTATGCGCGGAAATCACGACTACATTTTTGACTTTCTAAAGTCTGTGTGCTATGCCTTCGGCCATCTTTATGGCAAACGGGAAGGCATTTTGCCGGAGGCATTGATGGAGGAGTGCCTCCACGATGTAGAGCAGGCAGCCTATCACCCCCATAAGGCACTGAACCAAGCCATTGCCCAACACTTGAGGCAAGGCGATCTACAGGAAAATCTGGATAGGCTGTAGGAGGACTTGCTATGAACGAAAGACTATTTCGCACCCAATTCAATCAAATGGAAACCACCGAGAAGCAGGCGCTGATGGAAAGCCTGGCTACTCGTTATGATATGACCTTTCTTGGCCTGCATACCTTTGACCGCTGGGGCAAGAACTGTACCACCGGCATATTCGAGAAAGATGGCCGGGAGTTCGTCTTTGTCCCCGGTGATACCATCACCCTGGGCTGGGAACAATTTGCTGTAGGGCTGAATCAGGAGAGCCGGGATGAGTTGGAGTACCTGTTCCGGGAATGGGAGTTGGAGCGGGACCCGGAGGAGATGATCCGGGAAAGAATGGCTCCTGTTCGTCAGGCAGCTATTGGCCCTATGCTGGTGGGCCGGGAGCTGGAGGAACTCTGCTGGGAGCCGGTCACAATGGACGATCCCAGACTGTCCGCCCATCCTGACTGGCTGAAGAAGTTCCGGGAGTTTGCCTGGAGTGACCTTGACAGCCTTACTATGCACCAGTCAGCCCGCATTGAGCGGACGGAAAAGGGCTTTCAGATCTGCATCTATAACCGCACAGACTACGATGCGTTTCTTGCCGGGCTGGAAAAGCAGGGGCTTTCGCTGCCTGCGGCAGACGAGTGGGCCTATCTGTGCGGCGGTGGGTGCCGCACCCTGTTCCCCTGGGGAGATGGAATGGACTACTCCATGCACCTGCACCACTTCGAAAGCCCGGAGGATGAGGACAAGCCCTTCGATATGGAGGAACCCAACTTCTTCGGCCTGTCCATTGCCTATGACCCCTATATGCGGGAGGTGGTGAAGGCCGAGCAGTTTACCACCTGCGGCGGTGATGGCGGGCGCAGCATCTGCGGCGGACTGGGGATCTTTCTCGGTTTTCTGCCCTGTTCGCCCCACTGCAAGCCGGAAGTGCAGGAGGACAAGGAACTGAACGGCGATTATGACTTCTACCGGCCTATTATCCGGGTGGAGATGACTTGAGAGAATAGAGGGAAACAATGGACATCAACGGCTGGAATTATCTCTTTGAAAACCTGCCTCACTGGAGGATTAGGGAGCATTTTCCCTATGTCTATGATCAACTTACCCAGTCTGTAACTGGTAAATACGCCATCTTGATCTATTCCATTGCAGAAGTCACTATGTGCAACGAGGTAGGCTGTCTGGCCGTTTTCGAAAACCGAGAGCATCCCCTCCTGCTACTGAACGCATACAAAGCCCATTTTCCTCCTCAAACTCCTGTGTTTTCTGCGAATGGCCGGTATATGTGTTTGAAGTCACAGGTGTACTTATCCGACCAAAATCGAGTGGAGTGTCCTCTGCTTCTCCTGGATTTGTATGAGCGGCAATTCACGGTGTTGACAATGGATACACATGGTCATCAAATTGCCATCCAAAATCAAACAGAGAAAGAATTGGTACTGCACTTAACGCCTTGCTCTAATCCTTCTGAGGAGTCAGAGCAGCAGGAATCGATACAAATGGCAGAATTGCTGTGGCATCCATTTCAAGAAATCAATATGCTGGAACGATGGCTTAAAAGATAATTTTCGAGAGGTTACTTATGAGAGAAACAACGCCCGATCTCACAAGGATCAGCAAATATATCAGTTTGATCCTTCGGCACAAGCCGGAGGTCATTGGGATCAAGTTGGATGCCCACGGCTGGGCGGATGTCAATGCGCTGCTGGCGGGTATCAGCAGAAAATACCCCATCAACCGGGACATTCTGGATGAAATTGTGCGGAGTGATGAAAAGCAGCGATATTCCTTCAGCCAGGACGGGACAAAAATCCGGGCCAACCAGGGCCACTCCGTCCAGGTGGATGTGGAACTCCCCGTGACTGAACCTCCGGAGACGCTGTACCACGGAACAGCCCAGCGGTTTGCCGCCTCTATCGAGGCCCAGGGACTACTCCCCAGGAGCCGTCTGTATGTTCATCTTTCACCGGATCAGGAAACAGCGGAGAAAGTTGGGCGCCGGCATGGAGAACCTGTGATCTACCTGGTGGATGCCGGCCAGATGCACCGGGACGGATATTGCTTTTACTTGTCCGCCAATGGAGTCTGGCTGACAAAAGTGGTTCCTGCGACCTATCTGAAACGCTTGGAGGATGAATTGAAACAGCATTGACCGTAAAAAAGGCTGAAGGAGGCGTCAACATGGATGTCGTGAAACTTCCCAAGAAAGTCCGCATGGTCTGCTATGAGATCATGGATGGCAAAGAAGAAGCCTTGGACACGCTGGAATCCTTTGCCGATAAATACCCCCATCAGGTAGCAGCGGTTAAGGCTGAGGTTGCCTATTTTAACATGGACTATGAAAAGGCCCTGGCTTTGGATCTGGCCATTCTTCCCTGGCTGGAGGAGTGGTATTACAGCAATGTGAGCGATGAACACATGATCGCCATGACGGTGGCGGCCATCCGGCTCCACCGGGAGCAGGAACTGATTGAGGCGCTGACGAAGGAACAGGCGCGCATCCGGGCTGAGAACGGCCTCCCCCAGCGGGATCGGTTCTGTGACATCCTTATGGACTACCTCAAGCGGGGCGTGATGCCCTTTGCGGACAATGACAAGAACTACCCTTACCATGAGCCGGAGGAGCCCCAGACGAAGGAGCAGCTCTGGGCAAAGCTGGTGGAACAGAATAAGAAACTCTCACAGGACGATCCCGATGCCAGGCGGAAGTTCTATAACCACTGCTGTATGTTCGGAACCGCCAGGGATGCCGTAGATCTCTTTGAGGAGATTCAAGGCGTGCCCATGGCTGACTCCTCCTATCGGGACGCAATCGCCCGCTACCTCTATCTGGGCGAACGGGAGAAGGCGCTCCAGACAGCGGAGCGGTTGGCAACATCGCGGCTCTGGGCGGTTGCCGGGCCGACGCAGGTGCGTCCCATGTCCTTCTTTGAGGACCCGAACCTGCGGGAGTTTTTGCTGGAGCCGGAATCCCTCCGGCGCATCCGGGAGGCTGCCCTCATTGATAACGGGAGTTTGATCCGAAAGTAAATTGCTTGGGAATGGAGGATCTGCTATGAGCAAGGAGCTGGAACTGTATAAAGCATTCATTGACGGCCTTGTGGAGCGGAAAGGCAGCATGACGGCCCTGTGGGTCAAAGGTGATGGCTTTCCCAAGACGGAGGACAACAAGGCGAAGAATGATCTTCTCGCCGCACTGACACCGGAGCAGAAAGATGTGCTGGCCGAGATGCTTCAGGACGAACATATTGCGGGTATCCACGATACCCTTGCATATATCAATGAGATGATGGATCTGGAGGGGCTGGAGCTTCATCAGGACGGTGAATCCTATCCCAACGACTATTTTGAGAGCCTGCACTATGACTTCATCAGCCGTTGTGACGGAGATGAGTGGCCGGAATAAAAGGAGGCGTGACGGATGTATATCAAAAAATACTGGGGCAACTTTATCGGAGGCTCGGACGACAGCCTGAACCTTGTGGCCTTTTTGGTAGATCAGAAGAAGGAGGAGATCCCCCTCAGCGAGATTTTTGCCAAGATTGGGCTGGACAAGCAGAACTGGGACTTCCGCCAGACCGTGGAGTATCTGGAGTTTACACACTCCGATGGCGTGGA
Organism: Youxingia wuxianensis; assembly: GCF_014385085.1. Taxonomy (GTDB): domain Bacteria; phylum Bacillota; class Clostridia; order Oscillospirales; family Ruminococcaceae; genus Youxingia; species Youxingia wuxianensis. The sequence goes on along the minus strand of NZ_JACRTD010000003.1, from coordinate 26,257 downwards.
GATGGACTTCCACTTCGCCATCGATGTGGTCACTGATCTGGCCGCCATCCTGCTGGAGTGCAGCGTCAGCGGCAGTGTAAACCTTCAGGATCTGGACGAGTACAACACCCCTACCCGCCGCATCCGCATCACCGTCACGCCAGAGGAGCATGACGCCATGAACAAGGCACTGGCGGATTTTGCCCAGAATCCGCTGGAATATGACCTCAGTGAGATGATGGACAACGAGGAGATCCAGGAGATGGCTCGGGATGTGGAGGCGCTGCGGAAAGAGCTGTACGAAGCCTCCGGCCGCAACCGGGACTACCATGTAAAGGCGGAAGATGTGAAACATCTGCTTCCCGACTGGGAGGGCGCCGATGGCTGTATCGCCACCAACCGCATCACGGTGGAGGGCTGTAAGGTGAGCTACTGCTACCGGGAGAAGCCGGACGGCGGCTGGGACAGCGGCTGGCGCTTCACCGCTGGTGACGAGAGCGAGGCGTACATGGACGATCCCAACAATGCCGGGATTTACAAGCTGAACACAATCTGCAACGACGATCCCGACATCATTCCTCTGCTGAACACCCCCGCCCCCTGCGCCTTTGAGCGGGATGAGAACGGCGTGTTCCAGCAGATCAAAGACTGGAAACCGGATGAGGACGAGGAGGGCCCTGATATGGACATTTTGAAACAGTGCCAGAAGTGGCATGAGGAGGACAAACACCAGAAAATCGTTGACGCACTGGAGGCAATCTCTGCCGAGGAGCGTACCCCGGAAATGGATATGGAGCTGGCCCGCGCCTACAACAATCTGGCGGACTCCAGCGAGCCGGAGGGAAGGAAGCTGCTTCACCAGGCACTGGAACTGATGCAGTCCCATGAGGAGGAACTGGGAGATACTTATTCCTGGAATTTCCGTATGGGGTATGCCTATTATTATCTGGATCAGGAGGGCCGCGCTCTGCGGCATTTTGAAAAAGCTCTGGAACTGCATCCCGGTGATGATCCGAAACTCAACACCCGACAGGACATGGAGGAACTAATTGACTCGTGCAAGAAGGGTATTTCTCTGCCGCAGTTCTGGGAGTGCTTCCGGGAGCGGACGGAATCTACATGGAAGGACTTTGCTCGGCAGGAAGCCCAGCTTCGCCGGATGATGGATGAGGACAAGGACCACACCCGGGGCCAGGAGCTGGTGGACCGGGTGGAAGGGATTCTGAACCAGGCGTTTGACGAAATCTCTTTCGAGATGGGCGTGGGCGGCGAGAAGTACGAGCTGATCCTCACCCCGGAGGGGGATAAGGTCAAGCTCTTTGAGCTGGTCTATTTCCAGAAGCACGCCCCCAAGGAGGTGCTGGAGCACTGGAACATCCTGGTGGGCCGTCAGCCCATCCGAAACATCGGCTTTCGCACCGACGATGGCTGGGACATCTCTGGGGAGGATGTGCAGATTTGGCTGGAGCAGCAGGGCAAAAACAGTTTCGCCCTCTCCGCCTACTGCGAAAAGCTGCTGCCCATGCTGGAGGAAGAAGAAGGCCGGGTCTGGTGGATGCTCACCACCCTCACCGACCAGGTGTTGGGCGAGATCCCCCACATGAGATACATAGGCAGCTTTGATGTACTGGAGGCCCCCAGGGCAGAGCCGTCCATCCCCATGTCCCAGCTGCCGGACAAGCTGAAGGAAAAGGGAGCGAATCTCTCCACCGACCCGGAAGCCTATCTGAACAGCTACCTCGGCTACAAAATGGAACCCAACAAGGACCCGGATGCCGATTGGCGGCTGGATGTGATGGCCGGCTCCACCAACTGCGTGCCGCTCATCAACGGCTATCTGGATGCCGACAATGACTTCATGGACGCTCTCCATGCCGACGGCGCGGTGGCTGGCTTCTTCTGCTATCCTTTGGATACCCTGCGGGAGGAGGAAGGAACGGATAAGATCTTCGACTTCCGGGACAAGCTGGAGGAAGTGTTCACCACTGGCGACGGCCCGGAGATCCTCACCCTCACTGGTGGAGCCACCGGCCTTTTCTGCGGCTATGTGGACTTCATCGCCTGGGACATCCAAACGGCGCTCCAGATGGCTAAGAAATTCTTCGAGGACAGCGACATCCCTTGGGCCAGCTTCCACACCTTCCGTCGGGAAGCAGGCACAGTGAACCTGAAAACGCCGTCCGAGGAGGAGCCGGACGATGAGGATCAGGCCTCCGAACTGGACGAGACGCTGACGGGCATGGACTATATCCCTTACACCCCGCAGAACGAAGAAGAATTCTTCCAGCAGCTGGAGCAGTGGAATGACGAGGACGAGTACACCCGCTGCATCCAGGCATTGAACGCCATCCCGGAGGACTGGCGGAACTACCGCATCGTCTATGCCATGGCCCAGGCGCTGGAAAACTACGCCATCCTGGGCGACCATCAAGAGGAACCACCCTACTACAAGGCAGAAAAAGCCCTGCTCCGAGCCATTGAATTACTGGAATCGGTTCGGGAGGAAGGCCAGGACAAGGCCCAGTGGAATATGCGGATGGCTTATGGATACCAGTATCTCTACCATCAGGAGGAAAAGGCCATCCCCTACGCCCAGCGGTGGGCGGAGCTGGACCCGGAGGACGAGAATGCCCCAGCGGTGATTCAGGAGTGCCAGGAGGAGATCGCAAAGCGCCGGCGCCGGGCCGGACGGAAAAAGAAGGCCAAGTTTGTCCCCGGCGCCGTTCCCTTTGAGGGCTTCGACTTTACAAACTTCTGGGACGATAACGAGTACGCCCTGAAGGAATATGTCAGCGACCCTCCCTCTGACGAGCTGATCACCAGTGTGGAGGAAGAATTGGGCTACAAGCTGCCCGCCTCCTATATCTGGCTCATGAAGCGGCACAACGGCGGCATCCCGGTGAACGACTGCTACCCCACCGACGAACCCACCAGCTGGGCAGAGGATCATGTGGCCATCACCGGCATCCTCGGCATCGGGCGGGAAAAGAGTTGCTCCCTCTGCGGAGAACTGGGGAGCCAGTTTATGATCGATGAGTGGGGGTATCCGGCCATCGGCGTGGCCATCTGCGACTGCCCCAGCGCCGGGCACGACATGATCTTCCTGGACTACCGGGCCTGCGGCCCCCAGGGGGAGCCGGCGGTGGTCCATGTGGATCAGGAAAACGACTACAAGATCACCCATCTGGCGGACAGCTTCGAGGAGTTTATCCGTGGGCTGGAGCCGGAATCCGCCTTCGATGAAGATGCGGACGAGGAAACGGAACCTTCCGAGGAAACGGACGCCGACCGCACCGGCATCTTCACCGGCTTTGTACTGCTGTCCAAGGGAAAATGGGATAAGGAGCAGTTCATCCGGGACATGAAAGAAAAGTGGGACATCGCCGTGGATGAATACGATGCCAGCGAGGAAAAGGACGACGACGCGCTGGTGTTTGAAGTAGGCGATATGCTGGCCGCCGTCAGCCTGAATAACTATCCTATCCCCGGCGGCGAGGCCGAGGGCAACGCGGAAAACAACTATATGTGGGAGGATGCGGTCAAGGTTGCCAGGGAGCACCGCGCCCACATCATGGTAGCAGTGCTGGGCAAAGAGGAAGATCTGCTGGAAAAGGGCAAGTTGTTCACCAAGGTGGTAGCCGCCTGCTGCCGCCAGGAATATGCCACCGGCATCTACACCAGCGGCGTGGTGTTTGAGCCCCGGTTCTATGAGGGCTTTGCCGATATGATGCAGGAGGACGAACTGCCCATCTTCAACTGGATCTGGTTCGGTCTTTGGCGGGATGAGCATGGCATGAACGGCTACACCTATGGCATGGCGTCGTTTGGCAAGGACGAGATGGAGGTGCTGGGCACCGATGCCGAGCCGGGCGATCTGCGGGACTTTTTGGCCAGTCTTGCCTCCTATGTGCTGGAGAACGATGTGGAACTGCACGATGGAGAGACCATCGGTTTTGCGGAGGATGATAAGCACACCATCACCCGCAGCCCTGGCGTCGGACTGCCGGAGGAGCAGATGACCCTGAAAATCTCCTGGGCGTCATCGGACGGTGACCCTGACGATGACGGCGATGACCCGGACGGTGAAGCGCCCGAGGATGAGGAATCCGGTGTTCCCGAGGTCTACACCGAGGAAGAAATGGAAGCCGTCGAGGGGCACATCCAGCAGTATTTCGGTGAGTTCGAGAATGTGTTCCATGAGCTTTCTTCCCCGGACATCCATGTGGATATCTGCGTGGTGCCGCCCTCCGAGAAGCGGGACTACTACACTCTGGTCACCATGGGGATGGGCGCTCACCGGATGAATGTGCCGGAGGAACTGGCGGAATATAAGCTGGAGCGGGCGGAGCTGGCCATCGCGCTGCCGGGGAACTGGAAGCTGAAGCGTGAGGATTCGAAGAATGAGCGGTGGTACTGGCCTATCCGCCTGCTGAAAACCCTGGCCCGCTTGCCCATTGCCAGCGATACCTGGCTGGGCTTCGGCCATACCATGGACAATGAGGAGGACTTCGCAAAGGGCACAAAGCTGTGCGCCGCCATTCTGACCGGTCCCCAGGACACCGAAGATGGCAGCGAGGTCTGCATCCTGCCGAGTGGCGAGGAGGTCAACTTCTATCAGGTGATTCCCCTCTACCGAGAGGAATTGGAATATAAGATGGAGCATGACGCAGATGCTCTGTTGGACAAAATGGACGGCATCAGCTTTGTGACTTACAATACCCGTCCCAACGCCATGACTATGGGCAAACTTGGCAGTGTGGAGGACGGCGGCGTGATGGAAATGGATTGCGCTGACTGGCACCTGGAAACCATTCAGGAAAAGAATCTGCCGGTGGATGAGCTGAGCGCCTACAACCACATGGCCATTTACCTGCGCTGGTGCATGGAGCACGACCTGATGGGTGAAGAATTCCTCGCGGAGTACAAAGAGGTGGCAGAAAAGGTCAAGGCTGATCCTGCCGGCGTGGATCTGCGGGCGTTTATCCGGGATGAGCTGGATGGGCAGCTGGTGGGCCCGATGTTCAACAAGATCGGCCGAGCCTTTGCTTCCTACTACTATGGGGAGCCGGACAGCCCCTATTTCCCCAGCGACATCGACGACTATGCCATTGGCATCATTGGGCAAGAGCGCAATTATTCCGACGAGATCCAGGACGAAGCCTATCTGTTCATCCCCTTTGACGAGGACTACTACCAGGCCATGGCAGAGGTGATCGAGGAACGCTTCACCAACTGGCAGGGACAGGACTTCGATGAGGACACGCTGGAGCCTTCTGAACTGGCCAAGGCATTGATGGAGTATCTGGACTGTGAATGCACCTATTTTCCCTCCATGAAGGACGATGACCCCATCATGGCAGCCTACAACTATGCCAAGCGGGACAGCGCCCAGGAAGGCTTTGTGCCGGTGCTCATCAAGGCGGATGACGAAACGCTGTTGGAGTGTCTGGTGATGAACGCCGACCCGAAGAATGATGCAGACATTTACGAATTTGACCTCAAAACTGTAACGGAGTACCGGAAGAAGATGCTCTCCACCTCCGTCAAAGACGGAAAGGCGGTTTTGGAGGAATTGACCGGCCAGCGCAAGGAAGAAGCCGAGGATGACGATATGGACTGGGATGAGGAAATCCTGGGCGAGATGGAGGGCGGCTATGAGAATAACCGTATCTCCTGCTACTGGGATTCCGACACCGATATGACCCATCCTCTCATTCTGGCGAAAATTCCGGTGAAGAACCCCTGGGAGATCTTCGCGTATCTGCCCTTCGGAAACTGGAACGAGTGCCCCGACACACCCCAACTAATGGCAGCGGCCAAATACTGGTTCGAGCGGTACGGCGCGGTGCCTGCCGCCATGAGCCACGATGAGCTGGAGTTCCTGCTTCCGGCGCCCATTTCCAAGAAGAACGCCATGGAAGTGGCATTGGAACAGTACGGTTTCTGTCCAGACATTGTGGATCAGGAGCCGGAGGACGCCACAGTGGGCGCACTGGCAGATGTCCTGTGGCAGTCCATCGTCTGGTACTTCTGGTGGGATTGATGGGAGGCGGTTCCAATGACAACGCAGTTATATCTCCAGAAAGCCGAAATGCAGATGGCAAGAGGACTGGAAGAAAAAGCCCTGGAAAGCCTGTCGGCGGCACTTGCCTGTCAGGACGGAGACACCGTCAGCGAGGCCCGGGTCCGCTGCTTTTTGGGCGAATACCGGTTTGTCCATCAGCAGTATGACCAGGCACAGAAGCAGTTTGTCTGGCTCTCCGATCAGGCGGAGCAGCTGGAGCATGACTATGATGATCTGCTCAATGAAGAAATTCGAGAAGCTGAGGTGCTGCTGGGGATCATGCAGAGATTTGGGCTTTGTTCTGAGTGAGGAAAAGGAGGTGCCTGCGCCAATGGGAAAAACCTTTCTCAACCCCGCCACAAACAAGCAGTGGCAAATTGAACTTGACGGCCATACCATCCGAACCTGTCTGAACGGCGGGAAGGTCAAGGAGATCCTGTGCGACTCCACCTTCCAGGTCAGGAGCAAGGCGTCCAGCGCCATGATGGGCCAGATGCGGAAGGGCTTTGTTTATCAGAATCCAGACGCCGCTGTTGGGCAGGCGCGGTACCATCGGTTTGTCGGAAAGGACAGCAACGGCTTCATGCCTCTGGCAACATCTCCCGAGAGGGATGACTTCTTCCTGACAAGGATAGCCGGCGATTTCGAGGACGAGATCCTTTATCACTTCGATGGCAGCGGGGAGATCCTTGAAACAGTTTCCTTGGGCGCCAAGCGAATGACCTATGAGCAGGTCCTCTGCCCCAATGATACCCTGCTGCTGAACAACAGCTATCTTCTCCAGCAGTTTTCACTCCGCACCCATGAGATCACGCCCTTTGCCAACAAGAAAAACAGCATGAGGACTATGCTGGACCAGAGCGTTAGCCTGACCTTGTGGTACACAGGAGAGGAGATCGTCGTCTTTGACTTTGTCAGCAACGCAGAGGTGTGGCGGGAAACGGTGAAATGCAAGAAGTCAAAAGACCCGAATTTCGCCTATTACTGCTTCGGGATGCTCTCTCCCCGGCAGAGCAAAGCGGCTTACCGCGTCACCGAGGGGGAGTATGTGCTGGTCGATCTGAAGTCCGGCCAAAAAGTCGTGATCCCCAATGCGGGCTGGCATCCCTTCTTCTCTCCGGATGACCAGTGCTTCTCGGTGGGCGGGAAGTTCTATCTGACCCAGACCGGAGAAGAGATGGACAATCCCTTCCCGTTTTCCGTCCGGCAGGGGCTGAGTGTTTCAGACACCTGTATGGTGCGGACAAGGGGCAGCCTGATGGCTGTCCAGCAGGAGCGGGGCAACTCCCCCATAGAATTGTGGGATACCAGCAGTGGCCAGCTGTTGGCCACCATTGATGACCCCTTTGTGGTGCGGCAGGTGAATTTTGCTTTTACCCAAAGCGGGCTTGTCCTGCACACCGATTACGGGGCCATGAGCATCTATTCCTGCGACCTCTGAAACGGAGAAATGGACGATGGATTATGATAGGAAATTGCTTTTGGAGCAGAAAAAAGCACAGCTCAAAATAAAGCAGAAAAGAGCAGAGATACAGTAATATAAGGACCGTCTCACAAAAGGTATCGAATATTTTTCTCAAAAATACCGATATGCGGATGAAACGGAAGCACTCAAAATTGAAACCTTTATCTCAAAACTCAATTTTGAGCAGCTGGGGCAGCTGGCAGTCCAAGAAGTTTGCCCATATCCCCATGGAAATGCCTACTTATGCTTTTTAATGGGAACAGACGCCTTATTTGAGATTTATGTATTTGGCAAATATTCTGACATCATGAGCGATCATGATGTATGGGAAGTTTTCAGTCCATACCTGTTGCTTGTGGACGAGGATTTTATTCATTACACTTACATCAACCATAATGGTGAAGTCATGGAATCACAAGTATCGTGATGGCAGAGAAAGAGCGTGGACACCTATGAACAGAGAATCATTGACTGAAAAACTTCTGGACTTGGTCGAGGGGCGGGAAACTCCTGAAACCTGGCAGAACTGGTGGGACGAACATGAGACGGAGTTGGAAGCCCTGCTGAGTCGGGGAGAATTTCTGAAACTGAAGCCCTGCCGACACGGTTTTCAGTGGGTCCCGGTGTTTGGCAGCCAAAAGGGAGCCATCGCCATTCTGGAAAAGAGCGGCTTAGCATTTGAAGCCAGCAATCTCTACCAGGAGCGGTATCTGGCCGAACTGGACGCTTTCTGCAAGGAGCAGGAGCGAGTGCAGCGGGAAAAGCAAAAGGAATTCAAGGCCAGCCACCCGGAGCTGTTTGGCCGATACCCCAAGTTCTCCAAGGCGCTGGCAAAGGTGCTGGACACCTCTGATGAGATCAAGCCTGCCGCCACGGAGGAACAGATCAGGGATCAAGAAAGCGTGCTGGACTTCACGCTCCCGTCCCAGGTGCGGGAGTTTTTCCTGCTGACCGCAGGCATCAATGTATCCACTGGCGTGATTCTTACCCTTTCCGGGATGTTTGATCTGACCATCCATGGAGAGCGGTATTGTGTGCTGGGCGAGTTCTGGAAAGAAGCGGACGGCGACCAGCTCCTGCTCCGCCCCGGAGAGGAAACCATCTGGTACTACGCCCATGAGCAGGACAAGGTAAAGCGCCTCTGCAATGATATGACAGAACTGCTGGAGAAGAAACTGGCGAGGTATCTCAATGAACACTGAAAACATCGCCCATGAAAAACGCTATCGAGACTGGCGGGCACAGTAATACATGTAAAGTTATGGAGGTATATATGGGACTATTTTCAAAGAAGAAAAGGGTCGAAATGCCGGATAAAATCATTTTGGGAAATACGGAATTTGTATTTGATCGCAAACTCGGCTTTCATGTTGGAGAATGGACCGTATGGGATAGAAAGACTAAAATTCTCCTTGAGTTTCAGAGCACAGAGGGAAATATAGGCGATATCGTTTTGGAAAAGGTAAATTGGGTCAATGACCATAAAGATACCATTATCCAAGCATTTTTGGATGAGAACGATGACTGCATAGACGTCGTGAATGAAATGATCGAAGATGGAACGCTGGAAGCGGATGGGAAGATTTCAGAAGATGAGTTTGTAAAAGCACTATTCGTAAACAATGTAACAATATTTGTAAATGGAAGTGAAACTGGCTTTTACATCGATTTGGATGCGGAACCCGACTATTTCATGGGACATTTAGTTTGTATCGAGGTCGACTGCAAATATAAAATTGAAGTCGGCGGATTCAACGGATAACACTTCAAACACAAAAGGCAAATTCTGCGGAAAGGGCAACGCCCGCAACGGCATCAGAAAGGAAACAAGTACCTATGTCAACCTGGAGCGGAATCCGAAACAAACTGGAGAATGACTACCTGTGCCCGGCGCTCCGGGGCCACATCCAGTATTTTGCCACCAGCTACTGGGAAAGCCACGACCAAACAGGCCGGGCAGCCATTCGACTGGACGGCGTGGAGGTGCTGCGAAGTAACTACTATGCCTATGAACAGAACTACTGGAACAGATATCAGGCCCTGCGGCGGGAGGGCATCGGCCAGGACGATCCAAAGGCCCCTTTCCGGCTGGCCCATGAAGGAACACTGAACGATGGCTGTTTTGACAACGGTTTTTTCTATCAGGCATTTCATGAATTTGACAACCAGAGCATCGAGAAAAGCCTTGTCAGCGAGAATCCTCTTGTCCGCATCTTTGCCCTCCTGGACCGCAGGCTGGGAAAGCGCCGACTGCTGGCTTTGGGGAAATCCATGGAGCAGGAGCTGGATTGGGTACGGACCTTTTATGTGATCCGGATGCAGGCAGAAGGGCTGATAGATAAAGAATAACATTCAGGAGGAATTGCCATGTCACAGATCGCATCCTTTTATCTTCTCAAAGACGGCCGGCGGCAGGAACTGTCCAACGGCGACTGCTCCGGCGCGGTCTATATGGCCATCTGGGACTGGTGTGAGAGCGAGCTTGATCTGGATGTCCGTTTTCCTGCTCCCCAGACGGAGGACACCCTGGACTGTGCTCTGCTGGAGGGAGAGTTAGCGTCTAAACTGCTGGCAGCTCTGCGGGAGCAGGACCTCCCGGAACTGGCCGCTAAAATAGCCCCGGACTGGGATCTGACCACCCAGGCGGTACAAAGCGGACTTGAAACGCTGCGCTCCCATCTGGAACTGGTGCAGGGCGACGCGGCCCTGCTGTACGAAATGACTTGACAGAGCCATGCCCCATAGAATATTGCGAGGAAATTATGATCGAAATTAAAGGAAAATACAATCAGGCCAAGATCTTCACCGATGTGGTGGACAGTGCCTCCATCGCACAGGTTCAGGAACTGTGCAACCAAGAATTTACGGCGGGCAGCCGTATCCGGCTCATGCCCGACATCCACGCCGGGGCGGGCTGCACCATCGGCACGACGATGACCATCACCGATAAGGTGGTACCCAATCTGGTGGGTGTGGACATTGGGTGCGGCATGGAAACCACCCGCATCCGGGAGGGACGGCTGGAGCTTCAGAAACTGGACAAGTTGATCTATGAGAAGATCCCCTCCGGCTTCTCCATCCGGGATAAGGCCCACCGCTATCTCAGCCAGATCGACTTGAGCGAACTGTGCTGTGCCCGCCATGTGGATCTGCTCCGGGCAGAAAAGAGCATCGGCACCCTGGGCGGCGGGAACCACTTCATTGAGGTGGACAAGGACGACGAAGGGAATCTCTACATCGTGGTCCACTCCGGCAGCCGTCATCTGGGCGTAGAGGTGGCCGCCTACTATCAGGAGGCGGGTTACAAGGTGCTCAACCGTACCGACGATGCCTCCCTGCAGGCGCTGGTGGCTCAGATGAAGGCAGAGGGCCGGGAGAATGAAATCCAGAAAGAACTGAAGAAACTGAAAAACATCAAGCAAACTAACATCCCCAAAGCTCTCGCTTATGTGTCCGGAGAATTGTTTGAGCAGTATATCCACGACATGAAGATCGTCCAGCACTTCGCCATGCTTAACCGGCAGGCCATGATGGATGAGATCATCAAAGGCATGAAGCTCCATGTGGAGGAACAGTTTACCACTATCCATAACTACATCGACACCGATGCCATGATCCTGCGGAAAGGGGCTGTGTCCGCCAAAGAGGGCGAGCAGCTGCTCATCCCCATCAATATGCGGGACGGGAGCCTGCTCTGTGTGGGCAAGGGTAACGAGGACTGGAACTGCTCCGCTCCCCACGGCGCCGGCCGCCTGATGAGCCGGGCGGACGCTAAACAGTCATTCACGGTGTCTGAATTCAAAAAGCAGATGGCAGAGGTCTACACTACCTCGGTGAGCAAGGCTACCTTGGATGAGTGCCCCATGGCCTACAAGGGGATGCAGGATATTCTGGACAACATCGGCCCCACGGCGGAGGTGAGGAAGATCATCCGCCCCATCTACAACTTCAAGGCCGGGGATGAGGATTAAAAAACGGAGAGAAATACCATGGTGAGAGATGGACTTGTGTTCAAAGATGAGGATGGTCAGGTCATATTCAACCAGTACAGCTTCTGCGAACTGGTGAAGCATCTGCTGGTGGAGCTGGTGGGGATCTCCTATGCGGAAGCCTCCCAGACAGTGGAACGCTCACCGCTGGCAGCGCCAGTGGCCGATGCCTTGGGAGTGGCGGTATTCAGCCATGACCTGCCTTATTACTGGGCTATGTCTTTCTACTATGGGAACGGTTACTGGTGGGAAAAAGGCATTCCGGCGCAGCCAGAGGATATGGATGCCTATGAAGCTTTGGAAAATAAGATCATGGAGAAATACCACTTAAAGGAGCCATTTATATGGATATGAGAGAGGTGTTCACCATCGACGGCCGCCGCTTTTCTAACATGGCCGGTTTTTATGACGAGGTGGAGCGGGTATTTACCTTCGGTTTGGACTGGAAGATCGGTCGGAACCTGAACGCCTTTAACGATATTCTCCGGGGCGGTTTTGGGCGGCATGAGTATGGACAACCCATCCACATCCAGTGGCTGGCCTTTGAAAAAGGCGTCCGTAATCTCGGGAAAGAGACTATGGACACCATTGTGGAAATCATTTTGGATACCGACCATTCCGGGCACGACTGTACCCTGGAACGGCTTTGACCAAGCAAAAAAGGAGGCATCACTATGGGACTTGACATCTACGCCGGAACATTGACCCGGTACTACTCTCACAACTGGAAAACCGTTGTCCAGCAGTGGGCTGAGAAAAATGGATATACCTTCAACCGGATTACCCCAGATGGAGAGCCTGCCGATGATGGGGAGGAGCTGTCCCCGGCGGAGGTTCAGGCGGCGGTAGAGAACTGGCGGGACCAGATTCTGGCTGCCATCGCCCAGCCGGGGCAGGAGCCCTACGCCCCCTGGCCGGAGGACAATGAGAAACCCTACTACACCGACAAGCCGGACTGGGACGCCTTCGGCGCCATGCTGCTGGTGGCCGCCTGCCATACATATGGAGAGCCGGTGCCGCCTACTGTGGAGAAAAACTGGGACTTTGGGGAGCATCCTCTGATCTCCCGCCTTGCATCAGATGAGGAGCGGGTCTGGTCCCTGTTCCGTGGGGCCACTTGGTGGCTGCCTCTGTCGGATGCCTTCTTCTTTCAGGCCCCTCTGCCCACCGACGATCAGGCTATGATCGCCACCCTGGGCGGTCTGCGGAAGGAACTGGAGAAGCTGAACCAGCTGGCATGGCAGGCGGATGAGGACACCATCCTCGATTGGGCCGACACCGAGGGCTACCCGGTGGACGGCACCATAGGCTCGGACGGACAGTACAGCAAAGCGGACATCCCGGAACACACCCAGTACGATACCCAATCCCTGGCCAAGTTCGCCTTTTCCATGTTCTGGCGGGCCATGCGGTTTGCCGAGGAACAGCAGGTGCCCATCCTGCTTGATTATTAAAGAGGATTTGTCAGGAGGTGGAGACCAAATGAGCGATAAAGTATTCCAGCAGAACCTGGATGACAAAAAGGGCCCCCAGCCCGGCGGCCCCTATCTCATTCAGATGCTGTTCAAAGAGCCGGTGGACATGCCGGACAAAGATAAAATGACTGCCGTAATGGGGAAACACATCGGATCAGCAGAGTGCATCTGTTATGATAAGAAAATGGCCGGCTTTGCCGCCCTGGATCATATCGCGGAATTTCAGGACGGCAAATGCCCGGTGCAGCTGATGGTGATGAAATGCGACAAGTTCAAGGGCAAAGGTTTTGATGCCTTTTTGCTGAGCCAGATGTGGGACTGCCAGGAAGACCGAGAGCGGATTTTCCGGGAGTGCCGGTATCAGGTGGTGGCCACCGATATGCTGGCTGCGGCGCTTCCGGCGCTGGAGCGGGCCAACCTGGACGCCAACTTCTTGGAGGCTCTGGCGGAGCTGTACCCCTCATGCGAAGCATTCTATTTCCAGAACTGCGGCAAGCTGTTTCTGGCAGAGGATGTGCGCTCCCATCAGATTGAGGGCCCGGATCGGTTCATCCGCTTTGGCGTCAATGTCCGATTCTTCAACATTGAGGGCACTGAGGATATGCTCATTGACACGGTGGGCATGGGCACCCTGTTTCTGCCGGATCTCCAGTACCACTTCCACGATATGGACCCCAACTGGGTGGTAAACCACGCCTACAATGTGGCGTCCTATATTCTGGCCAATGACAACCCCATTCAGGATGGAGAAACGATAGACGGCGTAGAGAATGGTCAGATGAGCAGGGAAATCCAGTGGAAGTGCCAATATGAGGATGCTCTGATCCAGCCACCCAGAGGAGTGCTGGACATCAACATGGGAAAATATGCATCTGGAGGCCGCTGAGAAACAGCAGGAGCATAATTTTGAGAGCACAAAACTCTATTTAGGAGGTGATCACAATGCAGAGTAATATCCGTATCATTGAGCTGCTGCGGTTTCTTTATCAGCAAACCGATGAAGCACATACGGTTACAGTATCTGAGATGATAGAGTACCTCAAAAGCAAAGGGATTCCATCTGTGCGTCAAACTGTCTATACTGACTTGGAGGCGCTGGACGCCGCAGGAATTGATATCGTCCAAATCAAAAGCACACAAAACAGATATTTCATTGGCAGCCGAATTTTTGAATATCCTGAGTTGAAGATGCTTGTAGATGCCGTGGCATCCTCCAAGGTGATTTCTGCGAAAAAATCTCAGGCACTAATTCAAAAGCTGGGACAGTTGACCAGCATCCAACAGGCGGAACAGCTCCAAAGGTTGGCCAGCCTCTCCAGCCGTGTGAAGCCGCATAACGAAAAGGTCTATTACATCATTGATAGCATTCAGACTGCTATCTTGGATCAACACCAAATCAGTTTCCAATACTATGAGTACACGCCAGAGAAAAAGATAATCCTGAAACACGATGGATATCGCTATATTCTGGACCCCTATGCTTTGGAGTGGAAGAACGACCATTATTATTTGATTGGATACTCTCATAAGCATAAGGGAATTGCCCATTTTCGTGTGGATCGTCTGACCAGCGTGGAGCCGTTGGATTCCAAGTTCCAGCCAATGCCTGATTTTGATGTAGCCGCCTATACGAACAAAATGGTTGATATGTTTGCGGCAGAGCATGCAGAGCAGGTCAAACTTCTCTGTTCCAATGAGCTGATGCGGGTCATCATTGACCATTATGGTGAAGACATCGAGATATCTCCATATGATGATACCCACTTTACAGTGATAATTGAAGTCAAACCCAGCGGAACCTTTTATGGGTGGGTATTTAAGTTTATGGGAAAAATACGAATTTTGTCACCCCAATCCTGTGTAGATAAAATGCAGGATATCGCTCGTACATTTATATGAGAACCCCCCGCAAGGTGTTAAAGAATTTTAACACCTTGCGGGGAACTCTTTTTTTTGCCATTGAATAGAACACCTGTTCTGACTATAATGAAATTAAGAGTTCGCTGCACAGCGAACACCCTCAATAACAGGAGGCAAGTCACCATGACTTTTGGAGCGTTTATCTCTGCAAAGCGTAAAGAACTTAGGCTAACGCTGCGAGAAACCGCAAAGCATCTTGGTATTGCATGTGGGTATCTCAGTGATGTTGAGCAGAGCCGTCGTCCCGCACCAGAAGGTGATTTTGTAGAACGGATATCTCGCTATCTGGATCTCAGCAAAACCGATCATGAAAGGCTGCTTGACTTAGCTGCAAAGTCTCGGAATAGGATTTCTGCCGATCTACCAGAGTATATCATGCAAAAGGATATCGTTCGTGCAGCACTTCGTGTTTCTAAAGATGTGAATGCCACCGACGAGGAATGGCAGGCATTCATTGAGCAAATGAAAAATCGACCGCGATAAGGGGGGCCTACGGTGTCAGTTCCGCGAATTCGCTTGGAGACAGTTGAAGCTATTGCACGCAAAATCCTGATGGAATATGACAGCTCGCTTCTGAGTGGTGAACCGAGACCGATCCCTATCGAAGCTATCATCGAAGTAAAGTTCGACCTGATTCTGGAGTATCACATTCTCCGCAAAAATGGTGCTGTATTGGGAGAAACCATCTTTGATGACGGCCCCGTCATCCTATATGATATGGATGAACGGTCGTATAAAATCATTGCTGTCAGAAAAGGAACGATTCTGATTGATGAACGCCTTTGTGAAACTCGCAGTATCGGGCGACTTCGCTTCACATGTGCCCATGAGCTGGCCCACTGGGTGCTACATAAGAATCTGTATTCTGGGACTGGGAATATTGCAGCATACAATGGACAGTGCTCTACTGACGAGAGCGATGGAATGATAGAGAGACAAGCGGATGCGTTGGCCACAGCCCTTCTGATGCCGCTTCCGCAAATCAAAAAGTGTTTTTATCGTCTCCGCTCCGGAAGAACTATGGAGCAAATAGTTGCAGAGATGGCTCAGATATTTGAGGTTTCCAAACAAGCTATGCAAATTCGCTTGCAGTCGCACAATTTAATGTAAATAAGGGTGCCTTGGATATAGGGTCCTCACCAGGACCCTATATCTGCCCCTTGTAAGTTTTTATGCCCAAAATGTTCGCTGGCCAGCGAACAAGGAAGGAGGAAACCATGAGGAAAGAGAGTGCAACGATCCGCAAATGCCACAGCAGACTTTCATCACTTGGTCTGGACAGCACGGTGGCTTTTCATAAGAGCAAGTTGATTCTCAAAATTTATCGGGATGTTGTCTGGGTGTTGAGTGAGAGAGCCCAAGAGCTCCAGGAGTATGCCTGGGAATTGGGCGATCAGGACCTGAGTACCGGACTATGCTATCTGGAGAACTTTGCTCCAGATATAGATTTGCAGGATTTTGAGGAGAAGGTCTGCTGCGTTATCCAAAGCCAAATGCTGGTAGATGTAATCAATCGTGCATTACTACGCCTGAAGCGGTATCCAGATCGAGGAGAGTTGTACTATGAGATCCTCAGCAAGCAATTCATTTACCGTTTCAACAGTACTGAAAAAGAGCTTCTGGATGAGTTGAATATGGAGCGCAGCGTGTTTTATGACCGAAAAAAGGAGGCGATTTATCTGTTTTCTATCTGTCTGTTTGGCTATGTTATCCCTGAATTGATGGATGGGGTGCCCCGACTTTATCCCGACTAAAGCCCGATACATCCCCGACGGAATCCCTACTCCCTTCCGATTTTGAACCTGCTATACTGGCTACAGTGGCAGGTATGCTCTAAAATTTGAATACTTAACATAAGGACTCGACACCGCTTTCCGCGGTGACCGGGTCCTTTTTCATTCCTGCCGCAAATATGGCGGCAGGAATGAGCTGGAGGGCGTTATAACGCCCCCGGATTTTTTTCTGCCCGGCATTAGGAGGGCCGGCATGCGCTGGGAGGCGTACATTGCCAGGTACCCGTAGCCCCAAGGTTTTGATTTTCCAATCAAAATCTTGAAGCTACGGAGGTTTGCCACATGGCAGAAGAAAGAAAATACAGGATTCGGGTAGATGGAATCTTGGTGGACGTCAGCAAAGAAGTGTATCACGCATATTACAGCATCGAACGCCACACTCGCACCCTGGACGAGAAGGATACGCGCAACGGCAAGGTTTTATATAGCGATCTGGACACAGATGAGCTGCTGGGCGAGGAGGTGCTCCCTGATAGGAACGCTGAACGAGTTGAGGATTCCGCCATTTGCAGTATTCTGTGCGAAGAACTGCATTATCAACTTGCCATGCTTCCTGCCCAGGATAGGGAGTTGATACAGGCGCTATATTTTGAATGCCTGACAGAGCGGGAATATGCGAAGCAGATTGGCATTTCTCAGAAGGGTGTCAACAAGCGCCGTCAGAAGGTATTAGATAAACTCAGGAGCATGATGAAAGCAAAATAAAAAATTTGGTTCTCAACCCTCTCACGAACTCGGCTTAGTAGTGAGGGGGTCAATTTATCTGCCCCCCCCGCGCTCCTTGAAAACTGAATATCCGATTGTCTGAATACTTTCCTGCCGGGGCCCCTTGACCAGGGGCAAGCGACTTTGGAGGATGCGCCAAGACCACCTGTAGGTGCTGCGGATCGACTCGAAGAAAATGTTTACTGAAAAAGAGTTCGAAAGCTCGACTGCAAAAGCACCTATCAACGACGGCCAAATAAGGTGCCAAGCGGGTCCATCCGTTCATAAAACAGCCGATGGCAAGCTGTATCGCAATGATTCCGTCAGGGACAATGATACTTCCGTCCAGTCCCAGCCCCCACCCAAATGGGGATCACGCAAGGAGGGCGGCCGACAGAGATCCTGCCGGGGGTGAGATTCCCATGACACGGTGAAGCCAGCCGTGGTTCAGACTAATCGCCCTATGAGCCAGCATTGTATTCGCTGGTTCTGCGCTTGGGGAAGTAGTGTCGAATACGAGCGCATCAGAAAGACAACACAAATGTAAAGTCTTAATATCAGAAGCCATGGGGATCGCTTCTGTCCAAAACCCATTATTGACAGGAATATGCCGTGTGTGCAGCCGTTCCGACCAGATACGGGAGATGTAGAGGCGGTCCCTATGTTTGTGGTATTAAGCCAAAGATGTTGAGGAGGTGTATCCCGTGAAAACATATTGCAGTCAGGAGATCAGCCGCGGCGATATTTACTATGCTGACCTGCGGCCGGTGATTGGGTCTGAGCAAGGCGGTATCCGTCCAGTGCTCATTTTGCAGAACAATGTTGGCAACCGGCACAGCCCCACTGTGATTGTAGCCGCCATCACCGGCCAGAGGCACAAACCCAGGCTCCCGACTCATGTAAGCCTGAATAGTTCGGTGCCTGGACTCTACCGCGATTCCATTATTCTGCTGGAGCAGCTTCGCACACTTGACAAGAGCAGACTGATGGATAAGGTCGGTTCATTGGGGAAAGCGCAAATGCTTAAGATCGACCATGCACTGGAGGTCAGTGTTGGACTTCTGTCAAGCTATAACACAGTTTGAGTTTGCCCGGTATTCTGGACAACTTATACCCATGAAGATAGACCAAACGATAGACTACCGGGGCCGTTCATCGGCTCCGGTGAACGGCACCCCATAACAGGAGGGTGTTTTATGACCAAGACAGAACTTCGAGATAACCTTGTATTTCTTTCTGCACTGAAGCTGCTGGGGCAGCTCACCGAAAAGGGCCTGCTGACCATGGAGGAGGCAGAGAAGTCCCGCACCGAGCTGGAACGAAAACTCCGCCCCACGCTGTTGTTCGCATGAATAGGCTCTGTACGAGAATAGCTTATTACCCAGTTTTCCTGCTCCTTTTTCGTTGGTGTTGGTAATAGCTATTGCGGAAGGGCTGTGGTAGTGTGTGTTGCTGAAAGGAGGTCAAAAAAGATATGACCGCAACAAACATAACCGCTACAAATACTCCGCGGGTCACCGTGATCGATCCACGAGCCCCTGAAAAAGCAAAGCTGAGGGTAGCGGCCTACGCCAGAGTCAGCAGTGACTCTGAAGATCAGGTAAACTCCTACATCGCCCAAGTCGACTTCTATTCTAAGCACATCGCGGGAAAAGAGGAATGGGAGATGGTGGACATCTACGCCGACGAGGGCATCTCCGGGTTGGAAGCCAGAAACCGGGATGAGTTTAACCGGATGATGGCCGACTGCCGGGAAGGAAAAATTGACCGGGTTCTCTGCAAGTCCATTTCACGCTTCGCCCGCAACACACAGGAATACATCCAGTTTGTGCGGGAACTGCTCCGGCTGGGCATCTCCATCCACTTTGAAAAGGAGAACATCGATACCGGGAAGATGACCTCGGAACAGATCGCCCAGATCTATGGAGCGTTTGCCCAGATGGAATCCACCAGCCACTCCAGTAATATGCGGTTCAGCGTCCGTATGCGGATGGAAAATGGGCTGTTCGTCCCACCCTCCGTTCCCTATGGATACCGGCTGGCTGGAAGGGATCTGGAGATCGTGCCGGAGGAAGCCGAGGTGGTCCGCCGCATATTCTCGGCCTATTTGAGCGGCCAAGGAAAGGATGACATCGCCAAAGAACTGAACCAGCTTGGAGTGGATCGGGGGCGGAACCGCGAAAAGTGGTATCCCAGTACGGTGGCCTACATTCTGACAAACATCTCGTATACCGGGAATATGATTTGGCAAAAGAGCTATGCCACAGATACGATACCATTCCAGCAGGTTCGAAACCGCGGCCAAAAGCCTCGTTATTTTGTG
The DNA here is from genome assembly GCF_014385085.1 of Youxingia wuxianensis. GTDB lineage: Bacteria > Bacillota > Clostridia > Oscillospirales > Ruminococcaceae > Youxingia > Youxingia wuxianensis. The sequence continues at coordinate 6,544 of NZ_JACRTD010000003.1, read as the reverse complement.
GAGCACAGTCACCCGGCCATTGTAAGTAGCGAGGATTTCCAGCGTGTACAGAAGCTGATGTCCTTCCGAAATGGGCAATTTCGAGGGACTGTCCCACAGCGACGGGAAACCCTCTATAGTAAGCGCATTTACTGTGGGGAATGTGGCTCTCTCTGCCGCAAGAAGGTCACGGGTGGGAAAACATACTGGGTCTGCCGCCGTCATGATAGTGACAAGGCAGACTGCCCCATTTCTCAGATTCCCGAGTTGGAAATCACTGCGGCGATCCTGCGGCTCTATCACAAGCTGAAGCTGGGACAGGAAACCGTCCTTCGGCCCGTCCTCACCCAACTTCAGGAACTGCGGGAGCGGGAGCTACGCTCCAACCGTAAAATCAGCGATATTGACAATGAAATAGCCCGTATCTCAGAGCAGAATCTCGTCCTTGTCCGGCTGAAGTCGAAAGGATATGTAGATTCTGCTCTCTATTTATCTCAGATGGACGAGATCGAACACAAGCTGCGAGAGCTTAGAAAGCTCCGTCGCCGTCTTCTGGAGACTGCCGGTGAAGACCGGCAGATCCAGGAAACGGAGCGAATGCTGGAGTATCTGACAGACAGTCCAGAATGGCTGGATGAGGTCACCTCGGATCTGTTCAGAGAACTGATTGAGCGGATCACTATTATCTGCCCGACACGGTTAAAATTCCGCCTACTGAATGGGCTGGAGCTGTCGGAAAGCATAGAAAGGATGGTGCGGTAAATGGCGTGGCAAAGAAAAACACCATTTGGGTACCAGATTCAGAATGGCAGAATCACCTGTCACCCAGAGGAAGCAGAGTCTGTAAGGTATATCTTCTCCCACTACCTGCTGGGCAGTTCCTACAACCAAATCGCTGACGAGATGGCCCAGCAAGGTGTGCGCTACCATCAACATACTGCCCAGTGGAATAAACACATGGTCAAACGGATCTTGGAGAACGAGCGGTATCTGGGGCTGGATGGATATCCTCGGCTGATAGCAGACGAGGAATTCCTCGCCGTCCGCCTGCGGCGGGGAGAACAGAATACCTATGCCCCCTGCCCAAGCGAGATCCTCCCCATACGTGACAAAGCGGTCTGCGCCCTCTGCGGGGAAAAGATGGCACGGGATACCAAATCCCATGGCCGCCCATGCTGGCGGTGTAAAAATCCGGAGTGTGGTTGCAGCATATATCTTGATGACAGTGTCATTCTGGAGCTGATGATTCAGAAACTCAAAGAGCTGGCAAAATCCCCCGAGCGCTTCCAACTACCCCAAGCTGCCCCAGCTTCAACGGATGCCCTCCGCATTGAGAATGAACTGGCTCTCTGCTTTAACAGGGCAGATATCAATGCAGAATATATGAAAACACTGATCATGGCCGCTGCTGCCGAGCGCTATGCCGGCCTGAGCGACCCCACACCATCCCATAGGCTGGCGCTGCTTCGGCAAAAGCTGGAACGGAATCCGGAGGATGAAGAAGCTCTGTGGGAGCTTTTCGGGGCGGTAATCGCCCAGGTATCCATCGGCAAAGGCGGAGAGATCAGCTTATATCCAAACCGATAAAAAGGAGTGTGCCTCATGAACATACAGCAAACCGCCCCGACCCCTAAACTGGTCACCATGATCCCGGCTGACCCTCAGATGGCGGAACGGGATCTCCGAAAAAAGCACCTGCGGGTCGCGCCTTACTGCCGGGTATCGACCGATAAGGAGGAGCAACTCTCCAGTTACGAGGCCCAAATCGAATACTATACGGAAAAAATCGATGCCAATCCGGATTGGACGATGGTTCGCCTCTACGCCGATGAGGGCATTACCGGCACATCGGCCAAGAAGCGAAAGGATTTTCTCCAAATGATCCGGGACTGCGAGCGTGGCAAAATTGATCTTGTCATCACCAAATCGGTATCCCGGTTCTGCCGCAACACTCTGGATGGCCTGAACTATGTCCGCCGCCTGAAACGGCATGGCGTGGGAGTTTACTTCGAGAAAGAGAATGTGAACACCCTCTTCATGGATAACGAGATGATCCTCACCTTCATGATGAGCCAGGCCCAGGCGGAAAGTGAATCCCTCAGCGGCAATGTGAAGTGGGGGCACCGGAAAAACTTCAAGGATGGCAAGGTCTACTACCACTGCAAAAACTTCCTCGGCTACCGCTGGGGAGCGGATGGCCAGCCGGAGATCGACCCGGAACAGGCGGCCGTTGTGCGGCGCATCTTCTCCCGGTTTCTGCTGGGACACAGCGTCCGGCAGATCACCACAGATCTGATGGCGGACGGGATCAAAACAGCGACCGGAAAAACGGTATGGCATGACAGCGTGATCCAGAAGATGCTCTGCAATGAAAAATACATCGGTGACGCCCTCCTCCAGAAAACCTACATCGCGGACCTGTTCACCAGAGAAAAGCGGATCAACAACGGAGAACTGCCCAAATACTATGTCCATGACTGCCATCCGGCCATCATTGACCGGGAAACCTTCCAAAAGGTGCAGGAGGAACTGGCCCGCCGGTCCAGTCTCAAGAAAACATCCTCCAAAGCCAAGACGCAGCTGGGGAAATACTGCGGAAAGTATGTACTCAGCGAGCTGCTGGTCTGCGGGGAATGCGGAAGCCCTTACCGCCGGGTGATCTGGACCCAGAAAGGGGTCAAGCGGGTGGTCTGGCGGTGTCAGAACCGCTTGGAGCATGGCAGGAAGATCTGCAAACATTCCCCTACCCTGGATGAGGGAGACATCCATGACGCTGTTATCTCCGCCATGAATGAATTATTCCGGACGCAGGCAGCCAGAAATGCGGTGAAAGCCAGTATTTCGGCTGTTCTGGCGGGAGAAGAACAGACACTGAGCCTGCCCGCTGTGGAGCTTCAGATCCGAAACCTGCAGGAGCGCCAGCTGGAGCTGTTCCAACTGATCGTCAGCGCCGGCGCCGACTGTACCGACTACGATGAGGAGCTCCGACAGGTCAACATGGCCAAGACCAAACTCATGGCAAAAAAAGCGGAGCTGGAAAAGGAACAGCGTGGCGCGGCAGCCTTCGAAGAAAGGCTGGCGGAACTGGATGCGGAACTGGAACAAAGTTGCGGCGCACTCACAGACTTTGATGAACTTACGGTCAGACAGCTGGTCAGCAACATCAAGGTGCTGGATAAGGACAGCCTGCTCATCTGCTTCAAGGACGGAACGGAGATCACCCAGGCCATGCAAAGGAGGCAGACCGCATGATTTATATCACTGGCGATACCCACGGTGGATTCCAGAGGTTCGGAAACAAATATTTTCCGCCGCAAAAGCACATGAGCCGCGAGGACTATGTCATCATCACTGGCGATTTCGGAGGGCTGTGGGACGGAGGCCCAAAAGACTGGTATTGGCTGGACTGGCTGTCCGGCAAACCCTTCACCACCCTGTTTGTGGATGGAAACCACGAGAATTTCGACCTACTGAATGCCCTGCCGGAAAAAGAATGGCATGGAGGCCGGGTACACGAGGTGAGGGAGAATATCCTCCATCTGATGCGGGGGCAGGTATTCACCTTCGGTGGCCTCACTTGGTTCACGATGGGCGGGGCGTCCTCCCACGATATTCGGGATGGCATCCTCGATCCCAAAGAGCCTGACTTTGAACAGCGGTATTGGCTGCTGCGCCGAATGCGGGCCATGTTCCGAGTCAAGGGCGTGAGCTGGTGGGCGGAAGAAATGCCCAACAGTCAAGAATACGCAGACGCACTGAGCAGTTTGGACCGAATGAATTGGAAAGTAGACTGCATCCTAACCCACTGCGGCCCCAGCAGTATCGTGCGGAAAATCGACCCCTCCTATGGAAGTGATCAACTCACCAATTTTCTGGACATGGTCAATCAGCGGTGCCAGTTTATATACTGGTTCTTCGGACACTACCACGACAATCGGATCATCGATAATAGATACATTCTCCAGTGGGAGCAAATCTCCGGATTAGAGCTTTAAAATCAACAGCGGGTGGTATATGACCATCCGCTGTTGGCTTTGAGTGGAGACTCCCAGATTCAAAATGGACTGAAAATCTCTTATGTGGTACAATAACCTTGCACAAGCAGGAAAGACTATACGGAGAAAGGAAGTGAGCCAGGTATGAAGGAACGGACCTACATCTGCTGCGATCTGAAAAGTTTTTACGCAAGCGTGGAGTGTGTAGAGCGAGGATTGGACCCAATGACCACCAATCTTGTGGTGGCAGATCTTCGCCGCACGGAAAAGACCATCTGCCTGGCGGTCACTCCATCCTTGAAAGCCTATGGTATCTCGGGACGGGCACGGCTCTTTGAGGTGGTACAGAAGGTGGCGGAAGTCAATGCCAGACGCAGGCAGGCAGCCCCCGACCGGCAGCTGACCGGCTCGTCCTGGAACGATCCGGAGGTACAGAACGATCCATCCCTGGCGTTGGACTATATTGTCGCTCCGCCCCGGATGGCACATTATATTGACTGGAGTACCAAGATATATGGTGTGTATCTGAAATATCTGGCGCCCGAGGATATTTTCCCGTATTCCATCGATGAGGTGTTCATGGATGTCACCAACTATTTGGATACCTACAAGATGACTGCCAGGGATTTAGCACGAACAATTATTCTGGATATCTTAAAAACCACCGGGATCACTGCTGCCGCTGGAATGGGTCCCAACCTCTATTTGGCTAAAATCGCCATGGATATTGTGGCAAAGCATGTCCATCCAGACAAGGATGGGGTACGGATCGCCAAACTTAACGAGATGACATATCGGCAACTGCTCTGGACCCATCGTCCGCTTGCGGATTTTTGGAGGATTGGCAGAGGCTATGCCACCAAGCTGGAAGCCCATGGCCTATACACCATGGGTGATATTGCCCGTTGCTCCATCGGGAAACCGACAGACTATCACAATGAGGAGCTGCTCTATCGGCTCTTTGGAGTCAACGCAGAGCTGCTCATTGATCATGCCTGGGGCTGGGAACCCTGTACCATAGCGGATGTGAAGGCATATAAGCCCGAAAATAAGAGCATTGTTTCCGGCCAGGTACTCCAGTGCCCCTATTCCTTTGACAAGGCGCGACTGGTTGTCCGGGAGATGGCGGATGCACTGGCGTTGGATCTGGTGGACAAGGGGCTGGTCACCAATCAGCTGGTGCTGACCGTAGGCTATGATATTGAAAATCTGGTATTCACACAGGGCACCGCGGCTTATACCGGAGCGGTCACCACGGATTGCTACGGACGAAAGATCCCCAAGCATGCAGTGGGGACGGAGAACTTCTCCTATACCTCTTCGGCAAACGACCTGCTGGAAGCCGTCACTACTCTCTATGACCGAATCGTGGATAGGACTCTGCTGATCCGCCGTCTCAGCATCAGTGCCAATCGCCTGCTTCGTGAAGATGAAGCGCCCAAGCAGGACGAGACCGAGCAGCTGGATCTTTTCACCGACTATGTGGCGAGGGAGGAGCAACAGGCGGAGTATGAGGCTGAGCACGCTCGGGAGCGGAAGATTCAGAAGACCATGCTTAGGATCAAAAAGAAGTTCGGAAAGAATGCCATCCTCAAAGGTATGAACCTGGAGGATGGGGCAACCGCCAGAGAGCGAAACCAGACGATTGGAGGGCACCAGGCATGAGCGGACCATACGATGATATCATCCAGCTGCCGCATCCCACTTCGGCCAGACATCCGAGGATGTCCCTCTCAAACCGTGCGGCACAATTTTCACCCTTTGCCGCTCTCTCCGGCCATAGTGCTGCACTTGCCGAAACAGCACGGCTGACGGACCAGCAAATCGAGTTGAGCGATGATGATAAGGCTGTGCTCGATCAAAAGCAGCGCATCCTATTGGGGCATATCAATGAACACCCGGAGATCATGGTGACATGGTTCCAGCCGGATGAGAAAAAGGATGGCGGCCAATATATTACGACTACTGGACGGCTGAAAAGGTTTGATGAATCCGCGTGTATGCTGCTTTTGAAAGACGGATCAAACATACCGATCAGCCATATCATCGGGCTGGAAAGCGCATATTTCGAAGGTCTTTTTTGAAACAATATGTTGATGTAGTCTCATATTTAATTGAGAGCGATAAAGTATGATGCCTGAAAGATTTGCCTGAACTAAATATCAACCCTGCACAGGAAACTGGCATCCAGTAGCTTGGTCCTGTTTTATAAGCTGTGGACCCTTTTACACCAAAAACAAAAATATCGATTTTAACCGTCCTTTGCATGCTAAATCCGCATAAACAGTTCGTTTATGCGGATTTTTATTTTTTAATAACCCACTTTTTAACCCACTTATTAAATTATCTTCTATAGGTATAAAGGCGATATCCCCATCGGAACGGCAAGAAATATCCTAAACTAGAGAGGTGTATGTCATGAAATATGTATATCCAGTAATCTTTACACCAGAGGGTACAGATTATAACGTGGTAGTTCCTGATCTTCCAGGATGTGTAACGTTTGGAAAAAATTTGCCAGATGCAATCCAAATGGCTAGAGACGCAATGTCCATGTGGTTATGTGACGC
>NZ_JACRTD010000002.1 GCF_014385085.1 Youxingia wuxianensis | reverse complement strand
CGGATCTCTTGCCCCCTGCCGGATAGCATCCGCCTGCGCCTGGGTGATCACCTTTAAAGCTACATAGTTTTGGGCGGCGTATTTGCTTGTTTCTTCCGCCCCGGTTCCGTCCAGCTGCGGGTCGGTAATAAATCCTTCCCTATACCTTAATTGCAGCTCTTCGTATTTACTCATGCTATCCCTCCCGCTGCGATTAATTCTAATTCCTGTTCGGTGATCTTTTGTTCTGCCTCTATCCTACTCAAATCCATTTCTGTAATCTTCCTTTCCAGGGTTAAAACTTCCTCTTTTCTTAACTGCATGATTATTTCAGGAGACCTTAACCGCTGTTGAAAAAATAAGATTGTTCCATTTTTTATTTTTCCTATGACATATTCATAAGTTCGTCTGCTTTGCCGAACATTTCTATAAAAGGCAGCAACCGATTTTGGTTGCTGCCTTTTATAGAAAATTTATTCTCCAAATCCACTGTCCACCAGCGCGATTAAACTATCTACCGCTTCTTTTTCATCATCGCCTTCGGCAATGATTTCAATTTCACTTCCCTGTACCATCGCTAAGGTAAGGACGGAAATAATCGATTTGGCGTTAGCCAGGTTATCCTCTTCCTCCAAGCTCAGGTTACGGATATGGATCCTGCTGGTGAATTTCTTGGCCGCGTCAATAAACTGGCTGGCGGGCCTTGCATGGAGACCTGTACGATTGATGACTGTAGTTTTTCTGGAATACATATGAAACTTCACTCCTCTTTTATTAATCAGCGAAAGATTCTTTTAAATAGGCCGCAGTCTCTCCCGCGGATATGTTTTGTACTTGTTGGGCAATCGCTTCCATCTGGGGAAGAGTAAGCCTGGACAACGCCCTTTTTACGATCGGGACGCTTCCTATATTCATTGACAGTTTTCTTATCCCCAATCCTACGAGAACCGGCGCCGCCAAAGGATCGCCGCCCAATTCCCCGCATACGCTTAACGGTTTACCTGCCTGCTCAAACTGGCGGGCGGCATATCCTATCAGCCGGAACATAGAAGGATGATAACTTTGATAATACTCTGTAACCGCTGGATTCATCCGGTCGGTGGCTGTCAGGTACTGGCAAAGATCATTGGTCCCAATAGAAGCGAAATCTATCTCTTTTGCCACCAAATCGGCAATCATCGCTACTGCGGGAATTTCAATCATAATTCCTAATTTCACCTGGGGAGCATAGGGGATGTTTTCCCGGTCCAGTTCTTCTTTTACTTCCTCAAATATGGCTTTGTGTATATCCTCCAGACTCCCAACCATGGGAAGCATAATCCACAAATTCCCATATACAGAAGCCCGCAAAGCCGCCCGCAGCTGGGTGCGGAATACCTGCGGCTGGTCAAAGCACAACCGCAAAGCTCTCTTACCCAGAAACGGATTTTCCTCTTTGGGAAGAGTCAGGTAACTGAGCGTTTTGTCCCCTCCAATATCCAAGGTCCGCAGTACCACTGGGCGGGGAGCGTATTCCAACAATGCCTTTTTATATTGGACCATCTGCTCCTCTTCTGTAGGCAAGTGATCGCTTTCCATATAAAGAAATTCACTTCTAAACAGCCCAGCAAAGTCCGTATAGCGGGCCCCTTCCAACTCCTGAGGAGATACCGACCCAATATTCAGTCCGATGCTGATCCTCTCACCATCGGCGGTCAACGGTTCTTTATCCAGGTATTCTTTTACCTGATTTTGATAAACTGCGTAGCTTTCCTTCTTTGCCAGGTACTCTGTTTCCTGAGCCGCATCAGGATAAGTAATCAACTTTCCATCCACGGCGTCCAGGATTACCCTTTCTCCCTTTTTTACCTTTTCCATAAGCCCGGCAATGCCTAAAATTGCTGGGATTCCATAGCTTTTAGCAATAATCGCTGAATGGGAAGTTTCTCCGCCCACCTCGGTGAGAATCCCCAGGACATTTTTTCGATCCATGGTAGCGGTATCCGAAGGAAGCAGATCATGGGCCGCAATAATTACCGGTTTTTCCAGGGAGGAGATATTCTGCTCCGTCAGGCCGCAGGCAATGCGCAGCAACCGGTTTTTCACATCGTTTACATCCGCCGCTCTCTCCCGGATCATCTGGTCTTTGGCCTTTTGCAGTCTACGCATATATTTGGAAAAAATAGTTTCAATCGCCCATTCCGGAGTCATATGGTCATAAAGTATCCCGTCCCTGAGCTCCTCCGTGATATCCTCATCAAAAAGGATATCCCGGTGCGCGGTAAAGATATCCGCTTTTTCCGGATCAGAAGCTGTCAGCCGCTCACAAATCTCTTTAAGCTCTTTGTCCGCCGCGGCGCACAGCCGATCATAACGTTCCAAATGGCACTGGGGTTCCCCGCCGTCATAATAAGCTTCTTCCACATGCGGAATAAAAGCCTCATAAAGATAAATTTCACCGATGGCGATCCCTTTAGACACGCCGTTGCCTTGATAGATCATAACGCATAACCGTCCTCTCTCACTCAAGTAGGAGCTCCACCGTCAAGGCAGAATTGCCTATACAAAGATGCAGCTTTTTGAAATTAAATGCAATTATTTGTTACCATGATTATACCATGGGAATTTTCTGCAAGCAAATTAATATTTGAGGTCCGCTGAGGATATTTCGGAGTATTTTTGTGAAATAGTGCGTATTTTCCTGAAAAACCGCATTTTTTTTAAATAATAAAAGAAAAAATCATATAAAGTGTTGCTTTTTGCTGACATCATATTGTATTATAGTAAATGTAGAAAATATCAAATTTACAAAATAGATGCAAGCTTTGCTTCTATCTTTGCAAAAATATTGCATATTTCCAAGGAGTAGTCTATGATAGCGTCAGAAAGAGCGATTTATATTTTAAACCGGTTGAAAGAAAAAGAAACTGTCACCCTGAAAGAAATGTCGGATGAGTTAAACGTATCGGTGGCTACCGTACGCCGGGATTTTGAAAAATTGGATGAAAAGGGGCTTGCTATTAAAGTGCGCAGCGGCGCAACCAGAGCGACTGCGCCGGGAATCGTCTCTTCTCTTCCGCTGGTAACCAGCGAGAAGTCCAAAGAAAATATCGAGGATAAAATTGAGATCGCCCGAAAAGCCGCTTCTTATGTGCAGGACGGGGATTGTATCTTCCTGGACGGCGGTACTACCATCGCCCCCATGATCGATTTTATCCAGAATAAGAAAATTAAGATTATCACTCATAACCTGTTGGTACCGCAGCGGCTGCAAAATATGGATGTGGATATCTTTTTAATCGGCGGCCATTACAGCCATTTCCATGTAAGTACCGTAGGGGTATATGCGGAAAAGATGGTTTCCCAATTTCATTTTGACCATGCTTTTTTTGGCTGTTCCGGAATTGAACTGGTCCATCAAATGGCTTATAACGACGATATTGATACGATTCCGGTCAAGGAAGTCGCTATGAAGTACTCCAGCCACAATTATCTTCTGGCGGACGCCAGCAAGCTGGGAATTACTTCCTATTGCCGGTTTAGCCCCCTCTCTGCGTTTGATGTAATTATCAGTAACCGCAAGGCGAGCAATCACGCCAGTCTTCCTTCCAATCTGATCTTCGCCGATGAGTAACCCAAACGATCCGACTCATATCAATATTATAAGAACAAAGAGGCTTGGCGGCATGCGCTAAGCCTCTTTGTCTTGTGGGGAGTTTATTTTTCAAGCGCTTGCAAGATGTTATTTTCAAGATCTTGTGCTGTCAGTTTAAACTCTTTTTTCAACAGATCAATAATGCCAACCTGGCCAAATGTATCCTGGATACCAACCTTCAGCAGAGGTACGCCAATTCCGTTTTTCGCCAGGACATCCGCTACGGCAGAGCCTATTCCATTAATTACGCTGTGGTTTTCAAAAGTACAAACCAGTTTTTTGCCCTTGGCATGCTCAGCGATAATTTCTTCATCAAAAGGCTTAATGGTAACCGGGTCGATTACTTCTACAGATACGCCTTTTTCCCGCAGGGATTCTGCGGCGTCCAGAGCGTCGCTCATCAAATATCCGCTGGCTACCAGCAGTACGTCTGTTCCCTCCATCAACACCTGGCCTTTGCCCAACTGGAATTGGGAACCGGTTTCGTATACCTGGCGCACTCCCTTACGGTAAGCGCGGATGTAATGCACCGCTCCATCGTTGATTCCGGCAACCGTACGTACCATCCAGTCCAACTGTACCTGATCGCAGGGATCGCATACAATAGCGTTAGGAATTGCCCGCATAATGGCCAAATCCTCAAAAGCGCTGTGGGATCCGCCGTCAAAACCAGAGCAGAAGCCTGGGTCAGAAGCGTAAATATTAACGGTATTTTTGGAATAAGCACACGAGAGATAGAGCTGATCCAGCGCCCGGCGGGTAACGAAAGCCGCCATAGTGTGTACAAAGGGGGTATATCCTGCCAAAGACAGGCCCGCTGCTACTCCGAACATATTGGCCTCACAAATACCCACGTCGATAAAATGCTCCGGATGGGTTTTCTTAAAGCGGATAAAGAAGGAAGCTCCTCCCAAATCAGCATCTAAGATCATAATTTTCTTATTGGTTTTAAGAAGATCGCTCAGCGCCGCGCCATAGGCGTCCCTTAATTCCCCGCCTAATTCTTTGCTTCTTTCCTTTAACATCATAATCTTATTCCCCCTCCGTAATCTTCTTCAGCTCGGCGATAGCCGCGTCAATTACCGCTTTTCCTTCTTCAAAGACTTTAGGCGCGTGATTGTCAGGCATATCCTCATAGTATTTCACACCCTGGCCTTTGATCGTATCAAGGACAATACATACCGCCTGATCTTTCACTTTTTTGGCTAAATTAATCGCGTCGTCAATCGCTTCTTCATCTCCGCCGTCCACTGTGATAGTCCAGAAGCCGAAAGCTCTCATCTTATCCTCATAGCTGAATGGATTTAACACTTCCGTACAATAGCCGTCGTGCTGGCGTTTGTTGTTATCAATAAATACGATACAATTATTCAGTTTGTAGTGGGCTAAAAACTGGAAGGCTTCCCAGTTCTGGCCTTCATTAAGCTCACCGTCGCCAATACATACATAGACGTACTGGTCGTCACGGCCCATGTGACGAAGCCCAAAGGCGATCCCTGCCGCTACAGAACAGCCCTGTCCCAAAGAGCCGCCGGTCATGTCCACACCAGGGGTCAACAGCCGATCCACGTGAGAAGGGATATGGGTTCCAATGTCATCCATCGTAAGTAAAAGCTTTTTATCAAAAAAGCCTTTTTCCGCCAGCGCCGCGCATACGGTAGGCGCAGCATGAGCTTTGGACATTACCAAATAGTCTCTGCCTTCCCAACTGGGATTTTTAGGATCAAACTTCATCTGTTTTCCATATAGTACGGAGATCAATTCTGTTACGGACAGACAACCCCCGATATGCCCCATCCCCCGTTGTTTAAACATCTCCAGCTGATCGATTCTAAGCTGCGCTGAAAACTTTTTCAGTGCCTTTTGTTCCGTGTTTGTCATACTTTACCTCCTAATATTATTCTGCTCATCCGTGTGTATAGCTATCAGGTGCAATCATACGCCTGATAATTATCCGATTTTCCATACAGGATCGCTTTATATTCCTTCATAAGCGGGTGCTGTTTCCAGGTGGAATTGGTTTCTGAAACCGTGTATGCCATCATTTGTACAAACGCGAGAGTATACAAAGGAGAAATCATCTCTTCAATACGAACAGGTACCCTCATGACCTCATCCCCCTGGATATTGGGATTGTCTGTCAAAATAAATACCCGATCGGTGATAGCTTTTGCCGCATGATAGGATTGCTCAATCCTGGCGGAGGTTTCATCCCCTGGATCGATAAACACAAAATTATAATTGGGAGTCAGCTGGATCTGCGGACCATGAATCGCCTCGTCCACCTCGTACCCTACTGCGAGTATATGCACAGTTTCTCCAATTTTTACCGCCCCTTCCAAAGCGGTTCCATAGTTTGCGCCCGCTCCGATGAGATATACCTTTTCCATCGATAGGAGGGCCTTTTTATTTTTCTCAAAATATTCCTGGAAATGGTTGATGATATATTCATAATTTTCTACTGCCCTGCCCATTTCCTCTTTCTGCTGCTTTACCGTCTCCTGGCTGACGCTCCCCTTTTGGGCCGCGGCATGCAGCGCAAACAACATTAAGAAAGCGGCCTGGGTCACGACACCTTTTGTTACAAAATCCAGTTTTTCCCCGTACAGCCCAAAGTCAACTACAACATCCGCTTCTTTTTCAAAATCGCTGTGAAGATTGCCGGTAAGACCGATGGCCTGGATGCCCAGCCGTTTGCACAGACGCAGGGATTCTATGGTATTGGTGCTGCATCCGCTTTGGGAGATACAAACTACAAAGTCCTTGTCGGTGGCGTCGTGCTCATAATGATTAAAGGTAAAAGGAGTAACCACTTTTACCGGTACGCCTAAAAGTGTCTGCATATAGTACCGTGCGCAGTGGGCGGCATTGCAACTGGAGCCGCAGGCTACCAGCCAGATAGAGCGGTACTCTCTTTTTAAAAACAAATCTACCATAGGCTGAGTAAGCTGTTGACTTTCGGCAAGATTGCGCCGCACGGTATCCGGAGTTTCAAAGATATATTTCTTCATGGAGAGTTCTCTGGTGTCCATCCTATTCCATCCTTTCAGAGAATTCGTCTAAACAGTTACTGTTTTTTTGCTGACTCCCTTGGGAGAATCCGGGTTGAACCCACGGCTTAAAGAACACAGGCAGGAGAACATCTGACCAACTATCGCCCCTGCAAATACCCCGCGGATACCATCACAATTTTCCGGCAGCACAACCGAGGTATCTCCCATTTGAGCGATCTCCGGCTTATTAGAGACTACCGTACACCAAATATGGGTCTCCTCTTTCAAACGTTTGAGAAGGTCAATGGCACAATAATTAGTTTTTTCATCCGCAATAAAGAACATATAAGGTACAAAACGCATAGCGGTGGCAATGGGTCCGTGACGGTAGTCGGCTGAACCATAACATCTGGCGTCCAAATAACTGGTTTCCTGAATTTTTAGTTCCACCTCGTTTGCCAAAGCATCCATCAGGCCGCGTCCGCTGAGAATCATATGCTCGGTATTGCGGTAAAAACGCACTACGTCCCTTACCTGAGGTTCCAGCACTTTCAAAGAGGTTTCTACAATTTCTTCCAGTTCATCCAGCACCTGCAGCAGTTCCGGATCCTGGGATATGTAAGCGGCCAGCGCTGTGACGATAGTTACCTGAGTAAGATACGACTTGCCGGCGGTAATGCTCATTTCCGGGCCGCAGTGGTTATTGATTTTGTATTTCCCCGCCTGAGTCATCAAGGAGCCTTCTACATTGGTAACAGACACGCACAGGCCGCCTTGCTCGTCGCACTGCTTCATCACTTGATAGATGTCCTGTGCGCCTCCCGACTGGGAGACGGCGATCATAAGGACATTGGAATAGTCAATGTCGCTTTTGTAGGCAGTAACAACGCTGGGAGCACAAATACTTCCGATCATGCCGCAGCGTGTCTCAAACAGATAACGACCTACCAGATTGGCATGGTCGCTGGAACCGCGCCCAACAAAAACTACCGTCTTAATCCCGCGCCGCTTTACCTCCGCCGCAATCTCTTGAAATATCTCTCTGTTGGCTTTCAGACAATCTCTTACTGCAGTGGGCTGCTGGAAGATTTCTCTCCAAAAAATGGATGCGCTGGTATCGATCATGTTACATTCCTCCACTTAATTACTGATTTATTCTACTTTTTTAATATCAATAAGATCACAAAGGGCGGGACATACTACTTTAAATAAAGTTCATCCAGTGTCACAAGCTCCTGAGGAGATTTGACCTGCATCAATTTTTCAAGAAGTTCCTCGTCGGAAAGTATTTTAAAGAGCTGACGCATATTTTTAACGTGTTCATCCTCGTCTACCGCCGCAAGAGCAAAAAACAAAGAGGCGTCCTTTTCAGGATTTCCCGGCTCAAAAGACACGGGGTGCTCAAATTTCGCAAAAGCGATGGCGTTTTGAGAAACGCCCGGTGAACCTTTTGTGGAATGAGGAATGGCAAGACCCGGTATAATTACTATATAAGGGCCCAGTTCCTCCACACACTCGATTACCTTTTGGGTATATTCCTGAGTGGCGCATCCAGTTCTTACCAGAGGTTCACAGCTTTTTACGACAGCGTCCCTCCAGTCCTCGGCACTGTCATAAAAGGAAAATCTGTTTTTTTCTACAATCTCTTTTAACAGCATAGGCGTCACGCTCTTTTCTCCATTTTATTTGGTCCCCATGAAACTACAGTGATAGTATAACTCATTTTGCGACGAATTGCAATATCTTGCAGTAAATCTCTGCAATTTTTGAAATATTTTTACTAATTTGCAAAAATTAAAAGAAAAACTTAGACATATGTTACAAATTATCATATTTTTTGTTGCAATTAGCTCTGTTTTTTAATTTTTTGCCAATAAATTATTGACAAATCATTAAATCTATATTATGATTACAATGAAATCAACAGTTTTGGTGCAATATCTCGCTGTTTATTGTTGAATTAGCGAACTAAAACTTGCATATTTTATCAAAATATTGCATATTATTTATTTTGATTACCTTTTAATCGTAATAAATGAAAGGATGGTGTGTTCTAGTGCTTAGTATCCTAATGGTGTGTGGGAATGGATGCGGAAGCAGCCTGATTTGCCAGATGACAGTGGAGTCCGTTTTAAAAGATTTGGGGGTAAAAGCCCATATTGATCACAGCGATATGCTGTCGGCTTCCTCCAAGCAGGCGGATATCCTGATCGCAGGGATTAATTTCCAGCCTCATTTTGACAAATTCAAGGATTTTCCCAACAAAATCTATCTTAAATCCTTGGTGAGCAAGGATGAAATCCGTACGAAACTCGAGCCGCTTTTGAAGGAAAACGGCTGGTTATAATACTGGGGTTGTTTTGGAGAGTAGGTGTGGAATAACCAACGGCAAATAACAATGAAATAACAGACAAGGAGAGAGCTTTATGGGTATTTTGAATTTTATCATCGACAACATACTGATCAATGCATCGATGATACTCGGCCTGGTCGCCTTGATCGGCCTGCTTCTGCAACGGAAATCCGCCAGTGAGTGTATTAGCGGAACCTTTAAAACCATGATGGGATTTATGATCCTTTCTTCCGGCGCCGGCGTAATTGTTGGCTCCCTGGAAAACTTCAGCGTGTGGTTCGCCGCCGGCCTTGGCATAGACGGCGCGGTTGCATCGATCGAAGCCGTATTGGCGGTGGCGATGCAAGAGGCCACTATCGGGCGCGATATCGCCCTAGTATACGCTGGCATCTTTGTTGTAAATATTCTGATTGCCCGGTTTACTAAGTTCAAATATGTATTCCTCAACGGCGAGGCTCCTATTTATATGGCGATGATCAGCATTTTGTTCGGCGTGGGCCTGTGCGGATTAGGCCACACCGCCGCGGTTATTATCGGCGCCATCCTGGGCGGTATCTGCTGTATCATCTTCCCAGCAATGGCTCAGCCATTTGTTCGTAAAATCACAGGCAGCGACGATATCGCTCTGGGACATTTCTGTACGTTGGGTTACGTGCTTTCCGCCTGGGTTTCCAAACTGACTGGAGATCCGTCCAAATCTACGGAAGACACCAAGATCAGCACTAAGCTGTCCTTCCTTCAGGATACATATCTTGCTGTTGGTTCTGTAATGGTTCCTTTGTATATTCTTGTGGCTATCCTGGCCGGCCCGGAAGTATGTGCTGAAGCCGCCGGAAATAAAAACTATATTGTATACGCACTTTTACAGGGCATTACCTTCTGCGTAGGTTTGTTTATCCTTCTCACCGGTGTTCGTCTGCTGATCGCCGAGTTGGTTCCAGCATTTGCTGGTATTGCTCAGAAGATCGTACCAGGTGCTCGTCCGGCGTTGGACTGCCCGGTATTGTTCACCTATGCCCCTAATGCCATTGTATATGGTTTCGTATTTACCACCATCGGTACAGTAATCGGCATGTTCTTATGGCCTTTATTTGGTCTTCCTATGGTTATCCCTGGTATTATGAGTAACTTCTTCGCCGGTGGTACTGCCGCTATCTTTGCTAACGCTACCGGCGGCCGCCGTGGTACTATTATCGCCAGTATCGTACACGGCCTGTTTATTTCTCTTTTGCCTGCGTTGGTTGCTCCGTACCTGGGCCAGATCGTTATCGAAGGCCTGCCTTCCCTGGCCGCTTATACCATGACTGACGTAGACTGTGTTTCCATGGGACTGTTCTATAGCTGGCTGCTAAGACCAATCCTTGGATTTATGGGAATTTCTGTCTGAGTTTATTAATCGTTATCCCACTCTCTATGATCCAACCATATATATTTCCCCAGAAAAGCGTTCCGGAATGGTTATTCCGGAACGCTTTTATTTTAAGGTATCATCTGTCCGTTTTTTATTTTCTTCCGCTAGGCTCTCATGTATCTTTTCTTCCTGTTTTGCGAAAACTAAGTGGTGAGGTGATCATATGGCAATTAACTATTACGAAAACAATACGGATTTGAAGGATTATTTCCATACCCTTCCTCCCATGGTAAAAACACGAATTATCGAATCAGGAATCGAAGTTTCTACATTAGGGGAACTAATGCAGATAGCAGAGCATTTTAAAGAAAGTGACTAGTTTTGTTTGTACTGTGATAGAAATGTTGGTGTCATTTACTGTTTTCCCATTGAGGTTCCCATGGTATAATAAATATAATATTTGTTTTTAGGAGGCGTTTAGTTTATGGAACTTCAGCCGAAACGTGTTTCCGATTCCAAAACGGAACAGGTGCAAATTATTATGCCTGCCCAAATTAATGGATTTAAACGCCTTTTTGGAGGCCAGTTGGTCCAATGGATTGATATTGTGGCCGGGGTGGTGGCACGCCGTCACAGCAATCGAAACGTCACTACAGTATCTATTGACAACCTGCATTTTAAAGAAGCGGCCTATGTAAATAATACCATGCTTTTAGTGGGAAGAATTACCTATGTAGGCAATACCTCTATGGAGGTGCGGGTGGACACCTTTGTGGAATCTCTTTCCGGGGAAAAAAGGTTAGTAAACCGAGCATATCTTGTGCTGGTAGCTTTAGACGATACAGAGCGTCCCACCAAGGTCCCTGGGATCATTTTAGAAACAGAGGAAGAAAAAGCAGAATGGGAAGCGGGCGAAAAGCGTAACGCCCTGCGCAAACAGCGGATGATTGAACAGTATTAACGCCTGCCTTTTCTGTTTTTGAAAAAGTCTCGAGAGAAAAAACGGTTTCCAAATGAAAAACGGGAGATGAGCCTAAAGGCTCATCCCCCGTTTTATTTTAATTCTGTGAAAATTATTCCACTACGGTATACTGACCGTCTTTTACCTGAAGAATCAGAGCTTTGGCAGACGGGTTATCGCCTTTTTCGTCAAAAGAGATCATCCCGGTTACGCCCTGGTAATTGCAGTTTTCCCGAAGCCATTCAATCATGTTTTCTTTGGTTGCGCCCGCTTTGAACGCTTCCGCCGCTACATATACGGTGTCATATCCGCCCGCGCCCCATTCGCCAGGAACAATGTCGGAGAGTTCCTGATATTTCTTTACGAATTCTTGGACCTGTTCCCGGGGATTGGTAGCATCAAATGCAGACATGGTAATAAAGCCTTCGGAAGCTTCTTTCCCGGCAATTTCAATAAACTGAGGATTGCAGGTACCGCTTAAAGAGAACTGCTGAACATCATAGCCAAGAGCATACTGCTGTTTTACAAATAATGCGGAAGGGGCATACTCAGAGAAGCAGAAGATCGCATCCGCGCCCGCATCTTTGAAGTTGGCGATATGGGAATTGTAGTCTTTTTCAGTTTCCGCTTCAACGGCGGCGCTGGCTACTACTTCTATCCCTTTTTCCTTAAGCAGTTCTACGCAGGTTTCAAAGCTGCTGGTATCTACTTCCGCGGTAGTATAGAAAATCGCCGGAGCTTTGACGCCATAAGTATCTACTGCCAATTCTACCAGCTGAACCAAGTTTGCACCAGCGGTAGGACAAATTCTCAAGAAGTTTTTAAACCCTTGCTCGGTAAGATGGTCCGCAGTATTGGTTGCGGAAATTACAGGCAGACCCGCGCTTTCAAACATCGGATTAGAAGCCAGGGTACAACCGGAGGAGATCGGAGAAACTACGAAATCAAAATTGCCATCCGCAACTATTTTTTCTGCGCAGATAACCGCCTGGTTTGGGATCAGCTGATCATCGAATACTTCGTATTCCAGCATTCTTCCATTGATTCCGCCTGCGTCATTGATTTCTTGAACCGCCAGTTTAACGCCCCATTCCTGCTGAATACCGGTATTCGCAGAATCACCGGTCATTGCTCCCACAACCGCAAAGCGGATCGGGTCGCCGCTGTCCTGAGCAGGCGCTTGCCCATCTTCGGCAGGAGCTGCGTCAGAGGCCGGAGCCTGTGCGTCGGAGCCATTCTCCGCAGGCTGAGAACATGCGGCCAGTGAAAGAACCATAAGTACGGATAAAAATAGCGCAAGTAATCTTTTCATGACAAACCTCCAAATTAATATTTACATTTATTTCATAAGGGTTCTGCCCTTATGTATTAAAAATATCCTAAAGCGGATATCTTTAATTCCTTTTATTTTTGACATCCTTAAAACGGGATCAGCCTCCCAGGTAAGCCTTTTTGACGCTTTCGCTCTTGAGGAGCTCGGCAGCCGTATCTCCTGCCACAATATTACCCACTTCAATAATATAGCCGGTGTCCGCAATCTTCAGCGCCTGCTTTGCATTTTGCTCTATGAGAAGAATCGTCATTCCAGAATCCCGGAGTTCTTTAATAATATCGAACACCTCGCTTACCACAATCGGAGCCAGCCCCATAGACGGCTCATCCAGCAAAAGCAGTTTGGGACGGGCCATCAGCGCCCGGCAGATAACCAGCATCTGCTGCTCGCCGCCGGAGAGGGACCCGGATTTTTGATTTCTGCGTTCTTTCAGCCTTGGAAAACGTTCAAAAAAATTCTCTATATCTTTTTCTACTTCATTATCCTTACGGACAAATGCCCCCGCCTTTAAATTTTCATAGATTGTTTGCCGGGGAAATACCTTTCTCCCTTCCGGGCATTGGGAAATTCCCAGCCGGACAATCGCGTCCGTAGGCGTATTGGTAATATCTTTTCCATTAAAAATAATATTTCCGCTTACCGGGTGAAGCAGACCGGAAATTGTTTTTAACAGGGTAGTTTTCCCCGCGCCGTTAGCGCCGATTAAAGTGGTAAGCTCTCCTTCCTTGACATTGAGGGAAATACCTTTTAACGCGGAGATTTCTCCATATTTTACCGTTAAATTGTTAACTTCAAGAAGCATGGTCTTCCTCCTCTTCTTCCCTGCCAAGATAAGCCTGGATTACCTCTTCATTATTTTTTACCTTCTCCGGGGTATCTACTGTCAACAGGGTTCCGAAATTAAGCACTGCAATCCGGTCGCACAGGTTCATCATAAACTGCATGTTATGCTCGATTACGATAATATTGACTCCCCGCTTCATAATCCCTCGGATCAGTCCCATCAATTCAATGGTCTCGCTGTCGTTCATGCCGGCGCTGGGTTCATCCAACAAAATCAGTTTCGGATTGCTGGCCAGTGCCCGGCCGATTTCCACCTTCCTTTGGTAACCATAGGAAAGATTTCCGGCGGATTCCTGGGCAAACTCGTCGATTCCCAAATACTGGAGGATTTCATGGGCGTTTTTCACCGCCTGCGCTTCCTCTTGTTTTTCTTTTTTCGTGTTCATGCTGATATTCCAGATATTCGTTTTAATAACATTGTGCATTCCTACCATGATGTTATCAAGAACGCTCATCTCATTGAATACACGAATATTCTGGAAGGTCCGCGCCATCCCCTTCAGGCAGTATTGGGTGATATTCTTTCCTGTCATATCTGTTCCGCAGAAGATAACTTTCCCCTGGGTAGGACTGTCAAATCCGGAAATCACGTTAAAGAAGGTGGTTTTTCCTGCGCCGTTGGGACCGATAATTCCTAAAATTTCCCCTTCATACATGGTGAAACTTACGTCGTTGACCGCTTTCAACCCGCCGAACTGTTTAGTAATATTTGATACTTTTAAAAGTTCTTTTTTCTCAGACACCTGCATGTTCCCCCTTTCTGGCTCTTTTGCTCCAATTCTTTTTCACAAAAGCTACCAGCTGATCTTTCAGACCGCCGTCACCCATAATTCCCTTAGGGGCGAACAGCATCAATACCACCATCATAATTCCCATAAAGAGCAGGCGGTAATTGTAGAAGGAACGGGAGATTTCCGGAGCGATAATCAGGATCGCCGCGCCTACAATCGAACCAGGCAGGCTGCCAAGTCCGCCTAGAATCGCCATTTGAAGCATAATAATCGATTCATCCAGCGTATAGTTGGTGGGCGCCGTAAACATAGTATAATGAACCATCGCCGCCCCCGCCAGGCCGGTAAAAAAAGAGCCTATTACAAAGCAGAGCACTTTGTAGTTGGGAACATCGATGCCTGCGTAAGAGGCTGCGATACTGTCATCCCGGATCGCTTTAAACGCTCGTCCCACTTTGGAACGGGTAATTCTGCGAATAACAATATAACAAAGGATTAAAAGAATCAGGGAGAAATAAAACATGGATTGGTGGGAAGCCAAAGTAACTCCAAAAAAGCTTGGACGTTTGGTAGAAAGTCCAAACGCTCCATTGGTGATCGGGCGCCAGTTAATAAAGAATTTCCGGCAGATTTCACTGAATCCAATGGTGATTAATGTAAGATAGTCAAAGGAAGTATATCTGCACAAAATTCCTAACAAGCATCCGATCAGCGCTGCAAAAATCGCTCCGCCTAAAAAGCATACGATAAACGGAAGCCCCAGCCTATTAAAGGTTACTGCGGAAAAATAAGCCCCCAGCCCCGCAAATGCGGCGCGCCCAAAGTCCAGCTGACCGCAGAAGCCCACAATGAGGTTGACCGACAGTGCAATGATGGAATAAAGCATTACATTGCATATAATTTTCAAAGCGTATGTATTGGTAATATAAAATGGGATTAACAGCACCGCGACAGCAAATATCACTTTAATGATATTTACATAATTCTTCTGAATTTTCACAATGTACCCTCCTATATCTTCTCAGCAATTTCGGCAGGGAACATTCCCTTCGGTCTGATTAAAATGAACACGATAAAGATGAGCCATACAAATACGTCTTTATATGCCGATGATACATAAGCGGACACAAAAATTTCAGACAGTCCCAGCACCATCGCGCCGATGATGGAGCCTTTCAAGCTTCCGATACCGCCCCAGATCGCCGCCATCCACGCTTTCATCGTACCGTAGGAAAATCCGATCCCCATAAAAATGAACTGATAATAGGAGCAGAACAGGATGCCGCCAATTACGCCCAAGGCGGCGCCTATGCCATAAACCATAGCGATTACCTTATTGACCGGGATCCCCATCAAAGCGGCCGTGGGAATGCTTTGGGAAATACAAATAATGGATTGTCCCCATTTGGTGTATTTGAGCGCCATGCTGATCAGAACCATTAAAATAATTGCGATCGCCAAAATATACAGCTGCAGGGTACCGATCACCACGCCCCCTATGTTGATGGATTTTAATTCAAATCCCAAACTGAACGGATAGGTTTCCGCTCCCCAGATTGCCTGAATAAAGTTTCTCATAATATAGGCGATACCTACCGCCGAAATGGTAGGAACGATACGCCCCGCGTTTCTTACCGGCCGGTAAGCGAACCGCTCTACAATCAGGTTGAGGACAAAGCCTACTAGCATCCCCGCAAGAATCGCCAGCACCGGATGAATTTGCCACAACATAAGAGTATAGGTAACAAAGCAGCCCACCGCATACACATCGCCATGCGCGAAGTTGAGCTTTTCCAGGATACCGTATACCATATTGTAGCCGATAGCCAGAAGCGCGTACACGCTTCCTACACTTAATGCGTTAACTAGGTGTTGAAAAAACATCGTTAGATCTCTCCATCCTATCTTAATTGTGGCCCAAAAATATTTTTTGATTTGCTGTGATTATATCACATTATTTTTTAGATGTAAACTGTTAAATAAAACAAAATTTAATTAATAATATGTTAACATACCCCAATTTCAAACGAAAATTCTTTTCTTTTTCAATGTATTTTTTTGATTTTTTGGGGATTTTGGGGTAATTTTTCGAATTTATCAATTTTTTATCCCTATTTTTATAAAAATTTTTTTGATTTTCTACTTTACAGGTAAGATTTTTTTTGATACAATATCAAACATAAAGTAAGATTTTCTACAATGAGGTGAAAAGATGGACAACATCGTTTTTACAAAAGATGAATTTGAAAAACTCCTTACTCTTTTAGAGCTGCAGTTTGGTAAGAACTGCGAAATCGTCCTTCACGATTTGACAAAGCCCTATGACCATACGATTGAGGATATTAGAAACGGGCATATCACAGGAAGGAATATTGGAGATTGCGGAAGTAACCTTGGCCTGGAAGTAATCCGGGGCACGGTTAAGAATGGAGACAAATTTAATTACATCACCCATACCAAGGACGGAAAAATTCTGCGTTCCTCCAGTATTTATTTTCATAATAAGGAAGGCAACGCCATCGCCTCCTTGTGCATCAACTCGGATATTACCGAAACGGTAAAGTTCGAAAAATATCTTAATGATATGAATCAGTATTCCTGGGGGGAAAACGACCAAGCGGCTCACGAAGTGTTCGCCAGCAATGTAAACGAGCTGTTGGAACATTTTATTGAAGAAGCCCAGCTGGAGGTTGGAAAAGCCTTTGAAGATATGAACCGCGCGGATAAAATGGCCGTGGTCAATATCTTGGATAAAAAAGGCGCTTTCTTAATTACCAAATCCAGTGAAAAGGTCTGCGAGGTTTTGGGAATTTCCAAATTTACTCTTTACAATTATTTGGATATCCTTCGCAAATCCGATACCAGTGCAAATAGCGGTACGGAAAACGCATAAAAATTTTGCTTGCGCTTTCCGCCGACGGATATTTTATTTTTTAATTTTTATTTTATTAACAAACAGGAGGCTTCCCATGGATATTTATGAAAGACTGAGACAATTGGATTTAAAACTTCCCTCCCCTATTCCCGCACAGGGGATTTATACCCCTATTATGGAATTTCGGGATAATTTGCTGTATGGTTCTGGAATGGGGCCTAATAACGAGGGGCTTCCCCGCTATGAAGGAAAACTGGGCCAGGAGTTTAATATCGAACAGGGACAGGAAATTTCCCGGCAGGTAATTTTGAATATTCTTGCTAATATACATAGAGATATCGGTGATTTAAACAAAATTAAACGGTTTGTAAAGATGCTCGCCTTTGTTAACAGCACAGATGATTTCTGTGATCAGCCGGCCGTGGCCAATGGCGCTTCTTCCCTGCTTTGTGAGATTTTCGGCGAGGAGGCCGGTTTACCCGCTAGATCCGCTATCGGTGTAAACGTCCTTCCTGGAAATATTCCGGTAGAAATCGAATTGATCGCTGAATTAAAGGAAGAATAATATTTCAGGGGGGACCTTTTTATGTTCGCTACCCATCTTCGGTGCCGTGACTGTCAGGCCCAATATGATCTGAAAATGATGTATGCCTGTCCCAAATGCGGCGGACTGCTGGAGGTAGAATATGATCAGGCGAACTTACTAAACCCAGAACATATCCTGCATCCGGATAGTGATTTTTATGGACTTTGGAAGTTTCATCGTATGCTTCCCTTGAAGGATACAAAAAATATCGTCTCTTTAGGAGAGGGGGATACCCCTATTCTGCGGGCGGACCGAATTTCTCAGACATGGGAACTGCCTATCGATCTGTATTTAAAGGCGGAAATGCTCAATCCCAGCGGGTCTTTTAAAGACCGGCCTTCCACCATGGCGGTTTCTATGGCCAAGGAGCTGGGCCATAAAGCGGTGGTAGTGGCCTCTTCCGGAAACGCATCGGCGGCGGTGGCGTCTTATGCGGCAAGGGCTGGCATCCAATGTATTGTGTTTATTCCCAAAAGTACCGATCCGGGTAAAATCGTCCAAGCTCAGTCGTATGGCGCGAAAGTTTTTGCTGTAGACGGCACTTTCAGCGACGCTTATGACATGTCTATGAAGTGCGCTGTGGAATATGATTTTCCCAACTGTACCTCCACTTATGTTAATCCATATACTGTGGAGGCCAATAAAACAGTGGCCTATGAAATTTTTTACCAGTTGAAGGGGAATGTCCCTGATTATATTACCGTCCCCATTGGGACCGGTCCGCTGCTGGCAGGCACGTTCAAGGGATTTGAAGAGCTGCTGGCTATGGGGCTGATCACCAAACTTCCTAAAATGATAGGGGTCCAGGCCCAGCAGTGTATGCCAATTGTACGGGCTTTTACCGACGGTTCCCCTGTTTTGGCCTGGCAGGAGCCCATACATACCATTGCCGGCGGTATCGCCGATCCATTGGACGGTTATACCAAGGATGGAGAGACCACTTTAAAAGTCATCGACTTGTGCAGCGGCGCGATGGTATCTCTGACAGAAGAGGAAATCAAAAAATCTACCGACGCGGTAGAGCAATTGATCGGCCTGTATAGCGAGCCTACCGGGGCGGTATCCGTAGGAGCGGTTGAAAAGCTTTTCCATGAAAATGTTATTCCCGCCGGATCCAGCGTCGTCTGCCTTGTTACTGGTCATGGCTTTAAATTTACAAAACGCAGTTTTTCTTCTCCTAGTGTTATTCATACATTAACTGATCTTACCTTTTAATTGTTTTTGATTTTATATCTTTGCGGGGGCCTTTAAAAAGGCTCTCTATTTTTTTGTATTTTTATTTCCGTCCAAGAAATACTAAATACGAGGTGATTTTATGAAAAATTATGCCAATGGCCCCGAAATTCCTATGGGACTGGGAATGGCACTGGCGGAAAATCTACCGGCGATGGAGTATTTCTCTTCTCTATCCCCCCGCCAGCAGCAGGAGATCATCCACAAAACCCATCAAATCTCCTCTAAGGAGGAAATGCAGCAGTTTGTGGCTGGATTTACCAGCAGACCGCCTATGTAAACCAATGTATAACCCGATGAAAATTTCACATAGTAATAGCGGCAGGGTCATACCAAAGATTTTTCAAAACATGCATAACGCATGGGTATTAACCCTGTAAGGAAGGGACTAGACTCCCGTCCTTACATAGTAAGTTTGTAATTTTCATAGGACCTTGAATTTTACGTAATTATCCCAGCGCTACAACTATATTTTTTGAAGCTTTATTTGGAGACAAATCAGAGCGATGATATATAGGACGTTATGTCACAAAAAAGCAGAACAGTCTAGCGGTTCGCTAGACTGTTCTGCTTTTTCTTTGTTTCTTCCTTTTGCCGCCTATTTCATGGATACCCTTTTCTTTAAATTTCTCCCTGTTTTCCCTGAAAGCGCAGGACAAGCTTTCTTATCAGGTCCGCCGGAATCACCAAAAACGCGATCATTAGTACAACATGCAGTTCCGCTCTGGTCAAACTGGCAGTACGGAATAAGCTCCCTCCAAAATAGATCAGCAGTATCTGTACTGCGGAAACCGCCGCCATAATCACAATAAACGACCAGTTTTTCCACAAATGGGCAAATAAATTTAACCGATGCGTCCGAGCGTTAAAACTATTAAATACCCCGGAGAAAATAAATAGGGCAAAAAACGCTGTCATAAAATAAATGCTGTCCTCTTGATACCGGAAATATTCTTTTACCCATTCCAATTTTAAAAACAGTACGCACATGACGATAGTGAATAGTCCCATCCACACAATCTGGTGGATCATGGTGCTGTTGAGCACCGGTTCTTCCCTTCTCTTTGGTTTTTCCTTCATATATTCCTTCAGAGGAGGTTCCCCCGCGAAAGCAAGACCTGCTAAGGTATCCATAATAATATTAATCCATAGCATCTGTATTACTGTTACCGGTGTGTCTATCCCAATAAACGGACCGATAATAGACACCCCCACGGCGCACAGATTCATAGTCAGCTGAAAGACAATAAATTTTCGGATACTTTTAAAAATAGTCCTTCCATACAAAATCGCTTTTGCAATAGAGGCAAAGTTATTATCTAAAATCACAATATCTCCCGCCTCCTTGGCAACTTCCGTCCCGCTGCCCATAGCAAATCCCACATCCGCTTTTTTTAAGGCCGGGGCATCGTTGATCCCATCCCCAGTCATACCGGTGACCATATTCAATTCCTGCGCCAAGCGCACCAGCCTGCTTTTATCCGTGGGAAGCGCCCTGGCTACCACCCGAAGCCGTGGAAGTATTTGTTTGAGCTCCCCATCGCTCATCGAGGCCATTTCATTGCTGGTAATTACCGCATCCCCGGGACTGGAGGATGGCAAAATCCCGCTTTCTCGAGCAATTGCTACCGCTGTTTCCCGATTGTCCCCGGTGATCATAACCACCTGTACCCCTGCCTGCTGGGCCTGAGTCACGGATTTTTTCACCTGAGGGCGTATTTCGTCCCGTATTCCCACCAGTCCAATGAAGGTCATCCCTGTTAAGTCCGCAGCAGTTTTGACAGGTCCTGGAGCGGATGCAATAGCCAATACCCGAACTGCATTTTTTGTCATATCCTTCCATTTTTCATTAAGGAGAGCTTTCCCTGTGAAAGACTGTACTCTTCCTTTTTCGTCGTAATATCCTTTGCAGCCGGAAAGGATTTTTTCCGGAGCTCCTTTTACCAGATAAAGATCTTGTTCCCCTTTGATATGTACAGCGGAAAATTTCGCTTCGCTGGAGAAAGCAAGCATCTCCAGTTTTGTGTATTTTGGCGGCGCGCCGGGAAGCATATAGTCCATCAACGCCCGATCGGTGGCATTGCCTCCCAATGCGCAGCCCTGTGAAACTACGCTGGCAGTATTATAAAAACCGCTTAACTGCATCCACCGGTACAATTCCCGACAATGCCTAAAATCGCTCGCCCGTTTAAATTCTTTCCCGCTTCCTGTAATAAATCGGATAACTTCTAATTTGCCTTTGGTCAAGGTTCCGGTTTTATCAGTAAAAAGAATATTGATATTTCCGGAGGTTTCAATCCCTACCAATTTACGCACCAGCACATTGTCCTTAAGCATACGAAACATATTGGAGGAAAGTACTACGGTAATCATCATGGGAAGTCCTTCCGGTACCGCTACCACTACCACGGTAATCGCTAGAGTAGCTGCATGAAGAATATCCTCTATCAGCAGAGGCAGACATTGGATCTCTGAGAGGATTTCGCTGAGCACAAAACCATTATCAATGACAAGCGCATTAAATAAATCTGCCGCTGCTACCAGGGCCGCCGCCATATATCCCATTTTACTGATAGTGTCTGCAAGCTCTGCCAGACGTTTTTTCAAGGGGCTTTCCCGGGTTTCTTCCTGCATTTCCTGGGCCATATTCCCATAAAAGGTATGGTCCCCTACTCTGCGTACCACCATGGCGCCGTCCCCGGAACAAACTACGCTTCCACAGAATAATTGATTTTTTGCCATCAGGTCCTGCAAGGGAGCTTCCTGCAGGGAGGGAATTTTAATAGCTTCTTTGCTTTCTCCATTTAAGGCGGACTGATCCACCATCAATTCCCCGGAAATTAAAATACCGTCGGCAGGAACCTTTTCCCCCGACTGTAAAAGTACAATATCTCCTACTACAATCTCCCCTACCGGAAGTGATACAATGCCGGCGGCCCTCTTCACCCGGCAATGAATTTTTTCTGCGTCCTCCTGCAATTTTATAAAGGCGGATTCGCTTCCATATTCTGACAGGGTAGACACAAAGGTTGCCAGAAAAATAGCAATGGCAATTCCTACCGATTCGTACCAGTCAAAATTTCGAAACAGAAAAATTACATTGATCGCCAAAGCGCACAGCAAAACCTTAATAATCGGATCTCCAAAACTTGCTAAAAACTGATGGAAAAATCCGTTTCGTTTTTTCTTGGTAATATAATTTTCGCCGTGGCTGCGGCGGGAACTTTCTACCTGCGAAGGGGTCAAGCCCTTAATTGAATAGGATAGCATCCCATGGGGTTTTTCAGGCACAGGTTTCACTCCTTCATATCCGTAAAATTTTTCATCCTATACATTCTATTCCTAAAATGGGACAGTTATGTTTGTTTGTCCCGCAGCCTTCCTTTTGTTTTACTTTTTTCCGGTTCAGAGTACAAGCCGTTGCGGAATACAATTTAGTAAAAACAGAAAGGATGCGTTTAGAATATGTATGAGCATTATAAATTTCAGCTGGAACCTCTGCCTTATAATTACGACGCGCTGGAACCTTGGATTGATAGCCAAACAATGATGCTTCATCACGACCGTCACCTGCGCGCTTATGTGGAAAATCTTAACGCTGCTTTGGAAGGCTATGTACAATACCAGGGCCTTACATTGCAGCAGCTGTTGGTTTATCCTTTAAACCTGCCGCCTAAGGAATTATCCAAGGTACGCAACAATGCGGGGGGCGTGTTAAATCATCAGCTGTACTTTACCATGATGCGTCCTGGCGGCTCTTCTTCCCCCTGTCCCCGAACCCGCAGCGCCTTGGAGCGGACCTTCGGCTCCTTGGAAGCATTTCAGGATATTTTCATACAGACCGCTCTCGGACAATTTGGTTCCGGCTACGCTTGGCTGGTATGTGATCCCCAGGGGCGGCTGAAAGTCCTGCCCACCGCCAACCAGGATACCACATTGCCCATGAACCTGTATCCTATTCTGGGGGTGGACGTATGGGAGCACGCCTATTACTTAAAATATAAAAACAAACGGGCCGACTATCTTGAAAGCTGGATGCAAATCGTCAACTGGGACGTAGTGGAGCGATATTATAACGCTTACGCAAAATAAATTTCAAAACCCCCTTGACTTTAGCGATTTTACCTGTTAAAATATCACCAATGGCTAAAAGCGTTGACCAAAAACAAGTAAGGCTTACAACCCCTCTACAGAAAGCTGCCGGATGATGAGAGGCGCAGAGCTGGAGAAGCCCGAATACATTTTGAGAGCTGTGTACCCAACAGAACTGCGCGTTCCCAGTAGGCTGCATCGGGCGCGACCGTTATATCGCTGGAGTATCTGTGTTTTTCACATGTACTCGACGAGGTCCTCTGCCGTAAGGCATTGGATAAATTGAGGTGGTAACACGGAATATCGTCCGTCCTCTGAAGAAATTCAGAGGACGTTTTTTATATCCATGGAGCCAGAAGAAAGGTGCTTCTGCACCTTTACCAGGGATAGCGCGCTGGTTTCCTTCCTCTCCAAGTTTTATAAATAGGCGGAGTGATTGCAGAAACCTTTCCATGAGCAACAATAATAGTAAGGGGTTTGATGATTGTGTTTGAGAAAATTTTGATGATTGTGATCTTTTTTGCGGTGACGGTAGCCATCGGCCTATATTGCCGTAAAAATGCTTCTAATGTGGGGGACTTTGTATTGGGCGGCAGAAATGTAGGGCCCTGGGTGACTGCGTTCGCTTATGGGACTTCCTATTTTTCTTCTGTCGTGTTTGTAGGCTACGCAGGTCAGTTTGGCTGGAACTTCGGAGTGGCGGCCACCTGGATCGGCATTGGCAACGCATTAATTGGAAGCTTATTAGCCTGGGTGGTTATGGGACGGCGCACCCGGATTATGACAAAGCATTTCGAATCCGCTACTATGCCGGATTTCTTCGCCAAACGCTATGATTGTTCTTGGCTGAAAACAGTTTCTTCTGTCATTATCTTTATCTTTTTAGTGCCATATTCCGCTTCCGTATATAAAGGATTGTCCGGGTTATTTTCTATGGCCTTCGGAATCGATTTTGTATACTGTGTTATCGGAATTGCGCTCCTTACGGGCATCTATGTTGTGGTGGGCGGTTATATGGCCGCCGCTTTAAACGACTTATTCCAGGGATTTATTATGCTGGGCGGCATTGTGATGGTAGTGCTCACTGTATTAAACGGTCAAGGCGGTTTTTCCAGGGCTTTGGAGCAGCTTTCCCAAGTGCCGGTGGAGGCTGTCCCGGAGATGAACGGGGCGCTCACTTCCTTTTTTGGTCCTGATCCTATGGGGCTTCTGGGAGTTGTCATTCTCACCAGCCTTGGTACCTGGGGACTTCCTCAAATGGTACATAAATTCTATACAATCAAAAATGAAAAAGCTATTTATACGGGAACGATCATTTCTACCCTATTCGCTTTGGTGATTGCCGGAGGGTCCTATTTTATGGGGGCGTTTGGGCGGCTGTATTATACGCCCGGCCAAGATGGAAAGGTGATATTTGATTCCATTGTTCCACAGATGCTGGGGGATTGCCTGCCGGATATTTTGATCGGCGTAGTTATGATCTTGGTGCTTTCCGCTTCTATGTCTACTCTATCCTCTTTGGTCATCGCGTCTAGCTCTACCTTTACCCTGGACTTTATCAAGGGTATTTGGATAAAGGATATGAAAGCCAAAACCCAGGTAGCAATGATCAAAGTGCTGTGTGGATTTTTTATAGTGCTTTCTGTGCTCATCGCTCTCAATCCCAATAATCTGATTACTTCCCTGATGTCCCTCTCCTGGGGCGCTTTGGCAGGATCTTTTTTAGGACCGTTTATCTACGGGCTGTTTTGGAAGGGCACTACCAAATTGGGTGTTTGGGCCAGCTTTATTACTGGTATTGGCATCAATGTGGTCAATCTTCTTTCCCCATTTACTGCACCCACTTCTGCAGGCGCGCTGTCTATGATCGTATCTTTGTTGATTGTACCGCTGGTTAGCCTGATCACGCCAAAGCTGTCCAAAAATCATATCCAGGAAACATTCTCCTGTTATGATGAAAAAATTCCGGTATCTCACAAGTTTGCGCTGGACGAAGTTTCTGAATAAAAAACAAAAGAGATTAGACAAAAAAAGGTCTAATCTCTTTTTGTATTTTATGGAAAATAACAGACAACTTCTTATTGAATTGTTACAAAAACCATGATATAATTTTGTACAAATAAAATACTAATTACTGATCTCAGATATTTGCCCAAAGACGTGTGAATATTTGATAGTTGACTGTGCGGCTTTATGTCTGCCGTCTACTTTCTATAATACGTGTGAAGGGTTGTGTTTTTATGTTATCAGTAAATAAGTATCGTTCCCATACTTGTGGTGAACTAAGTGAAAAAGAAATTGGGAAAATGGCACGTGTAGCAGGCTGGGTGGATACCATCCGTGATCATGGCGGCGTGCTGTTTATCGATATAAGAGATCAATATGGTACCGTTCAGTTAGTGCTCAAAGATGACACTATGCTGGACGGTATTTCTAAAGAGTGCGTTATTTCTGCTTATGGCAAGGTAGTTCTCCGGGATGAGGAAACAATTAATCCTAAAATCTCCACCGGTACTATTGAAATTCGGGTGGAGGAAATTGCTGTACTAGGAAAGGTAACCTCCCCTTTGCCTTTTGAGGTTTCTTCCTCCCCCCAAACCAAGGAAGAGGTCCGGCTGAAATATCGTTACCTGGATTTAAGAAACAAAAAAGTACACGATAATATTGTGAAGCGCTCTCAGATTATCCGCTTTTTACGCAACAAGATGGCTGATCTTGGCTTTTTAGAAATTCAAACCCCTATCTTGACCGCGTCCTCCCCCGAGGGAGCAAGAGACTACCTGATTCCCAGC
Source organism: Youxingia wuxianensis (assembly GCF_014385085.1). GTDB lineage: Bacteria > Bacillota > Clostridia > Oscillospirales > Ruminococcaceae > Youxingia > Youxingia wuxianensis. The sequence continues at coordinate 365,774 of NZ_JACRTD010000002.1, read as the reverse complement.
AGAAAACACCAGGGAAAATTTTACGCGCTGCCCCAGGCGCCCCAGCAGTTTAAGCAGCTGCTTATGGTGGGCGGATTTGACAGGTACTTTCAGATTGCGCCTTGTTTTCGTGATGAAGACGCCAGGGCGGACCGTTCCCCTGGAGAATTTTATCAGCTGGATTTTGAAATGGCCTTCGCTACCCAGGAGGATGTTTTCCAGGTAGCGGAACAGGTGCTATCAGAAACTTTCAAAAAGTTTTCCGACCGAACCGTATCCGAAGCCCCTTTTCCTCGGATTACCTATGAAGAAGCCATGGAAAAATACGGTACAGACAAGCCGGATCTTCGCAATCCGCTGACGATCATTGATATCAGCGATATGTTCGTGGAAAGCGATTTTGCCCCTTTTCGCAAAAAGACCGTCCGGGCGATTAATGTTCCCGACTGTGCCTGCCAGCCTAAAAGCTTTTTTGAAAGCATGTTTGATTATGCCACCGCTATAGGTATGAAAGGCCTGGGATACATTAAAGTAGATGAACAGATGAAATACAACGGCCCTATTGATAAATTTCTTACTCCGGAAGATCGTATTGAGCTGGCCCGCCGCGCAGGACTAAAACCCGGCTGTGTGCTGTATTTTATCGCCGACAATAAAACACAGGCGGCAAAGTTTGCCGGCCATATCCGTACGGAACTGGCCCGCCGCTTGGATCTTTTGGAAAAGGACGCTTATCGCATGTGTTTTATTGTGGATTTCCCTATGTATGAAATTGAAGAGAACAGCGGAGAGCTTATTTTTACCCACAACCCTTTTTCCATGCCCCAAGGCGGCCTGGAAGCTCTCAGCGGTAAGGACCCGTTGGAGGTGCTGGCTTATCAGTACGATATTGTCTGTAACGGTGTGGAGCTTTCCTCCGGCGCGGTAAGAAACCACGACCTCGAAACTATGATAAAAGCGTTCGAAATTGCGGGTTATACACAGGAGGAATTAAAAAACAAATTTGGAGCTTTGTATCAGGCATTTCAATTCGGCGCACCGCCTCATGCGGGAATGGCTCCTGGGATTGACCGCATGGTAATGCTCTTAACGGATGAGGAAAACATCCGGGAGGTTATTGCGTTCCCTATGAACAGCAATGCACAGGATGTTATGATGAACGCTCCCTGCCCAGTGAGCGAACAACAGCTGCGTGAGGACCATATAAAGCTACGATAATAAAAAGGAGGGAATTTTCATGGTTACACGGGATGAAATTATGGAGATCGCACTGCTTTCCAAGCTATATGTACCACAGGAAGAACTGGATCAGCTTACGGAAGATATGGCTAATATCATCGCTTTCGCCGATACCATCAATACTGCCGGCAGCGATACGCAGGAGTTTGACAATATCAATCATCTTTCAAATGTATTCCGTGAAGATGCGGTGGTTCCCTCTTATGAGAGGGAGCTGATCTTAAAAAATGTGGACGGCGGAGAAAATGGCTATTTCCCCGTCAAAAAAAGAGGTTAGTTTCAAAATGAGTATAAAAAAATTACATTCCATGCTCTTATCTAAAGAGTTTTCCTGCAAAGAGCTGACCCAGGCATATTTGGACGCGGTACAAAGAGAAAACAGCCATATTAACGCTTATATAAAAGCAACTCCCGAAACTGCTCTGTCCGCCGCCAAAAAGGTGGATGAAAAGCTTGCCAGAGGCGAGGAGCTTCTTCCTTTAGAGGGCATTCCCATGACTCTCAAAGACAATATTTCCACGAAAGATATTGAAACCACCTGTTGTTCCAATATTTTAAAGGGGTATATCCCCATCTATGACGCTACCGTTTGGCAGATCCTTCAAAAGCAAAATGCTGTACTTCTTGGAAAAACCAATATGGATGAATTTGCAATGGGGTCTTCCTGTGAAACTTCCTGTTTTGGCGGAGCAAAAAATCCACACAATATCTCTCATGTAGCCGGCGGCAGTTCCGGAGGAGCCGCCGCTGCGGTTGCCGGCAATCTAGCGGTGTACGGGCTTGGTTCGGATACCGGCGGTTCTATCCGCCAGCCGGCCAGTTTCTGCGGCATCGTAGGAATGAAACCTACCTATGGTACAGTATCCCGTTACGGATTGATTGCCTACGCATCCAGCTTGGATCAAATCGGGCCAATCGCCTCCTGTGTAGAAGACGCAGCGCTGGTCTATGACGCTATCGCCCAATATGATCCTATGGACAGCACCTCTCAAGGAAAAAAAGCGCCTGTATCCGGCAATCTGGGCCAGAGCCTGAAAGGTAAAAAAATAGGGGTTCCCCGGGAATACTTTGACGGTGTGCGAAAAGAGGTATCCTTTGCTTTGCAGCAAGCGCTTAAAGTATATGAAAGTTTAGGCGTCCAAATGGTCTATTTCGATCTGCCTGTGCTGAAATACGCTCTGCCTGTATATTATATCCTCGCCTGCGCGGAAGCCTCCTCCAATCTGGGACGGTATGACGGCATCCGGTACGGATATAAAACCCAACACTATAATGGGATTCATGAAATGATCTGTAAAACTAGAAGCGAAGGGTTTGGTGCGGAAGTGAAACGCAGGATTTTGCTGGGGAACTATGTGCTTAGTTCCGGGTATTACGATGCTTATTATAAAAAAGCACAAAACCTGCGGGGTTCTATCATTCAGGCATTTAAAAATGCTTTTGCACAATGCGACGTTATTTTATCCCCAACTGTCCCTATGACCGCTTTTAAGGAAGGCTTTTCTTCTCAGGATCAAGTGGAAACCTATCTAACCGATATCTGCACCGTACCGGTAAATATCGCCGGCCTGCCTGCGATTTCCATTCCCTGCGGATTTGACGGCAGTGGGTTGCCTATTGGTATGCAGTTAATTGGAGATACCTTCTGCGAAGAAACTATTTTAAACGCCGCCTACTGCTTTGAGCAGGAAACCAAAACAGAAACTTTAAAACAGGTTCCGATGGGGGTGCGGTTATGAAATATGAAATGGTTGCCGGTCTGGAAACCCATGTGGAGCTTTCCACTAAAACAAAAATTTTCTGCGGCTGTACCACACAGTTCGGCAGTGAACCCAATACCCACTGCTGTCCTATTTGCATCGGTCTGCCAGGCACCTTGCCCAAACTGAACAAAACCGCGGTGGATTATGCCATTTTAGCGGGACTCGCCACCAACTGCAAAATCAACTCTATTTCAAAAATGGACCGAAAAAATTATGTCTATCCTGATCTTTCTAAAGCGTATCAGGTTTCTCAATACGACAAACCTCTGTGCTATGGGGGATATATCACCCTTTCCAACGGCAGAACCATACGCATTACTCGTATCCACATTGAAGAAGACGCAGGTAAGTTGGTCCATGAGCGGGGAGACACTTATGTGGATTATAACCGGGCGGGAGTCCCGCTGATTGAAATCGTTACCGAGCCGGATATACGCAGTGTAGACGAAGTCCGGGAATATGTGGAAAAGCTTCAACTGATCATGAAATACATTGGAATCTCCGATTGTAAAATGCAGGAAGGTTCTTTGCGATGTGATGTGAATATTTCTGTGCGTCCCCAAGGAAGCGAAACTTTGGGTACCCGTACAGAAATTAAAAACATGAACTCTTTTACCTTTATGGAAAAGGCCATCAGGTATGAGTTTGAGCGGCAGGTAGATCTGGTGGAAAATGGTGAAAAAATAATTCAGGAAACTCGCCGCTTCGATGAATCCCAAGGGATAACCGAAAGTATGCGAAGCAAAGAGGACGCCCATGACTACCGGTATTTTCGGGAGCCGGATCTGGTGACAATCATCACCAGCCAGCAGGAGGTGTCGCGCCTGGAGGGTCTCTTACCGGAACTGCCCGACGCAAAGCTTTCCCGGTATATAGAAGTGTATGCCCTTTCTCCCAAAGACGCGGTCTTGCTTACGAAATACCGCAGAGTGGCGCAATTTTTTGATCGGGCGGTAGACGGTATTGCCAATCCCAAGTTTGCCGTTAACTTGATCCTAGGCCAGATTTTCTCTCGCCTGCCTTCGGACAGCGACAAGGAAAACTTTGATATTAAAGTTTCCCCAGAAAACTTTCATGAGCTGTTGATGCTTCTGGACAGTGGAAAAATAAGAATGAACCTGGCCAAAACCGTTTTAGACTCCATGTTGGATACAGGCGGAAAAGCAGAGGAATTGATTTCCGAGGAAGACCTTGCCGGGTTGGAGGAAAGCGCTCTGCAGGAGGTTTGCCAGAAGATAATCGATGAAAATCCAGCGGCGGTGTCTGACTATCTTTCCGGTAAAGAGAAAGCGGTAAAATCCTTGGTAGGAGGCGTGATGAAAGCTACCAAAGGCCGAGCGGACGCCGCGGCTGCCCAGGAAGTTTTAATAAAACTGATGAAAAATTAAAGTATTACCTTGAAAAAACCCCCGGTCGACGGATGCCGACCGGGGGCTTTTTAAAAAGAAAACTATGAAAATTAGTAGTTTCTGGCAAGCAACTGGAAGTATGCCTGAGGATGTTCGCAGACCGGGCAGACTTGCGGAGCATTTTTACCGATGACAATATGTCCGCAGTTGGAACACTGCCAGATCATGTCGCCGTCTCTGGAGAATACCAAACCGCCTTCTACATTGGCCAGAAGTTTGCGGTATCTTTCTTCGTGTTCTTTTTCAATTTTCGCTACTTCTTCAAACAGGAAAGCAATTTTATCAAAGCCTTCTTCTTTCGCTTCTTTCGCGAATCCAGCATACATATCGGTCCATTCGTAATTTTCGCCTTCTGCAGCGTCCTTCAGATTCGCAGCAGTATCAGGCATGCCGTCATGGAGAAGTTTAAACCAAAGTTCTGCATGCTCTTTTTCATTAGCAGCAGTTTCCAGGAACAGATTGGAAATCTGGACATAACCTTCTTTTTTCGCTTTGGAAGCGTAGAAGGTATATTTGTTTCTTGCCTGGGATTCCCCAGCAAATGCGGTCATTAAGTTGGCTTCTGTTTTGGTCCCTTTTAAACTTTTCATAGATATCTACCTCTTTCTTTTATTTAATAAAATTATTTTTCTTTACTGCATTCTTTACAAATTCCTTCAATCAGAAGCTGATGGCGGCTTACACAAAATCCCGTTTTCGCCCTGATCTGCCTGTCAAAATCACGGAAAATATCAAGCTCTACATCATATACCTTCCCGCAGTGAGTACACAGCATATGATAATGTTCATCGAGTCTGCCATCAAACCGGTCGCTTCCTCCCGGCATTGTCAATTTTGTGAGAATACCATTTTCCGCCAACAGATTGAGATTGCGGTAAACGGTCCCCAGGCTAATCGTCGGATTTTTGGCCCGAACCAGGCTGTAAACATCGTCGGCCGTTGGATGTATCGGATGTGCCATCACCGTGTCCTGGATCATCTCGCGCTGTTTAGAGTATTTCAAAACGCATCACTAATCCTTACTGGTGGATTTGATTTAAATAATAGTAATTGTTACTATTATTATTTCTGTAAATATATTATCACTTCCTTCTGAGAATGTCAAGAGCAAAAATAAAAAAACCAGGATAAAATTTATCCTGGTTTTCTTCACTGCCCTAAATATAAAAATCTGGGCGTCCTTTTGCCCTCAAACTCCACATCTTCCAAAAACATTTCTACCGGCCGTATCCATAGCTCTTTTTCTCCGTAAAGCTGCCTGTATACCACCAATTCTTCTAAGGTTTCGCTGTGCCGGGCAATCCCCAGCACCTCATATTCTTTTCCCTTAAAATGGCGGTATCTCCCCAGACGCAGCTCCCTCTTTTCTGGTTGTACACTTTTCTGCGCTTTTGGCGCCGTTGCCTGCACCAATATTCTGGCGCTATAGCCGGGGATGGCCATACTGATTAGCCCATTGTTTGGAGCAAACACATCCTCCGGATGAAGAGTATCATATAGTTTTTCTTCCCCCGTCACTTTAAACTCTACCCGCTCTTCTCCATTGTCTAAATTAAGAGCCACATATACTGTCTGAGTGCCGTCATACCGCTTAAATACCAGCTGGCGGTTCTTAACCAGTATCTGCTCATATTCCCCATATTTCAAGGCGGGATAATCCCGGCGAATTTCTCCCAGCCGGGACAGATGCTCCAGCAGACGGTAATTGGCGTCCGGGATGCCACCTAACTCCAGGCAAGGCCGCAGAGGGGCGTCCGACCCGCCTTGTTTTACCCCCTTAATCCCCCACTCACTTCCGTAATAAAGGGAAGGAACTCCCGGAATAGTATAAAGCAGTGTGTAAGTGTTATAAATATGCTCCGGGGTTTTTAACATACTTGCAAGCCGGTTGACATCATGGTTATCCACAAAATTATAGGTATAAATATTACGGTATATTCCGCCGCTGCCAAACTGCCGGTTCAAAGAATAGGCAATCTCAAAATAATTGTAATCGTTGTGAGAGGAATACAGCCCTTTAGCACATTCGTAGTTGGTGACGGAATCCAGCATCTCTGGATTGGCCCATTGGTTGTAGTCCCCATGGATCACTTCTCCCATCAGCCAAAAATCATCTTTTTTACCTTTGGCAAACGTGCGCAAACATTTAAAAAATTCCGGATCTACACAATCCGCCGCATCCAGACGCAAGCCGTCGATTTTGAACTCTTCTATCCAAGCACCTACCGCCCCCAGCAAATGTTCTACCACTTGGGAGTTTTTTAGATTTAACTTCACCAGATTAAAATGCCCTTGCCAGCTTTCGTACCAGAAAGGGTCCCCCATAGGGTTCCCGCTTCCAAAGTTCAAATTGGCAAACCAATCGCAATAAGGCGAGCTCTGTCCGTATTTACGTACTTCTTCAAAAGCCCAAAATTTTCGGCCTACATGATTAAATACCCCATCCAGTACAATACGGATACCGTTTTCATGGAGAACGTCGCATACGCGCTTAAAATCTTCATTTGTTCCAAGCCGACGGTCGATTTTATAATAGTCGACGGTATCGTAGCCATGTTCTACCGATTCAAATACCGGCCCGAAATAGATCGCGTTCACTCCCAGATTTTTTAAATGGGGAAGCCAGCTTAACACCTTATCGATCCGACATATCGTATCCCCCTGACTATTTTCCTGCGGCGCGCCACAAAATCCCAGCGGGTAAATATGATAAAAAATCGTCTCTTTTACCCAATCGCTCATAATAATCTCCTTTTACTCCAACGTAATTTGTGCATATCTTCCCTGTACCGCTGTCAATAAATCGTTGGGCGCCAGCTCTATCTGGCATCCAATTTTCCCCCCGCTGACAATTATTTTCTCTAACTCCTGTGCATCCTGAGAAAACACAGTAGCAAACAGTTTTTTCATTCCTACCGGGGAACATCCGCCCCGGATATATCCGGTAATTTTGTTAATCTCGTTGACATGGAGCATCTCTACGGATTTTTCCCCTACCGCTTTTGCCGCTTTTTTTAAATTCAACTCTTTGGCCACCGGGATGACAAAAACATAAAATTCCCCGCTGTTCCCCCGGGTAACCAGCGTTTTATATACCCGTGTGATATCTTTCCCGATTTTTTTCGCTGCACTAATGCCGTCAATTTTTCCATCTCCGGCATCATAATAATAAACTTCATAGGAAATTTTTTCTTTTTCCAACATCCGCATAGCATTTGTTTTTACCTGCGTCATTTATCCTCACTCCCTTTATTCTTTCCATGAGACAATAACAAACAAAGGAGACGTGCCACGCACATCTCCCCTATTTTTTCTTTAAAGTCCCAAATACGCTTTTTTCACTTTGTCATCCGCCAACATATCCTGGGCGTTTCCTTCCATTACCACATTACCGGTTTCCAGCACATACGCCCGGTTAGCGATAGAAAGAGCCATTTTTGCGTTCTGCTCCACTAGCAGGATAGTCATGCCGTTGTGGTTAAGTTCCTGAATAATATGAAAAATTTCTTTTACCAGCAGAGGAGAAAGCCCCATAGACGGCTCATCCATCAGCATAATTTGGGGCTTGGACATCATGGCCCGGCCAATAGCCAGCATCTGCTGCTCGCCACCAGAGAGGGTTCCCGCCGCTTGTTTATACCGCTCTTTCAGCCGCGGAAAATGGGAGTATACTTGCTCAATATCCTGAGCAATCTGCTCGTTATCCCCACGGATAAACGCCCCTATTTCCAAGTTTTCTTTTACTGTCATTTGAGAAAAAATCCGTCGTCCTTCCGGTACATGAGCCATCCCAAGGGTGACAATCTTCGCCGGATCAGTAGTAAGCAGGTTTGTCCCTTCCAAAAACACCTCTCCGGATGTAGCCTTTTTCAGTCCGGTGATGGTGTGAAGGATCGTCGTTTTTCCTGCGCCATTGGCGCCAATCAGAGATACAATTTCTCCCTGATGCACCTCTAAGCTGACATTATGAATCGCATGGATCGCTCCATAGGACACATTTAAATTAGTTACCTTCAGCATCGGTCTGCCCTCCTATTCTCCAAGATATGCTCCTATAACCTTCGGATTATTTGCTACCTCTTTTGGAGTGCCTTTCGCGATAATCATGCCATAATCGATTACCACGATTCGCTCACAGATGCTCATAACCAGGCTCATATCATGTTCGATCAGCAAAATAGCGATATTAAACTTATCCCGGATAATACGAATGGCTTCCATCAGTTCTGCCGTTTCCGTGGGATTCATTCCCGCCGCCGGCTCATCTAAAAGCAAAATCTTCGGATTCGTAGCTAACGCCCGGGCAATCTCCAGTTTTCTTTGCTGACCATAAGGAAGATTACAGGCAATCTTATCTGCCGCATCCTGCATATTGAAAACCGACAACAGTTCCCGCGCCTTTTGGTCAATTTCCTCTTCTTCCCTCCAGTAGCCGCCGGTGCGAAGTATTGCCTGGAAAATACCATACTTCATATTCTGATTAAACGCCACTTTTACATTTCCCAGTACTGTCAGATTCTTAAATAACCGAATATTCTGAAAAGTCCGGGCAATTCCCGCTTTAGCCATCTGATGGGGTTTTTTATCCTTCATCTCTTGGCCATCCAGCTCTATACGGCCTTCCGTAGGCTGATAAACGCCGGTAAGAAGATTAAAAACAGTGGTCTTTCCCGCACCGTTAGGTCCAATCAGGCCAACCAGCTCATTGGGAGCAATGGAAATATTAAAATCCTCTACCGCTTTCAGTCCCCCGAAAGTAATGCCGAGATGTTCTGTTTTTAAAACAGGCGTGGTATCAATATTACTCAATTTCGGCACCTTCTTTCTTCATGGTTGAGGCCTTTTTATGTTTCCCCGGATGAACAATTCTATCAATCAGCCGGGTAAGGGAAAATTCATAGGTGCCAAGAAGTCCGGAAGGTTTAAAGATCATTACGATAATCAGCACTACCGAATAGATCAACATACGGTAATCAGAAAACGACCGCAGCATTTCCGGAAGGGCAGTAAGTCCGACAGCCGAAAGAATAGAGCCGGTTAAGGAACCCATACCGCCCAAAACCACCATTACCAGGATATCAATGGATTTCATAAAACCAAAGCTGGAGGCGCCTAATACGCCCAGATACTGCGCATAAATCCCCCCTGCAACTCCTGCGAAAAACGCGGCGATAGTGAATGCCATTACCTTATAATGGGTATTGGGAATACCAGAAGCTTCCGAAGCGATATCGTCCTCCCGGATCGCGGTGATCGCCCGCCCGTGACGGGAACGAACAAACGCAAACATAATCACCACGCATACAATCATAATAATATAGACTACATTTAACGAAGACGCCAATTTGGGGATCTTTTTCAGCCCTTGAGCTCCGCCGGTAAATGGAAAGTATTCAATCAGGGAGCGAATAATTTCTCCAAATCCTAAGGTAATAATCGCCAGATAGTCCCCCTTCAGCCGAAGGGCCGGAATGCCTACAATCAAACCGAATACAGCGGCGATACCTCCGCCGATAAGCAGCGACAGCAGAAAAAATCCTAACCCTGCAGAAGTGAGACCGTTTTCCTGCAGAAGAGTAATTCCCATGGTATCCTGGGCATATTTTACAAACAGAGCGGCAGAATAAGCTCCGATGGACATAAACCCAGCATGCCCCAAAGCGATCTGCCCCAAAAAGCCAGTGGTCAGGTTCAAGGAGATCGCAAGAATAATATTAATAAAAATTGTCATCAAAATACCCCGGACATAACGATTAATCAGACCGGCGTCCGTCGCTATCATCAAAATAACAAACATCAACGCGATAGCGATAAAGTTGATGAGATAAGACTTGATTATTTCTTTTTTATTTTTCAATATTATCCCCTACACTTTCTCGCCCACGTTCTTGCCAAGGATACCAGTAGGTTTCACCAGCAAAACTAAAATCAAAATTCCAAATACTACCGCATCCGCCAGCTGAGTAGAAATATACCCCTTGGTCATACTTTCCACAAGGCCGATGATAATACCGCCCAGCATAGCCCCTGGAATATTGCCGATACCACCCAATACTGCAGCAATAAACGCTTTAAGCCCCAACATGGATCCCATATAAGGCTGCACCTGAGGATAAGCGGAACAATACATTACTGCCGCCACACCTGCAAGACCGGAGCCAATAGCAAAAGTTAAGGAAATTGTCCGATTGGTGCTAATTCCCATCAAAATTGCTGCCTGTCCGTCTTCGGAGACAGCCCGCATAGCCTTGCCCATACGGGTACTTTTGATAAATATTTGAAGCCCTATCATAATTATCACAGAAAATACAATGGTAATTACCGTCACGCCAGAAAACTGAATATTTCCAATAGTAACCGGCGGCATATTAAAAATATTGTTTACCGGGCGGGGAGAAGAACTAAATAAAATCAGGGCCAAATTTTCTAAAAACAAGCTCATAGCGATGGCCGTAATCAAAACAGAAAGGCTGGGGGCCCCGCGCAAAGGCTTATAGGCGATCTTTTCGGTGGCGATACCGATAATAGTACAAACGGCCACCGCCGCCAGGATACATAGCCACGCAGGAAGTCCGGCATTCATTAATAGCGGTATCGAAAAGACAGCCATATAACCTCCTACCATGATAAAATCACCATGGGCGAAGTTAATGAGTTTTACGATTCCGTATACCATTGTGTAGCCTAACGCAACCAGCGCGTAAACGCTGCCAACTTGGATACCAGTAATTACCTGTTTAATAAATAATTCCATGTTTTCCTAGCCTTTCTTTGCACAAAAGAAGGATATATTAACTATCAGCTTCTGCCTGGTTGATACTTACTATATCCCTGACCCCTTTTGCCGCAATAATTTTTCCACGCCCTGAAAAATCCCTAAAAGGGCAGAGCGATATACGCTCTGCCCCAATACGAATGTTCTATCGAACTGAGACGGGGAGATTAAGCTGTAATTTTGCTGTCCAGTTCCGCTTTGCCGTCTACAAATTTGGTAACCGCAACACTCTTGATCGGGTCGCCGTTTTCATCGAAGGTGATATGTCCGGTAACGCCGTCAAATTCAACCGCCGCAAGAGCGTCAATAATCGCCTGGCTGTCGGTAGAACCAGCAGCTTCAATGGCCTGCGCCATAATATAAGCAGAGTCATAACCCAACGCAGCAAAAGCATTGCCTTCCAGTCCGAACAGTTCCTGATATTTGCTCAGGAAGTCCGCTGCTACTGTATCAGCTGCAGAATAGTGGTTAGAGAAATAACCGTTGTTCGCAGCGGAAAGCTTGTCTTCCGGCAGGGTAGTAAGAACACCGTCCCAGCCGTCGCCGCCCAGCATAGCGCCAGTATAGCCGGCGGTACGAGCCTGATCTAAGACCAAAGAAACATCGCCATAGTAATCCGGTACGAAGATCGCATCTGGAGAGGTAGCGATAATTTTATTCAATAAGGTAGTGAAGTCAATATCTGCAGTGGCATAGCCTTCAAACGCGGTAACTTCCATACCTTTTTCTTCCGCCTGCGCTTTAAAGCTGTCAGCTAAGCCTTTGGAGTAGTCGGAGCCGTTGTCGAACATAACCGCAACTTTTTTTGCCTTGAGATTGTCAGCCGCGAAAGTAGCCATAATTTTGCCCTGGAACGGATCCATGAAGCAGGTTCTGAACACATTAGGACCAACTTTAGTGATGTCTTCCGCAGTACCAGTAGCAGTCAACATAGGCATATTGTCTTCTAACGCAACTTCTGCGACAGCCAGACAAGGTTTAGACGTAACATCGCCAATCAACGCTACTATACCCTGGTCAACCAAGCTGTTATAAGCGTTTACCGCTTCTGTAGGATCGCCTTTTTCATCCATAGTAATCAATTCAATCTGCTTGCCCAGGATGCCGCCTTTTTCGTTGATCTCGTCAACACCCATTTTAATTCCGTTGGAAGTAGCGATACCGTAAACGGAAACTTCTCCGGTAAGCGGGGCAAGAACGCCAATTTTAATGGTATCGCCTTCCGCCGCGGGTTGTTCGCTATCCGCAGGGGCTTCATCTTCCGCAGGCGCGTCGCCAGTCTCAGAAGCTGGAGCATCGCCCGCCGCGTCCGGAGCCGCTGTATCGCCGCAAGCGGTGAAAACAGTAGCGATCATCAATGTCGCTAATACTAAAGCCAAGATTTTTTTCATTTTATTTTCTCCTCCTTGAATTACAGGCTACACATTGCAACCAATGTACGGAATAATACTTTAAGAAAATCGTACAGTCTTTCCCAATCTCCCAATTTTTGACTGTATCACTTTAAATCAACATTATCCCGTACCAAAAAGTATATTGCAAATTTCGAGTAAAATCCATTGATTTTTTCGCCAATCCTGCCTTAAGAAACCCATCTAGTTTTAGAATTATTCATAAAATTTTGGAATTTATTTTTATTATCTCAACATATTGGCTAATTTTATTCAATAATTTTGTTCATTTTTCTTACAATAATTCTAATTTATCAAGAAGTGACGTATATTTTTGTTTAACTTTTATATTATTTTTTCGACCCTTTGTATCAATTTTTTATATACTGGCAGCATCCATTTCTCCCGGACCATTTTCTCCAAATCCTTTAGCGGTATCCACTGTACGCCGCTGTTTTCCTGCGGGTGGATAAAAATGGGGGCATCTTCCCTCGCAGCTAATACAAATCCTGCCGAAAGGTGCAAATGGGCCCCCACATAGCTTTCTCTTTTCCTGTGCCCCTGTACCGCCAATATGTCCAGCGAGGCAATTTTTTCGCTCAGTGGAGCCACATATTTCAGTCCGGTTTCTTCCCTGGCTTCCCGCATCGCTACGCGCAAAAGATCTTTCTCGCCGTCTGCATGACCGCCGGTCCAGGACCAGCTCTGGTAGAGGTTGTGATAAACCATAAGCGTTTTGTTTCGTGCCTCATTCAAAATAAAGCCGGAAGCCACAAAATGAAACAGCGTATTTTCCCGGGTAAAAATGGTATCCGGATATTCATTTAACAGCCAAAGCATTTGCAGCCGGTCCTTTTCTTCCTGCTCGCAGCAAGGAAGATACTCTTCTATACACAATTTTAATTCTATCATATATTCACCGCATTATAAATACTGCCGCAGAAATGCATTGGCCTGTTTGAGATACTCCAGGGGCTCCTGCCCCTGCTTATACCAAAATTCTGCTACATACATCCCCACGCCGTTCTCCCGCAGCCAGCCAGCAATAAGCGGAAAATCCACATGGCCTTCTCCAAACAGCATGTCCCGGTAAACGCCTGGACGGGTTGCCTTTAAATGGGCGGCAACGATATTCCCCCTGCCCTTTTCAAAATCTGTCAATATCTCCTGATGGTATTTTACCATAGCGTTTGTTACATTCCCCACATCGGGATAAATTTTTAAATAAGGGGAGTTTATCTTTTCCACATAATATTCCGCTTTACCCACCGTATCCATAAACTCTGTTTCCATCGTTTCAAACGCCAAAATTACCCCGTGTTTGGCGGCGATCTCTACAGACTTTCTCAGATTAACCTCAAAGTTTTCTCGGGTTTTCTCGGTAGACGGACGGTAATATTCGTCGTATCCCGCCAGTTGGATCACCCTCACTCCAAGTTCACCTGCAAGAACCACCGCTTTCTCCATAATTTCCAGGGAACGCCGGGCGGTATCCTGTTCCAAACTTCCCAAAGGATATTTGCGATGTCCGCTCAGACACATCGACTTAATGGGCAATCCTATCTCCCACATGGCGTCGACCAGCTCCCGCCGGACAGCATTATCCCAGTCTAAGCGGCTTAATTTTTCGTCTGTTTCATCAATGCTGATCTCCATATAATCAAATCCCGCCGCTTTAGCACAGGCAAGCTTCTCTTTTAAGGTAAACGTTCCTGGCATAGATTTTTCATAGACGCCCAATAGATATCCCATTATTTCTCCTCCAGGTTGCTAATAAAATTCATTATAGCGGAAATTTGGCCAGTTGTCACCAAATACTTGAAATTTATCCTCCTTTTTATTCCTATAGTTACAAATAGTTGTATCAAGTGTAATTTTATTGTATAATAAAGAATGGTCTGTATTTATTTATTGTATTTCTTCGGAAATACCCAATCTGAACGGTTTGTGTCGTACCGTTTAATGGAGGTTTAATTGTATGGCATCAAGAGCAATCGGTACAGTATCCAGAGGTATCCGCGCCCCAATTATCCGCGAAGGCGATCATTTGGCGGAAATCGTCGTCAATTCTGTTTTGGAGGCCGCCGATGGAAATTTCACTATAAACGACCGGGATATTATCGGCGTTACAGAAGCAGTCGTTGCCCGTGCTCAGGGAAATTATGCTTCTACGGATGATATTGCCGCTGATATTAAAGCAAAATATGGGGATCACACCATTGGCGTTATTTTCCCTATTTTAAGCCGTAACCGTTTTGCCATCTGTCTGCGGGGAATTGCTAGAGGGGCCAAAAAAATCGTCCTCATGTTAAGCTATCCCAGCGATGAGGTGGGAAATCACTTGGTAGATCTTGACGCTTTGGATGAAAAAGGCATCAATCCCTGGGAAGACGTACTTACAGAAAAGCAATACCGGGAACTGTTTGGAGAAAATAAACATCCCTTTACTGGGGTGGATTATGTGGAATACTATTCTTCCTTAATCCAGCAGGAAGGCGCACAGGTAGAAATTATTTTCGCCAATCAGGCCACCACGATTTTAAAATATACCAAACATGTGCTTTGTTGTGATATTCATTCCCGTCAGCGGTCCAAGCGCTTACTGACGGCTGCTGGGGCGCAAACGGTGTATGGCCTGGATGAAATTTTAACCTCGCCCATAGAAAACAGCGGCTATAATTCGGATTTCGGCCTTTTGGGTTCCAACAAGGCAACTGAAACTACCATAAAACTGTTTCCAAGAGACTGCGACAAATTTGTATACACAGTACAGAAAATGATGAAAGAACGCACCGGAAAAACAGTAGAGGTCATGGTATACGGCGACGGCGCTTTTAAAGATCCGGTAGGAAAAATCTGGGAGCTTGCCGACCCAGTGGTTAGTCCGGGCTATACAGAAGGTTTGATAGGTATGCCCAACGAGCTAAAACTAAAATATTTGGCGGACAATCAGTTTAAAGATCTCTGCGGAGATGAGCTGAAAAACGCTATGACAGAATATATCCATAAAAAAAGCGCTAATCTGAAAGGTACTATGGAAACCCAGGGGACCACCCCGCGCCGCCTGACCGATCTGATCGGGAGCTTGTGCGACTTAACTTCCGGCAGCGGGGACAAGGGTACTCCTATTATCTATATTCAAGGATATTTTGACAATTACGCGGACTAGAATAGAAATGACTGGCCTTGAATATCACAGATTTTGCCCTCTTAGGGGAGAGGCTTCTCTTTAAATCATAAAAAGCGTCCGGAAACTCCGGACGCTTTTTTCTTCTATAAACTCCTGTCGGCGGGTAAATTTTTTCAGATTTTACAGGGAGGCTACCCTTGGGAATGCTGCCTTAAAATTATTTTTTATGCAATGGGTAAAATATAGTTGCAGATATTTAGTGAAAATGGTAAAATTTAAAGGTTGAATTTGCAGCATAGCAGTGGTGGAGGAATTAACTTTGTCCGATTTAAAACATGAAATTGAACGGCGGCGTACTTTTGCGATTATTTCCCATCCGGACGCCGGTAAAACTACTTTGACCGAAAAATTCCTGCTATACGGAGGAGCAATCGCGTTAGCGGGCTCTGTAAAGGGAAAGAAAACTGCCAAACACGCGGTTTCCGATTGGATGGAGATCGAAAAGCAAAGAGGTATTTCCGTTACCTCTTCCGTAATGCAGTTTAATTATGAGGGCTTTTGTATTAATATTTTGGATACTCCGGGACATCAGGACTTCTCGGAGGACACCTATCGCACATTGATGGCGGCAGATTCCGCCGTCATGGTAATCGACGCTTCCAAAGGCGTGGAAAACCAAACCCGGAAACTGTTTAAAGTTTGTCTTCTGCGCGATATCCCAATATTTACCTTTATTAATAAAATGGACCGGGAGGCCCGGGATCCGTTTGAGCTGATGGAAGAGATTGAAAACGAACTGGGGATTCAAACCTATCCTGTCAATTGGCCTATCGGCTGCGGCCGTGAGTTTAAAGGGGTATACGACCGTAATAAAAAGGAGATTATCTCTTTCACCGCCAACGGCGGTCAGCGGGAAGTGGAAAAGGTAGAGCTGAATATTAACGACGACCGGCTGGAACAGCTTATCGGAAAGGATAAACGGCAAATTCTGGTGGATGACATTGAGCTGCTGGACGGCGCCAGCTATGATTTTGATATGGATGCAGTGCGCCATGGAAAATTATCCCCGGTGTTTTTTGGCTCTGCCCTTACCAATTTTGGTGTAGAGCCCTTCCTGGAGGACTTTCTGAAGATGACCACCTCTCCTCTTCCCCGGCACAGCGACCAAGGGGAGATTGATCCTTTTGATCCAGCATTCTCCGCTTTTGTGTTTAAAATCCAAGCGAATATGAATAAAGCGCACCGGGACCGGATCGCTTTTATGCGGATCTGTTCTGGTAAATTTGAAAAAGGCATGGAAGTAACTCATATCCAGGGCGGCGGAAAAAAGATTAAGCTTTCCCAGCCTCAACAGCTGATGGCTCAGGACCGGGAGATTATTGATCAGGCTTATGCCGGCGATATTATTGGCGTATTTGATCCTGGAATTTTCTCCATTGGAGACACCCTATGCGCTCCAGGCAAGAAATTCCAGTTTGAGGGAATCCCTACCTTTGCTCCCGAACATTTTGCCCGGGTCAGCCAAAAGGATACTTTAAAGCGCAAACAGTTTGTAAAAGGGACCACCCAGATCGCTCAGGAAGGCGCTATTCAGATGTTCCAGGAGCCAAACAAGGGCATGGAGGAAGTGATTGTTGGAGTGGTTGGCGCTTTGCAGTTCGATGTACTGGAATACCGGCTCAATAACGAATACAATGTGGAAATTCGCATGGAATCCCTGCCCTTCCAGTATATCCGCTGGATTGAAAACAAGGAGATCGACCTGAAGTCTTTAAACCTTAGCTCGGATACGAAAATTGTGCAGGATTTTAAAGGCAATTATCTTCTCCTGTTTACGGATATTTGGAATATTAAGTGGGCGGTGGAGCGAAATCCCGACCTGGTGTTATCCGAATTTGGCAGAGAATAGATTAAAAAAAGCCTGACGGCGACACCGTCAGGCTTTTTAATCTGCTTATTCCATAAAGTTTACGCCGCCGCCGTCAATAGAGACCGGCAGGCCATTAATACATGCGGATTCATCCGATGCTAAGAATACCACCAAATTGGCGATATCATCCACCTGGACCACCCGTCCCATTGGGGTGACATATCCCGCTACTTTGGTGGGGTCCTCTCCTTCTGTCAGCTCCCTTACCATATTGGTGTCGGTAAAGCTGGGGTTAATACAGTTGACCCGTACATTTCTTTTGGCATACTCACAGGCTACATCCTTTGTCATCATAAGCACCGCGCCCTTGCTGGCGCCGTATAAGACATAATCTACATAACCCATTAGTCCCGCGTCGGACGATACATTGATAACGCTTCCAAATTCTTTGCTGCTGGAGCTTTTCTCAATAAGAGGAATAATATGCTTCATCCCTAAGAAAGTACCGGTAACATTAATTGCCATCAACCGGTTCCATTCTTCCAAGGTCGTCTCCACCAAGGGCTTCGAGATGAGTATTCCCGCGCTGTTGAACAGGATATTTATTTTCCCAAATCTTTCAGCGGCTTTCTTGGCGACAGACTGCCACTGTTCTTCCTTGGTCACATCCAAATGAAGGGCAAGAATTTCCCCTCCCGCTTCTTTCACCTGCTTCTCGGTCTGGGCAAGGCCCTCATCGTTAATATCACAGGCAATAATCTTTGCCCCTTCCTTGGCAAAACGGATCGAGCAAGCCCTCCCCATTCCGGAAGCGGCTCCAGTAATAAACGCAACTTTTCCTTGCAAACGCATAGATTTTACCTCCTCGAATGATTAGAATAAAACCCATATACCTTGCGTTTAGTATATACCCTGGCAACGTTCAATGTCAACTT
Organism: Youxingia wuxianensis; assembly: GCF_014385085.1. Lineage (GTDB taxonomy): Bacteria > Bacillota > Clostridia > Oscillospirales > Ruminococcaceae > Youxingia > Youxingia wuxianensis. The sequence goes on along the minus strand of NZ_JACRTD010000002.1, from coordinate 347,283 downwards.
GTATATAACAAAACCGCCGCCTGCGAAACAGGCGGCGGAAAGCTTGTCATTACCCTATGGGATCCAGCGGCTGCAAGGTGGTATGCACTTTAATGTCCTTGCCGTGATAAGCGGCAGAAAATTTCTTTAATATACGAGAAAGCACCATCTGTCCGTTTTCAAAAGTAAGAGTAGGCAGCATCAACACATACTGTGTGGAACTAAAACGGGAAACCACATCTCCTTTTCGCAGACTTTTCTGGACAGATTGGAGAAGCACATCCATCACCTTTCCCAAAATTTTAGTTTCCGGCACTTGATTTGTATGGTCCGTCACAGTAAACAAAGCGATAAATATACTCTGTCCGGAGCAAACGGCGGTCCTTGCCTCCATCCGGTACATATTTCTGAAAACCTCATAGTCACAGTAAAAAGCCCCGTCGATCATGCTGTGTTCGCTCAGATCTTCTTTTATTACGCCCAAGTCAGTTTCCACACTATTGACCGCTTTTACAATCTCTCGGTAAAGATTGCGCATAGATTCCGAAGGTTTTACTCCCAATTCCCGATAGAACAGATCTGTCACCCGGTTATAATGTTCCAGCGCAGCAGCCTGCTTATCCTGTTTTATCAACGAGTAGATTAAATATTTATGGGCCCGTTCCTCAAAAGGATCAATAATAATCGCTCTTTCGCAAATCGAACGAATTTCATCAAACCGTTCTTTCTTCATTAAAAGATCAATGGCGTCATACACACATTTAAAATACATGGAACGGTAATAGCTATTCAGGGAAATTACCCATTCTTCATAGCCGGAACTAGGCAGGAAATCTCCCTCGTACAATTTAAGCGATTCAAGATAAAGTGCGATACGCTCTTCTTCAGGCAGCGTCTGGTCGCCGGCCTTTTGTATCAACTGCTCAAATTCTTCCACATCCACGACACAATCCAAATTCTTATTCCAAGCGTAGGTTCCGCCAATCATCACAATGCTTTCTTTGGCAAAAGAAAACCCTTTCTCTTTCAAAAGATTGCGCGCTCGGTACACTAAGTTTTTTAACGCACTAGATGGATTTTCTGCGCTGTCGTCCGGCCATAGAACAGAAATAAGCTCCTCCTGTGATACCGTCTTGCGCCTGGAGGCAATCAAATATTCCAACAAATTCCACAACTGACGCTGTCGGCTCCCTCTGTCGTCAATAGTGATTCCTTCACTGGACAGAGAAAAGCCTCCAAACATTTTAACCTGGATTTGATCCGTGGTTACTGCCTGTATCATTGCCACTATAACCTCCTTTGACAAAACATTCACAACTCTAACATATCTCCTAACATAATTATTATATCAAATATTCTTATTTTTTTAAAGAGTTTTCATTATTATAATTAGCTGATTATTTCACTAATTTCTTTGATTTTTTCTTCCATATCTATTATAATAAAGAAGTAACTATTTTTTTGACGGATTACCTTGAAAGGCTGGAAATATATGCAAATACCTCATATTAAAATTACCAGGAAAAATCTGGCGAGTACTCTTTTAATCATCGTGGGCGCATTTCTAGTTTTTTATTCATTATATATAAATTCATTGAAAAAGCAACCCAAGCCCCAGGAGTCTGCACCCCCTTCTTCGAGTATTGCCCCTCCTTCTTCCCTGCAGGAAGAGCCCGTCCCGGCTTTCCCGGTGGGCAAACTGATCACTACCCCGGAGAGGGAGGCGTATGTAGATGGAGAAATGACCTTAATCGTACCTCGATTAAATTTGGACATTCCTGTATTTGATGGAAATTCGGAAGAGGTTATGAGCAAAGGCGTGGGGCTTTATGATTACGGCCAGCTTCCTGGAGAAGGAAATCGAAATACCAGTATTGTAGGTCATCGGGATATTTATGGACAAGAATTTTACTATATCGATACCATTGTCTCAGGGGACCTGTTGTATTTAGAATATGATGGTATGCAGTATACTTATGAATATGAAAGTACCGAAATTGTCGATGCGGAAAACTGGGACCCTATTCGTGTAAAAGAGTATCCCTGTCTGACGCTCACCTCTTGTGATCCTATCGGTACTTCCTTAAATCGGATTATTGTCACTTCTCGGCTGGTTGATATTTCTCCCATACAGGAAGAAAGCCATATGCCTGAGGTTTCTTCCAAAGAGGAGAACCCCATGGAGTTTGTGCCGCAAGACAATTCCCCAAATTCAGAAATGTTACCAGAATAAGATTTTGTTGTGTTAGAATAGGAGGACAGGACTGTGACCCCTGATAAAAAAATAATTTTGCGGTTGGCGGCTTGCTGTGCCTCGATCTGTATTCTTATGGTCGGATGCGCGGCCCCTCAACAAAAAAATATAATATCTCAAGCGGACCCTGTGTCGCAGGCCGCTTCTTCCCCTTTGATCCAGGAACCTTCCGAGGCGGAAGAGCGCTCCTTTGGAGATATTTCTTCTGAAGAAAGTTCTCTGGCACAAGAGGCCCCTTCCCTTGAAGGCAGCCATATTGAGGCTATCTCTTCTCTGGCGGCGCTTAGCGTGGTCTCTTCTATGGAAATTAAAGAGAATACCGTTCCCAGAGCGGCGCGCCCGGTGCAAACTACCGTATTGACCCCTTCCGCCCCAGGGACTACCGTATACTCCAACTCTAAAGCTTCTATTGACGCTTCTAATACTTCGGAAGGGTATATCGCCGTAAAATATACCGGAAGCGTCGGCAAAATAAAACTGCAGATTACCCGCAGCGGCGGTACCACCTATACATATAATCTCAAGGGCAGCAGTTACGAATATTTTCCATTGACCGGTGGAAATGGAACTTATTCTATCAATGTTTATGAAAATGTGTATGACAGCCAATATGCGCTGGCCTTGGCACAGAATGTGGAAGTATCTTTGCGCGGTGCTTTTCTTCCTTACCTCTATCCCAGCCAGTATGTAAACTTTAACGCCAATTCCACCGCGGTAGCACAAGGCGCGGCGCTGGCTAATGGGGCGTCTACTGATTTGGACGTGGTGCAAAGCGTTTATAACTATGTTGTGACCAACATAAGCTATGATTATAATAAAGCCGCTACGGTAAAATCCGGTTATCTGCCTTCGCCGGACAGTACGCTGTCCTCCAAAACAGGGATCTGTTTTGATTACGCGGCATTGATGGCTACTATGCTGCGCACCCAGAATATTCCTACTCGTTTGGAAGTGGGATATGTTACCGGAGGAACTTACCACGCTTGGATAAGCGTATATCTCACCGAGCAGGGCTGGGTCAATGGCATTATTTACTTTGACGGGCAATCCTGGAAACTAATGGATCCGACGTTCGCTTCCAACGCCAATAGCAGCCCTGAAATTATGTCCTTTATCGAAAATACCGCTAACTATCAAAGAGTTTATGTTTATTAATCCTGATTGTGAAAAGGAGTGGTCCCATGGCTAAACAAAATAACCGCCGTCCTTTGTCCCCTTCGGAATTGTCCGCTTTCTGCTCTCAAATTTCCCTGATTTTAAAAGCGGGGATTTCAGTTCAGGAAGGCATTTCCATTATGGAGGATGATAACCAAAATGCCTTTGGGGAGGAAATATTAAAAATTATCCGGGAGCACGCCCAGATAGGCGAAGGGTTTTCCACCTGCCTGGAGGCGGCCGGCGTTTTCCCAAAATATATGCTGGATATGGTACATATCGGCGAACAGTCCGGACGGCTGGAAGAAGTTATGGATTCCCTTTCAGACTATTATGAGCGTAACGAGGCTATCTCCAAAAGCATAAAAAGCGCAGTAACCTATCCTGCGCTGATGATCATTATGATGTTAGTGGTAATCGGTATTTTGATTATCAAGGTACTTCCTATCTTCAACGAGGTATTTGCACAGCTGGGAAGCCAGATGTCCTCTATGTCCCAAGGAATCATGCGGTTCGGTATGGTGTTAAACCGTTATTCCGCTGTAATAATCGCTTTATTGGCGATTGTCGTTATTGTGATGTTGATTGTACGCAAAACCAGCGGCGGCGCGCATTTTTTTGCTGGGTTGTTCCACCGTTTTCCAGGTACCCGTAAACTGGCGGAGAAAATTTCCGCCGGCCGGTTTGCCAGCGCCATGGCGCTGATGCTTTCCAGCGGACTGGATGTGGATGATTCCCTATCCATGGCCAAAGAACTGGTGGAAGATGAGCATATAAAAAGTAAGGTTGCTCAATGTCAGGAAAATATCGCAGGAGGAACTTCTTTTTCCGAGGCGCTGACCCAGGCCGGAATTTTTCCGGCGGTATATGCCCGTATGATTTCTGTAGGTTTTAAAACCGGTTCTGTGGACGGGGTTATGAAAAAGATCGCCGACCGGTATGAAATAGAGGTTGGCGAACAGATCGACGGCTTAATTTCTGTATTAGAGCCTACGCTGGTTGCGATCCTTTCTATTATTGTAGGTATGATTCTGCTTTCCGTAATGCTGCCATTGATGGGGATTATGTCCTCGATTGGTTAAAGAAAGGAGCGGACTGTAGTGTTTCATCGGTTTGGAAAAAAGCGAAGTCCTGGCGTCCTTTGGGATTTCTTGCTGCCTGTGGCGTTTTTTGTGGCCATATTGATCATCTTCTCTTTAGGGTTGGAAAATGTTAGTGAGACAGTACAGGAAGAGCAGCTGAAGTCTACCGAACAGGCAATCCGCCGAGCAACTGTACAATGTTATGCTATTGAAGGACATTATCCTCAGAGTTTCTCTTATTTGGAAGAGCATTATGGTCTACGGGTGGATCCACAGCGGTATCTGGTGCATTATCAATCGGTAGGATCCAATTTAATGCCCCAAATTCAGGTATTCTCTTTAGAGAAAAATAGAGACTGACTTTTACATGGAAAGGGGGAGGTTTTTTATGACACCTGTCAAGTCCCGGCGGCACGCGATAGATATCCTGTTTATTCTGGCGCTGTTTTGTGTGCTGGCTGCTTCTTCCCTGTTCGTGGTTATGATCGGCGTAAATGTGTATGAAGATATTGTTGTTCGTATGAATGATAATTACGATGCTCGCACTACCCTTACCTACCTTAGTGAAAAAGTACGGCAGCATGACAGCCAAGGGGCGGTTTATCTGGATAGTTTCGGCGACTCCAATGCCCTGGTTTTAGAGCAGGAAACTGCCGGAGACACCTATCAAACTTTAATCTATCTTTCTAAAGGGGAGCTCAAAGAGTTGTTTGTTTCCAAAGACTACACCCCTTCTCCCGAAGATGGAGAGACGATTATGTCTCACTGCGAAATGAGCATCGAACAGACAGAAGACGGTCTGTTGTTCCTTTCTATCAAAGATAGCAAGGAGCAGGAGGTTTCCCTTATACTCTCTCCCCGGTGTGCGGTATAGTTTGCATCTGAAAGGAGGAATGGACGATGAGAAGCCGGCGTTCTTTAAAGTCAGGACTTTTTCTGATAGAGCTGATCATTATGATATTATTCTTTGCCATTGCGAGCGCTATTTGCGTGCGTTTATTCGTCCACGCTCACCTTACGGCAAAAGCAAGCACCGATTTGAGTCAGGCAGTTTTTATTTCTCAATCTGCAGCAGAAACCATCAAGGGGACGGATGCTTCTTCTGAAAAATTAAGCGAGCTGCTGGGAGCCGTTCCTTCAGAAAACGGCTACAGTGTTTTTTACGACAAAGATTGGCAGCGTATGGCCAGTTCTCAAGACTGCTCTTATCGTATGGACATCACCTTAAAGAAAACAGAGAGCATTCTAACTGCCGCACTTGTGGTCATTGATACTGAAAAAAATACTGACGCACCTATTTATGATCTTACGGTAAATAAACTATTGCTCCAGTGAATTTAGATAGCAAAGGAGGCTATAACAATGGAAAGAAAACGCAGTACTGGTATCAGCGTAGGCGCTTCGTCTATCTTGGTTGTATTTGTAGTATTGTGTCTCACCGCGTTTGCTACCCTTTCCCTTGTTTCAGCCAACAGTGATTATAAACTGACCCGGCGTACCGCGCAAGCAGTGGAAGAATATTATGCAGCCGACAGCCGGGGAGTGGAATGTGTCGCTCAGTTGGAGGAAGCCTTAAACTCTATTTCTTCCCAAGAAATTTCCGCTGCTGCGGTTCAGTTGGGCTGGACGTCCCAAGGTTCTGTTTTCCAGCGGCAAGTACCTATCAATACCTCTAAAAATTTGGAAATTGAGGTGGAGTATTCCAACGGCAGAATAGATATTATCCGCTGGCAGGTAGTTAATACGCAAGAGTGGTCCCAGGACGACAGTCTCAACCTTTGGGCTGGCGAAAACGGTTTTTCTGCTTTGCCTCCCCTATCTTAAATCGGAAGGAAGTATGCAATGGAAACGATTGCTGTTCTGAAGGAAGCTGTAGACAAGCAGGTTTCTGATATTTTTATCATCCCAGGGCTTCCCTTGTCTTATAAAACGCAAGGGTATATTTCTTCCCAAGGAGAAGAGATGTTAAAGCCTGTAGATACGGAGAAAATTATCAATGATATTTATACCTTCGCGGGTAATCGGGATATTGGAAAACTGATTTCCTGTGGAGATGATGACTTTTCCTTTTCTTTAAAAGGAATTTCCCGCTTTCGGGTAAATACTTATAAACAGAGAGGAACCTTGGCTGCGGTAATCCGCGTAGTGAGTTTCGCGCTTCCCGATCCACAGACTTTAGGGATTCCTCAAATCGTATTAGATCTCGCACAGAAGAAAAAGGGCCTTGTACTGGTCACCGGCCCTGCAGGAAGCGGCAAATCTACTACTCTTGCCTGTATGATCGATCTGATTAACAATACCAGGAACAGTCATGTTATTACCTTGGAAGATCCTATTGAATATCTGCACAGCCATAAAAAAAGTATTGTCAGTCAGCGTGAAATTTCTACGGATACAGAAAGTTATGTGACCGCCCTGCGGGCGGCGCTGCGTCAATCCCCAGATGTTATCTTGTTGGGAGAGCTTCGGGATCATAACACAATCAGTACGGCGATGACTGCGGCGGAAACAGGCCATCTGGTGCTTTCTACTTTACACACAGTAGGCGCTGCCAATACTATCGACCGTGTGATCGACGCTTTTCCTCCTAACCAGCAATCACAGATTCGTGTGCAGCTTTCTATGGTTTTACAAGCGGTCGTTTCTCAGCAGCTGATCCCCGGCACCCGTCAGGAGGAGGTTGCGGCATTTGAAATTATGCAGGTCAACGGCGCTATCCGGAATATGATTCGAGAGAATAAGGTACATCAAATTGATACGGTTATTTATTCTTCCGCTGACAGCGGTATGATTAGTATGGATACCAGTCTGTTAAACTTGGTAAAGAATGGTCTGATCAGTGACAAAGACGCGTTGGTTTACAGCGCCAATCCAGATATGCTGAAGAAAAAATTAGCCGGAATATCATAAAAAGTCTATATAAATTGCAAATCTTCATAATATAATTATAAAAAATCCTTTTGGTGGTTCCAAAAGGATTTTTTGGTTGTAATTTTTACATAAACGGGATAAAATGATAATACTACGTTATTTTAGGAGTAATTTTATGCTGACTTTTAAAGAAATTATTAAAAATGAACAGATTAAAACTTACATAAGGAAAGCAGATGAAGCTCTGATCGTCCTCGGATATACAGAGCACAGTTTTGCCCATGTAATGAAAGTAGCGGTAAAAGCGGGAGAAATCCTCAAGGAATTGGGATATTCCGACCGTGAAGTAGAATTAGCGAAAATTGCCGGATATATGCATGATATTGGCAATGTAATCAACCGTACCGATCATGCCCAAAGCGGAGCGATCATGGCATTTCGTATTCTGGATAAAATGGGAGCGGATGCAGAGGAGCTGGCCACCATTATCGGCGCTATTGGAAACCATGACGAAGGTACTGCCGTAGCTGTAAACCCAGTGGCCGCCGCTTTAATTTTGGCAGATAAAACAGACGTACGCCGCAGCCGAGTAAGAAACAACGACATGTCTACCTTTGATATTCATGACCGGGTGAATTACGCAGTGGAGGATAGCTCGGTAGAAATCAACGATGAAAAAACCGCCATTATTCTTTCTATCCATATTGATACACATATTTCTGCGGTTATGGATTATTTTGAAATATTCTTAGGGCGCATGCTTTTATGCCGTAAGGCCGCAGAGTTATTAAAACTGCAATTTCATTTAGTCATTAATGAACAGATTGTTTTATAATTGATAAGGGACCATCAAGCTAGCTTGATGGTCCCTTATCTATAAATAGGGTTTTGGAATACACTAGAAAATTAGTCTTCTTTCTTGAAGAGTTTTAACAATGAGCCTACCACCAAACCTAAGAATCCTACCTGGCCAGCAGTTTTTACGCCGTTGCCGCCGCTCTTCGGAAGAGCTCCAAGAGGCACTTCTTCATCAATGATAGTTACTAAGTTTGGCACAGGGGCCAACGGAACCGGTTCATCTGGAATTGTTGTAGTCGGGGTATTGTCCGGATCGTCGTCATCGTTACCGCCGCCACCGCCGCCGCCAGGAGTGCTGCTTGTGCGCTTATAGTTGATGGTTACGGTATATGCATAGCCTTCTTCAAATATGAAGGTATCTCCATCGAGAACGACTCTTTCAGGCTCTGCTTTTTCTACTATGATCTGAAGATCATTATTTTTGCCCTTGTTTTGGTCAGCACCCTCATCGTTTGCTCCAACAATATCGGATTTTACATCGCTTCCGATAACTCCAGAATGCACACTCTTATCGCTGCCGCCGCCTTCGCCGCTGCCGCCCTCGGTGCCGCTGCCTTCGCTGCTGCCGCCTTCGCTGCCGCTGCCTTCGGTGCTGCCGCCTTCGCTGCCGCTACCTTCGGTGCCGCTGCCTTCAGTGCCGCTACCTTCGGTGCCGCTGCCTTCGGTGCCGCTACCTTCGGTGCCGCTGTCTTCAGTGCCGCTACCTTCGGTGCCGCTACCTTCGGTGCCGCTACCTTCGGTGCCGCTGCCTTCAGTGCCGCTGCCTTCGGTGCCGCTGCCTTCAGTGCCGCTACCTTCGGTGCCGCTACCTTCGGTGCCGCTGCCTTCGGTGCCGCTGCCTTCAGTGCCGCTGCCTTCAGTGCCGCTACCTTCGGTGCCGCTACCTTCGGTGCCGCTGCCTTCGGTGCCGCTGCCTTCAGTGCCGCTGCCTTCGGTGTCTTCGCCTTCTTCTGGCAAAGCTTCTTCATCAAACTCTTCCATTTTTTCCGCCAGCTCTTCTTCCCCGTCTAGCTTTACTCGTACAACGCTTGCACTTACATACTTATAAATCTTTTTGTCTTTCGGGGAACGAAGTTTCAGAAGGTCATGGATATCAATTTCACCAAAGTCTGCATTCTTCTCTTCATTTACAGTATGAGAATTGGAATTGTATCTGTACACATGATCAATTTCGATCGTACCATCCGCTTCTGGATTTTCATTGGTGATATAGTATACCCGGATTTCACTATCCTGCATCTCTTCCGCCAAAGTCAGGGGGAAGTTTTCATACGGGGTATCCGGATCTTCTATATATTTTCCGTCTTCATCCTTATTCGGATAATCTTCGATAACATCGCCGATAGCTCCGCTCAGATTCTCTGTTTTGGTTTCATCCAGCTGACCGTCATAGTAGTATACGATCGTGTAAGAAATTTCTTCTGGTACTGGATTCGACCAGTGAGCGTAAAGGGTGACATCATCTGCAGGCATTAAGAAGCTGGAGCCATATTCACTGCCGCCTTCTGCCGCTGTAAACCAACCGTCGAATACCATATCTCCGTTGGTCATATCGCCCTGTCCCAGTACAGTGACTGTCGCACCTTCTGTATAGCTGTCATTGTCCTGCGGAGGATTGCTGCCGCCGTTAGCGTCATAGGTTACGCTGTAGGTCTGTACCAGCTTCGCGTACAAAGTAATATCTGTTGTTACCGCTGTGCTGAAGTTGTATTCTACAGTACAATCTTCATCGGTATACCATCCGTCCAGAACTTTTCCTTCCGGCAGGCTCGGCAGATCGGTCGGATCTGTCGCGGTTCCGCCAACAACAAAGCGCTGGGTGCTCGGCAGCGGGTTATTTTCATCGCCCACAATCACAAAGTCAACATTTACCATCTCCAGCTGCGGGTAAACAACGATAATGATGTTTTCACCAGCGCCTACTGTCGCTGCACCTGGAGACTGGATTACGCCATGACCATATTCTGCTTTATGAGTGTCATAATAGAGATCCGCCTCTACTACCGCCGGATCAGCATCGACAATAGAAGCCAAAGTAGTTCCAAAGGCATATTCATCTGCCAGAGTTACAGTAGCTCCTGCCGATGGACCATTCGCTGTGCCAAGACGATATTCCACCTTCACCGGATAGGTGTTAGCTCTCCAATGAGCGTAAAGGGTGACATCATTTGCAGGCATCAAGAAGCTGGAACCATATTCACTGCCGCCTTCTGCCGCTGTAAACCAACCGTCGAATACCATATCTCCGTTGGTCATATCGCCCTGTCCCAGTACAGTGACTGTCTCACCTTCTGTATAGCTGTCATTGTCCTGCGGGGGATTGCTGCCGCCGTTAGCGTCATAGGTTACGCTGTAGGTCTGCACCATCTTCGCGTACAAAGTAATATCTGTTGTTACCGCTGTGCTGAAGTTGTATTCTACAGTACAATCTTCATCGGTATACCATCCGTCCAGAACTTTTCCTTCCGGCAGACTCGGCAGATCGGTCGGATCTGTCGCGGTTCCGCCAACAACAAAGCGCTGGGTGCTCGGCAGCGGGTTATTTTCATCGCCCACAATCACAAAGTCAACATTTACCATCTCCAGCTGCGGGTAAACAACGATAATGATGTTTTCACCAGCGCCTACTGTCGCTGCACCTGGAGACTGGATTACGCCATGACCATATTCTGCTTTATGAGTGTCATAATAGAGATCCGCCTCTACTACCGCCGGATCAGCATCGACAATAGAAGCCAAAGTAGTTCCAAAGGCATATTCATCTGCCAGAGTTACAGTAGCTCCTGCCGATGGACCATTCGCTGTGCCAAGATGATATTCCACCTTCACCGGATAATTGTTAGTTTTCCAGTGAGCATACAAGGTTACATTGTTGTTAGGCATCGTAAAGGTGGAGTTGTATTCGGTACCGCCTTGTGCCGCAGTGTACCAGCCATCAAAGGTGTGACCGGCAAAGGTCATTCCTGCGTCAGATTTTACTGTTACCGTTTCTCCATTATAATAAGTGTCCGCGTCGACTGGAGGATTAGAGCCTCCATTGGCATCATAGGTCACATTATGAGCAACCAGATTATAATATACATTTATTTCTGTAGATCCGTCGCCCTTAATCACCTGCTGGGTAATGGCTCCAGCTAATACATATCCTTCTGTAAGGAAAGGCTGCCATGCGGCTGCTTCTGTCTGGCCGCCAGTAGTTCCAGTCTTATCCTCTACTTTATTTGGAATACGCGGGTAAGAAAGTTCGCCTGTCGCACTGCTTACCTGTTTAAAGTGATTTACTTTGTATGCGGTATCCTCTCTCGCTTTGTATACTACATACACAGTTTGACTCGGATCGGCAAATTTCCCGTTATTGAGATCATCTGTTCTTACAAAATCATAACCGGGAATAATCTTTTCAGTAACTTCATACGCCGTATCAAAAGTACCTGTTCTGATAATCTTTGTAGAGATATCGTCTGCCTCGGCGTAGGTGCCATCAGACTTCACTTTCGCCTGGTCGACATATCTGATATCTACGGAAAGATTGCTTTTGGCCGCATATACAAACAATACTGTTGTTGGATCGGTGGTAATGGTGGTATTTACAGTCTGTGTCGCTGTGGCTTGTTTCACACCATTGATCCAAACCTCGGAAAGGACATGGCCATTGAGGGAAGAATCGTCCGCAGCCAATGCGTTAACGGTCACTGGCGTATCAATATCCAAATCTTCCTGAGACTGCTGCGCATCTATCACTGCATCCGCAGAACCGATCTTATGGCTTACCTGAAGATCACCGTACTGCAGCTTTACAAACGGGAACCAAGCAATGGCGTTTACATTGTCCGCACCCACTGTTACATTGGTCGTCGTCTGGCTCGGATTATAAAGGACATATCCTGTAGGAGTATCAAATACAGGCACCGTATAATAACTTGGACGATAGCCCGCGGTACCGTTGAAATAGAAAGCATAGGAACCTTTCAGCGGACCATCATAAGGATTTACATAACGTACCGCTTCTCCTACCGGCGCTGCCAAATCATACCGCTGCGCATCAGCAGCATCTGTCAAAAGGGAACCGTTGGGAGCAACAAGCACGCCGTCCTCATTTACCAAGTAACCTTTGATGGTAATGGTACCGCGGTCATTGGGCAGAGGAACTTCCGGTATCGGGAAATCTTTTACAGAGTTTTCTGTTCCATACACATCCGTGTAGGTAAGGTAAGTGCGCAGGTTCGTAGGATATAGCTGATTGGGATCATTGTTCTGAAGAAGTGCTTTTTTATCTTCCGGAACTGTAACCTTATAGGACATGGTTACCGGAGTACCTTCCGTAATGGTCCCTACATTCCAGGTGAAAGTTTCCGAGCTTGAATTGAAGGTCGGAGTAACTCCATTGCTGGTGGTTACTGTACCGGCAACATAATCAAAATATTCTCCCATCGGGTCGGTAACAACGCCATTGGTAGCGGCGTTGGATATTTCTCCTGCGATGTCGCTGAATATTTTCTGCAATTCGCTGTTGTCTGTAGCATTTTTTACATGGGCCGCGCTGGTGGCGCAGTTGAGCATGGTATAGTACGCCGTACCAGTGGTGCCAAGGCCTAGGCCAATAGAATAGATCGTAGCGCCTTCCGCTTTCGCCAGGTATGCTTCGGAAATAGTAGCGATACCATTGTCATCTACATAAAATTTTCTATTAGTATCGGCATAATATTTTTGATATCTACCTAACTCATAACTATTTCCGTCACCGAGCATGGTGGAGTAATCAAACTCTGTAATACGGAAATTATCTTTAAAAGGCCGCCAGTCCGGCCTTCTTCCGCTGCCGAAATTAATCTGCGCCTCAAGGAATCCATCGTATGCTACCGCAGAATTTCTCGTAGCCTTGAAGCTTTGCGTAGGAGCGCCGTCACTGAGCACAACAATAAATTTTTGATGGGTAGACGGCTGAGTCGCCAGCAAAGATCTTGCACTGTGGAGCGCATCCTGAGTGTTGGTATTATAGCTATTAGGCGGGTCGTTCGAAATGACACTACCGTTATCAATCTGAGCTTTCAGCTGTTCTCTTTTTGTATAATCTACAAATCCGCCTAATAGAGCATCTCTCGCCCTGGTATCAAAAGGAACTACTGCTACCTGGGTTTGAGAATAAGAATTTGGCATCAGAGAGTCGATCATCGTTTTTGCCGCAGCTTTCGCCCGGGACATATCCGTACGGCTCATACTGCCCGACTGGTCGATAAGAATAACCACGTCAGCCGGAGATGCAGAAGCTTTGTCTTTTCCTTCAATTGTCAGGGTAACTGTAAAGGAATGAGCATCCTGCGGATCCGCCGTCGCTGTTTTGGTCAGCTTCAATGACCCAGGGTTATCCCACTCAAGAGAATCCCCTGCAGCTGGTTCTGTAGCAAATACAGAGACCGGAAGCATAGTAACTAGAACAATAATTGCTAACACTACACTTAGAAATCTTTTCATCTCTCATACTCCTCTTTTTAAATTTACTGGGCCGTTGTTTCCCAGCCTACAAGTCGTTCTTCATTTTCGTCTGACAACGCATCGTTCATAAGTTTGATAAGTTCCAAAGTGCTTCGGAAATGCTGGGTCTTTTTTTCTTCCGTCCAGGTAATTGTTCCCTGCCAGGTAGCATTCTGCCGGAACTGAACCTGAACAATAAATGTAGATTTTTCCCCCTGCTCTTCTTGGAAGACTATATTATCCATACAATGCCTCATTTCTTTATCCATCGGCAAACTACGCGGTTTCTCTTTCTTTCCCTGAAAACTGCGGAAGTTTACAGAAGATTGTGGGAATGATAGGGTATTAAACAGGGACTCCATTTTCTCAGCCATATCTAATATGCTGAAAAATTTTATCGTTTCTTTTACATAGAGATTATAAAGCCGTCCCGAGATTTCGAAATCTTCAAACCTATCAACACAAACCAACGTCCTAGTTGCGTTACTGGAGACCGCCGGAGAGTTTCTCAATCCCAAGGTCAGATCCTCCCTTCTATTTGTCCACATTATGCCATATGTCAGTCACACATCAGTAACAAAATCCAATTTATGCGACATTTTGTGACCAAAGATTTTCATGTATTTTCTACATTTCCCATAAAAATAGGCCGGAAAGTAAATTTTCTCTCCGGCCCGTACTTTATTTTTTTTCAAATTGCCTTCCCGTATGATCCAGAATATAGCTTCCTTTATAAATAATCTCACTTACTAATTTTATCTGGAACCCTCGATTTTTTATCTCCTCTATCAGCTGGGGTAATGCTTGGGCAGTATTTTTTGCCCCGCTGTGCAGCAAGGCGATACTGCCCTTTTGCAAGTGTTTAGTTACATTATTTATAATCTCCTCTTCGCTCAGCCCTTTCCAGTCCCGTGTATCCACATCCCATTGTATTACTTCCCATCCCTCTTCCCGCGCCGTAGCCACCGCCAGATTATTATACGCCCCTGACGGGCAGCGCAGCAGCGTCGGCTTTTTTCCAGTAAGCGCCTCTATCTTTTCTCCGGATGCGTCCAACTCCTGGATAATCTCTTCCTTGGATAATTTGGTCATATCCGCGTGGCTGTCCGAATGACTTCCAATCTCATGTCCCGCCGCCGCAATTTTTTTTACGCTCTGGGGATATTTATCGCACCACTCCCCTACCATAAAAAAGGTAGCCTTTACCTGCGCTTTTTCCAGCGTGTCTAAAATACTCTCAATATCCCCGTCGTCCCAAGCGCAGTTAATCCCCAAGGCCATTACATTTTCCTTGGTATCCACCGAATAAATCGGCAGCTCCCGCATGGAGGCGGAAACCGCCGCCGTCTTTCCCATCGCCGCAATTCCCGCAATCATTGTCAGACCTAACAGCAAGGTAAGCAGCGTGGTTACTCTCCTGGATAATACTGTGTACATTTCCCCTTCACCTCATTTATATATGTATGGATCAATGGAGAAAAACAGTACGCCCTTGGAAGTTCACTTCCAAGGGCGTATACTTATTTATATATATTATGCTTTTTTCTCTTTTTCCGATTTATTCTGGGCTTTTGGGGCGTCCCAGTCGCGAATGGCCACAATACGCACAGGGGAAGCATCCATCCCCTGCATAGGAAGAGCTAAAACAAAGGCGGTCGTTCTTTCATTTTCGATTGCGCCTAGGTTGGTCATAGATTCAATAATCGCTACCCCTTTTTTAAAGCAGGTCACATGGATCGGTTCCCCATTGAGAACACCGGGCACTTCCACACCGGAGGCGTCCGTACCGATACATTTAGGCTCATAGGAAAGCATCCATTCCAGCGCTTCGGGGGTAATATAGGGATAGGGCTCCCAATCGTCGGTTCTAAAATATTTATCAAAGCCGCAGTACAGGAAAATCATATCGCCTTTTTCAATTCGGCCTTCCGCCTTTTTCACATCCTGCAAAGTGATGGGATCACCGGCCTTTTTCCCCAAACAGTTGATAACAATCGCTTCGCCGATCAGACGCTCTACCGGAAACGCCATACAGTCCATCCCGTCGATCATATGATGATAGGGCACTTCCACATGGGTACCCGCATGAGCGCACAACGTAGCGGTACATTCCAAATACCAATAGTCCCGACGCATGAGGCTGATATCCTCCGGTTTGGCTACATATGTAAAATGTTCCTTGTTGTTTATAAGCGGATGGCTGAGTTCTACGATTTGTTCTTTTTTAAATTTCATCATTTTCTCCCCGTTTCTTAAGTTTTATAAACTTAATCGCTTATACTATTACAAATATACCATTAAAAATAACCAATGTCAACGAGTTTTACTTTCTAAAACAAAAAAATATTAAATTTTAGAAAATTTTTGTTGCATAATTATAATAATAATTTTATAATAGATAAAAACATTCTTTTAAATTTTAAGGGAAGCAGGAGGAATTATGCGTAACTATATTCTCTCGATAGATCAAAGCACCCAAAGTACAAAAGTTTTTCTCTTTGGTGAGGATGGTTCCTGCCTGAAAAAGATTACCGCCGTACATAAACAGTACTACCCGAAAGACGGATGGGTGGAGCAGGACGGCGAAGAGATTTACCAATTGGCCTGCGGCGCTTTACACCAGGCGCTCTCTGAGACAGGCGTGGATCCTGCCCAAATCGCCGCCTTATCCATTACCACCCAAACGGACGCTTTTGTTGTGTGGGATAAAAAAACCGGCATTCCCGTCTATCACATTATCGGGTGGCAGTGCAACCGGGGAGAGGAAATTGTTAAGCGTCTTTCCCCTCAGCAAGCGGAAACGATCAAACAAAAAACTATGTCCCCTCCTCAAGGCTATCTGGTGGCCGCCAAGCTCTGCTGGATGCTGGAAAATATCCCTGGGCTGCGGCAGAAAGCACAAGCGGGCGACGTGCTTTTTGGAACCATCGAAAGTTACCTTATTTACCGGTTCACCGGCGGTAGAGTACATGCCAGCGATTATGGCAACGCCGGCTATACCCAGCTGCTGAATATGCAAACCCTCTGCTGGGATAAAGAGCTGTTAGCGTATTTTTCCATCCCCGAAAACATTCTTCCCCAATTAAAAGCTACGGACGGCGACTTCGGTCTGTTGCAGGTGCCAGGGCTTCCTGAGGTGCCGATTACCGGGGTCATCGGGGACAGCGCCGCTGCTCTGTTTGCCCAGGGGGGATTTGAGAAGGGAAGCGTAAAGGTTACTTACGGAACCGGCGCTTCCATTCTGATGAATGTGGGCGACTGCGCCAGCCCGCCCCCGCCGTCTGTCTTGCCGGCGGTAGGCTGGAAAATGAAAAATGGAGAAACTGCGTATTTATGGGAAGGTACCGCTATGTATGTGGGAGATGTGATCCAATGGCTGGTAAACGACTTGCAGATGCTTTCGGACGCCGCTTCATCAGAAGCGCAGGCCAGAAAGGTAGATAATAACGGCGGCGTATACCTGGTTCCTGCCTTTAACGGAATTAACGCCCCTCTCCCTTACCCTGAGGCCCGCACTATTCTGACTGGGATGAGCCGCAGTACTACTAAGTCTCATATCGTCCGGGCCGCATTGGAAAGCGCCGCATATCAAATCCGAGATTTCGCCTGCGCCATGAGTGAAAAGTCCGGCTGCCGCATTGCGCAGCTTCTGGCAGACGGAGGCGTTACAAAAAACTCCTTATTAATGCAGTTTCAGGCGGATATTTTAAATATCCCTTTGATCCGTAGCCAGCAAGAAGATAGTTCGGCTTTTGGCGCCGCCTGTATTGCCGGGCTGACTACCGGAGTTTACCAAAATTACGATCAGATCCGCCGCCTTCAGCAAAGTCCGGACACTTTCCTTCCCCAAATGGAAGCGCAAACGCGTAAAAAATTAGTTTCCGGCTGGGAAGCCGCGGTAAGACAAGCAATTTGCAGATAAACTTAATATTTGAAAGTAAAATAAAAATAAACAAAAATAATCGTAAATAAATAGCACCTTTTAACCTTTCTTTTTCTTTTGATATCTGTTAAACTAATAAATATAAGAAAATTACCCTTATTTGCTAGGAGGATCAGTAATGAATGTGAAGGAGCTGCAAAAAAAGGCTGTGGAGGTCCGCAAGGGCGCTTTGGACATCATTTACCGCGCCGGCGCCGGACATATCGGCGGCACCCTTTCCAGCGCTGATGTAATTACAGCTTTGTTTTATGAGATCATGCGGTATGATCCTAAAAACCCCGCGCTTGCCGACCGGGACCGCTTTATTTTAAGCAAAGGCCACTGTATTGAAGGTTACCTATATGCTTTGGCCGACTGCGGCTTTTTTCCCAAGGAAGAACTAAAAACTTTTTGCCAGTTTGGCACCCGTCTGATCGGACATCCAAACCGGGATGTTCCCGGCATTGAAATGAATACCGGCGCTTTGGGTCATGGGCTTAGCTGCGGCTGCGGTATGGCAAAAGCGGGCAAGCTGGATCATAAGGATTATCGAGTATTTGTACTTATGGGAGACGGGGAGATCAATGAAGGAAGCGTATGGGAGGCGGCTATGTTTGCCGCCAGCCATAAACTAGATAATCTGTATGCCATCCTGGACCGCAACCGACTTCAGATCAGCGGATGCACAGAAGATGTTTTGCGCCTGGAACCGCTGAAAAAGAAATGGCAGGATTTTGGATTTTATGTGCGGGAAGTGGATGGAAACAACATGCAGGAGCTGCTGGACGCCTTTGCAGAACTGGATAAGGTAACCGGCCAGCCGAAGCTGTTATTTATGAATACGGTAAAAGGAAAGGGTATCTCCTTTATGGAGAATAATCCCCCTTGGCATCATGCTATTCCCAATCAGGAACAATATGAAAAAGCTACGGCAGAGTTAGCTTTCCAGGCAAAGGAGTTGAAATAATGGGTTCGTATCCATGCAGAAAAGCCCTCTGTGAAACATTGATTTCTCTGGGCAAAGAAAATCGAGATATCCTGGCTGTAACTGCAGACGCTCGCGGGTCCGCTGCCTTGGAGGAATTTGTCAAGGAACTTCCCCAACAGTTTGTGGAGGTGGGAATCGCTGAGCAAAATGAAGTGGGGGTGGCCGCCGGGCTTGCCAGCTGCGGCAAAATTCCGTTTGTCTGTTCCCCTGCCCCTTTTTTAAGCGCCCGCAGTCTGGAGCAGGTAAAAGTGGACGTGGGATACTCCGGCATGAATGTAAAATTAGTGGGAATTAGCGGCGGTTTGGCCTATGGCGCGCTGGGCTCTTCCCATCACGCCATCCATGACATCGCTGTTATGCGCGCCTTAAATGGACTGACTGTAATTCTGCCGGCGGATTCTATTTACATGAGATGGCTGGTAAAAGAGCTTTCCCTGCAAAAAGGCGGGGTTTATGTCCGCGTTGGACGAGGACCTGTCCCGGATGTTTATACTGGGGAAGAATCCTTTCAGATCGGCAAAGCTAATCTTCTGCATGAAGGAAACGATATTACTGTTATTGCCTGCGGCGACACGGTTTATTACGCCCTGCAGGCGGCGAAGGCTTTAGAATCTAAGGGCGTTGCCGTGCGTGTATTGGATATGCACACTATCAAGCCGATTGACAAAGACGCCATTCTCCGGGCAGCAAAAGAAACTGGGAAAATCATCACTGTGGAGGAACATTGCATTTATGGCGGCCTGGGCGGAGCGGTAGCCGAAGTAACCGCGGTAAACTGTCCGGTTCCGCTAAAAATCCTGGGCCTGCCTGACGAACATATTCAGGCGGGTACCCAAGCACAGCTGTTTGAATACTACGGAATTGAAACAAACGGTATTGTAAAAGCGGTTGAAGAAATGCTTTCAGTATAAAAAGGCAAAGAAAGAATGGAGGAAAAAAATGATACGACCTTTCACGCAGGCAGACAAAGAAGAATTTCTAGCAATGGCACATGATTTCCACTCCTCAGACGCTGTTGCCAGCGCAACTCCGGAGGAATATTTTGTCCGTACGTTCCATCGGATTATGGACAACAGTCCGTACAAAGATGGTTTCATTATTGAATGTGACGGGGAAGTTGCCGGATACGGGCTGGTCCATTTTACTTACTCTAACGAAGCGGGCGGCGTGCTATCTACCTGGGATGAAATTTATATTAAACCCCAGTTCCGCAGCCGCGGCCTGGGAAGCAGCTACATCGCCTTTTGCGAAGAGCGGTATAAGGACAAATCCGCTTTCTACCGTCTGGAAGTGGAAGATACCCACGACCGTCTCTATAAACTTTATTCCCGCTTAGGTTACCACAAAATCCATTATCGTCAGATTGTAAAACATCGTCACGATACGGTATTAAACACTTATGATAAAAATCTTGCCCGCCCCATGCAGAAGCAGGACGAACAGGATTTCTATAAAATGGCGGCACAGTATCATGCCACCGATATTATTGAAAGCGATACTCCCTCTTCTCATTTTAAAAACACCTTTTCAGAAATTATGAAAGGCAATCCCCTTATTGATGGTTTTATGATCCTCAAAGATGGGAAAGCTGCCGGTTATGCGTTGGTTTCCATTCTCTGCGCCAACGAGGTCGGCGGCATTATGCACAACCTTGACGAGCTGTATATTCTTCCAGAATACCGCGGTATGGGCTTAGGAAGCGGATTTATCGATTATTTCGAAAACTTTTATGCCGACGTTACCAATCTGTATCGATTGGAGTTGGTTTGGGAGGACAAAAAAGGGCAGGAATATTTCGAAAAACGCGGATATGAATGGCTGGAATACTATCAGATGCTGAAGGCCCCTATAAAATAAACTAAACTAAATAAACAGCCGGGGAAACCATTGGTTTCCCCGGCTGTTTTAGTTCATTTCACAGGGAATTAATATAATTCCCCGCTTCAAACGCGGCCACCGCTCCGTCTCCGGCGGCAGTTACAATCTGCCGCAGGGATTTGGTGCGGGTGTCCCCCGCGGCAAATACTCCCGGCAGATTTGTTTTGCAGTCCTCCCCCGCAGAAATATAGCCGGCTGGATCCAATCCTACCTGCCCTTTAAAAAGTTGATTGTCCGGATTAAGTCCAATCGCCACAAATACCCCCTGAAGCAGTAAAGTTTGCTTCTCCTGGGTCTTTACATTCTGAATAGTAAAGGCTCCCACTTTCTGCGCGCCTTCCTCAGGCAAAATTTCCACTGGTACAGTGTCCATATGCAGGATGATATTATCCTTTTGAGACAGGGCGTCTACCAATACTTTCCCCGCCCTAAACTGATCCCGGCGGTGGATAATATGCACTTCCCTACAGGTATTGGCCAAAAATAAAGCATCCTCCACCGCAGTATTTCCCCCGCCTACTACTGCGGTAATCTTATCTTTATAAAAAGCGCCGTCACAAGTCGCACAGTAGGATACGCCCCTGCCTGCCAGCTCGTCTTCTCCTGGAATATCCAGCTTACGGCGTTTGGCGCCGTTCGCAATGATCACCGCTTTGGAGGTGTAGGTTTTGCCTGTAGCGGTAGTCACCGTTTTTGTCTTTTCCGTCAGGGAGACGCAAGCCACCCCGTCAAACTCTACCTGCGCCCCCTGTTCGATCGCTTGATTGTATAAATTCATTCCCAATTCTACCCCGCTGATTTTACCAACTGCCGGGTAATTTTCAATTTCCGGAGTGCTGGCCATCTGCCCGCCATAGACATATTCTTCTAATACTAAAGAGCGCAGTCCCGCGCGCTGGACATAAATCGCCGCCGTTAGTCCGGCAGGTCCCGCGCCAATAATAATTACATCATACATTTTTATGCCTCCTAAAGTATACCAAACAAGTCTTTTTCTTATTTTACCCTATTATCCTAATTTTTGCAATTAGTTTGCCCTATTTTGTAGTAATTTCTTCCCTTTTCTGTAGGATATTTTTTTGCTATAATAAATAATACGCTATCTGTGCCGTACCATCCTGTGGATAAGGCCGGTAAACAAAGCAGCGCCGTATGATTAATGATACAAATTTTGGATTGTGAAGGATTGGAAAAGGATGTTAGTGGATTTAAAAAAAGAACAAATTTTAAATATTGGCGTAGTAGGCTTAGGGTTGATTGGCGGTTCCTTGAGTAAAGCGCTGAAAAAATATACTTCACATAATGTTTATGGCTGTGATATCGACCCAGATACCATTCAAGCCGCTTTTAACGCCGGAGCGATTGATTTTTCCATTGAAGATGGGGATTTCTCCATGTGCGATTTGGTTTTTATTGCCCTGTACCCCCAGAAAGCGGTAGAGTTTGTCAAAGCCCATTCCAACAGGCTAAAAGAAAACGCCATTGTGATGGATCTGTGCGGCATTAAACGGTATGTCGTGAAGGAGCTGTCTCCGCTTGCTGAGGAAAATCATTTTATTTATGTGGGCGGTCATCCTATGGCGGGAAAAGAAAGCTGGGGATTTCAGGATACCGACGGGGATCTGTTCCGGGGCGCCAGCATGATTATTACCCCTTCGGATCAAACTCCAGTATGGGTATTGGATTTGTTGATCGGTTTATTTGCCGATATCCGGTTTAAAACGGTGAACCGGACTACCCCGGAAAGCCATGACAGTATGATTGCTTTTACTTCACAGCTGGCCCATGTAGTTTCCAGCAGCTATATTAAAAGCCCTCGGGCTTTGGCGCACAACGGGTTTAGCGCCGGAAGCTATAAGGATCTCACCCGGGTAGCAAAACTTAACCCCAATATGTGGACTGAACTTTTTTTAGAGAACAAAGATTATCTGACAGAGGAAATTGATACGATTGTTGCCCATCTTTTAGAATATAAACAGGCCATCTCCACCAATAATTATGACAGTTTATATACGCTTCTTGCCAAAGGAAGCGAAATTAAGGAGGGACTGGATAAATGAAGACCATTGAAATAAATACCGGCCGGCCTTATATGATCAAAGTGGAAGAGGGACTTTTGGATCATCTTCCTCAGCTAATTTATGAGGTATACGCAAAGCGAAAGCCTTCTTTTGCCATCATTACCGACGATACCGTAGATATGCTCTATTCCGCTAAAGTGATGTGCGCTCTTCGCGATGGGGGGTATCAGGTTTGTAAATTTGTATTTCCCCATGGAGAGGCCTCAAAAAATTTGTCTGTAGTTCACGATGTTTATTCGTTTTTGTGCGAGCACCAAATTACCCGCACTGATGTAATCATCGCCCTGGGTGGCGGTGTGGTAGGAGATCTTGCGGGCTTTGCCGCCGCTACCTACCTGCGGGGGATTGACTTTATTCAAATCCCCACCACTTTTTTGGCGATGATTGATTCTTCCGTAGGAGGTAAAACTGGGGTGGATATTCCCCAGGGAAAAAATCTGATTGGGGCTTTCTGGCAGCCTGTATTAGTGGTGTGCGACCCGCTGACTCTGACAACCCTGCCGGCGGAAACTTATGCAGACGGCATCGCAGAGGCGGTCAAATACGGCGCTATATTGGATGAAAAACTATTTGGTATTTTGGAAAATAACCGGTTAGAGCAATATCAGGACCATGTCATCTGCCGGTGCATTGAGCTAAAAAAACAAGTGGTGGAACAGGACGAGCGCGATCAAGGCCAGCGTCAATGCCTTAACTTTGGACATACCTTTGGCCATGCTATCGAAAAGTACTCTAATTTTTCTCTTTCCCATGGAAAAGGTGTGGCCATTGGCATGGTCATGATGGCGAAAGCCTGTGAAAACGCCGGTATTACTCCGGCGGGGACCAGCGTCCGCCTTATCCGCTGTTTAAATAATTACCATCTTCCTTGCACCTATCCAATTCCTCTGGATATCCTTTGTGAAAACTGTATGGGGGATAAAAAGCGGGCGGGTTCTAAAATCACTCTGTGTGTGTTAAAAAGAATTGGGGAATATGCTCTTTACCCGATAGAAGCGGAAAATCTTTCTTCTTTTGCAGGCGGTGGGTTATATGAGTGATACGATAAAGATATATCCTTCTTCCCTGCGAGGAACGGTACAGGCTCCCCCCAGCAAATCGGCTGCTCATCGGGCGCTGATCTGTGGGGCGCTGGCCAAAGGCGAAAGCATTGTCCGCCCTCTCACCATGTCACAGGATATCTCCGCTACCATCCAGGGGATGGAGGAAATGGGAGCGGAGATAAAAGAATTTGACGGCGGCGTAAACATAACCGGTATCCTCACTCCCAACTCCCCCGCGCAGCTTTCTTGCCGGGAAAGCGGCTCTACTCTGCGGTTTGTTTTACCCATTGCAGCCGCCCTTGGAATTACCGCTCAGTTTTCCGGAGAAGGCCGGCTTCCTGAGCGCCCAATCGATATTCTCACCGACAGCTTGAAAGAGCATGGGATTACTTTTTCTTCCTCCAGACTCCCCTTTACTATCAGCGGGCAGTTAAAAGGCGGCGTATTTACTCTTCCCGGAAATATTAGTTCTCAATTTGTCAGCGGGCTTCTGTTTGCTTTGCCCCTGCTGAAAGAGGACAGTGAAATCCGCTTGACTACCCCTCTGCAGTCGGCGGGATATGTGGATATGACCTTAAATGAACTGAAAAAGTCTGGTATTCAAATCACAGTGCTGGAGAACGGCTATCATATCCCCGGAGGTCAAATTTATCTTCCCGGAGAAAAAATGGTGGAGACAGATTATTCCAATGGGGCTTTTTGGCTTTGTGCCGGAGCGATTAACGGAGCAATCACCATCCGCGGTTTGGATTCTAACTCCATACAGGGGGATAAGGCCGTCCTTAAAATTTTACAGGAGATGGGAGCCGGCGTACATCTCAGCGGAGACATGATCACGGCGGCGGCTTCTTCTCTGAGCGGCTGTGTGATCGACGCAGGGCCTATCCCGGATCTGATTCCTATTTTAGCAGTCACTGCCGCTTTTTCCCATGAAGAAACGCAAATTATCAATGCCGCCCGTCTTCGTATCAAAGAAAGCGATCGGCTGTTTTCTACCGCCGAATTGCTTCGCAATTTAGGCGGGAGAGTGCAGGAATTTCCCGACCGCTTGGTTATCTATGGTCAAGGGGGCCTTACCGGAGGTCAGGTAGACGGTTTTAATGATCACCGTATCGTAATGAGCGCCGCGGTTGCCGCTGTCAGCTGCAAGGAGCCGGTAATCATTCATGGCTATAGCGCTATCAGCAAATCTTATCCGGATTTCTTCAAGCAGTTTAAAATGTTGGGAGGCAATTTCGATGTCATCTAACTGGGGAAAAAATTTGAAAATTTCTATTTTTGGCGAATCCCACGGAGAAGGGATCGGAGTCGTTATAGACGGCCTGCCCTGCGGGGAAACAATTGATATGGACGAGCTGCTCGCCTTTATGAAACGGCGGGCCCCCGGCGCTCATCGCGCAAGCACCCCCCGCAGAGAAACCGACGCTCCCACAATCCTTTCCGGTTACTGGAGGCAGCATACCACTGGCACGCCTTTGGCGGCGGTGATTCGAAATAACGACACCCATTCGGCGGATTATAGCAATATCGCTACCGTCGCCCGTCCCGGACATGCGGATTTTACCGGTTATGTTCGTTACGGCGGCTTTAACGACATCCGCGGCGGCGGGCACTTTTCCGGCAGACTAACCGCCCCGCTTACTTTCGCAGGAGGTGTGGCAAAACAGATACTTTCCCGCCGCGAAATTACGGTAGGGGCCCATATTTATTCTGCGACCGGAATTTCGGATACCCCTTTCGATCCAGTAACCGTAACTGGCGAGCTGCTGCGGGAGGTTGGCGCCAAGCCTTTTCCTACCATCAGTCAAAAGGCAGGAGAAAAAATGTCTGACGCCATTGAAGCCGCCCGATTGGAACTGGATTCCGTAGGCGGCGTGGTAGAATGTGCCGTAACCGGATTTCCCGCGGGAATTGGTTCTCCCATGTTCGACGGGTTGGAAAATGTAATTGCTTCTTTGATGTTTGGAATCCCTGCGGTGAAAGGAATTGAATTCGGGTTGGGATTTGAGGCGTCCTCGTTAAAAGGTTCTCAAAATAACGACAGTTTTGTTCTGCATGACGGGAAAATACAAACGAAAACCAATAACCACGGCGGTATTTTGGGCGGGATTTCCTCTGGGATGCCGATTATTTTACGCGTAGCCTTCAAACCCACTCCGTCCATCTCCCAAATGCAGCATTCCGTAGATTTTGTCAATATGACCCAGGAAGAGCTTACTATACACGGGCGCCATGATCCTTGCGTAGTTGTCCGGGCGGTTCCTGTAGTTGAGGCGGCTGTGGCGCTGGCGCTGCTTGAAAGTATGCTGGGGCAGGGGAAAATTTAATGTCACCTTTGAAAATAGTTCTGCATAAAATACCATCAGATATTCTTTGAAAAAAGGGTGTTGACAAACTGTATCTTTTGTGGTTTAATATTTTCCATAAACCGATGACGGAGAGATAAAACCGACAGCGCGCTTACAGAGAGTCGGGGTTGCTGAGAACCTGATAGAAAGCGGATCGGACAAATGGACTCCTGAGGGCGTAATGAACAGCGCGGATGCTTAGTATCTTACGACGTGGGCTTACGTTACAGAGCAAGGGGTGTGTTGGCACTCTGATGAGGTGGATACATAAATTTGTATCAATCAAGGTGGTACCGCAGGTTTTACACCTGTCCTTGTAAGAGGACAGGTGTTTTTGTTTGTCCGGACAAACAAAAACATTACGGCACGGTGCCATTCCAACATATAAAAAGAGAACTTTGGGTTCTCAAATACATTTTTATATGAGCTTGAAGGAGTACGATGATCATGAAAAAAGTAGTAACTATTATGTTGACTTTGGTTTTAACCCTTTCCCTGTTTGCCGGATGCGCTTCCGCAAATACGGACACCCCGGCGCCTTCCTCTGATGCGGCGCCTTCCTCCGATACCAGTGAAGCTTCGGAAAATGAACCTGAAAAGAATGACGGCGACATACAGTTCCATGTAGGCGTTGCTCAGATTATGGAGCATACTTCTCTGGACCAAATCCGTGAATCTTTCATGGCGGAGATGGAAAAGCTGGGATATGGCCCGGACAAAGTAGATTTCGAATATGCCAACGCTCAGGCGGATCAGTCCAACTTGAATTCTATCTGTCAAAAGTTTGCCGGGGATGAAAAAGACTTGATTGTAGCCATCGCTACCCCTACCGCCCAAGCGGCTGCCGCCGCCGCGCCCAATATTCCCTTGGTGTTCTCTGCAGTTACCGATCCGGTAGCGGCAAAGCTAGTTGCCAGCCCGGAACAGCCGGAGGGCATAATTACCGGAACTTCGGACGCGATCCCGGTAGATCAGATTTTTGGACTAATGAAACAGCTTACCCCAGACGTGAACACTGTTGGTTTTATTTATAATATGGGCGAAACCAATTCTCTCTCAGTGATCGAGGATGCCAAAGAGTACTGCGACGCCAATGGAATCGCTTATACGGAGGCTACGGTTACCAATGTAAATGAAGTGCAGCAGGCCGCCCAGTCTCTGGTGGGCAAGTGTGAAGCGATCTTTACCCCTATTGATAACACTGTCGCAACTGCTATGTCCGTATTAGCAGACGTTGCCCGTCAGGCAAAACTTCCGGTTTATACCGGTGCTGATTCCATGGTAATCGACGGCGGTTTCGCCACTGTCGGTATCGATTACACCGTACTTGGTCAACAGACCGCACAGATGGCGGTCAAGGTATTAGAAGGCACCCCCATCTCTGAAATTCCGGTAGAAACCTTGACCAATTTCGGTACGGTAATTAATAAAACCACGGCGGAAGCTATTGGCGTTACCCTTCCAGAGGATGTTCTTTCTTCCGCCACTATCGTAGAATAACTATCTATCGTGGGGACAAAATTTCTGTCCCCACGATTTAACGTTTTATTTGGAGGAGTTGTACCATGAGTTTAATCGCGTTACAAGGAGCGGTAGAATTGGGGCTAATCTACGCTTTGATGGCTCTGGGGCTGTTTGTCTCCTACCGTGTGTTGGATATTCCCGATCTGACGGTAGACAGCAGCTTTACCTTGGGGGCGGCGGTTTCCGCCGTGTTGACCATGGGAGGGCATCCAATATTAGGCATTGTTCTTGCCATTGCGGCAGGCTGGTTCGCAGGATTGCTTACCGCCTTTTTACAGACAAAGCTGCATATTCAACCAATTTTGGCCGGAATCCTCTCCATGACCGCCCTGTATTCTATCAATCTTCATGTGATGGGCAACAAAGCGATGGTTTCTCTTCTTAACACACCAAATATTTTTTCAAAAGCTTCTGAAATAATGGGACCTTACGGCAAAATGGTCGCCGCTTTTTGCTTTATCTTGGGGGCAATCATTTTCTTAATCTTGTTTTTCCGCACCCAAACCGGCCTTTGTATCCGCGCTACCGGCGACAATGAAGACATGGTCCGTTCCTCTTCCATTAATACCGACCGAATGAAATTTATCGGTCTTGGTCTGGCAAATGCCTTGGTAGGCATGGGCGGCGCTCTGCTTGCCCAGTATCAGATGTTTGCAGACGCCTCTACGGGAATTGGTATGGTAGTTATCGGGCTGGCTTCCCTGATTATCGGCGAAGTACTGTTTGGGCGGCCTTCGGTCCCTCGCAACATCATTTCCGTCGTACTGGGCGCCATCGTTTATCGTGTGGTTATCGCCTTTGTTCTAGCGCGGGGACTGGCCGCTTCCGACCTAAAGCTCATCTCCGCCGTCGTAGTAACTTTGGCTATCTCCTATCCGGTAGTAATCGACCAGTATAAACTGCACAAATTGAGAAAGGAAGGTGCGAAGAATGCTTAAACTTACCCATGTAAGCAAAACTTTTCATCCTTCTACTATTAACGAGCGCAAGGCCCTGATCGATTTAAGTCTTCATTTGAACAATGGAGATTTTGTCACTATTATCGGCGGCAACGGGGCGGGAAAATCCACCCTATTTAACGCCATCACCGGCGCTTTCCTTTTGGATAGCGGTAAAATTGAGCTGGATGGAAAAGACATCACCTTTATGCGGGATTTCCGGCGCGCCCGGGAAATAGGAAGACTGTTTCAGGATCCGCTGAAAGGTACCGCACCCAACATGACCATCGAAGAAAATCTGGCAATGGCCTATCTGAGAGGAATTAAAAAAGGGTTCAGTCTGGGAATCAATAAAAAAGATGAGAAATTCTTTAAAGATCATTTGGCGGAATTAAATCTCGGTTTGGAGGACCGTTTAAAAACAAAGATGGGGCTTCTTTCCGGCGGTCAGCGGCAGGCGGTTACCCTGATGATGGCTACTATTGTCACTCCAAAGCTCCTTTTGCTGGATGAACATACCGCCGCTTTGGATCCGGCTACGGCAGAAAAAGTACTGGATTTAACCCAAAAAATTGTCCGGCGGGACAAGATTACCACCATGATGATCACCCATAATATGAGCCAATCGCTGGTATGCGGTACCCGAACGATTATGATGGATGAAGGCAGGATTATTCTTGATGTTCAAGGGGAAGAACGTAGCCAGATGACCGTTGAAAAGCTTCTGGCATTGTTTAAAGTTAGAAGTAAAAAAGAAATGGATAATGACCGGATGCTGTTAAACTGAGGGGAGAACGGATCGTATGGGTCTTCAGGGGATCCTCTTGTATACCGGACGGGCAATGGCCTTTGCTTTGTGTATTGGTATACTATGGTTTTTCAAGGAACTTGTGGTAAACACAGGCAAGCTAAATTTCCTCAACCGGCGGTTTTGTTTGGAGCTGGTGTTTGTATGTTATATCGCGGCTCTTGTACAAATTATTGTAATCCGGGATTTTACTTCCTTTTTTTCCTTTTGGGAGAGAGCGCATTCTTTGAGCTCCATTCAGTTTATTCCTTTAAAAACTACCCTGGCAGAAGTAAAAAACGGTCTTTGGCCATTTTTGTACCACGTGGTGGGAAATATGATCTGGTTTGTCCCCTTTGGTGCGCTGGCGCCTGCGCTTCTGCCCTATCTTCGAAAATTTTTTGTCTTTCTTGTGTTCGCCGTATGCTGCTCCCTCTGCTTAGAAATTCTCCAATGGACATTTGTCACGGGAATAAGCGATGTAGACGATATTCTGCTCAATGCACTGGGCGCCGCCGCAGGCTGGCCTTTTTGGCGGACAGCATATAGTAAAATAGTAAAAACGGACAGCAAATAATTGCTGTCCGTTTTTTATTATTCATTGACCGGCGCTAACCCTTCGCAGGCTTTATCAAACCGGGGCATTAATCCGATCTTATCCGGGCCCAGCTGAACCTGGAACTGATATAGATCATGGCCTGGAAACTCATTGGCTTCAATCAGAACCGGCCCGGTAGGAGTGACGGCCACGTCCCAGCCTACATAAGCCAAATCCGGGATCAAAAGGGCGGCTTTTTTTACCAGCTCCACCCCCTCTTGAAAAAAGGGCAGCGGATATCCTATTAGTTTTACTTTGGTCAAAGGATGGATATCATAAGCTTTACCATTTTTATCAGCCGCAGGCGTGCTGATCTTTCCTGTTTCCATGTCAATCAGGGCCGCCATACCCCCGCTGTTAAGATTATCCACTTCTTTCCCGTTGCCTATTCGGATACAGGCAAATACCAAATGCACCGTATCGCCGTTTTTTATCGTCACCAGACGGATAGTATTCACCGCCATAGGATACAGCTTATTAATCTGTTCATGCTGGGTAAGGTATTCTTCCACTAGGTAACGTTTCCCGGCCAAAAGCATATCATAAAGACCTACAATCTTGCTTTTATCCCCTGTTTCAAAAAACTCAATCCCCCGGCCGCAGCTGCCGTCCAGTAGTTTTGCTACAATTTTAGAATGCTGCTGACAAAATACCTCAAATTCCTGCGGGGTATGTTCCCTAAGATCCATCCAGTCCCGTCCATGATATCCGTCAAATATTTTTAAAAAATTTACTTTATCAGAAATTTTGTACCAGCTTTCTTTTTTATTTAACAACCGCACATACCGGTTATTCTGTCCCCGAGTGATATAAGTCGCCCGCTGAGCGGGAGTTAGGGTTTCAAATTCGAAAACCCAATAGTCCATATACCCAGCCTGATACTGGAACCCACATTTTATCATATCAAAAAAGATACTCATGGTATTTTTCCCAGAACGCATGTGTACTTTCTTGGCGGTATCTATCATAGATTTATAATCCATCTGTGTTATCCGCTGCAGCACATATTTTATATTCGGCATAAAAACACTCATTTCCAAGTTTGATTCACCTAAGTATACCTTAAAAACCGACATTTTTCAACAGCTATCATTTGAAAAAACCGGCTGGAAAATCCAGCCGGTTTCTTCTTTTTCAGCTAAGCCCAATTCCCAATCCTACAGTAAAAAATAGTATAATCACAATCGCTGCCGGACAAATATATTTCAGTGACACAGAAAACATTGTTTTTAAATAGAATTTAAATTTTCCTCCCTGCTCCACTTCCGCTACTGCATTTTTTACTCCCCACATCCACCCAGCGAATATACAGAACGCCAGTCCTCCCAAAGGCATGAGCAGATTGTCGGTGAGCAGTTCCATCCAAGTGGCCAGAGAGATCATATGCCAGCCGTTTACAAAATCAAACCAAGGCGCCCGCAGGTTCACCGCGCCGCTTGCCAGGGAGTATCCTATTCCTGCCAAAGCCATAGCCGCTGCGCTTGCAATGGCGGCAGTAGCGCGTTTTATCCTAAATTCCTCACTGATAAAAGCCACGGTTCCTTCCAAAATGGAAATAGCCGAAGTGAGCGCCGCAAAAAACAACATAATAAAAAACAAAAGGCCAAAAAAATATCCAGCGGGCATTTTTTCAAAAATCCCCGGCAGGGAAATAAAAGCAAATCCGCTGCCCATTCCCAAATCCGCGCCGGTAGAGAATACTGCCGGAATAATCGCAGCGGCGGAAATGAGTGCTACCAAACTATCCAGTCCACAAATAATTAATGCGCTTTTGGAAAGATTTTCGTTTTTGGGCAGATAAGAGCCATAGGTGCACATAACTCCCATTCCCAGGGATAAAGAAAAAAATGCCTGTCCCAATGCGGCGGCAAACCCTTTTACCCCCAGGCTGGAAAAATCCGGGCGCAGCAAAAAACGTATCCCTTCCTGCGCCCCATCCAGGGTGAGAGAACGTATGGCGATAAGGATTAAAAAAAGGAACAAAGCGGGCATAAATACCTT
The DNA here is from genome assembly GCF_014385085.1 of Youxingia wuxianensis. Classification (GTDB taxonomy): domain Bacteria; phylum Bacillota; class Clostridia; order Oscillospirales; family Ruminococcaceae; genus Youxingia; species Youxingia wuxianensis. The sequence continues at coordinate 315,504 of NZ_JACRTD010000002.1, read as the reverse complement.
TCCTACCTTTTCGATCCCACCGGAAACCCCTTTTAACACTACCAGTACCACAATAGCCATAAACAGTAAATGCCAGCCTACCGGTTCCCCAATTTTGGCGATAAACTGATTAAAATATCCCTCGTGGCTCAGCCCGAAGTCCCCGCCGGTGAGATAGGTAACTATATACTTCATGACCCATCCGCCTACTACGCTATAATAAGACAGGACAAAAAATCCGGTAATGACTCCTAAGACGCCGATCCAGGTAAATCGGCGATCTAGCTGCCGGAATGCGCCTACGGTATTTTTCTGGGTAGCGCGCCCTACGGTTAACTCCGTCAGCATTACTGTATATCCCAATATAAGGACAATCGCAAGGTAAACGATAATAAACGCGGCCCCGCCGTTTTCTCCGACCTTTCCTGGAAATTTCCAAATATTCCCTAGCCCTACCGCAGAACCTGCCGCCGCTAAAATAAACCCTAAATTAGTCGCCCATTGTCCCCTATGTTTTGGCTGCATATCCATCTTCCCCCGCTGTTAAAAATGATAGTATTACTTTTCCACTTTTCTTTATAAAAAATGCGTCCTAATTGACTTTATCCATTGCCAATGATATAATTTTATAGTTAATGCGCATCTTATTACTCTATATTTTCCGGAGGTTATTTGATAGATGAAAAAGTCCGTTTCCATCATACTTATCCTGTCCCTTGTACTTAGTTTATTGGCGGCTTGTACTCCCCAGGAACCGGAACCAGTCGTTCCAGAACCAGAGCCGGAGCCTGAACCGGTTTATGTGTATCAGGATGGTACTTATGAAGCGCAGTTTACCATTCCAGCTCAGGATGGAAATATGGAAAGCCTGACGGTACAGATCGTAAACGACGTAATCGAAATTAAGAGTTATTCTTATAAATCGGAGCCAGCTTCCTCTGAGGCGGATACCGCGCAGAGCGCCGTGTCCTCTGACGCTTCCTCCGACCAAGATTCCCAACCACAAGAAACACAGGCGGAATTTACACATTCTATTACCAAAGCTTTTGAAGAGGCGGACAAAGATATTACAAAGCTCAAACCGATAGAAGGTCAGGAGGAACATACCTACCGTTTTATCCGTATGATGTCCGATATTCTGGAAAACGCTAAGACCGGAAATACACAGCCGATAAGCTTTTCCACTCGTTATGCGGATGGAGATTATTTGGCATGTATGCCAGACTTTAATCCCCAGGGCTGGAGAGCTTATGTAAAACTCTCTGTGGCCAACGATGAATTTGTTTCAATTGAATATAACGCTGTGAGTGAAAAAGATGAAACCCAGCTGATTACCCTGGATGCGGAACTTAATGCTGAAGGCGTAGCGGCAGCCCCTGCTACCTATTATCCGGCTATTGTGGATAGCTTTAAAAACGCCGGTTACTCGCTGGACGGTATCGTAACTCCTACTGGCGGCGCGCCGGCGACCAAAGCGTTTAAAAAGCTGATGGGCCCCCTGTTTGCCTCTATGATGAGCGGCGGCGAAAAGGATATTATCGTTAACCAATATGTGGACGGCGAATACCGCGCCCAGTTCAAAGATTTTGATGAAAATGGCTGGAAAGAATATATCGTTATCCAGGTGGAGGACGGCGCGGTTACTATCAAGCAGTTTGACGCTTTCCACCAGGAGGATGAAAATAGATTTAAATCCCAAGATGCAGATCTGGAAACTAAAATGACCGAAAAAACTGGAACCAATCCCAAACAATATACCAAGGACTTAATAGACAGCTGGGGAAAAGCGGATGGAGATGTGACTAAGGTAGATAATATCACCGGCGCCACCGTTTCCTCCAACAGCTTTAAGCTTCTTCTAGGCGAGCTGCTGGCTACCGCCGCTACCGCTGGCGATACAGACAGCATCCTTGAGGTAGAGCGGGTACAGGTGGAAGCGCCTTCCTCTTCCAGCAGCAGTTCTTCTGCGGACGCTTCCACTTCTTCCTTGGCACAGTAAATGAGAAAAAGCTCCCGAAAGATGTATCTTTCGGGAGCTTTTATTATCTTATTATCATGCTTACACTTCAAACGCAGCATGAATCGCGTTAACTGCTTTTTCTGAATCTGCCAGCTCAATCAAAACAGAAATTTTAATTTCACTGGTGCTGATCATCTGAATATTGACATTCGCCTCTGTAAGCGCTTCAAACATTTTGCTGGCAACACCTGGATTGGTTGCCATACCGGCACCCACAATGGAAACCTTGGAAATGTTGTCGTCACAGATGATACCCTTTCCGCCGATATTCTCATTGATTTCATTCATCAGATCAAGAGCCAACTGTTTGTGGGAGCGGGATACGGTAAAGCTGATATCTTTAGTATTATCCCGGCCAATGGACTGAAGGATAATATCTACATTTACTTTTTTTGCCGCTAGCTGAGAGAAGATTTTAAAAGCGATACCTGGCTGATCCGGGACCCCCAAGATTGAAATACGGGCCACATCATTGTCCCTTGCTACACCTCTGATAAGCATTTTTTCCACTTTAACAACCTCCTTAATCTTTGTGCCAGGATTTCTTGTAAGGCTGGAGAGCACTTCCAGGTTTACATTGTATTTTTTGGCCATTTCTACCGACCGGTTATGCAGTACCTGGGCGCCTAAAGACGCAAGTTCCAGCATTTCGTCATAAGTGATTTCATCTAGTTTTTTAGCATTCTTTACCAATCTTGGGTCCGCAGTGTATACTCCGTCTACATCTGTATAAATCTGGCACAGATCCGCATGCAGCACCGCCGCCAGCGCCACGGCGCTGGTATCCGAGCCGCCCCGGCCTAGAGTGGTGATATCATCGTAGCGGTTGATCCCTTGAAACCCCGCTACAATCACGATATTGCGTTTGGATAGCTCGTTGTCAATACGCTCTTTATTGATTCTGCGGATACGGGAACTTCCATGGGTGGAATCAGTTAAGAATCCCGCCTGCCATCCGGTAAGAGAAATTACTGGAAATCCCATCCGTTCGATCGCCATCGCTAACAGCGACATAGAAATTTGCTCTCCGGTGGAAAGCAGTACATCCATTTCTCTTTTGGACGGGTTCGGATTAATCTCCCCCGCTTTTGTGATTAAATCATCGGTAGTATCTCCCTGTGCAGAAACAACCACAACTACATTATTGCCCTTCTGATATGTATCAGTTACAATCTGGGCAACATTAAACAGCCGTTCTGCATTGGCTACTGAGGTACCGCCGAATTTTTGTACTACTAAATTCATGCCCTAAACCTCCAAGATTACTTTTATCTGTTGATATCGCGCCTGAGCGCGGGAGGGAACTTCCCTCTGTATGGCAACAAACAACACAACCTGGTGTTATTCGCTTTCTACCACAGTTCCTACATTATCTATTTCCAGTGTATGCACCTGCCAGCCTGAAAGCCCCTCTTCTCCCAGCCAAAATATCATCTGCTGGGCAAACTGTTCTTTTTTGGCGTCTACGATCGCCATGAGCGTGGAGCCGGCGCCGCTGATAAAGGCGGCGTACGCCCCCAATTGATAGCAGTGCTCCATAACTTCTTTGCCATGGGAAATCAGTCCTAACCGGTAAGGCTGGTGTATCCGGTCGTCCGCCGCTACCCGTAAGTTCTGGTAATTTCCGCTGTACAAAGATACTGACATCAACGCGGCGCGGGAAAGATTAAATACCCCGTGTTTTCTTGGGATCATGTCCGGAAGCACAGCCCGCGCCCGAGAGGTTTTCAGTTCAAAATCCGGAATAATCGCTACAAAATGAAGATCGTTTTTGATCTCTTGTTTCACATAATAAACTCTTCCCTGATCCATTACTGAGGTCACCAGCCCGCCTGTCAGCGCTGGAGTAGAGTTGTCCGGATGACCTTCAATAGACGCGGCGATATTGATCAGCTGGTCGTCCTCCACTAAATTCCCCAACAGGGTATTCGCCCCTTTCAGTCCGCCGATAATACAAGCGGAGCTGCTTCCCAGGCCTCTGGCAAAGGGAATGTTATTGACCTGTCGGATTTTCATGCCGGTAAATTTTACCCCGCAAATTTCATACAAATGTTTTGCCGTAGTATAAATTAGGTTGGTTTCATCCGTTGGTATTTTTATCCCGTCCAAAGCGGCGATATCAATTCCGTCCCATGGTTCCATAATCACATAGTTATATAAATTCACCGCAAGGCCGATAGAATCGAAACCCGGACCAATATTGGCGCTGGTTGCGGGAATTTTTATTTTTATCCTTTTCGCCGCGTTTTCTAACATTCCAGTATTCTAACCTCGCCTAAAATCTCCGCTCCCATGCTTTCCAGCCTGGAAATCGCAGCGTCAATCACCGCTTCTTTGGCAATCGGGGTAATAAAGGCAAATTCATCCGATGGCTGGCCTTCTCGGGAAAGTACTCGGATATCCCCCAGCAATTTTCTCGCTACATCCAATACCTTGACCTCATCGGATTTCACTCGCAGATACATAGCGGTTTCATTTTCGCTTTTATCCACCACATTTTTGCCCTCAGAAGGTTCCCAATGAAGAGAGGTACTGGTGTCTGTAGCTTTGGCACAATCTACAATATCCCCTACCACAGCGGAGGCAGTAGGCAGCTTGCCTGCGCCCTTTCCGTAAAATACTACGTCGCCGGTGGCGTCGCCTTTCACTAAAATTCCGTTAAATACATCGTCTACGGTGGAAAGCTGACTTTCATGGCTGACAAACATGGGGCATACCATAGCGGAAATCCGTCCATCCTCCATTTTTTTGGCTCGGCCGATCAATTTAATCACACTATCGCAGCTCTCCGCATAAGCCACATCTTCCGGGGTAATCTGAGTAATTCCCTTGGTATACACATCTTGCGGATACACATGGCTTCCAAAGGACAGCGACGCCAGAATACAAATTTTGCGGCAGGCGTCATGCCCTTCGATATCCGCCGCCGGGTTGCGTTCCGCATATCCCAGTTCCTGCGCCATCTTAAGCGCCGCTTCAAAAGACATATTTTCCCGGATCATTTTGGTTAGAATGAAGTTGGTGGTACCGTTTAAAATTCCTTCAATCTCCACAATCTCATTGGCGGCAAGGCACATATGAAGAGGACGGATAATGGGGATCCCGCCGCCTACACTGGCCTCAAAAAAGAAGTTTACGTGATGCTCTTTCGCCACTGCCAGCAGTTCAGCGCCTTTGGACGCCACCAGCTCCTTATTGGAAGTAACTACGCTTTTGCCCTTTTCCAGGCAGGTTTTTACAAAGGTATATGAGGGTTCAATGCCGCCGATCACCTCAGCTACCACTTTTACGCTTTCATCGTTTGCGATAATATCAAAATCTTTTACAAATTTATCTTTATATGGGCTGTCAGGAAAGTCTCTTACATCTAAGATATATTTGATCTCCATTTCCTGTCCGGCCTTTTTCTGGATGCTCTCCCGGTTTTTATAAAAAACTTCCACTACGCCGGAGCCTACTACTCCATAACCCAACACAGCAATGTTAATCATGGTTGCCTGTTCCCTTCTTTCACTCAGATTGTCTTTATTTCTACAACGCCGTCCAGTCCATCCAGCAGACCTAGCAATTCTGCCCGAGAAAGACTGGACGTTCCAGTTCGTACAGAAATAGACACCATGGCCACCCCGTCCACCGGAATATTCTGATTGACTGTGATGATATTCGTTCCCGCTTTATAAAATTCGCCTAAAAGGGAGGATAATACCCCCGGGCGATCTTCCAGCGTAAAAGCGAAGGTAATCAGATTCTCGCTCATACGTTCCTCATAGGTGTATACGGAATCTTTGTACTTATAAAAAGCACTGCGGGAAATCCCAGCCATCTGCGCTGCTTGGGAGGCACTTTTGGCTTTCCCCCGGGCAAGATACATTTTTGCTTTTACAACTTTGTCGAACACCTCAGGAAGCACCTGAGAATTCACCAATAAAAATTTAGGAGCATCGGCCATTCTGTCCACCTCTCAAATACTTTTGTATTGCATATGAATACACTATATCATATTCTGCAGTCAATGTACAGTGTCACTTTGCCTCATATTTGTATAATTTGCACGATTCTATTGTGAATTCTACATAAACTTCTATTTTTAGTTTTATTTTTCCCTTTGGGGGCATATTTCCCAGCCTTTCCTAAAAAATGACCGCTGGCCTGCCAGCAATTCACCAGTCATAACCGCCCTTTCCTATCGCATAATAATGTGACAAACCGGAAAAGGAGGGGAAGGAAAATTGTCCCAGGAAAGCAAAGTCCATTCCCTTATCAATCTTCTTTATTTCGCCGCCGTACTCGGGCTTGTTTTTTTCTTGGTTCGCTATGTTTTTTTCTGGCTGCTCCCCTTTATTTTAGGGTTTGGGATCGCCACACTTTTGCGCCCTGCTGTTATGAAAATTTCAAAATCTTCCCATATAAACAAAAAAGTGTGCGCCGCTGCGCTGGTGGCCCTTTTTTATCTTTCAGGAATCGCGCTGCTGGGCGCCTTTCTTACCGTGATTGCCGTACAGCTGTATGATTTATTCCTGCAGCTGCCGCAGATTTATCAGGAAACAATCTCCCCCATGCTTCTCAAAATCAACGACGGTTTTTTTAACTTAGCCCAGCGTTTTTCCCCGGACGCTTCCAATCATATGGAAACGTTAGGAGAGGCTGTCACTTCCGGGCTGCAGCAGCTGGCCATCGACGGCTCCGCCAAAGTAGTAGGCGGTATCGCCCAGGTAGCCGGAAAACTGCCTATGATATTAATAGCGGCGGTATTTACCTTTATTATTTCCATATTGATCAGCACTAACTATTCAAACGTGATGAAATTTTTCAGAGAAATCCTTCCGCGGCGTTTTAAAGCCCGTGTCAGCGGTCTGCAGCAATTTATGCGAGACACGATATTTAGTATGGTGCGGGCGTATATCATTATCATCGCCATTACTTTTTTGGAATTGGCCGCAGGGCTGTATCTGCTGGGCTTCGACTACTGGCTTTCCGTAGCAGCGATCATCGCCCTGCTGGATATCCTGCCCATGATTGGAAGCGGAACCATCCTGGTTCCCTGGGGGCTTGTCCTCATTGCTGGTTCCCATCCGGCCACCGGCATAGGCCTTTTGCTTCTTTTTGCCATTATCGAAATTATCCGAAATATTATAGAACCTAAAATTGTAGGAGCTCAAATCGGCCTGCATCCCATCGTCACCATCACTGCGATGTACGCGGGCCTTCAGATCGCAGGTTTCCTCGGGCTTTTATGCGCCCCTCTGGCAGTCCTCACTGTAATGTATCTATACCGAACAAACAGCGCGGAATAAAACATTGGTTTTATTCCGCGCTTGTCGTTTTAACCAATAAGGGTTTTCACTCCTTCTAATACTTGTTTTGCCGTATGAGCCAAAAAATCCGCATCTGTAACTTCGTCAGGATATAGGCCATAGGCACAGCCGATAAAAGGCACTTCATTCTCTTTAGCGGCAGTTTTATCAAAATGCCGGTCGCCTACCATTACAATTCCCTGAGGCTGGTATTTGTCTCTAATTCTTTTTAAAAGCTGGGATTTGTTGCAGCCTACTACCTGGTGCTGGATAAAATCAAATTTTTCCTTTAAATGGAGATTTTTTAATACGCAGTCAATATACGCTTCCCCACCGTTGGAACATAGCGCGGTTATATAGCCTTCTTCGCGAAGCTGATCCAACATCTCAGGAATGCCATCATATACCCTGCCGCGTTCTTCTACCATCTGAGGAAGATATTTTTCTAATTTTTTATGATATTCTAAGTATTCGTCCATAGTGCCCTTGGGGAACAGCAGCTTTCTGCCATCCTCCATTAGTCCACCAATCAAATTCGTAATTTGCGCGTCTGTAATTCCAGTAATCCCATACTTTTCCATAGTGATCCGATGGCAAGGAATGATAAACAGATCCGACTGACTGAGAGTTCCATCTAAATCGAACGCTACTACTTTTACCATAGATTACATTTCTCCCGTCTTTCATTATACTACTTTAGTATATCATAATTCTTCCTGAAATTATATTGTGCAAAACCAAAGAAAACCACTTTGTTTTTGATCATAAAAATGTTATACTTATGATATCTTGAGATATTTTCGGGAAGGATGTAGTATTATGGCAGACGCAGGTTTCTTTAAAACCACCACATTCGGCGGTTTCGACAAAAAATCCGTACTGACTTACATAGATACTTTAAGCCAGCAATTTCGTGCGACTGAAGAAGAATATACGGAAAAACTCAATTCCTATGCCCAGGCGCAGGATTCCCAGGTTGCACATATTAAAAAATTGGAGGAAAACCTGGCTCTGGCCAACGAACAGGTTTCCCAGCTTCAAAAACAGCTGGATGAACAGCGGGAACTGGCTTCTCAGGCGCAGGAGATGATCTCCGGGTTGGATGCGCAAAATAAAGAATTGCATAAAAAACTTTCGGATAACGATCGGGAGATGCAAATCCAGTTGGAGCGATGCCGCCAGCTTCAATTCAAAGCGGAAAGTCTTGATTATAAAAGTAAAAAATATGACGAGATCTCCAATCAAATTGGTGACGCTATTATCGAGGCTCGTCAGAGTGCGGATAAGATCATTGAAACTGCAAACGAGCAAGCAGATGAAATTACTCAAAAGGCGAAGGATTATATGAAAAATTTCTATTCTGAGCTCTCTAGCTTCAACAGCGACGCTACCCGGCTTAGAAAATCGATTGAAGAAATTTTGTTTGTGCTCAACGACCGGATTGATGTAATGCAGGAAGTGGTCAAGCAGGTGGAGAAACGCTACACCCCTGAAAGCGCTGCACAGCAGGGTTCTCTCCCGGAGCAAGACCAACTGTTCTCCCAACCGGAGGACAAAGCGGGTTTTTTTGCCGGAAGTTCCCATGAAGTCTGATGGATAAAATAAAACAAATTGTTAGCAGGTGGTTTTTATAAAGACATATCATATAAACGCTCAGGAGCTTGCTGGCGAGGCACAGAATTTGCGTGTAGGTGATCGGGTGCTGCTTACCGGGGTGATTTATACCGCAAGAGACGCCGCCCATAAGCGGATCATGCAGGCAATTCGGGAATGTTTACCCCTTCCTTTCGATTTGAACGGCGCGATCATTTATTTTGCGGGACCTACTCCTGCGCCGCAAAATATGGCGATCGGTTCCTGCGGACCCACCACTTCCAGCCGTATGAACCCTTATACCCCAACACTTATGGACTTAGGGCTGTGTGCTACCATTGGCAAAGGGGAGCGTAGTAAAGAGGTATATGACGCTATTGTGCGCAACAAAGGGGTATATCTCTGTTCTATTGGCGGCGCCGGGGCGCTGGCGGCGCAGTGCATCAAAAGCTGTCAAGTGATCGCTTATGAGGATCTGGGATGTGAATCGGTAAAAAAGCTGTATGTAGAGCAGTTTCCTTTGATCGTTGCCGCCGATTGTACTGGTGAAAATATCTTCGATAAGGGAAAACAGCAGTATAAGTTAATCTAAAAAGACCCGCTGCCAAAAGGCAGCGGGTCTTTTATGCCCTTATTCAGTTTGTTTATAGGAAGAAGAACCCTTCAAACGTTTTTGGGTCCGTCCTGATTTTTAGTGCCTTTGATAGGATATTCTCCTCCACCTCGCCTGTACCTTGGGTAATATTAAAAACTTTGTTTTGCTTTTGTCCACAAAACCTAACATTGTCGGAATCAGTACCGCTGCTAAAATCCCCAAAATTGCCAGCACCACTATAATTTCTGCCAAAGTAAATCCCGAAGTTTTTTCTCATCCTTTCTCTCTTTGAGCATCAGGGTAAATAGCCCCGCCTTTTTTCACTTAGACGCCGCTTGGCCGCATATAGGCCATCCAGCTTTAAGCCGGCGCGGTGCGCCATCTCCCCGACGATTTCCAGAGATTCCAAATCTTCCGGAAGCGCCTCCCCTTTTAAAAACTCCAACGGCTGGGCAATCTGCGGGTATCGGCTCAGCGTCCCAATAAAATAATCATATGGAATGCCAAACGCCTGGGCCAACTGCGCAGTCTCTTCAAAACAGTTTTGAATCTGCCCGCTAAGGCTGCGGCAGAGTGCTCTGACCGCCTGTCCCCTCCCAGAAGGGCCCATATAATAATTATGTGGGCCGATACAGTGAAGCAGCGAAGCGGCCTTTTCATATGCTTGGCTGGAACCGCCTATATACAAAACAAACTCCTGGTCCAGTTCTCCAAAAATTCCGCAGTCAAGATAATATCCTTCCAACCGGCGCACTCCATTGGCAATCGCATGCGCCATCGCCGGGCTGATATCCGTAGTATCGACAAATATCTGATCCTTACGAATGAAGGGAGCAATCGCATTAAACAGGGCGGTTAAATCACTGGAATTATCCAAGGCAATGAGGACGATATCCGCCTTTTCACAAAGCAACATGGCAGTCGTACAATAGTGCACGCCGCTTCTTTCTCTTGCAGTCCCATCTAACCCATAAGCGTAAATATTATGAGCGGTTTTATTCAACAGATGCTCTAAAATGATCTGTCCCTTTTCATTCAGGCCAAGAACCCCTATTTTCATTACAGGTTTCCTTCATTTTAAATTTCTTTCATTTATTATAACATCAATTTCTCCAGTTTCCAACAAAATTTTCAATGGAAAAGACTGCAAAAAAGGCCGCCTGTAAAAAGACAGGCGGCCTTTGGAAAAGTTACGGATTAATAGAGTAGTTCGGCGCTTCTTTTGTAATATAAATATCATGAGGATGGCTTTCTTTTAAGCCCGCGCCAGTAATTTTAATAAACTGGGCACGCTCATGAAGGTCAGGGATCGTTTTGCATCCGCAATAGCCCATGCCAGCACGGATCCCGCCTACCAGCTGGTAAATCGTGTCAGAAACCGTTCCCTTATAAGGAACACGGCCTTCCACCCCTTCTGGAACCAGCTTCTTTTTATTATCCTGGAAATAACGGTCTGCGGAGCCTTCGTTCATGGCCGCCAAAGAGCCCATACCACGGTAAACTTTGAAGCTTCTGCCCTGGTAAATTTCTACTGCGCCCGGAGATTCTTCACAGCCCGCCAAAATCGAACCAAGCATTACGGTGGAAGCACCGGCGGCCAACGCTTTTACAATATCGCCGGAATATTTGATTCCGCCGTCAGCGATTACAGGAATGCCGTATTTTGCGGCAGCACAAGCTGCGTCATACACCGCCGTCAGTTGGGGAACACCGATTCCAGCCACCACGCGGGTAGTACAGATCGAACCAGGCCCGATACCAACTTTGATAGCATCTGCGCCTGCCTTAATCAGATCTTCTGTTGCGTGAGCAGTAGCCACATTTCCTGCAATTACCGGCAAATCGGGATATTTTTTCTTAATTTCCTTTAAGGTATCAAAAATCATCACATTATGGCCATGGGCGGTATCCAAAACGACCACATCCACGCCGGATTTTACCAGCTCATCAACACGCTCCATAAAATCTTTGGTAATACCGATAGCAGCACCGCATAAAAGCCGTCCGCCTGTGTCTCTGGCGGAATTAGGATACTGCACCGCTTTTTCAATATCTTTTATGGTGATTAAGCCTTTCAAATATCCGTTTTCATCTACGATCGGGAGTTTCTCAATTTTATGTTTGCGCAGAATTTCCTGGGCGTCTTTTAAGGTAGTACCTACCGGAGCCGTCACTAAGTTGTCTTTTGTCATAACGTCTTTGATTTTGGTGCCATAATCCTCTAGGAAGCGCAGATCACGATTGGTCAAAATGCCAACCAGCTTTCCATGCTCACAAATAGGAACACCGGAAATTTTATATTTGCCCATGATTTCATCTGCGTCATAAACAAAATGTTCAGGTGAAAGGAAAAACGGATTTGCAATCACGCCATTTTCTGAACGTTTTACCGTATCTACTTCATCCGCCTGCTCTTCGATGGACATATTCTTATGAATAATTCCTATACCGCCTTCTCTGGCAATGGCGATCGCCATTCTTGAGCGGGTGACCGTATCCATAGCAGAGGTTAAAAACGGCGTATTCAACCGGATCCCTTTTACAAGCTCGGTAGACAGCTCCACCTGATAAGGGGAAACCTCGCTTCGCGCCGGAACAAGCAAAACATCGTCAAAAGTTAATCCTTCTTTTACAAACTTTTCACTTACATTGGTATTAAGCATATGTCCTCCCTTTCTTCACTGCACACACATTACTCTTCACAACGTTTATATTTTTATTATCATAGCACTATTTGTGTGCAATAGCAATAGCTATGGGCCTTAAATTTCGTATTAATTACCAAATAAATCTTACATATTATTTCTTTTGCCTTTGCCGCCGGTCTGCCAGAAGCAAGTCCACCATACGGCCATAACTTTGCACTCCATCCGCCTGATTGTTGGCCTTCAAATATATATTGTTCACAGCAGTAGATACCTGTGCCACCGGCCCCTCAAACTGATCCCAATACAGGCTGGACGCCGCCATATCCAGCTTTATTCCGTCGCTGCACCCAGCCATGATCCGGGAGGCCTCCTCCCTGTCCACAGAATATAGCCGATTGATGCAATGGACAAGGGCCAGCATGGCGCCGCTATACTGAAACTCTTGGTTCTCGGCGTTTTGACAGGCAAGGTAAGCGATAAAATTAGCTTCGTCCTCCCGCATAAATCCCCTTGTATGAGCTAACTCATGACACATAGTAGCAGGAACAGAATAGTCCGGGGCGTCGATGTTGACGTTGGCCTCATAGATAAAAGGAACAAATACCCCGGTAATCTGCATTAGGGACATCATCCGGGAAAATATGACCGGTTTTGGGGTGATGGGCAGCTCCTTTATGGTCGGATATTCTTCGCTGAGCGCAGCCACCGCTGTTCTGGCATCCCCCGCAGTCTCCCAAGCCCCTTTGGAAAGAGAAGTTACCCCGTATTCATCCATTGTAAGTCCCGCCCGCAGCTCGCCGGCGTTTCGGACCAGCTCTTCACACAGGGCAATAAGCTCTTCCTTTGGAGAAGGATGGACGTCCAGTCCATTTAACTGGGAAAACTCCAATCGGTAATAGTTCATGCCGCACAGGAGCAAAAAAGCGGAAAATAGGATGCACACTAATTTTACTACCCGTTCCAACAAACGCCAAAAACCAGATATTCCCGACGGTCTTTTCCCTTTCAGCAACCGGATTATCCCAAAAGTGATCAGCACTAACACACCCAAAAGAAGAGCGCACACTGCCAGTTCCGCCAAAGAAAAAGGGAAAAAGGAGCTTATCCCTCCAAAAATGGCCGCCAACACTGGATAAATTTTCTGGGAATATATGGCGTCTGTAAGCTCCGGATTATTTTTCGCCAGGATGCTAAGGCCAAAAGAAACCGCTAGAAGCAATACTGGCCACCAACGTTTTACAGCAGATCCCAGTCCTCTTTTTATTTTTGTGGTCTGCATAGGCCCTCCTATAATATCACAATAGTGATTCCATGGTTGCATCGGGAGTAATCTCTATCCCGGGAAAGTTCCGGGCATAAATCCAACGCGTGACGGGCGCATCCTTCAAACGGAGAAAACTCTTCCCCTTTTACAAACTCTTTAATCGCTCCGCTTCGTTTCATACTGGCTAGTTGGCGGCGAACTTCTTCTTTGATAGCCCCGCCCCGGCCGCTGGAGCCATAGCCATGGATGAGCTTTACCGCCTGGGTCCGATTGGCCTTGGCGCTGCGCAATGCCTGGCTCATCTTCATTTTAGCCGTTTCCACCGTGGGCATACCGGATTCTAAATTGATCGTAACCACTGACATAACTGCCTCCTATGTAACTTTTATTTTATAAAGGAGTCGCAGGTGTCAAAATCTAAATCTACGTCTACTCCCTGAATACTTTCTTCCATCTGAGCAACTTTCGAGCTTCCAATAATTGCCGCGCCTTCCAGCCGATTATTGGTAATATACGCTACGCATAAAGCCGCTGGGCTGACGTTGTTTTTTTCACAAAATGCACACAGCTTTTCCAACCGTTTGCGGTTAATTTCGCAGTCATACCGCCGTTTGATTTTTGGACTAAGCAGTTGTTCCCCGCCGGCCACCATTTTCGCAAAATATCCTCCCGCCTGGGAAGAAAAAGCCATTACTGGGATTTTATTTTCAAGGTACCCTTTGTATTCAGTCTCATTCATGCACACCAATGTGGGATCCGGCCAAATTTCCGGGGTGACATATGCCATGCTCCATTGAATTTGGGAAACGGTGAAAGGGGTTTTTCCTTGAGACACAGCGTAAGCATTAGCTTCATTTATGCGCGCTACTGTCCAGTTGGAAGCTCCCAAAGCACGGATCTGTCCTGCCTTTACATGCTCGTCCAGCGCGTCCATAATTACAGATACCGGCAGCTGGGGGTCATCTCTGTGCATAAAATACACATCTACATAGTCCACATCCAAAGCTTGCAGGCTTTCCGTAAAATCTTTATGTATATTCTCTACGCTTACCCGAGCAATTCCTTTTCCTACTACCGGAGCGCAGCCTTTGGTTATTAAAACGATCTCCTTTCGATTTTTCCTCTCTTTTATCCATTTCCCTATTAAAATTTCACTGCGGGGCGGATCGCTGTCCTCTAATTTCCCATACATCTTCGCTGTATCCACAGCAGTACCGCCCAGCTGAATATATCGGTCTAAAATAGTAAAAGCACCTTTAGGGTCCATAGTATCGTTAAACAGTACCGACCCGGCTCCACAGACTACTTTAGGCATTCTGATGATCCCATCAACCGCTTTTACATTCATAAATTTCATATGACGTCTTCCCCTTTGAAGTAATTTTTATCGGATGCTCGTATTTTAATTATAAAAGGTAAAACAAGAATTTACAAGCAAACCTTAGAAGATTTACTTGAAAATATCTTGAAATAATTCTTCCATGAGTTTACAGATAAAACACATAAATTTCATACAATAAGACATTGAAATGTTTGTAAAATAGTGCTAAAATTATATTCAGAATTAACAATTAAGGTGATACATCATGCAAAAGGATGAAAATCTAATCCGTATTGTTTCTTTTAATTTAAAAAGTGATTTTTTAACCAGAAGCAAAAATAAATGGGCAAACCGCCGCAGTCTTGCCGCTAAAGTTATTAAGGATTCCGGCGCCGCTATCATCGGCGTTCAAGAGCTGCTGCCCCATATGCGAAAGGATGTCGGCGAACTGCTGGATATGGATTACAGCATCCTGGGCTTTGGCCGTTTTTCCGGCAGAAAGCCTCATAAAGACGAGCACTCGGACATTATTATAAAAAATTCTTCCGCAGACGTAAGATTGATCAAAACCTTCTGGCTTTCTAAAAATCCGGAGGAGATCAGCCGGGCATATTATGCCTTTTTTCCAAGAATATGTACAGTGGCAGAGGTCCATCTTAAGGAAATCGACCGCACCATCCGGGTGTTTAATACCCATTTTGACCATATCTGCGGACTGGCCCGAATGTTGGGCGCTAAAGTCATTTTAGAGTATATGCAGAAGTTCAACCAGCAGCGGCCCATGCCAACTATTCTCATGGGGGACCTAAACGCCAAACCCCACAGTAAAGCTGTACGGTATCTGCGGGAACATAATAAAGAATACCCGGATATTCATCTGACCGACGTTTACTCCGCTTTGCACTGCTGCAGTGTAGGAAATACCCTGCATCATTTTAATGGGAAGATCAAGGTTGGCGCGCCGCCGATTGATTATATTTTTGTTTCTGACGAATTTGAGGTTGTGGATTCCAAAATTATTACCGATCCAGTGGAAGGGAAATATCCTTCTGATCATTATCCCCTTCTGGCCACTCTGCGCCTTAAGGAGATGCCCTTGGCCCATTCTGTTTAAAAATATACGCCGTATATTTCATGGAATATACGGCGTATATTTTTTAATTAGGGCCTCTTAGCTCTTCAGTTTAAAAGATTTGCAGTCGGTGCATTGATCCATAGTAGGGTTCAGTTCATGGGTTCCAATCTTGACACAGTCCAAGGAACAGTAGTTCTGGTTATTACAATGGAACGCACACTGCTGAACAGTACACTCGATACAATGGTTAGCGTTGCAATTATCGTTCATACCTAAAAAACCTCCTTCTTAGATTTCATTATTATCTTTCCCAAGGGATCAAAAATTATAATAAAAAAATCACTCCTGTTTTATAAAAAACAGGAGTGATTTCGCAAATAAAATTTAGGACGTATTACTTACACAGCTAACTTGAGCCGAAGACGGAGCTTGTCGCTTATCATTGCGACAAACTCGCTATTGGTCGGCTTTCCCCGCCCGTTGTGAATGGTGTAGCCAAAATAAGAGTTGAGCGTATCAACATCACCTCTATCCCAGGCAACCTCAATGGCATGACGGATGGCCCGTTCTACCCGCGACGGGGTGGTGTCAAATTTTTTAGCAACGGTTGGGTAAAGTAGTTTTGTGACAGAGTTAATGATCTCAGGATTTTTTACAGAAAGCATAATGGATTCTCGTAAATAATGATATCCTTTGATGTGAGCGGGCACTCCAATCTGATGGATAATTTCAGTTACCATCAGCTCCAAATCCGGCTCATTCTTTACGGCAGTTTCAGAAAATCCTTTTACGCCGGAGTTTGTCCCTGCAATCTGAACAATTCGTTCCACCATAACCTCCACATCAAACGGCAGTAAAAAGAAATAAACCGCGCCAGCGTTGATAAGTTCTTTTTCCAGCATTTGATTATAGAAGGTAGAAGTAATAAGGAATTTCGGGGCGTACCCCAAATCCATGTCACGAACTGCATTCATGACTCCGATAGCATCCAGTTTCGGCATGAAAATATCCATTAGCACAAGCTCTGGAGATAATTCGCCGACTAACTGAGCTACCCGCAGTCCATCCCGAGGAGCGATAACCGTGTCAAAGCCGTAAGTTTTGAGTAATGACGAACATTTTCCGCAATATTCGTTATTCCCATCTACAATTAGTACTTTTGTGTTTTCTTTCACTCTTTTTTTACGCCTCCAAATTTATCCGCTTCCCTCTCCAATATATTATCACCTATTAAACAAAAAAACAATCATTTTCACTCATTTACCGTATAAATCTACAGACAACTTTTTGCGAAAACTTTGGTGAATTTATGAAACCTTTAATCGACCTACTTCGACATTATTCGACATCTTGTTCATATTTTCTGCAAAAATTCCATAACCTCGTGTCGGATCATTGACGAAAACATGGGTAACCGCGCCTACTAGTTTCCCATTTTGCAGTATTGGACTGCCGCTCATCCCCTGTACAATTCCCCCTGATTTTGATAAAAGGTCCTGGTCTACTACACGAATTATCATATTTTTCGTTGGATTATTCTCTCCGATACTCACTTTTTCGATCTGGATATCAAATTCCTCTGGCTCTCCTTCATCCAAAGTACTGATGATTGTGGCCGGTCCTTCGGTAACCTCATAACCAAGCGCCATAGGTACAGGCTGCGCATGTGTAGGAATTTTAGTTCCTACGCCGAAAATTCCGCAGGGAGAATTTACGTATAATTCCCCTGTTTTTTCTCCTAAAAAGCTTCCCTTTAATTCTCCTGGCGCACCGCTGGCTCCTTTATTGACCCCTGTGATCTTAACATCTACAATCTCGCCTGAATGCAGCGGCATAATTTCCCCTGTGTCAATATCACAGATCGCGTGGCCTAATCCTGCAAATAAATTGGTAGTTGGGTTATAATATGTCATAGTGCCTATTCCAGCCGAAGAATCTCTCACCCAAATTCCTGCCCGGTATAGTCCGTCATCTGTTTTTACCGGAGATATCTGGCAGGTGAGATCCGCTCCATTTCTTGTTAAATTCACTGTTACCGGCTGCCCTTTGCAGCTGGAAACTACCGTGCCCACGTCCTCATTGGTTTTCATCTCTTGTCCATTCATGGAGGTAATAATATCTCCCACTTTAATTCCTGCTTGTTTGGCTGGATTTTGTGTCACACCATCCGATGTTATATCGCTCATTCCTACTACAATTACCCCTTCGGTAAACATTTTAATTCCGAAAGTGTTTCCTCCCGGAATGACCATTTCCCGGTCGACTACCTGAACCTGGACTTGTTTTATTCCCACGTTGCCAAAAATTTTTAAATTGGCGTTATAGCTGTTCCCAGCCGTTGAGTAAACTTCTATCGGCAGGCTGGTATCCGTCTGTTCTAATGTAATAGGGACCCGCGAATTAATTGTGAGACGTTCTCCCGCCGCTACATAATAATGGTCAGGCAGCACCGCCTGGGTATAAAGCGCCATCGACTGTACCGCTACTACCGCAAGGGAAAGAACACTTGCAAAAAACTTATATCCTAATATGCTTTTTTTCTTGTTCATTGGTTAGTATCCCCCTGACTTTGAGTTTCCTTCTGAACTCAAAATTTAAAATAATTTTCTTCTCTCTTAATGTTCCACCGCCTTGTTTTTTTATTTAGGGGAATAACTACAAGAATTTTTGTAAGTAATAATTTTGTTCCTGTTTGCTGGGGAAAAACATAAATTGTTGATTTTTTAAAAATTTTATAGAAGAAATTTCCAGGTTATGTTACAATAAACATAAGAATTTCTAATGAAAAAAGAGGGTAATGAGATGCGTGTTGCCATAATTGGAACCCGTGACAGCGGTGATCTTACAGTGGAGCAGATTATCCCCTATATCCCCCAAAATTGTTCGGAAATTATTAGCGGCGGCGCCCAAGGAGTGGACCGACTGGCGGAAGAGGCCGCCGCAAGGTTAAATATTCCTATGAAAATTATTCTTCCGGACTATGAGACCTACGGCCG
The DNA here is from genome assembly GCF_014385085.1 of Youxingia wuxianensis. Taxonomy (GTDB): domain Bacteria; phylum Bacillota; class Clostridia; order Oscillospirales; family Ruminococcaceae; genus Youxingia; species Youxingia wuxianensis. Next base: position 296,719 of record NZ_JACRTD010000002.1, on the reverse strand, counting down.
TACCGCTCCTTTGGAGCGCAATAAATTGATTGTAGAACGGGCGGCGCTGGTGCTGGCTTTCTGGGATGTACAGTCCCGCGGATCGGCCAATACGCTTGCGTATTGTGTTCAGACTCACACGCCATTTAAAATTATTACGCTGGATTCTCCTCAGTCCAAAAGGGGAAAATAAACTTTCGTCTTAAAAATGTCCGCATAATGCGGACATTTTTTATTGCCGCCCTCGGCAAATTGAGGATTTTTACCCGCTGTTGGCGGAGAAAACGCGCCGAGTTTCCGAGTTCTGACCACAAAAGGAATAAAATGGTTTCGCTTCCGCGAACCTATCCCCTGGCAGCGTCCGGGTACAAAAGGATATTTTGCGGCTGTTTTTTTAATATATAACAGTACGAGAACAGAAATTTGCATCAATAAAATTTTTACAATAGTTTATTTCCCACACCCATACGATCCATTTCGCAGGTTACTTCCACTTGATAATTTGCGTTTTCCACGATATTTTTCCAGTCATTTTGATGACCCAAGTAAAATTCAGGAGATGACTTCTTAACATGCTGTGCAAGTCCCAATACATCCAACCCCTTTCGCTGGGTAGCCTGGATGAGCTCCAATACCTCTGAGCGTATAAGCTGCTCCTGCAGTTTCGTCACATATTTTTGATCTTCTTTGGACAGAGGGCTTCCCGAATTTAAAACGACTTCCACCGCAGTGCTTTTTACCTTAATTTTAATGACCATTTCCGGATGATCTCCGGAAATATTTGCATTCTTCTTTGAACTTGTCTGAGAGGTTACCGCTGTTATCTGACCAATACGATCTTCTTTAATATATATTTCTGTGGCCTTAATCTTCCCTTTTATCCATTGCAGGCCCCTGCACTGCTCCAAGGGAAGCGTAGAAATCATACGATCCTCCCGGAAAACCGCCAGTCCTGCCAGGGAGAGCACCGGTTTCTCTTTTTCTTCCTGCGCTTCAATCAAGCAAAGAGTTCCCGATATGTTTGGCTCCTGAATATCTCCAATAATGTCCATTAAGCGGCTTTGGGGAGAAAAACCGCTTTTTTGTGCGGCCTCTACCATATCCAAAATTTCTTTTCCCGGAACGATTGGTTCCTCTTCTTTCGTGGATAAAATATCCTCAGCCTTTCCCCGGGCGGTTAATACCAGTATCGTAGGAGGGGTCTCATGAGTGGAGTTAAAATAATCTAACGCTTTACTAACCCCTTCACGGGCGGTCTCTTCCCCAAGGACAATAACTTTACAGTTTCCAAAAAACATTATTTTTCCTTCGGAAAGGGCCGTCTTCTGAATAGCCTCGGTGATGCTTTTGCCTTGAGATTTTATAATTTTGCTTTTCGCACCGGAGGCTCCTTGATCTGCAGAACTCTCCTCCACATTAAACAGCTCCATGGTCAGCGAATATTCTCCATCGGCATAATCGATCCCGACCGCCTGTACAATACCTCGGTCGTTTAAATATACATTTCCCATACAGCCGGTTAACATCATCACAGTCAGCAAGGACAGCAGTATCTTTTTCATGCCTTTTCCCTCCATTTTTTGCGCCCTAGCAGCAGTGTGAGTATTGGAATAAGAAGGATCACCAGAATAAAGGGAACCCCATTAAATAACACCCGGCTATAGACACTAAGATATCTCATATCCAAAGAGTTCAGCATGGACACCCCTGTCATAAGAAAGGCGCACAAAAAAATCCCCCACCCTTTTTTCACCTTGGGAAATAATATGCGAAAGCTCAGGTATGCTCCATATACATATAAGGTCGTTCGAATAAAAGCTACAAATACCCATACTGCAATATGAAGTAAGTCAAGCCGACCAAAGATGGACAGCTTCGCCACAGACGCGGCAGTATAAAAGGGAAATAGGCGGGTAGCAGAATACTCTCCCAGCGATGTCAATGTAAAAAAGGAAAGTATTTCATACATTGCTGCGCCCAGGATAATCCAGATAATATAAGCTTTTTTTCCATTTCCCCGAATAGTGGGAACAAGCAGAAGAAACAGCAAAATTTCCATATTGTTGGTAATCTGCCGAATACAGCCTATGACAATCATTTTCCAGCCTCCGATAAAGGGGCTTTGAACATAAACTAGATTTATTTCCGGAAGAAGACCCACCAGTACTAAAAGAATAATTCCTAAAACAACAATAAACACGGTGACTGACATTCTTGCGACTGCTTCAATTCCCAGATAAGCGGCATAAGCGACTACCGGTAAAAACAGCAGTACAAAAATCCAGGATTCTGCCTGCGGATAAATAGTGCTTATCATAAAAAATTCAAAATGACTGACAGTATATGCACCCATAAGCAGACAAACCATCCCTATAATTCCTGCACATAGGTTGCCAAAAAATGGGTGTACGGTCTGCGCCGCCTCCAATATTCCCATCTTGCTTTTTTGTATCAGATGCCACGCTGGAAAAAATAGCGCCACCATAATTATCCCTGCCAACGGAATCGCAAGCAGAACAACAGAACCGGGAACGCTTGTTTGCGAATGAGGGGTATAAGTGAAAATATTAAATATGCGGCTTAAAAAAAGCAAGGTAACCAACTGTCCACTGGAAATGGCATTAGTTTTCATCCTTTTCTCCCCCTCGCATATGGAGATTGCTTCCCTTTAAATCTTGTACCCGTAAATCCTCCTTTTGCAGTGTCCGCCAGCCCCAGCGAAATAGTACATCCCGCATGGCATAGCTGGAAAAGGGAGTGGCAGGCGTGGTGGTAGGCACGCCTAAAGGGTTGATCGCGCACAAATTGACAAATACAGCGCACAGCCCTAAGGTAATCCCAAAGATCCCAAAAATTCCCCCAATGAGGATAAAAGCAAAACGCAGAAAGGTTACCGGCTCATACAGGGAGGGGACGACAAACGAACTAATGGCTGTCAAGGCCACTACCATCACCATAGGAGCGCCGATAATCCCGGCGGTTACAGCGGCATCTCCGATAACCAAAGCCCCTACAATACCAACTGCATGTCCTACTGGACGAGGCAGGCGAAGACCCGCTTCCCGCATCATTTCAAAAATAAAAAAGATAATAAAGGCCTCCAGCATCAATGGGAACGGGGTATTTTCTTCACTGATTACCAGGCTGAATAGCAGAGAACTGGGAAATAACTCTGGATGAAAGCTGGCGATGGCGACATAAAGTCCGGGAAGCAGTACAGAGAATAAAAAGGCTGTGTACTTTAGCCAGCGGATAAAAGTGGCGAAGTAAGGGCGATGGGAGTAATCGTCAAAACTCTGGAAATTCTCGGTAAACAGATAAGGAACAACCAAAGCGAAGGGGGTTCCATCCAACATAACTCCTACCCTGCCTTCTGCAATTTTAGCGCATAAGGTATCCGGGCGTTCGGTAGTTCCCACCCCGCTAAACAGGGATACGGGCTTGGAATCCAAAAATGGCTGAAGATATCCGGTTTCCAGCACTACGTCGATTTTCACCTTAGAAAGCCGGTATCGGATTTCTCGCAGGAGTTCCGGAGAAACCACGTCGTCCATATACACCAGCATTACGTCCGTTTTACTTTTTGTTCCGATGGGAAACAATTCAAAAATCAAATGAGGCGATTTTATTCTGCGGCGGAGCAGCGCCATATTGGGACGGAGCATTTCGATAAACCCTTCCCGGGATCCCCGCACATTCACCTCCGTAGCCGGCTCATCCACTCCGCGCCCGGCAAATCCCTGGATTCCCATTGCAATTCCCATATCCAGCTGTTCAATAAGAATGACCACAAATCCCGACATAATAAAGCGGAAAAATTCTCCGTAAGTATAAAATTCTTTTTGATCGGGCGCCAGAAGAGATTGACTTCGCACCCATTCCAACAGTTTCTGGGGCGTGGCTTGCTCCAAAGTTAAATTGGTCAGCGGCTGGGCGAACATTTTGCTGAATACGTTGGTGTTTACCATTCCCTCACACATACATACGGCGCATTTGACCCCGCTTATTGTGACCTCCCGAATCAATAGATCTCCGGAATCACTGAACATCTGTCGGATCGTAATAACCCTTTCCATCAAATCACTGCCCATTTTTTTTGAAAGGGCCGGATCCTCTTGGGGTGGTTCATAAGCAGAAAGACCCGCATCAAATTTGCTTTTTATAAAATGAAATAATTTCATATTTTTACTCCCGTCCTCATGATCTCACACTACTAGTGTTGCCAATTTTGGCGAAAGAATATCACAAAAATTTATGACAATACTATTTTATGTATAATCTGTTGACGGAGGTTTCCTTTATGTCTGTAGCTCTGATACGTGTAATTTTTGTATATATTGTGATTATCTTTGGGCTGCGTCTAATGGGAAAACGCCAGTTAGGGGAACTGCAGCCATCGGAACTGGTTGTTACCATCCTAGTATCCAATATTGCTACCATGTCTATTGAAGATATCAACGTCCCATTGATGGGCGGTATTGTACCGATTTTAACCCTAGTGTGTTTCGAAGTATTTATGTCTGCCTTTACCTTAAAATTTAAAAAGGCGCGCCGGATTATTTCCGGTACGCCTCGTGTTATTATTCGAGATGGAGAGATCGATCAGCAGGAGCTGCGCAATCTTCGGTTTTCTGTAGACGATTTGATGGAACAGCTTAGAACCAATAATGTCTTTGATATCCGGGACGTTGCCTTCGCTATTGTAGAAACTACCGGAAAACTGTCCGTATATCAGAAATTCGGCGCCCGCACCGTAACTGCTCAAATGCTTTCTCTTCAGGAGCCTTCCGGCAGCAACGCCCCGCCTGTAGTATTAATCAGCGATGGCGCAGTAATTGACAGCGGATTAAAATATTGTAATCTAAAATATGAGTGGTTAGAAAAAACCATCACTGAAAATGGCTATCGCGCACAGGATATTTTCCTCATGACCTGCAATCGCCAGGCGGATTATCTGATCGTTCCAAAAATTCCATTGCTGAAAAGAAAGGGATAAAATCCATGAAACGTGTTGGCGTCGCTGTTGTTGTTTTTGCACTGCTTATTGCGTTAAGCGGGCTTTCCCTGTGGCATCTTCACACGGTTACGCAGGATATGACTGAAACGCTTTCCCAGATAAAAGAATATATCAATAATAATGAAATCGGCCAGGCCCAAAGCCTGACCGATCAAGTAATTCATCAATGGCATGTAAATGAAAAAGTTATGACAAGATATGTCCATCATCACCAGCTGGACGAGATCACCGGCATTATCGCCCGGCTCCCTTCCCTCGCCCAATACGGGGATATCTCTGAGTTTGCGGCAGAGGTGGAACATACCCGGGTACTGATAGCACATATTTGGGATTCAGAAATCCCAAGCCCTAAAAATATCTTTTAGCCTCTGGCGGCCAGCAGGTCTTCCAACTCTTTCATAAAGCTGTCGATATCCTTAAACTGACGGTATACAGAAGCGAAGCGCACATAAGCGACCTCGTCGATCTCCCGCAATTTTTCCATGGCGAGCTCCCCTATTTTATTGGTAGGGATTTCCTTATCCAAGGAATTATGTAGGGTTAATTCAATATCATTTACCGCCTGCTCCAATACCGCCAGAGAAACCGGACGCTTTTCACAGGCACGGACTAAGCCGCTTAAGAGTTTTCCAGAATCAAACCCTTGCCGTGACCCATCTTTTTTGATTACCACTAACGGCGTGGTCTCAATAATCTCATAGGTGGTAAAACGTTTTTCGCACTTAAGACATTCCCGGCGGCGGCGGATTCTTTCCCATTCATCTGTTGGGCGGGAATCAATCACTTTGCTTTCCACGTATCCGCAATATGGGCATTTCATAGAATAACCCCCCTGATTTTATGTTATTATACTAACAGTATAATAACATAAAATCAGGGGGGTTACAACTCTTTTATTCGTCAAAGTGTAAAAAACATTGGAAACCTTTACATATTTTCCACCGTTTTTAATAAAGTCTCATAGCTGTCCGCCAATTCGCATTGATTTTCATAGCTATGATTATATAGCTCCAGCAACACTCCGCCGTCAAATCCCAATTCCTTTACCTGGCGAAGAAACTTTCCCAGCTCCAGCGTTCCCTTTCCGATGGGCAGACAATCGCATTGTTCTGTATGATCGCTTATATGCAGATGGACAATATTTCTCCCCATAGACGCGGCCATTTCCTCCAAAGAAAAACCAGCTCGAAGCGCCTGCTTGATATCCAATGTAAAGCAGCTGTCCGGCAGATAATCCCGCATCCGCCGAAAAAATTCCGGACAGCAGCTGGTACACCGTGGTACATTTTCCTGCGCCAAACGTATTCCCATTTTCTTGGCTTGGTAATCCACTTCCCCGTACAGATCAAAATAATTCTCATACGAAAGCGAACTTTCACGACGGTTGCCGTGGAATATTAAAAATTTCGCTCCCAGCATATTCGCCGCGTGAAAGTACTGTTTATAGAGTTCTATCCCATCATAGTATCTACGCTTGTATTCAGAAAAAAACAGCAGCGGCTCTAATCCTGAAGTAAATGGATGGACAGAAACAATTTTTGTCCCGCCGTCATCAGCGATCCGCCTTAACTGGCGGGTAAAAGCGTCCTTCAACTCGCTTGGAGCGTTAAAAAAGATTTCAGCCGCCTGTACGCCGATCCCTGTTACATATTTTAGCGCCTCTTCTGTAGGCTGGGGATATAAACAGGCTGTGGAAATTCCCGCAAGCATTTGGACACCTCCTTAGTATATCTTAAATAAAATAAGGGCGGAAGTTACCATCCGCCCTTACCATACTATGATATGCTTACCCGTGTTTTTTTGCCAGTTTGTGTTCCTGCCAGGTAACCCACAAAGGACCTGCGATACATACGGAAGAATACGCACCAGCTATCATACCCACCAGCATAGGAGCCGCAAAGGTAATGATCGAGCTTACATTATAAACGATTGCTACTACGCATACAGTACCCATAGCGATTACCGTAGAAATCGTAGTATTGATCGAACGGGTCAGGGACTGGTTAATCGAAGTATTGACCAGCTCAGCCAAAGATACTTTGGTCCCCAGCAGCCGTTTATTTTCACGGATACGGTCATATATAACCACCGTCGCGTTGATAGAGTACCCCAAAATAGTCAGCACAACCGCGATAAAGCTGTCGTTGAGCGGGATTCGGAAAAATACGAACACCGCAAATACAAACATAACGTCATGCAGCAGCGCTAATACCGAGAATACACCCGCGGACCAGCCGCCAATTTTACGGAAACGGAAAGCGATATACACAATCATCAAAACAGATGCCGCCGCTACCGCAACCACGGATTTGATCAGAAAGTCATGTCCAATAGACGCATCAACATTGCTGGTGGAAACTACTTCAATATTGTTTTGTGGATAGGCAGCCCACAGAGCGTCGTTGATCTCCCCATATTTTTCAGGGGAAATTCCCTGCTTGGAAGAAAGGGTGACCACCAGGTTCATCTCCCCGGTAGTTACATCCCGCTGCTCCTGAATGGAGACCTTTTCGCCGCCAAGGACACTTTCAATCGTTTTGGCAAAATCGCCTTTGTCCAATTCCCCGCTGTGGGAGTAAGTTACAATCGATCCGCCGCGGAATTGGATATCCAATTCCACACTGAAAATCAAGGCTACAAGGATGGTAACAATGATGATCGCGCTGGAAATAGTAAACCAAATTTTCTTACGACCTACGATATTAATCATTGTTTTTTACACCTCCATACAGCCAAGGATTCTTAAATGCTTTAAACTTGGAGATCGATTTAAGCATTAGTCTGGATGCGGTAACACCCATGAGGAAGTTAAAGATAACACCAACAACCAGGGTATAACCAAAGGAATAAATCGCACCGGTTGCAGAAGATCCGAACCAACGGAAAATTGGGGCAAGCAGTCTTGCGAAGATGCTTCCCGGAGGGCCGAACGCCCCCATCAATACCACAGCCACCAGAACCATAGTGATATTGCCGTCAAAAATCGCGGCAAAGGTTCTGCTGAATCCGCTGTCAATCGCGCCGTCAATCGTTTTTCCAACTTTTAATTCTTCCTTAATACGTTCCGAGGTAATTACGTTGGCGTCAACGCCCATACCAATGGAAAGGATAATACCCGCGATACCCGGAAGGGTCAGGGTGAAGGACGGAATATTGGGGAAGAACCCGGTGATACAGGCGATAGAACCCGCTACCTGGCCCATCAGCGCAATACAAGCGATTACACCAGGCAGCCGGTACATAATAATAATAAAGATAGAAACCAAAATGAAGGCAATGATGCCTGCCGTTACCATCGCATCCCTGGAACCGAGGCCCAAAGTAGCGGAGATTGAGCTGAAGTTTTCTGTTTGCAGTTTAAACGGCAAGGCACCGCCGTTAATCTTATCCGCCAGATCCTTTGCCTCTTCTGTCGTGAAGTTCGGGCTGGAAATAGTAGCGTTGCCGTCGGTAATCTGATCGTTTACCACTGGTTCGCTGATTTTTGTATCGTCCATCCAAATGGAGATTGTCTGTCCTTTCAACCTGCCGGTCGCCTCAGAAAACAGAGTAGCCCCTTCCGAGGTAAGGGTCAGCGCTACCACTGGATTTCCTGTCTGCGGATCCAAGGCAACATACGCTTCCTGTACATGCTTTCCTTCAATAACTACCGGTCCGTTGGACCCTTCTTTAAATGTGAGCAGCGCGGTTTCGCCCAGCTCTTTTACCGCGTCTTCTGGGTCAAAGTCCGTTTCATCCTCTTTCCAAGGGAAACGAACGATAATTCTGTCTTTGTTGTAGTCGGTATAGATCTCAGAATCAGTAATATTCTGGGAAACCATTCTGACCTTGATGATTGATTCAGCGGCAGCCATTTCTTCATCTGTCGCGTCATATCCTTCCGGTGGGCTGAATGTTACATCCACACCTCCGCGGATATCGATACCCCAGCGGATATCGTCAACACCCTTGATGTACTTGGTCGGTACATCGCCATAGGTAGTCGAGACGCCCAGGAATGACAGCGCTGTCAGTCCGATGATTATTGCAGCTACAATAAAAAACATCGGCTTGCCAACTTTTTTCATCTGCTTGTCCTCCTTGCAAACCACGCCTGCTTTAAACAGTCAGCAACCGCAGGATATGGAGTTCCACTGCGGTTGCCTATGGTTTATCATTGATGCGAAACCGCACTATTTCCAAAATGCGGCACTTTTTTAATTATATTTGAATTGACCATAAAAGTCAATCAAATTCTACCTATTTATACAGAAAGCTGCGCCTTTTCCCCTAAAACACCGGCGTTGGCTTTTAAGACCGGAGAAACTATCTCATCGATATATTCCTGCACTTGTTTGGCACTGCGCCCGGTAAAGGCTGCCGGGTCCAAAATCGCTTCAATTTCCTGCCGGTTCAGCCCAAACGCAGGATCAGCGCATATACGATCGATCAAATCGTTTTCTCCCCCTTCCTCTTTTACCACTTTTGCCGCGGCGATTGAATGTACCCGCAGCTTTTCATGAAGCGCCTGGCGGTCGCCGCCTTTTTTCACTGCGCTCATCATAATATTTTCTGTGGCCATAAATGGAAGCTCCCGGCGCACCCTCTGTTCTATGACTTTGGGATATACCACCAAACCATCGCATACGTTGAGCATGATATTTAAAATCGCGTCCACCCCTAAAAACGCCTCCGCTACAGCGATACGCTTGTTGGCGCTGTCATCCAGAGTTCTCTCAAACCACTGAGTGGCCGCAGTAAAGGCCGGATTTAAGCTGTCGCTCATTACATATCTTGCCAGGGCGGTAATCCGCTCGCTGCGCATGGGGTTGCGTTTATAGGGCATGGCGGAGGAACCAATCTGTTGTTTTTCAAAAGGTTCTTCCATTTCTTTAAAATTGGCAAGCAGCCGCAAGTCGTTGGAAAATTTACTGGCGGACTGGGCAATTCCAGACAGAACATTTACCACAAAGCTATCCACTTTTCGGGAGTAGGTCTGTCCCGAAACGGGAACTACGCTGTCAAAGCCCATTTCTTTGGCAATATCCATTTCCACCGCTTTAATTTTGGCATCGTCCCCTTCAAACAGCTCCACAAAGCTTGCCTGGGTGCCGGTGGTCCCTTTGGAGCCCAATAGCTTCAGATTGGAAATACGATATTCTACTTCCTGAAGGTCCATCATCAGTTCGTTTATCCACAAGGTAGCTCGTTTGCCCACAGTGGTCAGCTGCGCCGGCTGAAGATGAGTGTAGGCAAGCGCCGGCATATCTTTATATTTCATGGCAAAATCGGCAAGCAGGGAAAGTACATTCAGCAGTTTGCGGCGGACAATACACAGCCCCTCCCGCATGACAATTACATCTGTGTTGTCCCCTACATAACAGCTGGTGGCCCCTAAATGGATAATCCCCTTGGCGTTAGGGCACTGCACTCCATAAGCGTACACATGGCTCATAACGTCATGCCGGCATTCTTTTTCCCGGGCGATCGCTACATCGTAGTTGATCTGATCCTTATACATTTCCAACTCGTCAATCTGCTGTTGGGTAATGGGAAGCCCCTGCTTTTTTTCCGCCTTGGCCAAGGCGATCCAAAGTTTCCGCCAAGTTTTAAACTTGTTGTCCGCAGAAAATACATACTGCATTTCATCGCTGGCATACCTGGTACAAAACGGGCTTTCATATCTGTCGTACATCCGCTCAACGTCCTTTCGATTACTATTTTTCCCAATCATATCTAGTAATATGAAAATTATAACATAAAAAAATCAAGAAACAAGGGCGGGGAGGCTCCCCGCCCTTGTGTTTTTCTCACTTAGCCCAGCAATTTTTCTACCGCCGCCAGCTCAACGCAGAGCACCAGCAGTTCCACCGCCTGCTCCAGTTCCGCTACGGTGGGATAGGTGGGCGCTACACGGATATTCTGATCTTTAGGATCCTTTCCATAAGGATAAGTCGCTCCGGCTGGGGTCATGACCACTCCCGCTTCCTTGCAGAGCGAAACCACTCGCTGGGCGCAACCCGGCAGCACATCCAGGGAGATAAAGTAGCCGCCTTTAGGGCAAACCCAGGAGGCAATTCCTTTTCCAGCCAAACCCTTTTCAAAGGCAGTCAGCACCGCTTTAAACTTCGGGCGCAAAAGCTGGGCCTGCCGATCCATATGGGACAATATGCCCTCATAATTTTTAAAATAACGAACATGCCGAAGCTGATTGATTTTATCAAATCCAATCGTCTGTACGGTCATCAGCTTTTTAATATTGGCGATGTTTTCTTCCGAAGAAGCCAGCCCCGCCAACCCCGCTCCAGAGTAAGAGATTTTGGAGGTAGAACTAAAAATAATCACACGGCTGGGATCCCCCGCCTTTTTGCACTCCTCCATAATATTAAGAAGGGAATCCCGATCTTCCGGATAAAGATCATGTACGCTGTACGCGTTATCCCACATGATGATAAAATCCTTCGCGGCGGTCTTCATCCGAGCCATACGCCGCACGGTTTCATCCGAGTAAGTAATTCCCTGAGGATTAGAATATTTGGGAACACACCAAATCCCTTTAATGCTCTCGTCCTGAGCCGCCAGCTTTTCCACCATGTCCATATCCGGACCGGAAGAGGTCATTTCCACATTGATCATTTCAATCCCGAAACTCTCGGTAATCTTAAAGTGGCGGTCATAGCCAGGAACCGGACACAAAAATTTTATCTTTTCCAGCTTGCACCAAGGCAAGGCCCCAGTACGTATCCCATGAGTGTACGCCCAGGAGATAACGTCGTACATCAAATTCAGGCTGGAGTTTCCGCCTACAATCACTTCCTGCGGCTGCACGCCCATAATTTCTCCAAGCAGGCGCTTGGCTTCCGGGATTCCGTCCATCAGTCCATAATTGCGGCAGTCCATCCCATTTTCACAGATCAGAGAGGAGGAGGAATTGACAGTGTCCAACAGCTCTTTTACTAAATCAAACTGATCCGCGGCAGGTTTGCCCCGGGACATATCCAGTTTCAAGTTCTTTTTCTTATAATCCTCATATTTTGTAAGCAAGTCGCTGTGCAGCGACTGCAGTTCTTCACGGGAAAGCTCACTGTAATTTGACATGATGTTCGCCCTCGCATTTCGTAAGTAATAATCACACAACACACTTTTCTATATCCCGACCAAAAATTCTGTATCTTTCTGCATGGTTGCTGGTCTCGGATATTTTTTAACAACTATATACTATAATATAATATGCAAAGGCGTTTTGCAAGTTGTATTTTTATATCTTGCAAAAATTTATTCACACTGCTTAATTTCTATGGATATTAACGGAAATATCTGGGCGATAGGCACATTTAATTTGAGAATTTGCAGTTTCTCGCTTTCATATTATTCGTGTTCTGTCAATTTTCAGGCATCTGCTTTGCAATAGACAAATATTGATAGCTTTCCCCATTTATCTGTATTTTATAAGTTTTTGTATAGTAAACCTTGTTGTCGTCCTGCATATCGCAGAAATCCAATACCAATGTCAACACATTCTCCGCCTGATCCTCACTGACAATCCTAGCGTTGCGCGCCCCGCCAAATCCTCCGATCATTCTCCCGGTAAACACTTGATTTTGCGGATCGTAATTTTCAATCTCCTCCGGATCAAAATACACTTCTCCTAAATAACAGGACAGCGCCTGCTCTATCACGTCCAGCGGAATATTCCCCTGCCAAGCTTCCCAGTTTTCCCGCTGGATTCCCTCTTGATTAATAATATACATGGCAAAAGCAAACAGCTGTTTTGATGGAATATCCGTACTTTTTTCAAATATCAGCTCGTCATCCCCTAAAAGAGCAATATCCATGCTGACACAATTTCCATAATAATCGCGGTTAACGCTGTGGCAGGAAGCGTATCGATATTCCTCCCCCTCCTTTTGGAGCGTTAAGCGTACTTCCCGAAGAATGCGGCCACTTTTGTCCGCCACATAAAAGTCCGCTGTTAAGGCATCCTCTGTCTCCTTCTGCCCAATCATCCTGATCGTGTTTCCAAAATCCGGGGCCGCATCCGCTTCATAATAATCCCCGTCCGGCTGATACCAGTTATATCCTTCCCGTATCTGCTCCCGTGGAATATCAAAATACTTCATTACCTGTTCTTCCAGCAGAGCGCAAGGGATATGGTACATCCCCGTTTGTGCATCTTTGTATTGCTCCATATCATTTTGCTGCGCCAGTTTGAGAAACCCAAAATACCCCAAACCGACCCCTTCTATCTGGGAAGGGGTTTCCCAAAAGTAAAAAGCAATCCCGCTTCTGACCAGGGGCAGCAGCAAATCCTCTGTTTCCTCCTGGGCAGGCTGAGACTCCGGTTCCTCTTGTAAGGGTTCTTCCTCTTGAGAAACTGTGAAATTTGTACGGGAAGATTCTTCAGAGGAAGTCGGCTCTTCTCCCGCCCCCCGCGCAGTGCATCCCGCTAACAGCACAGCGGCAAAAATCGCGGCCGCCACCCTGATACAAATTTTCATATTTTTCCCCTTTCTCCAAAAGATAACACACAGTCCGCTGTAAACAGCGGGCTGTGTGATTTTAAAACTATTAATATTCCGCAGAGCCAGTGGTCCTTGGAAACGGAAGTACATCACGGATATTGGAAACCCCAGTGATATACATAATCAAACGTTCAAATCCAAGCCCGAATCCTGCATGCTTGGTGCCGCCCCAACGGCGCAGATCCAGATACCAGCTATAATCCTGTGGATTGAGTTTTAGCTCTTCCATTCGTTTGAGCAAAACATCCAACCGTTCTTCACGCTGGCTTCCTCCGATAATCTCCCCAATTCCCGGCACCAGAAGATCCACCGCGGCAACGGTTTTATTATCGTCGTTCATGCGCATATAGAACGCTTTGATCTCTTTGGGATAATCGGTAACGAACACAGGCTTTTTCATTACTTGTTCTGTGAGATACCGCTCATGCTCTGTTTGCAGATCGCAGCCCCAATACACCGGATACTCAAATTTATCCTTCGCCTTTTCCAAAATCTCAATCGCTTCGGTATAAGTTACGTGGGCAAAATCTGAGCTGATAATTCCTTTAAGCCGTTGGATCAATCCCTTATCGTAAAAATTATTAAAAAATTCCATCTCCTGAGGGCACTGTTCCATTACATAAGAAAGGACAAATTTAATCATGTCCTGTGCCAGTTCCATATCATCCGATAGTTCCGCAAAAGCGATCTCCGGCTCAATCATCCAAAATTCCGCCGCATGACGGGGAGTATTGGAGTTTTCCGCACGGAAGGTTGGTCCAAAGGTATAGACGTTCGAAAACGCCATCGCCATACATTCGGCCTCTAACTGTCCGGACACGGTCAGGCTGGTGAGCTTACCGAAAAAGTCCTGGGAGAAATCCACCTCGCCGGTTTCTGTAAGAGGCGGGTTTTTCGCGTCAAGGCAGGTCACCCGGAACATTTCTCCCGCGCCCTCACAGTCGCTTCCTGTAATCAACGGAGTATGGACATACACAAAGCCCCGTTCATTAAAAAATTTATGGATAGCGTACGCCGCTACCGAACGTACCCGAAACACTGCCGCGAAGGTATTCGTACGGGGACGCAGGTGGGCGATGGAACGCAAAAACTCCAAAGAATGCCGTTTTTTCTGCAATGGGTATTCCGGGGTAGACGCTCCTTCCACTTCAATGCTCTGCGCATGAATCTCAAAAGGCTGTTTCGCCTGAGGAGTCATGATAAGTTTACCATGCACCACTAAGGCGCTTCCTACATTGAGCTTAACCACCTGGGAAAAGTTTTCCAGCTTATCCTGTTCCAAAATTATCTGTAAGTTTGCAAAAGAAGAACCGTCGTTCAGCTCAATAAAACCAATGGATTTGGAATCCCGGATGGTTTTCACCCACCCGCATACGGTAACGGAGACATCCAAATAACTCTCCGGCGACATAAACAGTTTTTTAATCTCTGTTCTCTTCACAACACGACCACCTTTTATTCTTATTAAAGCCCATCGTTTTTCTGTCTTTTTTCAAAAGAAAACTCATATTACATAATATAGCATATAAATAATAGTATTTCCAGTCCAAAACCCAATAAATCCGCCTGCTGCAAAGGGCAGGCGGATTTATTTTTGCCGTTTGCCTACCCCGGAGGCCAGGCCAAGTTGCGTTTAGCAAGCACATGGAAGTGAAGATGCCCCACTGTCTGCCCCGCCATTTTACCGCAGTTGCTTACCACACGATAGTCGTCTCCCGTACCAAGTTCCTTGGTAATCTTGGCGATTACAGCGTAGATATGTCCCACCACAGCGCTGTTTTTCTCCGTGATTTTATTGGCTCCGGTAATATGCTCTTTGGGGATGACAAGGAAATGTACCGGCGCTTGGGGATCAATGTCATAAAATGCGTAGCACTGCTCATCTTCATAAATCTTATTGCTTGGGATTTCTCCTGCGATAATCTTACAGAATAAGCAATCCATTCCTATGGCTCCCTTCTTTTTATTTTATCATGCCTTGAATTACCGATGGGATCTGAGCGATCGCTTCATCAATTTTAAAGATTTCGGTAGCTCCGCCCATAGCACTGTCCGGACGGCCGCCGCCGCTGCCGCCGCACAAAGAAGCAATTGCTTTGACAATCTTCCCCGCGTGGGCTCCCCTAGCAACCGCCTCCTGACCGCAGATAACCATTATGCTGGCTTTTCCGCCGTTAATAGTAGTCAACACGCATACCGCTTCCGGATGGGTGCTCTTAACTTGGTCGCCCATAGTGCGCAAAACTTCCGGCTTTATTCCTGTAAGACCTACAGAAGCAAATTTCAGTCCCTTTAAATCTACCGCGTTTTCAAACATATTGCCCGCCTGCATAGCAGCTATTTTCGCGTTAAATTCATCCAGCTGCCGCTGCATCTCTTTATGTTCGCTCACCATGGCGGACACCTTATCCGGCAGCTCATTGGGATTGCCTACTTTCAAAATCGCGGCTGTCCGCTGGAGAATTTCATTGTTTTCCTGGATATATTCCAGCACATTCTTACCGGTGACCGCCTCAATTCTTCTTACTCCGGCGGCGACGGAAGATTCTTTGACAATCTTAAACAAGCCGACTTTTGACGTATTATCCAAATGAGTACCGCCGCAGAATTCGATGGACTCGTCCTTCACATTACATACCCGTACCACATCGCCGTACTTTTCACCGAACAAAGCCATCGCACCCAATTTTTTCGCTTCCGCGATAGGCATCTCGGAAACTTCTACCGGCACAGCGGAAAGCACCATACGGTTGACAATTTCTTCCGTCTTGGCAATTTCCTGCGGCGTCATAGCAGAAAAGTGGCTGAAGTCAAACCGGCAGATGCTGTCGTCCACCATAGAGCCCGCCTGATGCACATGATTTCCCAATACACTGCGCAGCGCCGCCTGCAGCAGATGACAAGCAGTGTGATTTCTCATAATATCCCGGCGGCGTTCAATATTGATAGACGCGGTCACCTCATCGCCTACAGACAGGACTCCTATGCCCATTTCCCCCACATGGACAAAATGTCCAGTGGCGGATTTCTTACAATCATATACACTGAAAATATTCTGGCCGGTAACAATCGAACCACTGTCCCCTACCTGGCCGCCGCTTTCCGCATAGAACGGAGTAACGTCCAGTACCACAGAGGCAAAGTCCCCATCGCCGATCTGATCCACCCGTACATTGTCCTTGACAATAGCGACTACTTTTGCCTTAGCGGATACTTCTTTATATCCAACAAACTTTCCTTTGTCCTTGATATCCGCTAATACATCCTCTTCCCAGCCAAGATCGCCCATGGAAGCTCTGGCCTTTCTGGCCCGCTCCCGCTGCTGTTCCATGAAACGGGTAAACTCCGTTTCATCTAAAGTGATGTTTCTTTCCTCAATAATTTCCCGGATCAAATCCACTGGAAATCCGTAGGTATCATACAGCTTGAAGGCGTCTGCGCCGGGCATAACCTTTTCAAAGTTCTTATCACTGGTCTCCAGTTTGTCGATCATATCGTTAAGCAGCTGCATCCCCTGATCAATGGTCCGGGCAAAACGCTCCTCTTCCACCTTAATGACCTTGACAATATAATCCTTATTTTCCACCAGATTGGGATAAGCATTCGCATTTTCCGAGATAACCGTCTCGCAAACCTTGTATAAAAACGGCTCGGTGATTCCCAACAAACGGCCATGGCGCGCGGCGCGCCGAAGCAGGCGGCGAAGCACATATCCTCTGCCCTCGTTTTGAGGCAGGACGCCATCCCCTACCATGAAGGTGGTGGATCGAATATGGTCGGTAATTACCCGCAGAGAGATATCTGTCTTTTCATTCTCCTTGTAATTTACGCCGGCAATACGGGCCACATGTTTCATAATATTCTGAACCGTATCTACCTCAAACAGGTTGTCTACCCCCTGCATGATGCAGGCCAAACGTTCCAATCCCATCCCAGTATCAATATTAGGATGCTCCAGACGCTCATAATTTCCGTTTCCGTCTCCGTCGAACTGGGAAAATACCAGATTCCAGAACTCAACATAGCGGTCGCAGTCACAACCTACGCCGCAGGTAGGTTTGCCGCAGCTGTACTGCTCTCCCCGATCAAAATAAATTTCCGAGCAAGGTCCGCAGGGACCAGAACCGATCTCCCAGAAATTATCTTCTTTTCCCATGCGAACAATCCGATCCAAAGGGACGCCTTGTTCTTTGTTCCAAATCTCAATAGATTCATCGTCGTCCTGGTATACTGTAATCCATAGCCGGTCTTTGGGCATTTTGAGTACCTCGGTAATAAATTCCCAAGCCCAAGCAATGGCCTCGTGTTTAAAGTAATCCCCAAAAGAAAAATTGCCCAACATCTCAAAATAAGTGCCATGGCGGGCAGTTTTCCCCACATTTTCAATGTCTGGAGTGCGGATACATTTCTGACAGGTAGTCACCCGTTTGCGGGGCGGGGTTTCCAGTCCTAAAAAGAACTTTTTCATCGGCGCCATACCGGAATTGATCAGCAGAAGGCTGGCGTCCTCATGGGGAACCAGCGGATAGCTGGGCAGACGCATATGCTCCTTGCTTTCAAAAAAGCTTAAGAATTTTTCCCTGAGTTCATTTAAACCCGTCCATTCCATAATTTATAAAGCTCCTTTTAATAATTTACACATAAAAAAACGCCATCATCCCCGACTCATGGGACGAAAGCGTAGTTAACAATTTCCGTGGTACCACCCAAATTGCATGAAAAATTCATGCCTCTCTAGAAGGATTAACGCTCCCTTTCACGCCTGACTCCTCGCCAGAAAGCTCTGGGATGGCCCGCGTGTTCTCCGCGGCAGGTTTCCACCGTCCCTGCCTCTCTCTTCCGGAAAAGATAACGCTTCTTCCCTTCATCGCTTATATTATCCATATCGTTGTAATTATACCTTTTGAAACAGAGCTTGTCAACACAAAAAACCGGAACAAATCATAGAATTTGTCCCGGTTTTACGCTAATTACATAATACTAAAAGTCAATTTGGCCTGGGAAAGCGCCCGGTTAAGCGCCCCTGCCATCATAGAGGAAAGAGCCACCTTAAGCATATCAGTAAAGATAAACGGCACTACTCCTCCCATCAGCGACGACACAATACCGTTTCCGGTATAAATCATCAACTGCAAAACGCCCACGGCATAACATATTCCCAATCCAACCGTCATGGTAACGAAAAACTTCCAAAAAGATTTTCCCCATTTGGAGCTGAGAAAAGCAACCGCCAGCGCCATCAGCGGATAAGCTAGAATATAACCCCCAGTAGGTCCGGCAATAATCCCAATTCCACCGGTGAACCCGCCAAACACTGGCAGCCCCGCCGCCCCCAGCAATACATAGACTACTTGGGAAGCAAAGGCGTATTTCGCGTCCAGCAAAGCCCCAGTTAAAAACACCGCGACAATAGACATGGAGAAAGGTACCAGCGTAAAGGGAAGGGGGATGATAATCTGCGCAAATACTGCGGTAATCGCAGTACATAGGGCCGCCATTACCAAACGTCTTGTCTTCGTATGCATCTCTGTTCAAAACCCACTTTCTTATTCTACCGATATAATAAAATAATATACTGGCTGTCCCCCCGAAATCAGCGCCACTTCAACATCTTCCGGAATTTTAGCGCTTACTGCCTCGTAGACCGCTTGCGCTTGTTCTTCACTGACGTCTTCCCCGTAAAGCAGGGTTATAAAACTGCTTTCCTTGTTCACCAAAGCTTTGGTGAGACGTGTTACCGCCTTGATAAGATCCCGTTCGGTAAAGGCCAGCTTTCCATTTTCCAGCGCCAGCAGTTCCCCTTCCTTGATCTTATGGCCGTCATATTCGCTGTCCCTGGCGGCAAAGGTTACCTGTCCAGTGCCTACCCTCTCGTATGCCCGCTGCATAGCTACTATATTTTCCGTAGCATCCGCGTCATGGTCAAACGCCAGCATGGCCGCCATCCCCTGAGGAATTGTACGGGTATGCAGAACCACCACCTTGCGGTCCGCCAGCTTTGTAGCCTGTTCCGCCGCCATAATAATATTCTTGTTATTAGGCAGCACAAATACAGTTTTTGCCGGGGTTGCATGAATAGCGGATAAAATATCGTCGGTAGATGGGTTCATCGTCTGGCCGCCGGACACAATATTATCCACACCCAAATCTTCAAACAGCTGTTTTACCCCATCACCGGCCGCTACAGAAACAAATCCATATTCCTTGGACGGGTCCACCGGGGCGTAAACAAATCCCTGATCGGACACCGGCTGTACAATACTGGCTTTTTGGTTTTCGAACTGCTCCCGCATGTTTTCTATCTTAATATTGGTAAGCATACCGTTTTCCAGCGCTTTCTGCAGGGCGTTGCCTGGATTGTCCGTGTGTACATGGACCTTGATTACATCATCGTCATCCACAACCACCACACAGTCGCCGATGGTTTCCAGATAAGACCGAAGGGTATCCGGATCGGCCTTTTCTATCTCTTTGAGGATAATAAATTCTGTACAATAGGTAAAGGTAATTTCTCCTTCATATTCTCCAGCCGCATTCCGGTCAGGACGAATAGACTGGCTTTCCAAAGACGGTTTCTCCACCAGCTGGATGATCTCTTCACCGTCAATTACCGCTTTCATTCCCTGAAAAATTACCATAAGCCCCTGGCCTCCGGCGTCCACTACGCCCGCCTTTTTCAGCACCGGCAAAAGTTCCGGCGTCTGATCCAGCGCTTCCTGTCCCGCTTTTAGAATAACATCCCAAATCTGCGGCGTATCCATCTGCTCTGTAAGCTGTTCCCTCGCTTTTTCGCAGGCCACCCTCGCAACCGTGAGGATTGTGCCCTCGGTTGGTTTCATTACCGCTTTATAAGCGGAATGAACCCCCATTTCAAGGGCGGTGACAATGTCGCCGGCGTCCGCAGTCTCTTTATTTTTCAGTCCTTTGGAAAATCCGCGAAACAGCAAAGAAAGGATCACTCCCGAATTTCCCCTGGCCCCCCGCAGGAGCGCGGAAGCGCACACATCCGCCGCCTGGGAAACCGCGGCGTCATCCGGCACCCGCTGCAGCTCCCTTTTCGCCGCGGAGGCGGACATAGACATATTGGTTCCGGTGTCTCCATCCGGTACGGGGAATACATTTAAGGCATCCACCTGCTGCCGTTTATTTGCAATATTATTCGCGCCCGAGATAAATGCATCTCTGAGCATTTTTCCTGTAATCACGTTACTTTAGACCTCCATCAGTCAATTTTGATAACCTGCCCCAGTTATGCATTTTCTGTCTTCATCTCGTCCACAAACACATTTACTTTCGCCACATCAAGACCAGTCGCCTGCTCCACCGTATAACGCACCTTATTTACAATGCTTTTTACGATTGCGGAAATATTCATCCCATATACGACAACAATATGCAGATCGATTACCAATCCTCCGCCGGAAGTGCGTACCCGCACTCCTTTGTCCGGCACGTCTTTTCCCAGCGCTGCGGAGCGCAATCCCTGGGAAGGGGAACTTACCATTCCCGCAACACCAAAACATTCCGATGCTGCTTTTCCGACCAGATTAGCAAAATATTCCTGAGATATTTCGATCGAGCCTAATTCATTTTCTATATTGATCAAAGAAAAAACCTCCTTTTCTAATTATCTGTTTTAATATTATACCTCAATGGATCGCATTAACGCCGCTTTCGCCGCATTTACATAAGAATACTCTAATAGTATCTCCGATTTTTATTACCACTGGACTATATTATAGAAAATATCTTGCTGTGTTGCAACTACTTCCGCGCCAAATTCTCGGTTAAACGACACGATTCCCTGCCGAAACACCAAAGGAATAAACGGCATATCTGTATAAAAACGGTCGCACACACCGGCAATATTCTCTCCGCTTTCCCGATAATCGCCGTAAATATCTGTTAATTCTTCGCAATACGGGGTATTGTATCCCAGTCCATAGCCCGCTGTGAGTAAAGTGGAAAAGTCCATATTATCCCGCAGACGAATTTCTCCTATGTACATGTCATAATCATCGATTGTTAAGCTGGACTGATATTTATCAAAAGATTTGGAAACAACATTTACCCGAATGCCAATCTGTTCCAGCTGCTCGGCAATCAGCGTGGCTGCTGAATTGCGGTAGGCGTTCTCACTATTGATCAGCAGACTCAGAGTAATTTCATTTCCCCGGGAAAGTCTAAAACCTTGATCGTTTTTCTCCGTCAGCCCCATCTCATCCAGCAGCTCCCTGGCCAAAGTAAGATTTCGCTGGGTTGTAGTGTCCACCTCTTCCATTTGGTAAAATTCCGGATTAAACGGATAGATAGTTCCTATCGCCCGGGACACATACGCTTTGGAAACAATCTCATCCCGATTAATCGCCAGAGAGATCGCCCGGCGGAAATTGCTCTGGGAGAAAAACGACCGCCCGGCGTTTACCCCCACGTATACTAAATTATTTAAAGTTACCGGCACGCTGGAGGTAGACATATTAGAAAGTTCCGGGGTGCTCAAATCCGAATAGATATAATCCAATTCCCCGCTTTTCAGGCTGAAGGTCAGCCCATCCGCATCCGAAACCCCGGTCAGCCGTACGGTTTCTATGGTTTTTATTTCTTCAAAATACAGTGGATTGGGGGATAACAAAATTCCCTTTTCCCAAGTGCCGGAAACATAATATTTTCCCGTCCCCACTGGAAATTCATTTCCTGCCGTCCCATCCTTGACAATCGGAAAGGTAAGCAGGGCGGGAAAATTTCCATCCGCAGAAAACAAATCGATTTCCACCGTATTATCTTCTCCCTGCCGGTAGGAGGCTACATTCGCCAAGGAGGAACTCCATAAGCCTTGACCCATGGCGCTCTCCAGGGAATAAAGGACGTCCCTGGCGGTTATCAGGCTGCCATCGGTGAACTGCACCTGGGAATTTAGCCGGATCCGGCAAGTTTTTCCTTCCATCGTAATTTCCTGGGCCAGCAGGTTTTGAGGATACCACGTTTTATCCAGCTTCACCAAAGAATCATACATCAGATCAATTAATTCCTGATTAATCTGACTCTCACATTTAAACGGATTTAAACTGTCCGACATAACATATGCCAGCCGGAGTTCTGCCGTCACAGAGGCCGCTGCCGGCGTTTCCTGAGAAGATTGCCGGGACTGGGTCATCACCCGGTCAAATTGCTGATCGCTCAAGTCTACCATCGCGGTACACCCCGCCAGCATCACTGCCGCCACAGCAAGAAAAATTATTTTTAGCTTCATAGGCTTCTCCAAACAATTTTGACTATCCATCAATTATCATTGCCATATACTCGTCCTCTATTATACCTTAAACGTTTCCACAAATCAAACAAAAACAGGCAGGATAATATAAAATCCTGCCTGTTTATCCTCCGCCATTCTAGATTACCTTGGCTCTACAATCAACTTAATTGCCGTGCGCTCCTCATCGTCAATAACAACATTGGCAAAGGCCGGAATACAAACCAGATCAATACCGGACGGGGCCAAATACCCCCGCGCAATAGCCACCGCTTTTACCGCCTGGTTGGAAGCGCCCGCACCCACCGCCTGCACTTCCACCGCTCCGCTTTCGCGAATTACGCCGGCAATAGCACCGGCCACAGCATTAGGAACTGATTTCGCTGAAACCTTTAGTATTTCCATAATAGTCCCCCTCTGATTTAGATGAATATCTCAAACTTTATCGCATATCTCCACTTATTATATTATACTATTAACAGTCGTAACATGCAATAGCGCCCTGTAATCCTATACAACTAAATTATCTTAATTCTTTCAATTTTGTTAACTTTGCCAGAGTTTTTAGCAAAATCCAATAAAATTCCGTTTAATTGACAATCCAGCGGATCGTTGGCGAACCTTACCGGCATTCCTGTCCGAAGCTTTTCAATTGCCCGTTCCTTCTCCACACCCAAAACGGAATTAAGCCCTCCGCACATTCCCGCGTCGGTAATATATGCCGTTCCCTTAGGAAGAAGGCGTTCGTCCGCCGTAGGCACATGGGTATGCGTCCCAATAACCGCCGATACCCTGCCGTCCAGATAATGTCCCATGGCAATTTTTTCAGCGGTAGCCTCTCCATGGAAGTCTACTAAGATATTGGGACAGTCAATCTGTTTGAGAAGCTGATCGATACAGTCGAAGGGATTGGTATGCACTTCCAAATACACACTCCCCTGTAAATTGATTACGCACAAGGGGAACCCAGGTCTATCATAAAGATAGTATCCTGCTCCTGGGGCAGAAAAATGGAAATTCGCAGGACGGATCACTCCGATATTCTCCTCGAACATCTCATACATTTCCCGCCGCCGCAGAGCATGGTTTCCCGTAGTGATCACATCTACCCCGCTGTCAAACAAATGCTTCGCGCTATGGGGAGTAATTCCATTTCCTTCGGCGGAATTTTCCCCATTTACAACTACAACCTCTGCCTGCAAGTCTTTTTTTAGCCGGGGAAGCTCCGAACGCAGCTTATCACAGCCCGCCTGGCCTACCACATCCCCAAAAAATAGTACGTTCATGCCTTAACTCCCGTCTTTGCCGTTTGTTTATAAAAGTGGTATATATATTTTTTTAATTGTAATCCTTTTATTTCATCCTGTCAATTAACCAAAAAAGCCATAGGGAAACGCCTTTTCCTTATGGCTTTTAGTATTACAATACTTTTGACAGAAAATCCTGCAAGCGAGGATTTTTGGGATTAGCAAAAAACTGTTCCGGAGTATTTTGTTCCAAAATCTGTCCTTCGTCCATAAACAGCACCCGGGTGCCTACCTCCCGGGCAAAACCCATTTCGTGGGTAACCACCACCATGGTCATTCCTTCCAGCGCCAGCTGTTTCATCAGCTCCAGCACTTCTCCTACCATTTCCGGGTCAAGGGCGGAGGTCGGTTCGTCAAACAGCATCACATCCGGATTCATTGCCAACGCCCGGATAATCGCAATCCGCTGCTTCTGCCCGCCGGAAAGCTGCGCTGGATATGCATCTGCTTTGTCTGCCAGACCGATGCGTTTGAGCAGCTCCATTGCCACTTCATCCGCCTCTTCCTGGGTTTTGCGTTTTAATTTCACCGGCGCCAAAGTAATATTCTTTTTCACCGTCAGATGGTTAAACAAATTGAACTGCTGAAATACCATTCCCATTTTTTCACGAAGTTTGTTAATATTACATTTCTTGTCGGTAATATTGATCCCTTCAAACCAAATCTCTCCTCCGGTGGGAACCTCCAGAAGGTTTAAACAGCGCAGAAAAGTAGATTTCCCGGAGCCGGACGGCCCGACAATAACAACTTTTTCCCCTTTTTCAATGGTTTCATTGATACCTTTCAGCACTTCTACGCCATTAAAGGATTTTTCAAGATTTTTAACGTCGATCACTTTGCGCCAGCCTCCTTTCCAGTTTTCTCTGCAGCCAGGTAAGAATTATCACCAATACCAGATAAACCAAAGCCACAATATACATCGGAGTAATATTGAAGGTTCTGCTGAAGATATTATTTCCGGCTTTTGTTAAGTCACGTATAGCTACATATCCAGCCACGGAGGTTTCTTTGAGCAGAGTAATAAATTCATTCCCCAGTGACGGCAGAATATTTTTAATCGCCTGGGGAAGAACGATGGAGCGCAGGGTCATCCCCGCCGGAAGCCCCAGAGAACGTCCGGCCTCTGTCTGTCCGATATCCACCGACATGATTCCGGCACGCATAATCTCCGCCACATAAGCTCCCGAGTTAATACCAAAGGCCACCACCGCCACTAAAATCTTATTATCAGTAGCTACCATGATGGAGCCGCTGATGATAATCAGCTGTACAACTACCGGCGTACCACGGATCACCGTTAAATAAATATCCGCAAGCCACGACAGCGGTTTGAATTTTTTATTGTTCGCCCCAGCCACCTTGATAATGGCCACAAGAAGCCCTATGGCAAGTCCCAGCATCAGGGCAAAGAAGGTAATGATCAAAGTATTTTTTAATCCCTGCAACAGCAGCAGATACCTATCTTCTACAATGAGAGCCTGTACCAAATTATTTTTTAAACTTTCCAGCATACGCCCACCCTTTCACACACATTCTCAAACACCCGCCCACTCCTGCACGTTTGGCAGGTTCAAAGACTTAAAACAACAGCGGACGCAACGCGCCCGCTGTAACTTTTCCGCAACGCCTGAGCGATGCAATTATTATACCGTTTTTTGTATGTTTATGCAAGTATTTATTGCGCCGCCGTATGGTTAATTACAAATTCGTCGATTTTGCCTTCTTCAATCAAGCGGGTCAGGGTAGCATTGATTGCATCAAGCAGCTCGGTGTTTCCTTTTTTTACACAGATGGCATAGCTTTCTTCTGTCAGCGCTTCCGGAATAAGTTCCAGTTTATCCGGGTTTGCCGCAACGATGCTTTCCGCCGGCAGTTTGTCGATGATAACCGCGCTCACACGGCCGTTCATCAGATCCTGCGCCGCGATCAAAGCGTTTTCATAGGAAAGCACATCCTCAGAAGCTTCGTCGTTTTTAATATCTTCGCCAGTAGCATAGAACTGGCCAGTGGTACCTTCCTGTACGCCAATCTTAACGCCGGCTTCTTTCAGGGAGTCAACGGTGGTGCCAGAACCTTTGGCAATGATTACGTACTGAGCGCTCTTTACATATTCGATAGAAAAATCAACCTGCTGTTTTCTTTCTTCGTTTACTGTCATACCAGCCGCGCCGAAGGTCGCCTTGCCGTTCTGTACCGCAGGAATAATCGCGTTGAAGTCCATATCATCTACCTGCAGTTCCACGCCCAGATCTTTAGCGATTTCAGCAGCGATATCTACGTCTACGCCAGCTTCCGCATTATCTTTGATGTACTCGAACGGAGGGAAGCCCGCGTTGGTAGCCATAATTATTTTTCCGTCCGCTTTGATCTGCTCTAAAGTCAGCTGATCAGCAGCGCCTTCCTCTTCAGAAGGCTGTGCATCCTCGGAAGGAGCCGCGTCAGAAGCATCCTCTGCGGGAGGTTCCGGCATCGTCGGATCGTCAGACTGAGCACATGCGCTAAAAGTAAGCAGCATCAATACCGCAAGGGTGAAAGCCAATAACTTTTTCATTTCATAGTCCTCCATATACTGTGTTTACTGTTTTCTCTTTTAATAGGTGTAATGTATATTACTTCATCATTATACATGGATTTCACAAGAAATCAACTGAATTTATGAAAAAATATTCATATAGCTTTATTTTCATACATTATCACTAGTCTTTTTGCCATTATCCCCGGTTGTTTTAAGTATCTTTTCACATTGATCCAATAATTTTTTCATATCGAAAGGAACCGGAGCCGTAATTTCAACAAATTCTCTCTTTACCGGGTGTAAAAATTTGACCTGATAACAATGGAGCGCCTGCCGCTTAATCAGTTCCTCCCTTCCTCCATAAAGCCTATCTCCCAATAAGGGATGACCAATAAACGACATGTGTACCCGAATTTGATGGGTACGCCCTGTAGGAAGGGAGCAATAGATTGCACTGAAGCTTTCATTGGCGCAATAGGTCCAATATTGAGTAATCGCTTCCTGTCCGTTTTCCATTACTCCGCGGACAATATCCCGCTGGTTGTATCTGCCGATAGGGGCGTTAATCTCTCCCCTTAAGGGATGAGGAGTCCCTTGTACAATCGCCAGATATTTCTTTTCTACCGTACCGGCAATGTGGTCAGCGGCATAGGGGGTTTTCGCGATAATAACCGCCCCGCTGGTATCCTTATCCAATCGGTTGACCACTCGGCAGGTCAGCGGCGTTCCTTGTTTTGCACAGTGGGCGGCAAATACATTGGCCAAGGTATCCTGCTGATGGTATTTGGCCTGGTGACAGGGCATGTCCCAAGGCTTGTTATAAACCAGCAGATCATCATCCTCATACAGTATTTCCACCTGACGCGTACTAAGACACGCCGGCTTGGGCTGATCATAGATAGTAACTGAAAGAAGATCGCCTTCTTTGACCCGGTCTATGGTGCGGGCGTGCTGTCCGTTTTTTAATATCCCATCTGGAGCACGCTTTAAACTTTTAATAACCCGGCTGGAATAGCCCTGTATCCGGTGTAAATATGTGAGGATATCGCAGCCGTCAACCTCATGGGATATCACATATTCAATTTTGCGCATATCCTCTACCTCCCGGAAATACGATAGCGCGGCGGGAAACTGCGGATGTTTTACATCCGCAAAGGGCTGCGCCCTTCGCCGGCCGGACGTCCCCGGCCGGCGGTTTCCCGCCTCTGTCCCACTACGCAAAAACGCAGCCGCAAAAATGCGACTGCGCAATGAAGCCAACAGACTTATTTGTCCATGTTAAAACGTTTCTTAAATCTGTCAACGCGTCCGCCTGTATCTACCAGTTTCTGTCTGCCGGTAAAGAACGGATGGCATTTAGAACAAATTTCAACACGAATGTCCCCTTTTGTAGAGCGCGTATGAATCACTTCGCCACAGGCGCAGGTGATGGTAGTATCCTTATACTCCGGATGAATATCCTTTTTCATGGTTGTTTCACCTCTCTCTGACATCGATATTGGATGTCATAAATGTAACGTTTAAATTTTAGCACAATGGTATTTAAATTGCAAGTCCTTTTTCAAATTTAATTTTAAGGCTATTTTACTCCCATCATTTTTTCAATATCCTGGCTAAGAGCTTTGGCCTTGGGCTCGATCTCAGACATTTTCTCCCCTACAATGGAAAGATACAGTTTGATTTTGGGTTCGGTACCCGACGGGCGAACCACAGCGCTGCACCCATTTTCCAGCAGATATTCCAATACATTGGACTTAGGAAGAGCAATGGGTTCCACCCCGGTTTCACTGGAAGAAATGGAAGCAAGATAGTCCTTGACGCATATTACTTTGCTGCCTGCCAGTTCTTTTGGAGGATTTTTACGCATTTTATCCATCATCTGGGTCATAATCGTCATCCCTTGGGCGCCTTCAAACATAAAGTTCGCCACGCTCTCACAATACAGCCCAAAACGTTCGTATAAGCTTTTTAGGGCGTCTACTAAAGTCATACCTTTTTCCTTATAATAGGAAGCCATCTCCACAATCAGCATGGAACCCACCACCGCGTCTTTATCCCGCACATGGGTCCCGGCCAGATAGCCGTAGCTCTCTTCAAACCCAAAGATGTATCTTTCCGGATGCCCCTCTTCTTCCAGAAGATGAATCTGCTCCCCGATAAATTTAAAGCCAGTGAGCACAATTTTAACATCCACACCGTAATGCCTGCCGATAGCGGAAAACAGCTTGGTGGAAACAATCGTAGTTACTGCTACCGGATCTTTTGGCATTGTATGGTTCGCAATGCGCCCAGCGGCAATATAATCCAGCAGAAGCGCCCCCACTTGATTGCCGGAAAGAAGCTCATATTCATCGCCTTGCCTTACTGCAATACCCACCCTGTCACAGTCCGGATCGGTAGCTAAAAGCAAATCCGCACCAGTTTTTGCACAGAGCTCCAGTCCTTTTGCCAGCGCTTCTTTAATCTCCGGATTAGGATAGGGGCAG
The DNA here is from genome assembly GCF_014385085.1 of Youxingia wuxianensis. Lineage (GTDB taxonomy): Bacteria > Bacillota > Clostridia > Oscillospirales > Ruminococcaceae > Youxingia > Youxingia wuxianensis. The sequence goes on along the minus strand of NZ_JACRTD010000002.1, from coordinate 267,664 downwards.
GTAGGAAAGTTGCCATCCGGATGTTCCTGTTCCGGAACAACAGTAATGTCGGTAACCCCAATGTTCTTTAACACCCGGCGCACACAGTGATTCCCCGCGCCGTTGAGCGGCGTATAAACAAGCTTCAACCCTGCTTTTTTACAGATGCCTGGATTAATCTGCTGTTTTTCTACTGCGGCGATAAAATGATCTACTATCTTTTCTTCAATATACTCGATCATCCCAGATTTTACCGCAGCGTCAAAATCAGTAATTTTCACATCGTCAAATAAGTCCGTTTTGCTGGCGAAGTCCAGTACTCTGGCGGATTCTTCCAATCCCAGCTGACAGCCGTCCGGCCCATACACTTTGTAGCCGTTGTATTTTGAAGGATTGTGAGAAGCCGTCACCATAATTCCAGCCTGACATTTTAAATCCCGGGTCGCGAATGCCAATGCCGGTACCGGCATCAACTGAGGATAAAGCCATACTTTGATCCCGTTGGCCGCCAGCACCCTGGCCGCCTCTTTTGCGAACACGTCCGATTTGATCCGGCTATCATAGGAGACAGCCGCCATGGGAGCCTTGTTGTTCTCTTTAAGCATCATGGCCAATCCCTGCGTAGCTTTGCGCACTGTATAAATGTTCATTCGGTTGCTGCCCGCTCCGATAATCCCGCGCAAACCGGCAGTCCCAAACTCTAAATCTTTATAAAAACGATCATAAATCTCTTCTTGTTTTCCCCTGATTTCTTCCAGTTCCCGTGTCAAGTCTTGATCCTCAAGCTCACGGGATACCCATCTTTCATACAGCTCCATACAATTCATCGCTAAAATACCTCCCATTATGAAACGTTGGGGACTTTTTCTAATTTAATGATAATATCCTTGTCCAGTAAAGTCAATGAATAAATCATGAGAAAACAAGCAATATAATTGTCTTTTTATGTCGAATAATGTATACTGAAGATATATTTTGCAGAGGAGTGGAAATATCTTGCTGGCTACCATACAAAGCTTAGGGCTTTTGGGTCTTGATCCTTACAGCGTCACGGTGGAAGTCAATATCAGCCGGGCAATGCCTGCTTTTGATATTGTAGGGCTTCCTGATACTGCGGTAAAGGAAGCCCGCGAACGGGTAAAGTCGGTATTTTCCAACTGCGGCTTTCCCTATCCGGAAGGGCGTATTGTTGTTAATCTAGCTCCCGCCGATATCCGTAAGGCTGGTTCCTATTATGATCTGCCTATCTTCGCAGGACTATTGTGCGCCCAGCAGATTCTTTCCCAAAATTTATCCGGAATGGCATTTATCGGAGAACTTTCCCTTTCCGGCGAGCTGCGCCGGGCAAATGGCATTTTGCCCATGCTGCTGGGCGCCGCCCAAATGGGGATAAAGACCGCTTTTATTCCCTATGAGAACGGAGCAGAGGCCTCTATTGTTCAGGGAATACAGGTTTATATGGTCCGTCATGTGAAAGAGCTGGTGAGTTTTCTGCGTGGGGAGGGAGAGCTTCCCTTGGCCCCAAAAAACGCACAGCTGTCAGAACCGCCCTCCTGCCTGCCTGATTTTTGCGACGTCAAAGGTCAGCAGGCCGCTAAACGGGCATTGGAAATCGCGGCGGCAGGAAGTCATAACATTCTTCTGATCGGCGCCCCCGGCACCGGCAAAAGTATGCTGGCCAAACGTCTGCCTTCTATCCTGCCGGAAATGACCCGGGAGGAATCCATTGAAACGACTAAGATCTATTCTGCCTGCGGGCTTTTGGAACCTTCCTCTTCTTTGATCGTCCGCCGGCCTTTCCGCGCTCCTCATCACACGATCTCTTCCGCGGGGCTGTGCGGCGGCGGTTCCATTCCGCGGCCGGGAGAGATTACTCTGGCCCACAACGGGGTATTATTTCTAGACGAGCTGCCGGAGTTTCAGCGCGCCGCCATGGAAGCGATGCGCCAGCCGCTGGAGGACGGAAAGCTCACAATCAGCCGGGCCCAGACAAGACTTACCTATCCCAGCCGGTTTATGCTGGTGGCTGCAATGAATCCCTGTCCTTGCGGCTATTTCGGCCATCCTACGAAAAAATGTATCTGTTCTCCCGCTAAAGTGAGCTCTTATTTAAATAAAGTTTCCGGCCCGCTGCTGGACCGAATTGACCTGCATGTGGAGGTGGCGCCTATAAATTATGAGCAAATCTCCTCCCAAAAACAAGAAGAATCCTCCGCTGAAATCAAAGCGCGGGTGTGTGCTGCCCGAAAAATTCAGGAAAAGCGTTTTCAAAAGGGCAATATCCTTTGTAACAGTAATATTCCGCCCGCTTTATTGCAGGAATGCTGCCAAATGACCACTCAGGCGGAAAATATGCTTCGCCTGGTGTTTGAAAAGATCGGTTTGTCCGGCAGAGCGTACGACCGCATCCTAAAAGTGGCTCGAACCATCGCTGATCTGGCAGGGGAAGAGGTTATTCAGCTTCCTCATATTTCTGAAGCGGTGCAGTACCGCAGTTTGGATCGAAAATATTGGGGCGTGTAAAATCTTAATGTAATCTTAATGCGTTTCCTCCCGTTTTAAGCTTGTTTTCCCTTGCAAGTGTTTTTTGTCCGTGATATCATAAAATTGATCGTTTGTTCATTATCTGTGTTGGAGGTTAAGCAGAAACATGATTAAGCATATTGTAATGTATTGTTTGGAAGATGTTGCGGAGGGCCATACGAAGGACGAAAACGCGAAAAAGATGAAAACCATGCTAGAGCTTCTTCCCGATTCTATTGAAGGTATTATTAAAATGGAAGTGGGAATTAATATGAACCCAAACGGGTATGACTGCGTGCTTTATTCCGAATTTGAATCCAAGCAAGCCTTGGAAGCTTACCAGCAAAACCCGGAACATCAGCAGGTGCGCAAGTTTGTCCATAAGGTGATCAACGACCGGGTGGCTGTAGATTATGAGGTGGATGCATAGTACATAATAAAATTACCCTTGTGTATACAGTCCCATTGGCAAAACAGCGATCCCTCATATTCCAAAAACATCTTGAAATGAGGCCTTTTTTCGGTCGCCTTTGGTTTGTATGAGAATATAACATAAAAAGCAGCAGAAGAATTTTCAGGTTCTTCTGCTGCTTTTTGCACAAATAAGTAAAGCTACCCCTTGGTCTTTTGCCCTGTACAGATCTTCCGCCGCAGGCCGCCAAAGCGAAGAGAGCCTCTGCGCCGCGTCCATAAGCAATCATCATGTGAGGTATCCAAACGCTTGGAGGGCGCAGGAAAAGACATTGCTGTTTTATGTAACCCTGCGCTTTTTTAATACGTGAAAAAAGGAATGGTGTCAATAGTGGCGATCCCCAGTCGGGACAACTGCTTCTGTGCTGCAAGATAATACTTGTCCGTTTCCAAATGCAGATTGTTGTGTGCATCCACGCCGATAATCGCAGTACATCCCTCCTGGGCGGCAATCTCCCAAAATTTAGGATGGGGATAGGAAGCCGCATGGTATTTTTCATTATAAATGCAACCTGCTAAATTGTATTCTATAGGTACGCTCATCTGCTTGGCCGCCCGGCAAAGAGAACGAAACGCCCCTATACACGCATCATCCTGTTTTAAATAGGAGCGGGTGAACAGTTCCGGGTGAGCAAGATACGCGTACAGTCCTGTTTCCATTCCCTCGATTGCGCTGCGCACATAAAGGTCTACCGCGTGTTTGTCCAGGGTACTTTCGTCAAAGAAAAAATCATTCTTTTCGTCTCCATAAAAATGGTTTCCGAAAATCACATAATCCAATTGATATTCCTGTATTAATTCCTTAAGCCAGGACATTTTATCTTTAAAATATTCACATTCCAATCCAATCTTCAGGCTGATATTCTCCTTGTATTTTTCCCGCAGCCCCCGGATGCTTTTTACGTAAAACGGGAACTCTTCCACATCCATACGCATAATAGAGCGGAACTTATCCTCCCGCTTCCATGGAGTATGGTCAGAAAAACCCAATTCTTTATAACCGCCCTTGATAGCGCTGAGCACATAAGATTCATCTGATCCTGTGGCGTGCAGGCAGCGGGTGGTATGGGTATGATAGTTGGTTTTCATGGGCAAGACTCCTACTCTGATGTAATGAAAATTATTTATGATATTTACTGTTGGCGTTAATCCCCGCGGCCCGGTAAATTTGCTCTAACAGCATCACCCTTGCCAGCTGGTGGGGAAACGTCATTTCCGACATAGACAAACACAGATCCGCTTTTTCTTTCAGCTCTTTCCACAACCCAAAAGATCCTCCGATTAAAAAGGCAAAGCTTCCCGCTCCATTTGCCGCTTTTTCGGCAAAATACCGGGCCAGCGCCACAGAGGAAAACTGTTTGCCTTCAATACACATGGCAATTACTGTCGCCCCTTTGGGAATTTTGCTTTTCAGTCTCTGCCCTTCTTTTTCCAGGCACTCGTCGATCTGGGCCTCGGAAGGCAGCGACGGCGTGCGATACTCCTCTACTTCCACTACCTTTACCTGAGCCCAAATACCCAAACGCTTAAGGTATTGCTGGCAGCCTTCCCTCATCCACGCCTCTTTTAGTTTCCCCACAGCGATTATTGTAATCGTAAGCATAAGGCCTCCTAAAGTATCATCATCTCTGATGGTCCCGACCGGGAAGCAATTTTTAATATGTAATCGACATTTTCCTTCATCCCCTGGGCGCACAGAGACGCAAACGCCGTCTGGTAAGCCAACTGGGGAAGGTTGTTGTTCTGGGACAGGTGCCCTAAGATAAACCGGGTCGTCCCGGTTTTGACTAGCCTTGCCAGCTCAAGGGAGCAGTCCTCGTTGGAGAGATGTCCCATACTGGAACTGATCCGGCGTTTTAAATAATAAGGGTATGAGGAACAGGAAAGCATCCCTGCATCATAATTGGATTCCAGCATCACCAGATCACACCCGGTGAGTTTTTCTCTCACTTGGTCGGTAACATATCCCAGGTCCGTGGCAATCACCATACACTGACCGTCCTGGGTTTCCACCCGGTAGCCCAAGCTGTGAGCGCTGTCATGAGGAGTATCAAAGCTGTTGACCCATAATCCGCCGATTTCCACCTTGCTGTCATGTTCCAGAGGGACGGTTTTTGTTCCCGGTGCAAGCAGATTATCCCACTCTAATTTAGCCAGCACTTCCTGTGAAGCATATACCGGTATTTTCAGCTTATCCACCAGCACCTTTAAACCGCTGATATGGTCGGTATGTTCATGGGTAATCAGCAGCGCCTGGATACTGGAGGGATCGATCTGTCTTTCTTTGAGCGCGCAAAGCAGCTGCTTGCAGGACCGTCCTGCATCTACCAAAATCGCCGTGTCCGAAGCGCTGATATAGGTACAGTTTCCATTAGAACCGCTGAACAGCGGACAAAATCGTGCCATAGGCAAAGTCCTTTCCCGGAAAATTTCAATAGAAAAGGCGGAGAACCATCCCCGCCTGTTTGCTCACAGTGCCGACGATAAATATACGTCGGGAATAACAACTTTTTTAATACGTGCGCCTAAGCCGGTCATCTTTTCCACAATATCTTCATACCCACGCTCGATATGTCCGATATCCTCAATTTCAGTAGTTCCCTTGGCGCCAATCGCAGCAATCAGCACAGCGGCTCCTCCCCGCAGATCGGTGGCCTTTACCGGAGCGCCGGTAAGACTTTCTGTTCCTTCCACTACTGCGACCTTTCCATCCACCTGAATGTGAGCGCCCATTCTGCGAAGCTCGTCCACATAACGGAACCGATTGTCCCACACCCCTTCCGTCACGATGCTTGTCCCCTGTGCAACAGAAAGCAGTGCAGTCATCTGGGGCTGCATATCCGTGGGAAATCCCGGATGGGGCATGGTTTTAATATTTATTTTGTTCAAATCTCCCCCACGGCGCACACGGATGGAATCGTCATATTCGATGACCTCCGCCCCCGCCTTAAGCAATTTTTCCGTAATTGCTTCCAGATGCTTGGGGATGATGTTTTTCACCAGCACATCCCCGCCGGTAGCAGCGGCAGCCACCATATAGGTGCCTGCTTCAATCTGATCAGGAATAATAGAATAAGTGGTTCCATGAAGAATATCCACCCCATGAATTTTAATAACGTCGGTACCCGCTCCCCGGATATCCGCTCCCATGGAATTTAAAAAGTTTGCCAGATCTACAATATGGGGTTCTTTGGCGCAGTTTTCCAAAATCGTGATGCCCTTTGCTTTTACCGAAGCCAGCATCACATTGATCGTCGCTCCTACAGATACCACGTCAAAATAAATATGCGCGCCAATCAGCATGTCCGCCCGGGCGTTAATCATCCCGCTGTCGATAGAGACGTCCGCACCTAAAGCTTCAAAGCCTTTCATATGCTGATCGATGGGGCGCACCCCAAAATTACATCCGCCCGGCATAGAAACACTGGCGCGGTTGCAGCGGGAAAGAAGCGTTCCTAAAAGATAATAGGAAGCTCTCATATAACGAGCCAGTTCATAGGGAACTACCGGCTCGCCGATATAAGTGGTATCCACTTCCACTGTAGATTTATTAATCCTGCGCACTTTGGCGCCCATCCCGCTTAAAATCTTAAATAAAATGGAAATATCGCTGATATTCGGGATGTTCTCAATAACACATTTTCCCTGTGCCAGAATGGTTGCCGGAATAATTGCTACCGCAGCATTTTTTGCGCCGCTGATAGTAACCTCGCCTTTAAGACGAGTTTGTCCTTCAACAATAAACTTTTCCAATATCCTGAAACCTCCGCTTGCGGATGGTACCGCTTTTTTAGGACAAGACCAAAAATCATATGTTTTTTATTATACCAGATTATTTTAAAAAATATAGAATTTCCTGACAGAGTTTTCCTATAATGAAAGTAAACTTTTTCCAAATTTTTTTCTGCATACTAAACCTAATATATTATACCACCATATGACGAAAAATAAAAGCGTAAAAAAATTCTTTTATGCTGATCAAAGCTGAAAAAATTTTTACAAAAAATACAGCCTGATATTTTTATCAGGCTGTATTGAAAGCAAGCTTAACTGAATAGGTAGTTCGCAGGGTTTTTATACTGGCCGTTGATACGCACTTCAAAGTGCACATGGTTGCCGGTCGCCCAACCGGTACGCCCCATAGCAGCAATCAGCTCCCCTTGAGATACGGTTTCACCGACCTGCTTATACAGCGCGCTGCAATGGCCATAAAGGGTCTGCACCCCTGCTCCATGATCGATAATAATATGATATCCATAACCGGCGGAATATTTGGATACCACCACTACACCATCTGCGGACGCCCGAAGAGGCATTCCCGCGTAACCGGCAATATCCATACCGGTATGTCCGGCGTAGCCCATAAAGGCACAGCTGATATAACCGCCGTCCGCCGGCCAGATAAAGGCGCCGGAAGGCGTACCCCCATCTGAACTGCTCGGCAGGAACTGCAGCGGCTGGTTTCCGCCCACCGCTAAAATTCGGCTTACCGGCTGCTGGATAATTTGTTTATCCACTTCTGTGCGCTCCACCTCAACGCCGTCGATCATCCTTACCTGAGCGGTAACTTCCCGAATACCGGTTGACCCTTCCTGAAGCACGGCAGTCCATCCGATGTTTTGGTTCGGATCGGTCTGCTGCTCAATCTGATAGGGCATCTCTTCCTGATATTTGATGGTTTTTGTAGTCTGTACGCCCATATAAGGCACCGACTGAGAAATCAACAGCTCGTCCCCTGGGAACAAAGATAACTCCACCCCAGGGTTCAAAGTCTTTAATTCATCCAGAGTGATCCCGTTTTTAGCCGCGATACGCAAAGGCGTATCGCCGGAAACTACCGTATAAATTTTTTCGCCCCGTTCTTCTCCTTTTAAGGTAAACATAATTTGGTCTACCGTACGGATTGAACTTACTGGGTAAAGCCCGGATTCCAGTTCAACTTTTTTCACAAACTGAACTTTGGGTTCACCGATAGTGACCACATCTGCCTGCTCTTGCTCTTCAGCGTCCTCCTGCGCAGGCTCTTCCTCCTCCTGGGGCGTGCTTGCCTGCTGTTCGTACTGCTGAAGCATATTGTCAAGTTCTGTTAATAGAGCGGTGCTGTCTGTCACGGCGCCTACCAGCTTCCCGTTAATATACAGCCCGTCCCCTTCCTCCAGTTCGTTTCCAGAGGCCTTGATCAGTTCATTGGTCAGCCTGTCCGCACTCATTACCTGTTCATAAGGTTTAAGCACCGATAACGTAAACCGCGGAATAATATCTTTCGCTTTGTAAGGTTTCTGTTCCTCGCTGACTAACTCCTCCAACACAGGTTCATCTTCTACGGGGGGCTCCTCTTGAACAGGTTCTTCTTCCATCCCGCTTTCCTCTTCCTGCTGGTCCTGGGAAGAAGCATTATCGTCCTGCTGCGCAGTATCTTCCTCTTGGGAGTCTTCCCCGTTCTCCTGTTCCTGCGGGCCGGTCTCTACGATTTCTGAGACGTCTACTACCTGAGCGCCTTCAATAATTCTTCCTTTCATCGCGGCTTCCGCTTCCTGGAATACCGACTCGTCCGTAATATAGCCCAGTTCCTTCCCGTCATATTCCACTTTTAGAGCCAAGGGAAGGTGGTTAAAATACTGAACTGCGAATACAACCAATACAATTCCCGCCACCGGAGCGGCATAATTAAGCAAAAAGACAAAGCCTTTCGCAAGCACTTTCAGACCATCTAAAAACATCCGGCCGCAAACTTTAACCATCCGGTCATAGCCGCCGTACTTTTTCGCGTTCTTAATCTCCTTGAGGTAATCAGCATAACTTTTAGAAAGTTTTTTTATAGGGGTAACCAACGCCCGGTATCGTCCCCGGAAGAAGTTGATATACCGCTTTTTTCGTTTTTTCCTTCGGTGCAGCAGCGTCTGGTAAAAATTTTCAAATACCCGTACCAGGTGTCTTCTTTTTGTGCGGGTGCTGCGCAGAAGCTGAATTCCTACAAAATAGAAATATCTATATATATAATTAAGCAGTTTGTAAACTAAGGTAATAAATGCTGACGGCTCTGTTTTAGCAGTTCCCTTTGGAGATCCGGGCGATATTTCCCCGCTGTCTCCGCTGGAAAGCGGCTGGGCCTGCTCCTCATTGACGGCGGACGGTTCCACAAGCTCTTCCAACGCCGCGTTTTCCTGCTCTTTATTCTCATCGGCGGCTAGCTGATTATGTTCCTGTCCGTCCAAACGCATCCACTCCTTTCTATTTCTTTTTCCCTTATTTCATGCAACAAAAAATACACGTCCTGCCAAAAAACAGAACGATCCTTTTTTTGTGTACGTTTTATTATACCTTTATTCACAGATTTAGGCAAGTATTTTGACTAAAACTGTAACCATATTTTGTACATGTCGCTATAAATAGTTCTGTTTTTTGTATAGATGCGCCTATCTTTTTGGAAAATCTAGGAATGTATTATGAACGAATTATGTACGGTCTATTTTTCCGGTTTTCAGCCTTCACAAATTTCTCACAGTTTCATCAAAAAGGCCGTCGTAAACGACGGCCTTTTTGATTTTTATTTTGCTTTTGTGCGCACTTCTTCCAATGCTTTCTGCAGGAACTCATCCACCGAAACAGCGCCCAAATCTCCGGCTTTGCGGGAACGTACAGCCACGCTTCCGCTTTCCAGTTCCTTATCGCCGATAATAAGCATATAAGGGATCTTTTCTACCTGGGCTTCCCGGATTTTATATCCGATCTTTTCCCGCCGGTCATCCAGCTCTACCCGCAGGCCAGCGCTACGCAGCTTTGCCATCACTTGCTTGGCAAAATCTAATTGCCCGTCGTCGATAGGCAGTACCCGAATCTGTTCCGGAGAAAGCCACATGGGCAGGGCGCCCGCAAATTTTTCCAGCAGCAGGGCCATGGTTCTTTCATAGCAGCCAAGCGAAGTGCGGTGGATAATATAAGGATATTTCTTTTCCCCGTCCTTATCAATATAAGTCATCTCAAACTGACGAGCAAGCATCAGGTCGATTTGTACTGTGATCAGCGTATCCTCTTTGCCGTGGACGTTTTTGATCTGAACATCCAGCTTCGGCCCGTAGAACGCCGCTTCGCCCACTGCCTCCTTGTACTCCAGGCCAATGTGGTCCAAAATATTTCTCATTAAGCCTTCTGCTTCGTCCCACATTTCCGGAGTGCCAATATATTTTTCCTGATCGTTAGGATCCCATTTAGACAGACGGTAGCTCAAATCGTCAATCAGACCGATATCCGTCATTACCTCCTGGAGCAGTTTCACACACTGGCGAAACTCTTCCTCCAGCTGGTCCGGACGCAGGATCAGATGTCCCTCAGAAATAGTAAACTGGCGGACACGGATCAGCCCGTGCATCTCTCCGGAAGCCTCATTGCGAAACAGGGTGGAAGTTTCCCCATAACGCAGCGGCAAATCCCGGTAGGAGTGCATATCGTTCATATATACCTGATACTGGAACGGGCAGGTCATGGGACGCAGCGCGAACACTTCTTTGTCCTTTTCCTCGTCCCCCAGCACGAACATTCCTTCTTTATAATGTCCCCAATGGCCGGAGATCTTATAAAGATCGGATTTTGCCATCAGCGGAGTTCTGGTCATCAGATAACCATACTCGTATTCTTCCTTGTCCTGAATATAACGGTTAAGGATTTGGAACAGTTTAGCGCCCTTAGGCATCAAAAGAGGAAGCCCCTGGCCTACCACATCCGAATTGCAGAAATATTTCAGCTGGCGCCCAATAATATTATGATCCCGCTTTTTCGCCTCTTCCACCGCCGCCAGATAAGCTTCCAGCTCGCTGGCTTTGGGGTAGGCGGTGCCATATACACGGCAGAGCATAGGCAGGTTGGAGTCTCCATGCCAGTACGCGCCGGTGCTGGAGGTGAGCTTCACCGCTTTTACCGGCGCTGTGCTCATCAGATGGGGGCCGGCACACAAATCAGTAAAGTCGCCTTGTTTATAAAAGCTGATTTTTTCCCCTGCTCCAGAATGTTTTTCAATCAGCTCCAGTTTATAAGGCTGCTCCTTCATCAATTCTTTGGCCTGTACCGGATCCAGCTCAAACCGGCTGATTTCGATACCGCTTTTTACAATCTTGGCCATTTCTTTTTCAATAGCCTGCAAGTCTTCGGCGGTAAAAGGCTTTTCCACATCGAAGTCATAGTAAAAGCCGTTGTCGATCGCCGGACCGATTGCATATTTCGCATTGGGGTACAGGTGAAGCACCGCTTGGGCCAAAATATGAGAAGCGGTATGCCAGAAAGCTTTTTTCCCATCTTCATCCTCAAAAGTAAGAATTTCTACCTGAGCGTCCTGGGTGACCAGGGTGCGCAGATCAGTTACCTGGCCGTCGATTTTTGCCGCGCAGGCCGCTTTATAAAGGCCCATGCCCAAATCTTTGGCAATATCGGCTACGCTGACGCCAGCTTCGTACTGTTTTACAACGCCGCCTTTCAGTGTTACATTAATCATAATCTATCGTCTCCTTCATTTGATACATAAAATAAAAAAACTCCATCCCAAATAAACGGGATGAAGATAACACTCCACGGTTCCACCCGAATTGCAGTCACCTGCCACTCGTACCGTCCGTAACGGGGACATATCCGGCGCACTTAGCTCCAAGGGTTTGTACGCAGCTCCAAGGCGGTCACTTCTTCCTATGATCCAACCGGGCTTTCAGCCGGTGACCCAGTTTCTCTGTGGAGCAAATAAGCGGAAGAACTGTTCCTTATCATCGCTTTTACCAAGCTATTGATTTATATATAGTATAGTATCACCAACCAAATCTCTTGTCAACACATAAATTCCTTGACAACTATACAAAATCCATATAAAATAGTAATGTCATGCAGTATGTTTGTGACGATTTCGGAAAATTTGGGAATTTGTCATAAAAATAGAGGACGTTTCCTTGTCTGTTGACAATTTTGATTTACCTTGATATTGTAAAAAATTTTAAAGAAAAGGAGGAAGAAATAGTTAATGAGCATTGGGAAAATAATACTTTTCGTCATATGCGGTATTATTGTGTTTACTATAATTGCTGTTATCGCCTTTCTTTTAGGTGTTCAATATAGAAAAAAGGCTGCTGAGTCTGCCTTAGGTTCCGCCGAAGAAGAAGCAAAGAGACTGATCAGTGACGCGATAAAATCCTCGGAAAGCAAAAAGAAAGAAGCTATCATCGAGGCAAAAGACGAAATTTACAAACTCAAGCAAGACGCAGAAAAAGAAATGAAAGAGCGCCGTTCCGAGGTCCAGAGACTGGAGCGCCGTGTACAGCAGAAAGAAGAATCTATTGATAAGAAGCTGGACAATTTAGAAAAGAAGGAAGAGGTGCTTCAGGGGAAACTCAAAGAAGCCGAACAGAAGTTGGTGGAGGCCGATCAGGTCAAGGCCCATCAGTTCGATATGTTGGAGAAAATCTCCGGTTTTACGGTGGATCAGGCAAAAAATTATCTCCTCTCCTGCCTGGAGGGTGAGCTGACCCATGAGAAGGCAATGAAGATTTCCCAGTATGAGGCCCAGCTGAAAGATGATTCCGAGCAAAAAGCCAAAGAGATTATCTCCGCTGCTATCGGCCGCTGCGCGGCTGATTATGTAGCTGAAATCACCGTTTCTGTCGTTCCTCTGCCCAGCGACGAGATGAAGGGCCGCATTATCGGCCGAGAGGGCAGAAATATCCGTACATTAGAAACCTTTACCGGTGTAGACTTGATTATCGACGACACTCCGGAGGCCATCACTCTTTCCAGCCATGACGCTGTGAAGCGTGAAGTGGCCCGCGTGGCCCTGGAACGGCTGATCCAGGACGGACGTATCCATCCGGCTCGGATCGAAGAGACGGTGGAAAAAGCCCGCAGAGAGATTGAAAATAAAATCAAACAGGACGGCGAGCGCGCGGTAATGGAATGCGGCGTGCATGGAATGCATCCAGAGCTGGTAAAACTGCTTGGACGCATGAGATACCGTTCCAGTTATGGCCAGAATGTTCTGGGCCACAGCATTGAGGTTTCCCAGCTTGCCGGTATTATGGCCGCCGAAATCGGCGCCGACGAGGTTCAAGCTCGCAGAGCCGGTTTGATCCATGATATTGGAAAATCCATGACCCATGAAATTGAAGGTTCCCATGTGCAGATCGGAGTGGATCTTGCCCGTAAATATAAGGAATCTCCAGAAATTATTCACGCTATCGAGGCTCATCACGGCGATGTGGAACCAAAAACAATCGTCGCTTGTCTTGTACAGGCTGCGGATGCGATTTCCGCCGCCCGTCCTGGGGCCAGACGTGAAAATCTGGAAAATTATATTAAACGTCTCGAAAAGCTGGAGGAGATCGCCAATTCCTTTGATGGAGTTGAAAAGTGTTTTGCTATCCAGGCTGGACGTGAAGTACGTATCATGCTTAAGGCAGATATGGTCAACGATGATCAGATGACCATTGTCGCCCGCGATATCGCTAAGAAGATCGAAGATGAGCTGGATTATCCGGGACAGATTAAAGTACATTGTATCCGGGAAAACCGAGCGATTGAATACGCGAAATAATCATAAAAAAGCCCGTCTGCTGTCACAGCAGACGGGCCTTTTTTATCCAAACAAGCGGCAGCACAGCAGCCCGATCTGATATACCGCCAAGGCGGCAATATAGGCAATTCCTGTCTGCACCGCAGCGGCCAACGCCGCTGCTTTCCAAGAGTGGAGTTCCCTGCGCATAGTCGCCAATGCTGAAAGGCAGGGACTGTAAAGCAGGCAGAACACCAAAAAAGAGGCGGCGGACAAGGGGGTAAACATTCCCGGCAGGGCGTCTGTTAAAGGCACAGGGGCGCACATAACGCTAAGCGCAGAAATTACCGCTTCTTTCGTTACCAATCCCGCCAAAAGCGCCCCTCCTGCCTCGGGTGAAGAAAAGCCCAAGGGGGAAAAGACCGGGGCGATAACCTCTCCTGCCATAGCAAAAATACTTTGGGAGGTATCAGTAACAAACCTTAGTTCCAAACTGATATGCTGAAGTATCCAAACGATAATACTCAATAAAAAGATAAGCGTCCCTACTTTTTTTAGAAACTCCTCGCATTTTCTCCCTGTATTGCGCAGAAGTTCTCTGGCGCTTGGCAGACGGTAAGGGGGAAATTCCATTAAAAAAGGGGCGTCGTTTCGTTTGTAAACACTGCTTTTTAAAAACCAGCCATAACAGGCTCCTACGAAAATTCCCAACAGGTAAATTCCAAAGACAACCTGCCCCTGATGATGAGGATAAAACACTCCGGCAAACATTGCGTAAATCGGGAACTTGGCGCCGCAGGACAAAAAAGGGATCAAAAGAATAGTCATATTTCGGTCCCGGGACGTATCCATCGTGCGGGCGGCCATCACCGCCGGAGTGGTGCATCCAAATCCCATAAGCATTGGGATAAACGATTTTCCCGTTAACCCCAGACCCCGCAGCGGCTTATCCATAATAAATGCGGCCCTGGCCATATATCCACAGTCTTCCAGCAGAGTGAGAAAGAAAAATATCAGAGCGATCTGGGGCAAAAAGGTTACGACCGCCCCCATTCCGCCGATGACACCGTCGATTATCAGTCCAATAATCATCGGATTCGTCTGTATTCCAGCAAGGAGAGCTTCCGCCGTCTTCGTAAGCCAAAAGACGCCTGTCTCCATCCCCTTTTTCAGTAAAATCCCAATATTTCCGAACGAGACAGAAAACACCCCATACATCACCAAAAAAAACAACGGAAACGCCAGTATTTTATTTAATATTAGCTTATCTATCCAGTCGGAAACGCTGGTTTTTAATAGATTTTCTTCCGGGGTGTAAACTTTTGCTGCAATTTTCTCAACAATTTTATACCGTTCACTGGCAATCGCTGTCTGCGGGTCAATTTTTTCGTATCTCCGGATTGCGTTTTCCCGAATTTCTGACAGCTTATATTTCTTTTCTCTGGAAACTAAAAAAGGCAGCGTGCCGCTTTCCAGGTACTGTAAAGCGTAATATCTCTCCTTTCCTTTCAGCGGGTGTATATTTCCTTTTAATAACTGCTGAGTTTGTTCAATATCCTGTTCCAGCTTTCTATCATATAAGGGACCTCGGGTTCTCTTTTTTAATTTTAACGCTGTCTGAGCCAGCTGTTGGACATTCTCCCCTGTCCTGGCAGAAATTCCAACCACTGGTACTTCAAGACTTCGGGCCAGCTTATCAATATCAAGATTTGCTCCTTTTGCGCGAATCTCATCCATCATATTTACCGCTACCACTACAGGGCATCCGATTTCTAGCAGTTGCATGGTAAGATACAAATTTCTTTCCAGATTGGTCCCGTCCAAAATATTGATTACACCATCCACATTTTCTTCCAGTAAGAAATCCCTGGCAACCGCTTCCTCCGGGCTATAGGCCCCAAAGGAATAAATCCCCGGCAGATCAATCAGCAGCGCGTCCCCCTGGGGTGTATGTATTTTCCCCTCTTTGCGTTCTACCGTAACTCCCGCCCAGTTTCCCACGTGCTGGTTTGACCCGGTCAGCTTGTTAAACAGAGTGGTTTTTCCGCAATTGGGGTTTCCTAAAAGCGCAATCGTCCGCAATTTTTACCGCCTCCTTGTCCTTATATCACATCATACGGCGGCAGAAATTATTTTATACGTAAAAACGTCCCCGGAAAAATCCGGGGACGTTTTATTTTTGCAAAAAAACACGGCGCACCAAATCGGTCCGCCGCAGGTGAGGCCGTTTTCTGGCATTGGCCGAAGTATCTTAGCCTTTGCAAAACTTATCGATATAATTATCGATGGCGCTCTGAATAACCTTAATCGCATCCGCAGGTCCCGCCACCTCATTTACCGCCGTTTCTTTTCCTTCTAACTCTTTATAAACGGTAAAGAAATGCCTCATCTCATCAAAAAGATGTTTGGGAAGCTCATCGATGTCCTTATACATATTGTACATGGGATCATTAAATGGAATAGCAATAATCTTTTCATCATACTTCCCGTTGTCGATCATTGAAATCACGCCGATAGGATAACATCTTACCATGCTTAGTGGAACAAGTGATTCGGAACAAAGCACCAAGACGTCCAGTGGGTCATTGTCGTCTCCATAAGTACGTGGGATAAAACCATAGTTCGCCGGATAGTGGGTGGAGGTGTACAGAATACGGTCCAAGATAATCAGTCCAGTCTCCTTGTCCAGCTCATATTTGTTTTTCCCGCCCTTTCCAATTTCAATTACAGCGATGAAATCAGTCTGGGTAATCCTTTTGGGGTTCATGGAATGCCAGATATTCATGACTTGTTTACCTCAATTCTCCTCATAATATTTCCATGTGGTGCAACAAGTCTACCATAATCCTGCAAAAAATACAATGAATGGTTTATAAACAATAATTTACAAAAAATTCATATCTACCATTTTCTTTTCGTTTCTATCACCTTTCCAACAATAGAAAGGTTTTCAATATCCTGCCCGATAAATATCTGTGTCTGATATTCTTGATTAAACGGCTGCAAAATCACTGCTCCGTCTTTTTTAATTACCTTCTTTAAGGTTCCTTCTTCCCCATTGACGATCACCACCGCCAGATCACCGCTTTCCACATCCGGCTGGCGGTGAACCAAAGCCAAGTCCCCGCTGCTGATCATCGGTTCCATGCTGTCCCCGTTGACAATAAGATAAAAATAGTCCTTGGGATTGCGCACCTGAGCTGATTCCATCCCATAGTCTTCCTCAAACGCCAGGGCGTTATATCCGGCTTTTACGGTTCCTAAGATAGGCAGCATCACTTCATCCCCCGGCTGCTGGCCGTCCGAAAGACAGGAGGAGTCGTGCCCAAGCAGACAATCCGTAGTGACACCAAACAATTCCGCAATTTTCGTAATTGTTTGGGGATCCGGGGTAGATCGTCCAGTCTCCCATTTTCCTACCGCCTGTTGGCTGATATGAAGCAAAGAGGCCAAAGCGCTTTGAGAAATTTTCCTTTGTTTGCGCAGGGTTTTTAGCTGCTGAGAAAACATAACTATCCCTCCTTCTTTTATAGAATACAACTTTTCGTTGTGTTAGTCAAGAAAAATATAAAAAAAGTTGTAATTTCTCTTGACAACAACTTTTCGTTGTATTATATTATAGTTAATGACAATTATTGGTTGTATTTCCAGTGACAACCATAAAACTCATAGAGGGCCTGCCTTTATTTCAGGCAGAAAGGATGGAATTATGAAAGCTATTACTACGATTAGAGGTATTTTTCAACTGTTGTCTTTTGTTTGTTTTCTCATTTTTATCGGATCCATTTCCGCTTGGGAAAACGCAACCATCAGTTTTATACAGATGATTGTCCAACTTTTCCTTTTCGGCGGTCTTACTTTTGTCACCGCAAAATTGGGAAAAAAGCGCAGAGTCCGCTCCGCTCACGCACCCCATTCTCATGTTGCCGCAAAAGCTGTTTAGTTTTTGCAGGCTATTAAATTGAAAACTGCAAAACAGGTCAGATTTTCCATTTAGGCTGTCTGCGTATGTCGTGATCTAACTGCACATACTATCCATGAGGTGATAAATTATGGATAAAAGCTCCCGCTCCTGTAAGGATCTCGGCTCTTTACTCAGCGCCAATGACACTGCGAAAGAATATTTTATGTCCCTGCCCGATTATGTCCAGGGCATGATCCAGCAGCGTTCCGATAACGTCCATACCGTGGAGCAGCTCCGCGGATATGCAGAAAACCTGCTGGCGGGCGATAAATAAAAACATGCGGTACGGGCTTCACCTGTACCGCATGTTTTTATTTTCTATTTTTTGTGTCGCTTTAATAGCTGTTTGTGCTGAAGATATTATCTAAGGAGAAAGAAAATACTGAAAAAGCAAAGCGCCGCGGATACTCCCGCGGCGCCTATTTTTAAAATAATAGGTGTTCTATTGCAAATTACCTGTTTGATTTTTGTGCTTCCAGATGTTTTCCCAATTTCTTTTCCATATAGGATTGTATGGCCCCCAAAACACTGCTGAAAATTAGGAACACCACGCCGACTTCTATGTAAATCCACAATGGCTCGAAGGTTTGCGCCACCGTCTGCTGACCGATCATAAACACCTCGCGCACGGTTAAAATCGCCGCCAGGGAGGTATCCTTTGTCAAACCGATAAAGGTGTTTCCTAAAGGCGGCACCGCGATTAGAGCCGCCTGGGGAACAATAACATTAGCCAGCGTCTGCCCTCTGGTCATTCCAAGCGCTTTAGTCGCTTCCCACTGCCCTTTATTAATGGAAGTGATGGCCGACCGGATGATCTCCGAATTGTAAGCGCCTTGGTTCATAGTAAGGCCGATCGTTGCCGAGGTAAAAGGGCCGAACATGATTCCTACCTTGGGCAGGCCATAGAACACCACAAACAGTAATACCAGCAAGGGGATTCCACGGATTGCCCAAACATAAAATCTGGCGATCAGCTGTAAAGGCTTAGCGGTAGAAAGCCTGCACAGCGCTACGATAAAGGCGAGAATGAGTCCCAAAATAAAGGAAACAATCGTCAGCGGAATGGTGGTCATCAATCCAGCCTTCATCAATGGCCAAAATGCATCCAGCATTATCTGGCCTATTCTTGCTACTTCTCCGCTCATTATCCGTCATCCTCCTCTAACCCATTTTTTTATTTCTGCACATGTTCCGCATAGAAAGGTACCGCGTCAGCTACTTCATTTCCAAAATATTTTACTGCCAACTCGTAGATTACGCCTTCGTCCAGCAGTTCCTGCAGCGCTCCATTCACATGATTGAGGAAGGACTGATCAGCAACACGTACCGCTGCGATTGTATCCAGCTCGGTTGGATCTTCCGGCTCATAGTACTGATTAATTTTTACAGCCATATCCGGTTTCGCATCCATATATCTTCTGATAGCGATCTCCGAGTTCACAGAGCAGTCAATGCGATGCGTTACCAGCATTTCCATCGCCTGATCCAAGTTACAGTCGGTCAGAGTAGCGCCATATTTCTTGGCGATCTTGCCGTAGCCGCCTGTCAGGGCGTTTCCGGAAAGTCTGCCTTCCAGATCTTCCCACTTAGTAATATCGCTGTCCTGCGCTGTTACCAGTACCGTATTCAAACGGCCGTAGGGGATGGTCTGCCCCAGTTTATCAAAGCCTTCCAGGTATGTTTTATTAAGTCCTACAAAGCAGATATCATACCGTCCCGCGTCCAAACCGGCCAGTACGCCGTCAAAGGATTTTGCTACGTTGAACTCCGGCTCCAGCCCCAGCTTCGCCGCTACCTGTTCCGCTACTTCTACCTCAAAGCCTTTTAACTTATCGTTATCTTCTATATCGTTGTACACAAAGGGTACCCAGTTGCCTTCGGTCCCCACTTTAAATTTTCCGCTTTCCTTTATGCGTGTCCAGGAACCGTCTTCATCTACTTCCTCGTCCGCCGGTGTGGCATCATCCGCCGGTGCAGCGTCCTCAGAGGGGGCCGTAGACGCCGGAGCGTCATTTGCCGGCTGATCTGTACCGCTACATGCTGCGAATGTGAGCACCATTACTGCCGCAAGGGCTAATGCTAGAATCTTTTTCATACTGTTACCTCCATTACATTTCTTTTTTCTCCTGTGTTTGTTTGAAGTTATACTTTTTCTGGGGGCAAAGGATACCCTTTTACCGCCAGTTCAAACCAGACATAATCGATTTTTTCTCCCGCTGCCGTAATGCTGCCATGAGGCGTTTTGATTGGGGTATGTGTCATATCCCCGCCCTTCAAATCTACTTTTACATCGCCTGCGGTATAGGTAAAAGTAGATCCCGGGAAGATATAGTACCACTGTTCCAGATCCGGATGGGTATGTTCCCCTACGAAGGAAGGTCCAACCCCTAAGTTCCAGCCCATGGAGCAACGGCCTAAGAAGCTGTGCTCTACCACATAATGGGATTTCAAGTTAGAACCTGCGTCTCCGGTGAAATCCTCCGTATATCTCCAACAATCCTTCAACAGTTTAAATTTAGGCAGTACCAGACGAACATAATTCAGAGAACGAAGATCGTCTTCATTGATTGCGCTATTGATATGCAGAAATTCCAGATCCGTATTGCCAGCATGAATGGTATACTCTTCCTGGTCAAAGAAAGGAATAAAAATCGCCCGATCGCTGATATCAAATATGTAGGAAGGATATTCAATAAATCCTCCTTGATTGATGAACAGGAACAACTGGAATTTCTCATCCCGCTTGGAAAGCGCCGGTTTCCAGCTTTCGCCCGCTTTCAGAGTGCATTTATAGATATCTACTCCAGGATATTCGTTGGGAAATACAATTTGATGGGCAAGCCCATTTACAAATTCCTGCTTAATATCTTCTTTTTTCAGAATTCTAATTTCAGACATGTGTTTACTCCCTTTCTATCCATCACTTAAATCATTCTGTTATTATTAAACATTTTCCAGCCGATAGCCTTTATCCGCCAATTCGAACCAGAAATAATCGATTTTTTCTCCGGCCGCCGACTCGCTGCCGTGGGAGGTGGCACACGGGGTATGAGAAACATCCCCTTCGCTCATCGGGATTTTTTCATCTCCAGCGATGTAGGTAAAGGTGCTGTCCTGAAGAACAAAATACCACTGTTGTAAGCCTTCATGAACATGCTGGCCGATAAAGGTGGGACCTTCGCCAACATTCCATCCCATAGAGCAGCGTCCGGTAAGGCGGTGTTCTAAGACAAAGTGAGATTTTACGGCAGAGCCGGCATCTCCAGTAAATCCTTCAGTATACTGCCAGCAATCTTTCAGGAGTTTGAATTTTGGCAGTTCAATACGCATAAACTTTAAGGCTTTTTCGTCTTCTTCATTGATTAGGCTGGTGATGTGATAAAATTCCAAATCGGTTTTTCCCGCTTTAATTCGAACCTTTTGTTTATCAAAAAACGGAGCGAATACGGCACGGTCAGTGATATTCCAAGCTTCATTTCCAGATACTACAAAACCGGAAGCATTAATAAATACAAAAAATTGGAACCGGTCGGCGCGGGAATATAGTTCGGGAACATATTCATTGCCTGCTTTTAGCACGCATTTATATGTTTTTACTGTCGGGCAAGCTCCCGGCAGCAAATCTGCACGGCCTAACGCCCCGTCCCATTCCAGTTTGATGTCTTTTGATTTTAAAATTTTGATGTTACCCATAATTAACTCCCTTTCCATTTTAAGTTAATTTTCATTGGCTATTTTAATCCTCCACAAACCTTTCCAAAACTCTTATATTGTTCTGATCGGCGCGGATGGGATTTTTAAAATAAGATGGCGCTAACAGTTCCTGTACAAAGTACCCGCTATAGTTATAAGCGTTAAAACATTCCAACTGCTGTTCCAAGGGATAGTTTCCATCCCCCCAGCCGTTATGGGTGGTAACACCTCTGTCGATATAATGGGTATGGACAATCTCATCCCCAAAAGTTTGGAACCATTGCTCGATGGTTTCTCCATTGCTCCCTACCGCGGCAGAGTCGATCATAATTTTAAGGTTTGGATGGTTTACCTGATCATAGAACCGTTTGATCTGATCTAATGTAATAACGATGTTTGTTTCATTGGGCTGCAGGGATTCCATCGCGAGGATAATCCCTTCCCTCTTTGCTGCCTCACATAATTGCACCACAGTTTCCAGCGCCCGTTGCCGGGAAACTTCCGGATTCTCATTCCAATAACCCCAGCCGGAATTGAGCACCATTATTTTTGCGCCTAATTCCGCGGCGGCCCTAACTCCATTGGTGTAATACTGCAAGCTTTTTTCCCAATACTCTTTTTTCTGGGAAGCGCATTGGTACTGCCACTGATAACTAGGGGACGCGGTAGAAACAATTTTTATCCCGTAGCTTTGGGCCTTTTTTTTAATCTCCCTGCAGTTGCTGTAACTGACACTATCCAACCAGAAATGAGGAGCGCCGCACCAAAGCTCAATATTTTTTATCCCAAGCTTTTCTTGCGCCGCCAAAAAGTAATCAAAAGAATACTTTTTATAATGTTGATTCATGACGGCAATTTGCTCCCATTTTATATTAGCCATCCGCTTCCCATCCTTTCGGACAGAATTTTAGCAGCCGCGTATAGTTGGTTTTATCCGCTTGTCTGGGGTTATCCCAATACCGCTCATCTAAGAAAGGCATTCCCAGCGCTCCGCTGTAACCTTTTTGCGCCAGGGCGTTCAAATACTGTCTTAAGGGATAAATTCCCTCTCCCCATATTCGCGGGGAAGCGTTTCTTCCGTCGGTAAAATGAATATGTACAATTTTTTCCCCAAGGACTGTAAACCATTGGTCGATCGTCTCTTTGGCCTGGCTAATCACATAAGTATCCAAAAGAGCCTTCAAATTCTCCTCCTGGACCTCCCTGATCATTTGAACCAGCTTCGGCAAAGTCCCAAGGATGGTCCCATCCTCTGAGCTTACAGTGCCTAGAGCGATCTGCACGCCCCGCCCCTGGGCATAGCGGCACAGTTCTTTCAGACTTTCCCGGCAGCTGTCCCACAATATCCCCGGTGCATAATCAAAACATCCCCCCACAAAATTTAAACAAAGGTAAGGCGCCTGTATTTCATGGGTCACATCTACACAGTTTTTATAATAGGACATAGAATTTTCTTTTTGACAGCCGCGCTCCGGCACACATAAGCTGTACCCATAAGGGCGCGGGGTATGCGCCGCGAAATCCATCCCCAGCTCCTTTGCCTGGGTAAGCAGGCCGGCGGGGGATTCATACCCTGTATGGTCAATCCACAGATGCGGGACAGCTCCCCAAAGCTCAAGCTTTTTAATTGAAAACTCTTTCTGCGTCTCTAGAAAATATTCAAAAGGATAATGGAAATAATGGGTGTTCATTGCCGCAAGCTGATCCCATAATATACGTGACATTCCTATTGCTATCCCTCTTCTCGACTGAACTATAGAACTTTGCTTAAGAAACTCTTTGTACGTTCTTTTTGAGGGTTGCTGAACAACTCGTTAGGGGTATTTTCTTCCAATACAATTCCTTCGTCGATAAACAGCACCCGGTCTGCTACCTCTCTGGCAAAGCCCATCTCATGGGTCACGATGATCATCGTCATCCCTTCCTCCGCCAGTTTTTTCATTACATCCAGTACTTCGCCTACCATTTCCGGGTCCAGCGCCGAGGTCGGTTCGTCAAATAACATTACGTCCGGTTTCATCGCCAACGCACGGACAATCGCTATTCTCTGCTGCTGTCCTCCCGAAAGCTGGCCTGGATAGTTGTCCTTTTTATCCTCCAGGTTTACAGTCTTTAACAGGTCCATCGCCAGCGCTTGGGCGTCCTCTTTGTTCATCTTTTTAACTTTTATCGGAGCAAGGGTAATATTTTCCAACACCGTTAGGTTAGGGAAAAGATTAAACTGCTGGAATACCATCCCCATGCGCTGCCGAGTTTTATTCATCTCCTCATTTTTCTGCTGGGTGATGTCCACCCCTTCAAAGATGATCTGGCCCCCGGTCGGCTCCTCCAGGCGGTTAATGCACCGGATAAAGGTGCTTTTTCCGGATCCGCTGGGTCCAATGACTACCACCACTTCCCCCTGCTCAATCTTGGTCTCCACACCTTTCAGGACATGGATCTTCCCAAAATTTTTAATTAGGCCACGGGTTTCTATCATACTCATGTACTCTCGCCTCCGCTCATTTTTAGGATGCCATACATTTTTGGATTGGTGAACCGTAAAATATATTTGTGATATATCAGATTACTCAAAGCATAACACGCTTCTATTTTCTTGTCAATCGCGATTTATAATTTTTTTAACAGCCCCGCAATATTTTGTTGATATTAATGAAACCGGTATCATTTTTCTGTACATTAATTCCATTCTATGATGATTGACGCTCTGTTTTAAACCTGCTATCATATATATCAAAAGACTGTAATTTTAAGCGGTTCATAGAGGATGTGTTATTTTATGAAAAAGGAAGGGCTGACGCGGCAGGCCTATAAAACAATCAAGAAAATGATTATTACCAATCAGCTTGCTCCTGGGCAGTTTGTTAACGAAGCCCAGATGCAGGAACACCTGGGGCTGGGCAGAACCCCCGTGCGGGAGGCCTTTTTAGCTTTGTCCAGAGATCAGTTGGTAACTATTCATCCGCGGAGAGGAATCGAGATCTCCCCGATCTCCCCCAAAAAGATTCATGATCTTTTTGAAATCCGCGCGATTATCGAGCCGGATATTCTTTATAAAACCATGGAGCAGTTGGATCCGGAGTGGCTGATTTCCATGCGCAGCGCTTTTTTGGCCACCACCAGTGATGACAGCGATATTCTTTCTACTCAGGAAGGAATTATGAATTGCGTGCAGTTGGACGATGAGTTCCATCAAAAGTTGGTGACCTCTTTAGGCAATAAGTATGCGGATTCTTTAATGGACAGCTTTTTTGATTATCTGATGATGATCCGTATCGCCGTCACCTCCAGCGCCCAGCGGTATAAAGAAAGTAATCTGGAGCACGTAGGAATTATTGACGCTATTTTACAAGGGGACCGCAAAGGCGCCTGCGAAAAATTAAAGGAACATATTGAAACCTCTTACACGGCTACTATCCAAAATTATGTAAATTCTAACCTATAAGATCTTTTTGCGGCGTGTGTATTTACAAATACACACGCCGTTTTTTTTATATATTTTTGTTATTTTTTCTTACTACGATTGACAAGATCAGCTTCGTGTGCTATGCTCAATTCACACTGATATATCAGTAATATATCAGTTGCATTTTTCTATCTTTTTTCTTGGAAGAGGTGACGCGCATGCCAAAATTTTCTATAGAGGGACTTTCCCGATCAACCGTCTGGGAAGCGGCAGGAATCCAGCTTCCCAAATTTGATATCCATCAGATGGTGCTCAACACCTGTAAAACGCCCCGCTGGATACATTTCGGCGCAGGCAATATTTTTCGTGGATTTATCGCCGCATTGCAGAATACCCTGTTGGAAGAAGGACTTGCAGATTGCGGCATTATCGCCTCCGATACCTTTGATTATGAAATTATTGACAAAATTTTTACCCCTTATGATAATTTAAGCCTTCTGGTAATTATGAACCCTGACGGCAGCTTGGAAAAGCGGGTAGTAGCCAGTGTAGCTAAAAGTATAAAGGGTGACAGCCAAAATCGCGAGGATTGGGCGCGTTTAATTGAAATTTTTCAAACCCCCTCCTTGCAAATGGCCAGCTTCACCATTACCGAAAAAGGCTATAGCCTGCGTTCTATCTCCGGTCAGCTTATACCGGTGGTATCCGACGATATTGCCAACGGTCCCGCCACTCCCCGCCATACTATGGCTGTCGTTGCCGCGTTAGCGCTGGCGCGCTATGAAGCCGGGTCCCACCCTATCGCCTTTGTAAGTATGGATAACTGTTCTCACAACGGTGAAAAGCTGCAAAATGCGGTGACCGAAATTGCCTGCGGCTGGAAGAAAAACGGTTTTGTCTCCCAAGGTTTTATAGATTATCTAAACGACCCGAAGAAAGTCTCCTTTCCTTGGTCTATGATCGATAAAATTACGCCCCGCCCGTCTCCGCTTGTCCAAAAAGAGCTGGAGAAATCCGGTATTTTAGGGATGGATATCGTCTGTACGGACAAAAATACCTTTATCGCACCTTTTGTCAATGCGGAGGCTCCCCAATATCTAGTAATCGAGGACAGTTTTCCCAACGGCAGAATGCCGCTGGAAAAAGCAGGCGTGTTGTTTGCCGACCGAAATACAGTGGAAAACACCGAACGAATGAAGGTAACTACCTGCCTTAATCCGCTGCACACCGCCTTGGCTGTATACGGGTGCCTGCTGGGCTATACTTCTATCGCCGCGGAGATGGATGATCCCCAGTTAAAAGCACTTGTGGAAAAAATCGGCTATACGGAAGGCATGCCGGTAGTGGTAGATCCTGGTATTTTAAACCCGGATAATTTTATTCACGAGGTAATCGACCGCCGTCTGCCAAATCCATTTATCCCGGATACGCCTCAGCGTATCGCAACGGATACTTCCCAAAAAATTCCTATCCGTTTTGGCGAAACGATAAAAGCATATGTACAGCGTCCCGATCTTAACGTCTCTGATCTTACCTATATCCCGCTGGCAATCGCAGGATGGTGCCGGTACCTGCTGGGTGTAGATGATGAAGGCGCTCCGATGCAGGTAAGTTCCGATCCTATGTTGGAACAGCTCTCTGGATATCTTAAAGAAGTATCTTTGGGTAATCCTTCTTCCGGACAGGGAGCATTAAAGCCTATTCTCAGCAACTCGGTGCTGTTTGGAAGCGATCTTTATACAATTGGACTTGGCGAAAAAATTGAGGACATGTTTACACAATTAATTGCCGGAAAACATGCCGTACGAGATACGTTAAAAAAATATTTGGACTAAGTGATGGGAGGATACTACTTTGATAATGACCTTTCGTTGGTATGGGCAATCATTTGATCCCATACCGCTGGAATTTATCCGGCAAATCCCGGGAGTTTCCGGCGCAGTTTGCACTTTAATGGATGTTCCCGTGGGGGAAGAATGGCCTCTGGAAAAAATAATGGCGATGAAAAAGCAGGTTAACGGCGCCGGACTTACTATGGAGGTAATTGAAAGCGTAAATATTCATGAAGATATTAAGCTAGGATTGCCCACTCGAGACGTTTATATAGAAAATTATATTAAAACGATCCGCAGCTTACATAAAGCGGGAGTTAAAGTTATCTGTTATAATTTTATGCCGGTATTTGATTGGACCCGTTCCGAATTGGCCATGCCTTTGGCCGATGGCTCCAATGTTATGGCCTACGACCAGAAAATTATTGAGAAGATAATCAATCCCCAGCAGATGGCGGACCAGCTTCAAAAGGATTTCGACGGTTTTGCCATGCCCGGATGGGAACCGGAACGACTGGCGCAATTGCAAATATTATTTGATCAATACAAAAACGTTACCCATGAAGATCTGCGGAAAAATTTGAAATATTTTCTTGAAAGAGTTATTCCAGTATGCGAAGAATGCGATGTTAAAATGGCCATTCATCCGGATGATCCCCCATGGGATTTGTTCGGACTTCCCAGGATTGTGAACAATAAAGAAAACTTAGAAAAAATCATGAATCTTGTGGACAGTGAATACAATGGAATCACCCTTTGTACCGGTTCTTTCGGTTCTGATCCCAACAATAATCTGCCGGATATTATCCGGTATTTTGGCGGAAAAAAACGTATTCATTTTGCACATATCCGAAATATTAAAATTGTTCATCCGGGAGAGTTTTATGAAACCTCTCATCTTTCCTGCGATGGCTCGTTTGATATGTATGAAATTATGAAAGCATTTTACGACATCGGATTTCAGGGATACGTCCGTCCGGATCACGGAAGAATGATTTGGGCGGAAAATGGCCGCCCGGGATATGGACTTTACGACCGAGCGCTGGGGATTACTTATTTGAACGGTCTTTGGGAAGCTTTGGTCAAAAATCACGCATAACCACTTATCTCCTAAATAGAATGTGCGAAAAAACGCTCTTTTGTTAAAGGGCGTTTTTTTGCGCAGGGAAGGATTGTTTTAACATTCCATTGTGTTATAATAGGTATATTACTATTGATTGATTTTGTCCTTTTGGGAAAGGAGACGCTATGCTGAATAAGGTTTTCAAATTTCTTTTTCATCGGATCGTCCTAGTGGCCTTATCTATGCTGATACAGATAGGGGCACTGGTCATCGTCATCTGGCGCTTCAACGAATATTTTGTTTATTTTTACGCTTTCTGTGTTTTGCTCAGCTTGTTGGCGGTTCTATGGATTATCAACAGCAAAAGCAATCCCAGTTATAAAATAGCATGGATCGTTCCTATTTTGCTGGTGCCGATTTTTGGCGGAATTTTCTTTTTGCTGTTCGGTAACAACCGTTTAAGCCGACGGGAAAGAAAGAAAATGGCCGGTATCCGCGAGCGGGTAAACTCTGCTTTGAGCGAAGAGTGGTCAATTGTCAACATCATCGCGGCAGAAGATCAAAACGCCGCTAACCAGGCCCGCTATATAGAAAAATATGCTGGGGCGCCGGTATTTTCCAATACATATACAGAATATCTGACTCCCGGCGAAATGAAATTTCAGCGGCTGAAAGAGGAACTGCGTAAGGCCCAGCATTATATTTTTCTGGAATATTTCATCATAGAAGAAGGAATTATGTGGGATGAAATCCTGGAAATTCTTGTGGAAAAGGTAAAAGAAGGCGTTGATGTCCGGGTGATCTATGACGATGCGGGCTGCCTTTTTACTCTCCCTTATCGTTATGATAGAAAGCTGGAATCCATGGGAATTAAATGCTGTGTATTTAATCCTTTTATTCCGGTGCTTTCCTTCCGTTTTAATAACCGCGATCATAGAAAAATCGTAGTAATCGACGGTTTCGTAGGCTTTACCGGCGGTATCAATCTGGCGGATGAGTATATTAATGCCTATGAAAAACATGGGCATTGGAAAGACGCTTCTATCATGCTTAAAGGGGCGGCTGTGTGGAACTTGACAGTCATGTTCCTTTCTGTTTGGGATTTTTTGCGTAAGGATAATACAGACAGCAACTACGACGCCTACCGTCCCCAGGTATATCATCCGGAACCATTTCCCGACGCTGGTTATACCCAGCCCTTCTGCGACAGCCCTATGGACGATGAGGCGGTAGGAGAAACGGTTTATCTCAACCTGATTAACAAAGCCAAACGGTATGTTTATATCAATACCCCTTACCTGATTATCGATAACGAGATGGTAACCGCTCTTACTTCTGCGGCCAAATCCGGTGTGGACGTACGTATTCTCACCCCGCATATTGCGGATAAATGGTATGTTCACGCAGTGACCAGGGCTTATTATGAAGTACTGGTGGAAAGCGGAGTGAAAATCTATGAATATACCCCTGGATTTGTCCATGCGAAAACCTTTGCGGTGGATGACGAATACGGGGTGGTGGGTACGATCAACCTGGATTACCGCAGTTTGTATCTTCATTATGAGTGCGCGGTTTGGATGTATCGTACAAGAAGCGTTTACCAGGTAAGAGACGACTTTTTGGAAACATTAAATGTCTGTGAGCAGATTACGTTGGAAAGCTGTCGGAACGTGCCTTGGTATGTGAAAGCGATACGGGCGATTTTAAGAGCGTTCGCGCCGTTGATGTAAAAAATGAAAAAAAGGAGCCACCGTACGATGGCTCCTTTTTTTATTCTAAAATCGTATTGACTTTCCATTTGCCGGATTTCATATAAATTATACATAGGATCAGGGATACCGCTGTAGCGGCAATTACAATCAAACCAATCGCAAACAGGGTTATCCCTGGGATTTTACTGACAATAAACACCAGCGGAATACGTATAGCCAGGGTTGCAAATACACTGTGGATCATGGGAAAAGAGGAATGTCCACATCCGTTGAAAAAAGAATTGTAGCAAAAAACAAAACTTACCAGCACACAGTCAAAACTATAAGACATTAAATACTGTGCACCCGCTTGGATAACCTGTGGATCGGTAGAAAATATCCGCAGGAACAGCGCCGCGTCAAATTGGCAGTAAATCCAAAAAGCCAAACCGAAAATGAGAGAACATCCCATCCCCAGATACATGCTTTTTTTAGCTCGCTGCGTCTGCCCTGCCCCCATATTTTGGGCGGTGATCACAGCGATGGCGGAAGAAAATGCTGACGCCGGCTGCATGGCAAAAATAATTACCTTTTCTACTACTCCCACCGCGGCGGAGGCGGTAACGCCCATCACATTGATAATAGCGGTAATCATCAGGAAAGAAACGTTTATCATACTGTCCTGCAGGGCCAGCGGAAGCCCAAGTTTAAATATTTTCTTCGCTTTCACAGCTTGGAGGCGTACATGACGCCAGGTGAATGGAAATGGGAAGCCTCGCTTTTTCAAGAAAAAAATTGCCAGCGTCATACTGATCGCCTGAGCGGCAATGGTTGCTATAGCGGCGCCGGCGGCGCCCATTTTCATCGGGCCGACCAAAAGAAGATCCCCAAATACATTGACTACGCAGGCAATCGCTACAAAAATAAAAGGAGACCGGCTGTCCCCCAGCCCTCGCATAATCCCGCTGACAGCGTTATAGCCCACGATAAATAAAATACCGCAGGAACAGATAAAAATATATTGGCAGGTGTATTGCTGCGCCTGCGGCGGCGTCTGCATAATAGCAGTGATTATATTGGTACAAAGGGCCATAAGTATAGTAAGGGACACTGCCATAATACCGAACACCCAGATAATCGTGCCTATTCCGTGGGCCACATCCTCCTCTTGCTGCGCGCCCAGATACTGTCCGATTAACACTGTACCCCCAGTAGTCAGCGCCACGGTAATCCCGGTGATGGTCTGCATTACCTGGCTTCCAATGGCCACGGCGGAAACGGCCGCCGAGGTGGAAAGCTGGCCTACGATGAGCAAATCTGCAGCGCCGTATAACGCCTGCAGCAGGTTTGCAAGCAAAAAGGGAAAAGCGAATTTTATCAGAGTAGAAAAAATATTTCCCGAAGTCAGAGACGCTTGTTTCATAATAAATTTTAGCCTCCATAGACAAAAAAAGGGATAAGAGACTAATAGCCATTAGCCTTCTTATCCAGCATATTTTTAAAATATACCCTCCGAATGCAAGGGATATTTTACTATATTTTATTTTCTTTGTCAATCGGCAGGATCGTTTATTCCTTTAATATATTAAGCGTTGATGTGTTAAAACATCTAAAAAGAACCTTTGATATTTTTTCGACCTAGGGAAGCTTTCTCATGTCAATTAGATAAAACCCATTGAACATATGCCCATTGCCGCCGCGTAGCATCAACTGTATTCTCATCAACAGAAGCTGCACATTCTTGATATAGATAGAAATCGCTAAGGCTGTCGAGTTCCTTAACGGCATACATTTTACACCCTGCTAAGCCTGTGTCATCTGCCGCATCTTCAGGCAAGTCGCCAAGATATTCATATCCGCCCGGCAATTCGTCAATTGGCATGTACGGTGCGACATATTGCCTGTCATATAAAGTAATTGTAGGAGCAATATCTCTTTTTACGTTGTTCTCCTGAGAAGAACATCCAAGCAATGCAATTACAAATATGAAGGTTAAGATCAGTAATATTGCCTTTTTCATCTAAGATTTCCTCCTTTTTAATTTTCTTTCCTTCAAAAAGCGGATAAGCGCACGGACTGTCTGTAAATCCTGATAATCCAAACGTTTTATCATCCAAGTCATCTGAGCCCGAAAATTATTGTCCGGCAGAGCTTTCTGCGAAGCAAACCCTGTTGACGCTCATTGCCATGAAGCAGCTGAATACCTGGTAATTGCATCTCACGCCAGGCAAGAAATATTCCAACTGAGAGGCGGGAAAGGAAGTTCCCTTCTGCCGCAGCGTCCACCAAATAAAAACAGCCGGTCAAGACCGGCTGTTTTTATTTGGAGCTAGTAGTCGGACTCGAACCGACGACCTGCGCATTACGAATGCGCTGCTCTACCAACTGAGCCATACTAGCATATGAAGTTTTAAGGGAAAGCCCCGCAAAATTACAAACTGCCGCCCTACTATCACAGACACTCCGGTTTATTTTTCGTTTTTGCCTTACATAGTATACCATTATGTTTAAAAAAGGTCAATATTATTGTTGACTAACCTGTCGCCAAAGGATAGAATAAATTCATAACTGATAAGGGGGCAAGGGCTATGCTATTGGCAATTGATATTGGAAATACCAATATGGAGTTCGGTGTATTTGATAAGGAAAAGCTGATTGGGTCATTTCGTCTCGGTACCAACCGGGAAATTACTTCTGATGAAGTCGGACTTTTTACCAGCCAATTTTTTTCTATCAATAATATTGACCGCCGGCAAATTGACGATATTATTATCGCTTCTGTTGTACCCCAGGTGATGTATTCTATTAACAACGCTATGAAAAAATATTTTTATAAAAAGAAGCCCTTGGTAATCGGGGATAATCTCTTTTTAAAGATTAAAAATTCCTATGACCACCCTGCCGAGGTGGGAACCGACCGTTTAGTAGCGGCAATTGGCGCTTATCATAAATATGGCGGTCCCTTGATCGTAGTGGATTTCGGCACCGCAACCACCTTCGATGCAATCGATCAAGAGGGTGCTTATCTGGGGGGAGCTATCTTCCCTGGGGTAAAAATCTCCATGGAAGCGCTGTTTCAAAAGGCGGCCAAACTTCCTCGGGTAGAACTGCTTAAACCGGAAAATATCATTGGAAAAAATACCATTAAAAGCCTTCAAGCAGGTGCCGTTTACGGTTATGTGGGAGCCGTTGGCAACATTGTAAATGAAATGAAACAGGAGCTGGGAGGAAGCGCTACTATTATCGCCACCGGCGGCTTAGCCAAGTTGATCGGTTCCCAGGCGGATTTATTCAGCCATATTGACCGGAGCCTTACATTGGACGGTCTGCGGATTATTTACGAAGATTACAAATCATAAAAAGGCCACCCCTTTTTAAGGGGCGGCCTTTTTATTTCGCATTCTTAGTCGATCAAGCGAGGTTTATTGGCAACCTTCGGTGTACCAACACGGAAGGTGTCTCCGCCGCTTCCGGGAACGAGGCAAGCTTGATTAGAAGCTAGATATCCCTGCAGAGACATGTAAATGGCAGTATCGGTAGAATCCCATCCATACGCCTGAGCAAGCAGCCGATGCATCTCCTTATAACCGCGTTCAATAGCAAGATCGCAGGTATCGCCGCAGGTATTCACATACCAAGCATCGGCAGTTTCTGTCACCGGCCAGTTGAGCTTGAAGTTTTTCAGCAGCCGTACGCGAACAATCGCTTCGCCTGCAATTTCGATACCGGTACCGATTACTTCTCCATCCGCCATAGTCGCGTGAATATCCCCCATAGCAAGCAGAGCGCCGGGTACCCGTACAGGAAGCCAAACAGTAGCGCCTTTTTTAATAAGACGGCTGTCCATGTTTCCGCCTCCTTCAAAAGCGGAACCAGTTGGGGTGGAGCCTTCGCTTGGAGCCGTTCCAATAACACCGATCATTGGATCGATAGGCCATTTGATATCTCTGAAATAAGCGTAATCGTCACGAATCTCAATCCGGCGGGTACGCAGCTCACAGACAGGCCACAGGGGACCTAAATTATCAATTGTGCACGCGACGCCATGATCCGCTACAGTAACATCCAAAATATCTACGGCTAACGCATCTCCAGGTTCTGCTCCATCTATGTACACAGGGCCGGTGGCTGGATTTGTTTTTTCCCAGTCAATATTGGAAAGCTGGTCTTCCGTCTGAATTTGACCGCCGTTGCAGTCTTCCATAATAAATTTAAGGATCTCACCAGATTTGGCATGAGCTACAGGCGCGCTGTCTTTCGAAAATACATAACTCCATTTTGAAATTTCTTGCATTACAACCACTCCTTCTATGTTATAAAATTTTTCCTTGCTGCTGCTATCCAATCAGCCGAGGTTTATCTGCAACCTTAGGAGTTCCCACACGGAATGTATTTCCTCCGTCCCCTGCCATCAAACAGGCTTGGTTCGCCTCCAAATATCCCTGTAGAGACATATAGATAGCCGTATCGGTCATATCCCAGCCATAGGCTTTTGCAATCAGCCGGTGTAATTCCTTGTAGCCACGTTCAATTGCAATGTCACAGGTATCCCCGCAGGTATTCACATACCAGGCGTCCTGGGTTTCAGTAACCGGCCAATGAAGCTCAACATTTTTCAACAGCCGTACACGAACAACCGCCTCTCCGGCAATCTCAATTCCAGTGCCAATATGCTCTCCATCCGCCATATTCGCATGCAGATCACCCATCGCTAAAAGCCCGCCCGGCACCCTTACAGGAAGCCAGACCGTAACCCCTTTGCGAATTTTCCTATTGTCCATATTGCCGCCGCCGTCGAAAATATGTCCGCTGGGGACATCCTCCCCATCCGGCGCGGTACCAATTACGCCGATCATCGGATCGATAGGAAAACGGACATCGTTAAAAAGAGCGTATCCGTCCTGGATTTCCACGCGGCGGGTGCGAAGCTCGCAGCTGGACCACAAGGGTCCTACATGTTCAATTGTACAAACTACTCCGTGATCCGCTACAGTGATATCCAGAATATCTACCGCCAAAACGTCGCCTGGCTCGGCCCCTTCCATATATACAGGGCCGGCTGCACCGTTACATTTGGAAAAGTCAAGATCCTTCAGAAGCTGATCATCCGTTTGAATAAGTCCTCCCAGCCCGTCTTCCATGATAAACTTAACTATTTCACCGGATTTGATATATTCCACCGGGGTTGCATTTTTAGAAAATTCGTAACTCCATTTGGAAATCTCTTTCATATTTCCTTGCTCCTTCAATTATATCATTCCGCGGGCATTTAGAAAATAAAGCCGCAGACCAGATACAACACCGCCGTGATCCCACCGAAAATCAGCGCATAAGGCACGCAGGTGGAAGCATGATGCGCGGGCTGAATACCACAGAACTGGCCGCTCATGGAAGTGTAGTCACAAACATAACACAGATGGCAGCCAAAGCATCCCGCGGAAATAACCGCCGCCGCGGTAAGATATACGTTGGCGCCGATACCCAATGCCAGCGGAATAACCACTGGGAAGGCGATCAGCATTAAGCTCCAGTTAAGACTCATAGCCGCCTCGCTGCAGCAGAAAATCAAAAAGAGCATTACTGGCAGCAGGGCAGGGTTCACCACATTCTGAGCGATAGAAACCAAATAGTCTACGAAACCAGTAGTTTCGAAAATACCTGCCAGAGCGTAGCTTGCTACAAAAAGGATATCCAGATACATAAATTCCTGGAACCCATCGATCAGGCAGCCTTCAATATCCTTTGTGCTGATAACACCGCGGATTAAGTAGTAGGCGCACACGCAGGGAAGTACTACTATCATGGTGGGAACCAGATCCCACTCAAAGTACATAGCCGCTACGATCATACCTGCCAACGGCAGGAAAAAGTCTATCAAATTTCCCTGTCTTTCGCCCCCTTCAGGTTCTGCACCCAAGTCCAGATATTTAGAAGGATCCGGACGTTTAATCGGCCCGATTTTTGGGATAATTCCCAAACAGAAAAGTAAGGTGCCGATCAGGGAGACCCAAGCGTAAAAGCTAAATGGAATCGTTTTGAAAAAAGCAACTGCGCCGCTTCCGCTGGCATCAGTCAGGCCGCCGGATTCAAACAGCCCCGCCATAAACGCCGTCCAGGAGGTCAATGGGAAAAGTACGCGCAGAGGCTCCGCCAGGGAGTGTACAATAAACGCACAGTCCTCACGGGGAACTTTCTTTTTATCATAAATCGGTGCCAGCATACTGCCGCCCACAGCAATGGTCATATAATCGTCAAAGAACATAGGCCATTGGAGCAGCCAGCTGAATACGCGCACCTGCTTATCGGTTTTGGCATATTTGGTGATAAGCTGCGCAAAAGAGTCCATAGAACCTGCACGGCGCAGCAATTTTGCAAATACGTTCATCAGTCCGCAGAGCAGGACGATCCATACAAAGTCTTCCAGCTCCATTGTGGAGAAGGTGGTCTCCGTCAGGCCGCCCAGGAAATCTTTGCCATAGAACAGGGCCACACCGATGGCGCATCCGAAAATAATGGTTTCCAAAATACGTTTGGAAAGCAGCGCATAGTAAAGCAGAAATACAACGATCAACCAGCCAGTAGCCGGATTTAACGCCTCGCCCCCAGGGGTGAGGAAGATACACAAAGCAATGATTGCAACGGCCACGCCATAGGTCATTATCTTATGTACTAGGCTGTCCTGATCTGTAATCACACTAAATTTATTAACCTTTGTTTCCATATTATCACTCACTTTCTAAATTACCCTTGCTGCGAAAATGAAAAAGAATATCTACACACCCCATATTTTCTCCCATTCCCGCACCATATAAAGCCGCATACCGGGATCATTATCCCAGTCAGGTAGTTTTTTCTAAAGTGCGCGTATATCCCTCCTAACTTTTCACCCCGAAATACCCTTTCTCCTTTCTTTTAAAGTCTCTCTTTCCTGTCCCGCATGGAAAAGATGAATTTTCTCTATTGTCCCCATCCGGTATTTTTCTCTGCCAATAGCTATGGATACCGCTCAAAAACAGAAAAACCATATAATGGAGGGCGGCATGTTGGATTGACAGCAGCACATGTCTGAATCAGAGAAGTTTTCTGAGGAAAGTTTGCACCCGTGGTTTTTGTTTTGTATCCATCCTATTATAAATAATTATAGACCTATTATAGCGCTATTTCAATAATTATTTTCTATTTTTTGTAAAATATTTGTATAAATTAATTAGATATCCTTTAAAGGGTCCTTCTTCCCTGTAATTTCCTAATAAAACAAAAAAGCGGTTGTGATACAACCGCTTTTAGCTGATTAAACTTTTAAGGCTGATCAGACCTTAATAATTAAAACTGATTTTTGGAGGAACCGCTTCTGTTCTTTCCTTGATCTTATTATATGGGATTGCTTATCATATTTCATCCCATTTCAGTAAAAAATTGATTACAATAAGGTTACGTGTGATTACTGAACGCTTACATAAATCTGAGATTTTGTGTTAAAGCTTCGCTTTTCTGTAAATACTAACTTATATAGTCTTCTATTAAGTTTACCAATTTGTCATAGGTTTCTACCCTTACACCGGTCTTTAACTGTTCCCGATCAAATTCAGGAAGAGTCTTCACATAAACGTCAAATACCATATCCGGTTCTACCAAATCGTCGGTAAACACCGCTAATTTCCCCTCATACTCGCGTAACAGATAGGGATAATGGGAGGTATCCTCAGACTCCGGTGGTTCAATGGATACTTCACTGGAGGAAAATTCCCCAGGTACCTGCTCCGGGATCACATAGGTAGCGCCGATCGTAATTAAAGAAACCAGGATAATGGATATTAAGGACAACAATACCGCGTTTCTCATAAGTTCACCCCATTTATTTCAAAAGTATCCGGTATTTGACTGCATTTGTTTACATCAGTTTTGACACTTTTAATATGTATTATACCAATTACTCAGCTTTTTCTGCCAATATATTGAAAATTTCATTCAAAAAGCTGTAACACATTGCTATTTATTTGTGGTATACTATAGGATATGTAAAAATGTATTTTTATGTTTTTGCCTTCTTTCAATTATCTCTCCAAAGACTAATGTTTGTTGACGTATTAAGGAGGATTCTATCGGATGGAATCTAAAAAAAATAATAACTTTTCCGCTGGGAAAGTGCTAAAAAGTACATTTGCCAATATTGGCCGTGTGATTGCCGCTCTGGTTATGGTGGGCATTATCACCGGCTGTATTGTAGCCTCTGTATTGACGGTGTATATTTTAAGGTATATCAATTCGGATGAACAAATCCGTTTAGAGGATGCTACGTTCAATTACACCACTATATTTTATGCCACTGACCCGGCTACCGGCGAACCAAAAGAACTGCAAAAACTTTATGGCATTGAAAATCGTACGGAAGTGGATTATGACCAGATCCCCAAACATATGGAAGAGGCGTTGATCGCAATTGAGGATAAGCGTTTCTGGGAACATCAGGGCGTTGACTGGAAGCGTACCTTCGGGGCCTTTGTGAATATGTTTGTGCCTATTTATAAAAACAATGCGGGAGGTTCCACCATTACCCAGCAGCTGATTAAAAATATCAC
This sequence comes from Youxingia wuxianensis, assembly GCF_014385085.1. Classification (GTDB taxonomy): domain Bacteria; phylum Bacillota; class Clostridia; order Oscillospirales; family Ruminococcaceae; genus Youxingia; species Youxingia wuxianensis. Next base: position 229,944 of record NZ_JACRTD010000002.1, on the reverse strand, counting down.
TGGGGACGATGAGCTTCGTATTGAGCGTAAGGTGCAGGAAATATTCCGAGCGCTGAACTTGGAAAAAAATTACTCCAAGGAACAAATTCTCGCCGCTTATTTGAACACCGTATATTTCGGGAATAGCTGTTATGGGGTACAGGCGGCGGCAAACGTATATTTTGGCAAGGACGTCAGCGAGCTTAGCGTAGCTGAATCCGCGGCGATTATCGGTATTACCCAATACCCCGGCGCCTATGATCCATTTGTCAACCCGGATAAAAATAGAGAGCGCCAGGAAGATGTCCTTTGGGCTATGTGGGACCAGGGAAAACTGACGGACGAAGAATATGAGCAGGCTCTTAATGAGCCCCTGGAGTTTAAAGGAGCAGCTCATTTCCAAGAAGTACAGCAGATCAACAGTTATTTTGTAGATATGGTTATTGAGGATGTTATTGCCGACCTGGTGGAAGAAAAAGGCTATACCTATCAGTTTGCCCAGCGGCAGCTGTACAGCGGCGGTTATCGAATTTACACTACTGTGGATGTGGAGATGCAGAATTACCTGGAAGAGTTCTACAGCAGTGCGGAAAACTTCCCGCCAGTAACCAATGAGGAATATCCCCAGTCCGCCTGTGTGATTACCGATCTTAACGGTAAAATTTTGGCAGTCGCCGGCGAAATCGGTGAAAAGACCAACAATCGTTCCTTTAACCGTGCTACTATGGCCTTGAGGCAGACCGGTTCCGCTATCAAACCTCTGGCCGCTTATCTTCAGGCGTTTGAAAATGACATTGTCACCTGGTCTACAAAAATTGAGGACTCCCCGATTACCATAACGGAGAACGGGCAGGAAATCTCTTGGCCGGTGAACTATTATAACAGCTATCTCGGCGATGTTACCGTAGACGAAGCGATCCAGCGTTCAGTAAACACCATTCCAGTAAAACTGGTCAAGATGGTAGGAGAGCGCACTGTATATGATTTCTTAAAACAGAAGGTCGGCTGCTACAATCTGGTGGATAAACAGGTGGTCAATGGTCAGATTATGACTGACGTTACCCTTTCCGGTATGGCCCTGGGTGGTTTAACTCATGGGATCACCCCATTGGAAATGGCAGGCGCTTATCAGATTTTTGGCAACGGAGGGTTGTATACTCCTCCTTATTCCTACACTAAGGTCCTGAATGCCAAAGGCGATATTATTTTGGAAAAAGATACCACTCCCCGCCGGGTAATTACTCAGGAGACAGCGACTATTCTTAATAAGCTGATGCAGCGTGTAACCACCGGACCTTATGGTACCGGACGTGCGGCAAAATTTAGTTCTATGCCAGTTGCTGGTAAAACCGGTACTTCCTCTGAGGATTATGACCAGTGGTTTATGGGGGTTACCCCATATTATGTAACCGCCGTATGGATGGGTTATGATACCCCGGCTACTATTCGTTATGTGGGGCTGACTTATCCCCCGCCGGTAGCTTATAAATCTATTATGGGACCGATTCACGAAGGTTTGGAAGTCAAGGATTTTCCTGTGTGGGGCCAGGTAGAAAAGGCAATGTACTGTACAGAATCCGGTGGGTTGGCGCTGGACACCTGCCCGACTACTGCGGAAGGCTGGTATAAAAGCTCCAATCTTCCCGCAGAGTGTTCTGAACATTCGGATGTGATCAGTTCTAAGGATTTGACGGATGACGAAGATGAGGACGGCAGCGGCCATGTAAGACGCGTAAAAGATGGAGATAAAACCGTAATCATTTTTGACGATTAAAAAAGAACTCTCTCCCGGCCAGTCGGGAGAGAGTTCTTTTACTAAAGTCGTTTTTTATAGCCGCGCCTAGCAAATCGCAGATTTGCACCCGCCGTTGGCGGAAACGCTTTGCGTTTTGGGGCGCTGGCTGCAAAAGAATAGCTAGGTTTCGCATTTCTGCGAAACCTTCCCCGGACACTTGTCCGGGGGCAAAATATCCTTTTGCTCCTATTTTTTATAGCCGCGCCTAGCAAATCGTAGATTTGCACCCGCCGTTGGCGGAAAACGCTTTGCGTTTTGGGGCGCTGGCTGCAAAAGGAATACCATGGTTTCGTAAAAGACGAAACCATACCCGGACGAAGTCCGGGAGCAAAACGATGTTTTGCTGTTATTTTTTTATAGCCGCGCCTAGCAAATCGTAGATTTGCACCCGCCGTTGGCGGAAAACGCTTTGCGTTTTGGGGCGCTGGCTGCAAAAGGAATACCATGGTTTCGTAAAAGACGAAACCATACCCGGACGAAGTCCGGGAGCAAAACGATGTTTTGCTGTTATTTTTTTATAGCCGCGCCTAGCAAATCGTAGATTTGCACCCGCCGTTGGCGGAAAACGCTTTGCGTTTTGGGGCGCTGGCTGCAAAAGGAATACCATGGTTTCGTAAAAGACGAAACCATACCCGGACGAAGTCCGGGAGCAAAACGATGTTTTGCTGTTATTTTTTTATAGCCGCGCCTAGCAAATCGCAGATTTGCACCCGCCGTTGGCGGAAAACGCTTTGCGTTTTGGGGCGCTGGCTGCAAAAGGGATCCCATGGTTTCGTAAAAGACGAAACCATACCCGGACGAAGTCCGGGAGCAAAATATCCTTTTGCTCCTATTTTTATAGCCGCGCCTGGCAAATCGCAGATTTGCACCCGCCGTTGGCGGAAAACGCTTTGCGTTTTGGGGCGCTGGCTGCAAAAGGGATCCCATGGTTTCGTAAAAGACGAAACCATACCCGGACGAAGTCCGGGAGCAAAATATCCTTTTGCCGGAATTATTTTATAATGCGTATTCCTGAATAATATTATAGATACGAAGGTCAAAATAGTCCGGTGCAGTATAGGCACCTGCACTGCTATTATAAAGTGCTGTTCCTAACTCCTCCCGCTCAATATCTACAATGGCAATTCCCTGATCCTGCAGTTCCAACATCAACTGGCTTTCATGCTGTGCCCTCGCATCGTCCACCTGTGCCAAAAAGCCGGCGATTCCTTCATAAATTGCCGCCTGCTGTACACTATCCAGCTTCTCAAAGGTTTGGGCGTTTACCACCAACCATAAAGGCTTAATCGTATGCTGAGAATTAATATAATGAATATCTTGCGGAGCCGCTAAAATTCCTGCTGTTTGATCGATGGAAACCTCTGCAGCATCCACGATGCCGCTGTTGAGCATTTCCACAATAGACAAAGCGGGATATGGCTCCACCTGGGCGCCCAGCGCCTGGAATGCCTTTATCTTCTCTTCGCTGTCCGCCCGTACAGCGAGCACCCGGTCTTTAAAATCTCCCACGTCTCGGATGTCCTTTTCCAGCGCCACTAAGCTGGTATTTCCATTATAAATGGCCGCCAACGGCTTGATATTTTTATTGGCGAGCCGCTCTTGCAAAATTTCTAGGATCTGCTGGCAATTAAGCGCCCGACTCATATGATTCCAGTCATCATAAATAAACGGAAGTCCAAACATAGAAAACAGGCTGTCTGCCTGGGCCATCTGGATATTGTATAATAGAGCAATATCCCACTCCCCCTGCTTGAGGGCATCGCTGCCAGGAGCCGCAGTGATTAGCTCCATACGAATTGTCCCTTCGCTTAACTTCTGCACCCTTTCCATAAACAATTCCGCCTGCTCCAAAAGCACATCGTCCACCCGACTACTGATTTGAAAAGAAAGCTGCACAGTTTGAACGGGCGTTTCTTCCACAGCAGGATCCTGCATGGGATGGCAGGAGCAAAGCAGACATACACACATACCCAAGCACGCCAACAGAAAAGTTATTCGCTTTTTCATATCCGCCCTCCTGCTCTTTTAGAAAATTCAGTCGTCATAAATAATAGATAAGTCGTCCTCTTTCTTTTTATATGGGCGAAGGTCGATTCCGCCGTCATCCTCTTCTTCGCTTTCACTGATATCAGACGATTGTTCTCCCTCTTCCGGAACATAAGGAACAAAAGTTTGGAATCTCATATTATCAATATGAGAAATATGATAAGGAGTACAGGCGGCAAAGCTGTTATTTGCAAAAATCAGCTCTCCAATTCCATTTTCCTTAATAAATTCCACCAAATTCAGCTGGAAATACCGCTGGTCTACAATATAAACCTCTTCATAATGGTTAATCAAAAAAGGAGCGAATGCATTTCCGAAGGACTCCTTTACCACCAGAATCTTTTTGCCGTTATGAATATCCGTTTTGACTTGTATCAGCGGGAAATCTCCATGGAGAAATACAGAATAGCTGTTTGGACTTTGGGCATATTCTCCCCATAAGGTATGGGGAATCCCATAGTAAGGGGCGTTATAATCGTAACGCCGAGCGGTATAGCCAGTGTTAAAAACATAGTAATCCACATAGTCTGGGTTTCCCAAAAGGGTAGAGTCTTTGGATTGGGCATACATAGTACCAATGAAATTATCCAGCCGGCGGGTTTCAAAATCACTGACAGGCAAAGCAGACAGGCCCGCTTGCTCACAAAACGCAGTATAGGCATAATATGCCCCTAAACCAGTCCAGTGATGATCCGTACGGAAATAGATATATTCCTCCGCGTGCTCCTGAAGTTTGCTATAAGCATCTACCCGTTTGATACTTGGAGCAAGACAAGAATAAATATAATCAATCATCGGTTTTTGCGGCTGCGTTAAGTCAGCATATTTATCCGGCACATAAAACTCAATCGCCGTCGGGATGATCATATCATAAATTTTCACATCCGGCAGCTGCTGTTTATATAAATTTAGTACATCCGCATACCATTTTCCGTTCTCTTTTGAACCGCCGAACAGGGACATCGCCCTGCCTTTATAAACAAAAATTCCATTGCTCACCGATCCAGCGATACCATCGTCCACATCCGTATTCTCCGCCGCGGAAGGCTGAGAGGAGGACGCAGCGTCTTGCTGCGCCGGTAAAGAAGTCCCTTCTGGAGCGGTGCTGCTGGCAGAAGAGGGCACAGACGGAGCGCCGCCGGTGATGGGATCGGTGCTCTCGTTGGGGGAGGGGGCTAGAATACGGGCGTCATCCATACGTACGCCGCTATTTTCTTCCATATATGCAGAAAGTGCCACAAAAAAATCACGGAATGGGAAAGTATCCGCATAAAAGGTTTCTATTCCCCGGGTATATTCTCCAGAAAACAAGGCTTCCTTGGAAAAGGCCGGCATCTTGGCCAGCTGCCGTTTCTCAATCGCACTTTCAGTAGGCTTTGTCATAAAAAGGGAAGCCAGTCCCAGACAGAGGATGACTCCCAATACGAGAAGCACGTTAAAGATGGACAGATTAAACAGCTTTCTCGGCGCTAATTTTAACCGGATAAGACCATAATACTGGTTGATTTCCTCTTCCGGATTCTCGGAGGAAGCCGCTCTTATGGGCTGAATATGATAACGATATTCATCTGCTTGATTTTCTTGCTCGCGCATACAGCCATCCCCCCTTTCACAAATTTACGAACTTGATTAAAATCGGAAGTATAAAAACGGATTGTAGCTTTGGCCCACCAGCATGGCGGTACACACTAACAGCAAAATTACATTCATAAAGCTTTGACAGAACAGTAATGCGGAAATATTGATAGAACTGAGCCGCTGAGAAATAAATCGCTTGAGTTTGGCCACTACCGGCATACAAAAAAGGATCGCCAGCAGAAACCAGAAAATATTATTCATAATAGTAATTTGTATATGGCTGTCCCAAAGCTTATCTATTCCAATACCAAACATAGCTTTCAAATATTGGCCCAGCCGGCCCATATCAACAAAATAGAAAATGACCCATCCAATCACTGTAATAAGCAGCAAATAAATATGCCGGCATATTCTGGGAAGCTTTTCCAAAGTCTTTCCCAAAAACAACTTTTCCAGACAGATAAACAGCCCGTAATATAATCCCCACAAAATGAAATTCCAGCTGGCTCCATGCCATAGTCCAGTACAGAACCACACCACCAGAAGATTAAAATACTGGTGTTTGCGATTTCCTCCCAATGGAATATATACATAATCCCTAAAAAAGCTGGATAGAGAAATATGCCATCTTCTCCAGAACTCCGTAGCCGAACAGGCAATATAAGGATAATTGAAGTTCTCCCTAAAATGAAAGCCAAACATCCGCCCTAGACCGATAGCCATATCTGAATATCCAGAAAAGTCGTAATAAATTTGTAAAGTAAACATCACCGCGCCAAACCACGCAGCGCTTACCGTTAGGCTGGAGATATCACCGTCCATATATTTCCCCGCAAAAGAACCTGCTACGTTAGCGATAACAACTTTTTTCGCAAGACCGATCATAAACCGGGTAATTCCTTCCGCCAGATCGGTCATGGAGGTTGTCCGATGATTAATCTCCCGAGCAATATCCGCATAACGAACCACCGGCCCCGCTACCAGTTGGGAGTATAAAGACAAATACATAAAATAGTACAGAGGGTTCTTCTGCGCCTTCGTATCCCCGCGATAAACGTCAATAATGTAACTGGTGGTCTGAAAGGTATAAAAAGAAATACCAATAGGCAGCATAAAAGAAGGTACCGGCATAGCCGTACCCAGCAGCGCATTGATATTTTCTACAAGAAAACCGCTGTATTTAAATGTACCCAATAAACCAAAGTTTACCAGCAGCGAACAAGCGACAAACGCTTTTGCCTGCCAGCGGCCTGCGAAATGTTCAATCATCCGCCCATTGCAGTAATCCAGTGTAGAGGACAGTATTAATAAAAAGATCCACACTGGTTCTCCCCAAGAATAAAACAAAACGGAAAATACAATCAATACGACATTTCGATAAGCGGTATTTTTAAATAAAAAATAAAAGATCAGGTTTAAAGGGAGAAAAAGATAAATGAACACCAAATTCGCAAATACCATCTGCTTCTCCTGTTCCCTTGCAAAATTGTTTCTAATATATTATACACATATTAGAAGAATTAATAAAGTAATTTTCACAGAATTCTTGTAATTTTAATCATTATAAGGTAATATCTAGTTATTGCGATTTTTTATTTTTAAATAAGGGAGTATCTGCTTCAAAAATGACTAAAAATCTGAAACATCGGGCAATTATTTTAATGCTTATCTGTTCCAGTTTGTGGAGTATCGCGGGTATTTTTATTAAACTTATTCCCTGGAATCCACTGGTAATCGCTGGATTTCGTAGCCTGGTTGCCTCTTTGGTAGTAGTAGTATATATGAAAGCAAGGAAGCAAAAAATGATCTTCAACCGCGATGCTTTTGTCAGCGGGATTTTTTTATGTGCTACGTTTCTTTGTTTTGTTACCGCCAACAAGCTGACTACTGCGGCCAACGCTATTATTTTGCAGTTTACCGCGCCAATTTTTATTCTGGTGCTTTCTGCTGTATTCTTTAAACAAAAATTTATCCATGCGGATATTATCGCTGTTATTGCTACTACCTGCGGAATTGCTTTGTTTTTTTTCGATCAGCTCTCCCCAGGAAAGCTCATGGGTAATATTATAGGGATCTTGTCCGGCCTGTTTATGGGGCTGATGTTTATTTTTACCGGGCGTACCACCGACGATAATGCCAGAATGAGCGGCATCTTTTTAGGACACCTTTTTACAGCGGTCGTGGGCGTTCCCACCGCCTTTTTCTTCCCTACGCCGGTAATCACTACGGCAGTGCTTAGTATCCTTGCCTTGGGAATTGTACAGTTAGGTATTCCGTATGTGCTGTATGGCATAGCAGTAAAAAACTGTCCGCCTTTGGTCTGTTCCCTTCTGGGAGCGCTGGAGCCGCTGCTCAATCCGGTTTGGGTGTTCCTGTTTACCGGAGAAGCGCCGGGAGCTTTCGCTTTTGTAGGCGGCGCGGTGGTTATTGTGTCCATTACCTGCTGGTGTGTATATTGCGACCGACTGGCGGCTAAATCACAAGTATAATTTGACTGTTAGGCACTGGAGTTGTATAATTCCGGTAGAAGTTTGGGAAAATATTAACAGTTACTATAAAAGGTAGGGTTTAAAATGTCAAATGAAGTTGGATATGTAGTTAATCCGGAAAAAAACGAAACTATTACAGTGGATGGGATAGATTACCGCCGGTTGTGTATTAAAACCCATGTGATTACCGACGCGGATAATATTATCGATGTTGTGGAAAAATATGCCGCCCCTTACGTACAGCAGGGAGATATTGTTTTCATCACTGAAAAAGCCGTCGCCTGTACTCAAAAACGTGCTATTCCTATGAAAGATATTCACCCCCGGCCTCTTGCCCGCTTTCTGTGCAAGTTTGTTTTAAAAACGCCGTATGGAATTGGGCTTGGTATCCCAGAAACAATGGAAATGGCGCTGCAAGAATGCGGAACTATCAAAATCTTGTTTGCGGCGGCAATTTCCGCTATTGGTAAGCTGTTCGGCAAACGGGGTTGGTTTTATAATATCGCCGGTTACAAAGCGCGAAGCATCGACGGTCCCTGTGAGTTTACCCTGCCTCCTTATAATCATTATGTGGTGCTCGGACCTGCGCAGCCAGACAAGGTAGCAGCGGAAATTTCTGATAAAATAGGCGTTGCAGTAGCGATTACCGACATTAACGATTTGGAAGGACAGATTTTGGGAACTTCCAGTCCCCAGATGGATCGAGATCTTCTGGTGAAGATTTTAAAAGACAACCCCCTGGGCCAGACCAACGAACAAACTCCTATGGGTATTATCCGCAAAGCGGCGGTCCAGGAAATGGTTTCCCAGGAAGAACCAGAAAGCCCAGTACAAGAAAATGAATAAAAAGTAGGAGAAAAGGATATTTTACCCCCGGACGGTGTCCAGGGAAGGTTTCGCAGAAGTGCGAAACCTTCCTGTTCTTTTGCAGCCGGCGCCCCAAAACGCAAAGCGTTTTCCGCCAACGGCGGGGGCAAATCTGCGATTTGCCAGGTGCAGCTATAAAAAATACCCGGAAGCCGCTGGCTTTCGGGTATTTCTTTGTTTACATGAGTTCTTCATTGTAATGGGCTCTAACTCCGCCGATAAATTTAGGACGGGTTCTGGCGCAAAGAATGTTTGCCTCGCCGATTTTGGCAATAGATAGACGCACTGGCACCGCTACCTTTTTCAAATGCATCCCAATCAAAGTGCCGCCAATATCAAGTCCGGCGTCAGCCTTCACTTCTTCAACCGCTACTGGATCGGAAAATTCCCGATAAGCGGCGGTAGCGAAGCTTCCCCCAGCTTTAGGCTGGGGTACGACATTTACCGGCTCCAGCCGGTAAATGTCGGCCGCCGCACGTTCCAGGATCACCGCCCGGTTCAGGTGCTCGCAACATTGAGCGGCCAAAAAAATCCCTTTCTCTTGCAGGAGAGGGTATAGCCCGGCAAATATGGCGTCTGCAATCTGCGGGCTGGAATCCGATCCAATTTTATGCCCTCCTACTTCGCTGGAAGAGCAGCCCACTATAAGGATATCTTTTTCCTTAAGTTTGGCAATTTCTATAAGCTCCCAAACCGCTTGACAGGTCTGTTTTTGTATTTCTTCAAACACTTGATATTTCTCCTTTCCTAATTGGGGCGCTCCCCTACTTTATTTAGAAGTCCTATTATCGTTTCTCTCAGCGCCTGATGAGATGGCGAGGACAAATCCGGATCTTTTTCCAGCACCTCGTTGGCCGCCTGCTGGGCATCTGCTACCAAGGTGACATCCGTAGTAAGGTCAGCGATCTTTAAATGAGGAAGCCCGTGCTGTTCGTGACCTAAAAAATTCCCTGGGCCGCGGGTTTTCAGGTCATATTCCGCAATTTCAAATCCATTATTGCTTTTACACATCATATCCACCCGCTGTAGGGTATCCGGGTTTTTACTGTCGGTCAACAGGATGCAATGGGATTGTACACAGCCCCTGCCTACCCTTCCCCGCAGCTGATGCAGCTGGCTCAGGCCAAAACGCTCGGCATTTTCCACCATCATAATCACCGCGTTGGGTACATCCACTCCCACTTCCACTACCGTTGTAGAAATCAGCAGCTGGATAAGCCCGCTGGAAAAATCCCCCATTACCTTTTCTTTATCTGCGGCCTTCATTTTTCCATGCAGGAGTCCTACCGTATAACCAGAAAAAAACTGAGTGCTGATATCCAGCATATATTCAGTAGCGGCCTGCAAACCGGTATCCTCTTCTCCCTGTTCCACCAAAGGACAGACAATAAACGCCTGTAGCCCTTGATCCAAATGATCCCGGATAAATCCAAATGCCCGTTTTCGTTTATCGCTTCCTATTCGGTAGGTTCGCACCGGCTGACGGTTGGGCGGCAGTTCATCGATAATGGAGATATCCAGTTCCCCATAAATCATCAAAGCCAGCGTCCTGGGTATAGGGGTGGCCGACATTACTAAGGTATGGGGCTGTTTTCCCTTCTCCTGGAGCGCTGTACGTTGGGCTACGCCGAAACGATGCTGTTCATCTGTAATCACCAGCTGCAAATTTTGAAAATCCACCCCTTCGGAAAGCAGCGCATGGGTTCCGATACAAAGATCTGTCTCCCCGCAAAGGAGTTTTTCTTTTGCTTTTCTCTTCTGTGCAGCGGTCATAGATCCCACTAAAAGATCGGTTTTCATTCCCAGTTTATCCGCCAGGGCACTTAACCCCTGGTAGTGCTGACGGGCCAGTATTTCAGTAGGCGCCATCAATGCCGACTGCGCGCCGTTCAAATAGGCGAAATAGGCGGCCGCCATAGCCACCATGGTTTTTCCAGAGCCTACATCCCCCTGCACCAAGCGGTTGGCCGGGACATTTTTTTGCATATCCGAAAGAATTTCGTCAATAGCTTTTTGCTGGGCGCCTGTAAGGATAAACGGAAGCGCTTCATAAAAAGCGGACATTTCCTGGGGTTTCATCGGATACCCCTGTTTGGTAAGATTGCGTTTTTTTAGGAGGCTTACCCCGACCGCTAAACAGAACAGTTCTTCAAACATAAATCGGCGCCGGGCGCGTTCCATCTCCTGCATGGATACAGGGTGATGGATATTCTTTAACGCCTGAGAAATTTCTTCCAATTGATACAAGGCCCTGATCTTGTCTGGGAGCAGCTCCGGGAGCTGTCCATCGACCTGTTGCAACGCCTGTCTTATAATATTAGAAAGTACTTTGTTGGATAGCCCCGCAGTCAACGGATAAACTGAAATAAACGGCTGGTCCCCGTCTGCCGGATAAACAGCTGGAGCGCTCATCTGCTTGCGCAAAAGATTTCCCTGTACCCTGCCGTAAAAAAGATATGGAGTATCATAGTCCAGTGCGTCCACAGTATATTTGGTGTTAAAAAAAATCAGTTCCAAAACTCCCGTATCGTCCGCTGCCAATACTTTATACATTTTTCTTCCGCCTTTTAAGCGGATTTCCTGAGATTTTTTTATTACAACACCGCGCACAGCGCATATTTCTTCATTTGGAGCAGAAGATATCTCACAGGGGGCTGAAAGGTCAATATATCCTCTGGGGTAATGCTGCAGCAAATCTTTAACGGTAGTAATTCCCAATTTTCCAAATAGTTTTGCCCGTTGCTCACCAACTCCCTTTAAATATTGCACACTGGAATCTAACTTGACTGTCACCCCTGTTCACCTCCTGAATACTTTATTATAATTCTACTTCAAAAAGTATTATTTGTCACTATTTATAGCAGTATATCAGAAATTTCTAAAGTTTTTTGCCGGAATATAGTTGACAATCTTATCCTGTTTTGATATAATGATCAAGCGCTGTTAAATGACCCATTAGCTCAGTTGGCAGAGCACTTGACTTTTAATCAAGGTGTCCGGAGTTCGAATCTCCGATGGGTCACCAGTTATTTATGTGCCTCTTGAATAATTTCGTTTATTCAAGAGGTTTCTACATACGAACTTCATGTGGGGGTGTAGCTCACCTGGGAGAGCGCTTGAATGGCATTCAAGAGGTAGTCGGTTCGATCCCGATCATCTCCACCACCACCCAGCCTGTCTGTGTGACAGGTTGGGTTTGTATTTGGGCCCGTGGCTCAGTTGGGAGAGCGCTGCGTTCGCATCGCAGAGGTCGAGAGTTCGAATCTCTTCGGGTCCACCACGTCGGAGCAAGCGATTTTTCGCTTGCTCCGATTTTTTTACTCAAGGCGTACTTATCTCCTCTACAAAAGCCGCTTTTGCTGCAGCGGACCGCTTACAAGAGCGGTCACGGCATCTTTGAGGAGCCGTCGCTTTTTTCTTTGCTTTTTGCTTATTTTTTCCGTCGGCTGTATTTTCTTTCCAAGCGAAATCTGACTTTCTTACAATACGCTCTTGTCCCAGCGCTAAACTTTTAACGGCAAGCGTTGAAACCGGAAAATGTTTGTGCTAGTATAAAATAGCTTCATGTAATGAATTTTTAGGATGTGAGGATCGTGTCTGATACTCAAACAACCGGCGCCGTTTCCGACAAAGCTTCCAAAGATATGACCCAAGGAAGTCCTGTTTTGTTAATTATTAAGTTTGCTATTCCCTTGATGATCGGGGATGTCTGCCAGCAGCTTTATAATATGGTGGATTCTATCGTGGTAGGCCGTTTTGTGGGGAAAAGCGCCTTGGCTGCTCTGGGGGTAGCTAACCCGATTATGTCCATTGTACTGTTTTTATTCGTCGGTATCTGTATGGGGACGGCTATCATTTTTTCCCAGCTTTATGGCGCGCAGGAGTATGACCAGCTCAAACGCTGTGTTTCTACTGCGTTGATCAGCGGTCTCATTTTTACTGCTGTGGTTTGCGCTATTTGCTTTTTCCTTTCCCGCTGGCTGCTGATAATTTCCAATACTCCAGCAGATATCCTCCCTCAGGCAGAGAGTTACTTAAAAATTATTTTTGTCGGAATGATCTTCACATTTCTGTATAACTTTTATTCCTTTGCCCTGAGAGCGATTGGCAATACAGTAATCCCGTTGATATTTTTACTTCTGGCCTCCGTTTTGAATGTGATTTTGGATTTGTTGTTTGTGGCAGGATTTCAAATGGGGGTACAAGGCGCGGCTATCGCTACCGTAATCGCTCAGGCATTGTCCTCCATTTTATGCGTTTTGTACAGTTATATAAAAGTTCCGTTGATGCGGGTTAAAATAAAGGAATTGATCTTTGATTTTATTTTATTTAAAGAGATTGCCAGCTATAGTTTTGCCTGCGCCTTACAACAGGTATACATCTATATTGGCCGGTGTCTGGTACAAGGTCTGGTCAACAGCTATGGCACTGACGCCATCGCTGCCTTTAACAGCGCTTCCCGTATCGACGCCCTATTGCAAACTCCAAATGCTGATTTTGTTAACGCTCTAGTGACCTATACGGCTCAAAATTATGGAGCGCATCGGGAACAGCGGGTACGCGCCGGATATCGTTCGGGGATATTGATTATCCCATTGACTTTGTTGATGGTGATGCCGTTGGGGACGCTGGGCGCTAAATGGTTAATGGGGTGGTTTGTGGATCCCGCAGAAACCGCAATTATCGCTATGGGCGCCAGATGCCTTACCTTAACGGCGCTGGCTTACCCCTTTACCTGCATTATTAATCATTGCCAAGGGATATTCCGTGGGGTAGGGCTTCTGCGAATGGCGGTCTTCTCTTCTCTGATTTCTATTACTCTCCGAGTTGTGCTGGCATATGGCTTTTCCCCCGTTATCGGAATTGACGCCGTGTTTTTCGCCGCGCCTGTCAGCTGGCTGTTTGCTATGTTATTTTGTCTGTTTTGGACAAGACGTTTTTTTAAACAGTATCATGTAAGTTAAAAACATCCCCTGGAAAAGCAAAGCTTTTCCAGGGGATGTTTTTATTTTGCCAGCTTATCAATCAGCTCTACAATCTCCGCGATTTTTTCTTTTTCATTTCCGCTTTGAAAAGCATCTTTGACACAGCCTTCCATATGGGCGCGAAGAACTTCTTTGTTGGCTTTGTGAAGAATTTTTTCAGTGGCCATCAGCTGGTTGGAAATATCCATGCAGTACCGGTCCTCTTCTACCATCTTCAATATTCCCTCAATCTGACCTCTGGCTGTTTTCAGTAGTCGGCTCACTGCCGCTTTGTCTGCTTTCATCCTTCTCCTCCTTTTTAGGAGATGGATACTACCTGGTATCCAGCGTCAGTAACTACAGAAATGAGCGCCTCATTTCCAATTTCTTTGGAAAGCTCGATCTCTGCTGTTTTTGTGTCCAGGTTTACTGTGGCCTTTACTCCGTCAATAGCATTTAACGCTTTTTCCACTCTGCTGGAACAATGGGAACAGGACATTCCGTCAATAATCATGGTTTTTTTCATTGCAATCTCTCCTTTAATTATAGTTGTTTGGCCTTCTATTTTCTGCGCCGAAAAACGGCGTGGTTTAAATAATCGCAGCCGCAGGGCATTGGATACTACACATACGGAACTTAGGCTCATCGCCGCCGCCGCAAACATCGGATTCAGCCTCCAATTCAGAACAACATAAAATACGCCTGCAGCCAGAGGAATACCGATGATATTATAAAAGAACGCCCAGAAAAGATTTTGCTTGATATTACGGATCACTGCCCGGCTTAAATCAATGGCCGTCACCGCATCCAAAAGATCACTTTTCATCAAAACCACATCTGCACTTTCAATGGCCACATCTGTGCCCGCTCCAATAGCGATGCCTACATCCGCCCGGGTAAGGGCCGGTGCGTCGTTGATCCCGTCGCCTACCATCGCCACCTTTTTTCCCTGGGACTGAAGAGCGCTCACTTCTCGTTCCTTGTCCTGGGGAAGAACCTCCGCTATTACTCTATCAATCCCCAACTGACGCTGGATTGCCTGGGCAGTGCGTTTGTTGTCGCCGGTAAGCATAACTACATCAATTCCCATTTCTTTAAATTGACGGATCGCTTCCCGGCTGGTGGGTTTAATTACGTCCGCTACTGCAATTATTCCGATAATGCCTGTTTCATCCGCAAAATAAAGGGGAGTTTTCCCTTCCTTTGAAAATTTTTCTGCGTGCTGTTCGTATTCATCGAAGGAAAGGCCATGTTCTTCCATCATTTTCCGATTTCCGCCAAAATACAAAGTGCCGTTAATTTTTCCTTCGATTCCTTGCCCGATCACCGC
Organism: Youxingia wuxianensis; assembly: GCF_014385085.1. Taxonomy (GTDB): domain Bacteria; phylum Bacillota; class Clostridia; order Oscillospirales; family Ruminococcaceae; genus Youxingia; species Youxingia wuxianensis. The sequence continues at coordinate 214,896 of NZ_JACRTD010000002.1, read as the reverse complement.
CTGAAATTGCTCGATAGGCTGCAGCTCAACCTTTTGCTTTACCGCATATTCCACTACCGCGTCTGCCAGAGGATGTTCCGAAGCTTTTTCTAATGAAGCGGCGATAGAGAGCAGTTCCTTCTGTGATACCCGTGAGGCGGCAAAAAGATCGGTGAGCTGGGGTCGGCCTTCGGTAATGGTGCCGGTTTTATCAAGAACCACCGTATCCACCGTATGGGCAATTTCCAGGCTCTCGGCGGATTTGATTAGGATTCCATTTTCCGCTCCTTTTCCAGTACCCACCATAATCGCTACCGGCGTGGCCAGTCCCAGCGCGCAGGGGCAAGAGATCACCAGTACAGCTATACCGATAGAAAGAGCAAACTCAAAGCTATGTCCCAGCGCCAGCCATACAACGGCGGAAAGTATCGCTATGCCAATTACTACGGGGACAAACACCCCGCTCACCTTATCCGCCAGCTTGGCAATAGGCGCTTTGGAGGAGCTGGCTTCCTCCACCAGCTGAATGATCTGCGCCAAAGTGGTATCGTCTCCCACCTTGATGGCCTTGAATTTAATGTAGCCGGACTTATTAATCGTAGCGGCAATCACTTTATCATCCACATGCTTTTCTACTGGGATGCTTTCTCCAGTTAGAGCGGATTCGTCAATAGAAGTATTCCCTTCCACAATCACTCCATCCACCGGGATGCTCTGTCCGGGTTTCACAATTAAGATATCTCCTACCACTACTTCTTCTACTGGGATTTCTATTTCCTGCCCCTCCCGCACGACCAGTGCGGTTTTAGGCGCCAAATCCATCAACTTCGTAATAGCTTCAGACGTTTTTCCCTTGGAACGGGTTTCTAAAAACTTTCCCAGAGTAATCAGCGCTAAAATCATAGCGGCAGATTCGAAATAAAGATCCATGGAGTATTGTTCCACTAACTCCATCTTCCCATGTCCCAGCCCATATCCAATCTGATAGATCGCGAAAATACCATAAATCATCGCCGCAGCAGAACCGATAGCAATCAGGCTGTCCATGTTAGGCGAGCCGCGCAGAAGGGTTTTAAACCCTACCTGATAGTATTTCCGGTTGACATAAAGAATCGGCAGCGCCAGCAGGAACTGAGTAAAGGCAAATATCAGCGCATTTTCGTTTCCATGCAAAAAATGAGGCAGCGGCGCTCCCATCATATGCCCCATCGAAATATAAAAAAGCGGAATTAAAAATGCAAAAGAAACCCCCAGACGCATTTTCATATTGGCCAATTGGTCTTTCATATCTACCCCTGTGGGTTTTTCTTTTTCCTTTGCCGAGTGCAGCTGATGAGCAGACGCTCCGTATCCCGCATCCTGTACCGCTTTAATAATTGTACTGACATCCGTCACCTTATCATCATAAGAGACATTCATACTATTAGATAGCAGGTTTACGCTGACCTCTTCCACCCCCTGCACCTTGCCCACACTTTTTTCCACATGGGCAGAACAGGCGGAGCAGGTCATTCCTGTTACATCAAATTTTTGGTTCATACTTTTACCTCCTTATCACCCCACCCCCCTGGGGTGTCTATCTCTTATTATATCCTCCTTTTTAGGATTGTCAAGTGGGGTTGCAAATATTCCCTTCTCTTGCTCTTCAACCGTATTCTCCCATTGATAAATCCTCTAATTTAATGTATACTGGTAACGTTATCCATAAATTATAAGCGGAGGCTTTTTCTATGCTCATTGACTTTCATACTCATGCGTTCCCGGACAAGCTAGCGGGAAAAACTCTTCCTATGCTTTCTAAAACTTCCGGCGGCGCCCCTTATTATACGGACGGTACCGAAAACGGCACCCGGACAAAATTGGACGCATGGGGAGTGGATCTGGCGGTAGTGCTTCATATCGCTACCCGGGACGGACAGCAGCAGACAATCAATAACTGGGCCAAAAGCATCCAGCACGGCAAGCTGCTTTGTTTCGGCACTATCTTCCCGGACGGCGCGGACGCTATTGATGAACTGTACCGAGTAAAAGAACTGGGTTTTTACGGGGTAAAACTCCATCCGGATTATCAGAAATTTTTTGTTAAAGAAGAAAAATACTTTCCAATTTATGAGACGCTGGCAAAGCTGGAGCTGCCGCTGACCTTTCATACCGGCTGGGATCCGGTATCCCCGGATGTGGTGCACGCTCCGCCCAAGGATGTGGCCCTGGTAGCAAAAGCTTTCCCTAACCTGACGATTATAGCCGCTCACATGGGGGGACTTAATCGTTATGATGAGTCAGAAAAATATCTGGCTGGTATTCCCAACGTGTATTTGGATACAGCCATGTCTTCGGTATATTGCAACCCGGAACAGTTTGAGCGGTTGATTCGCAAGCACGGCATAGACCGGGTGCTGTTCGCGACCGACTGTCCTTGGAGTACTCCAGAGGCAGAATTAGCGCTCTTAAACCGCACAGGACTTACAAAAGAGGAAAAAGAAAAAATCATGTATAAAAATGCCTGTCGTCTGCTCAAACTAAAAGTCTAAGGATTTTTCAAACTTGCCTTTTCAGGAGGAACAATGAACCAGTTGATAGATAGATTATTTGAGTTTCTTTCGGTCGCCGGAAAAGAGGTTGCCTTGTTTATTGTTTCAATGGTACCTTTAATTGAGCTGCGAGGTTCGATTCCTTTGGGCGCTGCCCTAGGAATGCCCTGGTATACGGTGCTGGTTATATCATTGATTGGAAATCTAATTCCGGTTCCGTTTATTATTTGGTTTGGACGCCCGCTATTTAAATGGCTTAAACAGACAAAGCTGCTTTCCGGGATAACACATAAGGTTGAAACCCGCCTGATGAAAAAGGCGGACAAGGTGACAAAATACGAACTGATCGGCCTTTGCTTGTTTGTGGCTGTTCCCCTGCCCGGCACAGGCGCTTGGTCTGGGGCCGCTATCGCCGCGTTGCTTGGGATGCGAATGCTCCCTTCCTTTATCTCCATCGCTCTCGGAGTGGTTATCGCCGGAGTGATTATGACTTTAGGCTCCTATGGAGTCCTGGGAGCCATCAGCCTGTTATAAGTAAATTGAGACGGGGTTTGACAGTTGGATAAGTACAAAAAACTCATTTCCAATACTTTTATTTTTGCTATCGGCACCTTTAGTTCAAAGGTGCTTGTTTTTCTGCTGATGCCCTTGTATACCCGTGTGCTTACTACCGGGGATATGGGGATTGTGGATTTGATCGTTCCTACTGCCAACTTAATTATCCCGATTGTTTCTGTGGGCATTTCCAATGGTATTATTCGGTTTGGGCTGGATCGCTCCGTTCGAAAATCCGATGTGTTCTCTACCGGAATTATTACGGTTGCCGGAGGATATTTGCTGTTTTTGCTTCTGCGTCCCCTGCTGCTGAAGATACCAATTATCAGTGAGTACTCACTTCTGATTTATCTTTATGTGCTTACTTCTTGTCTGCGCTCCTTATGTTCCCAGTTTGTCCGGGCAAAAGAATATGTAAAGTTATATGCCTTTGATGGGGTCCTTAGCACTATTATGGTTATCTTGTTTAATATCCTATTCTTAGTAGTGTTTAAATTAGGGATCACTGGCTATGTACTAGCAACGATTCTTTCCGACCTGTTTTCTTCTGTCTTTCTGTTTACCATTGCCAGTTTAGGAAAATATATTCGGTTTAGAGGGCTGGACTGGCAGGTTTTTGGCAGTATGCTTAAATTTTGCCTTCCCTTGCTTCCCACCACGATCTTTTGGTGGATCACAAATGCTTCTGACCGATACCTGGTAACCTTTATGATTAACGAACAGGCAAACGGTCTCTTGGGGATCGCTTATAAAATCCCTACCATGATTATACTGGTGTCAGGTATCTTCTCAGACGCCTGGCAGATGTCCGCTATTACAGAAAGTGAGCGTCCCGGACAGGAAAGCTTCTTTAGCAATGTGTTCAACGCATATCAGTCAATGATTTTTATCGCAGCGTCCGGGCTGATCCTTTTTTGCAAACTGATTACCAAAATCTTTGCTTCCCCCGCCTTTTATGAGTCTTGGCAGTATATGCCATTTTTGATTATGGCTACCACCTTTTCCTGTTTTGTTACCTTTTTGGGAAGTATCTATATGGTGGAAAAGAAAAGTATGCTCACTTTGATGACCACAGCCGCCGGGGCGGTGATCAACATTGTCCTTAACTTCATGCTAATCCCCCTTTGGGGCGTCAACGGCGCGACCTTTGCTTCCTTTATCAGCTACTTTGTCGTTTTCTGCCTAAGGGCTCTGAATACCCGCCGATTTATCAAACTCCATTGGAATGTGCCTAAGGTTGCTTTTAATCTGCTTATCCTGTTGACGCAAACTCTGGTGATCCTAAATTTAGAAACCGGATGGGTATGGATTGAGGCCCTTCTTTGTTTATTCATGATCGCAGTAAACTTTAAAATGCTTCTGTTGAATTTAAGACGGTTTTTATCCCGAAGATAAAAATAAGAAACCGCCTGCCGTGATCACGGCAGGCGGTTTCTCTAACTGTACTGCGGCCTATTTTGCCTTGAGTTTGTCGAGATTGATATATTTTACAATCAGCGCAATCACAACCACGCTAATGATTGCTTCAAATAACATATAAGCTCCGTTATATGTAAAGGAATACAGCCATACAGGCATTCCCTCCGGCGCGTAAGACGTCCAGATCAATATTCCTGACAGGAAATGGCAGATAAAGCGTAACGCCATTACAATAATAGTACCAATACAGGCGCCCAGCACCTTATTTTTAAATCTGCGGGCAAACACCCCGGCCAGTCCCAACACGCCGAAAGCAACCACATAATCCAGCAGGATTACCAAAACAAACGAAATAAAATCCTGTGTCGGTGGTGGATAGAACCCCAATAACATCTGTATTCCCGAATAAGCCAAAGAAGTCAATAAGGCCCAGCTGGTATTGTACATTAAAGCGATAATAATAATCGGCACCATGCTGGCGGCAGTAACCGAACCGCCGTTAGGCGCTTTAAAAATTGTTACCAGCGATAAAATCGTGGCCAGCGCTACCATTAGTGCGCTGTGTGTGAGTTTACGAGTAGTTACGTTCATTGTTTTTTCCGTCCCCTTTTTTTAATTAATTAAAATTAAAAAACACCACAAGATAACCCCTGCGGCGTAAAAGGACAAGCAAAACAACATCTTCCTACGCTGGCATTACCCAGATCAGGTTCAAGGGTTATAAGCATTTATGCCCACTCTCAGCCGACTCACAGCCAGCACCCCATATGGCGTTTTTATTTTTTTTAATTATATACCTTTTCTTCCTATTTGTAAAGAGAAAAACAAATGGGCAGACCCCTTAGGGGTCTGCCCAAACTTTTTGTTCTTTAAATCTTATTTAGAGAACTTTTTCAGCGCTACCGCACCAGCAGTCGCCAGAGAAGCTACCGCCATAGCTACCGCTGCGTTTACTGCATCGCTAGCACCAGTTTCCGGATTGTTTTTATCCGCATCAGAGGAGCTGTCGCTGGAGCTGTTTTCTACTACTACAGTACCATCTTTGATCTCTTTGTCAGTTACTACAAAGGTATCCAGTTTGTTGGTTCTGAAGGAAAGGGTGTTTTCTTCTGCATCGAAGGAAGCGTTCAATTTATACATTTTGCCGTTAGCATATCTGTACACATACATTTTATCGAACTCATCAACGATATCATCTACATTCAGTTCCAGTTTACCAGTCGCAGTGAAGGCAGGTTTACCAGAGAAGTTGAAGAATTTGAATTCCTGTTCCGGGAATTTGGCCAGAACTTCTTTTACACCAGCGTTGGTGAACAGGAAGTTTTTGGTGCTTTCATCTGTTACGTTAACAGTGAATTTCCAATCAGAGCCGGACAGAGTTACATTTTTGTAGTCGTTGATCTTCGCGATATCATCAAACTGATCGTCGGTGATGATCGGGTTGGAGTTATCAACTTCGATTACGTCGCCTTTGTCAAGACCATTGATATAGTCATTGTTAGCTTCTTCGTAACCATACTCAAATTTTACCTGCTGAGCAAATACAGATAGGTTGTTGCTCTTTCTTACAAACTTAATGTTGTATTTTACCTGTACTGCTTTGAGCGGAGTAGTTTCTTTAATTTCAACGTGCAGATAGTATTTACCTTTGTACTCGTCGATTTTAAAGGTTTTTACGCCGTTGGTGGAAAGTTTGGAGTAGGTGAATTTGAAATCTTCCAGCATATCTTCGGTCAGGTCTTTTGCTTCGGAGCCAAATACCATCTGTACCGGGAATTTGTACTCTTTACCAGGGGTCAGCAAATCTTCCAGGGTAGTGCCATCTTCAGTCGCGCCGAAAATGAAAGCGGAAGGATCAACTGCAGGAGCCTCTTCTTCAGAAGAGCTGTCAGAGGAGCCGTTTTCAGAAGAGCTGCCTTCGGAAGAGCTGCCTTCGGAAGAGCTGCCTTCGGAAGAGCTGTCCTCGGAAGAGCTGTCCTCGGAAGAGCTGTCTTCAGAAGAGCTGTCCTCAGAAGAGCTGTCCTCAGAAGAACTATCTTCCTGCGCTACGATAGAAGAATTTTCGTTATTATCAATGATGTCATCCGCAAGAGCGGTAACGCCTACGGAAAGAGAAGCGGATACTGCAAGTAAAAATGCAAGTACTTTTTTCATTGGTTTATTTCCTCCTGAAATTTTTCTCGGGATCGTTGCCCCGTGATTGTAGTATATATTACACTTTGTAACTTTTCAAGAGGTTTTTGTTACCAATTTGTAATAACGTCCGTCATTTTGCTTATATATTATAATAATGTATAACACATATTGCTTGATATGTCAATTTCTAATTTTTTATAATTAAAAAAGGTAACAATTTGTAATTTCTTTCCCATTCCCTGTCCTTTCCCTATTCCGATAGAAAAAAGAGCACCCCTTAGGGGTGCTCTTTTCGTATATAATAAAAAACTACCGGCTGTGGAGAGACAGCCGGTAGCCTATTATAACCTTACGGTTATTACTTTTTAATAATTAACGATCAATTAATTATTTAGAAGCTTTTTTGAAAGCAACTGCGCCAGCAGCAGCCAAGGAAACTACAGCAGCAACTACCGCTACGTTTACCATGTCGCTGGAACCAGTGTTCGGGATCGGTTTGCCGTCCGCATCAGTGGTGCCATCGTCTTTTGCATCAGCGTTAACTTCTTCCAGATCCAGTTCTACATCGGAGAAGATGTAGTTGCCCAGAGTTCTGGTTTTTACTCTGAAACCGTCAACATCGTTGCCATCTTCGTCAGTGTCAACGTAGGTCAGGTTTTTCACTTCGGATACAACGCCGTCCGCGTCTACGGTGTACCAGAAACCATTAGCGAAGTCAACATCGTCTTCTTCATCAAATGGGTTGTACAGGGTCAGGGTAGCTCTCGCGGTGGAGTCGATGGTGGAAGCGCCGGTGAAGGTCCAGAAGTACATTTCGGCGCCTACCGGATCGCCGTATTTGGTAGCGATAGCGGTGTTGTATTTGGTGGACAGTTTCGCATAGAAGCTGTCAGCATCGTCGTTAGCTTCGAAAGCCAATTTCGCGATGTCGTCGCCGGAAGCGTTGGTCCAGATAACTTCGTTCTTGTCATTGGATTCCGGAGTGAAGATGAATTTGTCGCCAGCTTCCATGGTGGTATCAGTACCAACTTCTTCATGGTTGGTGACATACAGTTTTACATCAAAGTTGATTTTGTCGTTTTTCAGGAACTGAGGATCGCCGCTACCATTGTCATCAGCAGAGTCTTTTTTCGCTTTGAAAGAGAAGGTAAACTCTACTTTCTTTTCATCGGTGGTGGTGGAATCGTTCAGAACGATTTCGATTGCATTGTAACGGGTGGTGCCCAATTTAATGCGCTCTTCACGGCTTACGGATTTTACAATCGCGCCGTTGGTGCTCTTGGAAGTAGAGAAGGTGAACAGATCGCCATCCATCAGATCATCAGCAGCTATAGTAGAAGTACCGCCGCCAGCATAAGCGTCAATAGCAGTCTTCACAGCAGCAACTAAATCATCAACATCAATATAATAGGTTTCGCCAAACTGAGCGTCAGCTACCAGAGTTTTGCCAGCAGCCAGCTGAATGGAAGTATTTCCATCGTCATCCATTGTATCAATGGGAGTAGTAGTGGTTACGTCGATATCAGCGGAAGCAGCAAAGGAAACAACGCCCATGGACAGAACCATAGCTGCAACCAGTACTAAAGAAAGTACTTTTTTCATAGTCTTAAATCCTCCTTAAGAATTTAATCAGTCTTAATCATTTTTTCAAAGGGATGCTCTCCAACATCTCCCTTTGTTGTTTCCTAGTATAACCTGCCGTGGAAGATTTGTCAATAGGTTTTGACATCTTTTTGTAACTAATTTGTAATTTTTTCTTTGGTTATTGTTACCAACTGGTAATATTTGGAAATTTTTATAAAAATAAAAACCACCCGGCCGCGGAGAGACGACCGGGTGGCTGTTAACCTTACGGTTATTGCCTTTTAATAATTAACGATCAATTAATTATTTAGAAGCTTTTTTGAAAGCAACTGCGCCAGCAGCAGCCAGGGAAACTACAGCAGCAACTACCGCTACGTTTACCATGTCGCTGGAACCAGTGTTCGGGATCGGTTTGCCGTCCGCATCAGTGGTGCCATCGTCTTCTGCATCAGCGTTAACTTCTTCCAGATCCAGTTCTACATCGGAGAAGATGTAGTTGCCCAGAGTTCTGGTTTTTACTCTGAAACCATCAACATCGTTGCCATCTTCGTCAGTGTCAACGTAGGTCAGGTTTTTCACTTCGGATACAACGCCGTCCGCGTCTACGGTGTACCAGTAACCATTAGCGAAGTCAACATCGTCTTCTTCATCAAATGGGTTGTACAGGGTCAGGGTAGCTCTCGCGGTGGAGTCGATGGTGGCAGAACCAGTGAAGGTCCAGAAATACATTTCAGCGCCTACCGGATCGCCGTATTTGGTAGCGATAGCGGTGTTGTATTTGGTGGACAGTTTCGCATAGAAGCTGTCAGCATCGTCGTTAGCTTCGAAAGCCAATTTCGCGATGTCGTCGCCGGAAGCGTTGGTCCAGATGATTTCGTTTTTGTCGTTGGAAACAGGATTGATAACAACTTTATCGCCTGCTTCGATGGTAGCGTCCGCATCTTCTTCACGGTTTGTGACATACAGTTTGATGTCAAAGGTAAATTTCGCGCTCTTCGGATAGTTGTCACCACCATTAAGAGCACCCGCTTCTTTGGCTTTAAATACCAGGGAGAACTCTACCTTTTTCTCATCGGTAGTAGTAGAATCGTTCAGTTTAATTTCGATTACGTCCGTACGGCCGGCTAAATCTGTACCCGCATCGAATTTTTTGCCTTCAAGACGCTGAACGGATTTAACGATCGCACCGTTGGTGCTCTTGGAAGTAGAGAGGGTAAAGTCATCGCTGTCAGCAAAAGTTACACCTTTAATATCTGCATCAGTATCTAAATCAGCCAACTCAATATAGATGGTATCGCCAAAGTACACGTCATTAACCATTACAGTGCCACCAGCATTTGCTGTAGCTGGGGTAATCGCATTGCCATCTTCGTCATACCACACTAAAGAAGCGGTTGGCTCAACCTCAATGTCTTTTCCCAGGTCAGCAGCGAAGGAAACAACGCCCAGGGACAGAACCATCGCCGCAGCCAGTACTAAAGAAAGTACTTTTTTCATAGTCTTAAATCCTCCTTAAGAATTTTCAATCAGTCTTAATTTCCGCGGGACGCTCTCTCCAGCCTCCCTTGGTTATCCATATATTACCTTATTTGGAATTATTTGTCAATAGGTTTTGACACCAATTTGTTACTTTTTTGTAATTTTTTCCCATTTGCCAGTAAATTATTTTTCCTTCTTTCTGTCAAGGGAACCTTATTGCCGCCAGTCAAATCTATTCCATTCTTGCAGAGAAAACCGTTTCCGCCACTATATGATTGTAATTCCCATAGATAAAGGCCTCCGGTTTATTGTAAATCGGAGACCTTTATTTAAGAGCAATCTTGGCCTTGCAAGCGGCTCGTTTGATTTTTTGCAAAGAGACCGTTATATATGGGGGCTTCAATCAGGCAATAAAATATATAAATTTTATGGTAAAAATTTATCAGTAAATATGATCTATGTTATTCCCTAATCGGGATTCCACTGTTATAATTGTTTTAGATGAATAAATGAAAGGATGAAAGCTATGTTGGAAATTATCTCAACCCAAAAAGCTCCTGCGGCGATTGGCCCTTATTCCCAGGCGATTAAATGCGGCTCCTTACTGTATACCTCAGGTCAAATTCCGATTGATCCCGAAACGGGAAAAATAACTGGAGAAACTATTGCGGAGCAGACAAAACAGGTAATGGAAAATCTTTCGGCGGTACTGCGGGCGGGAGGAACAAATTTTGAAAACGCGGTAAAAACGGCCTGCTTTCTTACCGATATGAGCGGCTTTTCTGCGTTCAACGAAGTTTATGCGCAATATTTCACCGGAAAACCCGCACGCTCGTGTATCGCGGTGAAAGAGCTTCCCAAAGGCGCTTTGGTCGAGGTGGAGGTTATTGCCGCTATACAAGAAAATTAAGCTCCGGCGGCTCAACCGTCCTGTTGTACAGCATGGATGCGCTGTTTTTAACAGTCCCATTGCCGGGGATCACTATTAAAAAAGCGCCGAACAAACAGGTCCTGTTGTTGGCGGATGGTTCGATTGCATTTTTCAGGTAAAAAATAAACGTAGGTTATGCAAGAAACAACAGCCCCCCGTAGAATAGCTTTCTACGGGGGGCTGTCTGGTGCCGCTGACCGGACTTGAACCGGTACGGTATTGCTACCGAGGGATTTTAAGTCCCTTGTGTCTGCCGATTCCACCACAGCGGCACAGCTTTGTTATTATAGCAAACAAACGAAAAATAGTCAATAGTTCACGCCAGTTCCAGCGCCAGTTTAATCATAGTATGAAGTTGGGTCTCGCGGTACTGAGCATCTGACGCTTCCCCGGTTAACGGACAGTCGGAAATTGTACAGACAGCCAAAGCGTTCTTCCCGGTAAACGCCGCCGTAGCATACAACGCTGCCGCTTCCATTTCTACCGCCAGCACGCCCATCTTCTGCCAGTCTTTCATGCTGTTGGCGGCGTCATAAAACTTATCGCTGGTAAATAGATTTCCTACTTTATAAGAAACATTCTTTTCTTTCGCCAGGGCCACTGCCTTTTCTAACAGCGCATAGGAGGCAATCGGGGCGTAGGTTCCGGGCAAACGATACTGCTGGAGAAAATTTGAATCTGTACAGGCTCCCTGTCCCAAAACCAGGTCGCCTATTTTTAAATCCGGATGAATGGCGCCGGCTGTGCCGATGCGAATAATATTTTCCACATCATATTGGGTAAACAGTTCATAAGAATAAATTCCAATGGAGGGACAGCCCATCCCGCTGGCCATAACAGAAACCGGCTTTCCTTGATAGGTTCCCGTATATCCGCCGATTCCCCGTACAGGATTTACCAATCTCGAGTTCTGGAAATAAGTTTCCGCAATCAATTTCGCGCGCAATGGGTCCCCCGGCATAAAAACCGTCTTGGCAAAATCGCCTTTTTGCGCCGCGTTATGAGGTGTAGCCATCTTAATTCCTCCTTCTATTCACTTAGATCCGCTTGATGAAGCTGAGATAATACGCCTAAAATATCCTTTGAAATAAATGTATCCGCAGAAAAGGCAAATAATATTTGATTATAATTTGCTGGATGAATTAATTCCTGTAACAGCTCGGGAGTGACGGTAGTCACATCCACCACCGTCACCTGGGCATAATGGATTAATAAAAAAGGAAGGTAGCTTTGTACCGAGCGATCCCCAAAGATCAGCAGCCGCTGATTATATTGGGTGGAGTTAATATCAATATCTATCACCGGAGACATTCCGCCTAAAATAACATCCATACAGTCTCCCAGCTCTTCCTTGTATTTGGGATAAAGGGTAAAGTACCTGCGGGCGCCGTTTTCATCATAATGAGTCATTTGATAGCTGCGCTGATATTTGGAGAAGATATAGGCCGATACCCGGTCCCCTCTCACTTCTGTGTAGGGGGCTTTTTCATATAAGTCCCCATAATAATCATAATCCAAATGCTCCACATCAAATTGTTCCAGTCCACGGGCTTTTTGCCCCAGCTTTTTCGCGGCTACGGAGTAGATATAGTAGCCTCCCAGTCCGGTCGGGCTGTTGTCTGTTCGGTAGTAAATATAGTCCTTCTGATTTCCAAACAAAGCAGGATATACGTCGATGGCGGTTATATGGCCGGAAACCCGCTGATAAACAGCATCAATTAGCTGCTGTTTTTGGTTATATAAGGGAGCTGTCGCAGGAATTTTATCCTGAAGCACCGCACAGGCGGTTGGAATTAACATTACATAAGTGGGCCGGGAAAAGTCCTCCACAAAGTCCACCATTGCCAAGGTATTCAAGTTGATCGTATCCTGGCTTTTAGGCTGTACGTCCAGCATGAGAGTATCTCCGCCAATATAGATGCCGTCCTGTTCTTTTTCTCCCGCCAGATATCTTGCAAAAATCTGCAGTTCCCGCAAATAGCTGCCGCCGGGAAAATATTCGGCGATGGTTTGTTCCGCTTTTTTTATGGGAGGCGTTTTATCGTCTTGTATCGGAAATACCGGCCCAACATCAGAACCGCGGAAATAAAACACCAACAGCGGCACTAAAAAAATCACCAGCAGAAACACGATCCCCGATATGCGTTTTGACATTTCCACCGCCTCCTTTCATAATCATAATAAAAATTTATTTCTATAACAAAAAGGCTGTCACCAAAATCAAAAGCGCTATGTTCATTACCGCTGTGGAAAGATGCCATACTCTGGGAAGATGACGTTTTATCACCCCGGACAGCCGGTTAAAAATCCCGGTGGAGTATACTGCGGCGACAATCAGCACCAGATAGTTGGAAGAAAGCTGATAAATAATATCGTTGTTATAAAGAGCCGAGTCCCCTATGGAAAACATAAGCCGAATATAATTCCAGCTTTCACTGAGGCTGCCGCCGGCAAAAAAAACAAAAGATACAATAACAATTGTAATTGTATACAGCCAGGAAAAAAGCCCTGGCAGAACATCCAGGTATTGTTTTAACCAATATCTTTCTAAAATTACAAAAAAACCTAAAAATGCTCCCCAAATAAGATAATTTAAATTGATCCCAAACCATAAGGCCATCAGCATGGAAGCGACTAAAATATTGAACATTCCGGAAATCATTCCGCCTTTGGCACCGCCTAAGTTTACATAGACATATCGGCGGATATACCGGTTAATTGTAATATTAAAGCGCGCCAAAAATTCATTGACACTCTTGGCCCGATAAGGATAATTAAAGTTATCCGGTACCTCCATTCCGAACATCAGGCCGATTCCTTTTGCCATATCACAAAAGCCGGATAAAATAAAATACGCCGAAAATGCGAGAGCCAATATCATACTCCAAACGGTTAAAGTGGTTGCTTCATAATAAGGCACCGAACGCAGCCGGGTATAAAGAGCAATTACATTGTCCCCGATTATGATTTTTTTCCCGAGACCCAATATAAAAAGCCCCGCTCCTTCCCCCATTTTTGTCATTGACATGCGCAGGCGTTTTATCTGGGGGATTTGCCGGTTATAGCTTACTAACGGGCCCGCATACAATTGGGGATAAAAACAGCAAAGAGCCAAAAGATGGGTAATATTATGATCGCAGAATACCACTCCCCGGTAACAATCCAACACATACCCTGTGGAGATCAGACTATAAACCGCCAATCCCCAGGGAAAAGGAATTTCCCGGTATTGGGAAAGCAGCGAGTAGATAACAATAAGCCCCAAGGACTTTATTACAGAGCAAAGCGCCGGGGCCCGCTGCAGGTTCTTCTGTTCCTTGGATTTTTCTATCAGCCGGGCCATCAAATAATCAAACGTTACAGAGCTTAGCAGCAGTAAAATGTTTTCCCTTTCCAGCATCCAGTAAAACAGCAAAGAGAACAGTACCAACATACCGCTTTTCAGTTTCTGGGGCGTAAAATAGAAGACAGCAATCGTAGCCGGAAGAAATAGATATATAAATGATAAACTGAATATTTCCATAACGCCCCTCCTTTATCAATTCTTTTCTGCAGACATCTGCTGGGCTACAGATAAAAATTCCTCATAGGTGTACAGTTGGTTAAGGACGCGAAGCAGCCCATTGGTATTCAGCCGTCCGGGAAGACCTAATTTTTTCTGTAGATTGAGCCGCAGAAGATGGCTGTTTTCTCCTCCCGCAAACCCTAGTTCCATCAAATCCCCCTTGGTTACAGGGCGGCCGGCCTTCTCTCTTTCCGGGGAGTTGACAACGGCGATCCCCGCTTTTTGAAAGGCTTCTAACAACACCTGGGAGGAGAGCCCCTCCACCCCCAGTTTTCCTTCGGCAGAAGGCTTTTCTTTGCGGTGCTCCTTACCAAAAACATCTGGAATATAAACATGGGTAATCTGCTGGGGAGGGATTGCTCCGGCGATATGGCTGCGGATTAAACAGCCCGCCCGGTCGGAATCTGTCAGCACAATAATTCCATCCTGCCGCGCCAGCCGGCGCAGCAAGGCCAGTTTTTCTTTATCCCGAAAAATATCAAACCCTTCGGTAGTGATAATCGTAGCGTCAATAAACGAGCTTAATTTAGATTTATCATATTTTCCTTCTACTACAATCGTTTGTTTTATCTTTATCATCAGCGGACCTTTCCTGTAATCAAAAAAAGCTGGGTAATTACCTGTTCCAAAATAACCCGGTCACTGGCGCCGGTGCTTTTCAGCCGGGCATCCGCCTGGATAAGGGTCTCCAACATCTGTCCAATCTGAATGGCGGAATACTCTGCACTGTCGGTCATAGCGTTTTTTAACACAAACTCCCGATTTTTTGCATATCCCAGATCAACTGCCGCCTGCGCGGGAGACACTCCCGCCTGGCGCGCGCAAAAACCCCGGTATAAATCTACAAAAGAGCCGGAAAGCACCGCTAAAATCCGCGGCACCGGCTCACGCATATATAATAGCTGATCCACCAACTCCATCGCTTTTTGAAAGTTACCCCGAAAAATCGCTTTGGAGAGATCAAACACCCGCGCCTGCATTACTACCGACACCACCGCGTCTATCTCTTCCTTGGTGATCGTTCCCGTCCCTTTATAAGCGCACACCTTGTCCAGTTCCTGGGAAAGCAGCTGCATATCGTCTGCACATCTTTCTACCAGATAAGACGCTTCATCAGAAGAAAGTTCGCATCCGTTTTTGGAAGCCCTGCTTCGCAGAAAGCGCAGAAGATCGGCGCTCCTTCTGGCTCCAAGCTCTATTACTCCCCCCGCTTTGTCGCAAGTCTTGACCAAAGCGCTGAGCTTTTCTTTTTTCAAGGGCGGCTGCCCTGTTTTAATCGTGACAATCACTGTGGTGGTGGCAGGCGGATCAGAGATCACCGAACAAAATTCCTTTAATGCACCGGAATCCAGCTTATCCGGATCGATATCGACAGTAACACATCTGGCCTGGGCCATAAAGGGAAGCTGCTCTACGGCATCGTAAAGATCCTGCATAGAAAAATCCGCCCCTTCAAACCGGTGGAGATTAAATTCATTAAACTCCCCGCTGAGGGCTTTTTTAATAAGCATTTTCTCGTACATGCTCACCAAGTAGGTCTGGGAGCCGTACAGGAGATATACCCGATGCAATTCGTCACTTTTTACATGTTTCGAAAAATCTGTTTCCAGCGTATATTTCATCCTGTTTCCTCATTTATCTATAGCTTTAAAGGCAATTACATTGCTGCCGTAATATCTGTCGTTTACGTTTACATTGTGCGCCCGTTTCCCTAAAATAATCTCATTTTTGGAGTTGAGCATAATATCCGCCGGCCGCGGGACATCTTTCCACAATTTTACAATCTGGTAGCCTCCTATCCGGATAGTCGCCGTCTTATTGTCTTCCTTGGGAATTTCAATGATCACGTTGTTCAATACTTTGGCTGTAAAGCCGTGAACCTGTTCTACGGCAATAGACCCGGCGATAGGAAAGTTTTCTTTTAATACGTTTGTGCCGCTGCTGAAATATTCCTCTTCCTTTTGCAAAATCAGAAGCTGGATTTGTTTTACTCCATTGGCTTCAAAAAAGGAAACCATATCTTCTGCTTCCTGCGGTGCGGAAGGTTCTCCCAGTACCACCGCCCGGCCGTTGTATGTAAGAGCTATACAACTGCTGTATTTAGGAGCGATCAGCCGAATCGGATTTGCAAAAGCCACGGAATAGGAAAGCATTCCCGCCAGGAGTACTGTAAGACTGAGCATAGCGGCAAATTTTTTAACTTTTGTACCGGCCTTATTGACAATAAGCAAAGTCCCGCCCAACACCACAGCCGTAAGCCAGATAATCAGATAACCCTCTG
This sequence comes from Youxingia wuxianensis, assembly GCF_014385085.1. Classification (GTDB taxonomy): domain Bacteria; phylum Bacillota; class Clostridia; order Oscillospirales; family Ruminococcaceae; genus Youxingia; species Youxingia wuxianensis. The sequence goes on along the minus strand of NZ_JACRTD010000002.1, from coordinate 198,436 downwards.
TGGCGCCCACTGCTGCAAAAGGCAGGTCGGCGAAAAATTTGGCCGTCAGGTTAATCGCCTTTACCGCGCCGCCGCTGATCAATCCTAAAATGCGGGTAAGCACTAAAAGGAAAGGGACAAAACTACATGCGCCGCACAGCAAGCCGCAAAATAGAGCCACTGGAATAATGGGCGATAAAATCAGATTTACCAAAGGAGCTATCAAGGAAATTTGCCCAAACAGATACGCCACCAGGGGCATGGTTAAAATACTGGCGCTTATGGTGACGCTTACGGTCTGAAGAAGCGCATACATCACTTTATGGGACAGGAAAATTTTCTGCGGCGGCTTGCTTACTAGGTGATTGCACAGCCAATCAAACATAGGGGAGGAAAATACCGCAATAGACATAGTCGCCAAGTAAGAAAGCAGCAACCCGATGTTATAAGCGGAATAGGGATTTCCCAGCAAAATTAAAATAACCGCCGCACCCAGAGAAGTCAGCGTATCCGTATCCCGTCCGAACAAGCCCGCGCATAACACCAATATCATCATAATGCCCGCTCTGGTGACAGAATAAGAAAAACCGGCCAGCCCCATAAACAGCGCCACAAACAAAATGCCAATGATGCTTCGTTTTCTTCTGGATATGCGCAGCGCCGCCAGTACCGCATTTACCACTCCTGTCAAAATCGACAGATGAAGTCCGGATACCGCCATCAGATGAGCGATCCCTGCCCGAGAATATTGCGTGCGAAGGGCAGTAGATATCCCTTCGGTTTCTCCTAAAATCATCGCCGCTAAAATTTCACCTTCCTCCCCGGAAAGAACCGAGGTCAGGTTGGAATACAGCCGGCTGCGGTAACGGAATAGTTGCACCTGAAGATTTTGTACCTTTTCGCCTGTTCGCTCTATTGGACCGGACAGGATTCCCTCATAAGAAATCCCACGGGAATACAAACTATTCCGGCGGCTTTTTTCACATTTAAGGTCTATTTTACATTTTACCACATCGCCAATCTCTACATCAAGTCCTGTAAAGCAGATCCCACGGATCCGCTTTTCTTCCAGCCCCGCGGGAACACCGCTCTCTCCACAGCGCACTACAAAAGAACTGTAGGTAGGATACCGATTTTTCTCCAGCACTACTCCTTCAATCGTTTGGATGGTCCCGTTATATTGAGATCCCGGAAGTATAAATCCCTGAAAATAAACGGTTATGCTTACACAGGCAAGGCAGATCGCCGTCAGCGCGCCCGCCAGCCAAGAAGGAACTTTTATTTTTAATATCGCGGCGCCCAGCAGAAGTCCCGCCGCTACAAACGCAAAAAAGCTAGCCGTTTGCTCGCCCAGCCGCAGCGCGGCAAGCACAGTAAACAGCCAGCATAACCCGCTGATATGTAATACTCTGTTCATGGCGCCGTCCCTTTTCTGTCAATCACTTACACTGTCAAACGCTCCTTATTTAGATGGATAAGGCTTGCGGGTATTGGTGCGTCCGGTGATATAATCAATACTGGTGTGATAATAATCGGCCAACTGGATCGCCGCCCACAAGGGCAGCTCCCGTATGCCCTTTTCATAGCGGCGGTAAACTTCCCGGTTCATATGGAGAACTTCCGCTATCGCCTGTTGGGTTTTGTCCTGGTCAATGCGCAGATCCTCTAATCTTTGAAAATGCATTGTCTTTCACCTCTTTCTAATGCTACTATTTTGTAGTATTGCAAAGAATACTATACAACCATATGGATGTATTTTCGCATGAATAGTCAGATATCGATGAATATCGACGTATACAATGAGTAAAAACTCAATTTAGAAAAGTTTGTGTAAAATTGCCCCTTTAAATGTCGTCGAATTATGATATAATCTTTAGCAGGTATATTTGAGTAACCCCGCCGCCCAAGCTTTCTGCGTGAACGGCGGGGTTTGTTTGGGACGGGCTATCCCCTTCCAAACGCCCGAAAAATTTCATAATGAGGAGAGAGAGCATGAAGAAAATTATCCAAATCGATGAGCGGCCGCCTATTGGCCAGATGATCCCTTTAAGCCTTCAGCATATGTTCGCGATGTTTGGCGCTTCCGTGCTGGTGCCTATCCTGTTTGGCATCAATTCTTCCATCGTTCTATTTATGAACGGCCTGGGGACCTTGATGTTCATTGTCATTACCAAAGGGCGAGCCCCTGCTTATCTTGGCTCCAGCTTTGCCTTTATCGCCCCGACTCTGTATCTGATCCAAAATCATCCCGACGGTTTCCGGGCGGCGCAGGGCGGCTTTGTTGCCGTTGGTATCGCCGGCTGTATCGTAGCTCTTATTATCTACAAATGCGGCACCAACTGGATTGATATTGTTCTTCCTCCTGCCGCGATGGGCCCGGTGGTTGCTCTGATTGGCTTAGAGCTTGCGGGCACCGCGGCATCCAATGCTGGATTGGTGGGCGTGGAATCCATTGATGTGCGGGCTCTGATCGTATTTTTGGTAACTTTGGGCATCGCAGTATTCGGACAAGTCCTGTTCCGTGGATTTCTCAGCGTAATTCCCATTCTGATCGCTATCCTCGCTGGCTATCTCTCCTGTTTTTTAACCGGCCTTGTCAGTTTTGCCGACGTGGCTAAAACCGTTTCAGAAGCGGACCTATTTATGATTCCTAACTTCCAGACCCCTGTATTTGACAGCGGCGCGATTATGGTAATGATGCCGGTAATCTTAGTCATTATGTCTGAGCATATCGGTCATCAGGTAGTAACCAGCCAAATTGTCGGACGGGATCTGATTAAAGATCCTGGTTTGCACCGTTCCATTTTTGCGGATAATTTCTCCACTGCGGTTTCCGGTTTTCTGGGTTCTGTCCCTACCACCACTTACGGTGAAAATATCGGCGTTATGGCGGTCACCGGCGTTTACAGCGTGTGGGTAATCGGCGGCGCGGCAGTCTGCTCTATCATTCTCTCCTTCGTAGGTCCCATTGCGGCGCTTATTAACACTATTCCAGGAGCGGTTATTGGAGGAATCTCCTTCCTGCTTTATGGTATGATCGGCACCTCCGGACTGCGTATCCTGGTGGATCAGAAGGTAGATTACGGAAAGTCCCGCAACCTGGCGATGACTTCCGTTATCTTTGTCACCGGCCTTTCCGGTATCGGTATCAGCGTGGGAAACATTCAGATCACCGGTATGGCCCTAGCGGCTCTGGTAGGAATGCTGATGGGATTGCTGTTCTATTTTCTGGACAAACTAAAACTGACCAACGACAGAGATTAATTTACTGTGAAAACTCCCCGGTAATAATACCGGGGAGTTTTTTATTGTCCTATTTTCTGCTCCATTTTACGCCTTGGGGCGTATCCTTCAGTTCGATTCCCATACCAGCCAGTTTATCGCGGATAGCGTCTGCGGTAGCGAAATCCTTATTTTTTCTCGCTTCCTGGCGTTGATCGATCAGCTCTTGGATTTCGCTGTCAAGGTCCTGGGCGCGGCGGTTATAAAGAAGTCCCAGTACATCGCACAGCTTATCGAATTTTTCCGCCGCATACTGGATAGTTCCTTCGCTTTTTGGGGTGGCGAGATAGGTGTTAATATCTCTGGTCATCTCAAACAGGGCGGCGATACCATCGGCGGTATTCAAATCATCATCCATCGCTTCCTCAAATTGAGTCACCCGGCTGTCGATAGTTTTCCTGAATGCCTCTTCCCCGTCCTCCTGCTGAGGCAGGGCGTTTTTTAAGGCAAAATCGATATTGTCCCGACAGTTGTGCAGACGCTCCAGCGCAGCTTTACACTGCTCAATTACCTCATAGCTGTAATTGATTGGGCTGCGGTAATGCGCCTGAAGCATCATAAATTTAATAGGTTCATAGCCGAATTTTTCTGCTACCTCCCGGGTAGTAAAAAAGTTCCCCAGGGATTTGCTCATCTTTCGATTATCCACGTTGATATAGCCGTTATGCATCCAATACCGCACATATTCCAGTCCTGTGCAGCACTCGCTTTGAGCGATCTCATTCTCATGATGAGGAAAAATCAAATCCTGTCCGCCGCAGTGAATATCAATGGTTTCCCCCAGATGCTTGCGGATCATAGCGCTGCACTCAATATGCCAGCCGGGGCGCCCTTGCCCCCAAGGGGAATCCCAGCTGGGTTCCCCCGGCTTTGCCGCTTTCCACAAAACGAAGTCCAGAGGATCCTCTTTTTGATCGCTTACATCAATGCGGATTCCCGATTCCAGTTCTTCCAAAGGCTGATGAGACAGTTTCCCATACTCATGAAATTTACGGGAACGGAAATACACATTTCCCTCTTTTTCATAAGCGTAGCCTTTTTCCTCTAAAATTTTCACCATATCGATAATCGTATCGATATTCTCCGTGGCCTTTGGATGGATATCCGCAGGGCGTATTCCCAACCCTTTTGTATCAATAAGGTATTCGTTGATAAAACGCTCCGCCACCTCTTTTACCGTTACGCCCTCTTCTTTTGCCTTGTTAATCAGCTTATCATCGATATCCGTAAAGTTTTGTACAAAGGTCACATTGTATCCCTTGTATTCCAAATAACGGCGCAGAGTATCGAACACGCAGATAGGCCGGGCATTTCCGATGTGAATAAAATTATATACGGTAGGGCCGCAGGCGTACATTTTCACTTTGCCTGGCTCCAACGGCACAAAATCTTCTTTTTGTCTGGTAAGAGTATTAAATATTTTCATAGCAGCGAAACTCCTTTTATTTTTCTTCTATTTCTATTTTGTCTAATTTTTCTTTTTCTAATTCCTTTAACCGTTTTTCCAGCCGGTCGATGGTAATCTGCATCCGGCAAAGTTCCTGAGCTACCGGGTCGGGGATATGCACATGATCCAATTGTTTGTTGTCCACTTTTTTCCCAGCTACCCGTACCACGCGCGCAGGCACGCCTACGGCAGTGGCATCCTTGGGGATCGGTTCCAGCACTACGGCGTTCGCCGCAACTTTGGCTCCGTCCTCAATTTTAAACGGCCCCAATACTTTGGCTCCGCTGCCTATGGTTACGTTTTTCCCCAGCGTAGGATGACGCTTACCTTTGTCCTTGCCGGTGCCCCCTAAGGTTGCCCCCTGATAAATGGTACATTCGTCTCCAATTTCCGCTGTCTCGCCGATGACCACGCCCATGCCGTGGTCAATAAACACTCCTTTGCCAATCTTTGCCCCAGGATGAATTTCCACCCCGGTCATAAACCGGGCAAACTGACTGAGCACCCGCGCGGGCAAATACGCTTTTTTCTCGTACAGCCAATGAGCTGGGCGGTGCAGCATAATAGCATGCAGCCCGGAATAGGACAGCAGCACCTCAAAAGTATTGCGGGCCGCCGGATCCCGGTCTTTGACTGCTTGTATATCGCTTCTGATTGTTTCAAACATTCAGGACTCCTCCTTATATCAACAAAAAACGCCTTCGTTTAGCACAAGCTAAACGAAGGCGGTGTCATCCGCGGTTCCACTTCGATTTCTCACTTAAATCCCCTTAACGCGGGTAAGACGCGCGGCCATACTAAGCGCTTACTGTTGCTGCCGCGTACTGGCGGGCGCATTTCATAAAGTCCTTTGCTAAAGGCGCTCTCAGCCAACGACGCCTTCTCTCTGAAACCAGGGTTCCTTACTACTTCTCCCGATAAACGCATCTATATTATTGGAATAACTTATTACTATGCAACTATACCACATTTGTTTACAATAGGCAAGATGTTCCTTTTAAATTATTTTGAATCCAATAGGAAGCTTCTGTTCTTCCACACGTAGTTTCCTCCGGAAAATACCGTTAACACTACAACAATCACCATCAAAACCACGAAAAGACCGTAACACAGTACGTTCTCCTGCCAACCCAAGCCCCAAATCAGAAGAGCATAACATACCCAGACAATCTGGAATACCGTTTTTAATTTTCCCCAGATATCCGCAGCGATCACCTTACCGCTTCCTGCGGCGATTAAACGCACGGAGGTCACCAAAAATTCCCTAGCTAAGATAATAATCACCACTAGCGCCGGCGTCCATCTCAGCTCAACAAAACAGATCAGGGCCGAGGTCACCAGAAGCTTATCCGCCAGCGGGTCCATAAACTTTCCAAAATCAGTGACCAGATTATCCCGACGGGCTAAGTATCCATCTAGAAAATCTGTAAAAGATGCTGCGGCAAATACCGCCAGCGCCCAAATATAATGTAATGGAATAGTGTCTATCAGCATAAACACAAGAAATACCGGGATCATTGCCATACGCAAAACCGTAAGCTTATTGGGGGTATTCATGCACTTTCCTCCTAAATACTAGCCTTTCCGGCAAGATCATATTCCTGCACTCCATTGATGGTTACTAGGACATACTCCCCCGTCTTTAAAGGGCGGGAGCTGGTAAAAAACACTTTCGTATCGATATCCGGAGCGTCCATATAGCTTCTGCCATAATAGGTTTCCCCATCAAAGCCCTCCACCGCTACCCACAGCTGTTTTCCCAGCATGCTGCGGTTAAACGCCTCCATAATGCCATATTGTTCTTCCATTACAATTTGTGCCCGGTGTTTTTTTAATTCCTCATCAATCTGTCCGTCCATCTCCGCGGCGGGGGTATCCTCCTCCGCGGAATAAGCAAAACACCCTAAACGCTCAAATTTGACTTTTTTGATAAAGCGGATCAGCTCCTCAAAATCCTCTTCGCTTTCCGTGGGAAACCCTGTAATCAAGGTAGTGCGCAAAATCACGCCCGGAACCTTCGCCCGAATGTTTTCCATCAGCGCCGTTAAACTTTGCATGTCGCCCTGACGGTTCATAAGACCCAGCAGCCGTCCGCTGACATGCTGAATGGGAATATCCATGTATTTTACAATCTTCTCATTATTGGCCATTACCTCCAGAAGCTGGTCGGTAATCCGGTCCGGATAACAGTAAAGCACTCGTATCCACCGGATTTTTTCTATCTTGCATAACTCTTCCAGCAGCGGCGCCAACATCAGCCGTCCGTACAAATCTTCCCCATAGCGGGTCGTGTCCTGGGCCACCACATTCAGTTCGGTAACTCCCTGCTCCGCCAGCTGTCTTGCCTCTTCCAGCACCTTTTCCATCGGCCGGCTGCGGAAGTTTCCCCGAATCAGAGGGATAGCGCAGTAGGAACAGCGGTTGTCACAGCCGTCCGCCACTTTAAGATAAGCAAAAAACGGCAGATTGCTGATCACCCGTTCTCCTTCCAGAGGAAGATCCTCCTTTTTTCCAAACTCCACAACCTTTTCCCCGTGGAGCGCTTTATGGATCGCTTCAGCAATATCGGCATTTCTGCCGATTCCCAGCACTACATCCGCTTCCGGGATTTCGCTTGCTACTTCCTGCCGATACCGCTCCGCCAGACACCCGGTAACCGCAACTACTTTCAATTTTCCTTTTTCTTTAAGCCTACAGAATTCCAGAATATTTTCAATGCTCTCCCGTTTGGCATCCTCAATAAACCCGCAGGTATTGATAATCACCACATCGCATTGACGTTCATCAGCACACAGCGTATAGCCGCCCTTTTTAAGGAGCGCTAGCATAATTTCTGCATCTACCTGATTTTTTGAGCAGCCAAGGGATACCATTCCAACTTTAATCGCCATAACTTCCCCCTAAAATTCCTCTTCCATCAGCTCGTCCCGCAAAAGGGAATTGATCCCCTGCCGTATCTGAGCGGGGGCGTATCCCATGCGGAGCAGCCCATTATACGCCCGGGCACGGCCTTTCTCGTCCTGCAAAGCCCCAGCGTACTTCTTTTTTAAAAGATACTGAATATTTTCCTCTTCGTCCGTTTGCAGCTGGCTGAGTGCATCCTCAATCAGCTCTGCCGACAGTCCTCGGAGCTTCATTTCCTGCCGAACACGAAGCTTGCCAAACCGTTTGCGGCTTGATAGATCCCGGGCAAAGCGCACAGCGTAATCTTCGTCGTTTACCAGTCCCAGTTCTTCCATCCGTTCCACCGCCAACTGGGAGGCGTCTTTCTCCAGGGTTCTTTCCAACCGCTCTTTGAGCTGCACAGAGGTATACTCTTTATAAGTAAGCAGGTGTAGCGCCTTGTCTTTTGCTTTTTTCACTTCCGACTGCAGGCGCAGCTCTTCCAGCTCCTGGACGTCAAGCTCCATACCGACACATAACCCCGACAGCGCAAAGATGTCGGGGTGCATACTAAATAGGAACTGGCCATCCCCATAGATGGCCATTCTGCCTTTCTTGGTTAAATTAATCCCAGTGATCGTCATGGATTACTCATCCGTTTCCACATCGATATTCACTTTTTTCCCGGCCGTTTTTTTCTCTTCCGGTACGGGAGCGTTTTCCACCGGGGCGCCCACCTTTACCGGTTTGCGGGCCGCCGATTTACTTTTTATCAACTGATCGGCGTTTTCCCTCACCCGAGCTTCCACCTCCGCGGCCACCTGCGGATTTTGCCGCAGATATTCCTTGGCGTTTTCCCGGCCCTGACCCAGACGAATCTCTCCATAATTGTACCAAGTTCCACTGCGGGTAATAATATCCAACTTGGTGGCAAGATCCAAAATCTCACCAATTTTAGAGATTCCCATGCCATACATAATATCAAACTCCGCTTCTTTAAACGGAGGAGATACTTTATTTTTTACTACCTTTACCCGGGTGCGGTTACCCACAACTTCCGAGCCGCTTTTAAGCGTTTCTACCCGGCGCACATCCAACCGTACCGAGGAATAGAATTTCAACGCGCGGCCGCCGGGAGTAGTTTCCGGATTGCCGTACATAACGCCGATCTTTTCCCGGAGCTGATTAATAAAGATTACCACGCAGTTGGACTTTCCAATAGCCCCGGTGAGCTTTCTTAGCGCCTGGGACATCAGCCGTGCCTGCAGGCCCACATGGGTATCGCCCATCTCGCCCTCAATTTCCGCCTTGGTGACCATGGCAGCTACCGAATCAATTACCACAACGTCCACCGCGCCGGAGCGCACCAACGCTTCTGCAATTTCCAACGCCTGTTCCCCCGTGTCCGGTTGGGAAACCAAAAGGCTGTCAATATCCACGCCCAACGCCTGAGCGTATTCCGGGTCCAAGGCATGTTCCACATCGATAAACACTGCGGCTCCCCCGGCTTTTTGGGCTTCCGCCGCCACATGCAGGGCAACGGTGGTTTTACCGGAACTTTCCGGGCCGTAAATCTCGATAATTCTTCCTTTGGGTACGCCGCCGATTCCTAACGCAATATCCAGCGACAGAGATCCGGTGGAGATAGCTTCCACATTCAAGGTGCTGTTCTGGCCTAGTTTCATCACAGCGCCCTTCCCGAATTGTTTCTCTATTTGAGTAAGCGCCGTTTCTAATGCTTTTTGTCTATCATCCATTCCGGTATACCTCCGCTCATTTTTCCTATAGGCACATTATACACTAGAAAGAGGGAAAAAGCAAGACAAAAAGAACATTTGTTCTTAAATTAAATTTCCCTGATTTCTTGTGGAATATCACATTGAAACTAGTTACAACTTTGGTTCTTTTTACGGTAGACTTTCCCAGGTTTGTACGTTTATAATGAAAATAGCATATTTTAAAAATGAAAGCCGAGGGAAAAGCTGTGAAGTTACAAAAAGATTTGACTACCGGCAGTGTGCGTGCACATCTGATCCGATTTACCATTCCTTTGATTATCTCCAATATTTTTCAGGTGCTGTATAACGCGGTGGACATGTTCTTTGTGGGAAAATATGCTGGAACAGAAAGTTTGTCGGCGGTTTCCGTGTGCGGGCCGATTATGGATGTGCTGATTATCAGTATTTCCGGCCTTTCCGTCGGGGTCTCTGTAGCGATTGCCAATTATGCCGGCAACCATCAGACCCAGGATGTAAAGGATTGCGCTAACTCCGCCATCGGTTTATATGCTGTGATTGCTGTTGTCTTTACGGTGATAGGGTTCATTTTGTCGCCGCAGATTTTAGCTTTGGTGCAAACCCCGCAAGAGGCTATGCCCCATGCCATTCAATATTTGCGCACGATCTTTTGTGGGATCGTATTTATGTTGGGATACAATCTGATCAACGCCCTTCAACGGGGATTTGGGGATTCTAATTCTTCCATGATATTTATTATCGTTTCCGCCGGAGTAAATATTGTATTAGACTTTATCTTTGTCTGCCTGCTGGATATGCACGCCTTCGGCGCGGCATTGGCTACAGTCATTGCCCAGGCTGTTTCGTTTGTCATGGGAGTTGTCTACTTCCGTATTCAAAAGCATGTGGTGACCTTCCGCTTGAAAGATATCCGCTTCCATGTAAACCAGCTTAGATTCATTCTTCGAATCGGGCTGCCTACCGCACTGAATGAAGTTCTGGTCAATTTAGCCTATCTCACCGTCAGCGGCGTGGCCAATTCCTTCGGACTGGCAGCAAGCGCCGCCTATGGGATCGGTATGAAAATCGACAATATTGCTATCTTCTCAGACAGCGCTATGAACATGACTATGTCCTCCTTCGCCTCTCAGAATATCGGTGCAGGGAAGCCCCAGCGGGCGCTGGACGGTCTGAAAGAAGCGTTGAAGCTTTCTGGGATCCTGGGGCTGATTACCGCGGTGATTGTTTTCTTCTTCGCGCCCGGTTTTGCGGCAATCTTTAACAGCGACCCCTTGGTCATCGGGCACACGGTAGATTATCTGCATATTTCCTTGTATTCTTATGTACTCTTCGCTCTGGTTGGTCCGCTGATCGGTTTTATCCGCGGTACCGGAAATCTAAAAACCAGCGTTATCGTAGGCTTTATCGCCCAATATGTTTTCCGCGTTCCCTGCGCTTTCCTATTCTGCCATTTCATCGGTTTTCCCGGAGTGGCGGTGGCCATTTTGGTTGGGCCGTTGTCCTCCACTATCATGTATGGCTGGATTGTGGCTACCGGACGGTGGAAACGGGGATTGAAAAATTTAAACGTTTCCGCGCAGGGGGCTTAATCCGGACGCCGGCAGATTTTTAGGCCGCGCAAAGAATACCGCTGCCAGCAGCGGGAGTCACGCTCTTTGTTTCCTTTCAAAATAAATTACGACAAAAGCTGCGGATAGGTTCTGATCGGACCGTCCCTGTAGCCAAAAATATAGTTGGAGGTCGTTTGTATGAAAAAAATCGCGGTAACCTATGAAAATGGGCAGGTGTTCCAACATTTCGGGCACTGTAAACAGTTTAAAATCTATGAGGTTCAGGAAAACAAAATCATTGCCTCGAACCTGCTGGACGCCGGCGGCAGCGGCCATGGCGCCCTGGCCGACTTTTTAAAAAGCCACGGGGTGGATGTTTTAATCTGCGGCGGCATCGGCTCAGGTGCGAAAACCGCTTTATCCCAGGCAGGAATCTCCTTTTATCCCGGGGCCGCGGGAGGTGCGGATGAGCAGGTTGCCGCTTTGTTAGCTGGAACTCTGCGGTTTGATCCGGATACCGTTTGTTCCCACCACCACGAAGGACACGGCCAGGAAGAAGGACACTGTCATGGCCATGGAACAGACGATAAATGCGGCTCTGGCTGCTGCTGATTACTTGCTGTTTTTCTATGGCACAGTAAAGGAGGGATTCTATGACGCTGGATCAATTTTTTCCTTTTTGGAAGGAGCTTACGCCTGCCCAGCAGGAAACTCTTACCCGCTTTGTCACCCGCCGAAGTGTAAAAAAAGGAACCATTCTGCACAATGGTTCCGAGGACTGTGTAGGACTGTTTATTGTGGAGGAAGGGCAGCTTCGGGCGTATATTGTGTCTGAAGAAGGAAAGGAAATTTCTTTGTACCGGCTGCTCCCATGGGATATGTGCTTGTTTTCCGCCTCCTGTATGATGAACAGCATTCAGTTTGACGTTACAGTGATAGCCGAGCAGGATTCTGAAATTTTGCATATTCCTACCGCCGTATACCAGGGGATGATGAAGGAATCCGCTTCTGTAGCCAATTTTACCAATGAAATTATGGCTTCCCGTTTTTCAGATGTTATGTGGCTTATGGATCAAATTCTCTATAAACGTATGGATTCCCGTTTGGCGGCTCTTCTGCTGGAAGAAAGCCAGTTGTCCCAAACCTCTCAATTAAAGCTCACCCATGAAGCCGCCGCCCGCTATCTGGGCAGCGCCCGGGAGGTTATTACCAGGATGCTGAAATATTTTCAGACGGAAGGAATTGTCTCCCTTTCCCGGGGAGGAATCGCCATCACAGACAGCGAAAAACTGGCCGCCCTCGCCAAAGACAGCATCCGCTAATCTTTGAATGTGATTTCATCACGGTAAATATGTGCGTTTTGTCGTATCCTAAGAACAAGATCATTATCGATCAAACGAAAGGAGCGACTATTATGTCTGTATTAACTGTCAATAAAAATAATTTCAATAAAGAAGTCTTGTTATCCAAACAACCTGTTTTGCTGGATTTCTGGGCGCCTTGGTGCGGTCCTTGCCGGATGTTCTCTCCCGTTATTGATGAGATCGCCAAAGAGAAGGAAGGTCAAGTCAAGGTAGGTAAGGTAAATATCGACGAGGAGCCGGAGTTGGCGCAGCAGTTCGGCGTTATGTCTATTCCCACCGTGGTTGTACTGAAGGATGGACAGGTGCTGACTACCTCCGTAGGCGTAAAACCCAAACATATGGTGGAGGAAATGTTAAAACTGTAATTATTCTCTTTTATCCTTAATACTCTCCGAAAAATCTCCCCTCTTTCCCTTATGGAAAGAGGGGAGTGCTTTTATCTAAAAATAGCGGCGGCACGCTGTGGTCTGACGCGTTTAATCCCCAAGGCGGTTGGTGCAGTATTCGCAATCGATCTCCCTGCAAAAATACGGACCATCCTTTGCTGTCCGCTTTCCATCGGACGCAACTTGGATGAAATGAAACGTATTATTCTCGCCCTGCAGAAATTGAAGGCAAATCAGCGCCCTCCAGCAGACTGGAGATGTTGTCTTTCCCGCCGCCGGCTTCCCGCGGAGCCATGAGGGAAAGAAATAACCCCTTTTCCATCTCCAAAATAAAAAAGGCCGGCGTTGCCGGCCTTTTTTCTATGTCCTTATTTGTTTACCGCATTGCGGAACGCCTGACGGGTAGCTTTGATCTCTGTCAGGGATTTTACCAGTACTTCTTCTGTTTTCAGCAGACAGTTGTCAGAAAATTCCTGCGCCGCCTGACGGATTTCACGAGATTTAATCTGAGACTGAGAAAGGATTTCCGAAGCTTTCGCCTGCGCCGCTTTAGCCACTTCTTCCTGAGAAACCAGGGATCTGGCCCGATCCTCCGCCTTGCGCACGATCTGCTCCGCTTCTTTTTTCGCGCTGTTAATAATATCCGTGCGATCGGATACAATCGCTTTTGCCTGTTTAATCTCTGTGGGCAGATTAAGGCGGATATCATCAATGAGGTCCCTGACTTTGTCCGCATCCACCACACAGCGTCCCCCAGAAAGAGGCAAGCTCCAGGCCCGATCCAACAGTTCGTCTATGACGTCGAGTATTTCATCAATATTCATTCTACAACAGCCTCCTTAACCTTTACGCTGGTCTGCAACATGCAGCCGTTTCACTATAGTCTTTAATACGCATTTGGGTACAAATCCGCTGATATCCCCGCCTAGACGGGCAATCTGACGCACCATACTGGAGCTGAGGTACATATTATCGCTGTTGGTGGTAAGAAATACCGTCTCCGCATAGGGCATCAATTTTTTATTTGTCAGGGCCATCTGAAACTCATACTCAAAATCCGACAATGCCCGCAGTCCTTTGACAATAGCCGACGCGGATTTTTCTCTAACATAGTCTACCAGCAAACCATCGTCCTTGTCAACCTCTACGTTGGGAAGTTTGGAGGTTACCTCTTCCAGCATCTTCACTCGTTCTTCTGGAGTAAACACACAATGTTTTTCCGGGTTGGAGCTGACCAGCACAATTACCTGGTCGAAAAGCAGGCTGGCACGGCGGATAATATCCTCATGTCCATTGGTCACCGGATCAAAACTGCCTGGGCAAACCGCGATGCGTTTCATTGTTCCCACTGTCATTCACCTTCTATCGTCTGTTTTCGATAAACTGTTATTTTGGCTTTTCCATATCGGTATTCCCGATAGATAGAAAATTCCCCCGCTTGTTGAGGAAGCTTCTCCATTTTATCTGTCTCGCAGATAATAGCTCCGCCGCTGTTCATTCTCGCCGCTACCAATGGGAGAATGTTTTCCAATATCTGTTTTTGATAAGGCGGATCTAAAAAGGCAATATCAAACGTGTCCTTGCAGGTGACAATATACGCCCCCGCCTCCATAGCCGCCACCCGGGACTGGGGGGCCAGCTTGGTAGCCGCAAGGTTTTTTCGGATCACTTCCTGCGCCTGGCGGTCGCTGTCCACAAATACGCAGAACTTCGCTCCCCGGGAAAGGGCCTCTATTCCCAGCTGCCCGCTGCCGGCGAACAGATCCAGGACCATTGCCTGCTCCAACTCAAACTGAATAATGCTGAAAATCGCTTCCTTGGCCATATCGGAAGTCGGCCGGGTATTCTGTCCGGCGGGGGCCTCTAACTTTGCCCCCCGGGCGCTGCCAGTAATTACTCTCATGGGCACTCTCCATCTATTTTACTGAATTTTTTAGAATCTCTTTCTGTCTCATTATGGGGCCTTAGGGCAAGAATGTCAATCTTGCGCATGAAGGAATTCATATAATTTTTCCGCCGCCGGGCGAGTCATTCCTTTTACTTGGGCAAGCTCCTGAGCGGTAGCCGATTTTATCGCCTTGATTGTTTTAAAATGTTTATAAATCTGCGCCGCTCTCTCCTGTCCGATTCTGGGGCATTTTGTCAAGCTCATCTCAAAAGAGGATTTCTGGTGCCGGCCTCGGGAAAAGGCAATGGAATAGCGGTGCACCTCTTCCTGGATGGAAGAAATCAGCGTAAAGGCACTGCGGCTGGAATTGATGGCAATCTCCCCGCCTCCGGCCGCAATCGCCCGGGTGCGGTGTTTGTCATCCTTTACCATTCCAAAAACCGGGACGTTTATTCCCATTCCACGCAGCAAAGGGGTAATTACCGATACATGGCCCTTTCCTCCGTCCAAAAGTATCAAATCCGGAAGCCTGTCGAATGCCTCGTCTTGCTGCTGCGGATTTAAATACCGCTGAAAACGCCGGGAGAGCACTTCGCTCATGCTGGCGTAGTCATCTGTCCCCGCTACCGTTTTAATATTGAATTTCCGATAGGCCTTGCGCAATGGATGTCCGTTTTCAAATACGATCATCCCACCTACCACAGTTTCGCTTCCAATATTGGAAATATCATACGCTTCAATATAACCCGGCGGTTTTGGCAGCCCTAGCAATCTTGCCAGTTCGTCCAGTACCGCCACTTCCCGCCCGGTGCGCTGCGTTCGCTGGGAAAGCTTCTCCGCGGCGTTGGTTTTGGCCATCTCTACTAGCTTAAGTTGTTCTCCCCGTTTGGGGATGTGGACTTCTACCTTATGTCCGGCCTGTTCGGAAAGAAGCTGGGACACAATATCAATATCTTCCATTTCCCCGTCCAGCTGGATTTTCTTCGGTATATCCTGCCGAGTGGTGTAATATCGGAGAAGAAATTCCAGTCGGCTTTCCTGCAAATTTCCAACGCCTCCCAAAATAAAATCTTCCTTGTCCACCAGCCGTTCCTGACGGAACTTCAGCACCACTGCACAGGTCTCGTTTTCCCCCTGCTGCAAAGCGATGATGTCCTGCTCCGGGGAGCTGGCAAATACCACCTTTTGCTGTTCGTTGATTTTGGAGATAGCCTTGAGCCGGTCCCGCAGCTGGGCGGCTTTTTCAAATTGAAGGTTTTCCGCATAAATTTCCATCTGCCGGCGCATAGCCTCAATCGACCGGGAGCCGCCCCCTTTAATATACTCCAGCGCCTGGGCAAAAATTTCATCGTAGTCTTTTTGGGAAATTTTCCCTTTGCAAACCCCCATACACTGCTTGATATGAAAATTAAGGCAGGGTCTGCCTTTGCGAAACTCCTGGGGGAATTTCCGGTTGCATGTAGGCAGCTTAAATACCTTGTTGGCCTCTTCCACCGTCTGTTTTACCACAAAGGAAGACATATATGGTCCGATATATTCCGCCTGGTCATCCTCCTTTTGGAGCACCGCCTTCAGCCGGCTATAGGGAGCGGGGGTGACTTTAATATAAGAATAGCCCTTGTCGTCCTTTAGTAAAATATTATATTTGGGGCTGTGGAGCTTGATCATGCTGCATTCCAGCACCAGCGCTTCGAATTCGCTGTCTGTGACAATATAATCAAAATCTTCTACATTCTCCACCATTTTATATACTTTGGGAAGGTGTTTTTCCACCGAGCGAAAATAGCTGCTCACCCGGTTTTTTAACGCCTTTGCCTTCCCAATGTAAATAATCTCCCCGGCCCTGTTTTTCATAATATAAACCCCAGGCAGCAGAGGCAGCTTTTTGGCTTTTTCCGAAAGTTTCTTAATTTTTTGCCCGTCCAATGAAAGCCCCTCCCTTTCAAGTTCTAAAACAGGAAAAACGCGCCGTTTATAATCACTATAAACGGCGCGCTACATCATGTACAAAATAATCTTTACTCAGTAAAACCGGACTCCACAAGCTTTACCAGTCCGTCAACAGCAGCCTGCTCGTCAGAGCCGTCAGCAATGATTCTGATATTGGTGCCGCCGACTATCCCCAGAGAGAGAACTCCCAGCAGACTTTTAGCATTTACTCTGCGTTCTTCCTTCTCAACCCAGATGGAAGACTTATATTCGTTTGCTTTCTGAATAAAAAAAGTTGCAGGGCGAGCGTGCAGGCCTACCTGGTTCTGTACAGCTACTTCTTTTACGAACATTTCATTACTCTCCTATTTATTCAAATTTTGATGTGCAGATTCGTTATGGTACTATTATAAGCAGTTTCCCAAAGTACGTCAACGATTTTTCAGCCGGTTTTATTTTTTGCAAAATTTTTCTGCTTGTTTCCCATATAGCCTCCCGCCCAATCGGATGCATTTGTACAAAATCGCTATAAAGTTTTCAACAATTAATGCAATATCTCTGGTTTTTCAGGACAGAATCAGGCCCTATTAAGAAAACACCGTCATAATTTGCGCAAGCAATGGTTCTATAAAGGAATAAATAATAGGTACAAAAATAGCCGGCAGCAGGTTTGCTGTCTTTATTTTGGTAAATTCCAAGAAGTTTATACCTATGGTCATTACAATCGCATAGCCTACCATACAAATAGAATTTAACAGCTCGGTGGAAATATAAGGGGCGATCCATACCGCCGCCAACGTAATAGCGCCCTGATAAATCAGCACAGGAATAAAAGAAAAAATCACGCCAAACCCTAATGTAGATCCTAAAATGATAGAACACACAAAGTCCAAAGCGCTTTTGATAAACAGAATACTGCTGTCTCCTGCCAGTCCATCGTTGATAGAACCTACAATCGCCAGCGCTCCGATACAGAAAATGAGTGACCCGTTAATAAAGCCTTTGGCAAAACCGTCTTTTCCAAATTTTTCTTCTACCCGGCGTCCGGCGGAGTTTAAATGATCGTCAATGTTCATACATTCCCCCAGCACCCCGCCAATTACCAAACTGGCAATTAGAAGTAAAGATCCGTTGCTTTCCAGGGCGCCTTGCGCTCCAACTGTCACCATAGAAGTAACCACACCGTTGACCCCTACCACAAACACTGACAGTCCCAGCATTTTCATGGACATGCTTTCTACTTTTTCCGGCAGACCTCTGCGGATCAGCATACCGATAAGTCCGCCAAGGATAATTGCCGCAGAATTTACGACGGTTCCCATAACACATTCCTACCCTCTATTTGATGTCTTGCTCTTCTTCCCAGCCCAAAGTACGAAGATACCATTTATCTTTCTCTGTCAGCGGGGCAGTTTTCAGCAGCTCCGGGCGCTTTTCATACGTATTTTTTAAAGACGCCTCCCGGCGCCACCGCTCAATTTTAGCATGGTTTCCATTCATAAGAATCTCCGGCACCTCCCGGCCATGCCATAGGGCGGGCTTAGTATACTGGGGATATTCCAGCAGCCCATTAAAGTGGCTTTCTTCACTAAAACAGCTTTCATGCGCCAATACGCCTTCGCACAGTCTGCCTATCGCGTCCACCAGAACCAATGCCCCTAGCTCCCCGCCGGTGAGCACATAATCCCCAATGGAAATTTCCTCGTCTACAATCTCATCGATCAGCCGCTGATCCACCCCTTCATAATGGCCGCAGATAATATACAGATGTTCCATTTTGGAAAGTTCAAGCGCCCGCTTCTGCGTAAGTGTTTTCCCCTGGGGCGACATATAAATCACATGGGGCCTTCTTTGACGGATTTCACATACCGCTTCGTAACATCGGTACAAAGGGTCCGCCTGAAGCAGCATCCCTTTTCCCGGCCCGTAAGGGGTATCATCCACATTATTATGCTTATCTATGGTATATTTGCGCAGATGATGGCAGGCGATATCCAATTTTCCCGCTTTCCGGCCCCTGCCGATAATGCTGGTTTCCAATACGGTTTCGCACATTTCCGGAAACAGGGTGCAAATATCAATCTTAATCATCAAAAAGCCCCTCTAATGGACGGATTTTAACGATACCTCCGTCAATGTCTTTTTCTATTACCACCTGGTCGATGACCGGCACCAACCGTTCTTTTCCCTGCTCATCCCGCAGATAATAAACGTCGTTAGCCCCGGTAGGGCGTACGTCATAGATTTTCCCATAATTTCTGCCGGTATCAATGTCTATCACAACAGCGCCGATCAAATCCTGAACGAAACATTCGCCCTCTTCCAGTACGGCATCGTCCCGGTTGATGAATAAAACCTTATTTCGCAGGGAGACGGCCTGTTCCACCGTATCCACTCCTTCTATTTTTAAGACCACCATATTTTTGTGCACCCGGATACGCTCTATATTTATCGCCAGCGTGCCTTTGTCCAGGTATAGCGTGTTAAAGTCCAGCAAAAAGTCCGGCGTATCACACCAAGGCTCCGCTTTGACTTCTCCTTTTACTCCATGGGTGGTCACTATTTTCCCGCATTCAAGAAACTGTTTTTTCATTGGTTCCCTTTCCGGCCGACGCCGCGGCCCTAATGGTTTGGAAAAAGTAAGGCTGCCGCTTTTGCGGCAGCCATGCTTACAGTTAGTCGATTTCGACAGCAACTTTCTTATCTGCTTTGTTGGCTGCTGCTCTGACTACGGTGCGAATAGCCTTAGCTATTCTCCCTTGTTTTCCGATCACGCGTCCCATATCGTCAGCGGCGACATGAAGATGATAAACGATGATTCCCTCTTCATTGGGCTCGTCCACCGTTACGTTGACCGCGGCCTTATCTTCCACAAGGCCCTGGGCTATGGTAACTATCAGCTTATCCAAAATGATTCCCTCCATACTTACAGCACGCCTTCAATTTTCAGCAGTGCTTTTACTGTATCAGTAGGCTGGGCGCCGTTGGAAAGCCATTTTTTCGCTTTTTCCGCATCAATCTTGATTACGGAAGGGTCTTTGGTCGGATCATAGTATCCTACCTCTTCGATAAATCTGCCGTCTCTTGGATAACGGGAATCCGCAACAACAATACGGTAGAAGGGGGCCTTTTTCGCACCCATTCTTCTCAGTCTTATTTTAACAGCCATTACTGTCACCTCCTATGAATTTGTTCCCATAATTTTTCTTTTTGTATTCTATAGTCAACCGGAACTGCCCCGGAATGGACCCTTATTTTTAAAACGGCATTCCCGGCATGCCGCCCATTCCCCCTATATTAAAGGGCATTTTACGGCGCTTGCCTTTTTTGGAGCCGCCGGACATCTGCCGAAACATTTTCTGCATCTGTTCGTGCTGGCGGATCAGTCGATTTACGTCCTCCACCCTGGTCCCGCTTCCCGCAGCAATCCTGCGTTTGCGGCTGGGATTAATCAGCGAGGGCTTTTCCCGCTCCGCTGCTGTCATAGACTGGATAATCGCTTCCACCTGCTGCAATTGCTTTTCTCCCTGCTCGGCGTCCTCTTCCTTCAGCTTGCCTGCCACTCCAGGAATCATACCTAATACGCTGCTCAGAGGCCCCATCTTTTTTAGCTGCTGCATCTGGGAGAGCATATCGTTAAAATCAAAGGAGTTTTGCTTCATTTTCTGGGCCATTTCCAGAGCCTGTTTTTCATCCAGCTCGGTCTGAGCTTTCTCGATCAGAGTCAGCACATCACCCATTCCCAGAATTCGTGAAGCCATACGATCTGGATAAAATGGTTCCAAATCCTCCAGCTTTTCACCCATACCTACAAATTTAATCGGCTTTCCAGTAACCGCGCGCACAGACAGCGCCGCGCCGCCGCGGGTATCACCGTCCAATTTTGTCAGGATGACGCCGTCGATTCCCAGCGCTTCATTAAAACTGGAAGCTACGTTGACCGCGTCCTGGCCGATCATGGAATCGATAACCAAAAGGATTTCCTGAGGAGAAACCTGAGCCTTGATGTTCTGCAGCTCCTCAATGAGCACCTGATCAATATGCAAGCGCCCCGCCGTATCCAAAATTACCAGATCATTGCCGTAATCTTTCGCGTGGCTCACCGCCTTCTTAGCGATCTCCACTGGGTTTGCCTGCCCCATCTCAAATACCGGGACATTTACCTTTGCCCCCACCACCTTGAGCTGGTCGATAGCCGCCGGACGGTACACGTCGCAGGCAACCAGCAGCGGGCGCTTTCCCTGATTTTTGAAGTGTAAGGCCAACTTTGCCGAATGGGTGGTCTTACCGGACCCCTGCAAACCGCACATCATCACAATCGTCGGCGGTTTGCTGGAAAAGTTAATCCGGGCGCCTGTTTCTCCCATCAGGGAAGTCAGCTCGTCGTTTACTATTTTAATTACCTGCTGGGCCGGCGTCAGGCTTTCCAAAACCTCGTCCCCTACCGCTCTTTCCGTCACTTTGGCAACAAATTCCTTGGCTACCTTATAGTTGACGTCCGCTTCCAGCAGCGCCATGCGAACCTCACGCATAGCCTCCTTGATATCCGCCTCTTTGAGCTTTCCTTTGCCGCGCATCTTTTTAAAAACCGCGGAAAGCTTATCAGAAAGTCCTTCAAAGGCCATGAAGGTTCACCACCTATCTTTTATAAAATAAAGTAATTAGTCATTTATACTGTTGGCAATACGAATAATTTCCTCGGTTTTTTCAGAAATTTCTTTAAAAGTGCCAAAACGGCTGTTATAATCATTTATATAGCGCGCGTCAGCAACAATCTGATCCAAGCCATTTTGAATTTGACGAAACTTTTTGGCCAGGCCCAGCCGCTGTTCCAAATCCAGCAGAATACCTTCCGCCCGTTTGATGGAATCCCTTACCCCCTGCCGGGTAATTTGGCTGTGGACCGCGATTTCAGCCAGTGACAGATCTTCATTATAATAGAGCTCTACTACGTTGCGCTGTTTTTCCGTCAGCATATCCCCATAGAAGTCCAATAAAATAGAAATATCCAAATTCTTTGCCACAAGCCTACCTCCCAAATGTAAAGTATTTTACTTTACACGTTTCCTCCTTGAGTATTATACACAAGCCTTTCTAAGATGTCAAGGAGATTTTCTTTACATGACAAAATGTTCATCCATCCCCTGTTTTTCGCCATCTGCATTGGGGCACACTACTGGTATTCCAATCTTTTCCAAGAGGGAAAACTATTTACATTGGTTTCACATTTAACTCATAATTTGACATTATAATGTAAGGAGTATTTTCATGAATATTAAAAAAGATCTCACACAGCTCATTGGTTCCACCCCTATGATGTATCTTACCAATTACAGCGCCGCCCATCATTTAAAAGGTCGCCTGGCTGTAAAATTGGAATATTTTAATCCTCTCGGTTCCGCGAAGGACCGTCCCGCTTTCGCTATGATTGTAGACGGCGAAAAAAACGGAAAGATTACCAAGGATACGGTAATCATCGAGCCTACCAGCGGAAATACCGGTATTGGACTTGCGTTTGTGTGCGCGGCGCGGGGGTATCGTCTGATCCTCACCATGCCGCAGACGATGAGCCAGGAACGCCGCACCCTGCTGACGGCTTTGGGCGCGGAGCTGGTCCTGACCGACGGCGCGGCCGGGATGGCCGGCGCTATTGAAAAGGCCAAGGAGCTTGCTATGTCCTATCCCAGCACCTTTATTCCCGGCCAGTTTGAGAACCCTGCTAATCCGGCGATCCATGAAGCTACCACCGGCAAGGAAATCCTTATGGACACCGACGGCAGAATCGATTATTTTGTCTCCGCCTTTGGCACTGGCGGTACCATTACTGGCGTAGCCCGGGCGCTGAAAGAGGAAAACCCAGCCATACAGGTAATCGGCGTGGAGCCCCAGGAATCCCCTGTGGTTTCTAAAGGGGTAGCAGGCGCTCATGGTATCCAGGGAATCGGCGCCGGATTTGTCCCAAAAAATCTGGATTTAAAGATGGTGGATCAGGTGGTAACCGTATCTACCGCTCAGGCTTTTGCCGCCGCTAGAGAGGTAGGAAAAACCGATGGTCTGTTAGTTGGGATTTCTTCTGGGGCGGCCATTGCCGCCGCCGCGCAGCTGGCTTGTCAGGAAGAAAACCAGGATAAACTCATCGTGGCCCTTCTTCCGGACGGAGGAGAGCGCTATCTTTCTTGCGGTCTGTATGAATAACCGCCTTTACCCGTTGCGAAATTTATGGTATGATGCAAAAGTCAATTGTTTTTGTTGTTTTTATTTTTAATAAATTCAGGAGGATGTAAAAATGAGTGATGTCAACAATACCCCGGAAACCGAAGTAACGGAAACCCAAGAGCTCACACAGGGCGAAGATGTGGTGGTAAGTTGTCCCGAGGAGCCTTCTTCAGAAAAGAAGCCCTCACATTATACGAACAAAACCGCCAAGGCTCTGAATATTGTTTTTTGGGTTCTGCTTGCTTTGACAGTAATATTTACCGCGTTTCAGCTTTACTATGTAAATATGAGCGCTATGCAGCAAGGCTGGGGGATTGCCCTGCTGATGACCGCTCCGTCTCTGCTTCTTTATCTGATTGCTATGCTGGCGATCTCTTTCCTGTTCAAGTTCTTCGCGGAAGTCGTTGAGCTGATGGATAAAAACAAAGCCTAACCTTTGTTCCCATAATAAAAAGCGGATGAGTTTTACTCATCCGCTTTTTTTATTCATTTGGCATCATATCCGAACCTGGCCAGGACACTCCTTTGTCCGCTGGAGAAAGCGGCTCCGGAGGCTGTATTCTGGCTCCCAGCCAGCGCAGGATGTCTTCCGCTACCTGCTGGCGGTTAAGCTCATTGAGCAGCTCGTGCCGCGCTCCTTCATAAAGCGCCATTTCAATGTCCTCCACTCCGGCCTTTACATACCGGTTGTACACCGAAGTAGGTCCTTTTCCAAAATCTCCTACCGGATCCATAGTGCCAGAAATAATATAGATCGGCATGGATTTAGGCGTGATGGTAAAGCACCGCCGGTCGTTTGCCTTGCTGATCAAAACAAACAGGTCGTGAAACGCAGAACTGGTAAAAACAAATCCGCATTTGGAGTCATCAATATATCTCTGCACCATTTCCATATCCCGGGACAGCCAATCAAACTTTGTTTTTGCCGGTTTAAACTTGTCGTTAAAACTGCCAAATACCAACCGATTCAGGCCCGCATCCGCAAAAGCCGCGCCGTTGCGTTTCATAGAATGATTAGCCGCTTGTATCGCCAGATCAATTTTCATCCCACTTTTTGCTGTACCGCAGATAATCAGCCCACTGATCGTCTGAGAATACTTGCAGGCATACATCCGCGCTACAAACGATCCCATACTGTGTCCCAACAGCACACATTTTAAATTGGGAATTTCACTGCGCACAATCTTATTAAATTTAAACTGATCGTCCACTAAGGTCTTAAAGCCTTCCTGTTTTCCAAAAAAGCCGTACCCATTTTGATCCATGACCGAACGGCCGTGGCCCACCTGATCGATTCCGCAGGCGACATATCCATTTTTCGCGAGAGTGCGCATAAATTCATGATACCGGCCCATATGTTCCGCCATACCATGGCAGATCTGGACAATTCCCCGCAGTCCCTCCGACGGGGTATATATCCATCCAAAAATGGTGTTCTCCCCATTGGTACTTTTAAACTCTATTTGTTTTACAATAATATTCATCCTTGTTCCACCTTATATATTGATATTCACCGGGTGGTATTCCCTATCGATCACTTCGTGGAGCTCTCCATTGCGGCCAACGGTAAAAAACGTAACGTTAAGCAGTTTCTTCCACATTTTTACCAGGATAGAATCTTCCCCGCCGGGGATTCCGGTGATCGCATTAATTACTTTATTATCTCGGATAAAATGCATTATCGTGCTTTTCGGATTATCTGAAAAGGTAATCGTCATCTCCGCGTCATATTCTTTCGCTACGCTGAAAAGGTGCTCCAGCGCCGCAGGATTCGTCCGAGCGCCGGTATGCATTACACTCAGCACGGCATAGGAGGTTTTGCTTAAATCGGCAATGACCCTGCCCGCTTTTATGATTCTTTCACATTCAAACTGGTCGGTGACCAACACAAGAGTTGTGTAGACGGACGGCGTTTTGCTTTCCATGTGCTGACTCCTTCTATAAATGAATAGTTTTCTGCTTTGTCAGTCTAATTATACTCTATATTTATTACCAAACTATTATCAAGGGGCTTGCTTTAATCAAATATTACTATTTTTTCTTTAAAAAAACAAGCCGCCACAAAAGAATGGCGGCTTGTCTTTCTAATATAATTTTTTATAGCCGCGCCCTGGTAAATCGAAGATTTCCTCCCGCCCCTGGCGGCAAAACGCTCTGCGTTTTCAGGCGCTGGCTGCAAAGTGCATCCCAAGGTTTCGCAAAAGCGAAACCTTGCCCGGACACTGTCCGGCGCAAAACATCCTTTTGCTGGGATTTTTTATAGCCGCGCCTTGGTAAATCGAAGATTTCCTCCCGCCCCTGGCGGCAAAACGCTCTGCGTTTTCAGGCGCTGGCTGCAAAGTGCATCCCAAGGTTTCGCAAAAGCGAAACCTTGCCCGGACACTGTCCGGCGCAAAATATCCTTTTGCTGGGATTTTTTATTGGAAAAAGTAATTGAAGAAATCTTCATAACTATCAAATCCGCCTGGAATTTGACTGGGATCCTGAGTTTCTGGCTGCTGACTGTAATTTTCCGACGGCTGCTGGCTTGGGGTGCCGCTGCTGGTGTCCTCCATCAGAGCTACGGAAACATTAAAGAATCTGCCTTTGCCGCCAGTAGTGGCGCTGGGACGATAAACCTCCAAATCCACCGTATCCCCTGGATTCATGTCATCAATCACATCTTTCAGACTCTGGAAACCATCCAAATCCTGATCCTGCGCCTTGGTGATAATATCCCCAGGAACCACGCCTTTTTGGGAAATATCGGAACCTTCTTCCGTAGACTGAACCAAAAGGCCCGTCGGCCAGCCGTTCATGCGGGCAAGAACTTCGTCTACCGGGCTTGCCACGATGCCTAGTTTTACCCTGCCGGTCACATGGCCGTATTGAATTAAATCGTCTACAATCGGTTTAATCTCATTGCTTGGGATAGCAAAACCAATGCCTTCATAAGTCTGGGTTACAATTTTTGCCGAGTTGATCCCAATCACCTGTCCATATTCGTTTACCAGCGCGCCGCCGGAATTTCCCGGATTGATAGCCGCGTCGGTCTGAAGCAAATTGGAGTAGGTATACTGGCTGTCCGCGGTAATGGTGCGGTTCAGGCCGGAGATAATTCCCTGGGTTACGGTACCCGCAAAATCCATAGAACGCGGGGTTCCGATAGCAATTACCTTTTCTCCTACCTTTACCTGATCGGAATTTCCAAACTCCGCGGCAGTCAAACCTTCCGCCTCAATCTTAATAACCGCTACGTCTACTTTATTATCAATGCCAACTGCCCGGGCCTCATATTCTTCCCCGTTGCTGAGGATCACTTTAATTCCCGCGGCGTCAGCTACCACATGGGCATTGGTTACAATATAACCGTCTTCTCGCATAATAATGCCGCTGCCTTGGCCGGAGGCCTGGTAGTTCTGATAATTCATATAAGTAACGATACCCACTACCGAGGGTTCTACCTTTTCCACAATCTGCTCTGTGGTGAGTTTGCCATCCACCGACGGGGTTTCCTCTGTCTGGGGTTTATCCTGCAGTTCAATGCTGGGCAGATCGCTGGCCGGCACCTGTACCGAGGGAGTATCGTCTACCGGGGCGTTATTCTTCGCTACCATATGATAAGTGGCCACGCCTACAATGGACGCCAACCCAAATACCAGTATACAGCTCATAACAACTGCAAAAACCACTACGCCTTTGCGGCGTTTTTTAGGTTTTACCGTCTGCGCGGCTTCGTAATCGGAAAAATTCCAACGATAAGAATCCTTTTCGAAATTTTTATTGGAAGATGCCCCGCTACCTGCCTGCCAGCCGGTTTGCGTACTGTACTGCTGAGGATGCAGGCTGTGCAGTTCTTCCTGAGGCGGCTGCTGGGACGCCTGATAATCTTTGTCGCCATAAGGCGGCTGATACTCCTGTCCATTGTGCGCAGGCATGTCCCAACGCCCTTGAAAATTGTTGTTTTCCCCACCGTTCAGCGGCTCGTTATTGTTTGGGGTGCTGTTCTGTAAATTTTCATTATTTTTGTTGTCCATATTGTTCTCACTCATATCATAAACCTCCATACTATGGGATTATTTGTCTCACTGTGCTTAGTATATCTATTAATTGTTACAATAAAATAAACGGGGTTTAAAAAGATTTCCCTTTTCCAGTTTAACAATTTTTGAAGTTTTTATGGAAGAAGTATTTCCTTCTTCTTATTTTTTCCGCCTAGTGCCTTGGAACCGGCTTTTCCATTAGGTTTTGGAATGGTAAACACAAATTCACAATATTCATTTTCTACACTGCGCACAATAATTTCTCCGCCGTGAAGATTGATAATAGAGCGGACAATATGAAGGCCAAGTCCTGCCCCGCCTTTGTCCTGGCTGCGGGATTTATCTGTCTTATAGAAACGATCGAACACATGGGGAATTTCATCTTTTGAAATCCCGTCCCCGCTATTTTTAATTCCCACATAATTGGAGGTATCGTCATCCCAGTAGGTAAACTCTAAATATCCTCCGTCGTTAGCAAATTTTACCGCGTTTTCAATCAGGTTATAAACCACCTGGTGAATAAGATCCGGATCCGCTTCCACCATGACTTTTTCATGATCCAGGCCCCGAATTTCCAAATGCTTTCCTTCAATAGCGGTCTCAAAGGTAAACACCGTCTGCAACACCGTATCGTGAACGTCAAACAAATCCGGTTTGATCTGCATCTCCCCCGCTTCAATCCGGGCGATATTCAGCATGGATTTCACCAGCCGCGACAGCCGCTTTATCTCTTGAGATACGATATTTAAATAAAAGGATCTTTTTTCTTCTGGAATGGTTCCGTCTAAAATTCCGTCAATAAATCCGCCAATCGTAGTCATTGGGGTGCGAAGTTCATGGGACACATTCGCGGTAAACGACCGCCGCACGGATTCCAAAGAAGCCAGGTCAGATGCCATATTGTTAAAAGCAATGGCAAGCTGTCCGATCTCATCGTAGCTTTCCACCGGCACTCGTATAGTGAAATCCCCTTTGGAGAAGCTCTGAGTCGCCTTCACCATTCTGCGCAAGGGCTTGACCATTCCCAATGTCACAAAGTAAATGGCTACAAAGGATAAAATAAGCACCGCCAGGGCGCTGACAATAAACATCTTGAATATTTCAGACAAAAACTCCGTCAAACTGGTAGCGGGAGTAGAAGCAAAGATTACCCCCGCGGGCTGCCCCAGTTCTGTTACAATGGGAATACCTACTGTATAATGCCCGGTGGTATACATCCCGGACATCTTGCCCAGTTCCTGGTATTCCCCCTGGTTGATGGCAGAGTTAATAATACTTTCGCTGATATTCACTTCGTTATAATCCGACTTGGACGCCCCTGCGAACAAAAGCATCTCCCCCTGGGTATTGACCAGATAGAAATCCGCTTCAATTGCGTCCGCCAGGATGCTATAGCTGGGAAGGATTTCTTTGGGATCTACATAATAAAAATTATTGTTGCGAAAATCAGTATAAGTAAGCTGAACCGCTTTTTGAGCGTTATATTCTAAAAGGCGGTATTTATCCTGCTTAAAATACTGGGAGGCAAACGCAAGCAGCACCGCGCCCAAAATTGTGATGCTCAGCAGGATAATAGACGAGCAAAGCGCAAAATATTTTGAAAATAAGGTTTTTTGCATGGTATCACCATTCCTACAAAAGCAGGCGGATGAAACACCCGCCTGCGCTCTTTCTTATTCTTTTACTTCAAACTTGTAGCCGACGCCCCAAACTGTTTTCAGCGACCACTGATCGGAAACCCCTTCCAGCTTCTCGCGCAAACGCTTAATGTGAACGTCCACCGTACGGGAATCGCCGTAATACTCAAACCCCCATACCTCGTCCAACAGCTGGTCGCGGGTATATACCCGGTTAGGATTGCTCGCCAGATGGAATAAAAGCTCCAATTCTTTCGGCGGCGTATCCACCACCTTGCCATCCACCTTCAGCTCATATTTGGTCATGTTGACCACCAGTTTGTCATACACTACTTCTTTCGCGTCGCTCTCATTGGCATTTTTACCAGTACGGCGCATCACCGCCTTGATGCGGGCCACGACCTCTTTCGCGTCAAAGGGCTTTACTACATAATCATCCGACCCAAGCTCCAGGCCCAACACCTTATCAAAGGTTTCGCCTTTCGCAGTGATCATAATGATCGGACAGTTGGATTTTTTCCGGATTTCACGGCATACCTGCCAGCCGTCCAATTTCGGCATCATAATATCTAAAAGTACCAGATCCGGGTTCTCCGCAGAAAATTTCACCAGCGCTTCTTCTCCATCATTTGCAATTGCTAGTGCATAGCCCTCTTTTTCCAGGTACAGCCGCAGCAATTCACAGATGTTCTTATCGTCGTCCACTATGAGTATTTTCCCCATCGACATCTTTTTTACCCCCGTTTTCGTTACTTCCTTGATCTATATTGTCTGTTATTAGATAATATACCACTATTATACAATATTGTCATGTAGAAAAGTGAATGTTTTTTGAAATTATCTTAAATTTATCGCGAATACCACTGAGGAAAAGGCTTGTTTATTGTTTGTAAACTATGTATAATAGGAAACGGTCTCTTCCGCCGGCAAGTCCCGGCGGGCCAGTTTGCATCAGCTTAACTTGCAGTAAATAAATTGATATATCCTATATAATGGAGGTAACGCCATGAAACTCGGCATTGTTGGGCTTCCCAATGTGGGAAAATCCACCTTATTCAACGCTATCACCAATGCGGGCGCGCAGTCTGCCAACTATCCTTTTTGCACCATTGAGCCAAATGTAGGGATGGTTTCTGTGCCGGACGAACGGCTGGATGTATTGGCAAAAATGTACGATCCGGATAAATATACGCCTGCTGTCATTGAATTTGTGGATATTGCCGGGTTGGTGCGGGGCGCCTCCAAAGGGGAGGGGCTTGGAAATAAGTTTCTTTCCCATATCCGGGAAGTGGACGCGATTATTCATGTGGTGCGCTGTTTTGAGGACAGCGAGATCGTCCATGTAGACGGAGAGATCGGTCCCCGCCGGGATGTGGAGACGATCAATTTGGAGCTGATTTTTTCCGATATCGATATTGTAGAGCGCCGGATCGACCGCACCAAAAAAGCTGCAAAAGGCGACCGCAGCTTAGCGGGCCAGGCAGAGCTGCTCGAGCGTCTGAAAACCTTCCTGGAGGAGGGAAAGTCCGCCCGGGGATTTGAATGTACCAAAGAGGAAAGAGCGGTGATTGATGAGATGCCGCTGCTTTCTTCCAAGCCGGTCATTTATGTGGCCAATATGAGCGAAGAAGATTTTATAGGGGATATCAAGGAAAACAAGTATTATCGCGAACTTTGTGAAATTGCTCAGGCGGAGAACACCCTCGTCGTTCCCATCTGCGCTAAAATTGAAGAGGAAATTTCTGACATGCCCAAGGAGGACAAGTTCTTGTTTCTCTCTGATCTGGGGCTTTCTGAATCCGGTCTGGATCGTCTGATTAAGGCCAGCTATTCTCTTCTGGGCCTAATCTCCTATCTGACCGCCGGAAAGCAAGAAGTCCGTGCCTGGACCATTACCAACGGCACAAAAGCTCCCCAGGCCGCCGGAAAAATTCACAGCGATTTTGAAAAAGGATTTATTCGCGCGGAAGTCATCTCTTACGACGATCTGGTGGCCTGCGGCTCTATGGCTGCCGCCAAGGAAAAAGGCCTTGTCCGCTCGGAGGGCAAAGAGTATGTCTTTAAGGATGGCGATGTAGTTCTGTTCCGTTTCAACGTTTAATAAACACAAAAAAGCCCCCGGCTCAGGCCGGGGGCTTTTTTCAGTTTTTGCAGCAGTACTCAACAATCTTATCCGAAAGCCCGGTATAGGCAGCAAGCTGCTGGACCGTCCAGTTGTAATAGCGGCTCTCACGGATCGTATCCTTATCCAAAAGCAGGTATCCGCTGAAAATATCTGCTTCCCGCTCAAAGCGATTAGAAACAAAATCCGTGTTTTTTAAAAGAAACAAAGAATTCTGCCGGGAATGAAGCAACGCATGACCCAACTCGTGAGCGCAGACCACTCTTTGCTCCTCTAAAGTGAGGGCACAGTTGAGATAGATAAACTGCATTCCAAAAAGATAAGAATAAAAACCTTTTACATTCATAGGCAGTTCTACGTTCAGCACTTCGATATTCAGATACTGACAGAGCTGCTTTGGGTCGTTGGTAGCATACCTTTCCACAAGGGACGCGGCCATCTCCTTAATAGTCGTCATCATTATGTCCTTTCCTGACCAATGCCTCCCCTTCTTCTCTGTCGGTAGGAGTTTGCTTAGCGCCAGGGGAGGTTATTTTATTCACGGCGACCATAGCGCCCACTTCAATAGCGCTGACCACCTGTACAATCTCATTTTCGCTCAAAGGGATTCCGTTAAACATCAACCCTTCCTGCCGAAGCAGCCGGTCACGAAAATCATGAATAATTTCATTTAAATCGGTATTGTCCTGAGGCAAAGGATTTCCATTGGACACGGGGCCGTCCAATAAAAAATAGTCGCTGGATACGCAGAACAGCTTGCACAAAGCGGCCAGATTGTTGTTATCCGGCTGCCTGCGCCCCTGCTCATACATCCCCACCGTGCTTTTCGAGAGGCCAAGAGCCTTGGCAACGTCTTCTTGAGTCATTTTTCGGCTTTTGCGCAGAGCTTTCAGTCTTTCTCCTAGCATCCTTATCACCCCAACACTACAATAACACAAGTCGTGTTCAAAATCAATAATATTCTCTAAAAATCATGTTTTATTTGTTGACATCACACGTTTTGTGTGATACTTTGTAATTAAAGATCGAAATAACACATTTTGTATAATGTAGGAGGAGATGTGTATGAATATTGAACAATTGGCGCTGCAGTATCGTCAGACTGCCGATGATTTGCAGGAGCGACTGGAAGTTCTCAAGCGGGAATTGGCGTGTGCCAGGGGTTTGGAGGTATTCAAGCTACAAAAACGTATTGAAACTATGTATGCCGAACTCCAGGATGTGCGCACCATTATGGGATATCTGAACAATTATTATATCAGCTAGGAGGAGTCCGCTTGTTTAATAGGGAAAATAAGTCCATTCTTTGGAAAACAGATAATTTTCAGCATCTGGTGGAGACGATGGCGCCTCTTTCTGGCTTTAACAACTACAAACGCCGGGAGATTTACCGCAGTCTGGTATACAATGCCATTGAAACTATGCCCAGTTCCCTCCAGGACACTTTGACTATGCATTATCTGCAAGGGCTGGGGATCGGCGAAATCGCCCGAAGATGCGGCATCCACCGTACCACTGTCACCCGCAGGCTGGCCCTGGCAAAAAGGAAGATTCAGCAGCTGCTTATCCTTTTTGAAAATTCCAGCTCCTTTCCCTCCTGATAAATTTATCTGGTTTTGTTCTCACAAGGTTTTTAATTGACAATTCTCCCTGCATGTTATAAAATTATCACAGTTATGATTACATATTATTTACATTCGACTGGGAGGTATTTGTTTTGTCGGATAAAATTCAGCAGGCTGCCGATAAATTCGCAGAGCTTGTGAAGGTGCAGCTGGAAAGAAACGAACGGATCAAAGCTCAAAAGGAATTTGTCGATTATGAAAAGCTGGACAAAATTATCATTGGGGTGTGCGGCGGCGATGGAATCGGGCCGGTAATCACCCATGAGGCCGCCCGTGTATTAGAGCATATGCTGGCGGATGAGGTGAAAAAGGGCCGGGTAGAATTCCGTACAATCGACGGTCTTACCATTGAAAATCGTGTAAAACACAATAAAGCGATCCCGGACGATGTGTTGGCAGAGCTGAAAAAATGCCATGTGATCTTAAAGGGCCCTACCACCACTCCCCGCGCCGGTGATCCTTGGCCTAATATTGAAAGCGCCAACGTCGCTATGAGAAAAGAATTGGATTTGTTCGCCAATGTGCGTCCGGTAAAGGTTCCGGATCAGGGGATTGATTGGACCTTCTTCCGGGAGAATACCGAGGGCGCTTATACCTTAGGTTCCTGTGGCGTCAATGTTGACCAAGACGTGGCTTTTGATTTTGTGCTTTGCACTACGGAAGGCACTGAACGTATTGCCCGCTTAGCATACGATTTTGCCCGGAAAAATAAAAAAGAACGGGTTTCCATTATCACCAAGGCCAATGTTGTAAAAACTACCGATGGTAAGTTCTTAAAGCTTTGTCAGAACATCGGCCAAGAGTATCCGGAAATTATCACTGACGACTGGTATATTGATATTTGCACCGCAAAGCTCATTGACCAGAAACGTCGGCGTGACTTTAAAGTATTTATCCTGCCCAACCTGTACGGTGATATCATCACAGATGAAGCCGCTGAATTCCAGGGAGGCGTAGGTACTGCAGGAAGCGCTAATATCGGCAAAAAATATGCTATGTTTGAAGCGATTCATGGCTCCGCCCCACGCATGGTTTCAGAAGGCCGTGACAAATATGCGGATCCCTGTTCCATGCTTCGTGCCGCCGTACTTCTGCTGAGCCATATCGGTTATCAGAAACAGGCTGACGAGTTGGAAAGAGCGTTGGATGTCTGCATGTATGAGGAGAAAAAACTCATAGTAACCGGCCGTGATACCGGCGCTACCTGTGAACAGTTTGGAAATTACGTAATGGATACCATCGAACGCCTTTAATTAAGACTGGATGGATTAAGAAAGGTTGTTACATATGCCTAAACACGAAGGAGTTTCTTTATCGGTAATCAAGCGGCTGCCAAGATATTACCGGTTTCTGGGCGACTTGCTGGAAAAAGGCGTTACTCGCATCTCTTCCAGAGAATTAGCTCAGTTGATGCGGTTGACCGCATCTCAAATCCGTCAGGATTTGAACTGTTTCGGCGGCTTCGGACAGCAGGGGTATGGATATAATGTGGCCGCTCTTCATAAGGAAATCGGCAATATCCTGGGACTGAATAATAATTATACTATTATCTTGCTGGGCGCTGGTAATTTGGGACGAGCGATTGCAAAGCATATGGATTTCGAAGCCAGAGGGTTGCATTTAATTGGTATTTTTGATAACAATCCTACGGTGGTAGGCCAGCAGATTAAAGGTCTGACCGTTGCCAACAGCACTTATTTGGAGGATTTTTGCCGGGAACGCAAGCCTAAGGCGGCGATCCTTTGTATTCCTAAGGAAGCAGCCCATGAAACGGTGGAGAGGTTAATGTCCGCGGGGGTCAAGTGCTTCTGGAATTTTTCCCACTACGACCTATCTTTGGCGTTTGAGGACGCAGTGGTGGAAAATGTTCATTTGGGCGACAGCTTGATGACTTTGTGTTATCAGATCAACGAATATTATTCCGATGGGGAAGAAAAATAAAAGAAGGAGCGGCAATGCCGCTCCTTCTTTTATTTTTCTTTCATCCGCGTAAGCTGGTCGCTGATTGCCGCAAACTGCTCCAGACTTAACTGCTCCGCCCTGCTGCAAGCGGGTACCCCCGCGCGGCCAAGCGCTTCGCTTAGCCTGTCTTTAGGCAGGCTAAACGAAGCGGAAAGACAATTCAAAATTGTCTTTCGGCGCATTGAAAATGCGCCCTTGACCGCGCAGAAGAAGGTATCTTCTTCCTGGACGCTCACCGGCGGCGCAGTGCGGATATCCAACCGGATCACCATGCTATCCACATCCGGCGAAGGCATAAACGATCCCCGGGAAACCGGGAATAGTATTTTGGGTTCACTATAATATTGTACCGCAATGCTCACGGCTCCCACATCCCTGGTTCCCGCCCGGGCACATAACCGCTGAGCCGCTTCCTTCTGAACCATTACCGTGATGGATTTTATCGGAAGCCTTTGTTCCAGCAGGTTCATAATAATCGGTGAGGTAATATAATAAGGAAGATTTGCGCAAACCACTACATCCATCCCTAAAAATTTTTCCTTAATCAAAGCAGGAAGATCCACTTTCATTACATCGGCGTTGATAATTTCTACATTATCAAATTCGGCCAAGGTTTCTTCTAATATGGGCAAAAGCCGCTGATCGATTTCGATGCAAACCACCTTCTGGGCCCGCCGAGCAAGTTCAGCAGTAAGCACACCTACCCCAGCGCCGATCTCAATCACACCCACTCCCTTTTCCGCGCCGCCCATTTCAGCCATTTTGGGGCAGACGGACGGGTTAATCAGAAAATTTTGTCCCAAGGCTTTGGAAAACTCAACCCCATGACGGGTCATGAGATCTTTAATGACGTTGATATTAGAAAGATTTTCCATTGGTATATTAACCTCATTTTATTACATAATGTAAAATTTTGACAACTGGTTGCATATTCTGTCGGATTATAGTAAACTGTATTTAATCACCATGTAACCTGGTTTTACTTATTATAAAGGATGTGTGCCAATATGACAAGACGGGATAAAATCAATTATTATTTAGATATTGCTGAAACAGTACTTGAACGAGGCACCTGTTTGCGCCGGAATTTCGGGGCGATTATTGTAAAGAACGATCAGATTGTTTCTACCGGTTATGTGGGCGCTCCTCGGGGCAGGGAAAACTGTTGTGACCTGGGCTATTGCACCCGGGCGAAACTAAATATTCCCCGCGGCCAGCGGTATGAACTGTGCCGTTCGGTCCATGCGGAGGCTAACGCCATCATTCACGCTTCCCGTACGGACATGCTTAAATCGACCTTGTATCTGGTGGGGAAAGAATGTGACACCGGCGAGTATGTACAAGGGGCGGTCCCCTGTTCTATGTGTACTCGTTTAATTATCAACGCCGGGATTGCCACAGTAATTGTCCGGGACGATAAAGAAAATTTTCGGGTAATTAATGTAGCGGATGAATGGATTGTCAATGACGAATCTTTAAAAGGACTCAGCAATTATTAAATATATCATTTTTTCAAAGGCTTTGACCATGGTCAAAGCCTTTTTTCGTCGAAGAATGCGGTGGGCGATGTTTGACTTTTGATCGTTTACTGATATAATTATTATGTGTTAATACGCCCAGTAAACAAGAGTATAAATTATGCATATTCGTCAAAAATAAAGCTGTAAAATCTCATAGAAAGAGGTAGACGGCTTGAGTAAATTTGATGAAGAAAACGATGCGGCAACCCAAGGTAAAAACGAAGAAAACCAGGATGAAAACAACGAACAGGCAGCCAACGAACAAACTCAGCAGATCATCGAAACCGGCGGGATCACTGCTAAAAAAGGAAAACATATCATCCACTGTTTGACCATTATCGGTCAAATTGAAGGCCACTATATTCTGCCTGCCCAAAATAAAACCACAAAATACGAACATGTGATTCCCCAGCTTCTGGCAGTGGAGCAGGACCCGTCTATTGAAGGTTTGGTGGTTATTTTGAATACGGTGGGGGGAGATGTGGAGGCAGGGCTTGCTATTGCCGAACTGCTTTCTGGAATGAAAAAGCCTACGGTTTCGCTGGTGTTGGGCGGCGGTCATTCAATTGGCGTCCCGCTGGCGTGCAGCGCCCGTAAATCCTTTATCGTGCCTTCCGCTACTATGACAGTACATCCGGTGCGGATGAACGGGTTGGTATTGGGCGTTCCCCAGACGCTAAGCTATTTTGACAAAATGCAGGAACGGATTGTAAAATTTGTTACGGACAATTCCAAAATTTCCGCCGATCGTTTCCGCCAGCTGATGATGAACAAGGACGAGTTGGTGATGGACGTAGGAACCGTCCTGGACGGGCAGGCGGCAGTGGAAGAAGGATTGATCGATTCTTTAGGCGGCGTTTCCGATGTAATCCAAGCACTGTATGAGATGATTGAGGAACAGCCCAGAGAAAAATCCTCCCGCAAAAAAAACACAGCCCGCAAAAAAAGTGCTGAGAAAACACGTAAAAAAGAAGAAAATCCTATGGTAGACGCCACAGATACTATGTTTCGAAGCATGAAATATGGGGAGGAATGGTTATGATTCTTCATTCTATCGTCCCTATCGATTATATACTTCCAGCGGAAAATACAGTGGAATATGCTTATAAACGAGTGAATAACAGTTATATACAGGGAACCAAGTCGGAGGGGAAATTTACTGTTACCCGGCTGATTTCCACCGATCCGAAAATGTATCTGGATCCCCATTATAATCCAGGGCAAACTCTGAAGTAATTGGCAGATATGTTTTCGTATTATCAAAAGGCGCGGAAAATTTTTCCGCGCAAATACATATCTTACGTGAGGGATTAGCCATGGGCATTTTTGACGCAATTTTCCAGGGATTTGTACAGGGACTTACAGAATTTCTTCCTGTGTCCAGTTCCGGACATCTTTCTCTAGTTCAATATTTTACCGGGAACAGCGGGGACAGCGGCTTTCTGTTTTCTATCCTGCTTCATGCGGGAACCTTAATCGCTGTGTGTCTCGTTTTCTGGCGCACAATCTTAGAGCTTTTTTTGGAATTTTTCTATATGATAGGAGATATCTTCCGGGGCAGGTTCTCTTTTTCCACCATGCCCGCTGCCCGAAGAATGCTTTTGATGCTGATTGTCTCCACCCTTCCTTTGGGTCTTATGCTTCTTTTTAAAGATGCAGTAGCTCGTTTTTCTCAGGACAATGATATTGTAGTTGAAGGTATCTGCTTTTTAATTACAGGCACCCTTCTTTTGATGTCCAGCTCCTGCCGCAAAGGGTGGAAAAACGCTAAAAATACCGGCATAAAAGACGCTTTGGTGGTTGGGGCGGCGCAAGTGGCCGCAACCATGCCTGGGATTTCCCGTTCCGGCTCTACGATTTCCAGCGGAATGATGATGGGATTTGAACAGGCGTATGCTGTTTCTTACTCCTTTATTTTAGGGATTCCGGCAGTTTTAGGGGCGATTATTTTGGAGGTAGGCGACGCGGTGGAGCAAGGGACCTCCTTACCTACAGGCGTTGTTATCGCCGGACTTCTCAGCTCTGCCCTTTTTGGAATTTTAGCGATTAAATTGGTGCAGTGGGTTGTCAAAGGAAATAAGCTGAAATATTTTGGTTATTATACCATCGCTTTAGGTGTGTTAACAGTATGTCTTGGAATTTTTGAGATGGTCTCCGGCCATCAGATACAGCAATTTTTTTCTTCGCTGTAAGCTTATGATATAAGCCCTACATTTTGTATCCTTGGAGGTTATTATGGCAACAAAATCATCTAGATCAGCTTCATCCCGTTCTTCCTCCGGGTCCTCCCGGGGGAAAAACGCCGCCGCTACCCGCAAACGCAATGCGGCGCAGGCGCGGGCAAAAAAACAAATGCGAGCGGTAATCCTGTTCGCCATAGGAATATTTTTAGGAGCGCTGGTTTTTATTGAGGGAAAAAGCTTTTGGAACGGGCTTCATAAAACCCTCCTGGGATTTTTCGGAATGGGAGCTATTTTAGTAGCCGCGGAATTAATTTACATAGCAATCCTTGAAACCATGGACAAGCCGGTAAAATTCAAGGCGTGGACCTGTTCTTTATTGGTTTGTTTTTTCTGCGGTTCTATTCAAATTTTCAAGATGGGCCTTCCTCAGAGTGAAAATTTTCTGGACGCTATTGTGGAGATTTTCCTTATGGGAATCCAGTTGGACAACGGCGGTCTGTTGGGAGCCGTTCCTGGGCTTCCCCTTCTTCATTTCTGCGGGGATCTGGGAGCAAAAATTATTATTATCCTTTTGATCTTTGTATTTATTATGCTGATCACCGGCGGCACCCTGATCGGTCTTCTTCGCGCTGCGAAAAAGCCGGTGGAAAAGATGGGAGAGGTATACGCGGACCAGTTGGAGCGGCGTCAGTCCCGCACGGTAGATATTCCTTTGGATAAAAGCAAGCGCACTCCTATCGACATCCCTTTGGATAATGCTCCTGTCAGTCGCGGAGCAAAAACACAGGGTGGAGCCGTTTCCAATAACCCTGTGGATATTCCCCTGGACAAGCCTCTTCCCCAAAATCAAAAATTTGCTATTGATATTCCTCTGGACGACGATTTCGATCCCCATGAAGTAGGAGGATTCAGTCTGTCCGTAGCACAGGAACCCATGCAGTTTGTCCCCGCCCCGCCGCCGTCTATTGACGAGTTGGTAAGCAAAGCGGCTACCGAAACCGGCCGCTTTACCTTTAAGGCGGACGACAGCGCCGGGGCGCCCGTTCCTCCAAAGGCTTTGAAAGAAGAAACGGACGGCGTATTCCATTTTAGCGACTCAGACGCGCAGCCGGCTCCGCCCGAGCCCCAGGACAAAGGCAAACCGGACACGCAAATTCAGGCCGAGCTTGCCAAAGAAGCGCAGGCCGCGCCAGCGCCGGCGTATGTAAAACCGCCGGTCAGTCTGCTTCGCCAGGTAAAGAAAAAATCGGATACGGATATCACTGACGAGATGAAGGCCAACGCCCAGCGTTTGGTGGATACCCTGTCCAGCTTTGGGGTACAGACAAGGATCGTAGACATTTCCCGCGGCCCTGCAGTTACCCGATACGAGCTCCAGCCTTCCGCTGGGGTAAAAATTAGCAAGATCACCAACCTGGCTGACGACATCGCTCTTAATTTGGCGGCGGCCGGCGTGCGTATTGAAGCTCCTATTCCTAACAAGGCCGCTGTGGGTATTGAGGTTCCCAATAAGGTGATCAGTTCGGTTTCCATCCGGGAAATTATCGATTCTAAAGAGTTTCAGACCGCCGCAAGCGGCGTCAGCGTGGCTTTAGGGCGGGATATCGCCGGCAACATTACCATCGCGGATATCGCTAAAATGCCCCATCTTCTGATCGCCGGTTCTACCGGTTCTGGTAAATCGGTATGTATCAATTCCATTATTATGAGTCTGTTGTATAAATCCACCCCAGATGAGGTCCGCTTTTTGATGATTGATCCAAAGGTGGTGGAACTTGGGGTTTATAATGGTATTCCCCAGCTTTTGGTGCCTGTGGTCACTGATCCTAAGAAAGCCGCCGGCGCTTTGAGCTGGGCGGTTACGGAAATGCTCAAGCGATATAAACTGTTTGCGGATAACAGCGTGCGCGATATTACTTCCTTTAATCATCTGGCGGAGCATACCGAGGGACTAGCGAAAATGCCCCAGGTGGTCATCATTATCGACGAGCTTGCGGATTTAATGATGGCTGCTCCCAACGAAATTGAGGATTACATCTGCCGTCTTGCCCAAATGGCCAGGGCGGCGGGGATGCATCTGGTAATTGCTACTCAGCGTCCATCGGTGGATGTTATCACCGGCGTTATCAAAGCCAATATTCCTTCCCGCATTGCTTTCGCGGTTTCTTCTCAAGTGGACAGCCGTACGATTTTAGATATGGGCGGAGCGGAGAAACTATTGGGACGGGGAGATATGCTCTTCTCTCCGGTAGGCTCTTCCAAACCGCTTCGAGTACAGGGGTGCTTTGTTACTGATGAAGAGATTGAAAAGGTAATCACCTTTATTAAATCGGACAGTTCTGCGGATTATGATGAATCTATCGCTCAGGAGATCGATAATCACGTGGTCTCCGGCAAAAAAGGTTCTTCCGGCGATGGTTCCAACGACGGCGCGCCTAACGAAGAGGATGAGATGCTCTTCCCTGCTATCGAATGTGTCATCGAAGCTGGACAAGCCTCCACTTCCCTCCTTCAGCGGCGGCTGAAGCTGGGCTATGCCCGGGCGGCCCGGATTGTGGACGAAATGGAACGCAGAGGAATTGTCGGCCCCTTTGAGGGCAGCAAACCCCGTCAGGTATTGATTTCTATGGATCGCTGGCTGGAGATGAAGCTTAATTCGGAAGAATAACTTTTTGGGAGAACCATTTTCGGTTCTCCCTACTCGTTCTTAAAGGAGATTTAAATTTATGTTTTTACCCATGACCATGCAGGAAGCGAAAAAACGGGGCTGGGATGAATTTGATTTTATTTGTGTCACCGGCGACGCTTATGTGGATCATCCCAGCTTTGGGATCGCTATTGTTTCCCGCTTATTGGAATCTTTGGGTTATCGGGTGGGGATGATCGCCCAGCCGAATCCTCAAAAGCCGTCGGATTTCCAGAAACTTGGCACCCCAAAATACGGTTTTTGGGTAAACGGCGGAAATATTGACAGTATGGTGGCCCACTATACCGCCGCTAAACGCCGCCGTTCAAACGATGCGTACACACCCGGCGGAAAGGCGGGAAAGCGGCCTGACCGGGCG
This sequence comes from Youxingia wuxianensis, assembly GCF_014385085.1. Lineage (GTDB taxonomy): Bacteria > Bacillota > Clostridia > Oscillospirales > Ruminococcaceae > Youxingia > Youxingia wuxianensis. The sequence goes on along the minus strand of NZ_JACRTD010000002.1, from coordinate 157,619 downwards.
GTAACTGTGTACTGCAATAAGCTGCGGGAGCTGTATCCCAACGCTAACATTGTCATTGGAGGTTTAGAAGCTTCCATGCGCCGATTTGCTCATTACGACTACTGGGCCGACAAGGTAATGCCATCCATTTTAGTGGACAGTAAAGCGGATCTGCTGATCTTTGGCATGGGGGAAAAACAAACGGAAGTCATCGCCCGGCATTTAGCCGGGGGCGGCCAGGCTGATCAGGTGCGCTGCCGGGGCGTATGTTATCTTACCGACCAGTTGGGTCTGCCTGCCGATGCAGTATCGGTAGCCTCTTTTGCTAAAGTGAGCGAAAATAAGCTTTCCTATGCGAAAGCCACTCATACAGAAATAGAAGAACAGGACCATATCCGTGGAAAGCATATTATTCAAAAGCAAGGAAATAACCTTTTCCTGGTGCAAACCCCGCCGATGGAACCTCTTTCTCAGGAAGAATTAGATCGGGTGTTCGCACTGCCTTTTGAACGGATGTACCACCCTTCTTATGAAGCTATGGGCGGCGTAGACGCCATTAAGGAAGTGGAGTTTTCCATTATGCATAACCGGGGCTGTTTTGGAAACTGTAATTTCTGTTCTATCGCTTTCCATCAGGGGCGTACTGTCACCTGCCGAAGCGAACAGTCAGTAATTGATGAAGCCATAAGCTTTACTAAAAATCCCCGGTTTAAAGGATATATCAGTGATGTAGGCGGCCCTTCCGCTAACTTTCGGCGGCCGTCCTGTGATAAACAGCTTCTCCATGGACTGTGCGCCCAGCGCAAATGTTTAGCGCCCAAGCCATGTCCTAATCTAGTGGTGGATCATAGGGAGTATCTTGATCTTTTACGTAAGCTGCGCTCTATTAAAGGTATAAAAAAAGTATTTGTCCGTTCGGGTCTGCGGTATGATTATATGATGCTGGAAAAAGACGACACTTTTATGCGGGAATTAATAGAGTTTCATGTAAGCGGACAGCTGAAGGTTGCCCCTGAGCATTGCAGCCCTAATGTGCTGGATTGTATGGGAAAACCTCATATTGAGGTTTATGAAAGATTTTCCGAGCGTTTTTATCGGCTTACAAAGGAAGTGGGAAAAGAACAATATCTTGTTCCGTATCTTATTTCCTCCCATCCTGGCTCCACTTTACAAGATGCGGTTAATTTGGCGGTGTTTTTAAAAAAGCATCATATCCGTCCAGAACAGGTCCAAGATTTCTATCCCACCCCAGGCACGGTTTCTACCTGTATGTTTTATACTGGACTGGACCCATACACCTTAAAACCAGTGTTTGTACCCACTACCCAAGAAGAAAAGTGGCTTCAGCGTTCCTTGCTTCAATATTTTAAGCCGGAGAACCGCCGGGCAGTAGCAACAGCACTTCACAAGGCAGGACGGGAAGATTTAATCGGCTCCGGCCCTGGCTGCCTGATCCCACCAGAGCGTTCCCATGCGGGCGCCGGCGCTGCTTCCAGCGCTGGCCGCGCCCAAGGCGCGAAAAACGTCCGCGCTGAAAAAAACAGCGGCTCTTCCAAAGAGAAAGGTAAAGATCAAAGGGACCCCGCTTTTTATGGGCGGCGGGGCCGCGGACGTTCGGCGCCCGCAGGCACCCCTAAAACCGGAAAAAACAGCCGATATGCCAAAAAAGGAAAGCGCTGACTTTCTTTCGTGAGGAGGGTAAGTTTTGGGAAAGAAAAAATTACCCCTGCTAAAAATAATCATCATCCTCCTGGTGCTTGTGACTTTGTATTTTGCTGTGTTGGGCGGCAATCAACTATTGGGCGGGCCTATACAGAGCCTAACTTCCATGTCGGATGGGATTGGCCGCCTGCTCAATACCTTGTACATAAAACTGGGGCTTTCTACCGATATGATACAGGCGCAGGGTGAGCTGCAGGTGCATTTTATCGATGTGGGACAGGGAAAGTCCATTTTAATCAAAACCCCTACCGCCAACGTACTAATTGACACAGGAGAAGCGGATCAAAGCGAACGTCTGCTGACTTATCTTGCGGCCCAAAACGTATCTTCTCTCGATCTTGCGGTGATTACCCATCCTCATTCTGATCATATGGGCGGGATGGCCTATCTGTTGGAGAAGTTACCTGTCAAAAAACTTATGATGCCTGAATTAAATAAGGAGCTTCTTCCTAGCGACCAAGGATTTGAAAATCTTTTGGACAAGCTTTCGGAAATCGGCCTTTCTATTACTGCTGCCCGGCCTGGGGATAGTTATTTTCTGGGAGAAGAAATTTGCTTTACCATCCTGGGCCCTGTGAAAAGCGATCCAACGGATTTAAATGAAAACTCCATTGTTTCTCGGCTGGTTTATAACAAGTGCTCCTTTTTATTTACCGGAGACTGTGGAGCAAGAGAGGAAAATGACCTGCTTTGCCGCTGGGCGCAGGCTCTGCCAAGCAATGTGCTGGATGTGGGGCATCATGGAAGCGACACCTCTACCCAGCAAGAATGGTTGACGGCGGTTTCTCCTTCGATTGGAGTGATCTCCTGCGGCAGAGATAATGCCTTTGGCCATCCATCTCAGACTGTACTCGGCCGTCTCAAAGAGCAAGGAGTCAACATTTATCGAACAGATTTAAACGGAAGTATAGTTTTTGGCAGCGATGGAGAAAATATTACTGTTTTTACTTCGCGGTAATTATATTGTATTTATGTTGCGAATTTATGGATATTTGTTTCCTGATTGTAAAATCGCATTGACATTTCCCTTTCTGGAAACGTATACTTAAATCACAGGAACAACCGCAATTCACCACGGTTTATTGTCAACAGATAAGGAGTGAACGATTATGTCAATTTTAGTCACTGGCGGTGCTGGATATATCGGTTCCCACACCTGCGTGGAGCTTCTGAACGCTGGACGTGAGATTGTTGTCATGGATAATTTCGTCAATTCGAAACCGGAGGCTTTGCGCCGGATAAAACAAATTACCAAAAAAGATTTTAAATTTTATGAAACAGATATGCTTGACCGGGATGGGATGGAAACCATCTTCCAGGAAAATAAAATTGATTCTGTCATTCATTTCGCGGGACTGAAGGCGGTGGGGGAATCCGTACATGTTCCATTGAAGTATTATCATAACAACATTACCGGTACAGTAATCCTCTGTGAAGTAATGGAGAAATACGGCTGTAAAAAGTTTGTATTCTCCTCTTCCGCTACTGTGTATGGAATGCATAATCCGGTTCCCTTTAAAGAGGATATGCCTCTTTCTACCACCAACCCCTATGGAACCACAAAACTGTTTATCGAACAGATTTTAACGGATCTTCATACGGCTGATCCCGAATGGAGCGTAGCTCTGCTTCGGTACTTTAATCCTATCGGCGCCCATGAAAGCGGACTGTTAGGAGAGGACCCCAACGGTATTCCCAACAACCTGCTGCCTTATATCTCCCAGGTGGCCACTGGCAAGCTTCCCCAGTTGAGTATCTATGGGGACGATTATGATACTCCGGATGGTACCGGCGTGCGGGATTACATCCATGTGGTGGATCTGGCGGTGGGCCATTTAAACGCGTTGGATTATATTATGAATAAAACCGGCGTGGAGGCCATTAATTTGGGGACCGGCGTAGGTTATTCCGTACTCGATGTGATGCACGCCTTTGAAAAGGCCTGCGGCAAGCTTATCAATCATAAGATTGTCGGCCGCCGGGCCGGGGATATTGATACCTCCTATGCGGATGCTACAAAGGCGAAAGAGCTGCTTCATTGGCAGGCGAAAAAAACATTGGACAATATGTGCATGGACACTTGGAATTTTAATAAAAACAACCCCAATGGACTTTAATCATTTGGTAAATTTCTACTCCCATTTTAACAGCCATATAGCATACAATATGCTATATGGCTGTTTTCTTTTTACACAAGGATAATTGAACAATTTACCCAGAATGTTATTCTGATCTTGTACATATGAAAGATTATCTGGGGAAATTTTGCAGGGAGGGTCCAGGTTGAAACGGTTTTTAAGAATTGTTACAGGAAAGCTTATGATCTTTGCTCTGTTGATTATTGTGCAGCTGGCGATTTTGTTCGGAACGATTTGCTTTCTCGAGGAATATTCCGGCCGGATTTATGGTTTTCTCACTTTCTTTGGTATCTGTGTCACCTTATGGCTGGTATCTAAGGACGATAACCCCTCTTATAAACTGGCATGGGTTGTGCTCATCCTAATTTTGCCAGTATTCGGCGTGCTGTTTTACTTAATTTTTGGAAATAAAAGTATGCCCCAAAAAATGCATAAACGTATCAGCCAATCGATGGAATATGAAAAATCCCTTCTCAGCAATGATTTTACCCATAATGACGAGCTTTCTAAAATCGACGCCCAACTGGCGTCTCTTTCCCGCTATATCTCCAACACCACCTACTATCCTATGTGGAAAAATACCCAAGCGGAATATTTCTCTGTGGGAGAAACGATGTGGCAGCGGATGATAGAAGAGCTGGAAAAGGCGGAAAAATTTATCTTTATGGAGTTCTTTATTTTAGAGGAAGGCAAAATGTGGGAGCCGATTTTTGAAATTTTGAAACAGAAGGCGGCCGAAGGATTGGACGTACGTTTTCTGTACGATGATCTGGGCTGTATTCAAACGCTGCCTTCCAATTATTATAAAAAGATGATGGATTTTGGAATTAAGGCTGCTGTCTTTAACCCTTTTGAACCCCATTTAAATTCTTCTATGAACTTCCGGGACCACCGGAAAATTGTAGTGATCGACGGCAATGTGGGATTTTGCGGCGGGATTAATATTGCGGATGAGTATATTAACGCCTATGAAAAACACGGTCATTGGAAGGATACCGGCGTCTTTTTGCGGGGAAGCGCCGTATGGAATCTGACCTCTATGTTCCTTTCCCTGTGGAATTTCACCTGCCCTACGGAAGATGAAGGGGATTATTTGCGTTTTCACCCTACCCTTTGGACAGAAAGCGACGGCTTTGTCCAGCCCTTCGGCGACAGTCCCCTAAACGGTATCAATGTATTGGAATGCGCCTATATGCAAATTTTAAGCCGGGCGACAAAATATGTGTATATCACCACTCCCTATCTGATTATCGATAATGAGATGGCCACCTGCCTTTCCATCGCCGCCCGCAGCGGGACGGATGTGCGTATTATTACCCCTCACGTGCCGGACAAATGGTACGTCCATGAAACTACCCAATCCTTTTATCAGTCCCTTCTGGACGCCGGGGTGTGTATCTATGAATACACCCCAGGTTTTATACATTCTAAAATGTTCGTATCGGATGATGACGTGGCCATTGTGGGCACCGCTAATATGGATTACCGAAGTTTCTTTCTGCACTTTGAGTGCGGCGTATGTTTTTATAACGCCAAAGCGGTAGCTGACGTAAGGGACGATATTTTAAAAACTCTGGAGCATTGCCGGCAAGTCCCCAAAAATTATAACAAGACCGTTCCAATTTATAAAAAAATTCTTCGTTCTTTCCTGCGGCTGTTCTCCCCTATGATGTAATTGTAAAGAACAAGACGGTCCCCGGCAGGCTGCCGGGGACCGTCTTGTTTGGTTAGAGAGTGAAAAGTTTTCAAAGATTATTTGATAATTTCGTTGTAGTCAAGCTGTTTTTGAATCTCCGCAGGAAGCTTTGAATAAGGGATCATTACCGGTGTTCCTGTAGCCGTACCCTCAAAATAGAAGTTGGCATATACCAGTTTTTCATTGGCTGGTATGGTGGCGGTAACCGCCTGTGCCAGGACGCGGATATCCGCCTCATTCTCAAATACCTGTTCCAGATCGCCATAATAAGAAGCCGCGGCAACCGCACGGTCCTCAACATAGACTTCTTCCGTCACAGTCTGCTCTTTCATTTTTGCGTCTTCCTTGATCATCCGGATACGTTCCTGGATGCTGTCTTTTATATTGTCATAGTCAGCAGAATAGAACTCATTATAGTCCGGGGAAATTTGATAAAGCGCGCTGATCGCCGACCCATAACGATAATAGTTGCCGCTGCTGACACTGACCACAACGCCCTTGACCTTGCTAAGGTCGGGAGTAATTTCATCAATAACGCCTTTCGACTTTAGGAATTTATACGTTTCCTGTTCCCGGCTGGAAATGATAAAGTAGCCTCCGGTGCTGCAGCGCTCACTGCCCTGCTTGGGCAACTGGGCATTAAAGGAAAGGATTCCAATCGGGGAATCTTTGGGATCGCTCAGCTGCTCTAAGGTGAGAGCGGAAATATCCGTACGAATTGCCTCCAAGAGTTTCGCGCTGTCCGCCTGCGAATAAATCTGCTTCATCTCCTTAGATCCAAACATATCCTGGACGTACCATTCCACAATATTTTCCGGTTCGGTGTAGAATGCGGGATAGGCTTGATAGAGAAGTTCCGGCTGTGTTTCCAAGGGAGCCAGCAGCATCATGCTTTCTACATCGCAGGAATCATAAGCTCTAGTAAGCGTACGACCGTTGGACAGATGATACGTGATAACAATATTAGGATATACCATACTCACATCGTCCGGCACATTCTTACGGGAGCTCCACTGGCTGCCGTATTTTTTTCCAGTAACATCCTGATGGAACAAGCGCAAAGTTTCAATGTTTTCCTTTTGTTCCAAAGTAATGGTAGCAAGCCTCTTCGTAAAAGTGTGCCCCTCATCGTCGCTGATATAAGGACCTACAGCCATTGGATCGCTGTCTCCGTAGCGTCCCTTATAATTTACCTCCACCGAAGAAATATTCTCTATGGACGGAATACGGTTCTCATAGCCCAGGCCGCCGGTAAAGATCAGTGAGATCAGTCCTACGGTCAAAACTACCATTCCCGCTCCCAGGGGCAGGCTGCGCACTAAGGTCTTAAATCCGCGGTTAAAGATGACTTCCATAATGATGTAGGCCAGTAAACCGCCGATAATCGTCCACATAATAAAGGATAGCTTATTGTTGTCGCTAACACCCACCATCTGGAAAATTAGCCCAAAGCAAACGCCGCATACAACAGTTCCTATCAGCATAATAATCTTTGGAAGTATTCCAGAAGAGGTGGCCTGTTCTGCAATCTCACTGTGGCGACGGCGGTACAGCCGCGCCGCTAAAACAAACAGAACGCATCCGATCACCAGCATAAGTAAAATCGAAATGTTGCTGTGGAACAGTACCTGGGTATATATGTCGCTTCCTTCATAAAACCCTAGCCGGCAAGGCATCAGGGTAATAGGAGAAAAATTAAAAATCAAATAACTGGTCAGCTGATTCGCCCGAAAACCAAACAGGAACATATCGCACAGGACAAGATACAGTCCACTGATCACCGGAGCGGCAAAAAGTAAAACGCAAGTAAAAACGAACGTATCAAACACAGTGCCGACGCAAACCGCTACCAGCGCAGTAACAATATAAATGACAAAAGAACAGACTAACCATCCTAATGTGTCCAGACACATATAACCGAGCACCGATGGGAAAAATCCAAATTTCGCGATCTGCACAACAGCGATCAGCAAAGTATATACAATCATAGGCACGGCGATAATGGTTACCGCCACCATAGCGTTGACTAAAAGCAGGGTTTCCCGTTTAATCGGCATACTGTGGTACACATCCGCCGCTTTCTTCGAATGCATATAGCTTTGCAGCATCAGCCCTAAAATAATCGGAATAGCTGCCATAATGACCGTAACAAACACGCTGGAAACGCCTGTAAAGTTTTTCCCCAGGCCGTTAAAGTTATAGTAAGCAAACGGATCCATGGCCAAGGTCAAGGCGTTTATATCATAGTGTTTCAACGATTTAAACGCTTCGATTAAATACTGGAGAGGGTAGAAAATAAACAGAATAACTGCATACATGGAAAAATATCCAATATTGCGGCGGAAAATGGCACGGTATAACTGAGAAAATCTTTTTTGATCAGAAAATGATGTTGTTGTAGTCATAGCCTACCGCCTCCATTTCATGAATAAATACCTCTTCCAATGTAAGAGGAACCCCTTCCGCAAACAAGGCGCCTTTTTCTAAAAGATATTCGGATACCTCACTGCTGATCCCCCGCACCACCATATTAATCAAGCTTCCGGTAGCGCTGATTTGCATAATACTCAAATCTTTTTTAAATTCTTCCAGGGGGATCATCGGGTTAAAGGCCGCATGTACCTTGCAAAAGCCCAGCTTGAGTTCGTCAATCTCACGCTCAAACATAATTTCCCCTTTGTGCAAAAGCCCCACATGATCGCACAGGTCTTCCAGCTCTCTTAGATTATGGGAAGTGATAATTACCGTCATATCCCGGCTGGCAATTTCATCAGAAAGCAATTTGCGTACCGCGCCGCGGATAATCGGGTCCAGTCCATCGAACGCTTCGTCCAGTAAAAGCAGGTCCGGCTGGCTGGCAAGACCCATAATAATCGCCGCCTGGCGTTTCATTCCTTTGGAGAATGTATTAATCTTTTTTCTCGGATCCAAGGGGAAAATTGTACAGAGCTTTGCGTATTTCTCCTCTGAAAAAGTGGAGTAAATGGATTTATAAAATTTCGCCATATCGTTCATATTGCTCTGCGGAAGAAAATACAAATCGTCCGCCACAAAGAAGGTTTTATCTTTTATCTGCGTATTCTCAAATACCGGCTGTCCGTCAATTTCTATTGTCCCGCCGTCGGGCATATATACCCCGGCAATCAGCCGCAAAAATGTAGATTTTCCCGATCCGTTGGAGCCTACCAATCCATAAATAGAACCTTTATGTATTTCGGTAGTAAGGGCGGATAAGGCGGTAAAATCTCCAAAACATTTTACAAGTGACGTCGCTTTTATCATCTCTTCAGCCCTCCTTATAAACCAACTCTACCACGCCGATTACCTGCGGTTTGGTAAGTCCGGTCCTCTTTCCCTCAGTAACAGCTTCCGTTATTTTTGAAACCGTCTGCTTTTTTAATATTTCGTTTGCGCTGTTACCACTAGCAATAAAACTACCCTTTCCAGAAACGGAATAGATGATTCCATTGCGTTCCAGTTCTTGGTACGCTTTTTGAACGGTGTTTGGGTTGACCCCTAAATCCCGCGCTAAGGCCCGCACAGACGGCAGCTGTTCCCCGCTGGATAAAACCCCTAAGGAGATCATTTCCGACATTTTTGTTATTAGCTGTTCATAGATTGGCGTGCGACTTTGAAGATCAAGCTGCAGCACAATTTTCACCTCATTCCCAACGATACTACTCCCGTGTCAACTGTATTAGTCTAATTAATACAGTTTGATTATACCATCTTTTTACAAAAAAGCAAGAAAAACATTCGCTAAAGACCGCAAATTATTAAATTTATTTGAATTTCCCCAGATTGGTTTGACAGGGAAAAAATCCATGTTATACTTTATAGTGGAATTTTTATTTGATGTTTACTGCATTTTGGGGAAAAATAATTGGGACCTAATTTATTTTATAAATATACTGTTACAAATTTGTCAGAATCATTGACTTTACTGTTGTAATTGGATTATATTTATTGGTGAGGCTGGACCCGCCCGCCTTAGCCTAAAGACTAAAGTAGGAGCATATATGAGAAAAACAAAAATTGTTTGTACTCTCGGACCTGCCAGCAACAATGAAAAGGTGATTCACAGCCTTATCTGCGCAGGGATGGACGTGGCGAGATTTAACTTCTCCCACGGGACCCATGAAAGCCATCTGGCTACTTATAAAACAATTGATCGCATTCGAAGGGATCTTAACCTTCCTACTGCTACACTTTTAGATACGAAAGGCCCGGAAATACGTTTAGGCAAGTTTAAAGAAGGAAAAGCTTTCCTGAAAAAAGGCAACGCATTTACCTTGAGCACAAAAGAAATACTCGGTGATGAGAACATGGCTTCTATCACCTTTCCCGGCCTGGTAAACGATGTTAAGCCTGGGAATACCCTTCTCTTGGCAGATGGGCTGATCGAGTTAAAAGTGGTAAAGGTAAATCCCTGGGATATAACCTGTGAAATTATGAACGACGGTCCTATCTCTGATCACAAGGGGGTAAATGTACCGGGCGTTCGTCTTTCTATGCCATACCTTAGTGAGAAAGACCGCAGCGATATTATTTTCGGGGTGGAAAACGACTTTGATTTTATCGCCGCTTCCTTCACCCGCTGCGCGCAGGATATTCTGGAAATCCGCCAGCTTTTGGATGAGCAGGGTTGTCATACAATTAAGATTATTGCCAAGATTGAAAATCTGGAGGGCGTCCAGAATATTGATGAAATTCTGCGTGTTTCCGACGGAATTATGGTAGCCCGTGGAGATATGGGTGTGGAAGTTCCTTTGGAAGATGTTCCTGTTTTCCAGAAAGTTTTAATAAAAAAAGCGTATAATGCAGGAAAAATGGTCATTACCGCTACTCAAATGTTAGAGAGTATGATGCACAATCCCCGTCCTACCCGGGCGGAAGCTGCGGACGTAGCTAACGCCATTTATGACGGCACCAGCGCTATCATGCTTTCCGGAGAAACTGCCGCCGGCCAGTTCCCGGTAGAAGCGGTGAAAACAATGGCGGCCATTGCACAGCGCACAGAAAATGACATTGATTACCGCAAGCGGTTTTTTTCCCGCAGCGGCGACAATTTGCCGGATGTAACCAACGCTATCTCCCATGCTACCTGTACTACAGCGTACGATCTGGGGGCAAAGGCAATTATTACAGTCACCTGGTCCGGGACTACTGCCCGGATGCTCAGCAAATACCGTCCCGACATCCCGGTGTTGGCTTGCACCCATTTGGATCAAACCTACCGTCAGCTTAGCCTTTCCTGGGGGGTTACTCCGCTAAAATCCCAGGTAAAAGACGATACGGACGAATTGTTTTCCCATGCGGTAGAAGTGGTGAAGAACGCCGGCTATGTACAGGATGGAGATATTGTGGTTATTACCGCGGGCATTCCTCTGGGCGTTACCGGCACCACCAATATGCTGAAAGTGCATGTGGTTGGCGATATTCTGGTCAGCGGTCAGGGTGTTAATAAAAAATCCTCTATAGGCCGGGTTTGTGTGGCCCATTCGGAGGAAGAGGCGTTAGAAAATTTTGTCGACGGGGATATTTTGGTAATTCCCCAGACGTCAAATAATCTTTTGCCTATTTTGAAAAAGGCTTCCGGCATTGTTACGGAAACCGGCGGATTCAATTCCCATGCCGCTATTGTTGGATTAGCTTTGGATATTCCGGTAGTGGTAGGCGCCACAAATGCCACTTCTATCCTGAAAAGTTCTACTCAGGTGGAAATTGACGCCGAACGTGGGATTGTAAGCAACGCAAAATCCAAATAGCTGTCCCGCCGCGGCAATGTTTATACTTTTGTAAATTTTAGTGTGCTTTAAAGGAGTCTGTCTATGAAACATTCATACGTTTTAACACGAACAATCGCTCTTCTTTTGGCGTTGGTTATGCTGTTGTCTTTCGCCGCCTGCGGCGACAGAACACCCCAGCCTTCCGACGACAGCTCTTCCTCTTCGGACGTTTCGGATAGTTCTTCCGGACTGCCGGCGTTTATTAATCCGCTTCCTGAAGTGGATTTAGGCGCTATCAACGAGCCGGAACTGCCGACCCCCGATCTGCTGGAAAAGATCAATACTGCTTATAACCAGAATAATGATGTTGTTGGCTGGCTAAATATCCCCAACACTACTATTGATAACGAAGTGCTACATACCACAGACAACGACTATTATTTGCGCCGGGATATCACCAAGGCTTATAACTGGTATGGCTGTTACTATGCCGACTATGAATGTACTTTCGGTGACAGAAACGCTATGGCAAAAGATACTATTATCTATGGACACAGCATGGACGATAATCCGGAAGGGTTAAAATTCTCCCAGCTGAAAAAGTTCCTGGATATTGATTTTGCAAAAAATAACCCTTATATCTATCTGTCTACTCCGGAAGATAATATGGCTTGGAAGGTGTTTGCCGTATTCTATACCGATACCAATCTGAGCTATATCAACCCTCATGTAAAAGGCGCGGATTTCCTGAACCTGGTAAATGAGGCGAAAGAACGTTCTCAATTTAACTATGACGTGGACGTTAACGCTACTGATAAGCTCCTTACGCTTTCTACCTGTACCTATGTATATGGTTCCCGTGAGGATCAGCGGTTTGTGATTATGGCACGTCTGGTGCGCCCCGGTGAAAAAATCGAGGCCACCGTTGATGTAGAAAAGAACCCCAATCCAAAGGCTCCTCAGTTTAAATAATCGGCAAAAGAAACCCGCCGCAATGACGTATCATTGCGGCGGATTTTTATTTAAGGCAAAATAAGCTGTCTTCAAAACTTTGAGAGATGGTCTTGCCAGGCGGACAGTATAAAAATCGTTCTTTCTCCCAGCAGGCGTTCACCAGATCCCGAAGCAAATCCTCCCTTCCCTGCTGAATGGAAAACTCCCATCCAAAAGTCTTTGCTGTGCGCCGGGCATATTCCTCGTGGTCCCGGCGGTGCTCATAGGGGGAGGCAATATAGATCAGGTTTTGATATTTCTTAATCCAGGTGTTTTCCTGTTCTAACAGGTATCGGGCATTTTCTTCTCCGTAGCGGGAGGCGTAGTCTTCCCGCTTGGTTTGATAGTACTGCTGCGAAGGGGTGTTTCCAAATTCGATCCAGCCGTCGCTGTACCAAAAAATCCCCGGTTTTTGGGAAAAAATTTGCCGGTAATAGGATTGGGATCCCAGCAAGATTCCAATACAGTCATCCGTACGGGGAACTACGATAGGAATGCTTTGAGAAGCAATTTCACACACGCCCGTTCCGCACATTCCATAGCACAAGGCAATGGCATCAAATTTACGGTAGGAAGGCGCCGTTTTATTGTGCCTTTCGATGGTTTCCACACACTCACGGATCTTCTGCCGCAGAATTTGCGGAGTGTCATGAAGTCCCTGAGGCTGCCAGAAAACAGTACAGGTATGTTTGCTTTGGGACACTGCCCGGCTTAATTCCCGATTAAATACCTGGCAGGCAATCACGGCTAAACGCATCTTCTCCCCTCCTGAGCAATCCTTGGCAAATACGGCTTTCTTATTAAAGATAGCATTTTTTCAGGTAACTGACAACTAAAAACGAAAAAACAGCCGCACTGCGGCTGTTTTTTTTGTTGGGAGAGGTCTATCTAAGTTCACGTGATGAGTCGTTTTTAAAAAGCAGAGAAATGGACCAGATAGCGCCAAGTGCAACCAGTGTATAAATAATCCGGCTGAAGATGCTGCCCTGCCCGCCAAAAATCCAGGCTACCAAGTCAAACTGGAAAATACCGATAAGCCCCCAGTTGATACCGCCAATAATTGTCAGAGCGAGCGCGATTTTATCTAGCAAAATTAATTCCTCCTCTAAAGGTTTTCACAATTAGTATGATCAAATAAAAACAGGAATATTCACAAAAAGGGAGCAGCCCCCTATTTATGGCAGTATTTATATAACTGCCATAACAAATCCGCTGAGTATTGCCGTGTCAGACTTCCAGTAGCATTGGCCTGGTTGTCCGGTAGATCCAGCATTTTATAAGCGGCGAGGTTCATATAATATGGGATCGCCCAAGCGGGAGTTTTATCCAGATCTCCTAAGCGCAGAGAATACATTTTTACATCTTCAATTTTTGCCGCTCGGGAAACATACATCACCGCCTGCCCCCGAAGCAGCGTATCATTTGCGGAAAATGTAGATTCTTTGATAATCCCTTCCTCCATGGCCTTTTTCACGTAAGGTTTAAGCCATAGATCAATCTGCCCATCGTTAGAAAGGCCGGTATTGATACAAGAAGGCAAGTCTTTATCCATTCCAGCCGCCGCCAGCAGATGGATTAGGAAATCTGCGCCCTTCATCAATTCCTTTGGATAAAACAAAGCGCTGTTTCCTGTGATTTCTCCTGTCATTACGCCATTTTTATGAAGCTGCATAGCGGCGTATTCCGATGGGTTCAAGTGCATATCTGCAAATCGAAAACCAGTATAGTTTTTATTAATTTTAATTTTTATCTGTGCATCCTTTGAGTAGTTTCCCCACTGATCCACCGCCCGGATGGTAAAAGTATCGGTTCCACTTTTTCCTGGATAAGGGGCATAGGTCATAGAAAAGCCATCAAACTGTACTGTGCCTTTCTTTGGTTTGTCACATTGTTCTATGGCAATTGCATCCCCTTCTGGATCATACCCGTCCAAATATACTGCCAATGGGGTTTCGCACATAGTTTCATATACTTGTGAGGAAAGCACCGGCGGATTATTGTAGCTGTCGGTCATGTTGATATTTACGATTGTGGCGGCAGCATCCTGAGCCAAAGGAATAAATCCCAAAGAGACCTCTGTTTCCGCTTTTGCTGGAGCAAAAACCAATTGGTTTATTTGCTCTCGGGTGAGACTTTGATATTGGTTCACAGGGCGGTTTCCCAGCCAAAGTACCCCTTGGTTTTCATTTGGCAGTGAAGTTATGGTAAGTCCTCCCAGCTCATTTTCTTCTATTCCCATGCGCCGTTCCAAGTCCTGGGTAGAAAAACGAACTTCTGAGCCTTTAGCAGCGGTCATGGTAATTTGTTTTTGTTTTGGTTTGGCTAGGGTAGGCCGCCAAAGCTCCTGGGCCAATGTATTTGGCGCGATAGAAAACAACGCAGTTAAAACGCAGCCTAAAATCAATAGGAGTCGTTTCATCTTTCATATCCCTTTCATCGATAAATTTCCATTCTCAGTTTGTGTGAAAGAAATTTTCCTATTCGTGAAAGAATTTACCATTTCCAGCTCTTGTAATTTAACGGGTAATATGGCAAAATATATTTATATGTTTTTGGTAATTATGAAAGATAAAGGAATGGGTGTAAATGAAACATCAAACGGTAATTGTCCTGGATTTTGGTGGGCAATATAATCAATTAATCGCACGCCGGGTGCGCGAATGTTCTGTTTACTGCGAAGTTTTGCCTTATAAAACCCCTCTGGACGAAATTTTGGCAAAAAATCCGATTGGTATTATCTTTACCGGCGGGCCGAACAGCGTGTATTTGGAAAACTCCCCTAAGGTGGAGAAGAAAATCTTCCAACAAGGGATTCCTGTCCTTGGAATTTGTTATGGCACACAGTTAATGGCACACATCTTAGGTGGCCATGTAACCAGTCCTGAAAAACGTGAGTATGGAAAAACCCATACATACTACCATACTGACTGCGCCCTTTTCCAAGGGCTTCCTGAGGAAGGCATCTCTTGGATGAGTCATACCGATTATATCGATCGGCTTCCGGAAGGCTTTAAGGTAAGCGCTCATACTGCGGATTGCCCGACTGCGGCAATGGAAAACCCAAAGGAAAAATTATACGGTATGCAATTTCATCCGGAAGTTCTGCACACACAAAACGGAATTTCTATGCTGAGAAATTTCCTGTTTAACGTATGCGGCGCAAAAGGCGACTGGACGATGGGTGATTACGCAAAAAATACCATCCATACTTTACGGGAAAAAATCGGCGATGGTAAGGTGCTGTTGGCTCTTTCCGGCGGTGTGGACAGTTCCGTAGCAGCTGCTTTGCTCTCCAAAGCAGTGGGCAATCAGCTCACCTGTATTTTTGTGGATCACGGCTTTATGCGTAAAAATGAAGGGGACGAAGTTCAGGCGGCTTTCAAAGATCGGAATATTAATTTTGTCCGGGTCAACGCTAAGGAACGCTTCCTCTGTAAATTGGCTGGTATTTCTGACCCGGAAACCAAGCGAAAAATGATCGGAGAAGAATTTATCCGGGTATTCGAAGATGAAGCGAAAAAAATCGGCAAGGTAGATTATTTAGTCCAAGGCACTATCTATCCGGATGTCATCGAATCCGGAGCTGGCGATGCCGCGGTGATCAAAAGCCATCACAATGTAGGCGGCCTCCCCGATTACGTAGATTTCAAAGAGATTATCGAACCGTTGCGGTTATTATTTAAAGACGAAGTGCGAGCGTTAGGAAAAGAACTGGGGCTTCCGGATTATTTGGTGTACCGTCAGCCGTTCCCGGGTCCGGGGCTGGCCATCCGTATTATCGGCGAAATCACTGAAAACAAGCTGCTTACCTTGCAGGAAGCGGATTGGATCTTCCGGGAAGAAATTGCCAAAGCGGGCTTAGACCGGAGCATTAACCAATATTTTGCTGTTTTGACAAATATGCGTTCCGTAGGCGTTATGGGAGATGGCCGTACTTATGATTACACCATCGCTTTGCGTGCGGTCACCACTACTGATTTTATGACGGCGGATTGGGCGCATATTCCTTATGATGTTTTGGAGGCAGCAAGCAATCGGATCGTCAATGAAGTACGGGGCATTAACCGCGTGTGTTATGATATTACCTCAAAACCTCCAGCGACTATTGAGTGGGAATAATAAAATAAATAACAAGGCCTGGCTTTCATTCTTTGAAAGCCAGGCCTTGTCCGCTTTTAAATTTCCATTACACCAGTAATCATCTGATCCAGCAAATTTACGATTTGCTCCTTGGAAAGGTAGCCTTCCTCCCGGAACCATTTGCGCAGAGCGCCTACAATACCATAAGCCAGAAATTGAAGCTGATAATCAAGTTTTTCTGGATCCACATCTCCGCGGACTTCCTTTTGCCGGGTAAACCCTTTTTCGATAATAACATTCATCAGTTTTTCTAAAAATGGGGAATTGGTGTTACTTAAAAAAAGCGGCCGACAGATCTCCATATTTTCTTCCAAATAGTCAAACGCCTGATCCACAATCTTATATACGGAAAAGTTGTTAGGGGTGGAGTGGTAGTCATCAACCATCTCCTCAAACCGTCCGATCATTTCGTTTTCTACCTTTTCCAGCAGATCATAGGTATCCTGATAATGAAGATAAAAAGTGCTGCGGTTTAAATCGGCAAGATCAGTAATATCCTTTACTGTAATGTCCTTAAATTCCTTTTGGGACATTAATTTCGCTAAGGCCTGCTGCAGCATTCTTTTTGTGCGGCGGATACGCCTGTCCTCCGTAGACCTATACATATTACTCATTTCCTCTCCTAAAAGCTTAACAACATTTTCTATAAATTCGTCTATTAATTAACATTTTTTGCATTATTGGTTATTGTGTTGCTTTCTAATACGTATTATAATATACATCAGACAAAAAATCAACATTTGATCTATAATTTATTATTTTGTCTAAAATTAGATGGAGAGATGTTTATGAGTAATTTGTTGGATAAGGTAGCAAACTTTATCATTCACAAACACAAAGCGATTGAAAAATTTTTCTTCATTTTTGTCGTTTTGAACCTGATATTTTGGCCTTTTGTAGGAGTAAACTACGACCTGAGCAGCTATCTTCCTTCAAACGCTGTAACCAAACAGGGGTTAGACTTGATGGAGCAGGAGTTTGGGTATCCGGGTACTGCCCGAATAATGATCAAAGATGTGTCCATCTATGAGGCCAAACACATGAAGGACCGTATCAACGCGCTGGACGGAGTGGATATGGTGATGTGGGCGGATACCACTTCAGATATCTACCAGGCCCAATCGTACCTGCAAAATTCCGATTTGGAAGACTATTACAAAGACGGCTGCGCTGTAATGGATGTCACTTTTACCAGTGGGGATTCCGATCCAGAGACACGGGATACGCTGGATCAGATTTACGAAATCATCGGTGACAAAGGGCATTATTCAGGGAGCGCGGTAAGTAATAAATTCCGTCAGGAATCTATTACAAAAGAAATTGCCATTGCGATGGTCATTTCTATTGTAATTATCTTTCTGATTCTTACCTTGGCAACCACCTCCTGGTTTGAACCTGTTCTTTTTATCTCGATTATGCTGATTGCAATTGTACTCAATATGGGTTCCAACCTAATCTTCGGTACTATCTCCTTTTTTACTTTCAGTACCGCCGCTATTCTGCAGCTGGCAGTTTCTATGGACTACTCCATCTTTTTATTACATACATTTACCGCTTATAAAGAATCCGGTATGCCGATTGAACAGGCCCTTGCTCAGGCAGTCAAGGATGCTTCTAAGTCTATTTTAGCCAGTGGCGCTACTACTATTGTGGGATTCTTATCCATCGCTTTGATGGAGTTTACCATCGGCCGGGACGTCGGATTTGTCTTGACCAAAGGGATTGCCATCAGCCTTTTATGTGTTTTAGTGCTCATGCCTGCTTTAATTTTACGGTTTTACGATAAAATCGAAAAGTATCGGCACCGCGCGTTTATTCCGCCTTTTAACAAAGTGGCCAAAGGAATTTATAAAATCCGGTATGGCGTTTTGATCTTTGCTCTGTTAATGGCAGTTCCTTCTTATGTAGGGCAGGATATGAACCATTTTCTTTATGGGGACGACGCTATCGGTTCCAGTGAAGGTACGCTATATTATGAAGATACCCAGCTGATCAATGAAAAATTCGGAGAAAGCAATCTGCTGCTGGCTATTATTCCCAACACCTCTTCTATTAAAGAAAAACTGCTGACGGAGGAGCTGGAGGAAATGAGCTTTGTCAACTACGCCACTTCCCTTTCCGGCACCCTTCCCCAGGGAGTACCAGAAAGTTTTCTCCCCAACAGTCTCACCAAACAATTACGGACAAAAAATTACGCGCGTATTTTAATCTCCATGAAAACGGATCAGGAAAGCGACTATGCTTTCCAGTGCAGTAATGCGGTGGACCAGGCAATCAGTAAATATTATCCGGAAAATTCTTATTCTGTAGGTATGACGCCGACCACCATTGATATAAAAAATATTTTGCGGGAAGACTATTCCCGGGTAAGCATCATCTCCATGTTAGGCGTTGCCTTGGTAGTGCTCTTTACGTTCCATTCGGCGCTGACTCCACTGATTGTTATCCTGCCTATTGAAGTGGCAATCTATCTGAATATGACGATTCCTTATCTGTTGGGGGACGATATGCTGTTTATCGGCTATATTATCGTAAGCTGCCTTCAACTGGGAGCAACCATCGACTATTCTATTCTGCTGACCAACCATTATATGGACGCCCGTATGCAGATGAATCCACAAGACGCGGCAATTACTGCCATTTCAAAGAGTTTTCTATCTATTCTGACTTCCGGTTCTATCCTGACAGTAGTGGGCTATCTGCTCTATTTTACTTCTACCATCCAAGCAATCTCCCAAGTGGGTCGGCTGGTAGGACGGGGAACCCTATTAAGCATGTTATTGGTACTTACCGTACTGCCAGGCTTGCTGTCTGCCTTGGATAAGGTGATTATGAAAGAGCAAAGCAAGTTTGAAGCGCTCAGGGAAAAGCTGCGGCCTAAAAAGAGTAGAGCCCTGTCAAAATTATCCCTCGCCAAAAAAGAGACCTGTTCCGATATCGACTCCCTTACCTGGACAGAAAATTCTCCATCCCCTGTTACAGACAGCATCACGGAAGAGTATACCAAGGAGGAAAATAATCATGAGACGGAAAAGTAGAATTATTGCGGCAGTAATGTGCTGTATGATAGTGATCACTATTCTCTCCCCCGCAGTCATAGCGGCGACGCCTGGCGTTACGGTGGACGAAGCAATGTATGTAAATTTGGATTATTACGGCGCGGTTTCTGATGTAAGTATAGTAAAAAGTGCTAACTTAAATGGAAATACAAGTTATACAGATTACGGAAAATATCAAAAGATCAGCAACATGACCGATTTTACCCAGCCCTTGGTAAAGGAGGACAGCATCACCTGGGAACTTCCCAACGCCGACGAACAGTTTTATTTTGAGTGTAAGCCAAAAGACAATTCCAATATTCTTCCTTGGGATTTTGATATCAGTTACCGGCTCAACGGCGCTCCCATAAAGGCTGAAAGTCTGGCTGGCGCTTCCGGGCTGGTGGAGGTAGAGATCCACGCAATTCCCAATGAAAACGCCAAGGAATATTATCGCAACAATATGATTTTAATCGCGGCAACCTTGGTGGATACCAAAGATGTAATCAGCTTTAGCGCTCCCGGTGCACAGATGCAGGCCTTAGGTTCCAATAAAGCCGCTCTTTTTCTGGCGATGCCGGGAGAGGACACCACCTTTACCTATAGTATTGGTACCGACAGCTTTGAAACAATCGGTACAATTATGGTAATGGTTCCTGCCACTTTATCTCAGTTGGATGAGATCAAGGATCTGAAGGAGGATAAACAGGATATCGAGGATGCGGCCCAGGCACTCAGCGATAGTTTAGATGATATTCTCGATAGTCTTAACGCGCTCCCCTCCGGGCTGCGCACTACTCAAAGCGGGCTGGATAATTTAAATAGCGCCCGGGAGAGTATCTATAACAACAAAGACCAAATATACGCCAGCGGTGATCTGCTCCAGGCTTCTTTGAACCGCCTAAGAAGCAAGCTGATTAAAGCGGGAGATGACCTGGAGGATTCCAGCGGAACTATTTCCGATCTGGGGGACGATTTTGTCAGTTCCGCCACTGATCTTGCTGAACTTCAGAAAACAATATCCAATATCTATAAGACGCTTACACGTTTACAAAAGGATATAGAGGCTTTACAGCAGGCTTCCACCCCGGAAGAGCAAAGAGAACTCCTTAACAGTATTAATGCGGAGGCCGGAAGGCTCAACGCCATGGTGGATGCTGTCAGTGAGTATATTTCCATGGATGATCTAAAACAGGCAATTGATGAGTTTTCTGCCGCCATGCAAAATTTTGGCGGGGCCACTCCCTCAGAAATGACACCTGAACAACAGGCGCAATTCCAGCAATTGATGGCTGAAATGATGACCCAGCTGGGTGGTATCACCGATTCTATGTCGCAGTCGGTTACCGCCGGCGACGCTATTCTTGGACAGCTTGAAGGGGCTACTGGATCTCTAAGTGGGCTGGGCGATGACGCGGAAGCTATTATGGACAGCACTTCCAGCGCCCTTCGCAGAACTTCCGCTGTAATAGGAAACACAAAAAATTTCCTCAGCTCCATCCAAAAAACCTTTAAAGAGTGTGATGAAGCTTTAAATTTGGGTACGCAGCAGACCTTAGAAGGACTTATGGATGTATTGGGGCAAACAGCCAACGGTTTGGAAAAGACAGATGATCTGATTAAAAACAAACAGGTCATTACTGACATTGTAAAAGACCAATGGAACAAGTTGGACGACGAATACGGTTTCTTTGATATTGATACCAGCGCGCAAAAGATTTCTTTTACTTCTGAAAAAAATCCTGCCCCTGAAAGTTTGCAAATTATTCTACGTACACAAGAAATTGAGCTGGACGATCAAGATGAAACTACCCAGGCAAATGCCCCGGCAGATGCGGAAAACGATGGCTTTTGGCATCGGTTAGGAATGATTTTTGTAAAAATTTGGAACGCCATTTGCTCTATCTTTTCTTAGTCCTCCAAAATATTTTTCTCCATAAAAAAAGAGCGTCCTGCCTTTGGGCAGGGGCTCTTTTTTATATATCTGCAAAAACTTTATTAAAACGCCCTTTGAGAAAACTTTTGTTATGTCGCTTTCAGAAGAAAGAATGCATATGATATCTATGTGAGCATACAGCAGATGAAGCGATACGACAAGCGGCGGTAGTATAAGGGTGGCGCGACAGCCCTTAGAGTAGCCCGCATATGTTGACCTGCCGCTTCTAATACGCGGGCGCCCGGCGTGCGTCCCAAAGGTTCGCACTCTCCGGCAGCCTTAAGCTGCCGGAGAAACCAGGATACCCGTCCGGGAAAATAAATTTCCCCGGACGGGTATCCTGGTTGCCGGGCGCCGGCCCGATTATTCCGATAGTTCACGGCGCAGGGCAGTAAGTATCTTCTTTTCTCTGCGGGAAACCTGTACCTGTGTCATCCCAAGTGTCTGCGCGGTCTGTGTCTGGGTTTTTCCAGAAAAGTAGCGCAATACAATGAGTGCCCGGTCGGAAGGCTCTAAATTACCTACGACCTGCTTGAGGGAAATAATATCCGAAAGCAGGTCCTCTGGAGACTGGACAGGTAAATCAATCTGTCCGCCTCCATCCTCCTCATTTTCTGTCAGGGACAGGGGTGGCGTCGCAGCGCACAGCGCTTCCACTACCTGTCCCTCGTCTATTCCAAGGGAAGCGGCCAATTCACTAATGGTCGGCTCCCGCCCCATCTTGTTGCTCATCCGTTCTTTTTCCCGATTAAGTTTCATCGACAGTTCTTTTAACGTACGGGAAACCTTTACTGAACCTCCATCTCGAAACAGCCGGCGCATTTCTCCCAAAATCACCGGTACGGCATAAGTAGAAAATCGTACTCCCCGATCTTCGTCAAAAGCATCCGCCGCTTTAATCAGCCCCACGCAGCCTGCTTGAAACAAGTCGTCATACTCAATTCCCCGCCCTTTAAATTTGTGGGCGCAAGAATGGACAAGTCCTATATTATTTTCGATCATTTGCTCTCGTTTGGATTTTGCTGCATATTCTATCAAGCCTCTCAAGCCTCCTTGCAGCTAATTCTCCTTGTAAGAACAACCGTCGTTCCCCTTCCTTCTTTGGAAGTTACTCTCACTTTATCCATTAGACTTTGCATTACAGCAAATCCCAGTCCTGCTCTCTCCTCATTTGGAGCGGTCGTAAACATAGGTTCCATTGCTTTTTCAATATCAGCGATACCACAGCCTTTGTCACGGATACGGATAGTAATACGGTTATCTGTAAGGATATTGGCCGTTATGTACACTGTTCCTATCCGGTCCCGGTACCCGTGGACAATACAGTTGGTTACCGCTTCACTGACTGCGGTGCGAATATCCGAAAGCTCTTCTATTGTGGGATCCAGCTGTGTTACAAATGCCGCTACTGCTGTACGGGCAAACGCTTCATTAACGCTTTTCCCTTCAAACGAAAGTCTCATAGAATTTATCGGTTTCATGCTTCTTTCCCTCCTTTTTCCCCGTGAGAAGGCTTGTCCATAATTGCAAGCCTGTCCAATCCCGCAAGACGCATTACTTTTTTAATATGCCCTGATACATTGATCAGCTTTAAGGTTCCTCCGGTTTCCTGCATCAGTTTATATCTTCCCATCACCAAACCAATCCCTGAACTGTCCATAAAGCTTACATCCCGAAAATCCAATTCCAGTTCTTTTACTTGGCTTTTTATCACGTTATCGTCGATAGTCTCCCGCATTTCTTTGGCGTTATGATGATCAATATCGCCAATAATGTGGGCTGTCATAATTTCTTGTGCAATATCAATAGTTACTGCCATTAAAAACGTCCCTTTCTTTTTTTAGATACAAAAAAGCCCTATCCATAGGATAGAGCTTTTCTATTAAAAAAACTGTCGAAATAATGTTACTTCCCACAAAACTCCAAAACTACCCGCCGCATTTCGCCGGCCATATAAAGGGAGCCAAAAATTAATACCATTCCTCTTTTCTCAGCGCTGGCCGCCTCATACGCCCTTTGAAATGCAAAAGGGAAATTCTCTCCATAAGAGACTACTTCCTTACAATACTTGGACGCCCGCAAAGCCAGCTCTTCCCCGCTTAATGCCCTGGGGTTTTGAGGGGTTACAGCAATAATGCGCTGGAAATGGGGGGCCAGCAGGGCTAACTCCGCCTCGCTGTCCTTGTCCTTGAGCACTCCCATTACGGCAGTGATCGGCCGGTCTCCAAATATGGATAGGCAGCGCTCCAACGCCTGAGCGCCGTCGGGATTATGAGCGCCGTCCAGCACCACCAGCGGCTCTCGGCAGAGCACCTCCAACCGGGCGGGAAAACGCACGTCGGCGATCCCTTTGAATATCTCTTCATCCGTGATCGAAAGACCCTGTTTTGCCGCTTCCTTGGCGGTTTGCGCGGCGGTAATCGCGTTGGATATTTGATGCTGGCCCAACAGCGGGATAGTGAGGCACATTCCTTCATAAACAATCTCGCTGCCGTCTTCCCCACAGGTTATTTTTTCCACACTGTTTTCATTAGGTAAAACCAGCCGGTTTCCTTTAATGGCACACTGTTCCATAATCACCGTCAAAGCTTCAACCGACTGCTTTGGATAGCAGACAGTCACTCCGCCGGGTTTGATAATTCCGCACTTTTCAAAAGCGATCTTTTCCAGCGTATCCCCTAAAATATCCATATGATCCAATCCAATCGAGGCAATTACCGAAACCAACGGATTGTTTACCACATTAGTGGCGTCAAAACGGCCGCCCAATCCCACTTCCAGTACAACCACATCGCAGCTCTCCTGGACAAAAAAGTCCAGGGCGGCGGCAGTGATTACTTCAAACTCTGTAATGCCTGCTACCTGTTCAATCATCGGCCGCAGGCGGGTCATCGTGTCCGCCAGCTGCTGTTTTGTAATCATTTCCCCATTCAGCTGAATTCTCTCCCGAAAATCCAATACAAAAGGGGAAATATACATTCCTGTCTTATATCCGGCGGTTTTTAGAATACTGGCGGTCATGGCGGTAATCGAACCCTTTCCATTGGTGCCTGCCACATGAATAATTTTAAGCTTATCCTGTGGGCGCCCCAGAAGTTCTAATAAACGCTCAATTCGCTCCAATCCCGGACGGCTTCCAAACCGTTCAAAAGAATGAATATACTGCATGGTCTGCTCAAATGTCATAGGACTTTCCTCCTGCAAAAAAAGCGGGCGGGAATCACCCGCCCGCTTTTGGGATTATAAACTTATTTAAATGCGGCTATACTTTCTTCAATCTTCGCAAGCCTTTCTTTATGGCGCTGCAATTTTGCTTTTTCCCCTTGAACAACTGCAGCCGGTGCTTTCGCCACAAAGCCTTCGTTTGCCAGCTTGCGGCTGATCATATCAATATCCTTCAGAGCGCTTTCCTTTTCTTTGGCCAACCGGGCCAGTTCCTTTTCCTTATCGATTAACTCGTCCATTGGGATAAAGATACGGGCCGCGTCGGTCACCACCTGAACCGCGGTATCCATTTGGAAGCTGTCTCCAACCTCTACGCTGGCCGCGCTGGCCAAGCGCACAAAGAAAGGTTCTCCCTGTTGAAATACTTCCTTGTCCTGAGTAACAATATATACATGAGCCTTTTTAGAAGGCGGAACGTTCATCTCCGCGCGGCGGTTTCTTACAGCGCGGATAGCATCCATCACCTTTTCAAAATCCTCTTCTTCCTCTTCAAAACAGAGATTTTCATCATATACCGGCCACTGGGAGATCATAATACTCTCTCCTTCATGGGGCAGCGCCTGCCAAATCTCCTCGGTGATAAACGGCATAAATGGATGAAGCAGCTTTAAAGTATTGCTCATCACATACACCAGGATTTTCTGTGCTGCAAGGCCGGTTTCCCCGCCCTGAGACAAACGGGACTTGGTCAGTTCAATATACCAGTCACACAAGATATCCCAGATAAAATCGTACAGCTTCTGCACCGCGATTCCAAGCTCAAATTTCTCCAGGTTATCCGTAACCTCTTTCACCAGGGAGTTAAACTTACTCAATACCCAGCGGTCTTCAATATTAAGGTTCTGCGGAAGCTCTCCCTCTTTTACGTCATCCGACAGGTTCATCATAATAAACCGGGCGGCATTCCACAACTTATTAGCAAAATTACGGGACGCTTTTACCTTGTCGTCTGAGAAACGCATATCATGTCCCGGCGCATTTCCAGTAGCCAGCGTAAAGCGCAGCGCATCCGCTCCATACTGGTCACAGATTTCCAAAGGATCTATGCCATTTCCCAAAGATTTGCTCATCTTGCGCCCCTGCGCATCCCGAACCAAACCGTGAATAAGCACGGTATCAAACGGGGATTTCCCCATATGCTCAATACCGGAAAAAATCATTCTGGCAACCCAGAAGAAAATAATATCGTAACCGGTAACCAAAGTGTTTGTCGGGTAGAAATATTTTAGTTCCGGGGTTTGCTGCGGCCAGCCCAGGGTACTGAAAGGCCAAAGAGCAGAACTAAACCAGGTGTCCAGCGTATCCGGATCCTGCGTCAATTTTTTGCTGTGGCATTTGGGACATTCCCCAGGCGTATGTTTAGAAACAATCACCTCACCACATTCATCGCAGTACCAGGCGGGGATGCGATGCCCCCACCAAAGCTGACGGGAAATACACCAATCTTTGATATTTTCCATCCAATGATAGTAAATCTTGTCAAAGCGCTCTGGGACAAATTTTGTTTCGCCCTTTTGTACCGCTTGGATGGCAGGCTTGGCCAGAGGTTCCATTTTAACAAACCACTGTTTGGAAATTGTCGGCTCTACCGTGGTAGAACAACGGTAACATTCCCCTACGTTATGGTTGTGTTCCTGTACCTTTACCAAAAGGCCCAGTTCCTCCAGCTCTTTTACAATAGCCTTGCGGCATTCATAGCGGTCCATCCCCTGGAATTTTCCGCCGTTTTGGTTAATGGTAGCGTCGTCGTTCATCACATTGATCACAGGAAGATTATGGCGCAGCCCCACTTCAAAATCGTTAGGATCGTGAGCCGGAGTGATTTTTACCACGCCGGTTCCAAACTCCATCTCCACATAACTATCGGCAATAATCGGAATTTCTTTATTCACAATCGGCAGAAGAACCTTTTTGCCGATCAAATGCTGATATCTTTCGTCCTCTGGATGGACAGCAACCGCAGTATCCCCCAACATGGTCTCCGGACGGGTTGTAGCGATCTGCAGGTATTGGTCGGTGCCCACAATAGGATAATTGATGTGCCAAAAATGTCCTGCCTGTTCTTCATATTCCACTTCCGCGTCAGAGATGGAGGTTTTACAATGAGGACACCAGTTGATAATGCGCTCGCCCCGGTAAATAAGGCCTTTTTCATACAGTCGGACAAACACTTCCTTTACCGCTTCAGAACAGCCCTCGTCCAAGGTGAAGCGTTCCCTCTCCCAGTCGCAGGAGGAGCCCAGCTTTTTAAGCTGCTCCACAATCCGTCCGCCGTATTTTTCTTTCCAGGCCCATGCCCTCTTCATAAACTCTTCTCGGCCTATTCCCTCTTTGGTGAGCCCTTCTTTTTTCATCGCCTCCACAATCTTCGCTTCCGTAGCGATGGAGGCGTGGTCGGTGCCGGGCAGCCATAAAGCGCTTCTGCCCTGCATACGGCGCCAACGGATCAGGATGTCCTGCAAGGTTTCGTCCAAAGCATGTCCCATATGAAGCTGTCCGGTAATGTTCGGCGGCGGAATAACGATTGTATACGGTTCTTTTTTGGGATCGACCTTGGCGTGAAAATAATTTCCATCCAACCAAAACTGATAGGTCCTATCCTCCACCTGTTTGGGATCATATACCTTGTCCAATTCCTTACGCATGTTGTTTCCTCCAGTAGTTTACAAACTTTCAATGTGTACTATTATAGCTAATTTGCCCTCAAATAGCAAGAAAAATCAAGGGCCGCGGCCCTTGATTTTTACCTTCTAGGATAGGGTTTTTTCTCATTGGTCAGCCCCATTAAGTAATCGACGCTGGTACCATAATAAAGCGCCAGTTTTTCCATGACCTCCAAAGGCGGCTCTACTTCCCCGGTTTCATACCGGGAATAGGTCTGTTGTTTACAGTGGAGGTACTCGGCAAGATGTTTTTGCAGCAGATCATTGTCATCACGTAAATCTCGAATTCTTAGTTGCATCAAATCACCTCTTTTCTATTATAATACTCATTTTTTGTGTATGGTTTTATACGCAGAAACTGTGTATAAAACAAACGTCAGGACAATTGCTTGTCCTGACGTTTGTTTTATTTCCCTATATAAATCAGCGGATCCAAAAACTTGGAGCCCACTCGTATCTCAAAATGTACATGGTTGCCGGTGGAGTTGCCGGTGGAGCCTACCTTTGCAATCTGTTCCCCCTGTTTTACTGTCTGTCCTACCTGGACGGTGAGGAAAGAATTATGTCCATACAGGGTTTTTACCCCTTCCCCATGATCGATTATTACACAATAGCCATACTCCCCATACCAGCCGGCCATGACCACTGTCCCGCCGGCGGAAGCATATACCGGCGTACCTCTGGGCGCCGCCAGATCAATTCCCGTATGTCCCGTGTAATCTTCCATATCTGCACTGAGCCAACCGGAAGGAAGCGGATTTTCAAATGTCACATTCCAAGATTTTCCCTCCAAGGTTTTTGTACGAATCACCCGACTTCCCCGTTTAACGACTCGGTTCACCGGCTGGGAAATATCCTTGGTCTGTACCATCACCGTTTTTATTGGCTGATCATTTATATACACCACTTGCGCGGTAATCTCCCGAACCCCATTTCTCCCTTCACTCACCAGTTCCGTATACCCTTTAAAATAATTGGGGTCGTCCACATAAGTAGTTCCATAAGGAATTTCCTGTTCTGTTACCTCTGTTTTAGTCACCTTTACTTCCAGCGACGGATTTGCTGCTGCCACAGCAGTCCGGCCGCGCGGACTACTGCTCAGTACAGAAGCGATTTCTTCCACGTCCGAAACCTGCTGCGCAGGATAAACCCCAGACTTGAGCTGAATATGATTGGTAAACTCTACCCCCTGGGTTTCTTCATCTGTATAAGTTTCCAGCATCGTGTCCAGTTCGCTTAACAAATCCTGCGGCTCGGTAGTAGCCCCTACCAGTATTCCGTCAACATACAGCCCGCTGGCCTCTACGCTTTCCTTTGCGCCGGCTTTTACCAGCTCATCGGAAATCTCCTGAGGATCGGCAGTTTCTGCCTCAGGCGCCAGCGCTACCGCCATCTTTGGCTCCAAATCCAAAGATGGCGCATCGGACGCAGTCCCCGCGGCTTGCGCCGCGAGCGCTGGCGCCGCCACCCGCTGCTGCACTTGCTGCTGTACTTTTGTAAATTCTGTTTCATCTTTTACGTAGCCAACTTTCGTCCCGGAATATTCTACCGCTACTACAATATTCTGGGGAGAAAATAGACTAAAGCTAAAAAACAGTACTACCGTTCCCATGGCGGGAAAAAGATAATTTTCTATCTTGCGATGAGGTTTTGGTCGAAGAGAATTTCTTTTCTTCGGAAAAGAAGTTGTATGGATCCACCTCTTTATTCGCTTTATTATTTTCCGATTTTTTCGTATAATCTGTGCCCCTGTCAGATAACACAAAGCACCTAATTTTGTCATTGCCCCTGCTGTCCGCTTTTCCTTTTTGACGGCAGGAATGAACATACATCAACCTCCCTTTACATTATCGTACAGGTAAGATGATATCGTCCAATTATGAACAAATTATGAAATCCTCAATTTATTTACGAGGGGTTTACATTATTGGAAATATATAAAAAGCCCTGTATCCCAAGGCTTGGAAATACAGGGTTTATTTATAGATTTATGAACAATATTCCAACGCTACCTGAGCGGCAGTCGCCGCGTCGGGCGTATACCGATCCGCGCCGATGGTCTCACAGAAATTCTGTGTTACCGGAGCGCCGCCAATCATCACTTTTACCTTTCCATTTAAAGATGATGTCTTTACCAATTCCACCACCCGCTTCATTTCATTCATAGTAGTGGTCAGCAAAGCGGAACAACAGATAATCGAGGCTTCGTTTTCTTGAGCGGCGGCAACATATTTTTCCGCCGGAACATCCACCCCTAAATCAATAACTTTCAGCCCCTTGCCTTCCAGCATCAGTTTAACCAAATTTTTTCCAATATCATGAAGATCCCCTTTTACCGTACCGATAACTACCGTTCCTTTTTCTTCCACGCCAGCGTCTACCAGCAGCGGTTTTAAAGCCGCGATCCCGGCGTCCAGCGCGCGGGCGGCAAGAAGTACTTCCGGCACAAACACCTTATTAATTTTAAATTTCTCCCCAATTACATTCATCCCCTCAAGAAGGCCCTCTTCCAAAATCTGTTTAGGGCTAATCCCTTCTTCTATCGCCAAAGCAACCTTGTCTTTTACGGCAGGGGCTCTTCCTCGCTGTACTAGCAGGCTCAATTCTTCTAAAACAGCCACAATCCCCATCCTTTCCTGTCTTTACTGCTTTATTATGATATCCTAAATTTTACATAAGATCAAGAGAAATCCTGTAATCTCCACATTGTTATTTTTTTGATGATATAGTATAATAAAAACAAAGCGAGGTGGGCTTATGCAGTGCAAGTATTGTTCCAAACAAATTGTTGATGACAGTATCTATTGTTCCTACTGCGGCAGAGAAGTTGAACTGGAGCGGGAGGAGGACTTACATAAACAAGCGGACTGTATTATTCCCGGCGCGCCTAAAAAGCATTGCGCTGTCTGTGGCAAATCTTTGCCCAACAGCACGGTTTCAGACGTGTGTGCCCTATGCACGATCAAACAGCGCAATCAAGAACGCGCCGAGCATCTTAATGATCCCCCAAAACAAACCTCTTATCAGCCAAAAGATCGATACGATATCTCGGATGAATTTGATAACAGTGTGTTTGAGCAAAATAAGAACTCCTATTACCGCGGAGAAGAAGAGTTTTCCCTGGAGGAGGAGTATTCCCGGCCAAAGAAACGTTCCTTTAAGCAGTCTTTTCCCCATGACCCTGCTAAAAAATCGAAAAAAGGCTGCGCCGCTCCCGCGGTTGTAATTATTATCATTGTCATTGTTGGATTAAACTTGGTCCTTGATGTGGCAGGCGGTATTTTGGGCGCCTTTTTCGATCGTATACCAGAAATACCGGCGCAAGAAGAGGCGATTGCCAGCGTGCCGGCCGAAGCAGAAGCAAGTTATGAGGAGAACATCCAGGACATTTATGATCTGTCCGAATTTGAACCGGATGCCCAAGAAATCAGCCAAATCATGATCGGTGATTATTTTACCGACGCAGTGGATATGGTGGAGTATGATTTTGATACAGAAAGTCAGCTTTATACAGAAGGCGCTTACGTATATTATAGCGGAAGGATCGCTTACGAACAGGACGGCGTTTCCCATGACGATTATTTCGTAACCGGCTTTGTGGTATCCGAAACTTATTATTATCCTCTTTATCTGGAGATTGGATATGAGGTTTGTTATGATTACCGCAATGAAGTGGATAGCAATGGCTGCGTCACCTGGGAGGGGGCTTATAATCTGAATTTAACCGAGGGGGATCCTATTTTGGACGAACCCATTCTATTTTTCCAATAACAAAAAACGTTTCAAAGCCAAAGCGCTTTGAAACGTTTTTTTATTTGGTACGCCCGCTGGATTTTATCCATCTTTTCCTTTCCCGCATATAATGAATAAAAACAAGCAACGCCATCGGGAAAAGGAGAGAAACCATGCCTATTATTTACTTAAGTCCTTCTACACAGGATTGGAACCATTATGCCAGCGGCGGTACGGAAGAGTATTATATGAACCTGATCGCTGACGCTATGGAACCTTACTTACGTTCCAGCGGAATTCAGTTTGTCCGCAATACCCCAGATATGACCGCAGCTAGTTCTATTCAGGCGTCTAACGCCGGGAATTATGATCTGCATGTAGCCCTTCATTCCAACGCCGCCCCGGAAAATGAAGCTGGCACCCGCCGCGGTTCAGAAGTATATTATGATCCCCGTTCCTGGCGGGGAAAACGGGCGGCGGAAATTATCGCCGCTAACCTGCGCCGGATCTATCCCCTTCCCGACCTGGTGCGGGCCTTGCCTACTACCCGTCTGGGGGAGGTTACGAAAACCCGGGCGCCAGCAGTACTGATTGAGTTTGCCTATCACGACAATCTGGAAGATGAACGGTGGATAAAAGAAAATATCCAAAAGATTGCCATGAATGTGGTCCAGTCTCTGACAGAATATTTCGATATTCCGTTTATCCCTGCCCAGCAGCCTAGAATTGGAATTGTAAACACCCAATATACTGGGTTAAACGTTCGGGAAAAACCATGGATAGGATCAGAAATTATCGGCCGGTTGTACAAAGGAGAAAAGGTCACTGTCTGGGGCACCTGGAACGGATGGTATGTAGTTCAAAGCGGAAATTTGGTGGGATATGCCGCCGGTCAGTATATCGCCCTGCAGTAAGCCTGCTGCGCTCTTGTAGGCATTAATATTGACAAAGAAAGTCCCCCCGGATAAAAACTGTCCGGGGGGACTTTCTTACTTATCCAGCAAATCTTCTAAGTTTTTCATAGCTTCTTTCATCTCCTGCAACAGTGAGTTAACATAAGGCGTGTTGATTTCTGAGCTGGATACCGCCTGTTCCAGCTCTCTGATTTCGTTGTCTAATCTTTTTGTCATCTCTTGGTTTTCCATTGGTATTCGCCCCTTCCTTTCATTATATTTTTAACCCAGAAGGATGTGGCTTTTTCCAATTTCTCCCCCAAAAACAACTTTTAGCTGCGTTAACCCATTCGCTATTCCATTTTTAACAAAATCCGTATTACCCTAAGCGCGGTTGCTTTTTCCTCATCGGAAAGCTTGTCCCATGCTTGTTTATATTCTATGTACTTTGGTGTTTGTACAATGTCCGCGTTGACGATCGGCTGATCATGCAATGGCATTATAGAAACAAGTTCACTAAATGTAATCCCAATCGTATCCGCTATATATTCCAAAGTTTCCTTGGTAGGGTTCTTCACCTTGCCCAATTCTAATTTGCTAATATAGGAGGAGCTTAAAAAAGAACGTGCCGCAAATTTCTCCTGCGTCATTCCATGTTTCAATCTGTATTCACGTATTTTTTGCCCCACTTGAGATATGTCCATTTTATCAGCCTCCTCTCAAATATATAATACCAGAAAATTTTAACTAAAATTATTTCCATATAATACTAGAAATATATTACTAAATTTTTATGACAAACTAGTTTTATATAAATCAATTAAAAACAGCATACCACTCCTATAAAAACTTCGATTATATCCTGTAAAGGCAGAATAATATCTATACCACTTATATAATAAACCCACTATAAAGGTGCAATATTTGTCGAAATAGGTCGAATTTTTTCGTTAGATATAACAAAGTTTATTAAATTTATTGATGCCCAATTTTTATAAATTTTTTCTAGTTTTTCCCTTTGATATTTTAATATTTTATCATCCAAACAATATGTGTTTCTCTGATTATACAAAAAAGGCTCCCTGTGATATCCATAGGTACACTTTCTGACCTATGGATATCACAGGGGGCGAGTGAGGTGTCCAGCTTCGCTTGGACGCCTTGCTTTTTATGCGGGGATCTCTGTAGGCTGCTCATCAGACTGTCTTTTCCGTATCTCCTCGAAGAGCGTCCTGTTTTCTTCCGGATCGTAGGGAAGGTTCGGCGCAGGCTTGATGCGCGGTGTTTCCTCACAGGAGAGCGCCATGCTGTCCGCCGCGCCGATGTCCCTATAGACGATTCGAATGCTTTGCTCAAAACTAAAGGTTTTTTCATGATCATCCGGGGCATGACCCATTTCTCGCGCAGCGCCGCAGCAAGCACGAATCTACTACCGCGACATCGGTCTGGTGGATAAACTGCCTCAGAGCATGGCCGAAGCTGTGAAAGAAGAATTGACTGATGAAGTTGCGTGAACAAGAAAAGGGTGGCTGTGCCGCGGCACAGCCACCCTCCACAGGAAACAAATATTAACTTGTTTGGGTGGACTCACAAATTGTCCCTACGAAACGCTGGAGAAGTCTACGCGTCTTTTTTAGATTGCGTTATTTTGCAACATGCCTATTTTTTCAAGGAATTTAGAGGAGAGGCCATTAAGCAGTTTCCCGCAAAAAACGTTCGATTTCCTCCAACGTCCCTACCTGTTGAGCTCCAACCTTGCGGCAGCAAAAGCTTCCGCAGGCATTGGCAAATCTACCGATCCGCTCAAGTGGCCAACCCTGCAGGATGCCATACCCGAGTCCGCCCATGAAAGCATCTCCCGCACCCGTGCTGTCCTCGGTTTTAACCTGAACCGCCGGGACACGAACCATTTTGTCTGCAGTTGCCAGGAGGCTGCCCTGTTCACCCAAGGTGAGCGCCACCAATTTAGGACCTTTGCGCAAAATCTGTCTGGCTGCATCTTCTGGATTCTGTGAGCCGGTCATGCCGCTGGTGATACTCCAGCCAGATTTGAAAATGTCGGTATTTTCGACGAGAGTTTCGAGTTGTTCTTTGGTTCCAAGACCGTTTTTTTCGATGTAGATTTGAACATCAACATCGTAATCTATTGCAACCGGAACGCCGTTTTCCTTCGCAATCATCACGCCCTCCAGCACCGGCGCAAGCGGAAGCTGGCAAAGCTCTGAATGAAACAGGCGTGCGCTGCTAATTACCTGTGTATACTGCTCACAGACTGCTTTTGCCGTGAGCTTACTGGTGATATTCGAACACATATAGATCGCACGATCGCCTTTTTGATCCACTGCGATCCAAGTCAGAGAAGACATCGCTCCGGGGATAATCGTAACAAAATCTGTATCCATTTTTTCAGCCGCAAACGCATCCAAAATGTATTGTCCATTACTATCGTCGCCGATTTGACCAATCCAAACAGTTTGCAGACCCAATCGAGCCGCCTGCACCAAATTATTCGTGGTTGGCCCCCCAAATCCCGGAATGACTGACTGGACGTTTACCTTTTCTTCTGGGCCGATGATTTTGGGAACTTTTGCAATATAATCTACTAGGCAACTCCCCAAACCGACAATATCATAGCGTTTCATCCAATCCCCCTTTTTCATTTGCTGCACGCATACATGCTACCAGATGTCCGTCACCCATGTCTGTGAAAGACTGCGTAATCTTTCCGCATGCTTCTGTTGCAATTGGGCAACGGGTATGTAGCGGACATCCAGGCGGTGTGTTGATAGGGCTTGGAATCTCTCCGGACAACTGCGACGGTTGATGCCGTTTGCTGGGATCCGGATATAGTACCGATTGAAGCAATGCTTTGCTATATGGATGCATCGGATGGCTAAAGACCTGATCAACGGTTCCTGTCTCAACGATTCTCCCCAAATACATGACGGCTACATGATGACAGAAATCTTGCACAGTACTCAAATCGTGCGAAATAAACAGGTAGGTCAAGCCTTCGCTCTCCTGGATTTCATACAAAATCTTCAGAATTTCCGCGCGAACAGAGATATCCAGCAGTGAAATCGGTTCATCAAGTACCAGAAAAGCCGGCGAGGTTGCAATTGCGCGGGCGATGCCGACCCGTTGCTGCTGCCCCGGGGTAAGTTGGTGCCGGTAGGCTTTGGCCATTTCCGGGTCAAGCTTGACCTTTCGCAGCAATTCTGTGACTACCTCATCAGGGTTCCTGCCTGCCAGTGTCCCTGCAAGGCGAATCGGCTCCAGCAGTAAAGAGCGAATGTTCATGCGGGGATTGAGCGAATCAAAAGGGTCCTGAAAAACCATCTGCATGCGTGGCCGCCATTTTTTTCGAAAATCCTTTTCGGAAAGCTTCGCAAGATCTTGCCCTTCGCAGAGAATTTCTCCACCTGTCGGCTCAGTCAACCGCAGAATACACCGCCCAATGGTCGATTTGCCAGAACCGCTCTCCCCAATAAGTCCCAAAGTTTTTCCTCTGGGGAAGCGCAGAGAGACATCATTGACAGCAATTAGCACCTGTTTTTTCGAACGGGTATTGAAATGCTTGGACAGATTTTTGATTTCCAGATAGGTTTCGTTTGTCACGATTCCCTCTCCTTTCCGGCCAGATGGCATTCGACCCAATGCCCGGGCGCAATCTCTGTTTTCGGCGGCGCTGTACGGCAGCAAATCTCCGTGCAATGCTTACAGCGGTTTTGCAGCAAACAACCCTGTGCCGAGATTTCGTGACGAGCTGACTTTGCGGGATTGACCTCATCACAATATTCCCGAGGAACACCGGGCGTTGCCGCAAGCAGCGTGCGCGTATACGGATGCGCCGCCATTTGCAACAGTTCTTCCACCGAATCACTATATTCTACAATTCGTCCCATGCACAAGATTCCCACTTTTTTGCAGTACTGCGCAACAATTCCCAAATCATGGGTAACCATGATTGCCGAGCTATGCGTCTTGTGCACTTGTGCTTCAATCAAATCCAGTATCTGAGATTGTACCGTCACATCCAAACCGGTCGTTGCATCATCTGCAACGATCAGTTTTGGATTGTTGATCAGCGCCATCGCAATCAGTACCCTTTGTGCCATACCGCCGCTAAGTTCGCTTGGCAGCACATGCAAACGCTTTTCCGGATCGGGAATCTGTACCATTTCCAGCGCTTCCACCGCATGCCTGCGCGCCTCCTCCTTTTTTGCATCCGGATGCGCCGAACAGTAACGATTCATAAGCTGTGTGCCAATAGGAACAATCGGATGAAGCATCCCTTTGGGATTGTTGGGAATCACGCCAACTTCACTGCATCGCAGGTTGCGGAGCGTTTCTTCATCCATCTGAAGAACATCTGCGCCCTCGAACCAAACTGCACCACGGTCGATGCGTCCGGTTTTTTCCAGCAGGTTAATCATTGCGGCAATTGCGACCGACTTTCCAGAACCACTCTCACCGACAATGCCGACAATATCACCATGCTCCACCTCAAGGGAAAAACCAGTCAGTACCCGAACAGTTTCTTTAGTGGTATAGAAATTTACAAACAGCTCTTCGGCTTGTAACAACTTGTCCATACGTCAGCTCCTCTTGGTTGGGTCGAAGAAAATCTGGAGGCCGCCGCCTACCAGAGCAAATCCCAGCGCAGTAATTACAATAGCCAGTCCCGGGAATACACTGCTCCACCATTCCCCCATAATGATCGTGGAGGCTCCTACCGCAATCATCGCACCCCATTCAGGGGTCGGCACAGCCACACCAGCCCCAATAAAGCTTAGTCCTGAAGTCATCAGGATCGCCCAGCCGATGTTGACCGAAGCCTGCGTTAATGCGGAACTGATTACATTTGGCAGCACATGCCGGAAAAGGACCCAGGTTTTTGAGCCGCCTACGCAAATGGCCGCTTCTACGTAAGTGCGGTTTTTCACCGAAATAACATTGCCGCGTACCAACCGCAGGTAAATCGGGATGTTTAAAAACGCGATGACATAAATGACATTCTGGATTTTCTGCCCGGTTACTGCCACCAGCGCCATTGCGAGTACGAAGGGAGGAAATGCCTGCAAAAGGTCTGCTACGCGCTCAATCAAAGTAGACAGCCAGTTATCCCAAAAGCCGGTATACCCTCCGAGTATAATTCCTATCAACAAAGAGCTCGCTGTACCAACCAATGCGATGGTCAAATCGATTCGAGGCGCATAGATCACACGGGAGAAGATGTCCATACCATTGGGATCTGTCCCGAAAATATACTCAGCGCTTGGCGCTTGCCGCACCGCGGCAGGATTTGCTTCAAATGGGTCGTAAGGTGCAAGGATCGGCCCAAATATCATCAAAAACACACTTACCAGAACGATAAGCAGTCCAATGGTAAAGCCGAGATGTGTACGCATAAAAATCAGGAATCTTTTCCATTCGGAGATGGGTGCTCCATCCCCCGGGACACCGGTTTGCATTTTTTTCATATCCATAATCCCTCTCATGGGCGTTGTCTTGGGTCAACAATCATATAGATGATGTCAACCGCCAAATAGATGAACAACGAGAACACAGCCGCCAGCATCAAAAATCCCTGCACGGCGAAATAATCCTTGTTGATAACCGATTGTACCGCATACTGGCCGAAGCCACCCCATCCAAACACTTTTTCAACCAAAACTGCGCCGCCGAGCATAAACCCGTAATACACCGCAATGATCGTTACAATCGGGGGCAATGCAGTGCGGAACGCATATCCGACCACATATTTCTTTTTCATACCACACATGCGCGCATAATGTACATAATCCGAATCAATCGCATCCCGCATTGAGGTGCGAGACATCTTTAGGATCGGCCCTATCAGTGCAATCGAAAGCGTCAGCACCGGCAAAATCAAATGGGAAACGGCAGAACGGAACATTGCCATGTCTCCAGTAAGAAAGGTATCGATCAGAATCATACCTGTTACCGGTGGCGGTGTGGAAAATTGTAGATCCAAACGCCCAATCGGTGCTGCAGCAATG
Source organism: Youxingia wuxianensis (assembly GCF_014385085.1). GTDB lineage: Bacteria > Bacillota > Clostridia > Oscillospirales > Ruminococcaceae > Youxingia > Youxingia wuxianensis. The sequence continues at coordinate 119,712 of NZ_JACRTD010000002.1, read as the reverse complement.
CCTAGACGTACATAAAAGACATAAATGAAAAGCAGGCCAATCCAAAATTCCGGCAGCGCACCTGCAATTGTTGCAAACCCGCTGGTGACGCGGTCAACGACTCCTTTTGGCTTCAGCGCCGCAATGGAGCCTCCGATGACACCAACAATAATTGCTATCAGCATGCTCAGTGAAATCAGCTCCAGCGTAGCGGGAAAACGCACAGCCAAATCACTGGTGACCGGGTTGCTGGTATACCATGAATTTCCGAAATCACCCTGCAAAATATTCTTCACGTACATAATAAACTGTGTGGGCAGCGGTTGGTCCAACCCCAACCGCGCTTCGATTGCCGCAACCGTCTCCGGTGTAGCCAACGATCCCGCCATTGCTGTTGCAGGGTTTCCGGGCAAAAGACGCACCAGCAAAAACGCCACCAATGTAATGCCCAAAAGCTGGGGAATCATAATCAAAAGCCTTCTGCAAAGGTATTTCGCAAATCTTGCCAATGCGCACCCTCCCTCAAAGTGTTGTAATTTTGATATCGGCAGCTGTCAAATCTGACATCTGCCTGTTTTTTCAGAGATAATTAGCTTTTGGAAACAAAGTTCCAACGGATATCTTGCAGCGTGTGCCAAGTGATTCCATCAACATTTTCCCGTGCAGTATAATGCCAACCGGTTTCCGCGATGTAAATCCACGGAGCCTGCTCCATCAGAATCTTCTGAATCCCGAGATTCGCCTCGCTGCGCTCTGCTGGATCAAGGGTTGAAACATTCTGCATGTATAGGTTGTTAAGCTCAGGATCATCGATATTGCTGTGATTAATACTGCTGCTGCCGACCGCCCAAAGCGCATAGCCGAACACACCATCAGGCAATCCAGGCATATCCTGCCAAATAGACATCGGGAATTTGTTTTCGAGGATCTGCGTGTAGAAATCCCCCGTAGGCAGCTGCACAATATTCATCGTGACGCCCAGCTTTGCCAGATTGGTCTGGAACATGACCAACATCTGAATGTGCTCGTCAACGCCTGCGTCAACATAACAATCGAACGTAAAGCCATTGCCATAACCGGCCTCTGTAAGTAATTCTTTGGCTTTGTCCAGATCGGTGGTATAATTCCACGTCTCATCGCCGAAATAGTCCGGATAGGTAGAAGGGTTCATACTCTTCGCCTGAGAAGCCATGCCAAACAGAACCGATTCCAGAACTTCATTATATGGGAACGCATAGTTCATTGCCTGCCGCACCAGCACATTTCCGAGGATCTCATCTTCCACATTCATCTCGATGTGGCAAATGACGTTGCTGTCATAGCTGTGAACCTTGACGCCCGGAACATCTTTGGCCTCGATGAGCTGCCGCGTCGGGAGCTGTTCGACCATATCGACTGCGCCCGACTGGATGAGCGCCAACCGGTTTGCTGCGTCAGGAACCTCTTTGTAGATAACCTTTCGAATCGGCTGTTTGCCGCCCCAGTAGTTCGGGTTCTCCACAAAGACAACCTCCTGGCCGGCATTCCAGGTTTCGATAATGAACGGGCCGTATGCGCATGCATTGTTGGCCAACCATTCAGTCGCCCAAGGATCGCTTTCTGTTACATGCTTTTTGGCTTCTGTCGAGTCGAAAATGCCGTTGAACGCGTGACATGCCCAAGTTTCCAGCATCGGATTTGGTTCTTCGGTGGTAATGCTTACCGTGTAATCATCAATAACGGTGACCTGCTCAACATCATATATCTGTGCGACAACCGTGCAGAAGAATGACATAACCGCATCCAGCGCAAGACCGCGTTCAATCGTCCAGCGAACATCTTCCGCGCACAGTTCATTTCCATACTGATTTTTTACGCCCTTGCGCAGATAGAAAGTAACCGTTTTCCCATCCTCTGAGCGCTCCCATTTCTCCGCAAGACGGCCTTCCAGCTTGCTGAAATCCTGCATCCATTCACCGTCTTCATTTTGGACCTGCGGGAAAGCAAGCAATGTATCCATCGTATTGCGAAATGCCTGCATGGATTCGATAGAGTTGTGGAAACTCGTATCGATTCCCTGCGGGGTTGCCTTTGCAGCAACCGTCAGGGTTTCCTGCGGAGTGATTTCGTCGCCGGCAGGAGCCGCCGCTTCTCCGCTCTGGCTTGCTGTGCTTGCAGCTCCGGACGCAGCTCCAGAACTTGCAGAGCCGCCGCATCCTGCCAAGAGGGAAAGCAACATACACAATACGAGTGATAAGGCTGTAATTCGTAATTTCATTTGCTTTTCTCCTTTTCTATTTGGATTGAGTTGATTTTTTCTTTCATATCCTGAACAGTGGGCCCTACCGCACAGGACTGCTTCCCAGATGTTTTTCAAGCGATCGGCTCGGGCTTTCGGATTTGCAGCGGCATATTTCGGCTGCGCAGGATATAATCTGCCATCCCCTTTGCCATTGCTTTATGCAGCGCCTCGCCGCGCTCGACAGTCGCCCACGCCACATCTCCGCGAACGCCGTCCGGTCCCCGATATGCACGAAATTCTTCCGGTGTATCGTAGTAAATAGCATGATCGTTGTCTAAAACAAAATGATCCAGATTTGGCATTTGTTCAGCAGGGGAATTCTTAAAACTCCCCTCATCCACCAGCGACCGGTCAATATACATCATATGTGCCGTCTCTGTTCCACAGGCATGAGATTGGATATTGCGGTTTCCCTCACTCAACTGCACCTGTTCCTCCATCCCAAAATACGACGGATCCAAAACCGCCGCAAGAGCGCCTGTCTGATAGCGCAGACGGGTACAAGCAATCTCCATCGGGGGCAGGTTTTCCCGCCGATGTCCGTTGATGATATAAAATCGTTCAAATCCATGAACCATCAGCGATTCACACAAATCAATCAGGATATCTGTCAGTGTCTCCGCACGGACGGTCATGCTTCCGGGGAAAGCGAGCATCCGGGGGGCCCATCCCAACCAAACAGGGGGAGCAATCAGGGTGTCTGTCAATTCAGCTACCGTTTCCGCCAGCGCGATGGCAACATAGGTGTCGTTGCCCATCGGAAGATGTGGACCATGCTGTTCAGTCTGTCCGCAGGGAATGATTATAGATTTCCCACCGCGATTCAAATAAGCCTCCACTTCCATCCAGGTCATATTTTGGAGCCACCGATGCCCACAAAAATCAATTTTTCTGTTCACAATGTACTCCTTTCAAACGATACAGGCGTTGGTGTTCAACTCTGCCGGGCGGTTGCTATGCTCGCGAATAAATGCCTCCATTCCCGTGACAACCGCTTCGTGATAACTCTTTCCTCGTTCAGCAGTTCCCCAGGTTACTGTACCACGCACACCCTTTTCTCCTCGCAATTGTCTAAACTCCGCAGGCGTGTCATAGAGCAAAGCTTTGTCTTTCATGACATATTGGTCAACATTCAACTGCTTTTCTTCTGGGGTATCTTCAAACAAATCTTCGTGTACAAGCTCCGGAACAACATACAGCATGTTGGCGGTTTCAATACCGGCTGCATGCGAAAGCAGGTTCGCATTTCCATTTCGCAGCGCAACCTGCGCTTTCATTCCGAAATAGGAGGGGTCTAAAATCGCAATCCAGGCATTGGTTTTATACCGCACCTTTGCGCAGGCGATTTCAATCGGCGGCAGATTTTCCCGCCGATGACCGTTAAGTACATAGATTCGTTTGAACCCCTGGTAAGCCAATACCTCCAGGCAATCAATCAACAATTTCTCCAACGTGCTTGCACGCAAGGTCATACTGCCCGGAAATGCCTGCATCCGCGGCGCCCATCCTACCCATATTGGAGGTGCAATCAATGCGTCTACACGTTCTGCTAAAGAATCTGCCATTGCCATCGCGGCGTATGTATCTGTACCCATTGGGAGATGCGGACCGTGCTGTTCGGTCTGCCCGCAAGGAAGGATGATTGTATCTCCTCCCTGCTCCAGATAATCCGCGACCTGCTTCCATTTCATATTTTGCAGCCATCGCGGACCTGTAAAATCAAAACTGCACTGCATCTACCCATCCTCCTCATTTTGATTGACTTTATTTTCCTACAAGGGTTGTCTTATATACATACCGAATCAGCGTTTTTTCCGAAAGAATCGGGTGATTTGATTCATCAAACGCCAATCGTTTTCGACTGATAACCGGCGTACCCGCCGCCGTATTCAGCAGCGCCGCCTCTTCTTTGCTGAGCAAAACAGCGGTCACTGTTTCCACGGCGCGAACCAGCTTGATTTTATAAACTTCCCGCAATATATAATATAAGGACTGTTCTTTTCCTGTTTCTGCGAAGTCTTCATATTGCAGGTTTGGAACGAATGTACTGGAAATATAATCGTAGTTGATCGAAACCGGGTCATCATTCAAATAACGCAGTCGATAAATATAATGCGCCCTTTCGCCTGGTGACATTTTCAATTCCTCTGCAATATGCCCATAGAGCGGAACGGTTTCAAAGCACAGGATCCTGCTGCGCGGTTGATAACCGCTCTGCCGAAATTCTTCGGTAAAGCTTGTAAGGAACCCATTGGAATATTCCTCAATCTTAGGCTGGCAGACAAATACACCCTTTGGTCTGTGTGCTTCCACAATGTTTTCGTGGATCAACTCAGAAATGGCTTTGCGGATGGTTGTCTGACTTAAACCGTAAATTTTCCGGAATTCATGTTCCGTTGGCAGTGCATCCCCTGGCTTTAGCTCACCACTTTTGATTTTCTCATGAATCAAGTTGATCAATTGATAATACAGCGGAATTGGATTGCTCTTATCAATAATTGGTTTTCCCTTTTTGCTATTTTCCCATACCATGTCGAATTCTCCTTTGATGTAGATATCTTATATCTATTTTATAACATGATATCGTAAATTTCCATAATTTGAGGAGTAAAATATCAACAAAGCACTAATGTAATATTGTATTATAGTAATAATATAATATTATTAACATGCCTGTCAACAGAATTAAAAAAGATTGGTTGTTTGAATAAATTTATTTATGTAAATTTTGTTAATTTAACAAAACAAACCCGTTCTTATGTATTGAGATCTAAAATCGACGGATGTACAGCTGTGATTCTGCAAGGGAGCTGCCCGCCCGCCGGACGGGCAGGGGTTAAAAATTTCGTGTCACTGGATAAAGCTATCACCAAATGCAACAAAAAATTCTCCTAAAACGCAGTGAAAGCCTGAAGATTTGACCTTCAGGCTTTCACTGTTGCGTACCGGCTACCCCATAGTTCAATTTTAGTACTTGTGGGGAAGGCCCCGCTCGGCGGGGCCTTTTTTATTACTCAAAACCTCAAACTGTTCTACTTTCTGTAAGCAATTTCTTTGTCAATTTTCGCTACCAAAGAGTATACCGTATCCACCATGTTTCCTACATATAGCTTGCCTGCCTGTGTGATCGCCTGATATGCCTCCCATTTATCCCAGCCCAGTTCCACCAGCCATCCCAACAGTTCGCAATAAGCAATACGGGCCGCGTCTTCCATAGGTTTGGCGCTTCCTACGCACATTAATTCAGTAGGGCTTTCAATTCTGGGCCATAAAATCTTGTGGTGTTTGATTAGATCAAACTTTAAGGTTACTTTGGCAGTAATCTCCATAGCTACCCCGCATACTTCCCCTTCTCCCTGTTTGGCATGAACATCTCCGGTAAAGAAATACGCCCCCGGCACTGAAACCGGCAGATATACAATATTTCCCGGTTTTACATCCGGCACGTCCATATTTCCTCCGTTTTCAAAGGGGCTGATCGTTTTAATCACTTCCACTGCATGGGAGGTGGCGATGGTTCCTAAAAATGGTTCCCATTTAAAAGAAAGTCGACTGTTGTAAGTGTAGTTTCCATTTTCATCCCGTTTGTAAATATAACAGGGGTCAGGCAGCGGTTCATGCAGCATCCGGGTGGTACGGGTGCTCACCAGTCCCCCAAAATTCGGATTAAAACAGCTGGCGGCAAAATCCCGGGTAGCCTCAATGTCGATAATTTCCACCTTCAACATATCCCCTGGCTCCGCGCCTTCAATTTTAATTGGTCCTGTTTGCGGATTATCTCCCTTTAAGGTTTTAAATACTTCTCCTGCCCGCTGCTTATTGCTGACGATTTTATTACTGAACGCGTCCATCGTATATAATGCGACTGTTTCCCCCGGCTGGACGGTAGCTACCGGCTCTATGTAAGGGGTAAACACATAGCTATATTGATCGTCGGTTAATTTTATTTCTCGCATAGCTTAAATCCTCCTTACGCTCAATTAAACAGTAAGATAAGAGGCTACTGTATCGTTATCCAGCAATTCTTCCCGAGTAAGATTTCCTACAATAACACCCTTATCCAAGGCATACGCCCGTTGAGAAATACTTTGAATCAGCTTTAAATGCTGTTCTACTAAAAGAATAGTAATGTTCATTTCTTTACTGAATTTAGAGATAATTTCTCCAATCTGATTGACAACATTGGGCTGCACCCCCTCTGAAGGCTCATCCAGCAGGATAATTCTCGGTTTTGCCACCAATACCCTGGCAATAGACAGCATTGCCTGTTCTCCGCCGGAAAGAGTACCTGCCTTTTGTTTGCTGCGGGAGAGCAATATAGGAAAATATTCATGGGCAATGCTTAAGTCTTTGGATTTCTTCATATTGTTGATCCCGAGTCCGATCTTCAAATTTTCTTCTACGGTCAGTGCCGGGAAAATACCATGCCCCTGCTCCACATAGCCCACTCCATCCGCCGCCCGGGTATAGATTGGTTTTTTAGTGAAGTCTTTTCCGTCTATCTCAATCTTGCCCGCCATAGGCCGAATAGCTCCCATAATCGTTTTCATCAGGGTGGTTTTTCCAACCCCGTTTCTGCCGATGATAGATACAATCTCCCCACTGCTGATTTCAATGTCAACCCCACGGATTATCTGAACTTTTCCATAACCTGATACTAGGCCTTGTACTTTAAGCATCCACTCGCCTCCTATTGCCATTAGTCTTCGCCCAGATAAATCTGGATGACGTCTTTATCGGCTTCAATTTCTTCCAAGGGGCCTTCTTTGAAAATCTTACCGCAGTGCAGAACGGTTACCCGTTTGGCTATCCTGCGTACAAAGTTCATATCATGGTCAATAAAAATTACCGTTATCCCTTGGGCGTTAATTTTCTTTACTAATTGGGCGGTAAACTCCGTCTCTTCCGGCCCCATCCCCGCCGCCGGCTCGTCTAAAAGAAGCAGTTTCGGGCGAAGCGCCAGAGCCATGGCGATTTCCAGCCATTGCTGCTGGCCGTGAGACATATTTTTCACCAAGGGATTGCCAAGGTCCTGGATTCCTACAAAATGAATTAGCCGCTGAATTTCAGCCTCTACTTCCTGTTGGGAGACATGTTTTTGGAGTGCAATTCGGATATTATCATACAAGGACAGCTCTCCAAATACGCCTGGGATCTGCATTTTTATGCTGATCCCCCGATATGCCCGCTGCCACATCTTTAGTTTGGTAATATTCTTTCCTTCATAAATAATCTCGCCTTTGGTGGGAGGATATTCTCCCATAATCATACGAAAAATCGTGCTTTTTCCTGCACCGTTGGGGCCGATCAGACAATGAAGCTCGCCTCTTTCGATGCTCATATTTACATCGTCATTGGCCTTAATTCCGCCAAAATATTTTGACAGTCCTTTTAATTCCAATATGGCGTCAGTCATACACGGGTCCCCTCCTTTTGCGTACTCTTGGTGAAATGTTCTTTGACAAACTGGTCAATGAACTGAAAGGCGGTGTCGATAATCCCATTGAGTACAATAAGGACCACCAAAATCAGGATCGCGCCCAACACTACATATGTAATCATCGGTGGAAACTTTGATCTTTCTGTTGGATCTATCTTATCTTTCTCTACCGTTTTGGTTATTCAGCTATTTAATATTATCGGACCCGTAGCTGCTATGCTCGCTGTTGTGTTTATGGGGATCCTGTTCGGATTGATCTCGGGACTTTTAGTGGGCTACCTGCGTCTAAATTCTATGATTGTCACCTTAGGGATGATGGGAATCGTGCAGGCGCTTACCTACTTTGTTTCAGGGGGAAAAAACAGCGTGCTTAAAAACGCTGAAACCAGTTGGTTTTTACAGATCGGCCAGGGATTTGTCGGGTTTATCCCCACCTTGGTCGTCATCTGCCTGATCACTGTGGCTATTTTTGAAATTGTTTTAAAACGTACGGTATTCGGCAGCCAGTTGATGTCGGTAGGAGGCAACCAGATTGCCAGCAGATTTTCCGGAGTCAACGACCGTAAATTGGTAACGCTGACCTTTATCTTATCTGGAATGATGACCGCCATTGCCGGGATTATGCTGGCGTCCCGCGTTGGTTCCGCCCAAAACGCTATCGGCGAAGGATATGAAATGGATGTAATCGCCGGCGTCATTTTGGGAGGCGCCAGTCTTACCGGCGGCAGCGGCAGCGTAGTAAAAGCGTTTATCGGCATTTTAATTTTGCGGGTATTAGACAACGGCTTTGTTATGATGGGGCTGCCCTATTCTACCCAATGGCTGGCAAACGGTCTGATCATCTTAGTGGTAGTATGTGTGGACCTGCAGTCCAAAAGAGCAAAAATCCAAGGAAAGGGAGGCGGCAAAGCATGAGTAATCTCTTTACTTGGATAACTGAAAAATTTCGAAAAAATACGATTATTCCTATTTTTCTGATTGTTTTTCTTGTGTGTTCCTTCTTTATTGATAAGTTTTTCTCCTTAGGCAATTTTGTGAATATCTTGGGCCAAAATGCGGAAAAAGGGATTTTGGCCGCAGGAATGACCTTTGTTATCCTAAACGGTTACTTTGACCTTTCTGTAGGCACCCTCATGGGACTTACCTCCTGCCTCACCGTAGGACTGACTCCAGTAATCGGACTTATTCCCTCTATCCTGCTGGCTTTATGCCTGGGAGCTGCGGTGGGACTGATCAACGGACTGTTAGTAACCAAACTGAAAATCAACGCGTTCATTGTTACTTTGGCTGGAATGACGATTTTCCGCGGCATTACCTATATGTACACCCAGCAGACGGTCCGAGGCAGTTCCAAAGCCTTCTATGAATTAAGCCGGGGAAGTTTCCTTGGCCTGCCCAACCCAGTTTGGATCTGTCTGGCTTTCATTCTTCTGGGGCAGGCGGTTCTGTATTTCACCCGCCATGGGCGTAACACTTACGCTGCGGGGGGCAATATGTCCTCTGCGCAAAATGCCGGTATCAATGTAGACAGAACAGTCATTCTCAACTTTGTAATCTGTTCTTTCTGCGCGGCGGTAGCCGGCGTGATGTACGCTTCCAAATTCAATTCTGCCTCCCCTACCCTAGGCTGGCCGGACGCCCATATGCTGGCGATTGCCGCCGTAGTATTGGGCGGCACCAAGCTTTCCGGCGGGTACGGAAATATGTTTTATACCTTAGGCGGTCTGTGTACCCTGGGCATGATCAACAATGCGATGAACCTGTTAAAACTTTCTTCTTACTATAACACCCTGGTTATGGGAATTATCCTGATCATCGTGCTATATATGGATATCGTTCTGCGGGAACAATCCGTTCCTTCCAAACGGGCTAACATTCCAGGAGCGCCCAAAAAGTTACAAAAGGAATGAGCCTTTCTAAGGTTCAATATAAAAAAACAAGAAGAGGAGAATTTCGATGAAAAAAGTAGTAGCCCTTATTTTATCCGCACTTATGATTCTTACCTGCGTGGCAGGCTGCGCTTCCAGCACTGACAGCTCTACCCCCGCCCCCAGCAGCAGCGCCGACCAGCCCGCAAGCGACGCTTCCAGTGAAGCCCCTGCCGACGGCGAAAAAGAAGTAGTCCGTATTGGTATGTCCGCCAATAACATCGGTATTGACGACTACCAGACCAAATGTGATGAACTGCTTCGGGAATATGCTTCCACCTTGGAGGGAGTTGAATTAACGGTTTTGGACGCCGCTGGCGACGTTAATACTCAGATCAGCCAGATCCAGGACTTTATCCAGCAGGATATGGACGCCATCATTGTGTGGGCCACCGATTCCGTTTCTGTTATCCCTGGCTTACAGCAGGCTCAAGAAGCGGGTGTTCCCATCATGTGCACTAACAACCCCATCGATCCCAGCGGCGAAGAGTATCTGACCGCCTTTGTTGGCCCGGACCATTACCAGGAAGCGGTTATGTGCGCCGAAATGCTGGCGGATATGTTCCCGGACGGCGCTAATGTTGTTCAGCTGACCGGTACCCCCGGCTACGACGTTTCCACCTGGCGTCAGGACGGATTTGAAGCCAGCATTCCAGAAAATATCACCATCCTGGAAACTCAGAACGCTGACTGGAACCGTGAAAAAGCACAGCAGCAGATGGAAAAGCTTATCCTGAAATATGGCGACCAGATTGACGCTCTTTACGCGGCGGACGACAATATCGCTATCGGTGCTTACAATGCTTTGAAAGCTGCCAACATGGATATTCCCATTATCGCCTGCGCTTTTATCGGCAATGAAGAGGGCGTAAAATGTATGGAGGACGGTATCATCGATGCCTGTGTTCTCCAGTCTCCTTTCCCGGAAGCTCCAGCAGTAATGGATACCGCCGTGAAAATTGCGAAAGGCGAAGAAGTAGAATTCCTGACCCGGTATGACCTGTATCCTGTAACCTCTGAAAATGTTCGTCAGGTGATCACCGACAATGGATTTGAAGTCTGGAAATGATTTAACCATCTAAGCCGCCCTTCGCGCCTTTCGCGCGAGGGACGGCTTATAGCCAATGGAGGGCAATTATGGAAAACGAATATATTTTGGAAATGAGACACATTACAAAGTCCTTCCCTGGTGTGACCGCATTGGACGATGTGGATCTTAAGCTAAGGCCCGGTGAGGTGTTGGCTCTCTGCGGGGAGAACGGAGCCGGAAAATCCACATTGATGAAGGTGCTTGCCGGTATTTATCAACCGGACAGTGACAAAGGTGAAATTTACTACCAGGGTCAGCGCAGGATTTTCAAAGCCCCGGTGGAAGCCAAGCAAGCGGGAATTATCATGGTGTTCCAGGAATTATCCCTTGTCATGGACCTTTCTGTGGCGGAGAATATTTACCTTGGAAGCCTTCCGTTAAAACATGGGCGCATTGACTGGAAAACTTTGTATGAAGATGCCCGCAAGGTGCTTGCGGAAATTAAGTGCGATGTAGATCCGAAAACCCCCATCGGAAGTCTCCCCATCGCCCAGCGGCAGATGGTGGAGATTGCCCGCGGTATCGCTTTGGGCGCAAAAATACTCATTTTAGACGAACCTACCTCTTCTCTTACTGATAAAGAAAAAGACGTCTTTTTCGAAAATATCCGAGAACTCAAACAAAAGGGCACCTCTGTTATCTATATCTCCCATAAGATGGATGAAATTATGGAGATCAGCGATCGGGCTATGGTTCTGCGGGATGGAAAAGCCTCGGGGGATTTTGCTACTGCAAATACCACGATTGATGAAATTATTCAATGTATGATTGGGCGCAGCATAAGCAATTATTATATCAAAAACAAAGCCCAGCCTGGAGAAGAGCTTCTACGAGTAGAGGGCCTTTGCCGGGAAGGGCAATACGAAGATATCAGTTTTTCTGTGCGCAGAGGCGAGATTGTTGGCCTTTATGGTTTGGTGGGCGCAGGACGCACAGAAATTGTAGAAAGCTTATTTGGCATCACTCGTCCCAGTCGGGGGGATATCTACTATAAAGGCAAGAAAATACAAATTCGAAACAGCGTGCAGGCGGTACGCCATAAAATGGCCTTCGTCCCGGAGAACCGGAAGGAACAAGGCTTGGTTTTAGGAGAGACTTGCCGTAAAAATATTAGTCTGGTAAAATTACCTTGGATAAAGAAGGGCGGTTTTGTTGATACGGCCAAGACGTTCGAAATCTATGAGGAGTACCGCCATAAGCTTAAAATTAACGCCGCAAGCTCAGAGCAGCTGACTGCGCAGCTTTCCGGCGGAAATCAGCAAAAAATCGTATTGGGGAAATGGCTGGCGATCCAGCCGGATCTGCTGATTTTGGACGAACCCACCCGCGGCATTGATATCGGAGCCAAAGCAGATATCCATCGGTTTATTTCCCAGCTGGCGGAAGAAGGCATGGCGGTTATTTTAATCTCCTCGGAAATGCCGGAAATCATCGGCGTTTCCAACCGGTTGCTCTGTATCCGGGATGGACGTATCTGCGCGCAGTTGTCTGGAGAGGATATCAATGAGCAGAGAATTATTAACGCGATTATGAACCAGCCGGAGGACCGCAGCAATCCAGCTGCCAGTTGAAGGGAGGAAACCTAGCAATATGAAAGATTTAAGCTTCGAACAGAAATGTAGTCTAATGAATACTGCTCTGGGGGAGGAAAAAGCCGATACGGTAATTTTAGGCGGCCAACTTGTTAATGTGTACACCCTGGAGGTGTATCCGGCGGACGTGGCTATGAAACATGGTCGTATCGCCTTTGTGGGAGATGTTTCTCATACCATTGGGGAAAACACGAAGAAAATTGACGCCACAGGCAAATACCTGGCGCCTGGGTTGATCGATGGTCATTTGCACAGCTCCGGCACCCATATGAGCATGACCGAGTTTGGTAAACTAGCTTTGGAACACGGCGGTACCGCCGTAGCTACCGGCTTCTTCGAGATTGGGATTATCAAGTCCCTGCAGGGGATTCGTTTCTTTCTGGATGAGTTGAAAGCAACCGGGGTAAAACCACTGTTTGTTATTCCTCTGCCTGCATTTCACCAAAACGAATCCTTTGAAAATCTAGGGACCTTTACTGAAGAAATGGCCATTGAAGCGCTTCATTGGGAAGACTGCTACGGGGTAAACGAGCTGAATTTGGCAAGGGTCGCGGGCAAAAATGAAAGCCTCCTTCGGATTGTGCATGAAGCTCAAAAATTGCATAAAGCGCTGGTATGCCATGCTTCCGGGGTCCGTGGAAAAACATTGCAGGCAGGCATCAGCTTTGCCAACCATGTCAGCGACCATGAAACTGTCGCTGCCGACGAAGCCAATGAAAAAGCCCGCGTAGGAGTATCGGAACACCTGCGTTTTGGTTCTGTAGGCATGGAACTTGGGAATATTCTTCCTAAGCTAGATGGAAACTTCCAGATGATCGGAGATTTTGGTTATTCCACCGACGAGATAGATCCCAGTCTGGCTGGTGTAATCGGTTATATGGACGCTAAGGTCCGCACCGCAATCAAATGTGGAGTTCCTCCCGCCCTGGCTATTCGGGCAGGGTCTTTAAACGCCGCCCGCTTCTTCCGTCTGGAGGATGATATCGGCAGTATCGCCCCCGGCAAATGCGCTGATATCCTGATATTAAGCGATCTGGAAAATGTAGTAATCGACAGTGTAATCACCGATGGGGAATACGCGGTAAAAGATGGAGTTTATTGCCGTAATATCCAGGCCCCAAAATATCCGGAGGATATGATGCACACCATGAATTTGGACCGGTTGGACAGCTCTATCTTCCGGATTGAAACCAAAGAAAAAGGCCCGGTAAAAGTGCGGGTAATCGGAATGAACGGAGACCCTTTGATCACTGATCCATTGGTGGAGGAAATGGTTCCCGTAGATGGATCCATTTGCGCCGATCCTTCTAGAAATATTTGTAAAATTGCTACCATGGACCGCCATGAGCGTTCCGGGCGTATCGGCGTAGGGCTGGTGAAAGGCTTTGGTATTCACAGCGGTGCTATTGCAGAATCCTATGCCCCCTGTATCGAAAACTTAAATATTATCGGCAGCAATGATGAAGATATGGCCATTGCCGCAAACTATCTCATCGAGCACGAAGGCGGCTTTGTCGTAGTGCAGAATGGAAAAATATTGGCGGCGCTGCACCTGGATATTGCAGGGATTGTATCCTCGGCCCCACGGGATCAGGTTATCCGGGATATGCAGGCGGTAAACGAGGCCGCAAAGTTGATCGGCTGTACTGTGGACAGCGTGTTCCACAAAATGGCCTTTATGGTATATCCTACCCAGTTCCCCTCTTACAAGCTCAGTACCTATGGTCTGGCGGACGTACGTGTGGACGGCGAAGAGTTGATCGATCTGTTTGTATAAACTAAAAAAGTATCCGGCCTTCCTCTCGGGAGGCCGGATACTTTTTATCGCTGCACTGTGTCCGTGAGACTTTGGGGACACTTTTACAACATAAACAGGCGTTTTCGAGACTTTATATTGCCTAAAGAAGGTGAAAAAATCTTGCGGCCTTTGCAGATGGGTGTTACCCTCCGCGCCCTGCAAAAAGTTGGTAGTGGGGCAAAACCTCCGCGAGGGCGCTTGCGTACAAAGGGTACCGGCAACCGGGCCGGCGGCGTGGGTGCGCTCTGGTTTTTCCAAAAAAATCGGAACAAGCGATATATCGCTTGCTCCGACGTGTCTACCTGGGATAAAAGAGATGCCGAGAAATTTTCTGATTTCGGAAGGAAAGAGGAGTGTGAAGGGACTACGCCCGCAGGCGCGTTTTGGAGCGCAGCCGCCAAAGGCGGCTCTTAGCGAGGAGATAAACCATCAGGGTTTTCACCCTCATTTGAGCGTAGCGGATAACCCGCCCGCAGGCGGCACCAATAAAAATAACCAGTCTTACGACTGGTTATTTTTATTGGCTGGGCTAGCTGGATTCGAACCAGCGAATGCAGCAGTCAAAGTGCTGTGTCTTACCGCTTGACGATAGCCCATTATTTTAATAATTCCCCGCCCGCGCTGCGGACGGGGAACTGTTTTTTTAGATGGGGTGGGTAATGAGATTCGAACTCACGGCCTCCAGAGCCACAATCTGGCGCTCTAACCAACTGAGCTATACCCACCATATGTAGGACCGCGCCAGACATCCGCAAAGGGAGCGACGCAAAAAACGAAATGGCGCGCCAGAAGGGACTCGAACCCCTGGCCTACTGCTTAGAAGGCAGTTGCTCTATCCAGCTGAGCTACTGGCGCATAAGCATTTTGTTCTGCTGAACAAAAAAATGGAGCGGGTGATGGGAATCGAACCCACGTGTTCAGCTTGGAAGGCTGACATTCTACCATTGAACTACACCCGCACATTATTTAAGCGACGGATATTATTTTATCAAATTGCGTCTGAAATGTCAATAGCAAATCCCTGATAAATGCCTATAATTTGAACATTTAGAAAGTTTTTGCATAATGTGTGGGAAATATTAACGAAAGATTAAAACTGGCTGGAGCCGGCTCACTTTCTTGCAATTACCGACACTTTACGATATAATGTATTCGTCTTACTATGCAGTTTGGCGTACAATTTATTATTATTGCCACTTGGAGGAAAATTTATGCTTAAAATTGCCCCATCCATCCTTTCCTGTGATTTTGCAAATCTCGGAAAAGAAGTCAACGATATGAAACTGGCGGGAGCCGATCTGATCCATGTAGATGTTATGGACGGTCATTTTGTCCCTAACATTTCTTTGGGTCTTCCTGTGGTCGCTTCCCTGCGCAAAAGTACAGATATGTTTTTGGATGTGCATCTGATGATCAGCGACCCTTTAACTTATGGACCGCAGTTTGCTGATGCGGGAGCGGATATGGTGGTGTTTCATATTGAAAGCGACTCCCCCCCTCAAGCGGTAATTGACGCTATAAAAAGCAAAGGTAAAAAGGTAGGGATTTCTTTGAAGCCCAAAACTGCCGCCCAGGAAGTTTTTCCTTACCTAGATCAACTGGATATGGTTCTTGTTATGACGGTAGAGCCAGGATTTGGCGGACAGAAGTTCATGGCGGACATGTGTCCCAAGCTGGAGATCATCCGCAGGGAGTGCGAGCGCCTTGGCTTATTAACTATGGATATTCAGGTGGATGGCGGTATTGACAACAACACGATCGCCGCTGCATACAGCGCGGGCGCTAATGTGTTTGTTGCAGGATCCGCTCTCTACGGAAAGCCTGATTATAAAAAAGCGGTCGACGAGCTGCGCGAACATGCCAGGAGTGCCATATAATCAAATTATCGGGCGGTTTTTCACCGCCCGATGATATTAACCAAAATATGCCGCTAAAAGATCAATGGCATTTTCTTTGATAATCAGGGTTCCGTGTTCCTCTACATAGGCGGCGGCAAGCTCCCCCTCTCCCCAGCGTTCCGCATATTCATCCATAAAGCGGGCGGTTACATTCTCGATAGAATCCAAAGGATAAATTACCAGCTGCCAGCTGGATTTTAATTGGTAAAGGGAGCTTTTTAAAACTCGGTGGCAATACAGTTTAAACAGCCGTACAGACGCGCTGATCAAGGCGTCAATATCTAAAAAACGGTAGATCAGTGGACCGGTAACGTTTTTCTTGATCCGATACCGCTTTTTCTCCGCAATCTCCACGGCGGAAAAGTAAATAGAACATCCGCCTTCTCCAGTGGGATACACTTCTACAAATAGTTTGGATTTATTGGGTTGGAAATCGGTGGCCATCTGCACAATGTCCAGCAGCTCTAAAATCAGTTTTTTTGTTTCTTCGTTGGTATAATCAATCGTTTCGTAAGTAATATCCATCAATCTCATATCCTCTTTGGATAGGATTATTTGAATCCGGTCGGGTCCTAGCATTCTAATATCCACACAATTCCCCCTTGTGGAGTGAACTTTTGGTAAATAAGCAGCGCCTGGTTTTGCTGTCGGTGAAACTTTTATGGCTCTATTTTATATATATATGTGGTCCTTCTATTTTTGATAATTAATGGAGGTTTGTATCCATGGCAGGATTTTTGTATAAAGGAATCGTTTTGGAGCAGTTCAAAGAACCTGCTCTTTCCCGAGATCTTCGGGAATTTTTTAACGCGGATACGATCAGCGCCCAAATGGAACGGGACCCGGTAGACGATCCCCAGGCCCTTACTCCTCAGCAGATTATATCTATCGCCCGGGACGCTCATATTGTGGACGAGCGCGACGGCCAGCTCTTAGCGGACAAACTAGAACCGTTTCTTTTAAAGCGTTCGCATATGCTGGTATGCGACGCCATCGACGACGAACCGTATATTTCTAGTCAGTTAAATCCCCTGCTGAAAAATCAGAAGCTTGCCGCCATAGGCCTGCAGCTCCTGCAAAAGGTAGTGAATACAGAGAACGCTTTTTTTGCCGTTTATAAAAATCTAACGGATTTGGATGTAAAAATTCCAAAGGAGATCGGCGGATTTCAGGTAAAACGAGTTCGAGGCGGCTATCCTGCAGAGTATCAGGCTTCCAAAATTTTCTCCGGAGAATCAGGAGCTTTGGTCGTTGGCGCCGGTGCGCTCTTGTATTTGGCGCGGGCGGTTCTGTTTAACAAGCCTCAAACCACCGCCTTTGTTACAGTGGCGGGCAATTGTATCGGAAATCCCACCAATCTGGAAGTTTCTATCGGTATGACGGTAAATCAGGTGCTGGAGCGGTGTGGTCTGATCGAGGATCCAAGCCGGGTAATCATCGGAGGCTCCATGACGGGTATTAGTGTGATCGATACAGAACACACCTTAGTCACGGCTACTACCCGGGCAATCCTCGCGTTCAAAGAGGACGTCAAGGTGCAGAATTTTAGCTGTATCGGCTGTTCCCGTTGTGTCCACGTATGCCCCCAGGGATTAAATCCTTTCTTTTTATATCGCAGTGTAAAACTCAACCGCTATTTCGCTTTTCGGGAGTTTGACGCTCACATGTGTATCGGCTGCGGAACCTGCAGCTATATCTGTCCTGCAAAGCTGGACCTATCAGAAACCATCATGTACGGAGCGGAACATTTCCGCCGGATGGCCGGTTCTATGCGGGCCATGCAAGTGCAGCAAACCAAAAAAGAAAAAGAAGAAATGGATGCCTATCTTGCCCAGTTTATGGAAGAACGCACCCTTCGCCGTCAAGCCCGGGAGGAAAAACGCGCCGCCCGTCTGGCCGCAGCAGCGCAAAAAGCAGAGCAAGCCGCGCAAAAAGCGGCGCAGGACACGGAGCAGGCAGCGCTGCAGTCCTTAGAAACCGCTGAAAATATCCAAGAGGAAGCGGCCGTACAGGAACTGCCCCAGGAAATCTCTCAAGAGCTGCAGACGCAAGAGACGGTACAGGAGCTTCCTAGCAATATTTCTCAAGAACTCTCTCAGCAAGCGTCTTTACCTTCACAGGACAAAGCGGAGCAGTTAGCTGAACCCCGTCTTCAGCAAATAGACGAGGAGTTGCCTCAGAAGCTGGAGGAATTAATAGAAAAAGCAGAAGAAGTTGTTGTTTCCCCTACAGAAAATGAAACAGAAGATGCAGAAAAGTCCTCCCTCTTAGGCACTGTTACAGAGGAAGTCTTAGAGGTTGAAGCATTGACAGAGCCGTCCTGTGAGGAGGAGCCTGCTTCACAAATCTCTTCGCCTAAGAAAAAATCTCTCTTTAAGGGGTGGCGGAGAAACAGCGATTCCCAGTCTTTGTCGGAAGGAGAGGAGCATAAGTGAAATTAAATAGATACCCTGCTCCCCATATACGCTTCCGGGAGAGCAATAAAACTTTAATGTCCGACGTAATTCTTCTTTTACTTGTACTTTGCGGGCTTGCGTTTTTGTTTTACGGCCTGAGGGCTGTTGCAGTTTGTGCAGTATCAGTGGCCGCTGCCTGGATCAGTGATCTGGTTTGTATACTTATTCGGGGTAAAAAACCAAATTTTCAGGATTTTTCTCCCATTGTCACCGGCCTGATTATCGCTTTGGTCATGCCTGCTACCATCCCGTACTCTATTGTAGTGTCGGCAGCGCTGTTTGCTATTGTAGTGGTAAAACATCCCTTCGGCGGAACGGGAAATAATCTTTTTAATCCCGCGGCCGCTGGATTTTGTTTCGCGGCTATTTGCTGGCCCAACAGTGTGTTTATGTATCCGACGCCTTTCGACAAAATTCCTCTTTGGGGTGAGATTACCGTAAAACTTTCTCAAAATCCGTCTTTTGTGTTAAAGCTGGGCGGTATCCCCACCAATGATATTACGGAGATGATGCTTGGCAATTATCCCGGCCCTATGGGAGCCACCAATATTCTGGTGATCCTTACCTGCTTGGTATTTCTGCTGTTTCGTAAAACAATACGCTGGCAGCTCCCTGTTCCCTTTTTGGCGTCTGCCGCGTTTGTAGCGTTCCTGTTTCCAAGGGTAGGCACCAACGGTGTACAGTCAGTTTTATTTGAGTTGATGTCTGGTAGTTTGCTGTTCGGTGCGGTGTTTATGCTTACCGACCCAGTAACCAGTCCTAAGAGGGATTCTTCCCTTGCTGTTTATGGTATTTTTGCAGGCGTGATTACCATGTTGTTTCGCTATTTCGGCGGGTTTGAAGAAAGTGTGCCTTTCGCCATTCTTTTTGCCAATGCCTTTGTCCCGGTGATCGACCGGTATAATGAAGGGTTTCACCGCCTGATAAGGAGGAAGAATCTTGAACTTAAAAAAAGTAAGAACATACAAAAAGTATAGCCGCTACTGGGAGGGGTTTTTTTCTAAAAATCCGGTGCTGATCAGCGGTTTAGCGCTGCCGTTTGCGGTTATGGTTTCTGTAAATCTAAAAAGCGCCGTCGCCCTTTCCATCACCATGGCGGGCACAGTTATCCCTACGGTTTTATTAGCGTCTTTGATCGGGCAGAAACTGCCAAAATGGATTTGCGCTATCATTTATACTGTATTTTCTATGGTCATGGTAGTTACCTGCGCCGCCCTTATTCTGCCCATGTTTCCAGAAATTGTGGACGCGCTGGGCGTATATATTCCCATTGTAGCGGTTAATACTATGCTACTTTGGTTATGTTCAAAATATTCCAGCGACAAGCCCTCTCCTTGGATGGCGCTGGTGGACGCGGTGATGTACAGTTTGGGGTTTGCTTTCGCAATCTGCTTGATCTCCCTTCTGCGGGAATACTTTGGGAATAACACTATATGGGGCGTCGCCGTAAATTTCCCAATAAAATTCAGCGGGTTGCAGATTGCTTTTGCCGGATTTATTTTGGTAGCGTTTCTCAACGCAGGTTTTCGCGGACTGAAACGGCTGATATTGTTTGCTGTCTATCGCCACTCCAACCCTAAAGTTACATAAGAACCGTCTTCGGCAGCATAAATCCGTTTGATACTTTGTCCTGAAGGAGGCAGCTTATGGATCTGTTATCTGAATTTCTTGTTACGATCTTAGTAGCAATCGTTATGCAAAACGCGGTATTTACCCGTGCGTTCGGTTTTACCAAAGGAACCATTTCTATAAATAAGCCCAGAAAAATCATATTTTTTGGCTCTACAATTACTGGGGTTATGCTGGCTACTGCAATCATTGCATGGCCGCTGAATTATTGGCTCCGGGAATATAACCGGCAGAATGCTCTAAGATATCTGCTATATATCGGGTGCCTGTGTATTATTTTTGTCGCGGTGCATCTGGTGACAAAATATTTTGTTCCTAAACTTCATTTTTATTACCGCACAATGCTTCCCTTCGCTGTTTTTAACAGCGCGGTGCTGGGCAGCCTTCTGATTGCTGCAGGGGAAGGATACGGCTATCTGAAAACTTTGGGATTTGCTATTGGCTCCGGGGTGGGGTATACTCTGGCGCTGCTTTTGATCCATGAAGGGAAAAAACGCATTCATCTTTCTCAGGTGCCGCGATCCTTTCGGGGACTGCCTATTATGATTCTTTATATCGGAATCTTTTCTCTTGCGATTTATGGCCTGATCGGCCATCAGCTTCCCACATAATGAACGTTTAAATTCTAATTTCAATAATGGCGGTGAAGAAATGGCAAAGCAATATAAAGTAAAGCGTTACCACAAAATCTATACCTCCCGTACGCGCTCTACTTCCCACGTAGTAGTAAAAATTATTTGCTGCGTTTTTGCGGTATGCGCTTTGGGTTTTGTGGGCTGGAGCGTTTATGGGCCGATTTCTGACTTTCTTTCCGGAGTGGATTTTACTTCCCCCGGGGAGGAAGACCTCCAGCCGGTGATAAACGCGGATGTTCTTCCTCCTTCTCAATCAGAGCCGGAGCCGGAACCGGAGCCGATTTCTGTCCTGCCGCAGGTTAAAGCGATTTATTTTCCAGTCTCTATGCTCACGAATGAAGAAGCAGTGAATGAAATTATTGAGCAAATCGCCGCTATGCCTTCTATAAACGCCATTATGTTTGATTTAAAAGATGCTTCAGGAAATATATCGTACCAATCCTCACTGGAGCTGGTAGCGCAGGCACAGGCGCAGGTGGAGAATGCCTTTGACCTGGAGGCGCTATGTAAAAAGCTAACGGACAACGGCATCGTTCCTATAGGGCGTATCAATGCTTTTCGTGATCCGGTAGCGGCCTCCCGTATTCCCGATGCTGGGGTAAAATATATGAACTCTGAGATACTGTGGCTGGATAACGCTCAGGAAAACGGGGGAAAACCGTGGCTAAACCCCTATTCGGATCTGGCCCAGGCATATATTACCGATATCGCCTGTGAGAGTATTTCTCTTGGGGTAGAAGCTATTGTCCTTGACAATGTAAGTTTCCCGACTGGATACGGGCAGGAATTTGCCACCTATGGCAACACCGCGGCGGAGAGTACTCGCTCGGATATTCTCGCCTCTTTTCTGGATAAGATCGAGGAGCAAATTCTCCAACAGGGCGGTGAAATGGCAGTATACATCTCCGGTGTTGCTGCCTTGGGGGTAAACAATACATTTTACGGCTCTAATCCATTGGCTCTGAGCAATACCAATGTGATATTGGATGTGCAGCCTGCTCAATTCGGAGATGTTTTTGCCTTGGAAAACTTTACTCTTACCGGGCCTATATTAACCCCCTATGAGACAGTGGACGGTCTGCTTAAGTTTTTACAGCCGGATCTCACCGGTAAAGACATAACCGCCATGATCCAAGGGTATACTACAAATCAAGTTCTTACCAATAATAAAATTTACACCTATGAGGATATCGTTTCTCAAGTGGAGGCCCTTTCCGCCAATGGGGTGGACAATTATATCCTCTACAGTCCGAACGGTTCTTATCCCGCTTTTGCGGGATGAATAACGGTTGTTTAAACAGGAGTTGTTATCATGGCTTTTAAAGTGAAGTTGTTCCATGGCCAGCCGGATTTTGAATCCCTGCATGTGGCTAAAATTATCGATTATCCCTTGGAAAAACGGGATTATAAACCCTATTCTCAATGTAAATTATGCTTTGCTCCAGATGGATTTCACATACAGTTTTTATCCTTTGAGGCCGCGGCTCTTGCCGCCAGCTGTATGAAGGCGGTGTTTAATTTCGACGCGCAAACTCAGGAAAAATGCTTTTCTTTTTCCGTGTTCAGCGACGGCCGTTTCGCGGCTGGTGAAGGAGAGTTTGAGACGCCCTTTACCCCGGGACATATCCACTTTTTTACCGGCGAAGATCTGCAGGGGGAATATTGGGGAGCTACCGTCTGTATTCCCATCCTGGAGATTGCCAGGTGTTATCCAAATTTCCGCCCTATCGCAGGCTCTTCCTTTAAAGGAAATATCTATAAGCTTTGTCAGGACCCAAGCCGTCCTCATTACGGATCTTATACTCCGGCGGATTTCTCCCGTCCTTTGGAAGAGAAAAGTCAGCTGAGTGAATTTATAATTATCGATTATTAAAATAAAAGCGGGAAGCAAAAGCTTCCCGCCTTTTATTTTTATGTGTTTATTGAGCGAAGGTAATGCTGTAAAGCTTTTCCCTTACCATCTGGGAAAGTTCTTTATACGCCTTGTTAAAACGACAGTCCGCCGAATCTCCGCAGGTGCATACAAATTCCTCGTTGTCCACACAGCGGCTGAAAGTAATAACCCCTTCCACACATTCAATCACTTCGCCCAAAGTAATCTGGTCCGCCGGACGAGCCAATTCATAGCCGCCCTGAGTACCTTTAAAGGAGCGCACAATCCCCTGTGCTACCAGCTTGCGCAAAATTTTAAGGGAAAACCGAAGCGTAACGCCTGTCTGGGCGGACAGTGTCTTAGCGTCCATACGGACGTTATTTTTTGCCAGACAATTTACGATACGCACAGCATAATCAGCCTCTAAGGTAATGTGCATTGATAAAATCTCCTTTTTCCCAGAAAGTATACCAAATAGCTATACTTTTATAAGTATATCCAAATTCTCCAGGTTTGTCAACGCTTAATCCAGGAAATCCTTAAGCTTTTTACTGCGGCTGGGATGGCGCAGCTTTCGCAGCGCCTTAGCCTCAATCTGACGGATGCGTTCACGGGTAACGTTAAATTCCTTTCCTACCTCTTCCAGAGTACGGCTCCTGCCGTCCTCCAGGCCAAACCGCAGACGAAGGACCTTTTCCTCCCTAGGGGTGAGTGTCTGAAGCACTTCGCTGAGCTGTTCTTTCAAAAGAACATGGGAGGCGGCGTCTGCCGGCGCCGGGGCCTCCTCGTCCTGGATAAAGTCCCCCAGATGGCTGTCTTCTTCCTCACCAATCGGGGTTTCCAGAGATACCGGCTCCTGGGCTACGCGCATAATCTCTCGAACTTTTTCCACCGGCATCTCCAGTTCCACAGCGATTTCTTCCGGAGTAGGTTCGTGGCCGTTTTTATGAAGCAGCTGACTGCTGACTTTTTTTACTTTATTGATAGTTTCCACCATGTGCACCGGAATACGGATTGTTCTTGCCTGATCGGCAATAGCCCGGGTAATGGCTTGACGGATCCACCAGGTAGCATAGGTGGAAAATTTAAATCCTTTGGTATGATCAAACTTCTCTACAGCCTTAATCAGGCCCAGATTGCCCTCCTGGATCAGATCCAAAAACTGCATTCCGCGCCCTACATACCGTTTGGCGATGCTGACCACCAGACGAAGGTTAGCCTCTGAGAGGCGTTTTCTCGCCTGAACATCCCCCTGTCCCATACGGATGGCAAGTTCAATCTCTTCGTCGGCAGAAAGCAGCGGCACCCGACCGATTTCTTTTAAGTACACCTTTACCGGATCGTCAATATTAATTCCTTCCGATGCCAAAGAACTTTCTAAATCAACGCTGTTGGTGCTTTTAAATGCCTCTTCAATTGCATCTCCCAAATCTTCTACAATCTCAATACTGTTAGCTTCCAGGGTTTCATAAAGCTTGTCCACCTGTTCAACGTCATAATCCAGTTCTTCCAAAGCATCATTGATCTCCTTGGTGGTCAACTTCCCTTTGAGCTTACCGTTCTCCAATAGATCTTTTAATACCTGTTTCTTTTCCTGTGCTCCCATACGTTTTCCCCCTATTTTTTCTTTGAAGCGAGCGAATCGATATATTCCTTCAGGTCATCATCTGACATTCCGGCAACTTCGTCGCGGGATTTCACTGTTTTGTAGCTTAAAATAGTATCTATATAAGTATAAACATCAGCAACACTAAAAGTCATACCGCTGATGGAATTAACAAGACCGCTGACCACTGCCATTTGTTCCGGGTCAAGCTGGGAGGACAGCACGGTAAGCTCTATCGACATTCCCGCTTCCAATCGCTGAAATAAAATCTTTCCAATCTCCCGGTTTCGGTCGGTAACAAAATCCTCTATTTTTATCCGCTGGGCCGCCGCAGGATAATAATCCGGATTTTTCATCAGGATCGCAAGCAGTTTGTCCTCCGCCAAAGCATATTTTATGTTTCTTGCTCGCTGAATATCCTGCTTTTGGGAGGGTGTTTTTATCTCGCTGTACACTTTCAACTCCCCGCTGTCCCGTTTTTGCTGAGATTTTGCCATCCGCTTAAGCTCATATTTTAGCTGGGCCATAATCGCCGCCTTGTCTACTTCCAGTTCAGAGGCGGTTTTCGCAATATATACATCCCGTTCGATCACGTTGGGCACCCCAGCCATCAGCTTGACAAACTCTTTGAGAAATCCTACCTTTCCGTCGGCGGTCTCCACATCATACTGTCGTTTCAGCTTAGCAATCTCAAATTCAGTGGCGTTGGCCGCCCCGTCAATCAAAATTCCAAATCGTTCCGCCCCATATTTTTTAATATATTCATCCGGATCCTTAGCGCCGGTCATAGATAATACCCGCACTTTAATCCCGGTTTCCCCAAACAGTCCTATTGCCCGACGGGTTGCTGTCTGGCCCGCCCCATCGGAATCGTAGGCGATGGTCACGTTCTGAGCGTATTGGGAAATCAGCCGGGACTGCTCCGAGGTCAGGGAGGTTCCTAACGTAGCTACCGCGTTATCAAATCCTGCTTGATGGACAGCGATAACATCCATGTACCCTTCCGCTAAAATTAATCCTTCCCTTTTCGATGACTTAGCAAAATTTAACGCAAACAGATTGCGGCTTTTCTTAAATACCGGCGTATCCGGGGAGTTCAAATACTTAGGTCCCCTATCGTCCCCCATTACACGGCCTCCAAAGCCCACTACGTTGCCTCTAAGGTCGATAATGGGAAACATCACCCTATTCCGGAACTGGTCGTAATAACCCCCGTTGCGCCCTTGTGCAATGACGCTGGCGGCTTGCATCTCCTGTTGGGTAAAGCCCTGGGACTTGAGATATCTCAGCCCTGTATCCCAAGAGTTCGGAGAATAGCCCAAGCCGAACCGAACAATGGTTGCGTTGGTAAGTCCCCGATCGTGGAGATAGTCCAAAGCGACTTTTCCTGACGGCTCTTTTAAGCAGCTATGATAAAAACGAGCCAAAGAGCGATTAATCTCCAAAATTCTGTTTTTTTGCCGGGCGGCTTTGTCATCCGCTCCATCCTCCGGCATAGCCATGCCAGCTCGTTGAGCTAAAAAACGCACCGCTTCAATGTATTCTAAATTTTCGATATTTCGTATAAAGGTGATTACATCCCCACCAGCGCCGCAGCCAAAACAGTAAAAGGACTGGCTGTCAGGATATACGGTGAAAGAGGGTGTCTTTTCCGAATGGAAAGGGCACAGCCCGGTGAATACCCGGCCTCGTTTTTTCAAGGGAACATAGGAAGAAATCACCTGTTCGATGTCGTTATAATTTTTCAGCTCCTGCAAAAACATATCGGACAGCACCTTGTTTCCCCCTTCCTTTCCATACTACTCTTCCGTTTCTTTTTCAAACAGAACCCATTCATGATCTATTAATACCACAAGCCCATCTTCATAAAAAGCGTACTCGGCGCCTTCCCATCCGAAATTGCTCTGTCCCTCCTCTGTAGGGATTTCACTGGGATCCACACTGGAGGTAATTTCCCCTAAAACAGCGCTTTCATGGACCTCTACCGGGATTTGCTTTCCTGTATCCAGATAAATAGTCCCTTTTACTAACACCATCGGCCGTCTATCCCATTCGCGCTCCTGTTGAGCGCAGCCTGTCAACAAACTTAGGATGCAAATCAATGCTAAAAGCAGTCTTAAAGCTCTTCTCATTTTGTCCACCGCCTTAATAGCCCCAAGATCTGGGGACGTACAGCCGTTCATAAGTAGTGACAGCGAACCGATCGCTCATTCCAGAAATATAATCGCAGACCGCCCGAGGCACATCGGAGGTTTCTATAATCCTACGGTACTCCTGGGGCATTTCCTGCGGGTGTTGGACATAATACTCATACAGGCTTTTTACTACCCCGATTGCTTTTCCTTCTTCGCTTTTGGCCACTGGGTTGCGGTACACCGCCTCATACATAAAACTGTTGAGCTGATCAAATGCCCGGGCTGCCTGGTCATCCATCATCACCTGTGTTTTGCTGCTGTCGATAATGGATTTTATCAGCGTCGTAATCCGCTGGGATTTTGTCCTGCCCAGGGAATATTTGATCTCCCAGGGGATATCCTCCTCCTGTAAAATCTCTCCCCGCAGGGCGTCGTCAATATCATGATTTAAATAAGCGATTTTATCTGCGAAATAAACTATCTGCCCTTCCCAAGTTTTTGCCTTTCCTTCGGGAGAAGGGTTGGAGTAGCTGTGGCAGCCAATTCCATTGCGTACTTCCCAGGTCAGGTTCAGCCCCCGGCCATCATTTTCGATTTTTTCTACTACCCGCACGCTCTGCTCGCTGTGACGAAAGCCATGAGGACATACGTCCCGCAGCGCCCGTTCTCCCGCATGGCCGAAGGGGGTATGTCCCAAATCGTGTCCCAACGCGATTGCCTCGGTCAGCTCTTCGTTCAGACGCAGCGCCACCGCCAGAGTCTTGGCAATCTGATTTACCTCCAGAGTGTGAGTTAAACGGGTGCGGTAATGATCTCCTTCCGGGGATAAAAAAACCTGGGTTTTATGCATCAGACGGCGGAATGACTTACAGTGGATAATTCTATCCCGATCCCTGGCAAAGCAGGTTCGAATAGGGCATTCTTCCTGAGAATATTCCCGGCCTCGGGAATGATCCGACAAACAGGCATATTGCGACAAAGTTTCTCTTTGGATCTTCTGGGTCTGTTCTCTGATAGTCATATTTATTCCTCCCAAAGTCCTTTGCTCATCCTGTGTGTTTTTTCTTTGGATTTCCTGCGTCGCCGCCGATGTTTTCACGGGAAATTCATATTAGATAAAATTAGTATAGTACTTTTTATTACATTATATTATACTCCGCAAATAAAAAAATTCCTGCTTGATACAAAAATTTCTTGTATTGGACAAAAATGACCCTTTTTGTGACCTGCTTTTCCTTCTTGCTGCAAAATCTCCCTTTTGTTTTTATGAGATCAAAAGGGAACGGCAAAGCGCGGCCGTTCCCTTCAATTTATGCGGGTAATAATGGAGTTATGTCTCTTCAATGCAGTCATACCGGCGATCTATCTCTCTTATCGTCACCTGTGCAGAGGTAAGCTCACTGATCTCTTTTTGAAACGGATCCAGAAATTTGTCCTTTAAAAGAAGCCGCATTTTTACTACTACTCCAAAATCAGAAAAGGTCGTTTTAGCGTAAAAGCGGGGCAGTAAATAACTGATTTTCCCGTAAAAGTCATATCCAAACTCCAGTTCCACTTCCGTACAGGGACTCATCACAATAATTCCCGCCGCATCCAGAGCGATTTTTGCCCCATGGGAATAAGCCCGAACTAATCCCCCAGCTCCTAAAAGGACGCCGCCGAAATATCGGGTAACCACTGCCGCCGCATCGGTTATCCCCTCTTTCTGAAGCACCTCCAGTACCGGGATTCCTGCTGTTCCCTGAGGTTCCCCATCATCTGAATACCGCTTCTGTCCGCTGCGCAGCACGTAGGCGGAAACATTATGGGTAGCGTCCCAATGCTTTTGTTTGATCTGGGCGATAAACTCCTGTGCCTGCTGCTCTGTCTCCACCGGTTTGACATAACCGATAAACCGGGATTTTCGTTCGACAAACTCTTGTGTGCCTTCGCCGCTTAAAGTAAGGTATTCCTCCACAGGCCTTCTCCTTCCCACTCTGATAAAAACAGGGGCGGGCTTAACGCCCGTCCCTAGCTATATTTTTAAAAATCAGCAGCATTTTACAATCCAGCCATGGGTATCAGGCAGCCTTCCCCACTGAATGCCCGTCAGGTGATCATACAGCTTCTGGCTGATGGGGCCGATCTCATTGTTGTTGATCACAGTAACCTTTCCGTTGCATTTCAGCTCTCCAATAGGAGAAATTACCGCTGCAGTACCGGTACCAAAGGCTTCTTTCAACTGGCCGCTGGCAGCCGCCGCTTCCAGTTCTTCTACCGACAGGCGGCGTTCATTGACATTATAGCCCCATTCCTTGAGCATCTCTACTACGGATTTTCTGGTGATGCCTGGCAAAATACTTCCAGTGAGGGCCGGGGTGACAATTTCATCCCCAATGACAAAAAAGACGTTCATTGCCCCTACTTCTTCCACATATTTGCGCTCTACGCCATCCAGCCACAAAACCTGAGAATATCCCTCCCGGGACGCTTCTTCCTGAGCAATTAAGGAAGCCGCGTAGTTTCCTCCGGTTTTTACCATGCCCATGCCGCCTCTGACTGCACGGACATATTTTGTCTCCACATAGATTTTAACCGGATTAAGACCGCCTTTATAGTACGGACCGGAGGGAGAAAGGATAACAGCATAAATATAAGTTTTTGCCGGATGTACGCCCAGCACCGCGTCGCTGGCAATAATAAACGGGCGGATATACAGGGAGGTATCCTTCTGATGGGGGACCCAGTCTTTCTCCACTTCCACCAGCTTCTTCAGCGCTTCCAGCAGAAAGTCCTCATCCAATTTAGGAATAACCATACGCTCGCAGGAATTGTTAAGCCGTTTAAAATTTTCCTGAGGGCGGAAAAGCTGAATGGTATCATCCTGCGTACGGTAAGCCTTCATTCCCTCGAAAATTTCCTGCGCATAATGAAATACCATACAGGAGGGATCCATGGGGATGGGTCCATAGGGAACAATTCTGGGATCGTGCCAGCCCTTTCCTTCGGTATAGTTCATTAAAAACATATGATCGGTAAATACACCGCCGAAACCAAGCTTGGATTCGTCTGTCGGTTTTACCTTTGGATTTTTGGTCAGTTCTATCCGGATATCCATCATCATAAACACTTCCTAACATTCTGCTTTGTTACTGTTATCTTTTAAGTTATACCAGGCAAACTTTTGTGCCGCTCCGTTATCAGCGGCAAAAAGCATCTGGCGTTTTTTGCCGCCCGCTGTATAAGGAAAGGCCCCGCCTTCGGTGAACCCAGCCGCTTTGTGAGCGGTACTTTGTTGTGCTATATTTTATCACTTTACGCCGGTAATGTCAAAGGCTTGCTGGATGATAAAAGGACGTCCCCGTCGCCCAGGTACGTCCTTTTCATCCTATCAAACCTCTTAGTAGGCAACGCCCTGCCATTTCATCGCATCTGCAACCTTGAGGAAGCCAGCGATGTTAGCGCCCATTACCAGATTGCCTTCTGCGCCATATTCTTTGGACGCATTGTAAGCGTTGTGGAAAATATTTTCCATAATGCCCTTGAGTTTGGAGTCTACCTCTTCAAAACTCCAAGAATAACGCATGGAGTTTTGGCTCATCTCCAAACCAGAGGTAGCTACGCCGCCTGCATTAGCTGCTTTTGCCGGGGCGAACATTACTCCCGCCTTTAAGAATTCCTCCACCGCTTCCGGAGTGCTTGGCATATTTGCTCCTTCTGCCACGGCAATAACGCCGTTGGCAATCAAAGCCTTTGCACTTTCTTGATCCAGTTCGTTCTGGGTGGCGCAAGGAAGCGCAATATCGCATTTCACTGTCCAGATTTGTTTGCAGCCTTCATGATACTCAGCACCGGAAACACGTTTTACATATTCGGAAATACGGCCTCTTTCTACCTCTTTAATCTGTTTTACTACATCCAGGTTTACGCCGTTGGGGTCATAGATATACCCGTTGGAATCAGACAGCGCAACTACCTTCGCGCCCATCTCAACCGCTTTTTCGGTGGCATAAATAGCTACGTTGCCGGAACCGGAGATAACTACCGTTTTTCCCGCCATGGAATCTTTTTTCATAGACTTGAGCATTTCCTGAGTAAAATACAGCAGGCCGTAGCCAGTGGCCTGAGTTCTGGCAAGAGAACCGCCGTAACTCAGCCCCTTCCCGGTAAGCACGCCGGTAAATTCATTGCGCAGACGTTTGTACTGGCCGAACATATAGCCAATCTCTCTCGCGCCGACCCCAATATCGCCCGCCGGAACGTCGGTGTCCGCTCCAATATGTTTGGAAAGCTCTGTCATAAAGCTCTGGCAGAAACGCATTACTTCCGCATCAGATTTTCCCTTGGGGTCAAAGTCGGAACCGCCTTTACCGCCGCCCATAGGCAGTCCGGTCAGGGAGTTTTTAAAGATCTGTTCAAAACCAAGAAATTTAATTACAGAAGCGCATACCGTTGGATGCAGGCGCAGACCGCCTTTGTAAGGGCCAATGGCAGAGTTAAACTGTACTCTGAAACCACGGTTTACCTGTACCGTTCCATTGTCATCTACCCAAGAAACACGGAACTGGATAAATCTTTCCGGTTCCACAATCCGGTCGATAATTCCCGCTTTTACCAAATCGTCTCTTTTCTCCACCACTGGTTCCAGAGACTCTAATACTTCTCTTACTGCCTGTAAAAATTCCGTTTCACCGGCGTTTCTTTTGCAGACATTTTCATAAACGCCCTGCAAATAAGTACTTTTAAATGACATCTTTATGACCTCCTTATAAAATAAACGCAACTGCGGCACTTTTGGCGCCGAAGCCGGAAAATTAAATCTACTTCACATTATATAATCAGTTATGCAATTTTGCAATATGTATGCTGCAAAAAATCAGATTTTTAACGGATTTTTATATTTTATTTTAGAAAAAACCTTTGGTTATCTTAAAAAATAGAAGATTTCCGCAAGAAAAGTTTCAAATATTTTATTCATTTAATCTAGTATCATCTTAAACACCCCCCGTTTGTTTGACACCCACTCAAAATTTATATATAATATTTCATGTACAGGGAGCGAATTGGGCAGCGGCGCAGCAAGGAAGTTTTTCTTTGCTGCGAGGAAAGTCCGGGCTTCATAGGGCAGGATACCTGCTAACGGCAGGCCGAGGCGACTCGAGGGACAGTGCAACAGAAAGATACCGCCGGCAGTCCTGCCGGTAAGGATGGAAAGGCGAGGTAAGAGCTCACCGGGGTACAGGCGACTGTACTGCCATGTAAACCCTATCCGAAGCAACACCGACGAAGGCGATACGGCGGCCCGCCGTGCCTTGACAGGTGGCTAGAACCGTCTGGCGACAGCCGGTCCAGAAAGATCGTTGTCCGCGACAGAACCCGGCTTATAGATTCCCTCCCTGCTTTTACTTTCCGTAAACACAAAGGCTCGGTAAGAAAATTTCTTACCGGGCCCTTTTTTATTATATGAACTCTTCTCGGTTGGATACAATTTTCCGCTCCTGATGCTCACAGCTCTGCTTACCGCATTGATGACCTCCAAGGCAGCTTTCTATCCTGCTCCCCTTTTCATCATAAGTGACCTGCACCGGCATATTTTTCCCTAGCGTAGGGCAGTACCGCTCAATTATCATACTATATTCAGACATTTCTTCTTCCTCCCATTTTAATTTAGCTTTACCTAAATTATACCTGCAACTTGATATAAATATACCGTCCCAGGCAAGTCCGCGGTATATATTTTTTCTAACCGGCATATATGATTAATAAAGCACTAAATGTAAAGGATAGGTGGACAGGATGCTGGACATTCTTTTAGATAATTCATTTTATTTGCTGGCCTCCGTAGTAGCTATCGTAATTTTCATCTCTCTTCTGCGCACCGGACATTTCATAAAATCCCTTTTATTTTCGGCTGTTACCGGGAACCTTGCCCTATTTTCTATCGGCTATCTAGGCGCCTTTACCGGGGTGCTTCTTTCGGTCAACCTCTTTACCGTGGGAGTAGCCACCCTGCTTGGTATTCCCGGAGTACTGTCCATGCTGCTTATTAAGTTGATTTTTGGCGCCTGATGGGGTATACTCTACTTTGTTATTATTTTTCGGACAAGGTGGATGACTAGATTGTATGTTTCTCGATTTTTCTATCCCCCAGGGGATGTACCAGACGGCTATTATGTGCGGGATGAAGTATTTACCAAAGAACAGGGATTTGCCTCCCCGGACACAGACCAACACGACCCCTCCTCCATTCATCTGGTGATTTACGACGAGGACAGGCCTGTCGCCACTGCCAGAGTGTTCTCCCTGCAGGACAACAAATGCTCCTATAAGTTGGGGCGTATCGCAGTGCTCAAGGCTTATCGGGGGAAAAATCTAGGGCGGCGCCTAATGGAGGAGATGGAGGATCTGATTAAAATCATGGGCGGCAAACGGGTTTATATCAGTGCCCAATGCCAGGCCCAACCCTTCTATCAGCGGCTGGGTTATACCGCTTACGGAGAAGTTTATCTGGACGAGCATTGCCCTCATATAGATATGGAAAAGTATTTATGAGAATATAACAAAAAAACCTTCACGCAAAGCGTGAAGGTTTTTCATTTGAAACAAATACCATTACAGAGCGGCACTGATCAGATAAACAGCCAATGTCACAACAACAAAAATAATTCCAGTAATTTTTGTAATTTTAATCAGCATCGCCTGGGTAGTTCTAGCGCCAGCTTTGCCAATATAGGAAGATTCATTGGAACCGGAAAGCGCCTGCATTCCATTTCCTTTGCTTTCTTGGAACATAACGGAAAGGACAATCACTACCGCGCAAACCAGCAGCAATATACCGCCAACAATCTCTAAAACGCTCATTCTGCATAACCTCCGAAAAAAATAGCTCTAACTCATAGTATGATACCATAATGAGGCAAGCTTTGCAAGGGATACGGCAAAAATAATTTGATTTTTTGCTTACTCTGCATAAAATTCATGAATTTTCGTATACTATAACTGGTTTTCTACCTCTGTCAATGCGTTTGCACAGGGTAAAAAACCCAGGCCGGAAGAGGATACCCCCTCTTTCCGGCTTTTATTTTTTAATCCTACAAGGTAAGCTGTTCCCCTTTGTCCTGTGCCCGCAGCAGCGCGCCTGCCGCCGGGAGGGTCTTTGTGCGGAAACGGTGGGAATTTTCTACCATTCCTTCTTTAAAGGGTTTGACCGACGCCACAAAATGGTTTTTCTTCAGTGTCATCACCGCTACTCCCTGGGTATCCCGGGTAGATTTTGGATTGACAGCACCGCTGTGAACAATCAGCGCCCGTTCCGCCGAGCTGGTCAGCAAAAATTCCTGGTCCTCATCCGCCTGGAACATCGCCGCCAGCGGAGCCTTGTCGCTGTAGGCGGCAAGCAGCTTTTTCCTGCGGGTCTTAGTTTGGTAGGCCGACAGCTCTACCTTGGCCGCCTTGCCGTTTTCAAAAAAGAACATCATACAGCCGGCAAAGTTGCTGGTCACCGCCATATAAACCGCGGTTTCTCCCTCGTCCATCCCCAGCTTGGCCGCTACATAATCTCCCATAACGCTGGCCTTTGTATCGTCAAAATCGCAGGCCCTGGCCTTGTATACCTGGTGGAGATTTGTAAAAAATAAAAGTTCGCAGGTATTGGTCGCCTCCACTTCCCGGGTAATCAAGTCCCCATCTTTCAGCTTGTGCTCGCCGCTCATACGCAGGGACTGGGGGGTGATCTTTTTAAAATATCCTTCCCGGGTAAAGAACAAGCGCACCGGATAATCCGGGATGTTTTCCTCCGCCACCTGAGAATCCTCCTGGGTTGGATAATACAACAGGCTGCGCCGGGGTTTAGAGTATTTTTTGCTGATCTGTCCAAGTTCGGAAATAATAATGGACCGGACCTTTTTCCTGTCCGCCAAAATTCCTTCCATTTCTTCAATATCTTTTTTGAGCTGGTCGGTTTCTTCCAGACGTTTTAAGATATATTCCCTATTGAGCTGGCGCAGACGAATTTCCGCTACATATTCCGCTTGAGTTTTGTCAATACCAAAACCAATCATTAGATTGGGCACTACTTCTTTTTCTTCTTCTGTTTCCCGCACAATCTTAATGGCCTTATCGATGTCCAATAAAATACGCTTTAGCCCTTTGAGCAGATGAAGCTTCTCTTTTTTGCGTCCCAGCTCGAAATACACCTTGCGCCGCACGCAGTCTTCCCGAAATGCCGTCCATTCCTCGATTAAGTCTTTGACCGAGCACACTCGGGGCATCCCGCCGATCAGTACGTTAAAATTACAGGAAAAGGTGTCCTCCAAAGGGGTGGCTTTAAACAGGGCGCGCATCAATTTATCCGGATCTACTCCGCGTTTTAAATCAATGGTAAGTTTTAACCCGGACAGATCGGTTTCATCCCTCATGTCGGCAATTTCCCGAATTTTGCCCGCTTTTACCAGTTCTATGACTTTATCCATAATCGCCTCTACCGTAGTGGTAGGAGGAATTTCAGTAATATCAATACAATTGTTGGATTTGTCATAGGAGTACCTGGCCCTAACCTTAAGCCCGCCCCTGCCGCTGTTATAAATCGTCCTAAGGTCGTTTTCATTATAAACAATATATCCCCCGCCAGGAAAATCCGGTGCTTTCAGCGTTTCCAGAATATCGTGATCCGGATTTTTCAGCAGCGCGATTGTGGTCTCGCACACCTCCGCCAAATTAAACGGACAGATGGAGCTTGCCATACCTACCGCGATTCCCACATTGGCGTTGACCAAGATGGAGGGATAGGACACTGGAAGAAGGGTGGGTTCTTTCATGGTATTGTCATAGTTATCGATAAAATCTACTGTGTCCTTATCGATATCCCCAAACAGCTCTGCACAGATGGCGTCCAATTTCACTTCGGTATACCGGGAGGCGGCAAACGCCATATCCCGGGAATAAGCCTTACCGAAATTGCCCTTACTGTCCACATAGGGGTGAAGCAGCGCCTCATATCCCCGGGAAAGACGCACCATTGTTTCATAGATCGCCTGGTCCCCATGGGGATTAAGTCTCATGGTCTGGCCTACCACATTGGCAGATTTTGTTCTTGCTCCAGTGAGCAGCCCCATTTTATACATGGTATACAGAAGTTTCCGGTGGGAAGGCTTAAACCCGTCAATTTCCGGGATCGCACGGGAAACAATAACGCTCATGGCGTAAGGCATGTAGTTTTTTTCCAGAGTTTCTGTAATGGGCTGCTGAACCACAATCCCCGCGTTTTCAATAAAAGCCGCGGAGGTATTTACCTGTTTCTCCGGTTGTTTTTTTGGTTTTTTCGTCGCCATGTATTCAACTCCAATGATCCAAATTAAGAAATATCCGCCAGTTCCAGATACTGATACCCATTCTCCGCGATAAATTCTTTTCTTCCTGCTAAATTATCCCCCAGCAGCAAGTCGAACATTTCGCTGGTAGCCTGCGCTTGGGATGGGGTGACCTTGATCAGTCTCCGGGTCTGCGGATTCATGGTGGTCAGCCACATCATATCCGGTTCGTTTTCGCCCAGCCCTTTGGAGCGCTGGATAGTATATTTCCCGCTGCCGATCTTTTCCAGAGCATCCGCCTTTTCGCTTTCCGTATATGCAAAGTAGGTTTTGTCCTTTGTAGTAATCTCGTATAAGGGAGATTCTGCGATGTAAACATACCCTTGTTCAATCAAGGTGGGCGTCAGCCGGTAAAGCATGGTCAAAATCAGCGTACGAATCTGAAACCCATCCACATCTGCGTCTGTACAAATAACCACCTTATTCCACCGAAGACCATCCAGGTCAAACGAGCTTAGTTCCTTATTGGCCTTGGAGGTAACCTCTACTCCGCAGCCCAGCACCTTGATAATATCGGTGATAATATCGTTTTTAAAGATCTTATCGTATTCTGCTTTCAGGCAGTTAAGGATTTTTCCGCGCACCGGGATAATGGCTTGAAATTCCGAATCCCTGCCCAGTTTGCAGGAACCAAGGGCGGAATCTCCTTCCACAATATAAATCTCCCGGCGTCCTACATCTTTGGTCCGGCAGTCCACAAATTTCTGTACCCGATTGGACATATCCAGCGTACCCGCTAATTTCTTTTTTAAGTTCAGCCGTGTTTTTTCCGCATTTTCCCGGCTGCGTTTGTTAATGAGAACCTGCTCGGCGATTTTCGCCGCGTCGTCTGGATTTTCAATAAAATACACTTCCAGCTGATGACGGAGAAACTCGTTCATCGCCTCATAGATAAACTTATTGGTGATCGCTTTTTTTGTCTGGTTTTCATAGGAGGTCTGAGTGGAAAAAGAAGAGGACACCAGCACCAAGCAATCCTCCACATCCTGGAAGGTAATTTTGCTTTCATTTTTTTGATATTTTCCCGCGTTTTTAATGAAACTGTCAATCATATATACAAAAGCCAATTTCACCGCTTTTTCCGGGGAGCCGCCATGTTCCAGATAACTGGAGTTATGATAATATTCGGTTTGTTTCACTCGGTTGGAAAAACAAAAAGCCAAAGATAATTTTACTTTGTATTCCGGCTTGTCCGCCCGGTCTCTGCCTTTGCGCTCCGCCTTCCAGAACTGTACCGGAGTGAGATATTCGCTTCCCGCAATTTCATTGGCATAATCTACAATCCCGTTTTCATACAAAAATTCCTCTTCTTCAAACCCTTCGTCTGTCTGGTTGCGCAGAATAAAACGGATTCCGTCGTTTACCACCGCCTGGCGCTTAAGCACGTCCTGAAAATATTCCTTGGAGATATTGATGTCTGTAAACACCTGCAAATCCGGCCGCCAGCGAATTTTGGTCCCGGTCGCTTTCCGTCGGACCTCCTCTTTCACAAGGCCGTCCACATTTTCTCCCCGTTCAAAGCGAAGGGAATATTTCATCCCATCCCGATAAATTTCCACATCCATATATTCCGCCGCATATTGGGTAGCGCATAATCCCAGACCGTTAAGTCCCAAGGAGTATTCGTAACTCTCCCCTTCGTTGGTAGAATATTTTCCACCGGCATACAGCTCACAAAATACCAGTTCCCAGTTGTACCTGCCTTCCCGCTGATTAAAGTCTACAGGAATGCCCCGGCCAAAGTCCTCCACTTCGATAGAATGATCCTGATACCGGGTGATAATAATCTTATCCCCAAAGCCTTCTCTGGCCTCGTCAATAGAGTTTGATAAGATCTCAAACATCGAATGCTGACAGCCTTCCAGCCCGTCCGAACCAAAGATAACCCCCGGGCGTTTTCTTACCCGATCGGCCCCCTTTAATGCGGATATACTGTCGTTGCCATATTCACTTACCATTTTTCTTGGCATCCCTGCGCCTCCGAACATTGTAATTTTCTTAAAATCCATAGCAAAGATAGCTGCTGTATGCCTGTTTTGGCATACAGCAGAACTATTGTAAAATCTTCCTATATAAGTAAACTTGATATTTCCCATTTTGTCAAGAGCAGACCCTGTGGAAGATTATCATTTGAATAAGCTCTTGATTTTATCCATAAACTTGTTAAAACCGGATTTCCCCCTGGGTTTTATTTCCTCTTTCTTTTCCTGAACCGCCGCTTTTTCCGCACGCATATATGCCAGTTTGTACTGATCAATCTGGCTGTCGGTAGACGGCCGGCCGTTTTGTACAAGCGCATATTCTCCATTCTCAAGCAAGCGTTTTGCCTTTACATTGTCGCTGAACTGAAGATGTAACATATCCATGATCCGCTGTTTGAGTTGGGGGTCATAAATAGGCGCCGCCACTTCTACCCGGCGCTCCATATTCCTTGTCATAAAGTCGGCGGAAGAAATATACATAATGCTTCTCTCCGGCGTGCCGAACACATATACCCGGCTGTGCTCCAATAGGCGCCCTACAATGCTGATCACCTGAATATTATCCGTATATCCCGGTACTCCTGCCCGCAGGCAGCAGATTCCGCGGATAATCATACGGATTTTCACCCCGGCCATGGAAGCATTGATTAGCCGGTCAATAATGTCCTTGTCTGTCAGGGAGTTAATCTTTACTGTAATCTCGGCAGGCGCTCCTTCCTTCGCCAGCTTGATCTCATGGTCGATAAAGTGAAGAATCATCGGTTTCATCGTCACAGGCGCGGCAAGAAGATGACGGGTATTATCCGCCGGACTATCGGTTAAAATTCCGGTAAAAATTCGGTTTCCTTCTTCCCCAAATTCCTTTTTCGCGGTCATTAGGCACAGGTCTGTATACAGCTTTGCAGTGGATTCATTATAGTTGCCCGTACCAATCTGGGTAATGAAACTGATCGTATTGCCCACTTTGCGGGTAATCACCAGCAGTTTGGAGTGTACTTTGTACTCTCCTAACCCGTACACCACGTTAACCCCGGCTTCTTCTAAGCGTTTGGACCAGATAATATTGTTTTCCTCATCAAAACGGGCCCGCAGCTCTACAACCACATGAACCTCTTTCCCATTTTCCGCCGCCTTGATCAGGGCGGCAACAATCTGAGATTCATGGGCCACCCGATACAAAGTCATTTTTATGCTCATTACCGTGGGATCCCCCGCCGCTTCTACAAGCAGGTTAATAAACGGCTTCATACTTTCAAACGGATAACTTAATAGGATATCTTTTTCCATAATCTGCGGGATCATGGGTCTGTCTATATCCACATCCGGAGAAAGCTGAGGAAGCAAAGAGGGATAAAACAGCTCTTTGGGGGTCTTGTGTTCAAACATGCTGTACATACTGAATCCAAAAGACATATCCAGAGGCGTCTGATTAAAAAATACTCGGTCTCCAGTAAGCTCCAGTTTACTGCAAAGCTGTTCCACAATTGCCGGCCGAGCGATCCCTTGAAACTCAATACGGATCGGCATGAGCTTTTTGCGGTTTTTCACCAGCTCTTCCATAACGCTGCGATAGTCCATGTCATGGTCGTACATAGCTTCCTCTACATTAATATCCGCATTGCGGGTAATGCGAAAAATCGTCTTTGCCACGACCACATAGTTCTCAAAAATTGTATCACAGTACCGCAGGACCAATTCCTCCATCAGCACAAACTTTTCCTTGTCAAAGGGCAGAAAAACCAGCCGGTCAAATCCTGTGGATACCGGTATAATCGCAATTTTTATAAAATCCCCTTTGGTTTGCAGTTGGGTGCAGATATAGGTTTCTTTGTTTTTTAAAAATGGGAAGGGGTGATGTTTATCAATAATCTGCGGCGCCAGCATAGGCATAACTTCCTGCTGGAAATACTCCCGCAAAAAGCGCTCCTGTTCTTCATTGAGCGCATCCATATTCATATGTTGAATACCAAAAGTGTCTAACTCCTTGGCGATGCGCTTATACGCCTCATCCTTTTTCTTGATCAGCTCCCGCACATCCATAAAAATCGCCGAAAGCTGCTGCGCCGCTGTCATCCCGGATTTATTGTCCCGATTTTCTGGCGTCAGAATGGACGCGTCTGTCAAACTTCCTACCCGAATCATAAAGAATTCATCCATATTATTAGAGAAAATCGAAATAAATTTCAACCGTTCAAACAGCGGGATGCTGTTGTCAATAGACTGTTCCAGCACTCGTTGGTTAAATTTCAGCCAGCTCAGCTCCCGGTTGTGGTATAAACTGGTTGTTTCGTTCATATTGGTGTTATCACTCATCAATTCGTCCCCACTTTACAGGATTTTTACAAAAAGAAAGAAGAGTATTGCCTTTTCGGCAATACTCTCTTTAAAAACTTATTTTTTGTTATTAAATATTGCCATTATGTCAAAGAAACCCTCATCGTCATCATCGCCGCCAGCCGCTGGCGCCTGTTCCTCCTGGGTGGTCTCTCCGCTTGGTTTTCCCTTATTAAAGCTATAACTAGGAAGCGGAAAGTTTTTATCGTTATCAAAGCCAGTGGCAATAACTGTAACTTTCATCTCATCATTGAGGGTATCATCAAACGTAGCGCCCCATATCAAGTTTACGTCAGGGTGGGCAGCTTCATGAATCATCGACGAAGCGATATCAATATCATCCAAGTCAATGTCCGGGGAAGCGGTAATATTTACGATAACGCCTTTTGCTCCATTAATAGAGGTTTCCAACAACGGGGAAGAAATTGCCATTTCTGCCGCTTCTTTGGCCTTATCCTTGCCGCTGGCGGTTCCCACGCCCATATGTGCGTAACCGGCATCCTTCATAATCGCAGTAACATCCGCAAAGTCCAGGTTAACGACACCCGGAATATTTACAAGGTCGGAAATACTCTGCACGCCCTGCTTAAGCACATCATCTGCCGCCATAAAAGCGTTCTGCAGAGTAATTTTCTGCTCGCTGATTAACTTGAGCCGTTCATTGGGGATAACCAGCAAAGCATCCACATGTTCCCGCAGAGCGGTAACGCCCATCTCAGCTTGCTCCATTCTGCGTTTCCCTTCAAAGTTAAACGGCTTGGTTACAATCCCCACCGTCAAAATCCCCATGTCGTGGGCCACTTCTGCTATTACTGGAGCTCCTCCGGTTCCGGTGCCGCCACCCATACCTGCAGTAATAAACACCATGTCGGTACCTTTCAGGGCGGAAGCGATCTCGTCTTTGCTCTCCTCAGCGGCGCGCTGACCCTTCTCCGGGCTTCCACCCGCGCCTTTTCCTCGGGTGAGCTTGTCCCCAATATGGATTTTGTATGTAGCCTGAGAGGTCATAAGCGCCTGGTTATCCGTATTAATAGAAATAAATTCCACGCTTTTCATCCCGGATTGTACCATCCGATTGACCGCGTTTCCACCGCCGCCGCCGACTCCTATCACCTTAATCGAGACAACTTTATCAAAATCACTTTCCATATCGAAGTTCATTAACATCGCAGTTCCCCCTATATCCAATCGCACACGGCAAATTTAAATTTTTAACAAGAATGTCTCACAAAAATGCACTTTAATACATAATACTATTAAATATTATTCTAACAGAAATACCACTGTAAAGCAATACCCAGTCTCTGGGATTTAACGGTAATTTCACAATTTACCGCAAAGAAAATTACTGGGATGGGCTCGTCTCAGAAGAAGAACTTTCTTCCTCCTTGGGAAGGGTAATCAGCTCCTCTTTTGGAATAGCAGTCAGCTCCCCTTTAGAATTGGTCTCCCCTTTGGCGCTCAAATCCGGATTTACCGGAAGTCCTGCATCCACCGGCCCGGAACGTGAGCTGCTTTGCTCGCTGTCCGCTCCGCTTTCCACCGGCAGTGTAGCCAAATCTTCCGGATCCAACGGTACTTCTATCTGCACGGGTTCCTGATTGATATCCTCCGGTATCATCCATACTTCCTTTTCGATGGAGGCATCCAGACGCCCCTCAAAGTTATCCTCCAGTTTTTCACTGATTACCAGTTTCACAAACTTTAGCTTGTAGGGTAAGTTTGCCTCGCTTCCCAGCTCGATAAGGATCCGGTTGTCATAGGTTACCACAATGTTCAGCCGGTCAGAAAAATCAACCTTGGTAATTTTATCAAACTCTGTTTCTCCTATGGCGTCCACCAGATAGGTGAGCATCTTCATTCCTTCGTCTGATCCTTCTCCCAGAAGCTTACCCTCCTGGGGGTTGTCCAGAGACATGCCAGTTACGATGGTCATATTTTCCGGCAGACTTTGCGCCCCGATCTCAAGCACCTTTCCTGAACGGGAGATAATTACATATCCCGCCCCTGTTTCCACTGCTCCCAGCGGCTTTTCCTGTGTAATGGCAATCGTTATTTTCGGCGGAAAGGAACGCTTCAACGCCACCTTTTCTACATAAGGAAATTTATCTGTCAGATTTTTTTGCACTTTTTTCTGGCTGATCCGAAACAGGTTGTCCCCCTGGGCAATACCGCTGTTTTCAATAATTTGAGCGGCAGCATATTTCGTGGTGCCGGTAACTTCGATCTGTTCCACTTTAAAGAATACCGTCAGCGACAGTACCATCATCACTGCCGATGCCGCTAAAACAAGCAATATATAATGCAGAGTATACCGGCCTCTTCGGCGGCGTTTACGGCGTACATCCGCCGCCGCAACCGCCTGCTGCCGGCCAGAGGTTCTATTTTTATTCATTTGTGCCATTTTGAACCTCCTACGCCTTCAATTTCTTTTATTCTTTCCCGTCGTTTACTCTCACAATACACGCACCGATGCTTTGCAGGTTGTTTTCAAAGTTTTCATAACCCCGATCGATATGTTCGATAGCGAGAAGCTCGCTTTCTCCCTGGGCTGCCAGCGCCGCAACGGCGATCGCCGCCCCGCCCCGCAGATCGGTGCAGCGCACACATGCGCTGTGAAGTTCCTGCACCCCATGAACAACTGCCACCCGGCCTTCTACCTTGATGTCCGCCCCCATGCGGAGCAATTCGGGGACCTGTTTATATCGGCTTTCAAAGATATTTTCCACAAACACGCTGCTTCCCTGGGCAAGACAGGCCGCCGCCATCAAAGGGGATTGGGCGTCTGTGGGAAACCCAGGATAGGGCATGGTGCGCACACATTTCAGCGGATTTAAAGGAAATTTCGATTTGATGCGCACACTGTCCTTTTCTATAGAAAGCGTACAGCCCATTTCTTCAAACGTGGGCAGCACAGCCGCTAAATGTTCGCAGCATACATCTTTTAAGAGGATGTCTCCGCCGGTGATGGCCCCGCAGCTTAAATAAGTCGCAGCGGCAATCCGATCGGAAATCACCTTATGCTCGGCGGGATAAAGCTTTTCTACCCCAAAAATATGGATATTTCCTTCAGAGGTAACACAAATTTTTGCTCCGCAGGCATTCAAAAATGCCGCCAGATCAGAAATTTCAGGTTCTCTTGCTGGGTTGGTAATGACTGTTTCCCCACTGGCAAGGCAAGCGGCAATCATAATATTTTCTGTCGCTCCAACACTGGGAAACGGAAGGGAAATATGCGCCCCCCGCAGCTTGCCTGGAACCGAACAGTTGAGGTAGCCATGATCTTCCTCAATCACAACACCCAGTTTCTCCAAGGCGGACAGGTGAAGATCGATCGGCCGAGGACCCAATTCACACCCACCCGGCATAGAAATCCGGGCTCTACCACATTTAGCGATAATCGCTCCTAAAAAAACAATAGAAGAACGCATCATCCGCATCAAATC
This sequence comes from Youxingia wuxianensis, assembly GCF_014385085.1. Lineage (GTDB taxonomy): Bacteria > Bacillota > Clostridia > Oscillospirales > Ruminococcaceae > Youxingia > Youxingia wuxianensis. The sequence continues at coordinate 76,263 of NZ_JACRTD010000002.1, read as the reverse complement.
ATCTGGAATACAATAGTTGTCTGAATTTGACGCGCCAACGACTATGCTGGTCTCTTCCCGTTTGGTGGTGGAACCTAAATAGTTTAATATATTGCAAGCTGCGTCTACGTCGGTAAGCCTGGGACAGTTATGTATGACACATTCGCCGCTCAGCAATGACGCTGCCAGGATAGGTAAGGCCGAATTTTTAGCACCATGGATGGATAGCTCTCCTTCTAGCCTGTTTTCCCCTTTTATCAAGAATTTTTCCATCTTCACGCACCCTTTCGCACATTAGAGAAAATTAAAATTTCTCTTGCAAAATATACTATGCGGTGAAGGATATTGTGGTGAAAAAATTTCCTGAGAGGCTTGTCCCCTTTGCTGTTTTAAACAAAGCGAAGAGTCTCTTCCCTCCGCTTTATCTGTCAATTACTACTATATCAAATCTATGATTTCTTTGTAAATACGTTGGTTCGCGTCAATAATTGCCATTTGTTGGGCATTTTTCCCCAATCGCTTTAAGGTGGCCGGATCCTGACATAGTTTTTCCACCGTTTCCAGCATCAATTTGGGGGTCAGGTCCTTTTCTTCAATGACTACCGCCGCGTCGTGATGAGCGAGCACCATAGCGTTATGATACTGATGATTTTCCGCCACATTGGGCGATGGGATGAGTATTGAAGCCGTACCGGAAGCTTCCAGTTCACTTAAGGTGATTGCTCCCGACCGGGAGATTACTAAATCCGCCGCCGCCAGGCAATCGGGCATATCGCTGATATATTCCCGAATATCCAGGTTGGGATTGTTTTTATAATTTACTCCAGCCTTCTGCAGTTGGAGGGGAAACCGCTGCTTTTCATAAGCTCCGGTGGCGTGAATATGGTAAATTCCGCCTTTTCTTTGCTCCCAGGCCATCAGTCCCGCTACTGCTTCGTTGATCCGCCGGGCGCCTAAACTCCCGCCAAAGGAGACGATACAGACGCGATCTCCCACCTGGAGTTTTTCCCGGGCCTTTTTGTGATCGGCAAAGATAATCTCCTCCCGCACCGGATTACCCGTGATAACATACTCCCGGGAGGGCAGGTATTTTTTGGCTTCTTCCACCGAAAGCAGCACCTTGTCGCAATATTTTGCCAGCAGCTTGGTGGTTACTCCGGGGAAGGCGTTGGATTCATGGGTCAAAGTTTTTATCCCCATCTGGTGGCCTTTGCGCAAAAGGGGTCCGCTTACATATCCCCCGGTTCCCACCATTACGTCCGGTCCAAAGTCTTGGATGATCTTTCTGCACCGTCCTCCGGAAAGGGCCAAACATTTTATAGCGGAAAGATTGTATTTGATATTAAACCAGCTCAGCTGGCGCTGAAAGCCTTTGATGTCAATAGGTACAAATTCAAAGCCCGCCGCGGGCACCAATTTAGCCTCCATTCCTTTGGGATTTCCCGCAAAAAGAATCTTGGCGTCTGTATGGCGCTCCCTGATATAACTGGCAACCGCAATTGCCGGGTTAATATGTCCCGCCGTGCCGCCGCAGGCAAAAAGTATCTTCATTGTGTTTCCTCCCTGTGGTCAATCATACTTTTTCGCCGGCTACTCTTTTTCCAGGGCGGTCTGCCGGGACACCGACAAAATTACCCCCATCTGGGCCAGCAGCATAACCAGCGCTGTACCTCCAGAAGAAAAGAACGGCAGACTAATCCCGGTGTTAGGGATAGTATTGCTCACCACGGCAATATTCAGGATGGTTTGCACTCCTACCTGGGTAGTAAGCCCAATAGCCAACATCGCTCCAAAGCGATCCCGGCAGCGCATCGCTATCACATATCCGCGCCAGATAAGCAGCACGAAAATCAAAATAATAATCACTGCGCCAATAAAGCCAAGTTCCTCGCATACCACAGCAAAAATAAAGTCATTTTGCGGTTCCGGCAGGTACAGATGCTTTTGACGGGAATTTCCAATCCCTACCCCCATCAGCCCGCCTGAGCCGATAGCGTACAGGGACTGTATCGTCTGGTATCCTTTGCCCCTCGGATCAGAAAAAGGGTCAATCCAATACTGAACACGCCCAGCGGCATATTCTACCACGCCTGGAATAAGTACCAACACGATAATGCCGCCTATCAGCAGCGCCCCGCCCAGCATAAACCATTTCATATCCGTACCGCCTACGAACATCATAACAATGCCGATGGTCACAATCAAAACCGTCCCCGACAGATGAGGTTCCAAAAGCATCAAAAAGGAAACGATGCCCATTACCCCTAAGAAAGGCCACACACCATACCGGGGGAGTTTCATCTTTTCATAGTTGAGGGAAATCAGATGGGCAAACAGCAGGATAATAGCAAATTTAGCGATCTCTGAGGGCTGGAAGGTGGCAAAGCCAAGGTCAATCCACCGTTTGGCGTCCTCACGGGAAGGGATGATCAGCACCGCTACCAGCAGCACCAACGACCCTAAGAATATGGGGATAGCAAATTTATGCAGAAGATGATAGTCCACCATAGAAACAAACCCCATCACTCCGACGCCTAATATGGCAAACACCAGCTGACGGGAAATATAATAAAAGCTGTTATGTCCTGGGGCATTGTAATACGCATAAGCATAACTAGCGGAAAACAGCATTACCAGGCCGATCACCAGCAGAAGCAACACCAGGATAAGAAAGGTAAGATCGATGCTTCCCTTTTTGGGCTTTGCTTGTTTTTGTTTCTTTTTCACCTGCTCCATGATCAGCACCCCCTTATATTTAACTTAGCTTTTCGGCTCATAAAAACATAACCGATAAGATGGCGACAATACCGCCCAATAATCCAACGAAGGAAAAGGTAATTACTATCTGCACTTCACTCCATCCGCTCATCTCAAAATGATGATGAATCGGACTCATTTTAAATATCCTCTTGCCGGTGGTTTTAAAGCTGATCACTTGTAAGATCACAGAAAATGCCTCGCAAAGATATACAATCCCGATGAATAAAAGAAGCAGCGGCAATCCGATGTTAAATGCCAGCGCTACTACTATTCCGCCTAAAAACAGAGACCCTGTATCCCCCATAAACACCTTGGCCGGATAAAAATTCCAAATGAGGAACCCCAAACATCCGCCTGCCAAAGCACAGGAAAGAAGCACGCTTTGAGGGAACTTCAGCACCCCTGCGATAATCATAAAGATTAAAGCGGCAATAAAGGTAACCGAGGAGGCCAGCCCATCGATTCCATCGGTCAAGTTTACCGCGTTGACAAACCCGGTAATGATAATTATCGCCAACGGATAGTACAGCAGTCCCATATCCAACTGACCCAAAAAAGGAATGATTACCACTGTAGAGCTGTCCCCAGCCATATACAGCATCACCAGGTAGAAAACGCTGATAATCAGCTGCATTAAGTATTTTTGCCGGGCGGTCAATCCCTCATTCTGCTTTTTTACCACCTTAATATAGTCATCCAGAAATCCCAGCGCACCATACGCCAAAGCCATAACGACAGCGGAAAACAGTTTGAGATTATTGATCGTATCGTTAAACAGAGACGGATCCATAAATGCCATAGTCAGATACCCTACCACTATGGCTATTGTAACACCCAGGATGAACATTATTCCTCCCATGGTAGGAGTTCCCTGTTTCTTTTTATGCCACGAGGGACCGATATCCAAAATTGTCTGTCCAAATTTTAACCGGTGCAGAAAAGGAATTAGTACAATTCCAAGAGCGGCAGTGATCCCAAACGCCACAAGCACCGTAAGTACCATAGCTGTTGTATTCATTTGTCCTGTTTCTCCTCATAAAGCCCATGAATAATGTCTTCCATTTTCATTCCCCGGCTGCCTTTAATCCATACTACATCTCCCGGCTGCAAAATTTCCCGGAGATGGTCTGCTATTTTTTCTTTCTCTTCATAGTGTATGCAGTCGTAAAGTCCTGCAGACCGAGCACCTTGTATATAATACCCCGCCTGCTCTCCATATGCAAGTAAACTATCGATACCATTTTTTGCCACAAGCTTTCCAATCTCACAATGAGCCTGGGGGCCAAGTTTTCCCAGTTCCAGCATGTCTCCAAGCACCGCTATTCTTTTTCCATCACAGGGATATTTCCCTAAAGTGGCAAGCGCCGCTTTCATACTGTCCGGGCTGGCGTTGTAGCAGTCCTCCACCACCGTATAGCTCTTGTAATTTACAATCTTCTGGCGCATGCCGGAAGGAGTATAACGCTGCAGTGCCTGGACGCATTTTTGAAGCGATATTTTTAAGATACGCCCTACAGCGCAGGCCGCCAGAGCATTAAGCACGTTGTGCCGCCCTACGCAGGGAAGGGTCACCGGGATACGCGTACCTTGAAGGCAAAGTTCAAAGGTGGTTTTGCCATCCCGCTCTATCATATTTTCCGCCCGTATATCACAAGCAGGATTTTCAATGCCATAAAAGCATACGTCCAGCCGGGCGTCTTTTACCTTGGAGAGCAGATCATTGTCTCCGCATAAAATCAGCGGCGCGCCGTCGGGCAAAACTTCCGCCAGTTCCAGTTTCGCTTTCAGGATATTTTCCCTGCTTCCCAGCATCTCGATATGGGATACCCCAATATTTGTAATCACGCCAATTTGGGGCTGTGCCACCTGAGCAAGCCGGCGGATTTCACCAAAACCGCTCATTCCCATTTCAATTACCGCCGCTTCATAGCTGTTATCCAATTCAAACAAAGTTTTAGGCAGACCTATTTCATTATTTAAATTTCCTTGGGTTTTCAGAGTATGATATTCGGCAGAAACTACCTGTGCAATCATATCTTTGGTGGTGGTTTTTCCCACGCTGCCTGTAATCCCCACACATCGGATCTGAAATTTGCTCCGGTACAGCCCTCCAATGTCTAAAAGGGCCTCCTGGGTATTCTTTACATATAGTACTCGTTGTGAGTCGTAGTTTCCTTTTTTGTGAGCGACAGCATACGCGGCCCCCTTTTCCAGAGCACAGGCGATATAATCGTGCCCGTCAAACCGCTCCCCTTCCAACGCCACGAACAAACAGTCTTTCGGTATCTGCCGTGAATCGGTGGATATTTGTGTAATTGTTCCTTGTGCCGGGCTGCCGCCGCATCCGATTGCCTCTGCGATCTCCTTTATTGTCAGAGCCTGCATACTCCGCCTCCTGCCACTTAAACTTGAGACAAAGCGGGGACAGCATTATCTGCCCTCGCTTTGTGATACTTTTTCATTGGATCAGCCTGATTTATTTTCTTTGCGGGCAAGAATGTCTTCCACTACTTTTTTCTCATCAAAATAAATCGTTCCGAAATCCAACACTTGATAATCCTCATGCCCTTTTCCCGCCAGGATCAGGATATCCCCTTCCTGGGCGTGACTTAAAGCCCATTCAATCGCCTCATACCGATCGGGAATCACCTGACAGGGGGTATCGGGATGGGCATTGATCCCCGGCATAGCGTCCTCAATAATCTGAAGCGGATCCTCGCTTCTGGGATTATCAGAGGTAAGGATTACCATATCCGAAAGGGAGGCCACAATATCCGCCATGATTTTTCGTTTTCCCCGGTCCCGGTTTCCTGCGCAGCCGAACAGGGTGATCACCCTGTTTTTAGCAAATTTTTTCATAGTGGTAATTATCTTTTCCAGTCCGTCCGGCGAATGAGCGTAATCCCGGATTACCGTAAAATTCGTATTGGTCGGCAAAACTTCGATTCGGCCGGTAACCCCGGTACAGGTGGTGAGCCCCTGGGCTACTTTTTCGATATCCAGCCCCGTGGCCAAGCAAGCGACTCCCGCCGCCATAGCGTTAGAAACAGAAAAATCTCCTGGGATGGGAAGTTTCACTCGGGCAATCTGCCCTTTTCCCACCATCATAAACCGGCTGTTATCCGCATGGGAACGAATATCTTTGGCGGTAAAATCCGCGCTGTCGTTTTCAATGGAAAAGGTATATTTTTCACAGTATACTTCGTCCGCCAGCCGCTCGCCGTAGGCGTCGTCAATATTGATCACCGCCTTGTCGCACATGGTAAACAGCCGCTTTTTAGCGTGATAATAGCTTTCCATATCGTGGTGATAATCCAGATGATCCTGAGTCAAATTAGTAAATACCGCCACCTGATACCAAAGTCCAGCCAGCCGCTGCTGATCCAAAGCATGAGAAGAACATTCCATTACCACATATTCACATCCTGCCTGTACCATACGGGCGAGCATACTATGCAGCTGCAAAGGATCGGGAGTGGTGTGTTTGGCCGGCAAGGTGATATCGTCAATCTCATTGTGAATAGTACCGATCAGTCCCACCTTTTTGCCTGCCATCTCAAGAATGTGCTTCACCATACAAGTAATCGTTGTTTTTCCATTGGTCCCAGTAATGCCGATCATCTTCAGGTTCCTTGCAGGATTGCCATATAGATTTCCACAGATAATCCCATAGGCATACCGGGTATCTTTTACCAGTATCTGGCTGCGAAGCCCCAGATCATGGTCGCACACCACTGCGCAGGCGCCTTCCTGCAGCGCTGCGGCAGCATGGTCGTGACCGTCAAAACGTCCGCCTTTGATACATACGAATAACATACCTTTTTCAATTTGACGGGAGTCTGCAGTAACGCCTTCTATTTCACAGTCCTTGAGCGAAGTTGTATAATCCAACCCACTCATCAGTTGGTTTAAAAGCATCGGTTTTCCCCCTTGCTGTCGGTGCGATCAGTTATTATCCGACCGATTCTGTATTTTTGAATTCAACGGTGACTACCGTACCCAGTTCTACCTGGGTGCCAGCCGCCGGCGTCTGATTAACAGCCACATTTCCGCTTCCTTCAATACCGGTGCCGGATATACTGATATTCAGCCCCGCATTTACAATTGTACGGTTTGCCTCTTGTCCTGCCATTCCAATAACATCTGGAACAACAATCAAATCCTGTTGTGTTTCTTCCTCTGTATACAAAATTACCGTACCATCTCTCGGGGTAGGTTCTCCCGCGCCCGGCGTCTGGCGGATAACCGTCGTACCATTTCCGATTACACGGGATTTCAGGCCCGCGATACGGATGCTGGCTTCCGCATCATGGATAAGATAATCAATGACATAAGGAGTGGAAATATCTACTTTTTCTAATTCTTCTGCCGTATATTGAGGTTCAATTCCTAAGTAAGGCAGTACATCATTTAAAATCGATCCTACTACCGGCGCGGCAACGACAGAACCGTAGGCATTGGCAAGATCCGGCTCATCCAGTACTACCAGCACCACCACCTGGGGGTTATCCGCCGGAGCAAATCCTAAAAAGGAAGAAATACGAGAACGCACTTCTCCATTTTGCTTCTGGTCCAATTTTTCGCTGGTTCCCGTTTTGCCACCTACCCGATAACCAGGAATGTACGCATTTTTACCGGAACCTTCACTGACCACCTTTTCTAACATCAGAGAAACTTCCTTGGAGATTTCTTCAGAAATTACCTGACGCTTTACCACCGGTTCTGTGGTGGAAACCACATTCCCATTGGGGTCAAGGATTTGTTTCACCACGTACGGCTGCATTAATTTTCCCCCGTTGACCGCGGCGCTCGCTGCTGTAATCATCTGAAGGGGGGTGACTTTAAATGTCTGGCCGAAGGCGCTGGAGGAAAGCTCTGAAATTCCCATATCTTTTCTTTGATGGTAAATACTTCCCACTTCGCCCGGCAGATCTACGCCAGTAGCTTTCGTCAAGCCAAAGTTTTCGAAATAGTCGGAAAACAGGTCCACTCCCAACCACTGTCCCACCGTGATAAACGTAGGGTTACAAGAGCCCATAACCCCTTGTTCAAAATTAATCTGCCCATGGCCGCCTTTGTTACGGTTCCAGCAGTCGATTACATTTCCCGCTACCTCAATATATCCGGGACAGTAAAATGGGGTCTCGGCCGATACTACGCCGCTTTCCAAGCCCGCAGATGCAGTGACAATTTTAAATACGGAGCCCGGCTCGTACGGATCGCTGATCGCTTTATTTTTCCAGCTTTCATACTGGGCCTGCTGCAAAGCGTCCGCATAAGCTTCTTTATTTTCCGCTGTATTAAGTTTTTCCAGTTCCTCTTTTGTTTGTGGATCTAAAATCTCTCTCGGGTTATTGGGATCAAAATCCGGTTTGGTGGCCATTGCTAAAATAGCCCCGGTGTTCGGGTCCATTACAATACCTACCGCGCGGTTTTTTACTTTATGTTCCACTACCGCGGTTTCCAGGTTTTTCTCCAAGAAGTGCTGCACTGTTTCATCAATAGTGAGCACAATGGAATTGCCATCTTGTGCGTCATAGGTCTGTTCATATTGTAAGGGCATAGTGGTGCCCGCAGCGTTTTTTAAAGAAACCACCCGCCCGGGTACGCCGCCCAACACCTTCTCATAGTAGGATTCCAGGCCGTAAGCGCCCTTGTTGTCATAGTCGGTAAAGCCCAATACATTGGCGGCAAAATTTCCGTAGGGATAATATCGCTTGGTATCTTCCACCAGATGAATCCCCGGCACGTCATTTTCTGCGATAAATGCGTAAATTTCATCCGCTACCGGCTGCTCTATCTTGGTTTTGATAATCTCATGATAACTTTCCTTGTTCTGGAGCTTTTTTAAAATTTTTGCTCCGTCTATCTCCAGAATTTTGGACAGTCCGTCGGCGATAGCGTTTTCCTGAGTTTGTGTTTTCACCTCTGCGGGCGCTACAATCACCGACCATACGCTGGCGCTTTTCGCCAAAATTTTTCCGTTGGCGTCATAGATTGTACCTCGGTTTGCACTGATCTTGCTACTGCGCAACTGCTGGCTTAACGCATAACTTTGCCACTTATCCCCGTCTATTACCTGCAGGCGGAAAAGGTTGAGCAGTACAATGCCAAAACCTATGGCGATCATACAGATCAGTACGATAATCATCCTTGATTTCATTCTATATGTAGGAGCTTTTCCCATATTTGCCATGTTTATACACCGATCCCTTAAATTGTAAACTTTGCAAAATCTTGTCGATTTTATCCCAAAAAGTGATCAAAGCAAGAAGGATCTCGGGCATAATAATCCCTTCTATTCTTCTTGCTTTTCATGCCACTAATATTCTATTTTATTCTTTGTCCATGTATTCCTTCGCATTGTTGATCGCCAATTTAATCCGGTCGATCAACGTCAGCTTAGGAGACTGGGGGGTTAATTCAATCTTGTCTCCTTCGTTCAGATCTATATATTCTATCTGATATTTGTCCATTTTGGCAAGCCCTAAGGTCTGTGTGGCATAATCTTCCACATTGCGCAGGGAAATTTTAGATTCCAATTCCGCCTGAAGACGGGTATTTTCACTTTGCATTTCAGCCAGTTCCTTGTTGGCGGAATTAATTTTTACCGTCAACTCGGTAAGCATCGCACGGTTATAAAGCATCACCGCCACAATGGCAATCACCACCGCCAGAGCCGCTGTAATTTTCAGCGCCGCGGCCCATTGAAATTTCCTGCGAGCGGTTTGAGCCGGCAAGGGCACTAATGTGGGCTTTTTTACTTTCAGTTTGGTTTTCACGGCAAAATGATCCAAATCATAGGCCACGCTTCCCATCCCATGCAGCACTTTTTGTTCCATGCCTTTTCCTCTCTCCATCATTGTTATACGTCTTACAGTTTTTCAATAATTCGCAGCTTTGCGCTTTTACTGCGGCTGTTCTGTTCCAATTCCTGCTCGCTGGCTCCGATTGGCTTACGGTTAATAAGTACGCCTTTTGGTTTGTTGCCGCACACGCATACCGGAAATTCGGGCGGACAAGTACAGCCCTGACACAGCGCGGCAAATCGCTGTTTTACCATCCGGTCCTCCAGGGAGTGGAAAGTAAGGATTACCATTCTCCCATGAGGATTCAAAAAATCGAAGGCTTCCTCTAAAAAAAGCGACAAGCTTTCCAACTCGCCGTTTACCTCGATACGGATCGCCTGAAATACCCGCTTAGCCGGATGTCCGCCCTGACGGCGTACTTTTGCCGGCATAGAATGTTCAATAATCTCTACCAATTCTCCGGTAGTTTCCACAGGAGCCTGCTGCCGCTGCCGAAGAATATTTTTCGCTATTTGAGGAGAAAATTTCTCTTCCCCATATTCTCTAAAAATTCGTACCAAATCCTCATATTCATACCCATTGACCACATCCCATGCACTTTTGCCCGCTTTGCTCATGCGCATATCTAAAGGCGCGTCGTGCATATAGGAAAACCCTCGTTCGGCGGCGTCCAGCTGGAAGGAGGATACCCCTAAATCAAGAAGGATACCATCCACCTTGGAGAGGCCCAGCTGGCCCAATACCGAACCCAGTTGAGAAAAATCGCTTTGAACTACCTGCGCCTGAGGGAAGGGCGCAAGCCGGGATGTCGCTGTATAAACTGCGTCAGGATCCTTGTCGATAGCAATTAACTGCCCTGACGTCAGCCGTTTGGCAATTTCTTGGGAGTGTCCCCCGCCGCCTGCCGTACCATCCACATAAATTCCATCGGAACGGATATGCAGGCCCTGGATACACTCCGAAAGCATAACGGAATAATGATGAAATTCCATTTTTCCGCCCCCGCTAGAAGCCTAGCTCGTCCATCGCCAAAGCAATGGCATCGGAGGTAAGGGCTGCGTTGTTTTCCTCCCAGCGCTGTGGGTTCCAAATCTCCGCTCGGTTGGCGACGCCTGCGATAGTAACGTCCTTATCCAGTCCGGCGTATTCCCGCAGGTGAGCAGGCAAAACTACTCTTCCCTGCTTGTCCGGCTCTACTTCCGCGGCTCCGGCAAAGAAAAAACGCTTGAGTGGCGCAGATTTTGCAATAGGCAGTAATTGCATTTTATCCGCAAGCAGTTCCCACTCCTTTAGGGAGTAGACAAACAGGCAGTTATCCAGTCCTCTGGTGATGATAAAACGCTCTCCGAGCTCTTCCCGAAGTTTTGCCGGGAAGTTTACCCGCCCTTTGGCGTCCAGGTTGTGAAAGTATTGACCTGTGAGCATTTTATCACCTCGCTTCCCCACAGAATGTGAAAAGATAACCACTTTAACCCACTTTTCACCACTCAATTTCTTTTATTATACATTTATGATAAAAAAATTGCAATACCTAATTATGGGAAATAAAAAAAAACCACCGCAAAGTTCGATGGTTTTTGCAAGGAAAATCTGTTATTAGAACAGGGGCCGGACCGGGGCAGACAAGATTTCTCCAGTTTGAAAATCATGATGGTACCGGCAATCTTTTTGAACAGGCATCCAAATGAATAAAGAGCGTCCCGCACGGGACGCTCTTTATTTTTATATGAACTGGCGGTTCTTCCAGCGGCCGCTCATCAGCCGCCATATGTACACTACCGCCCGGTACAGCCAATCGGCGCTCATCGCTATCCATACTCCTAATACTCCCACGTCAAACCACATGCTGATCAAATAACTTAACCCTACCCGGAACACCCACATAGATAGAATGGAGTGGATCATGGTAAACTTTACGTCGTTGGCCGCCTGCAACCCCATGGGCAGGGTGAAGGACGATGGCCACAAGAAGATACAGGTAATCGCATGGTAAATAATAATCTGTTTGGCAATCTCTGCCGTTTGAGGCGTCAGGTGGTACATCCAGGTGATGCCATCCGCCAGTACCCACGACAGCACGCAGATTACTCCAGTCACTATGTACGCCAGATTGTTTAGCTTTATCATATAGCGTTTGGCCTGTTCAAAATCTCCGGCGCCCACACACTGGCCGACTACCGTGATCATAGCAAGCCCAATAGCGTACGGCGCCATATGCGAAAACTCCGATATGGTCAGCACCACCGCGTTGGCGGCGATAGCGGCTGTGCCAAAAGAAGTGACGATCCTTTGCACCAGCAATTTTCCCACATGAAAAACACTATTCTCCAGTCCTGTCGGAACAGCGATACGCAGGATGTTCTTTACCATCCATAGATGATAAGAGGTTTTCAAAGAGTTAACCCAAATCCTGCCCTTAGGACGGCGCAGTAAAATTACCAGCATAATAGCGCTGAACATCCGGGCGATCAACGAAGCTAGTCCCGCGCCAAAAATTCCCCACTGGAAACCGTAAATGAACAAAGCGTTGAGGCCCACGTTGATTATATTCATCAATAAAGTGGAAATCATAGGAGTTTTACTGTCTCCCATAGCACGGAACAATGCCGAATAGCTATCGAATATACCGATAAAAGGGTAAGATGCAGCAGCGGTATAAAAATAAATCCGCGCTTGATTGATAACGGTATCCTCCGCCGCACCATATAATCCGTTTAAAATCCAGCCATTGGCCGCCAAAGCGAACACGCCGATGGCAAGAGAAAATAAAATCATTACTACGATGAGATGCTTTCCTGCCGTGTTCGCGTTCTGGTCATCCTTCTTCCCCAAGTATTGAGAGGTCACAATGGAACCACCGGTGGCCAAGGAGGAAAACAGTCCTAAAACTAATAAATTCAAGCTGTCTACCAAAGAAACCCCGGACATCGCTACCTCGCCTACCGAAGAAACCATCAGTGCATCCGCAATCCCCACCAGGCCCATGAGCACCTGTTCTACCACCAGGGGCAATATCAATTTAAACAGGTCCTTTTTGCTAAACAATGTCATCCCTCACGTTTCCTCAAACCAATGCCCCTTATTTATGTAAGCGGTTAATGTAACTAGTTACATGAATTATACTCTTTTTGCGGCCTCAATGTCAACCAGTGTACGAAAGGAACTGTCGAAAATGCCAAATAACATCTCCTATTTTAGTCAATATTAAAAAGCGGCCCTCGATGAAAGCCCCAAAATCCGCAGGAGGTCTTCCGTGTCACGGGGGAAGGCCGCGCCGCCAAGCGCCAAGCGCTTGCCGCCTAAGGCGGACGCAAACCAAAGGTTTGCGCGGCGCGGCCGAAAAAAATCTCACCGGGCAAAAATTGCCCGGTGAGATACCTTTAAATAGTTATTCCTCGTCTTCAGGAGCGTCCCAGTTATGGTAAATCTCCTGTACGTCGTCGTTGTCTTCCAATATATCGATCAGTTTCTGCATTTTTTCCGCCAGCTCTGGATCCTCTATTTTGGTCATAGTCGAAGGTACGTATTCCACCTCGCTGGACACAAAGTCATAGCCTTTGCCCCGCAGCGCATCGCTTACTGTACGCAGGTCAGTCGGCTCGGTGTACACCTCCACCACATCTTCCTCAAAATTAAAGTCCGCCGCCCCTGCATCGAAGCAGTCGTCCATCACCTTTTCCTCATCTAAAGAACCATCGTTTTCGATAACGATAATCCCTTTCTGGGAGAACATAAAAGACACGCTGCCGGTTTGCCCCAGATTTCCGCCAAATTTATCAAAATAATGGCGCAGATCTCCCGCGGTACGGTTGCGGTTGTCGGTGAGAGTTTCTACGATGACAGCTACCCCGCTGGGGCCATAGCCTTCGTATGTAATCTCCTCATAGTTGTCCTTATCGCTATCCCCGGCTTTTTTGATAATCCGGTCGATATTATCGTTGGGTACGTTGTTCGCTTTCGCTTTAGCGATCAAATCCCGCAGTTTGCTGTTGCTGTTGGGATCCGCCCCGCCCTCCCGGACGGCAACAGAAATTTCGCGGCCGATTTTGGTAAAAATCTTAGCTCGCTGACCGTCGGTTTTTTCTTTTTTACGTTTGATATTGGCCCATTTGGAATGTCCAGACATACTAATACCTCGCTCTATACTCAATTTTATTATTTTATAAAGATTCCCTTTCCATTCGGATCATCGCCCCTTTAGGCAAAGGGTGATCGTAGGGGATCAGATACCGCTTCATCGGATGGCAGGCCGTTTCCACTTCGCCTTCTTCAGGGTCGATAATACGCTGTATTTTAATAGGAACCGGCTTCCCTTTTGGAAGCATTACTTCCGCCATATCTCCTTTAAAAAACCGGTTACGCTCAATAACCTCTAAAAAGCCGTCTTTATAATCGTCTACTACCGCAATGATATCCCAGCTGCGCACATAACCGGCATTTTGATAATATTGGCCCGGCTTACCGAAATAAAAACCGGTAGAATATTCCCGATGGCTTACTTTTCTAGTTTCCTGCACAATCCACTCCGAAAGATGAAACTCTTGGGGCGAATGCAGATATTCATCCACCGCATTGCGGTAAGCGTTGGTTATTGCCGCAACATAATATTCCGATTTTGCCCTGCCCTCAATCTTAAGGGAAGTAACCCCGGCGTTCACCAATTTATCAATGTGCTCGATCATACACAAATCTTTCGCATTTAGAATATAACTGCCCTTTTCATCCTCAAACACTGGAAAATACTGTCCCGGACGTTTCTCCTCCATAAGAAAGTATCCCCAGCGGCAAGGCTGGGCACATTCTCCCCGGTTGGCGTCCCGCTGAACCATATAGTTACTCAGCAAGCATCTCCCGGATACGGACATGCACATCGCCCCATGGACAAAAGTTTCTATCTCAAGCTGTGGCGGAGTGTGCTCCCGCAGATATTTTATCTCATCCAGCGACAACTCCCTTGCCAGCACTACGCGCGCCGCGCCCATATGATAGAGCTCCGTCGCCGTCAAATAGTTCATAACCCCAGCTTGGGTGGAAATATGCAGCGGGATATCCGGCAAAACTTTTTTTACAGTCATCATTACGCCTACATCCGCCGCGATAATCGCGTCTACACCGCAATCTCCTGCTATTTTTAAAAATTCCGGCAACTCGTCGGCTTCTTGGTTGGTAGGCACCGTATTGCAGGTCAAATAAACCTTTACCCCTTTTTGATGACAAAGGCCCACAGCCTGCTTTAGCTCGTCCGGGGCGAAATTTTGCGGGGCCGCCCGCATCCCAAACATTTTCGCCCCCAGGTACACAGCGTCCGCACCATATTGCACTGCTGCCGCAAGGCGCTGCATATCCCCCGCCGGGGACAGTACCTCCGGTGTAATCAAATTGATTTTCTCCTTTTTTTGGGGGCGTAAAACTACGCCCCCTCAAAATTTTTATTCGGTTACCGTATCGATTCCATGGGTTTTTCCTTTTTTGGACGCCTCCAGCACATTTATATCATGCTGCTGGGCGGTTTCTGCATAGTAGTAATTTCCTTCCTCATCCGTTACAAAGAAGAAGTAATTACTCTCCTGGGGATTCAACGCCGCCTCAATCGCCGCCACGCCTGGACTGCAGATGGGTCCTACCGGCAGTCCCTGGCAGACATAGGTGTTGTATGCGTCATACATCTCTTGATCCGCAACGGAAATATATGGCTTGATATCGTCCTCTACATAGAAGATGGTAACATCCGACTGAAGCTGCGGGAAGGAATCTGGGTTCTTCAGTCTGTTGTGGAATACGCCGGAGACTGGACTCATGTCCGCCACATTTCCCGCTTCCTTCTGGATCATAGAGGCTAAGGTAATTGTTTCATCAAGAGTCATACCCATTTTTTCCATTTCAGCGAACATCTCGTCAGTAACGCGATCGTTAAACGCCTTCAAAAATTTCTGTACTACCCGGCTAACGCTTTCCCCTTCATAGAACAGGTACGTATCTGGGAAAATATAGCCTTCATATTTATGATAGCGCAAATCATTGTCCGGGATCTGGGAAAGGAAGTCATAACCAAAATCCATATCCCCATTTTCCAAGTAATCCAAAAATTCTTCTCTGGAAACCACTTTATTTTCTTCCAGCCTGTCCGCAATTTCACTAAGGGTCATACCTTCATAGAAGGTAATTTGCACCTCTACCTTTTTGGTGTTCCCGATGCGGAAGGCCGCGAGGATTTCTTCATAACTCATATTGGAGTTGAGCACATAGGTGCCCGGCACCAGGTTTTCCGCTTTATTTTTCAGCCCCGCATACACCTGGAAGGTGAACGACTGCTGGATAACTCCGTTTTCTTTTAACAGTTTCGCAATTTCAGGAATAGACTGGTTTTCCGGCAGCTCTATCTCCACCTGGGAATCCTGTTTGTTTAGTCCAAACATATCGCTGGCGCTCTGCAACGCAAAAAACGCGAGAAAAATGGAAACACCCAGTACGATCACCAACACAAGGATTGCCTTGGCCCAGCGTCCACTGCCGCCCCCGCTGCCGCGACCGCCGCGGCCTCCTCCATCTCGGTCGTGATTATCGTTGTTTCCCCCGCCGTAGCTGTACTGAGGCTCCGGCGTAAGATCATAAAATTCAGAATCATCAATATTTACCTGAAAGGATCTTTTCTCTTCTCTTCTTTCCCCCCGCACCTTTGTATCATGGTGCATCTGGGCATTTCCCACGCCGGCCGCGGCCATGGCGCGGGGCCGCTGTGCGCCAGCGGGTGCCGCAGAAGATGCCGCTTGCCTGGGCGGCGTGTATTCCTGTTTACTGGCTTGGGGCCGAGAAGCTCTGTGCAGGTCCCCTTCATAATCGAACATGGGCCGGCGCACCTGCTCCTTCTGCAGCTGTGAATCATCTATTTCATCTAATTTGAAGTTTTTTATTAAATCATCAAATTCATCTCTATTGCTCATGTATCCTCCAATTCTTCCGACAACAACTTTCTAAAATCGCGGCTATCCAGTGAATATATTAAGTTCAAATATTTACCAAATCATTTTATTGGACACAAAACCAAGTATATTTTACCTCATATATAAAAAAAATACAAGGCGCAAAGATTTTATAATCATAAACTATTTTCTTTTAAAAGAGATGTAACCTCATTGCCCGGTTTCACATAGTATATAGCAAATAACCAACAGCGAGGTGTAAACAATATGTGTAACAATATGTGCAATAATGACTGCGGATGTGGCTGCGGCTACAACAACTACAACAATGGTTGCGGATGCGGCGGCTTCGGCGGCTATAACTCCTGGCTCTGGATCATCCTCATTATTATCATCCTGTTCTGGGGTTGTGGCGCTTGGTAATCTAAGCGGTGTACATTGGCAAGCTTACATGGGGACACGGCTTTGCCGCGTCCCCATGTTGCTGTCAATGTTGTCTTTTTATACTCCACAGGCGTTTTTCGGTGATAATTAAATCCACCTGTACATCATATTTCCCATGCCACAGGTGCTGGCGCATATTTTCCTGATAAACGATCCCAATTTTTTCCCCGGGATATCCAGATAAAAACCGATCGTAATATCCCGCCCCATATCCCAGACGATATCCCTGCCGGTCATACGCTAAGGCGGGTACAATACAGATGCTGTTATGAAACTGGACAAGTTTTTTGCATTTATGCGGCACTGGCTCCATCACGCCAAAGGTCTGCGGTTCCAGCTGCTCAAAGCTGGAGATCAGGAAAAATTCCATATCCCTTGTTCCCGGCACGCACCTGGGGGCCGCTACTTTTTTCCCATCCTGCCAAGCCGCCTGAATTAAGTTTAGCGTATCCACCTCGATAGGCAGGGAAACATAAGCGAGCACAGTTTCACAGCCCTCATACTCTCTAAGGCTTCGCAGCCGGTCTAGTATTCGCCGGTCGGCCTGTCCTTTGCTCTCAGCGGGCAAAGACTTGCGCCATTCTTTGATTTCTCCCCTTAATTTTTGCTTAAGGGGGCGAATATCTATCTTGCGCATTGCAGAGAATCCTTTAATATCGCCGCTCGTGCCGGAGAGGTGAGCGCCTCGGTAAGTTTCAGTCCAAATTCAACCGCCACCCCGACGCCTTTGGCGGTAATTATTTTTCCGTCTTTCACAACAGACTCCTCCAGAATTTCCGCACCTTCCAGCTGGTCTTCAAAGCTGGGAAAGCAAACGGCCTTTCTGTCCTTTAATAGCCCTTTATGCCCTAAAATAGAAGGAGCCGCGCAGATTGCGCCGATCCATTTGTCGTTGGCGTGGGCAAAATCAACAAACGACTGTACAATGGGGGAGCGCTCCAGGTTTAGGGTGCCCGGCATTCCTCCCGGCAATACGATCATTTCACAATCTTTCGGATCGGCGTCTTTGTCCTGTATATCGCACAAAACAGTTATCCCATGGGAACCTGTAATCTGACGGGAACCCACCCCTACAGTTTTTACCGGAAGCTCTGCCCGGCGAAGGATATCTACCGGCGTCAGCGCCTCGATCTCCTCGCATCCATTGGCCAAAAACACGTAAATCATATCTGTCATCCTCCTTTTAGTCAAGCACCAAGTTCATATATGGCTGTAATCTTTTGTCCCGCAGGACAACCTCTTTTACTTGGTTATCATACCAGCAGATACATCCTGCTTTGCTTACCGCAAGCCCACCGGGAAACGGATAGTCCGACGGCAGGCGCAGCCGGAAATACCCCGCTGAGTACCTGCGTTTTAACAGTCCCAGCGCCTGTATCGGCGCAAGTCCCTCCTCCAAAGCCAATTCTTTAATCAATATCTCCTCTTTCCCCGGATAGCATACCGCCGCTCCCCG
Organism: Youxingia wuxianensis; assembly: GCF_014385085.1. Classification (GTDB taxonomy): domain Bacteria; phylum Bacillota; class Clostridia; order Oscillospirales; family Ruminococcaceae; genus Youxingia; species Youxingia wuxianensis. The sequence continues at coordinate 57,895 of NZ_JACRTD010000002.1, read as the reverse complement.
CGCCTGGTTCCAGCAAAGGCCCAGTATTTCCCCGCCGGTTAAGGCAATTTCCTTCTTTCGGTAAGAAAGTTCATTTTCATCCCAGGCGATAAACAATCGGTCTTTTTCAAAGGCGGCCTTTCGCAGAGAAAAAAATTCCCGCGAAGACAAGGAGCGAATATCCCCATCTTGTATGGTTGGAATTTTTTCCCGCCGCACAATAGTTTCCCCCAAGGAAAATAGGGGATAAAACCCGTATTTCTCATAATAATTGTATAGGCTTGGCATCGAAGGAGTCAAGACTGAAAAGGATTTCCCCTGCTCTTTAAGATGTCTTTCCGCCGCCCGCAGCAGTTCCCCTGCCAGCCCCCGCCTGCGAAAATCCGGTTTTGTTGCCACGGCATAAATATAGCCGCCCTGCGCCTTCCCTGCCGTTACCGGCAGCAAAGAAAGCATGGACACCGGACACTCCCCAGCCAAAGATACCAGCGTATGCTTTTTTGGGGGATGGTTGTCAAAAAACAGGTTGGCGTATTCTTCCGGGTCGCCAAAACATTCTCGCCACAGGACCGCCAGCTCCCGGCGCATCCCTTCGTCCCCAAAGCGGATCATTTTGCCCCCCCTTTTAGGGAAGCGGTATATTTCTCCAGCAGGATCGACGGATAGTAAGACAGCTTTGCCTTTCGGAGTCCCTCTTTCCCAGTATCTTCTTCCCGGTTGATATACGAAAATCCTTCGCAGGCATGAAGGACAAACTGCTGGTTAATCATTGGGTACGCCCCTTGAATCTCCGCAAAAGCTTTTTCAATATGCACGATAAACGTATCGCTGCAAAGAGGTTTCCCCATGGTATAAGCGATCACCCGGCCATCGCTTTTGAGAAGGCCGCCCTGCATCTCCAGAGAAAAGTAATGCTCAAAACAGCTTCTCACCGCGCATGCTTCTTCCCGCAGTCCCGGATCTTCCCCGCAGCCTTGCTGGATACACCACTGGCGATTCATCTCCCAGCACTGCTCAATATTCTCTCGGCTGATGGGTTCATAGCTCCAATTATTCAGTGCTTTAAATTTATTGATATGATTGCGTTTGGCATGTAATTTTTTCCCCGCCAAACCAGCTAAGGATTCTCTGCTGTAAATATAATCGTAAAGATCCCGGGTTTCAAAAAAAACAAACCTTCCCGGAAACAGACTGTCCAGTTCTCTCGTTTGTTCTGTAAGCATCCCATGTATGGAAAAAGGTGTTTTTCGCTCCCTTGCGTCTGTAACCAAACTTTCAATCGCCTGAAGCTTGTCCCCTTGCCCAATAGGATACAGATAACTTTTCTTTTTTCCTTTACCCGCCATGACAAAATAAAAGCCGTCCTGCCGGGCTACCTGGATATCATGGACTTTTCGCCAATTAAAACTATTGGCGAAAGAATATTCGCTTCCCCGAAGATCAGCCGCCTGTAAAAAAGGTTCGATCCATTCTCTGTCTTTCATCTCAATGGGATGAAAATCAACCATTTTTTATAATCCATCCTTTTGGGTGGATTTTGCGCCCAATCCCACAGTTTCTATGTCAATCCAATTTTGCCGCTTCGTATACCATCTGTGCAATCTGCCGCACTGGATACGGCGCTTTCTCGTCGGAACAGCGCACCACTTTCCATAGAAGGTGCTGGGCCGCATACAACGCACAGTCCCGGCATTTTAACAGATAATTGAAGTTGGCTTCGTGAATGTCTTTTTTCTTCTCATCCCCATGATACCGGCGGCTTAACAGCTCGCGGGAAACCTCTGGATTCATATCCAGGTAAATCACCCGGTCCGGACGTGGAAGAGCCAGCTTACTGTACTCGAAATCCTCCATCCAGCAAAGGAAATCTTTCCACTGCTCTTTGGGCAGCTTGGACATTTGGTGGATAATATTGGAGGTCGCGTACCGGTCGGCAATAATAGTATATCCCGAAAGATAATCATTTTTCCAAAATTTATTGTAGCTTGCGTATCGATCCACCGCATAAAAGCTGCTGGCGGCATACGCGCTCACTTCTTCCGCCTGTCCCAGCTCGCCGGCAAGATACATTTTTACCAGTGCGGAGGAAGGCTCTTTATAATCTGGAAAGCTTACCGAGCGAACCGGCGTTCCCTGGGAAGTCAGCCGGTCATATAGCAGTTGCGTCTGTGTTTGTTTGCCGGAACCATCCAGGCCATCGATCACAATCAGTTTTCCCGTCATTTTTCTGTCCCGCCTTTTTTTACCTGCTGCATATGCTCCCTCATCTCTAAAGGCTTTCCGCAGGACATTTTTCCCTCGGGACAGGCGCCTCTTACACAAGGCGCTCCCGCTTTGGCAAACAGGGTGGGCGCCACAGAGGATACCAACGCCAGCATCTGGTCCGCCACCTGTCTAATCTCCCATTGCGCCCGCATACAGCACCGGTGAGAAAAAAAGTTCAAAAGGCTTCTGGCGTTCATAGTGAGGATCATCTTGGTATCACAGGCGTTAGGAAGTACAAACCGCGCATCCTCAATCGCCTGTTTTTCCGCGTTTCTGCGGGCTGTTTTTTCATCTTTGCCTTGCGCTATCAGCTGGGCATAATGTTTTTCTTTTAATATATCGGTGATTTTATCATAGCTCTCCTGCGCATTTTCCATTGCTTTTTTAAATTCTTTTGCCGCCTCAGGCACACAAGCCACTTCTGGAGGCAGCACATATTCAAAGCTGACCTCCTTTACATACCTCTGGCTTTGTACGCTGTAAGAGGCTATTCTATGCCGGGTAATCTGCGCCAGAAACGCCCGGGACACTCCTTCAATACCAAAGGTAAAATTCGCATGTTCAATCGGGCTTTCATGCCCGATTTCCGCCAGCATCTGCACAAAATCTGATGCTTTCTCCTGGGTAAGATTATCCATCAGCGTATCGATAGTGGCCGAAGAATAGCATAGTTTCGCGGCGGCGGCGATGGTTTTTTCCGGTTCTGGGGTATAGCTGATCAATGTTACCTTTGGCATGGGCTTGTCCTCCTATTGCTTATCCTATGGGGCAGGCGTACCACTTGCCCCTATTTTTTATGTACCGGCGGGTGAAAGGAAGTTCCCTGCACCCGCTGTTTTTTTACAGTTGATCCATTTCGTTAAGTTTGGGAGGGAAAAACTGATTTACCGGGAATTTAATCTTTTTAAATACTTCGCATGGATCGTCGGTGGTATTTACGCTTTCTTTGTCAGGCACCGCATAATCGTATGCCGGGATCATCATCTGCACACTGCGTTCCAGCTGCACAATGGTAAATAGACCGATGGTGATCAAAACCACTTTTTCCGGCTTCACGCAGGTGAAGTCGCCGTCAAACCGGCTGCAGATTGCGCTGGGCAAAGAAATCCCGCTGTCAAAATGGCGGCATCCGCAGTCTACCACTTTCGCGCTCAGGCACATTGGATCTACCACATGCACGCTGGCTTTGGGCATATTGGTATTGTCGTGCTCCGTACAGTTGCGCGGATCGGTGGAAGTATACACTTTCACATTCCCATCGCTGCCGTAAAGGATCACTTTTTTCGAAAAGGCCGCTACGCCTACTACGGTTGCCGGCGGTGCCGCTGGAGATGTATACGCGCCAAGAGTTACCTTGAAGAAAAACGTTATGTCCACAGAGTAAAAGCCTTTGTTAAAGGGCACCGGCTCCACATCAAGATATACAGTAATAATTTCAACATCTTTGCACTTGATGCTGATAGCGTTGTCAATTACCGGCTGGGTGCGGTCGGTAAAGAACACTTGCAGGTCTTCCAAACAATCTTTGTCTGAACATGGGGCAGGAGGGAACCTATTGAAAAAGAACCCTTTAGCGAATAAATTATAACACAATCCCCCTTCTGTAGCAATAATGTAGCCGGGAAGAGAGAATAGTTCTCTCTTCCCGGCCTGTTTATTGTGACAAGGGTTTTTACAGCTTTTTGAGATTGTTTATAAATTGGTCCATCTCTTTCTTAATCGCTTCAAAGATTTTTTCCAGTTCCCTAATTAACTCTTCCAGCAGGCTCTCCCCAGGAGTGTCCGGCTCTTCTGGCTGTTCCGGTTTTTCAGGAGGATCCGGAAGTTGGGGCGTCTCTGGGTTATCTTCCTGGCCGCCGATAATAGATGGATAATCTTTATACGCCAAATCCAGGTCAATAGGTCCCTGCACCCCGCTGATAATTCCGCTGCCGGTATACTGCCACATACCTACGTTTCCTTTGTAGGTAAGCTTAGGCGCGTATTGGGCCACCCATTTGTCATAGTCCTCCAGCCGGGAACCGTCCAGCCAGTTCTCCAGCCAATCCTTGGAGCCATAAAGCATGGGATAATAGCCCGCGGCCTTAATCTCCTCCAGAAACGCAATGCAGATATTGGTCCTTTCTTCTGTCGTAAGCGCCTGAATAGAAGGGACATATTCCTGATCAAAAGCCACTGGGAAAGTAAGAGTATAAGGTTCTATCGCCTTTAGACAGGCCCTCGCCTCAATGCGGGCCTGTTCCTCTGTCACCGCATAGGTGAACCAGTAAACTCCGGTATCAAGCCCCGCCGCCAGGGCCGCTTGGATCTGGGGAGCAAAGGACTGGGAGATATAGCCGACAAATTCGCCGTTTTCCCATCTGCCGTATCCAACCCGGATCATAGCAAACTGCCGGCCGGAAGTCTTAATTGCCCGGAAGTCCACCTTGCCGGTCCCATTGCTATTATTAGACGACGTATCTACGCCTTTTATCATGTTGCATCGTCCATTCCGCCGCCGCACCCGGCATAAATTTATTCAAAATATTCCTGTCCCGGCGCGGTCGGGATAGGACATATTACTTATCCAAGGGAGGACAGGCCCAGGAATAACTTCCACACATCAAATGAAAAGCCTCCAAGGGGCTGAGTTTTCCTGTGCCTGTTTCCTTTTCATTATATGCGCCAGTACAAAATCCGCTAATCCATCAGGGCGGTTAATTCATCAAATTCTTCCCTTGTTATACGGTTTGCCTGGAAATAGAACACAAGCTTTCTTGAAATTTCTTCTTTTTCATAAAACCCATTAGAAATGATCCGTTTTAAAATAAAGTATATCATTTATTTGCCTCCCTGAGTTTTTGCAGCTGCTCTTCCGCTAAGGTAAGCCGATAATCCAGCTCCAGAATAAACTGATCATACTCTATCGTCATTTCCGGAACCCTTTGGGCCAATTGAGACGTAGTATAATAGTCCTGCGGCGATATACTGCTGGGAAGATACATTTCATGGGTTTGTGGATTAATTTCAAAGTCCTCCGGTTCATGAAATCCCTTATCATAGTCAAACAACCATCCGGCACGGACCTTATTTTTTATCTCCTGTGGAACCGGAATAAAGTTGGGTAGAAATTGAGCCGTATAATATTGTTTTATGGCGGCCGGGTCGTCAGAATCTTCCGTCCTTCTTTCCACCATCATCACTGTTCCATATTGTACATATGCATAAACCAAGCGATCACGCGCTCCTTTCTATAATAATTACGCCGGGGGTGCCGGTAGTTCCTTGGCCGCCTCTGGTAAGAAGAGATATGGGCATCGGCGACCCGCTGTGCCCTCCGCTGCCTCCCCCGCCGCCAAACAACTGAATATCCGCTGACAGTACCAAATCGGGGTAGGGCGTTCCATCCGCCCCTACAGTGGAAGTTCTGCCGTCTCCTCCGCATCCTGCCTGATAGAGATCGGTATAGGGCGGGGATACATAGGGACATACGTCATGCAGCCGGGAACCTCCTCCGCCGCCTCCGCCGCTTCGCCGCAGTCCCGGTTTGCTCCATCCGGGTTCTCCGCCTTTCATCCCGCCGTTAAGCCCATCCGAACCGGGATACGACGGGCCATCGGTCTGATAGTAGTACACACCGTCGCCGCCTACAATTCCATCCAGGTTATAGACATTCCCTCCCGACGCGGTACCTACCTCTCCGGGGGTTTCCGACAATCCCACTTCCCCTGCGGTACAGGTCATATAACTGCCGAAGGAAGAAATTTTGTCGGTGACGGTGATCGCTACTTCATCTCCTGCGTTGAAATAAAGCTCGCTGCAGCTCATCCCACCTGTGCCGCCGCCCGCGCCGCCCCATACGGAGGTTGTAATGCGCAGAGCGTCGTTAACTCCATCCGCGCATTTCCCAATGCACCAAACGCGGTAGTTCCCATCCGCCGGAGCGACAAACGTAGAGTTTTGAATAAAGGCCTGATAAAATATCCATCCAGCCGGCGTTACAGCGGAGACTGCTTCTGCCAGTTCATTGACCTTATCCAGCAGCTGCGTCCTTGCTGGAGATGCGGATAACGGTTCAACCTGGACCGCCGCCGCGCATTCGTTGATTTTCTCTATCAGCGCGCTTACAAACGGGGCGCTGTCCAGGCGGACAATACCAGAAAGCTCTCCGATAATTTCATTTACCTTATCGCATAGCTGGGTAAAGCTTGGAGCGGAAATGAATGTTTCAATGGACATAAGCCGCCTCCTTTATATTGTCAGCAGATAGCCTTCGAACTTATCATAACTGGTTATTTTTATGTTGGAGCCATCGATTTGCACATCCGCCATAACAGTGCAGTAAACCGAACCGTCCTTGCGGTAAATACCCATAGGAGATTTTCCGCCGCTGGCTAGAGTGAGCGTATAAACATTCCCAACTAAAGCTCCCCAGTTAGCGTCGTCTGCAGTAAAATCAATCCGTGCAACGCTGGCGCCCTGCTCGGCGGCGGGAGCAGTCATTGTCCCGTCTGCGTTGACAGTGACATTTCCTCCGTTTTTTACTCCGCCCAAAGTATCTGCGGCGACAGGAAGCTCATATACCGTAGTATCCACATCGTTAATTTTGATTTTCCCGTTTACAGACGCTTCTACCTTGACTGCCTCCGGAGCGACAGCCGCTAATTTATTCTTCTCCGCAGTAGTATAGTCGTTGGAGGAAAGTCCTTTTTCCCCGTCCTTGTCCACTTTATTTTCCACACCGTTCCAAAGCGTACGCTCTTCGGCGGTAATATGTTTTACCGCATCGGAAATATGGGTAACCGCGCTGTTCCACCCTTCTACCAGCACAGAAGTGATGGTATCCAAAACGGATGTATTCTCATGGACATGCTTTTTAGCGGTGAGCTCACCCAGCTCGCTCTTATCCTCCTTGCTCATCAGTCCATCCACCTGCGCTGTAGCCTTAGGGACTGCATTGGCAGAAATGACCACCCATTGGGTTCCGTTATACCTCCAGGTATAGTCTGTATCCTTGACATTTACCGTCCAGCCGTCTTGCGGATTGGGATACGTGACAGCAATATCTTCAAAGGTATTGACACTTTCTTTCCAATCGATATTGGTTTCCAGCATTGAAAATTTGTTGTCTACTTCCGATTTGGTGTATTTGTCCCCCCAAGTATCCTTCTCCGATTGGGATACAAATTTTTTCTCATTCGTCTCCACAATAATACTCGCCGGATGAGAAAGCGGATGGGAATAATAATTGGCGCTTTCTTCTATCCCGGCTAATTTTTCCTTTTCTTGTGAGGTATAATCGTTGCTGGAAAGGCCTTTTCCTGATTCCTTATCCACTTTATTTTCAATATCTACCCCTGTGGCAAAGCCGCTGTCGTTGGTAAGCTGGCTGGTTTTTGTAGGAATGGAGGACACATCCGCTTTATTTAATGCTACCTCGCTAAAATTATCATTGATATTCTGGATGTTCTCGTCTACAAATCCTCCCAGCCTAACGGTTTTCATGCTCATAAAATTCCTCCAAATTAAAATTTTTCAGCACCTTACAAAAGGCCCCCTGTCCGAAGGACAGGGGGCCTTTTCCTTCTTCAGTTTTAAAGTACCATGAAAACTCCAGGACATTCTATGACAAGCTCAGTTTGTCCAGCGCCTGAAAGTGAAGCCGGCAGATATGCCGGAAAGTATAGTTCATTTTTTCCGCTGTTTTTTCCAGCGTACAACCATTTAAATATCGATATTCCAAAAGAAGGCGCAAGGTGTCGTTATTCACACTGCTGATAATATTTTTTATCCGTTTTCGTTGCTGACACAGCCGCTGGATTTCTTCTGCGATCTCTTTTTCCATAGCGAGTATCCTTCTTGCCGCCAGCCGCTCTTCTTTTTGGCTTTGTGACTGACAGCGCCTGCTGCGCATTCTCCAGTTTCCCAGCTCCTCACACTGCCGGGCAATTTCCATATCCAGCAGTTTATACTTTCCTAAATATTCCGCTTTTTCCTGACGGGTCATCCTGATCACTTCCTTTCTATTTTCGTCCGGTGCTTCTCCATACCCCAATAAAAAAAATCACAGTAATCGCCAGGGTTACATAAAGTATAAAAATTGTTTGCGCCGGTACTTTTATCGTAATTTGATACATTATTTTCCCCCTTATTTTTCTTCCGAAAAGACAGCCTTTGCCCCCATTTGCCGGGGCTTTGCCCAGGCGTCTATCACGCCTGCAATCATACTGCGGTTTTTCTTCCTTTCTGCCAGGTCCGCGGGCCGGCTTCGGACTACTTTTACACTTGGATCGCTTCTTTCTTCTTTCCCCATAAAAATTCCCTCCCTGCCTATCATCTTACTCATCTGCAGGGTTGTCCTATGCTAAAAGGGTATTTTCTTTCGCTCATGTGCATAAAAGATAACAAAGCTGCTTTTAGTAAAAAACAAGGAACATACGTTCCTTGTTGGTTTTATAGTAACCTGAAAAAGTCACTTTGTCAACTTCTAATTTGCAGGAGGAGTTTTTAGATGGATACCGCGATTTATCTTCGAAAATCCCGGGCGGAAGAATATTCCCAGCCCCAGGAGGAGACCTTGGCCATGCATAAAGAAATCCTTCTTTCCTATGCGGGAAATCATAATTTAAATATCACCGGCGTATATGAAGAGGTGGTCAGCGGAGAAAGCTTATTTTCCCGCCCGCAAATGCTTAAACTTTTGGAGGCGGTACAAAATCACACCTACGCCGCAGTGCTTTGTATGGATATCGACCGCCTAGGCCGGGGCGGGATGAAAGACCAAGGGATTATCCTAGACGCGTTTAAATATTCTGGGACTAAAATTATTACCCCCGAAAAAACATATGATCTTTCGGATGAATTGGACGAGGAGCTGACCGAATTTAAGACGTTCCTCTCCCGCAGGGAGTTAAAAATGATCAATAAGCGGCTGAACCGGGGCCTCCGGCAGACGATTAAAAACGGCGGCTATGTTTCTAACGCCCCTTACGGCTACTGTAAAATCCGGAAAGATAAGCTGCCCTCTCTGGAAATCGTGGAAGAGGAAGCGAATTTTGTACGGATGATGTTTGATCTTTATTTGCAAGGAGAGGGCTGCTCCGCCATCGCCCAGACAGTCAACGCTCTGGGCGCGAAACCTAGGCGGTGCGACGCCTTCAGCCGCAACTCTGTTATGCATATCCTAAAAAACCCAGTATATATCGGCCAGGTGGTATGGGAACGCACACAGCATGTGCGGCAAAACGGCTCCTCAACAAAGCACGTCGTCTCCTGCGCTCCAAAAGACTGGCTTTGTGTGCGCGGCGTCCACCCTTCTATTGTCTCCCCGGAGACATTTGCAAGGGTACAAAATCGTATTCATTCCCGCACGGTTCCGGCACATAACGACGGAACGATTAAAAATCCTCTGGCCGGACTGGTAACCTGCGGCGTCTGCGGGAGGGTTCTTCAGCGGCGGGGCGCTCATCAAAGTTCCCCCTACCTGCTCTGTCCCACTCCTGGGTGTGTCTGCGGGAGCAAATTTTCGTTGGTTTTGAAAGAGATAGAGGCTGTGCTGAAACCTATTCTATCCGCAATCCCTTTAGAGCTGTATCCTTTGGAAGGAAAGGATACGTCCTTATTGGAACTTTCTTTAGCTCAGTCCCAAAAACAGCTCATGTCCTTTTCTTCGCAGAGAATTACTCTGTACAGCCTGCTGGAACAGGGCGTTTATGATATTGCCACCTTCCAGGAACGAATGTCCGCGCTCAATGAAAATATTCGCTGCACTAAGATGCGCGCCGCCGTACAGGAGCAACGCCTGCGGCGTATGCGGGAGGAGAGTATCCCCTTGGAAATGAAAAAAATAAAAAGCGTTCAGGATGTGTACCGCATCCTGAACGCTGGGGATAAAAATCTTCTGTTAAAATGTTTCATAGAAAAAATCATGTACACCAAACCAAAAGGTGCCGCGCCCCAACAGTTTTGTCTGGAAATTCATTTAAAGCCTTTTTAACTTCCCTCCTGCACCGTCTTTCTCCGTACAGGAGTCGTAAATCCTGCCGGCATCTATGCATACTGCTTCTTTAAAACAGTTTGCTCCGGTTGCGGTAACGGGAGCTGTTTTTTGTTCTGCCATATGAATCCTCCTATAGTTGTTTTGAGCTGTACTCATTACATTTTATGAGGAAAACTGTTTTTTGTGCATGCGCGGGAAATTTATTTCTCATTTACTGTATTTTATGTAACCTGGCGAATTTTGCCATGACTTTTTTAGTCCCCACGCTCTCAAAAGCCACTTCCACCAGATGATCGTTCCCCATAGGTGTGATTGAAAGAACCATTCCTTGCCCAAACACTTTATGGCTTACCATGTCTCCTACCTTCAAAGTAAAATTGCTTTCCGGCTGGGCGGCCGCCCCTATCCCAACCTTGGAGGTGGATTTAAACGCGGCAGAGGGCGTTTGTCTCTGATTGATGCTCATTCGCCGGGCTATGGTAGTATCCTCCATCTCGCACAGCTCTTTTGGAATTTCATTCAAAAACCGGGAAGGCCGATTGCGCATCGTCTGTCCAAACAGCATTCTTTGAGCGGCCGTAGTGACATACAGCCGTTTTTTTGCCCTGGTTAGAGACACATAAGCCAGCCTGCGCTCCTCCTCGATTTGAGTGGGGTCGTACATAGACTGCATCCCAGGAAAAATTCCCTCTTCCAGCCCTACCAGGATCACGTTCTCAAACTCTAATCCTTTGGCGGAATGCATTGTCATAAGTACCACATTGTCCGCCTGCGGATCGTAGCGGTCGATATCCGTATACAAAGAAATTTCCTCCAAAAATCCCGCCAGGGTAGGGTCGTCATTCTCCTCTTCATAGCGGATCATCGTGGATTTGAGTTCCTCGATATTTTCTAAGCGGGTCTGGCCCTCAAAGCCCTCGCCCTGGAGCATACTCAAATAGCCGGTTTCCTCCAGCACATGATCCAAAAGCTGATCCAAGGAGATTTTCCCCACTTTTTCCATAAGCGCGCGAAGCATTTCCGCAAACTGCATCAGTGAAGTCGCCTTCCGGGAAAGAGCAGGGTATTGCTCCGCATTTTCCAGGATTTCGAAAGCTGGAAGTTCTACTCCGGCGGCGATCTCCAGCACATTATTTACGCTGCTGTCGCCAATCCCTCTCTTCGGCTCGTTAATAATTCTGCGCAGGCGTACGGTATCGCTGGGGTTATTCAATACGCTTAGATAGGAGATCATATCCTTTATTTCTTTGCGCTCATAGAACCGCAGTCCTCCGATAATCCGGTAAGGAATCCCGTATTTTACCAATCCCCGTTCCACGGTATTGGAGATGGCGTTCATCCGATACAACACCGCGTGGTCGGAAAATTTAGCCCCTTGCTTTACATTTTCCGAAATGGTATCCGCAATAAAGCGGGCCTCTTCCCCTTCGTCTGCGGCACGATGTACTTTAATTTTTACTCCGGTATCATTTTTTGTCCAAAGGGTCTTTCCTTTTCGTTCCGTATTGTTCTCAATCACCGCGTTGGCTGCATCCAGGATCGTCCCGGTACAGCGGTAATTTTCTTCCAGGCGAATAACTTTGGCTCCTGGAAACTGATCCTCAAAATTTAATATATTCCCGATATCCGCCCCGCGGAATTTATAAATACTCTGGTCGTCATCCCCCACCACACAGATATTCTGATGCTGGGAAGCCAGTAAGTTTACCAGCATAAACTGAGCATAGTTGGTATCCTGATACTCATCTACCATAACATAACGGAAACGGCTGCGGTACTTGTCCAAAATTTCCGGAAACTTCTGAAACAGGCGCACAGTCAACATGATGATATCGTCAAAATCCACCGCATTTGCCGACATTAACTGTTTTTGATAATAATCATATACCTTGGCAATTACCTGTAAACGAAAGTCCTCTCCCACAGTGGACGCGAAATCCGCCGAAGAAAGCAGCTGATCTTTTGCTCTGCCGATCTCCCCTAACACAGCTTTTGGAGAAAAGCGTTTTTCGTCTATATTCATAGCTTTCAGAGCGGCCTTTACCACCCGCACGGAATCGTCGGTATCATAGATGGTAAAGCTGCTCCGGTAACCTAAATTTTCAATCTCTCTGCGCAGGATACGAACACAGGCTGAATGGAAAGTGGACGCGTTAATCTCCTGTGCGGCTTCCCCCAGCATTGCCTGAAGCCGTTCTTTCAGTTCTCCAGCGGCTTTATTCGTAAAGGTGATGGCCAAAATATTCCATGGCGCCACTGGACGATTTTTAATCAGGGAGATCGCCCGTTCTAAATCCCAGCTTTCCCCCCGGGCATATTCCTCCAGAAAATCTACATCCTCCTGTGTAATTTGCGCCGGCATGTAATCGCTGTCATACGCCTCGCCGAACTGAATCATATTTGCAATCCGATTGACAATCACCGTCGTTTTTCCGCTCCCCGCGCCGGCCAAAATCAACACCGGTCCATGAATAGCGTAAACCGCCTGTTTCTGCATAGGATTCATCCGGGAAAAGAAATCATCAATAATCTGACGCTTGAGAGCGTTGTATCTATTTTTTAACGTAAAGTCCATACTATCTCTCCCACATTTGATTTAAATCTGCTTTTTTAATTAAACCACGAACAGACGTTTTTATCAATCCCAAATTAAAAAGACGTGCTCTTTTACAGAGCACGTCTTTAGAACATACCTATTATTTTAAGATACTCAACAGAACCCCCGCCGCAACAGCGGAACCGATTACGCCGGCAACATTGGGACCCATTGCGTGCATCAACAGGAAATTGGTCGGATTTTCTTTTTGACCTACCTTCTGAGAAACGCGGGCCGCCATAGGAACGGCAGATACGCCGGCGGACCCAATCAGCGGATTTACCTTTCCGCCGCTAAAGATATACATAAGCTTTCCAAACAGTACGCCAGCAGCAGTACCAAGGCAGAAAGCAATCAAGCCTAAAGCGATAATTCCCAGGGTTTCTCCGGAAAGAAATACCTCTGCAGTCGCGGTAGCCCCTACCGATACCCCAAGGAAAATAGTGATAATATTCATTAATTCGTTCTGTGCGGTTTTAGACAGACGGTCAACCACACCGGATTCTCTGAACAGGTTGCCCAGCATCAGCATACCAATCAACGGAGCTGTATCCGGAACCAGGAAGGATACGATGATTGTAACTAAAATCGGGAATACCAATTTTTCCAACCGGGAAACCGGACGAAGCTGTTCCATAACAACCGCCCGTTCCTTCTTAGTGGTCAGCGCTCTCATAATCGGCGGCTGAATAATCGGCACCAGCGCCATGTACGAATACGCCGCCACCGCAATGGGTCCCAGCAGTTCCGGCGCCAGCTGGCTGGTGGTAAAGATGGCGGTAGGGCCATCGGCGCCTCCGATAATACCAATAGAACCAGCCTGCGCGGGAGTGAAGCCTAACACAAGCGCGCCAAAGAAGGTGAAAAAGATCCCCGCCTGAGCCGCTGCTCCCAGCAGGAAGCTTTTCGGGTTGGCAATCAGCGGACCAAAATCGGTCATAGTGCCGATACCAAGGAAAATAAGCGGAGGATAAATTCCCAATTTAACGCCTAAATACAAATAGTCAATCAATCCGCCCATCTCATTAAGAAGATCCCAATGAATATGGCCGCCTTCAAAGATCGCTACATGGTAAAGCCCTGCCATTGGCAGGTTTGTCAAAAGCATACCAAAAGCGATCGGCAGAAGAAGCAAAGGTTCAAACTGTTTTTTAATCGCCAGGTACATCAAAAAGAACGAGACCAAAATCATCAAAGCCTGCCCGCCTGTAAGGTTAACAAACCCCGACTTTTCGATGATCGTCTGCACAGATTGTACTAATATCTCCATGCTTTACATCAACCCCTCAAAATAAGTTAAAAATCCACTCACCCAACATCGCGCCGCAATTAAAACGGCTGCGTATTCTGTACCAGTCCGGCGGTACACCAGGAAGAACGAGCTTCCTTCACACGTTTGACGCTTCTCAAAGCAAACTGTTTGCCGTCTCCGCTCATGGCAGCTACCGCCGCGGCAATTACCGCGACAATCTCGTCGCCAATTCCCTCTTCAACGACCATCGCAGGTTTTACCGGCATCGCTTTGGGAGCAGGAGCCTGTTTGGGAGCCTCCTGTACTTTTTTCTCCGGTGTTTTCTTTGAACCGCCGGAAATGCTGTATAAAATCTTGCCCAGCAGCATAACAACCAGCGTCAACCCCACAAGCGCCAGAAAAACTATGACAAGCCCCGTGACGATAACTCCCCCGGCGAAACCATAATCAATGTTAAAGTTTATACCCATAACCATTCTCCTCGCCTTTATTTATTTAAAATTAGTATCTATTTTTGATGGGCGCAAAATTCGCAACCAGAATTAGTATACTATATCTTGTACTTTTTTGCAATCGTTTTTCCCGTTTAATTGTAAAAAAATTAACAAACCTTTCCTCTTATTCCCCGCAAAGAAAATCAGCCTGCCGCAAATTTACGGCAGGCTGCAATGCGGCGCCCAGGCAGAAGGGCGCCTTTCAAAGGCAACTTCCCTCAAGAACTATTTAGCAGTATCTTTGTATCTGGTGTATGCGGCGCGCAGCTCTTTTGAGGTTTCTTCCGGACAGGTGGGGTTGCAGTGCGCCCACACGCCTGTTTCGGAGGAGGCGTTGAACTTTATTTTATCCGCGCTTCGCATAGGCGGGAAAAACTCAATATGGAAGTGATAGCTTTCGGATACATCTTCCCCGTTTACCGGTGCGTTGTGCATACACATCATATAAGGGAATTTGTAATCGAACAAGCTGTCAAACATGCCAACCGTATGTTTGATAGTGATTGCCAAAGCCCGGCGTTCCTCCCTAGTAAACTGAGAGATATTATTTTTGTGGGCGTTGGAGAAAATATACACTCCGTAAGGGTATTCTGTAAAAAACGGAAGGAACACTGTAAAATGCTCGTTTTGGAAAATGATCCGTTTTCCAAATTCTTTTTCCGCCTTAAGCATATCGCAAAACAAGCAGTTTTCCTTTTCTGCCAAGTATTCCTGGGCAGACTGGACCTCCAGCTGAATTTTCTTTGGAACCACGGAATATCCATAAATCTGTCCGTGCGGATGAGGCATGGTCACGCCTACCGCTTCCCCGCGGTTTTCAAAGATAAACACATATTTTATCTTCTCGTCTTCCCTTAGGGCATCAAACCTCTCACACCAAAGATTGACCAGCTTTTCCACATGATCGTCGCTGAGTTCCGGCAGAGTGGTGGTATGGCCAGGAGAATATAAAATAACCTCGCACTTTCCATAAGCTTCTTTTGTTTTAAAAAAATCGGTGGCCACATCGTCCGGCACCGGCGGGTTCTGGCTGAGGGCTGGAAAATCATTATCATATTTATACACGTCATAATCCTCAGGCACCTTTCCGGAACCTGGACAGAAAGGACACCAATCTTTTGGCATCTGCGGCCGGGCCTGACGATGGGAAGCTATCATAATCCAATCTTTAATCAAGGGGTGCCATCTCAATTCCGCCATGTTGAAGCTCTCCTTTCCTTACAGCAGTTCTTCCGATACTTTCACTCCGCCCACCGGGCGGACTGATAACACATAACAGGTATTTTCTCCAAACACCTGTTCCATTTTCGCTTTATATTCCTCCAGCATCTCTACAGGAACAAACGCCTGAATTGTGCCGGCAAAACCGCCGCCGTGCACCCGCCACGCACCTGCGCCCTGGAGGATATGCTCGCTTAAAGCCAGTCCCAGAGACAATCCCTGCTCCGTTGGGTTCTTACAGGTAAACACATTTTGCAAATACATAAACGAGGATCTTCCCGATTGGATGACCAGGCGTTTAAACTCCTCAAAATTATTGTTTTTCAGCGCTTCCGCCTGTTTTGGGACCCGGTCGTTATCGTCAAAAAAGTGAATTGCCCGCAAAAGAGCCCGGTCGCTGCATTTTTCCCGTAAAATCCCCATATTTTCATAAAACTCATTTGGTTCTACCTGGCGCAGCACCTCTTTGCCCAGCGCGGCCGCCACTGATCTCATCTCTGTGGGAACAGAGGCATAATCATCGGTCAAATCAGCATGATTTCCCCCAGTATTTATGATACAAAGCTGGTATCCCGAATGGGAAAAATCAAAATCAATTCTCTTTACGATGGGCTGAGCCGGATCAGCAAAATCAATGGTAAGAAAACCGCCCACCGCCGAGGCGGTCTGATCCATCAGTCCGCAGGGTTTTCCGAAATACACATTTTCCGCATACTGGCCGGCCTGAGCGATTTCTACCCCATGGGAGGACTGCCCGCTGTACAGATGGTTGATCATCACTCCAACAAGCACTTCGAACGCCGCAGAGGAAGAAAGCCCCGATCCTTTCAGCACATTTGAGTTGGTATAAGCGTCAAATCCGCCGATGGCGTGTCCCAGCTGCTGAAACCGGGCGGCAACTCCGCGGATTAACGATGCGGCCTTGTTTTTTTCCTTTTCCTGAATAGAAAGATCTCTTAGATCAATAGTATCCATAGGATACCCTTCCGACTGAATACGGATAATATTCTCATCGTTGGGAGACGCTACTGCGATCACATCCAAATTAACCCCTGCCGCCAGCACGCGTCCGTTCTGATGGTCGGTATGATTGCCGCTAAGCTCGGTTCTCCCCGGGGCGCTGAAAAACTCCCCTTTCCGGCCCTGCCCGAAAAGAGATTCAAATTTTTCCACCGCTTTCAGGTAACGCTCTTTTTGTTCTTTGAGCCCTTGCGCATCACAAGAATACAAATAGGTGAGCGTTTTATCCAGTTTCCCACTGGTAATGTTTTCTTTCAGTCCTGCTGTCGTCTGCATATTCTAACCTGCCTTTCTACCTTGGATTTCCGAACATTATTTTACTTATAGTGTACACCACTCCCCCCCTCTTTTCAACGGCAAATAGTATCATATTTATGGACTAATGTTGCATAATAATCGAAGTTCATGTATAATCATAGAACAAGGTGGTGAAAAGCTATGACGTCCGGTATTTTTAAGCATTCTTATAAAACTAAAACCCGGGAAAGCCTTCCCATCGCCATCTACAATAGCGGAGTACAGCAGTGCGAGCCTGGCTATCTCTGGGGACCGGGGGTACGCGACCATTATTTAATTCACCATGTGATCTCTGGCAAAGGCAGCTACCATGCCGACGGCCAGCAATATCAGCTGGAGGCTGGGGATACGTTTATTATCTATCCCGGTATGGTGGTCAGCTACAGCGCCGATTTGTCACAGCCATGGGAATACTGCTGGGTAGGGTTTCAGGGAGCGGAAGCAAAAGTGCTCATGAAGCAAACGCCGTTTTCTAAAAAAGCTCCCGTGGTTCATTTTGATCCTCCCACAGCGATTGAAACAGCTATTATGAGCATCTATAAAGCTTCCGGCAGCACCCCCTGCAGCCAGGTAAAAACGATTGGGCTGTTATATCTTTTTCTGTCCCTTTTAATGGAACAAGCCCCCTGCCCTGTTAGTGATCTTTCTTTGGAGTATGTGGAAAGCGCGATCAGTTTTATCTCCCACAATTATTCCGGTCCTATTGACGTGGGCGATATCTCTTCTAATGTGGGGATCAGCCGAAGTCATTTGTACCGGGTATTTATGAAGCATATGGGCACTTCTCCCAATGATTATCTGACCCGTTTCCGCATTGCCAGAGCCTGCGAGCTGCTGCGGCAGTCCTCTCTGCCAGTCGGTGCTATTGCCGCTTCTGCAGGGTATGACGACCAACTGTATTTTTCTCGAGTATTTAAAAAGATTATGGGCGTTTCCCCTACCCGCTATGCCGCACAAGGCCGCACACAGGAAACTGCCACACCTTCCCGAAAGGATTGATTATAAATGGATTTAACCGGCGATCTTTCTTCTCAGCTGGGTACTCCCTCAGTGGATGCCCAAGAAGTATCTAAAATTTTAAACGATGTCTCTTCGATGGACGCTAAAACTCTTTGGACTTCATTAAAGGAATTTATTGTGGATTACGCTCCAAAACTTTTGGTGGCGTTTATTGCCCTTATCATTGGAATTATTTTAATCCGCCTGCTTATGAGCTTTATGCGCAAAACCTTTACCCGCTCCCGTTTGGATCCGGCGCTGCATAAATTTATGCTTTCCATGCTGAGGGTCGCTCTTTACATTGTTCTTGGAATTACGGTAGTCGGACTTTTAGGAGTGCCAATTACCTCCCTGATTACCCTGCTGGGCGTGTTCGGCTTGGCGGTGTCCCTGGCGGTAAAAGACTCTCTTAGCAATCTGGCTGGGGGAATCTCCGTTTTATTTACCAAGCCTTTCTCTTTGGGAGATTATGTAAGTATCGGCGGAAATGAAGGCACAATTAAGGAAATCCGTTTAAACTATACCATCCTGAAAACTTATGACAACAAGCAAATTCACATCCCCAACGGCGATGTGGCCAAAGCGCAGATTGTCAACTTTACCGGCGCGCCTACCCGGCGGCTGGACCTGGAATTTTCTATCGGCTATGAGGATGATATGGACCAGGCAAAAGAGGTGATCTCCAACATTGTATCCAAACATCCCCTGGCCTTGAAAGATCCGGAGCCGGTGGTTCGTGTAATCCGGCATGGGGACAGCGCTATTGTCATTGGCTGCCGCGTATGGGTAAATACTCCGGATTACTGGAATTTAAACTATGATCTTTTAGAGGAGGTCAAACGTCAGTTTGATCAAAAAGGCATCACCATCCCCTATAACCAAATGGAAGTTCATATTACAAAAAATCAGGAATAAACTGTATAAAAACCTTCCTTTATTGGGATACTAACCATGTACCAATAAAGGAGGTTTTTTTATATGTCCAATCTCACATCCAAAGAACTGGCCGCCTTGGAAGACCAGCTTGGAGCGGAACAAACCCTGATTAAAAAATATACGATGTACGCCCAGCTCACATCTGATCCCCAAATTAAAACCCAGTGTGAAAACAATGCGGCGAAACATCAAAATCATTTTAACCGCCTGATCAGTTATCTTAACTAGGAGGTACTTTTATGGCCAACAATCAAAAACAGCCTACAAATCAAACATTTGACGACCGGGAAATAATGAACGATATTCTTACCAGTCAAAAGTTCATTACGGAAACATATAACACCTGCGCAAATGAATGTTCCTCCGCGGCAATGAAAACCGAATTGATGAATATCCTCAACGAAGAGCATCAGATTCAGCACGAAATTTTTGGTGAAATGAGTAAACGCGGCTGGTATCAAACGGACAATGCCCCCCAAAACAAAGTGGACGCCGTAAAACAGAAATATTCCCCTCAGGCCGGGCAGTAACAAAAAAACAAACAACCGCGAAAGCAAACGCTTTCGCGGTTGTTATTACTTAGCCCTCTTTTGTTCCGAAAGTATTACCTTAATTTTTCCTTTTTGGACCAGTTGTACAAACAGATCCGCTAATCGGGGATCAAATTGCTTGCCTGCCTGCTGCTCAATCTCTTTGCAGGCAAACTCCACAGAAAACGCCTCTTTATAGGAACGGGTCGAAGTCATCGCGTCAAAGGCATCCGCCAATGCCAGACAGCGCCCGCCAACAGGAATATCCTCGCCTGCAATCCCCCTGGGATAACCGTGGCCGTCCCACCGTTCATGATGGGCGATGGCCGCTGGGATTACATAATCCAAACTGGGCAGATGGCGGATGATTGCAATCGAATGTTCCACATGAGTTTTCATCAGCTCAAATTCTTCCTGTGTCAATCGGCTCGGCTTAGTCAGAATACTCTCTGGAACCGCAATCTTCCCAATGTCATGCAAAAGCGCCGCTTCATAAATAATTCGTACATGGTCGCTGTTCAAACCCATTTCTGTGGCCAGAATGGTCGCATATTCAGCCACATTCTGGCTGTGACTGAAGGTGTAATGGTCTTTGGCGTCGATGGCCGCCGTCAAGGCGTAAATCGTAGAAGCGTACTCCTCATAATTGCCAGCGGGAAGATTGGTTTCCGCGGTAGTAACCATTCCCCCTTTGGCGCTATCCACCGAATAGGTAAGGATTTTATTTTTGCCGCTGCGCTTGGCATTATAAACCGCCATATCTGCATTTCCCAGTAGCTGCTTCGCATTTTGCGCAGCATAAGGCATTACGCAGATACCCGCACTAAGAGTGAGCGGCTTTAACGCTACGCCGTCGGTAGTAACATTGATCTCAGCAATCTGCTTTTTAATATTGCTCACCAGCTCTACCGTCTGCCTAACATTGTAACCGGGCATGAGGACCGCAAATTCTTTTCCGCTGTATCGAGCGGTAGTCCCATTAAGTCCTACGTACCCCGAAATAATCCTTGCCACATTGCACAGAGCCACATCCCCTTCATGGTTCCCATAGAGCTGGTTATACAGTTTAAAGTCGTCTAAATTTAAAATGGCCAGCGCCAAGGAGGAATCCATACATCTCTTTGCTTCCCGATCAAGAACCTCCATAAAGGATTTGCGGTTTAGAAGCCCTGTAAGATGGTCGGTCCTCGCCTCCTTATACGCCTGCTGATAGAGCTTTGCATTTTTGATGGCAATAGAAGCAATGGCCTGCAAGGAATCCAAAAACGTTAAATCATCGTAACTAAAAGAAACCGATCTGGGCTTCTCTGAAAGCAGTACAATCCCCACTAGCTCATTGTCACATTTCAGCGGGGTAATACACCCGATCTGCAGTTCCCTTAACAGCTGTTTTTCCGCATCCCACATTGATTTATAAACCGTAGTGCGCTGAAATTCTTTTAACACCATGGTTTCATCTTTGTCTTTAAACCAAGTAATACATGGGTTATCCACTGCGATGGTAAAAAACTTTGAATCCAGCGGAGTCGCTGTGCAGACGGTTTTATAACTTGCCCCCGCCTCATCCAGCAGACAGACATAGGCTTTAGGAACTCCTATAACTTCAACAATTTCATTTACCAATTTTGTAAGGATTTCATCCAAATTCAGCAGCTTAGACACATTGTTTCCATAATCCTTCAGCCGCTGGGAGCGATCAAGCTCTTCCCGCAAAAACAAATTATTTAAAATCTTTCGGAGAAGCAGATAACAAGCCATGGTCATACCAGAAAAAATAACTGCAATTACCAAGGTGGTATAACCATCTAAGAAAGGAAAATATTTTACTAAAAGCATTTCTCCCGGGGAAACCAAGTAGGCGCCCAAAACGGTTAAAAGCGCCATAGATGCAATCAGTATAACCCCTTGGTTTACTAAAAGCGTCAATTTAAACAGGCGTTTCTTATACAGTGCCCAAAACATCAAAAGAGCATTGATGATCCCGGACAGCGTATCCCATGGAATAATATTGTTTGGGACAATAGAAACCACATTTCCTACCACTAGAAAAGGCAGCCCAATGAAGATCGGCATCAGCGAAGAAACCACGGCATCATCTTTCTGTATACTTGAGATAACAGAAAATACTGCCGAACCCAAAATACAGATAATCAATAAGGTGGGAATGAAAATCTGCCATTGCATATGGTAAATAAAGATCGTACGACCGTTTTCCAACTTGCTGAGAACCGGCTTTTCCAAAAATACGTCCAAGTAGGTAAGCACCAACATAATAATCGTACATAAAAACCAAACGTTGCGCAGAAAGGTTCCCTTGATTCCAACAAAGCTGCACAAGAAGCTGTAAACAAAAAACGGTGCGGCGAACAAAGCTAAAATCGATATCTCATACCAGAATTTATAGCCAGGATATACCTGCAGCCGCATCAGCATCGATCCGCCGGTCCAAAGAATAAAACACAACAACAGCCCTATAAAAGCATGGATTGTCCGATTTTTTTTGGCTCCCAAAAGAGCAATAGTTAAAAAGGAATAACAACATACTGCCGCAATCGGTACGCTGATATATGGGATTACTGTCATATCTGGCCGTCACCCCACTTTCCCCTGGGCTGCTGCGCATCGAACTTCAGCAATTCCAATAATTCTAACTGGGGAGGATTAATTCTGCGCAGGGATTTCCCGGTCATTTCTTTAAATCCTTTTACCGTACCGCACTTTAAAATAGTGATCTTTAGCGGGTCAATCCCCAGCATTTTTTTCAAATCTTCATAGTCGCTGTCAAAGTATGTAAAATAAACTTCTAAATGCTCTTTGAGCACCCGCACGCTTGTCGCAGTTTTTTCCAGGCTGGCTTCCTCCAGTTCTACATACAAGTGCAGATAAGGACGATCTTTTTCATCATATTCTTTCTTTCCCAGCCAATGAGCGATTTTCAGCCCGGAAATCTCTACCACTTCTGCAATAGAACGCTCCGTAATACGGGTAAAACCGGCAATATCAATCACATCCGGAGTTCTGTCCACAAAAGTAAACAGCGGCAGTCTGGTGCTTTTTCCATTGTCCCCAATTCCAATACAGCGAAATACATCCCCCACACGATACCTGGCGAACGCACCACCCTTTAAAACGGTAATCACCAGCTCATAGTTGTGATGTGGAATAACTTCATTCATTAACAAGGTTCTCGGAACATAGGAGGGGTCTTCTAAATTCCGGTTCATCTCTTCCTCCGGAATAAATTCATAAAAACACGCATCCGGAAAAAACACCATGCCGTTATGGTTCCAAGTTTCCGTTGCAATTAAAGTAGGCTCTGTCCCTGCGCAGATTTCCAGCGCTTTAATTCCCCAAGCCCGCTCCAATCCTGGCTTATAGGAGGCGGTATCCGTCCCCGCGCACACCAAAGATTTTAAATGGAATAAATCCTTAGGTTGTATAGATCTTTCATCTCTGCGGCATTCATAGATAGCCCGCAGGAAACGGAATGCCATCACCGGAGAACATTGAAGCAATTTTTTGATACCGTTCGAGCCGGAGCCTCCAAACATGGAAGCAAAATTTTCCGTAATATAGCTGATTACACTAGAAAGTCCAAAAAACACATCGATTCCCTGAGCCATCCCCATGGAAAATCCTTTTTTGCTTCGCTGGCTGAAGGACATCTTATGCGCTTCTTTCACCGGGGGCAAAAACTTAAAATCAATCTCCTCTTCAAACAACAAAGGGAAAAGCCCGGTTACATAAGGAAGCGGCGCCAGCCCAAACAGCACCTTATCCCCCGAACGTAGGCTGATCTTTCCCCGTCCGTTGCTTGCGGACAGGGTGGAAACCGCCATCAGATTCGTTTTAAAAACATCCAACATCCCGCGAGTATAGGGAGCCGTTTTGATCGGATGTTTTCCTCCCTCCCAGGTGGTCTGCAGCCAGATTACCGGCTCGCAAGGCAGCTGATCGCCGCGCTTCTGGAGCAAAATATCTGCATAATCATCATAAGTAGTAAGTGGCATCAATTTACGAAATTGCTCTACTGTTTCAGGCTGCTTGCCCCCTAACAGCTTTCGGCCCAAGCCGCAGGAAATCCAAACCCGCACCTGCTCTTGCATTAGACGGTTTTGTATTTTCATATATTCGTCTATATCAAGATCCAAAAAGCCGCAATATTCCTGCCATAGCTGGGAATGCTGCTGCTTTTTTAACCTTTGCCCATAATTCATATACGCCGCTCTCCCCCCTGAAAACCACTAGACTTTTCTACATTTTTGTATTATGTCTATCTCTATAATGTCTCAGGCACTTTTGCAAACTGGCACCGCTCGGCACCAAAAAAGGAGTTGTCCGCCGGTATTTCTCATAATTTTCAAACAGTTTTGGAAAAATCACCTTGTCTTGAATACATACATACGCCACATCCAAGGCGGTGAAAGCCAGCCAAGAGTAAAAGAGCCATTTTCCTCCCGCCGCCAGCCAATAAAACAAATAAAATCCACTGAGCCATAGCACCCCTGGGTGCCGGCATAAAGCATATACCCCCTGGGTATATGCCTGATGTGCTCCTCCTTGAACATAAGTCTCTTGAAAGGGCAGAGCAAAAAATAAGGTGTAAACTAAAAGGAATAAGAATAGAAACGCTACTCCCCAGAAAATCACGGTCGTCTGGGTAAGCTCTTTTTTCCCCTCAAAAGCCAACGCAACCGTACTCACGCCTAACAGCACGCAGCCTAAAGCAAAAAACGGCGCAAAATATTTTTTGTGAAGGAGAATTTGATTAAAGTCATACACAAGGAAAATTAAAAAGCTCAAACTACCTAAAACTAACCACCACAAATCGACTTTTTTTCTCCTTTATAGATAATATGCTGCAAATCATTCCATTTATTATAGCAAATTTTGCCGACTCTTTCAATAAATATTCTTTTTTCTTGTTATTTTTATACAAAAGCATGAATGTTTTAAATGAAATTCATAAACTTTACCGAATGAATTGTGTTCCTATCTTTTCTTTAAACTATATATGGAGGTTGCACAAAAATCACTTGGATAATTATAATTAGTCACAAATTTCCATTATCATCATCTTTTCCCTCACTTCGTGTTACTGAAGAAAAAGCAGGCGCATCTTGCCTGCAAGATGCGCCTGCTTTTCTCAATGTTTATGGGTGGAGGACGCAATAAAACCGTCATATAGCCGGTCAATAAACTCAAACGACCGCCCTGTGCCAATAGCCACACACTCTACCGGGTTATCTGCTATCCTTACCGGACATTTGAGCCGTTTGCTTAAATAGGTATCCAATCCATGAAGCAAGGCTCCTCCGCCGGTCATCACCAGCCCATTGGTCTGGATATCCCCCACCAACTCCGGGGGCGTCTTTTCCATCACAGAATGTATTGCGTTGTAAATCTCCAACACATTGTCCAGAAGAGGAGCATACAGTTCCCGTCTGGTAATCATCCTCTTTACCGGAAGCCCCGTGGCCAAATTCCGCCCTTTTACCTCAAAGGAAGCATCCTCTGCCTGGTTATCTATGCTTCCAATAGCAATCTTCATCCTTTCCGCCATTCGTTCTCCAATGAGAATATTGTACGTTCCCCGGACATAACGGATAATTGCCTGGTCAAATTTATCTCCCGCCACTTTTACTGAATTTTTGCATACAATTCCATTTAAGGACAATACTGCGATATCACTGGTGCCTCCGCCAATGTCCAAAATCATATTCCCGTTGGGCGCGGAGATATCAATTCCCGCGCCAATGGCCGCGGCTACCGGCTCTTCAATTAAATAAACGTTTCTAGCTCCCGCTACCACCGCTGCGTCCACCGCCGCCTGTGCTTCCACACCGGTAATCAAGGATGGAACACAAAGAGCTACTCTCGGCTTCATAATATTGGTTTTACAGGATTTGCGGAGAAAGTATTTGATCATCACTTCCGTCATTTTATAATCGGATATCACTCCGTCCTTCAAAGGCCGAATAGCGCTGATATCCGCGGGAGTCTTGCCTATCATCTGATAAGCTTCGTCTCCCACTGTCAAAATTTCATCTGTCCGATTATTTACGGCGACTACAGACGGCTCTCGTAAAACAATCCCCTGATCTCCTATATACACTAATATGCTGGCCGTCCCTAAATCAATTCCGATGTCAACTGATGCCATTCTTTTTCCTCCTGTCCTTTTGCGCCGCCGACAAAAAATTACATGTATCTGAATTATACAGCAGCATGAAAAACTTTTCAACATTCCCCGCTTCCAGCGGCTTTCTTTTCTTTTTTTCTGGTAACCGCCGCAGTGATACAATACACTTCCCGGGCGCCCGCTTTCTTGAGCAGAGCCGCACATCGGTTCAGCGTACTGCCGGTAGTTAGCACATCATCCACTAATAAAACTGTCTTTTCTGAAACGGAAGCGCCCTTTGCCAGTTTAAAAGATATTTTCACATTCTCCTGGCGGGCTTTCAGACTGTGCTGTTCCATCTGAACGTTTCCGCGCCCTGTATTCACCAAAATAGAATCATCCAACAAAATTTCTAGTTTCTGTGCCAGCCGATCCGCCAGAAGCTTGGTTTGGCAAAATCCTCTCTGCTTTCGTTTTGTTTTGTGCATAGGGACGTAAGTGATCAGGTCAATAGGAGTATCCCCATACCGTAAAGAAAATTTCTCCGCCATTAGTTTTGCCAAATAATCCGCATAATAACTTTTGCCCTCATATTTATACCGGTGAATACCATACGCTGCCTCTCTCGTATAAAACAAAGCGGAGGTACATCCATCATAAGCAGTCGGCGCCTGCTGGCACAGACAATCTTCCTCTTGTTTTCCGCAAATTGGGCAAAGTTCTTCCCCAGTATAGGGAATTATGGATACACATTGTTCGCATACATATCCTTCATCTGCAAGCACCTTCCCGCAATAAAAACATTTATGCGGGAAAAGCATCAATAAAATAGTATTCAGCAGCTTATTGTTCATTACATACCTCGTGCAAAAGAGCAATTAAGTTGGAGTACCTGCGTGTTTTTTTATGGCTGTCCACCATTTTGCGTACCGTACCCTCAGTCCCGATAATAATCAGCAGTTTCTTTGCCCGGGTCACCGCTGTGTATAACAGGTTGCGGTAATACATTCGGCTTCGTCCCTCCATCAAAGGCAAAATTACCGCTTCATATTCATTTCCCTGGCTTTTGTGCACGGTAATGGCATAAGCCAGCTCCAGTTCATCCGCCATATCAAAGGAATACTCCGCTACCCTGTCCTCGTCGTAGCGGATTAAAATAGACGAGGAGGGCCGATCGATCAATTCAATCATGCCGATATCCCCGTTAAAAATCCCCATGCCTTCCTCTCCGTCATCCTTGCGCCAGACCAAATCATAGTTGTTTTTAATCTGCATTACCTTATCCCCTTCCCGGAAGATCAGGGAACCAAACGTAAACTCTTTCTTTTTTGGATCCGGAGGATTCAAGGTCGCCTGAAGCACGCGGTTGAGTTCGGTCGTCCCCACCGCGCCTACTCTGGTAGGCGCAATCGCCTGGATATCCCACATGGGCGAATATCCATAACGCGCCGGCAGGCGGCGCGCGCACAGATCGGCCGTAGTACGGGCAATACGGTCGGTATTGTTATCCCCAAGGAAAAAGAAATCATTATCCTTCACATGAAGAGACGGATACTCTCCGGAAACGATAGCGTGGGCATTGGTGACAATAAGGCTTTTGGCCGCCTGGCGAAAAATCTCCGTCAGATGCACCGTCGTAACTACCCCGCTGTCGATCAAATCGCTGAGCACATTTCCTGCGCTCACCGACGGAAGCTGATCCGGATCCCCTACCAAAATCAGACGGCAAGATAGTTTAAGCGCCCGCAAAAGAGATTCGAACAGCAGACAGTCCATCATAGAAGTCTCATCGATAATCACCGCGTCGTAAGGCAGCGGATTGCGCTCGTTTCGCTTGAACTTATGCAGCCCGGAACCATCGGCAAAATCCACTTCCAACAGGCGGTGGACTGTTTTCGCTTCTACTCCGGTAAGTTCGCTCATCCGCTTCGCCGCCCGTCCCGTAGGCGCCGCCAAAGCCACTTTTTCTCCCATCTGCCCCAGCAGATGAATAATTGCGCTGATCGCAGTAGTTTTCCCTGTACCCGGGCCGCCGGTCAAAATCATCATCGGCTGGGTTACCGCGGCTGTAATCGCTTTGCGCTGAAGGCAGGCATACGTAATCGCCTGCCTCTTTTCAAGGCTGTCAATAAAGCTGTCAATCTCCGGGGTCAGCCCGCCCATATAGCTTTGACGCATCAGACCCAGCTTGGAAGCGATATAACATTCAGATTCAAAATATCTGGGAAGGTAGATAAATCTTTTTTCCTCCCCTTCAAATCGGACCACTTCTTCCCGGAAGATCATCTCTTCCAGTACGTCGTCCACATGATAGCTGTCCGTTTCCACCAGCCGGCAGCAGGTTTCACACAGCTTGTCCTGAGGCAGACAGGTATGTCCATTGCCAAGATTGTGGCGAAGCACATGCGTAATAGAAGCGGATATCCGCTCATAGCCGTCCGGGGCAAATCCATTCCTCTGGGCAATGGTATCCGCCATTTCAAATTCTACTCCAACTTCCTCGTCGCACAAACAATAAGGGTTGGAGACAATCATCTCCTGGGCCATGGGACCAAACTTTTTCCATGCCTTGATGGCGAAGGGCGCAGGCACCCCATACTGGGTAAGGTAGGTCATAACCGAGCGAATACCAAATAGCTTTCTATATTCAATAGAGATCTCTTCCGCTTTTTTCGCTGAAATCCCGGGAATTTTGGCAAGAGACGATGGATTTTGCTCAATTACGGCAAGGGTTTCATCCCCAAACTTATCCACCAGGCGTTTAGCAATAGCCGGACCGATCCCTTTGATTACTCCGGAAGCAAGATAAGTCCCGATTGCTGCCGCGGTTGCCGGCAAAGAACGCTCATACGTCTGCGCTTTCATCTGAAAACCGTATTTTGCATGGGTGGTATAGCTTCCGGTAACCTCCAATTGTTCTCCCGGACCGATATCAGAAAATTCTCCAACCACCGTCACCAGCTCTTCCCCAGTATTTAATTCCAAGACAGTAAAACCGCTGTCTCCATTATGGTACACAACGGTTTCCACACTGCCCTGTATTTTATATAACTGATTTGGCTCCATAAAAATTTTCACGTCCAAAAATGCTGTTATTTTATAATTATACCCTATAACCGGATTGATGTAAATATTTACCCGTCTATCAACTGCTGTAGCTGCTGAGGGCTTCCCACAAACTTCGCGTTCATATCCCGCGCCAGATCCACTGCCTGACGCTGGTGATCCTCTTCCAGCCCGCAGTCGTAAATAACATAGATATTTCCAGCCGGATTGCTTTCCCACTGGTAACAGGTATGGATAAAGGAAAATTGTCTCTCCGCCTGAGGGCCGCCCACTGGGAATACCCGGTATACCTTCGTTTTTCGGCGGCCATAGTGGACGAAAATCCAGGAAACTGTCTGTACGAACCCCACGCAGGAAAGGATCGCTAAAAGTATCCAAATAATCGTATTCATAAATTTATCACCTCAATGCATCCTATGCGCTGAGGTGATAAAATGTTTATATATTAGCCGATTTGTGCAAGCAATTGCTGGATTTTATCTGTTTTTTCCCATTTTACTCCCAACTCTTCCCTGCCCATATGTCCATATGCGGCAAGCTGGCGGTAGATCGGTTTTCTCAAATCTAGCTCCCGGATAATCGCCGCCGGACGCAGATCAAATACATTTCCCACCGCCTGAGCCAATTTTTCATCTCCCACTTTTCCGGTGCCAAAGGTATCCACATTGATAGAAACCGGCCGGGCCACTCCAATTGCATAAGCAACCTGTACCTCGCAGCGCTTGGCCAGCCCAGCGGCCACAATATTTTTCGCTACATATCTGGCGGCGTACGCGGCGCTGCGGTCCACTTTAGTGGGGTCCTTTCCGGAGAAAGCTCCGCCTCCGTGACGGCCAAAGCCGCCATAGGTATCTACAATAATCTTGCGCCCGGTAAGGCCGCTGTCCCCCTGAGGTCCGCCAATGACAAAACGTCCGGTGGGGTTTACAAAGATCTTGGTCTCCTCGTCCATAAGCTTAGCGGGGATGACCGGCCGGATCACATTTTCTATGATATCCCGTCTTATTTGTTCCAACGGAACTTCCGGAGAGTGTTGGTTGGAAATAACCACGGCCTCTATGCGCGCGGGAACATCGTTTTCATATTCTACTGTCACCTGGGTTTTTCCATCTGGGCGAAGATAAGATAACGTCCCGTCCTTTCTTACCTGCGCCAAACGCTTAGACAGCTTATGGGCCAACGAGATAGGCATAGGCATCAATTCCGGCGTGTCATCGCAGGCATACCCAAACATCATCCCCTGGTCCCCGGCGCCGGTGGTGTCCGCTTCGTCCTCGCTGGCTTTCTTTTTTTCCAGCGCGTCGTTTACTCCTAAGGCAATGTCGCTGGACTGCTCGTCAATACTGGTCAGCACCGAGCAGGTGGACGCGTCAAAACCATATTTTGCCCGGTCGTAGCCGATCTCTTGAATTACCTTGCGAGCAATGGAAGGGATGTCCACATAACAAGAGGTGGTAATCTCCCCCATAAGCATTACCATGCCGGTGGTAACGGCGGTTTCACAGGCCACTCTGCCCTGAGGGTCCTGCGCAAGGATCGCATCCAATACCGCGTCGGAAATCTGGTCGCAAATCTTATCCGGATGTCCTTCTGTCACTGATTCTGATGTGAATAAATATTTTTTCACTCCGATCTCTTCCTTTCTATTACAACACTTCTCTAAAGCAATTAAAAAGCGAGCTGGACGAACGCCCAACTCGCTTATGCGTTCCTCATCTCTCGGTTCATACCGCAGGATTTGGCACCTTACATCCATAAATGCAGGTTGCCGGGCTTCACAGGGCCTGTCCCTCCGCCGCTCTTCATAAGGGGGTAACTCTATATTCAGTTAACATCTAATATTGTACAAAATACGACACCGCTTGTCAAGACCTTAGGCGGCAAAGCCGCCTTTTTCCTCCAAGTGAACCAATCTGCCCAGGGGTTTATATACAAAATAGGTTATTACCGCATTGATCGTTGCTTTGAGCAGATTAAAAGGAATAATGACCGGTACCAGCATATCAATTACCACATCAACAGGGGTTCCCATAAAGATAGGGGTGAACACCAGATTGCATCCAACCATTACCGTAGTCATCACTAAAACGCCGCATACCAGCGCTATCAATGCTCCCTGACGAGTATGATTGCGCTTATAGATATTCCCGGCAAGCAAAGAAAAGCTGCCGGTCGCCAGGAAATGCATCACAATCCCGATAGGGCCGCTTAATGCGCTGACAGTCGTTCCCTGAATAATACTCACTACCAAAGTAAGCCCCAGTCCGGACATGGGACCAAACAAAAAGGTACAGATAAAGATCGGGATATCCGCCGGATCGTACTCCAAAAACGCCGCTGAAGGAAACAGCGGGAAATGGATGAGCGCCACCAGAACAATGGATAAGGCGGCCAGCAGAGCCATGGTTGTGAGTTTTCTTGTTGCCTGAGAAGCTTTCATAAAATTACCTCCTGTACTGAGGTCTGCCTGGGGAAAACATAAAACCCCTGAACTTTTATGTTCAGGGGCGCTACCGCTGCTGTCGGGAAACCCGTGCAAACAACCTCGCATGTTTCTTCCATCCGGACTGTAACCGTTGGTCTGGGAATTTCACCCAGTCAATCGGCCTTAGCCGATTCGCGGACTTTACCGCCAGTGAGGACTTGCACCTCGCCCTGAAACAGACGTTGTTAAATTTTATTACCGTTATTATATGCTCGTTCCCATGAGAAGTCAACTATTCTTGAAAACAAAAAGACAGAGAACAAAAAGTTCTCTGTCTTTTATGAATAATATTAAAAATTATTCGTTAATTTTGATAACAACGCCGGAACCTACAGTACGTCCACCTTCACGGATAGCGAAACGAAGACCTTCTTCGATCGCAATCGGGGTGATCAGTTCAACGTCCATTTCAACGTTATCACCAGGCATACACATTTCAATACCTTCCGGCAGGGAAACAACACCAGTAACGTCGGTGGTTCTGAAATAGAACTGAGGTCTGTAGTTGTTGAAGAACGGAGTATGACGGCCGCCTTCTTCTTTTTTCAGGATATATACCTGACCACGGAATTTGGTGTGCGGATGAATGGAGCCTGGTTTACAAAGAACCTGGCCACGTTCGATTTCTGTTCTCTGGATACCACGGAGCAGAGCACCAATATTATCGCCCGCTTCAGCGTAGTCAAGAATTTTTCTGAACATTTCGATACCGGTAACAACGGTTTTCTTCTTCTCGTCAGACAAACCAACGATTTCAACTTCATCGCCAGTGTTCAGCTGTCCACGTTCAACACGGCCGGTAGCAACGGTACCACGACCGGTGATGGTGAATACATCTTCTACAGGCATCAGGAACGGCAGATCCGCTTTTCTTTCCGGAGTCGGGATATATTCATCAACCGCATCCATCAGTTCAATGATAGGAGCATAAGCAGGATTGCTCAAATCGTCTGGAGCTTCCAGCGCCTGAAGAGCAGAACCTTTAATAATCGGAATATCATCGCCAGGGAAGTCGTAGCTGGAGAGCAGCTCACGAATTTCCATTTCAACCAGTTCCAACAGTTCCGGATCATCCACCTGGTCTGCTTTGTTCATGAATACTACGATATAAGGTACGCCTACCTGACGGGAGAGCAGGATGTGTTCACGGGTCTGAGGCATCGGGCCGTCAGCCGCAGAAACAACCAGAATAGCACCGTCCATCTGAGCAGCACCAGTGATCATGTTTTTAACATAGTCAGCATGTCCCGGGCAGTCAACATGGGCGTAATGACGCTTGTCAGTTTCATACTCAACGTGAGCGGTATTGATAGTAATACCACGTTCTCTTTCTTCCGGAGCTTTATCGATCATATCGTAAGCGGTATACTGTGCCTGGCCTTTCATGCCGAGGGTTTTGGTGATCGCAGCGGTAAGAGTGGTTTTACCATGGTCAACGTGTCCGATAGTACCGATGTTAACATGGGGCTTATTTCTTTCAAATTTTGCTTTTGCCATCGAATTTTCCTCCCTTTATTTAAGAAATTAATAAATTATAAGGATAAGTTCTGTTACAATTTGTATTCTAACAAGTTGTAATCGAAATTGCAAGAGATAATGCACAAACTATTCTGCTTTTTTACCTCTGTTGCTGATAATTCCTTCAGAAATAGACTTGGGAACCTCAATATAATGGCTGGGTTCCATTGTATACTGGCCACGGCCCTGGGTTTTCGAACGCAGGTCGTTGGAGTAACCGAACATTTCCGACAGAGGAACAAACGCTCTGATCTCCTGGGCGCCGAATACGGCT
Organism: Youxingia wuxianensis; assembly: GCF_014385085.1. Lineage (GTDB taxonomy): Bacteria > Bacillota > Clostridia > Oscillospirales > Ruminococcaceae > Youxingia > Youxingia wuxianensis. The sequence goes on along the minus strand of NZ_JACRTD010000002.1, from coordinate 24,864 downwards.
TCCATTCCTTGAATCTGTCCGCGGCGGCTGTTCAAATCGCCGATGACATCTCCCATATAATCTTCCGGTGTATTTACTACCACCTTCATGATCGGTTCCAGGATGACAGGATCCGCTTTTCTCATCGCTTCTTTAAAAGCCATGGAAGCAGCGATCTTAAACGCCATTTCAGAGGAGTCAACCTCATGATAAGAGCCGTCGTACAAAGTAACTTTTACATCAACTACCGGATAGCCAGCCAGAACACCAGCCTGCATTGCACCCTGGATACCCTGGTCGACAGGGCCGATATATTCCTTGGGAATAGCGCCGCCCACGATAGCGTTAATAAATTCGTATCCCTTGCCGCTCTCGTTAGGTTCAATTTTGATCTTAACGTGACCGTACTGGCCTTTACCGCCTGACTGACGGGCATATTTGTGATCCACGTCGGCCAGCTTACGAATGGTTTCCTTGTACGCAACCTGAGGTTTACCAACGTTTGCTTCTACCTTAAACTCACGGAACAAACGGTCAACGATAATCTCCAGATGCAATTCGCCCATACCGGCAATAATGGTTTGTCCGGTTTCCTGATCGGTGTAGGTTTTGAAAGTAGGATCTTCTTCTGCCAGCTTGGACAGCCCGATCGCCATTTTCTCCTGACCAGCCTTGGTTTTTGGTTCAATTGCCAGGTCGATAACGGGTTCCGGGAACTCCATGGCGTCAAGAACGATCTCATGTTTGGGATCGCACAAAGTATCGCCGGTAGTCGTATTTTTCAGGCCTACCGCAGCAGCGATGTCTCCCGCGTAACAGGTTTCCAAATCCTTACGATGATTTGCATGCATCTGCAGGATACGTCCCATACGTTCAGAGCTCTGCTTATTGGAGTTGTATACTGTGGAACCTGCGTTAACAGTGCCAGAGTATACTCTAAAGAAGCACAGTTTACCTACATATGGGTCAGTAGCAATTTTGAACGCCAGAGCTGCAAACGGAGCATTGTCCGCAGAGGCTCTGTGCTCTTCCTCACCGGTGTCCGGATTTATACCCTTGATATCCGCTACATCCGTAGGTGCCGGCATATAATCGACGATTGCGTCCAAAAGTTTCTGTACGCCTTTATTTTTATAGGATGTGCCGCAGGTAACGGGAACCATCTCATTGGCCAATGTCGCCTTACGGATGCAGCGTTTGATCTCCTCAATGGTGATCTCTTCGCCTTCCAGGTACTTGGTCATGATCTCCTCGTCCTGCTCAGAAACTGCTTCTAGCAGTTTTTCGTGATATTCGTTGGCTTTGTCTACCATGTCTTCCGGAATATCCTCTACTCGGACATCTTTACCGATATCGTCGTAGTAGACGTACGCTTTCATCTCTACCAGATCGATAACCCCTTTAAAGAAGGTCTCCGCACCGATAGGAAGCTGGATAGGAACGGCGTTACATTTCAGTCTGCCATGCATCATATCGATAACATGGTAGAAATCCGCGCCCATAATATCCATCTTATTGACATAAGCCATCCGAGGAACATGGTATTTGTTTGCCTGACGCCAAACAGTTTCAGACTGTGGCTCAACACCGCCCTTGGCACAGAAAACAGTTACCGAACCGTCGAGCACTTTTAAGGAACGCTCAACTTCTACAGTAAAGTCAACGTGACCTGGGGTGTCGATAATATTGATACGATGGCCCTTCCAGTAAGCGGTAGTAGCGGCAGAGGTAATGGTAATACCTCTTTCCTGCTCCTGCGCCATCCAGTCCATTGTAGCCGTACCTTCATGAGTTTCACCAATTTTATGGTTGATGCCTGTATAGTACAGGATACGCTCCGTAGTTGTGGTTTTGCCGGCATCAATGTGGGCCATTATGCCTATATTACGGGTTAATTCCAAAGAGACGTCTCTTGGCATAGTGTCCTCCCTTTAATCGCTTTTCCGACGCCGGATCAGCTTGGGCTGACGCCGCCGGTAGACAAAATTTCATTAGAATTTGATGGACTTTTTTACAAACGAAAAACTCCCACAGATTAGAATCTGTAATGAGCAAACGCTCTGTTGGCTTCCGCCATCTTGTGGGTATCTTCCCGTTTCTTAACAGCGCCACCTGTCTGGTTCAGTGCGTCCATAATCTCGCCAGCAAGACGCTCTCTCATGGTTTTTTCTCCACGAGCTCTGGCGTAGGAAGTAATCCATCTCAGCCCCAGAGTCTGGCGTCTGTCCGGTCTAACTTCCATGGGCACCTGATAAGTTGCACCGCCGATACGGCGTGCCTTTACCTCTAATGCAGGCATAATGTTTTCCATTGCCTGTTCAAAAGCCTCTAAGGGCTCTTTGCCTGTTTTTTCCTTAACAATATCGAATGCACCGTATACAATCTTCTGCGCTACGCCCTTCTTACCATCATACATAATGTTGTTGATAAGACGGGTAACCAGTTTGGAATTGTACAGTGGATCTGGCAAAACGTCACGTTTTGCTATACGACCTCTTCTTGGCACTTCGCTTCCCTCCTTCACATTAATGATATCATCGGTACTCGAAAGTGACAAAACTTCCGCTCGCGCCAATTTTCAGCCGTCAAACATTGCAGAGCTTGCCCTGCAACTATATGATAAGCCATCAATTGGCAGAATATACTGGAAAGTTTTATTACTTTGCGGCACCAGCCTTCGGACGCTTCGCGCCGTATTTGGATCTGGCCTGATTTCTTTTGGCAACGCCCTGGGTATCCAAAGTACCGCGGATAATGTGGTAACGAACACCAGGAAGGTCCTTTACACGTCCGCCACGGATCAGCACAACGCTATGCTCCTGCAGGTTGTGGCCGATACCGGGGATATAAGCTGTTGTCTCAATCCCGTTGCTGAGTCTTACCCTTGCAACTTTTCTCAACGCTGAGTTTGGTTTCTTCGGTGTCTGGGTTCTGATGGCAGTGCAAACTCCTCTTTTCTGCGGAGAATTTTGTTCGATAGCAACTCTTTTCTTAGAGTTCCATCCTTTTAGCAACGCAGGAGCAGTAGACTTCCTGTCCAGAACTTCTCTACCTTTACGAACGAGCTGGTTAAAGGTTGGCATATTGCACCTCCTTACATATTTTGTAGACCGAACCGGTCAAATATCTCAAGGGGCAAATACACATTTGCCCCGTTGAAATCGCCGTTTGCGAGGTAATCTCACAATTGTTTATTATAAATCTATTTCGCCCTTTTTGTCAATACATACATCATCATTTTACGATTTTTGTACATATCTAATACATCTTTGGAGTTATACGGTTTGCATATCCACATCCATGTCAAGATCTCCGATAAAATCATAATCGTTTTTCTCAATATGCATGTTAGGATCTACCGCCGGCTGGATGTCAAGAGAGTCATAATCCACCGTACCTGTTCCCGCAGGAACCAGCTTGCCGATGATAACGTTCTCTTTCAACCCCATCAGATTATCCACCTTACCCTTGATCGCGGCTTCCGTCAGCACACGGGTAGTCTCCTGGAAGGAGGCCGCCGACATAAAGGATTCTGTAGCCAGAGAAGCTTTGGTAATACCCAGAAGCACTGGAATCGCCTGAGCTTTTCTGCGCACCCCTCCGTCTTGGGCATTGAGGCTGTCGATCTCGGCGTTTAACCGGATCAGTTCCGCTTTTTCAATATTGGAACCAGTGATCAGGCTGGTGTCGCCGCCGTCGGTAATTTTCACCTTGCGCATCATCTGACGGACGATAACCTCGATGTGCTTATCGTTGATATCAACGCCCTGGGTACGGTAGGTTCTCTGTACTTCTTTGATCAGATAATCCTGTACTGCCAGATGACCGCTGACCGCTAAAATCTCATTGGGTTCAATGGATCCTTCTGTAATCAGCTCGCCTTTTTCTACGTGATCCCCTTCGGAAACACGCAGGGTGGAACCGTAAACGATCTGTTTTTCAAACCGTTCCCCTTCCTCATTTTCAATCACTACAAAATCGCCGCCCTTGTTATCTTTTTCAAAGGACACGGTACCGGCGATATGAGCGATAACCGCGCTGGATTTGGGGCGTCTGGCCTCAAACAGCTCTTCTACACGGGGAAGACCCTGGGTGATATCCGCGGCCGATGCGATACCGCCCGTATGGAAAGTACGCATGGTCAGCTGAGTACCCGGCTCGCCGATGGACTGAGCGGCGATAATACCTACCGCCTCTCCGATGCCTACCGGCTGACCGTTGGCTAGGTTTGCACCGTAACATTTAGCGCAGACTCCCACTTTGGACTGACAGTTCAGACTGGAACGGATCTTCACTTCAGTGAATCCTGCGGCAATGATCTTTTTCGCATCCGCTTCCGTCATCATCTTATCCCGATCCACAATCACCTCACCGGTTTTTGGATCTATCAAATCATCCGCTACATAGCGGCCGATGAGACGCTCGGTTAAGTCCTCAATGACACGTCCGCTGTCGGTAATATCACATACTACAATTCCCTCATGGGTGCCGCAGTCATGTTCCCGAACGATAACATCCTGGGAAACGTCCACCAGGCGGCGGGTGAGGTAGCCGGAGTCCGCGGTTCTTAAAGCGGTATCCGCCAAACCTTTTCTCGCGCCTCGGGAAGAATTGAAATATTCCAAAATATTAAGTCCTTCACGGTAGTTGGCCTTAATAGGGATTTCGATCGCCCGCCCGGAGGTGTTAGCGATCAGACCTCTCATGCCCGCTAACTGACGGATCTGGTCCATACTGCCTCGAGCGCCGGAATCCGCCATCATAAAGATGGGGTTACGTTCGCCAAAGGTCTGCTGCAGAGCGTCTTTTACCTTAGCGGAACATTCATTCCAGGTAGCGACCACCCGCTCATACCGCACATCGTCCGAAATGAAGCCGCGGTCGTACTGACGCTTGATTGCGTCTACCTGTTTTTCCGCGTCCGCAATATACTGGGCCTTTTCCGGCGGGATAACCGCATCGGAAACTGCTACGGTAATCGCTCCGCGGGTAGAATATTTAAAGCCCTGCGCCTTTATTTTGTCCAATACCTCGGCAGTTTTCGCGGTGCCGTAGGTGCGGATACATTTTTCAATGATCTTTCCAAGTTCTTTTTTCCGAACCAGGAAGCCGATCTCCAGATCAAACATATGCTCCGGTTTGGTTCTATCTACATATCCCAAATCCTGGGGGATCGGGTCGTTAAAGATAATACGTCCTACCGTAGTCTCGATGATTTTGGAGATGCGCTCGTCGCCCACCTGTTTGGTGATGCGAACTTTAATAGGAGCGTGCAGCCCTACAATTCCTGAATCATACGCCATCTGGGCCTCGTTGAAGTCCCGGAAAACTTTCCCAGCGCCCGGCTCGTCTTCACGGATCATGGTTAGATAGTAGGACCCCAGCACCATGTCCTGTGTAGGCACCGCCACCGGCTTGCCATCGGAAGGCTTGAGCAGGTTGTTAGCCGCCAGCATCAAAAAGCGGGCTTCCGCCTGCGCCTCTGCGGACAGAGGTACGTGAACCGCCATTTGGTCACCGTCGAAGTCCGCGTTGTAAGCGGTACATACCAGCGGATGCAGCTTTAAGGCGCGTCCTTCTACCAGCACAGGCTCAAATGCCTGAATACCAAGTCTATGAAGGGTAGGCGCACGGTTAAGCAGTACCGGATGATCCTTGATGACCACTTCCAGCGCGTCCCAAACGTCCTTTACCACCGCGCGTTCTACCATTTTACGAGCATTTTTGATGTTGGTGGCGACTTTTAAGTCTACCAGACGTTTCATAACAAAAGGTTTAAACAATTCCAGAGCCATTTCTTTTGGCAGACCGCACTGATACATTTTCAGTTCCGGCCCTACCACGATAACCGAACGTCCGGAATAGTCCACACGTTTTCCAAGCAAGTTCTGACGGAAACGCCCCTGTTTTCCTTTGAGCATATCCGACAGGGATTTTAACGGGCGGTTGTTAGGCCCGGTTACCGGGCGGCCCCGGCGTCCGTTGTCAATCAGGGCATCCACCGCCTCCTGAAGCATCCTTTTCTCGTTGCGCACAATAATATCCGGCGCGCCCAGCTCCAAGAGCTTCTTCAAGCGGTTGTTGCGGTTGATTACCCTGCGGTACAGATCGTTTAAATCGCTGGTGGCGAAACGTCCGCCGTCCAACTGCACCATGGGACGGATATCCGGCGGAATAACCGGGATAACATCCAGGATCATCCATTCCGGCTTGTTGTGACTGTTGCGGAAGGCTTCTACCACTTCCAGACGTTTGAGAAGCTTAATTCTCTTCTGTCCGGCGGCGGTTTCCAGATCGGTCTTTAACTCTTTGGCAAGAGCGTCCAGATCCAGTTCCGCCAGCAGTTCCTTAATGGCCTCTGCCCCCATCCCAGCCTTAAAATCGTCCTCATAGGCCTCTTTTAAGTCCCGGTACTCTTTTTCTGAAAGCAGGGTATATTTTTTCAGGTTGGTAATGCCCGGGTCAATCACCACATAGGATGCGAAATACAGAACTTTTTCCAGCAGGCGCGGGGACATATTCAGCAAAAGCCCCATACGGGAAGAAGTCCCTTTAAAATACCAGATATGGGAAACCGGCGCCGCCAGTTCGATGTGGCCCATCCGTTCCCGGCGCACTTTTGCACGGGTCACTTCCACTCCGCAGCGTTCACAGACTTTGCCTTTGTAACGGATTCTTTTATACCGTCCGCAATAGCATTCCCAATCCTTTGTTGGTCCAAATATCTTCTCACAGAAAAGCCCTTCTCTTTCCGGCTTTAATGTGCGGTAATTAATCGTTTCAGGCTTTTTTACCTCGCCGCTCGACCATCCTCTGATCTGTTCCGGCGATGCCAGTCCGATTTTAATAGATTCAAACACGTTAAATTCCAACTGCGAACCCCTCTTTCTCTAGAAATTCTTTAGAAATTGTCGTCATTTGGTATGTCATCCAACCCTAAAGCTTCCAACGGGTCGAAGGTATCCTCTTCCTCCAGTTCCACATCTCCCAGATCCATATCCAGAAGGTCGATATCCGCATCCTGGTCTGGGTGCTCAATCTCAAACCCTTCGTCCAATTCAGAACTTACCTCCACGCCGGCGGTCAGTCCATCGTCCACAGGAGTCAGTCCCATGTTCTCATCGTCGTCGAAGTTCTGTTTCAGATCGATCTCCTCATTATTCTTATCCAGCACTTTTACATCCAGCGCCAAAGACTGCAGTTCTTTAATCAGAACCTTAAAGGATTCCGGAATACCCGGTTTTGGAACATTTTTACCTTTCACAATCGCTTCAAAGGTCTTCACACGGCCTACCACGTCATCCGACTTCACAGTCAGGATTTCCTGCAGGGTATACGCAGCACCGTACGCTTCCAGCGCCCAAACTTCCATCTCGCCGAAACGCTGGCCGCCGAACTGGGCTTTACCGCCCAACGGCTGCTGGGTAACCAGAGAATACGGTCCAGTAGAACGGGCATGAATTTTATCATCTACCAGATGATGGAGTTTTAGGAAGTACATATATCCGACGGTCACCGGATTGTCAAAAGGAACGCCGGTACGTCCATCGTAAAGGATAGTCTTTCCATCCCGGGAAAGTCCCGCCTGTTCCAGAGCGTCGGCGATGTCGCTTTCATGAGCCCCGTCAAATACCGGAGTCATTACCTTCCATCCAAGCTCCGCAGCCGCCCGTCCCAGGTGCACTTCCAATACCTGCCCGATGTTCATACGGGAAGGTACGCCCAACGGATTAAGCACAATATCCAGCGGACGTCCATCCGGCAGATACGGCATATCCTCCTGAGGAAGTACTCTGGAAACAACGCCCTTGTTCCCGTGGCGTCCCGCCATTTTATCCCCTACGCTGATCTTACGCTTCTGGGCGATATAGCAGCGAACCACCATATTAACTCCTGGAGAAAGTTCGTCGGAATTTTCTCTGGTAAAGACTTTTACATCTACAATGATGCCATATTCTCCATGGGGCACTCTCAAAGAGGTATCGCGCACTTCTCTTGCTTTTTCACCGAAGATAGCGCGCAGCAGGCGTTCTTCCGCGTTCAGTTCCGTCTCGCCCTTGGGCGTTACCTTACCTACCAGAATATCGCCGGCGCGCACTTCCGCGCCAATGCGGATAATTCCTCTTTCATCCAGCTCCTTCAGAGCGTCGTCGCCCACATTAGGAATATCCCGGGTGATCTCTTCGGGGCCTAGCTTTGTATCTCTGGCTTCTGTTTCGTATTCCTCTATATGAATAGAAGTATAAATATCGTCGCGGACCAATCGTTCATTGATCAATACCGCATCCTCGTAGTTATATCCTTCCCAGGTCATAAAGCCAATGAGCATGTTGCGTCCCAGGCTGATCTCACCGTTCGCAGTGGACGGGCCGTCTGCGATTACCTGGCCCACTTCCACCCGTTCCCCTTTGGAAACGATAGGTCTCTGGTTGATGCAAGTACCCTGGTTAGAACGCAAAAATTTGGTGAGATGATAGGAATGCAGTTCTCCCTGGCTATCCCGAATCACAACCTCATCGGCGCACACGCTGTCTACAATGCCGGCGTGTTTGGCCAGTATCACCACGCCGGAGTCCACCGCCGCTTTATATTCCATACCGGTACCTACAATCGGGCTTTCGGTCTGCAGCAGAGGCACCGCCTGACGCTGCATGTTGGAACCCATCAGCGCACGGTTCGCATCGTCATTTTCCAAAAACGGAATCATCGCCGTCGCTACGGAGACCACCATTTTCGGGGAGACATCCATGTAGTCGACCTTTTCCCGCTCGCACATCATCACACTGTCGCGATAACGGACGCTTACCTTGGGATTGGCAAATTTATTCTCTTGTGTAAGGGGTTCGTTGGCCTGAGCGACAATATACATGTCTTCAATATCTGCCGTCATATATTCCACTTCGTCCAACACAACGCCCGTTTCCTTATCCACACGGCGGTAAGGAGCTTCGATAAAACCGTATTCGTTAATTCTGGCAAAGGTTGCCAGATAGGAGATCAGTCCGATGTTGGGGCCTTCCGGAGTCTCAATGGGGCACATTCTTCCATAGTGGCTGTAATGAACGTCACGCACTTCAAATCCTGCCCGGTCTCTGGACAAACCGCCGGGACCCAATGCAGACAAACGCCTTTTATGCGTAAGCTCCGCCAAAGGATTGGTCTGGTCCATAAACTGGGACAGGGGAGAACTTCCAAAAAACTCCTTGATGGAGGCTACTACCGGGCGGATATTAATCAGGGCCTGTGGAGTAACCACATCCATATCCTGCGCCTGGGTAGCCATTCTCTCGCGAATAACACGTTCCATCCTGGAAAAACCAATACGGAATTGGTTCTGCAGCAGCTCGCCCACCGAACGGATACGGCGGTTGCCCAGATGGTCGATGTCGTCTACCGTTCCGATGCCATGGCCCAAATTGCACAGATAATTAATAGAAGCAAAAATATCATCCACAATAATGTGTTTGGGGATCAGGTCATCTTTGCGCTCTACGATCATCTGTTTCAAGGTTTCTTCATCAGACGCCGCTTCCATAATTTCCCGCAGCACAGAAAAGCGCACTTTTTCTACAATTCCCAAAGCAGCGCAGTCGAAGGAAACGAAATCTTTTATATCCACCATACCGTTGGAGAAAATTTTAATTTCCTTTTCCCCTTCGGTGATAAACACAGTATCCGCACCGCAGCGGCCGATTTTTTCCGCCAGTTCCCTGGTAATCACCTGGCCGGCTTCCACAATGATCTCGCCGGTCATAGGATCAGCTACCACACGGGCGGCGGTCCTTCCCATAATGCGGGCGGTGATATTCAGTTTCTTATTATATTTGTAGCGTCCCACCCGGGACAGATCGTATCTTCTGGGATCGAAAAACAGCGCGTCTAAATGGGCCTGAGCGCTGTCCACCGTAGGCGGCTCACCCGGGCGCAGTTTGCGGTAAACTTCTAAAAGCGCTTCTTCCGTATTCACGGTGCTGTCTTTTTCCAGGGTCGCCAAAATACGCTCATCGTCTCCGAAAAATTCGATGATGCTTTCATTGGACCCAAAGCCCAGCGCACGGATAAAGGTGGTTACCGGCAGCTTTCTGTTTTTGTCAATACGCACGTAAAATACGTCGTTGGAGTCAGTCTCATATTCCAGCCAGGCGCCCCGGTTGGGAATAACGGTAGCGGTATACAGCTCTTTCCCGCTTTTATCATGGGCGGCCCCATAATAAACCCCAGGAGAACGAACCAACTGGGATACAATAACGCGTTCCGCGCCGTTAATGATGAAGGTTCCGCTTTCAGTCATCAAGGGGAAATCCCCCATGAAGATATCCTGCTCCTTCACCTCTCCGGTTTCTTTGTTGAGCAGGCTGGCTCTTACTCTTAAAGGAGCAGCGTAAGTGGCGTCCCGTTCCTTGCACTCCTCAATGGTGTATTTCGGTTTGTCGTCCAGACGGTAGTCGATAAAGTCAAGCACCAGGTTGTCCTGATAATCGGTAATCGATGAAACGTCTTTGAAAACCTCTTTGAGCCCCTCTTCAAGAAACCACTTGTATGAGTTTTTCTGTACTTCGATGAGGTTTGGCATATCCAGCACTTCATCGATGCGGGAGAAACTCATGCGAGTATTTTTTCCTAGCTGTACAGGCTTAACATTCACCATAGGCTTACTCACTCCATTCAATCTATCTACAATGTTGTGCAAAACCCATAATTTATCCAAGAATTTCTCATGAATTTTGCAGATCACTATTGCCTTTTTTGTCGAAACATGGTATACTATTTTATAATTCACGCAAAATTAGCCATTTTGATACAGTATATTATATTAGCATACTTTACAACCATTGTCAATAGACTTTGGCACGGTAAAGCTTTTTTATTTTACAGCAAATTTAAGGCGTCCGGGAAATTCCCGGACGCCTTTTGTCGTAGTTTGTCAATTATGATTTATAAGGCTCCTGTTCGCTTAGAGAAATCGTCACCGCATATACATAGTCAAACTCCTGCATATTCTCCGCCCTTTGTTTCTCGTCGCTCCACTCCTCAAAAATAGCTGTGCGGGTAGTGGTAGATTCAGAAACAATTTCCTGGCAGGCGACACCGTATAAAAGGTACTCCTTCCCTTTTTCCATCACTTCGAAGCTGGAAGGCGGCCCATAGATTCGAGTATACGATTTCCCGTCGTCAATCTCAACGGCCCCAAAGGTCACAAGCGTTCCGTCACAAGCGGCTTTCCACTGATAATCGATCCCTTTGGTGTTCAGCCCGCACAGCAAGAGAACATTGTCTCCCTCCTCACTCAGATCGATGCCGATTATGCCTCCCTGCTCCTGCCGATCTCCATCAATGTACAAATCCAGACGGATATCGTATACCTGCCCTATGGGAAGCTCATATTTTTCAAAAATGCCATCCATCAGCTGGGTTATGCGTTTTTCGTCCTGGCTCAACTCTAATACAGCAATCGTATCCGCAGAAGGCTGTTTGCTTTCCCCACAGCCGCACAAAAGAAGGGAGATGCCTATCAGTACCGCTAAACATTGTTTCATATAGTTCTCCTGACAAAATATGTAATTATCCCAAATTTCCCAGTTGATAAATAAGCGGCACTAAGACCGGCACTGCCGCGGTGAGCACCACACCGCTGATCACCGACAGGAGCGCCGTCTCCTGATCGGTCGCCTTAGCGATTGCGGGAAGAGTGGAATCCATAGAGGTCGCTCCACCGATAGCGATGGCTGAATATTTGTTCAGCAGCTTCACCGCCACAGGGGCGGCCAAATAGGTAAACGTCTCCCGCAGAATATTGGTCAAAAAGGCCAGCGTTCCCAGCTGAGGACCTCCCAACTCCCGTAAAAGCATGGGAGCCACACTGTAAAAGCCACAGCTTCCCGCTACCGCGGCGCTCTCATTGGCAGGCAGTCCCAGCGCCCATCCCATGAGAATCCCTCCCAGGATGGAACCGACCAGGGTTCCAGCGGGAATTAAAATTGACCGGATATGGTATTCTTTCATCTTTTGGAATACCACTTTGTTGGTCCCAATCTCAATACCCGCGGCAAAAATTAGAATAATCAATCCGTAATAGGACCAGCCGCTCATCATTTCCACCGTTTCCGCGGAGAACACAAAATAGCCGCTGAACAACCCCAGCGCCAAACTGGCCAGGGCAATTCCTATCATAATCATTCTTTCTTGCCCTCCTTCATAAAGATCCGGGTAAGAAAGTATACCAATACCGCAGCGCCGGCAGACGCTGCCAGCATCATCAGAATGGACTGCACACCGGCAGTTTTTATATCAGTAAGGAACGTAGGGCTCGCGCTGGTGGAAGCCCCTAAAAAGAACAGCATCACGCCTATTCCGATCAGCTGCACCCAGCTGTTTGCCTTTAGCCATTTTACTGGAAAAACCGTCATTCCTAACCCAATCCCCACAAGCAACACCAAAATCAGATCCATCGGCCTTTGCCCGTCCTCTCTCAAACCAAATTTTATTTTGCCCGAATATAGGCTTTAAACGCCTCATATGTCATATAAACGTCATTCTTGGAAACCACTTCAAAGGGAGCATGCATGGAAAGCACCGGAACCCCTACATCTACAACATCCACATCCAGCGCCGCCACATATTTGGCTACGGTGCCGCCGCCGCCCTGATCTACTTTTCCCAGTTCTCCCGTCTGCCAATACACTTTGGCGTCGTCTAAAATGTTGCGCACATCCGCCATAAATTCGGCGGACGCCTGGCTGGTGCCGCTTTTTCCGCCGGCGCCGGTATACTGAGTAACTACCACCCCGTAGTTGAGGTACGCGCAGTTGCGTTTTTCCAGCACCCCGTCAAAGGTGGGATCAAACGCCGCGTTTACATCCGCCGACAGGCAGGTGGATTTGGAGAGCACTTCCCGTCCGCTTAATCCATGGGTCCCCGCCAGATATTTGATAAAATATTTTAAATAGTTGGAGTTGAGTCCGGTGTTGCCGTCAGAGCCTACTTCCTCTTTATCCGCAAATACGGTAACCGTGGTATAATCCGGATCTTTTACCTCCAGCGCCGCCATCAAGGAAGTGTAAGCGCACACCCGGTCGTCATGTCCGTAAGCGCCGATCATGGAACGGTCAAGCCCCAGGTCTCTGGCTTCAAAGGCAGGCACCGCCGCCAATTCAGCAGAGATAAAATCATTTTCCGTAATACCATATTTTTCATTGAGAATCCGCATCACATTAAGCTTTACCGCTTCGGTGACCTTCTCATCTTTAAACGGACGCAATCCCACTACAATATTTAATTCCTCGCCTTTAATACCATCCTTAAGCGAACGAGTCATCTGATCTTTTGCCAGATGGGGCAGCAGATCGGTCACGGTAAATACCGGATCTCCCTTGTCCTCGCCCAGATTTACAGTAATACAGGTGCCGTCCTTTTTCACAATCACCCCATGCAGCGCTAAGGGGATCGCACTCCACTGATATTTTTTAATACCGCCGTAATAATGGGTTTTAAACAGAGCTATCTGCCCTTCCTCATACAGCGGATTGGGTTTTAAATCCAGGCGCGGGCTGTCGATATGGCTTGCCACAATTTTTACCCCGTCTGCGATGGGACGGGTCCCAATCGTCGCTAAGATCAGCGCCTTGCCCCGATTGTTGTAAAACACTCTGTCCCCCGGCAGATAGACGCTTCCCGGATCAAATTCCTGATAGCCCTGTCCCTTTGCCATCTGAATCATATAGGTAACCGCTTCCCGCTCCACCTTGCATGCGTCGATAAACTGTTTGTACCCTTCACAAAAGGCGTCCGCTGCCGCTTGTACGGCGTCGTCCGCTTTCATCCCGATATTTTCCCGCTTGAGCAGCAGCTGTTCCTGCAGTTTTTCCCCTGCTGTTTTCTCGTTTGCCATATACTGTTACCTCCTGTATTCTTCCGTATTATATGTCATACAGCTCCCTGTATTTTTCCATCGTCGCTTTTACTTTCTTAACATACGCCCGGGTGTCGTCAAACGGAATATGGTCAATGTTTCTCCCATCTGCGGAATAGTTCGGATCCGCCAGCCATTTTTTTACGCTTCCCCAGCCGCCGTGGTAAGCCGCCAATGCGTTATCCACCGTACCAAACTCATCCAGCAGCAGCCGCAGCATATAGGCGCCGTGTTCTATGTTCACCTGGGGATCAAACAACTGATCCTGCGTCAGACGGGGCTCGGTGCCTTTTCGCTGCTGCACCCAGTCGAAAGCGTCGGCAGTCAGCTGCATCAGCCCCCTGGCATCCACAGACGATACTGCGTTTGGATCAAAACCGCTTTCACATTTGACCACAGCATATACCAGAGCCGGATCCAGCTGATTTTCCCTGCAGGCGGCGTCGATCATTTCGGTGTATTTCATCGGATATACCGATTGGTTATATTTATCATATCCTATCTCCAGCAATTTCACAGCGCCGATGATCACTAAAACCAACAGCAGCCCTTCCAATGCCATACGAATTAGTCTTTTGCTCATGGATCCTCCGTAATCTCCAGTTCTGCAAGCTCCCCTTTATCCCGCCCCTGGCTGTCCAGATCGATTTCTGAAGCGTCACGGTAAGGTAATTTATAACTTCCGTCGTCATAGGAAGCCTGCAGTTTATTCATTAAGTCGATAAAGGAAAAACGGAAATTATCGATATCTTCCCCATTGGTCAGTATATAATCCGCCCGGGAAGTATAGTACTCGTCGTCATGCTGCGCATTGATCCGGCGCATCGCCGCCTGTTGTGTCATTTGATCTCTTTGGATAATCCGGTCCCGACGCAATTCCATAGGGGCGATAACCGCCACTACACGGTGGCAGTTCTTATCCAGACCGGATTCATACAAGGTGGGGGCATCCAATACCACAATAGGAGTCCCTTTGTATTTTTCTTTCTCTATCCTGCGCTCTATTTCATCTATTATGTATGGAAAGGTAATTTCGTTGAGACGTTTTAATTTGGCTTTATCAGAAAATACGATTTCCGCCAATTTTTCACGGTTTAACGTAGCGTCCGGATGGATCACATCCGTGGAAAACTCCAACACCAAATCCATCAGGCAGCCTTTCGATTTCTCCAACACTTGCCTGGCTACTACATCCGCATCTATTACAAAAACATTATGGCCGCTGAACATTTTGCTAAGGGTACTTTTCCCAGCGCCCGTCTGTCCGGTTAATCCAACTATCATGGTTCCTTTTTCGCTCACAGCGCATCCTCCATTCGGCGTTTATTCTAAATCGATCTGCTCAAATGCTGCAGCGCGCAGCAATCTGTTATATACCGCCTGTCCAATACCTTCGCTGTCGGATACCCTAGCGTAAACTAATTTTAAATTATCCTCATCCACCTGCCTTAACGCGTCAAACAGATGCTTTGCCTGGGATGCGGGGTCTCCGTTTACACCATAAGGGATACATACTTTTGGGAGGCTTTTCTCTTCCCCTTGAAAACACAGCACGCCAAACTCCCCTTCTTGCACCTGTATAAACTTTTGGAAACTCTCAAAATCACCTTTTACCAGGATCACGCGTGCTTTAGGAGAGTAATGGCGATACTTCATTCCAGGGGAGCTTACTTTCACATCATCGCCTACCTGCCCGAATACGCCCTCATCCATATAAACGTCCGGTAAAACCTGACTAAGCTGTTCCAGCGTCACCGCTCCTGGACGTAAAATCTTGGGCGGGTGCGAACATAGAGTGAGCACTGTGCTTTCTACGCCCACTTCACATTCGCCGCCGTCTACAATCGCATCCACCCGTCCGTCAAGATCGTCTATGCAGTGCTGGGCGCAGGTGGGGCTGGGACTGCCGGACAAATTGGCGGACGGTGCCGCTAAAGGCACTCCGGCCAGCCGGATCAGTTCCCTTGCCACCGGATGAGACGGCATCCGGATCGCCACTGTATCCAGGCCCCCTGATGTTTCTTTTGGCACCAGCCGGGATTTTGGCAGGATTACCGTCATCGGTCCCGGCCAAAATTTTTCCGCCAGCGAAAACAGCTCCTTGGGCATTTCTGTAACCAGCGGACGGATTTCTTCTACCGCGCTTACATGGACAATCAAAGGATTGTCGCTGGGGCGGCCTTTGGCGGCATAGATGGCTTTGGCCGCCTCGGGATCCAAAGCATTGGCCGCTAGGCCATATACTGTTTCCGTAGGAATTGCCACCAGTCCGCCCCGGGCAAGAATATCTGCGGCTTTTTGCAGCTGATCTCTGTCCTTTTCTATGGTTTCTATTTTAAACAATTTGGTCTGTTTCAATACTACACTTCCCGTTTTAGGCTTGCTGGTCCGACTGGGCCTGCAGTTTTTCGGCCTGATCAAAAGTGATCAGCGCGTCAAACAGCTCGTTTAAATCTCCGTTTAAAATCTGGTCCAGTTTATATAAGGTCAATCCAATCCGATGATCGGTCACCCTTCCTTGGGGAAAATTGTAGGTACGAATCCGTTCCGAACGGTCCCCGGTCCCCACCTGCAATTTTCTTTCAGAAGCAATTTTATCGCTTTGTTCCCGCTGTTTCTGCTCATAAATCTTTGAACGCAGGATCTTCATGGCTTTGTCTTTGTTTTTATATTGGCTGCGCTCATCCTGGCATTCCACCACTGTGCCGGTAGGCAGGTGGGTGATACGGATGGCGGATTCTGTTTTGTTGACGTGCTGTCCGCCGGCGCCGCTGGCCCGATAGGTGTCAATCTGCAGGTCGGCGGGATTAATTTGCACCTCTACCTCTTCCACCTCCGGCAGTACCGCTACTGTGACGGTAGACGTATGAATCCTCCCGGACGCTTCCGTTTCAGGCACCCTTTGCACCCGATGAACTCCGCTTTCAAATTTCAGCTTGGAGTAGGCCCCTTCTCCTTCGATAGAAAAGCTGATCTCTTTAAAGCCTCCCAACTCAGTTTCATTGGCGCTTAATATTTCCCCTTTCCATCCGACGCTTTCCGCGTACATACAGTACATCCGGTACAGGGAACCGGCGAACAGCGCCGCTTCATCCCCTCCCGCACCGCCGCGGATTTCCACAATAACGTTTTTATCGTCGTTAGGATCCTGGGGCAAAAGCAAAATTTTCAGCTCCTGGGCATAAGTGTCCATGGCGTCTTTATTCTCGTCATATTGTTCCTGCGCCAATTCCCGCAGATCTTTTTCCAGGCCGCCTTCTTCCAACATTTCCTTCGCTTCTTCATAAGCGTTCTTTGCCCGCTTATAATCCCGATATTTTTCCACAATCGGGGTGAGACGCTTAAACTCTTTCATTAATGAGGCATACTTTTCCTGGTCGTTGGCCACATTCGGCTCCATTAATTTGTTATTTATTTCTTCCAGCCGGTTTTCTACCGTCTCCAGCCTGTCTAACATTCCCATTCTCCTTAAATCATTAGTTCTTTTCCACCGGCTGCCCGTCCCGGAGAATTTTTTTTATGTTTTTCTCTATCTTTCCCCTGGGCGCCATTACCTCATGGCCGCAGCCATTACATTTAATTCGAAAATCCATCCCCACCCGCTTTACAGTGAAACTAGTTTCCCCGCAGGGATGAGGCTTTTTCATAATCAGGGTATCTCCCACATGGACGTCCATATAATCACCCAATCTTACGATAATTCTACAATCTATCATTATACAGAATTTTTCCCTTTTAATCAAGAAGCTCTTGCTTTTATCCTGAACATATAGTGCAAATAATCTTTCCTTTTTCCGCATTTTAACTGGATCTTCTGAATACATATAGGATATGTTCAAAGAGGAGGTTTACTAAATGTCCATCTACAAACCCGAAGGTATGATGATAGATACCCTGTCCAACCGTCAGGCGTTCCGGTCTCTTTCCTGCCTGCAGGAAGCTTTCACCCAGGGAAAAATTTTGGAAAGCCGGGCGGTCGTCTGTGATTCTGAACACAATTTGATTGTAGATATGGGATGCTGCCGGGGGATTATCCCCCGTGTAGAAGGCGCGTTGGGGATTGCGCAAGGCGCAACCCGGGATATCGCTATTATTTCCAAAGTAAATAAACCGGTGTGTTATAAAATCACCGGTTTTTCCACTCACCCTGACGGCGCCCCTTGTCCTATCCTGTCCCGGCGGCTGGTACAGGAGGAATGTACCCGGGAGTATATTATGAAATTGACTCCTGGGGATATTATCGACGCAAAGGTTACTCATTTGGAAGCCTTCGGATGTTTTGTGGATATTGGCTGCGGAATTGCTTCCCTTATCCCTATTGACGCTATTTCTATCAGCCGCATCTCCCATCCCAGGGATCGTTTTCGCCCCTCCCAAGAAATTAAGGTGGTTGTCAAATCCTTAGAAGAAAACGGGCGGGTCTCCCTTACCCACAAAGAGCTTCTAGGCACTTGGGAGGAAAACGCTTCCCTGTTTTCTGCCGGGGAAACTGTAGCGGGAATTGTACGTTCAGTGGAAGATTATGGGATTTTTGTAGAGTTAACCCCCAATCTGGCAGGCCTTGCGGAGCCTCGGGACGATGTAGCCATAGGACAGCACGCCAGTGTTTACATAAAAAGTCTGATCCCGGAAAAAATGAAAGCAAAGCTGATTATTGTAGACTGTTTTGACGCCCAATATCAAAACACCCCGGTAAATTATTTTATTGCCGAAGGTCATCTTTCTCGCTGGCAATATTCTCCTCCTTGCGCCGACCGGATAATTGAAACGATCTTTGATTGAGGTAAAGCTCCCGCGGCTGCGGGAGCTTTTCTGTTGACAATTCCCGGACGAGCCAGTACACTAAAAGAACAGTAATTATCAGAGAGGTCAAAAATATGGAGTTTCGTCTGGCGCAGAAAACTGATCTTCCTAAAATGATGGCGATGATAGACACAGCGAAAATAAGCCTGAAGGCCGCCGGGGTAGACCAGTGGCAGAAGGGCTATCCGGACGGCGAAGTCCTTCTTTCCGATTTTACCCAACAGGTAAGCTGGGTAGCGGTCCAGGACGGGGAACCGGTGGGGATGATCACTATTCTAAGCGGGATCGAGCCTTGTTATCATACCATCTATGACGGCGCCTGGCTCAATGATGAGCCTTATCTCTCTTTGCATCGGGTGTGCGTGGACGGCGCCCGAAAAGGACAGGGGATCGCAGGGTTTCTTTTTTCACAAGCCGAAGAGATCGCCCGGCAGCAAGGGATTATCAGCCTTCGCGTAGACACCCATCCGGAAAATGTCCCCATGAACCGTGCGGTAAAAAAAGCGGGTTATCTTTACTGCGGACGCATCACATTAATAGGCAGCCTGGAACATGGGGATGTCCGAGCGGCATACCAAAAGATAATAAAATAAAAAGCGGCCGGATCCGGCCGCTTTTTATTACAAATTTTCTCCTTTGATCTTTTCCCAATAAGCCTTCGCCGCCTGCTCGGTTTTATTCTCTCCAAAGTGATAATATTTTTTGTCCTTCAGCGGGTCCGGCAGATATTGCTGCTGTACATAATGGTTGGGATAATCATGGGCATATTTATAGCCGATGGCATGCCCCATCTTCTGGGCGCCGCTGTAGTGACCGTCTCTAAGATAAGGGGGAATTTCCCCAGTAACTCCATTTTTTACATCCGCCATAGCCGCATCGATAGCAAGTACCGCGGAGTTGGATTTCGGGCTGGTGCACATCAGAATTACCGCTTGAGCCAGAGGAATCTGAGCTTCCGGCAGCCCGAGCTGAAAGGCGCTGTCCACACAAGCTTTCACAATGGCCGCCGCCATAGGATAGGCCAGTCCCACGTCCTCGCTGGCCATGACCAGCATCCGGCGGCAGGGAGAAATTAAATCGCCCGCCTCTAAAAGCCTTGCGAGATAATGCAGGGCGGCGTTTTCATCCGAGCCCCGCACCGCCTTTTGAAATGCGGACAAGATATCGTAATGCACGTCCCCATCCCGGTCGTAGCGCATGGCGCTTTTCTGGGCCACTTGCTTTGCTTCCTCTAAGGTTACTTTTGCGTCCACCGCGGCCAGAGAGAGCATCTCTACCGCATTTACCGCTTTGCGCACGTCCCCGCCGCAGGCGTAAGCAATATGCTCCTGCACCCCGTCCTCAATTTCCAAAGGCTGCTGCAAACTTTCCCCTGCGATCCTGAACGCCCGTTCTACCGCCTTTTTGATTTCCTGAGGAGAAACCGGCCTAAACTCAAACACCGTGCTGCGGGAAAGGATAGCGTTATAAACATAAAAATAAGGATTTTCTGTAGTGGATGCGATCAGGGTAATGCTCCCATTTTCGATAAATTCCAGCAGTGTCTGCTGCTGTTTTTTATTGAGATACTGAATTTCATCTAAATACAGCAGCACCCCGCCCATTCCATCAAACGTATCCAACTGCCCCACCACGTCCTTAATATCCGCGGTGGAGGCGGTAGTTCCGTTGAGTTTATAGAGCTTTTTCCCCGCCTG
The DNA here is from genome assembly GCF_014385085.1 of Youxingia wuxianensis. Taxonomy (GTDB): domain Bacteria; phylum Bacillota; class Clostridia; order Oscillospirales; family Ruminococcaceae; genus Youxingia; species Youxingia wuxianensis. The sequence continues at coordinate 4,476 of NZ_JACRTD010000002.1, read as the reverse complement.
TTTCGCAATAATCGACGCTACGGTTGTTTTTCCTACCCCAGACGGTCCGTAAAAGATCAAGTTTGGGATATTCCCCGTCTCCACCATCCGACGCAGGACTTTTTCCTTTCCTAGAAGATGTTCCTGTCCTACTACGTCATCCAGGGTTAAAGGCCTTATTTTATCCGCTAGCGGAGCCCCCATGGTCTTTCCTCCTTTTTGTCTGCGGTGTATATAATGCCCGGCCTGCTTTGTCCGCAGGCCGGGCATTTTGTTCGCTTGCCGTCCGCTTATTCGTACAGGGGATATTTTTCGCACAGCGCCTGCACGCCTGCCCGGATGTAGTCCGCTTTATTTTCAAAGTCAGTGCAGGTAAGATAGATAAATTCTGCTATCTTATCCATATCCTCCTCTTTAAAGCCACGGGTGGTTACCGCCGGGGTGCCGATTCTCACGCCGCTGGTGATAAACGGGCTCTGAGGATCGTTTGGAATTGCGTTTTTATTCACAGTGATATAAACTTCGTCCAGCTTTTTCTCCAGTTCTTTTCCGGTGATATCAAAGTTTCTTAAATCTAAAAGGATCAGATGGTTGTCACTGCCGCCGGAAACCATCTTAAAGCCTCTCTTCTCAAGGCCGCTGGCCAATGCTTTGCAGTTGAGCACTACCTGGTGCTGATAAGCTTTAAATTCCGGGGTGAGGGCCTCGCCCAAACATACCGCTTTCGCAGCAATTGTATGCATCAGCGGACCGCCTTGGGTTCCTGGGAAGATCGCCTTGTTGATCTTCGCGCCCAATTCCTCTTTACACAGGATCATGCCGCCCCGAGGTCCGCGCAGGGTCTTATGGGTGGTGGTGGTAACCACATCCGCATAAGGCACCGGAGACGGATGTTCTCCCGCCGCTACCAGACCAGCGATATGGGCCATATCCACCATCAAGTAAGCGCCCACTTCCTTGGCGATCTTGGACAGGGCCTCAAAATCAATAATTCTGGGATAAGCGGAAGCTCCCGCCACGATCATCTTGGGCTTACATTCCAGAGCGATGGAACGCACTTTATCATAATCAATTACCTGGGTGTCGTCCTCTACTCCGTAAGGAACAAATTTAAAATATTTTCCTGACATATTTACCGGAGAGCCATGGGTCAAATGGCCGCCGTGAGCAAGGTTCATTCCCAGTACTGTGTCACCGTACTCCAAAAGAGCAAAATACACGGCAATATTTGCCTGGGCTCCGGAATGAGGCTGTACATTGACATGCTCTGCGCCAAAAAGTTTTTTCGCGCGTTCAATAGCAATATTTTCAGCGATATCCACACATTCGCAGCCGCCGTAATACCGTTTTGCCGGATAGCCTTCGGCATATTTGTTGGTAAGCACCGAACCCATCGCCGCCATAACAGCTGGGGATACGATATTTTCCGACGCAATCAACTCTATGTTTCTGCGCTGGCGGGCAAGCTCTTTCCCTATTGCCTCCCCAATTTCCGGGTCATATTTTGACACAAAACCAACTGTGTCCATGATGTCTTTGTACATTTGTGTAGTTCCTCCCATTATCGTATTCTATTTTCCTTTTAAAATAAAAACAAATTTTCTCTAGCGGCCTGTCATTTTTCTCAGCACAGTAGGAAAGATCGCCCCAGGCTCCAAAAACGCAGGATCATTCCCGCCGAAAAACTGCATCAGCCGCCAAAACCAAAAAGCAATGAACAGGACAATAAATATATTCCATAACCATTTAGAGTGAAGCAACTCCCGTTTGTCCCACACGTAAGCGTAACCCAAAACTACCGCAAACACCGGCAGGGAGTATATAAGAGGATGATACCCCCACGCCCCGGCAAAATCAAGATGCAATAAACAATTGGCCGCTCTGGTCATCCCGCAGGCCGGACAAGAAACTCCTAACGTATAACGGATTGGGCAGCGGTAGTGGAACACCAGCGAAAAAAGCAGCACCCCGGCGGCAATCGCCAGCAAAATTCCTAAAAACTGCCAAAGTCGCCCGTATATCGTATCCGCTTTTCTAAACTTGAAAAAATTTTTCATATGGCTAGTATATCACAAACTCTCCCAAGAGAAAATAGGTAAGTTTACCGTTCCTTTTCAATTTTGACCCCTTGTGTTATACTGATCCTACAAATAATATAAAAATGGGGGAGCCGTATGTCAATATTTCAGCGGCCAACACCGCCTGTCTGGAAAATTCTGCTTTATTGTGTGGCGTGCGTGGTCATTCTTATTCTGATTGGAAAAATCGCCCTTTGGCTGCATATGTAATAAACAGCCCGGCATTTAACAATAAAACGCCGGGCTGTTTACATATTAAAAAAGGAGAAAAATGAAAAGCAATATTATGCGGTTTTTCCCACCGTCGGATCGTTCTGGGTAAATATTACCCTGGTAGCACGGCTGGCTTTTTTCGCTTTCATCGCTTTGCTGTACAGGATCATATTTGTAGCAAAGTAAGCACCAAATCCGATTACTAAAGACGCCACCAGTTTATAAGCAAATTTATTAGAGAAGGAATACAAAAGCACTTCCTTCAGCCAGAGGGCCAGACCCACATCCTTGGAGAACTCCACCAGACCGCCCGCGGCAATAGAAAAGAAAATAAAGGCAGCAACAGCACAAGTTATCCCAATAAAACCGGAAAAAATTCTTGAATTTTGTTTTTTCATACTATTACCCCTTTCAAAAGTTACATTTTGTAATAAAATTATACAGTTTGTTATTTCTTTGAAAGATTTAATCTCTTCCTCTATATTAAATATAACATATAATATGAAAAAATCAAGATATTATTACAAATTAATTAAAAAAATTTTTGATTTTGTTACCGACATGTCATAATTATTTATAGATTTTTTGATTTTCATGTAAAACGCATCTGAAAAAACGAAAAAATCGGAATACCAATCGAAAAACATATTATTTTTGGTTTTCCACTGTCTATATAAATAGATATCCTGTATAATAAACACAGACAAATTATCTCTTGTTTTTAAAGCGAGGTGTTCCTATGCCAAATACTCCCCCTTTACAGATCATCGCCCGGATCTACAGCGATTTTCCTACAAAATTCGGTATCCCCCGCCAAAGCGGTTTGATCGACACACTGAAGGCTAAAATCATCTTTGAGCCGGAATATCGCAACCCCGACGCGCTTCGGGGATTGGAAGGTTATTCCCATCTCTGGCTAATCTGGCAGTTTTCCCAGGCTATCCGCGAAAAGTGGTCTCCCACGGTTCGACCGCCGCGTCTTGGCGGAAATCTTCGTATGGGAGTATTCGCTACCCGTTCTCCCTTCCGTCCAAACCCTATCGGACTATCTTGCGTCCGCCTGGAAAGGATCATTCTAAAAGGGGAGGACGGCCCTGTTTTGTATATTTCTGGGGCGGATTTAATGAGCGGCAGCCCGATCTATGATATCAAGCCGTACCTTCCTTATACTGATTCTCATCCTGACGCTGCCGGCGGGTTCGCCTCCCAAAACCAGGAAATATCTCTCCAGGTTCATATTTCCAAAGAGTTGCTCGACCGGGTTGCTCCTGAGCAACGGGAGCCGCTGCTTGCCGTTTTAGCGCACGACCCCCGCCCTGCCTACCAAAGTTCTCCTGATCGCATCTACGGTATGGAATATGCTGAATATGAAATTCGGTTTTCTGTAGAAGGGGAACTGCTTACAGTCTTAGATGTATATATAAAAAAATAAGACAGCCAGTACAAAAAGGCTCCCTTCTTTTAATTCAAGAAATTTTTCATATTTTCATATAAAAAGACAGGTTCGCAATCCTTTCAGATTACAAACCTGTCTTTTTAAATTGGAGCTGCTAACCAGATTTGAACTGGTGACCTCGTCCTTACCAAGGACGCGCTCTACCGACTGAGCCATAGCAGCATACAAAACTTTCAAAAAAATGGCAGGGGCAGAAGGATTCGAACCCTCGGCACGCGGTTTTGGAGACCGCTGCTCTACCAGCTGAGCTATGCCCCTATAATTTCCACATGGCACAAACGCTAATGTCCTTTCCGCCATTAAGCAGCCAGGGCTTAAATCAACGAGGATTATTATACCGTATACACTCTGTGCTGTCAATAGGCTTCAGGGAAAACCTTAGAAGTCGCCGGTCAAAAGGTTGGTGGGCCATCAGGGACTCGAACCCCGGACCGACCGGTTATGAGCCGGTTGCTCTAACCAGCTGAGCTAATGGCCCATATACCTCTGGTTAAAAAAATATACCGCCGCCGCAAAGGCAGCGGTATATCCAAAAACGTGGCTCCCCAAGTTGGACTCGAACCAACGACCCTGCGGTTAACAGCCGCATGCTCTACCGGCTGAGCTATTGAGGAATATAAAAGCTGGCATAGACCTATTTTCCCAGGGGGTTTCCCCCCAAGTATTTTCGGCACGGATGAGCTTAACTACTGTGTTCGGGATGGGAACAGGTGGGACCTCATCGTAATAAACACCAGCCAAAACATATAA
>NZ_JACRTD010000001.1 GCF_014385085.1 Youxingia wuxianensis | reverse complement strand
CACGGTTCACTCAGGTTGAGAGATCCGGCTATCATGTCAGGAAAGTTAGCTATCATCTGTATCACCCCCTAGAGAGTATATCACAAAATCCCTTTATCCACTAACTTTGGAGTAGAGCCGAAAAATATCAACGAAAAGGCCGCAAGAATATTGCCGCTATGGAGCAAATCTTGAAGCGGATAAAAAGAATGAAGTGACTGCGATCACTCACACTTGACATTATATAGATATTGTGATAATATGATAAACTGGAATAAGTGGTGGAGTCTGTCATAGAGAGCTTTTTGCATCTCTATTTATTCCAAAATGTTTTTAATCAAAAATTAGTTGCTGATATTTGATTAAGCACAGAAGGCAGAACTTCTCACAGAAGGGTCTGCCTTCTTTTTTTGCCAATGATTTGAGGAGGGAAATTGTGGATTTTTCTTTTAATGCATTTCTTGAAGGGGTCTCATCAAGTCCGATCTTATGCATCACAGTATTATTTACATTGGGCGTGATTTTTGTAAACGGTTGGACCGATGCGCCCAACGCTATCGCAACATGCATCACGACTCGATGTATGCGTGTGCGCAGCGCCATTTTGATGAGTGCGGTATTTAATTTTCTTGGCGTCTTAATTATGACTCAGATCAACAGCTCGGTAGCCTCCACCATAAGCAACATGGTTGACTTTGGCGGTGATACGCACAGCGCTCTCGTTGCCTTGTGTGCCGCCCTGCTTTCCATTGTGGTGTATAGCGTAGGTGTTTCCCGTTTAGGAATTCCCACCAGCGAGAGTCACAGTCTGATTGCCGGCTTGACCGGAGCGGCTCTGGCCATTCAAAACGGAACTGACGGGATCAATATGGATGAGTGATCCAAGGTGCTCTACGGTTTGGTACTGAGCCTTGTGCTGGGTTTTGCTATCGGCTGGATCATGTGCAAACTGGTTACGCTGATATGCAGTTCTAAGGATCGCCGAACGACCAATCGTTTTTTTGGAGCAGCGCAAATTTTCGGTGCTGCAGCTATGAGTTTTATGCACGGTGCACAGGATGGTCAAAAGTTTATCGGCGTTTTGTTTTTAGGGATCGCTTTTTCAAATGGCCAGAGTAGTGTTACTGGAATGACCATCCCGGTCTGGCTAATGCTGCTGTGCAGTATCATCATGGCTCTTGGGACAAGCGTAGGCGGAGAGAAAATCATCAAATCTGTGGGTATGGACATGGTAAAACTGGAAAAATATCAGGGATTCTCTGCCGATCTTGCCGCAGCGTTCTGCCTGTTGCTCTCCAGTCTGTTTGGCATTCCGGTTTCAACCACCCATACAAAAACCAGCGCGATCATGGGCGTTGGTGCTGTAAAAAGGCTTTCCGCCATCAATCTTGGTGTTGTGAAGGATATGGTGCTTACGTGGATTTTCACTTTTCCGGGGTGTGGATTGATCAGTTTCGTGGTAGCGAAAATCTTTATTGCCGTTTTTTAAGCATAAATGCATTTGCGTTAATATAATAACCAGTATGAGGTGGAAACAATGTCGAAAAAACAAGATTCTTTTTATTTTCAGAATTTTATGGACTGTGCAGATTGCTCACGACGAGCCGCGTATTTTTTAAGAGACACCCTGGAGCACTTTGATGCGACAGCTTTAAAAGAAAAGCTGGACGAAATGCATAAGATTGAGCATGCTGGCGACAGCAAAAAACATGAATTGATAAACACCTTGGTGAAAGCGTTTATTACGCCCATTGATCGGGAGGACTTGGTGCAGATTAGCCAGAACATGGATGATCTTACCGACAAAATTGAAGATGTTCTGATTCGAATCTATTACAATCATATTTCTGACATACGTGAAGACGCTTTCCAGATGGTAGATGTACTTATCCGCTGCTGTGAGGAAATCTGCTTATTGATGGAAGAATTTCCACATTTCAAACATTCCAAGAAACTCCACGAATGTATTGTTCGAATTAACAGTCTGGAGGAAGAATCGGACGAACTGTTCATCTCCTGTATGTACCGTCTGCACGGAACAAACATCGATCCGTTGCATATTCTCGTATGGCGGGAAATTTATCTCTATCTGGAAAAATGTGCAGATACCTGTGAACATATTGCAGATATTGTGGAAAGCGTTGTTATGAAAAACAGATGAGGAGAAAAATATGCTTGCGAAGATAAAAAAACAACCTCCAGGGCGATTAATTGCCATAGGGTTTGCCCTGGTGATATTGATTGGGGCACTTTTACTTATGCTGCCAGTATCGGTGCGAAATGATGCGAAGGTACATTTCATCGACGCCCTTTTTACCTCGACCAGTGCAGTTTGCGTGACAGGTTTGATTTCCATTGACGTTGCGGATCACTTCACCTTCTTTGGTCAGGTAGTCGTTGCTGCCCTGATCCAGATCGGCGGATTGGGCGTTACATCCATTGGTGTAGGACTGATTTTGGCTGCGAGAAAAAATATCGGAATCAAAGGACGGATCCTGGTCAAAGAGGCCCTGAATATAGATGGGATCAAGGGCATTGTCCGGCTTGTTAAAGCGGTTTTACTCATGACCTTCTGCTTTGAACTGGCAGGTGTTATTTTGAGCTTCATCGTATTTGTGCAGGATTACCCCGTCCTGAAAGCGCTTTGGATCAGCATTTTCCACTCCATCGCCGCCTTCAACAACTCCGGCTTTGACATTCTGGGCGGCTTGAGAAATTTAATCCCATATCAAAGCAATGTTCTGCTGAACTTGACTACATGTGGCCTGATCATTTTCGGCGGACTGGGTTTTCTTGTAATTTTAGACATATTGAAAAAACGGTCCTTCCGGAAATTGACTCTTCATTCCAAAGTGGTCTTGTCAACAACGCTTGCTCTGCTTTTGGGCGGTACGCTGCTTTTAAAGGCAACCGAGAATGTGACATGGATGGGTGCGTTTTTTCAGAGCGTATCTGCACGTACGGCAGGATTTTCTACCTATCCCATTGGCGAGTTTACCAATGCAGGCTTATTCACCTTGATCGTACTGATGTTTATTGGCGCCTCGCCTGGCTCTACGGGCGGTGGTATCAAGACAAGTACATTTTTTGTTTTGGTGCAGCATGTACGGAGCTTGTTTACCAAACGTCATATCGGCGCATTTCGTCGCAGTATCCCATTTGAAGTGTTCTCTAAGGCGTGCACCGTTACGCTGCTTTCCATGCTGTTGGTATGCGGCGGAACGTTTTTGCTCTGTGTGCTGGAGCCGGAATACAGTTTTGTGCAGCTTATGTTCGAAGAAGTATCCGCGTTTGGTACAGTGGGTCTTTCTACTGGAATCACGCCGGATCTCGGTGTGGCAAGCAAACTGGTGTTAATTTTCACGATGTTTGCCGGACGCGTCGGTGCGTTTACCTTGCTGACGCTCTGGATAGATCGTCCTTTGCCCAATATCCGTTATACGGAAGAATCTATCACAATTGGATAATACAAGGAGAAGTGCAAAATGAAAAAGAAAAATAATGCAAATTCCTACGGAATTATAGGGTTGGGGCGTTTTGGTATGGCGCTGGTGGAGTGCCTTGCATCAGCGGGAAAAGAAGTCATCGCTATCGATAAGGACGAGACGCGGGTACGAGAGGCCAGGCGCTTTACGGAAATGGCTTTGGTTGTTGATAATCTGGAACAAATGACCCTTGAAGAGGCCGGGATTCAGAACTGTGAAGTTGTTGCGATATGTATTGGAGAACAAATTGATGTCAGCATTCTTGCAACCATGACAGTATTGAAAATGGGCGTCGGACATGTCATAGCAAAGGCAACAAGCTTTATTCATGGCGAAGCGCTCAAACAACTGGGAGCATCGGTCGTATACCCTGAGAGAGATATGGCGATACGGCTTGGCAAAGGACTGCTGTATAATAGTTTTCTGGATTCTATCGCATTGAGCGGCAATGCTGAGGTGCGCCGTCTCCAGGTGTCTCAAAAACTGATTGGCACGACCATTCAGGATATGAACATCCGCCGCCGTTATGGAGTAAACATTATCGCCGTTGAACATGACGGCCATACAGATGTGAATTTTGCGGCGGAATATTGCTTCCGTGAAGGTGATGTGATCAATGTCGTTGGACAGATTAAAAATTTGGAACATTTTGAGGAGGATATCCAATGAACCACGGCGAATAACGCGGCATTGGAAAAACTACTTTTCCATCGCTGTGAAAGGGTGTATTGTCGGCGGAACGATGTTGGTTCCGGGTGTCAGCGGCGGTTCAATGGCCATGATTCTTGGCATCTATAGTTCTCTTATTTCCGCCGTCAGCTCATTTCGTCAGAAAAAAAGCAGGAACTTTTGCTTCCTGCTTGTGTTTTGTATTGGGGCAATGGTCGGAATGGCGTTGCTTTCAAATCCGATCTCTTATTTAATAACTACATACCCGAAACCGACGATGTATTTCTTTATAGGAGCAGTGATTGGGGGAATTCCCATGATAATCCGCGAATCAAAAATTCATGCGTTCTCATGGAGAGTCCCTGCGTATATTTCTCTTGGCGTACTGATTGTTGTCGGCATATCAGTATTTCCGTTCCGTTCGGAAAATATTGGACAATTAACTGGATTATCAGGATTTTTGAGTTTGTTCGCCGCAGGAGCAATTGCCGCAATCGCACTGCTTCTTCCCGGTGTCAGCGTATCTTATTTTCTGCTGTTGTTAGGGTTGTATGACGAAACAATAACGGCCATTCAAACATTTCAACTGTCTTTTCTGATTCCCATGTTGTTAGGAGGTATCGTTGGTATTATTTTAACAGCCAAGTTATTAGAAAAAGCAATGATGCGCTACCCGCGATTTACATATTTGGTCATCCTTGGCTTCATCCTTGGATCCGTCGCCAGTATTTTCCCTGGAATCCCCGCTTGGAGGGAGTTAATAGTATGTATCGCAGCCGGCTTAGGCGGCTTTTTCATAATCTATTTGCTTTCACATAATGGTGTTATCACAAAAGAGGAAAAATAAAAAGAACTTGACAAATCTCTTTTCAGCAGCAGAAATTAATAGATGCTCTATCGTTATGTCCCATGAGCCATCTACACCGTAAGGATTCGCATCGCATTTTCCGGGGATGTATGGAAAAAGGACAATCCCCATGTCGACCGAACCGGTATAAATGCTATTTTCCCGCACAAAGCATACAAATAAAGGCTCTACTCCCGTTTTAGTGGATAGGAGTATTTAGAAAGGGTTAGGGACAGCGAGTTGGAGTTTACCAGCAACAGGTAAATCATCGAGGCAAAGCCCTCATAGGTATTAAAGCCACGGGCTTTCCGTTTGGCTGCCTGTATCATGGAGTTAATACCCTCACAGACAGCGTTGGTAATGCGGTGGTAGAAGTAGGCCAGTATCTTCTCCTTGTGGTTGCGTAGTGTGGTGGCAGCGTCTTTCATTGGCTGCAACCGGCAACGGCGCATCCAGGAATAGAGAGAGTCAAAGGCGTTCCTTGCTTCCTCCACCGTATAGCAGTAACCGTCAAAGCTGAGGGCGGCTGGACAGACATGGGACAATAGTGGTGGGAAGTTGCGAAACTTCCCACCACTATAACGTTCAGGGGTGTACAGTAAATGACGAGCAATGAACTGAAACACGAAGCCAAGAAGCAGGAATGGAACATAGCTATACAGGAATGCCGGGGCAGCGGTCTCTCCGTAAGCGAATGGTGCCGGCAGCAGGGCGTTACAACAACCACCTATTACCGTTGGGAGCGGGAACTTCTGACGGGAGTGCGGAGCAACGGAACACCGCCATCAACGACCGTGACCTTTGCGGAGCTGCCGGCGCCGAAGCAGGTGTCACGCAACGTTGCAGAACGTTGCGCCACGCTGCATATTGGCAGTGCCAGTCTGGACATTTACTCGGGATGCGATGCAGAACAGCTGAAAATGCTGGTGGAGCTGCTGCGCCCATGCTGAACGATTTCACCGGCGCAGACAAAGTCTATATTGCCTGTGGCTACACAGATCTGCGCAAAGGTATAGACGGTCTGGCACGCCTCGTCCAGCAGCAGTTTGCGTTAGATCCATTTACCAACACATTATTTTTGTTCTGCGGACGGCGGCGGGATCGGATCAAGGGCTTGTACTGGGAAAAGGATGGCTTCATCCTGCTGTACAAACGACTGGAAATGGGCGCGTATCAATGGCCGCGTTTTGAATCTGAGGTAAAAACCTTAACGCCGCAGCAGTACCGTTGGCTTATGGAGGGGCTGCAGATCGAGCAGCCGAAAGCCCATCGCCCAGTAATGGGATTGACCACAGTCTAAGCAGAGAAAAAGTGGCTGGAAACCATTGAAAACACTGGCTTTTTGCCGTGTTCTGTGGTATAATATCTACATGGAAAACAAAGAAATGCAGACAAGGAACACGGAAGAAATGGTGACCATTTCCCGTGCGGAATATGAGCGTTTGCAGCAAGAAAATGCGCAGATGGAAGCAACGCGAGTAAGGCTTGAAGCAGAGCGCATCAAGCTTGAGGCGGAACATGCAAGACTGGAAGCAAAGCTTGCTGCCCGTGAGCAGGAGCAAGCTCAAGTCATTACCAGCCTTACGCTGCAAAATGAGTGGCTGCTGGAGCAGCTGAAGCTGTCCAGGAAAAAGCTGTTTGGCCGTTCTTCAGAGCAGGCGGAGCAGATGGTCATGGATCAGCTGAGCCTGACCTACAACGAGCTGGAAGCCTACGCCTTCGGCACAAAGGCCGCCACGGAGAAGCAGATCACCGTGAAGGCACACGAGCGCAAACGGCAGTCCGGCAATGTGCTGGATGTCGTTCCAAAGGGTACTCCCACCGAGGTGGTGGAGCACCGTCTGCCGGAGAATGAGCGGATCTGCTCTGCCTGCGGAAGCGAGTTGGTTGAGATCGGCAAAGAGGTTCGCCGGACGCTGCAGATGAAGCCGGCAGAGTTCTGGGTTCGCGAGGATGTATACTACACCTACGCCTGCAAGAACTGTGAGCAGGAGACTGGCGAGGCCAACATTGTGAAGGCAGCGAAAGAACCCTCACTGCTGCCCGGCAGTTTTGCCTCTGCGGAGGCGGTGGCGTATCTGGCAGCGCAGAAGTTTGTCATGTACTCGCCGCTGTACCGGCTGGAACAGGAATTTAATCGTCAGGGGCTGAAGCTGTCCCGGCAGACCATGGCCAACTGGCTGCTGAACTCTTCGGAGAAGTGGCTGCAGCCGGTCTACGATACGCTGCACGAGCAGCTCTGCAGGGAGACTGTGCTGCACGCCGACGAGACGACCTTGCAGGTGTTGAGAGAGCCGGGACGTTCCTCCACCAGCAAGTCCTACATGTGGCTGTACCGCACCAGCGGCTGCGCAAAACAGGCCATTGTGCTGTATGAGTATCAGCCCACGAGGAAAGCGGAGCACGCCGAGCGTTTCCTGCAAGGCTTCTCAGGATGGCTGCACGCGGATGGGTACCAGGGCTACCACAAGCTTCCTGAGAATATCCGGGTGGTTGGGTGCTGGGCCCACGCGCGGCGAAAATTTGACGAGGCACTGCAAACGCTGCCTAAGGAGATGCAAAAGGACTCCCCGGCAGCGATTGGCGAATGCTATTGCTCCCGGCTTTTCAAGCTGGAGCAGGCGTTTGCGGAGCTGACGCCGGAGGAGCGGTATGAAAAGCGGCTGGAACAGGAGAAACCTGTTTTAGACGCGCTGTTGTCATGGACAAATGAGATGCAGGTGAAAACAGTCCCGAAATCCACGTTGGGCAGGGCCATTCACTATCTGTTGGAGCAGTGGCCGTACCTGACAAGGTATCTGGAGGATGGCCGTCTAGAGCTGAGCAACAACCGCGCCGAGCGCAGCATCAAGCCCTTCGTGATGGGCAGGAAGAACTGGCTGTTTGCCAATACAGCCGGTGGCGCGCGGGCCAGCAGCTTGATCTACAGCCTGATTGAAACGGCGAAGGAAAACGGGCTGGATCCGTACCGATATTTGCTTTGGATCCTGCGAAATGCGCCGCAACTGAGTGAAACTGATGAAGCATGGGCTGAAAAGCTGCTGCCCGCGAGAGCCCCGAAAGAATGCTATATGCCGCAATAACAGAAGACCGCCATCTCGGTGAGCAGTAGCTCCTTGAGATGGCGGTCTTTTTATACGCGGGGAGGTTTGACGCTTGCGTATAGCAAGCGTAGAAGTCATCCAGGGCAGCAACAATGCTGTATGCCTTCCAGTAATATATACAGATAATTATCTCTTTCAAAAAAGGCGGAGGGTGCCCCCTCCGCCTTTTTGCTTATTTATGAATATGCTTTTTAATGGTCTTTACAATTTCTACTTGTAGGATTGACATAAGGGACAGCCCAATGACGATTAGCCACTGTGTGCCATCCAACAAGGTCAACCGGAACGCATTTTGCAGCGCAGGAACAAGCAGAATGCACGCCATCAGAAGAGCAGATACCACGAAGGAAACGATCAACCAAGGATTGATCCCTTCTGCCCGCACCCAGATAGGCTCCGTATTGGAGCGCTGATTAAAAGCGCGAAGCATCTGCGAGAAGGCCAGTACACAGAACGCCATTGTCTGACCGGTCACATGCCCGCCCATGCTTGCGCCGATCCAGTAAGCGCAGGTGGTCATGGCCGCCACAAAGATGCCTTGTATAATAACACGGCGTACCAGATCTTTTTCAAACAGAGTGCCCGATTTTACTGGCTTATGCTTCATAATGTTCTTGCTGGCCGGATCAACACCCAGTGCAAGGGCAGGCAAGGTGGCCGTGGCAAGGTTTACCCACAAAATGTGAACGGCCAGAAGGGGTGCATCCCAGTTAAACAGGGTTGCAACAAACAAGGTTAGAATTTCTGCAATATTACCAACCAAAAGGAACTGGATTACCTTCTGGATATTGCGGTAGACACGACGGCCTTCCTTGATGGCATAAGCAATCGTGGTAAAGCTGTCATCCAGCAAGATCATGTCGGCGGCATCCTTGGCCACATCCGTACCGGTGATACCCATCGCAACACCGATGTCCGCTGCTTTCAGGGCGGGGGAGTCATTGACACCGTCACCCGTCATAGCCGCTACTTCACCGGTGCGTTTCAAACTCTGGATGATACGCAGTTTATCCGCAGGGGATACACGGGCGAAGACGGTTGTTGTTTTTACCGCATCGTCCAATTCGTCATCCGTCATCGTATCCAGTTCCTCACCGGATACGACGGTGTTGCCTTCTCGGTAAATATCCAGCTCTTTCGCAATGGCAAGGGCTGTCACCTTATGGTCGCCGGTGATCATAATCGTTCGGATGCCCGCCTGACGGCAGGTACGCACGGAATCGGCTACTTCCTTTCGGGGCGGGTCGATCATTCCGGTCACACCCACAAAAGTCATGTCAAATTCTACATTCTCATCATCATCATCTGTAGGTAGCTCCATGAGGGTGCGCATGGCAAAGCCAAGCACACGCAAGGCACCCTCCGACATGGAAAGGCAAAGTTTTGTAATGTTTTCTTTGTCAGCCTCCGTAATAGGCCGCACACCTTCCGAAGTCAGAATGTGAGTACACAGGGGCAGCATTTCATCCACCGCACCCTTGGTATAAGAAATCCACTTTTCATTGATGCGGTGAACAGTGGTCATCCTCTTACGCTCAGAATCAAAAGGCTGCTCAAAAAGGCGGGGATAATCATCCTCCAGGGCTTCATGGTCGATTCCAAACGCCTGTGCCAGATAGATCAGCGCACCCTCTGTGGGGTCACCGATGATTTCTCCCTTTCTATCCGGGTCAAGGCTGGCGTCATTGCAGAGAGCCGCTGCATAAACCAATTCCTTATAGACCGCGGGATGCTGGTTGGTAGCATTTTCAACCGGGGTAGTTGTGCCGTTTTCAAAATCTCCGTTGACCGCAATGTGTGTTACCGTCATTTTATTGAGTGTGAGCGTACCTGTTTTATCGGAGCAAATGACGGTGGCGCTACCCAGGGTTTCCACTGCGGGCAATTTACGAATCAGTGCGTTTTTCTTAGCCATACGCTGCACGCCCAGCGCCATTACAATAGTGGCTGTAGCAGGCAGACCTTCCGGGATGATAGAGATTGCCAGCGAAATCGCAACCAGGAACTGCGGAATCAGCGGGCGCTGATAGAAAGCACCGATGGCAAAGATCAGGGCACAGACGATTAGTCCAACAATGGTCAATGTCTTACCAACTGCGTTCAGCTTTCGCTTTAAGGGCGTATCCGTATCGTCCTGATTGTCCAGCATACCGGCGATGTTGCCTACCTCGGTATCCATGCCGGTGGCTACCACAACGCCGGTCGCCCGTCCGTATGTGACAATAGCGGAGGTGTATGCCATATTACTGCGGTCGCCCAGGGGGCAGTCTTCCGGCAGCAAATCTTCCGCTTCCTTTTCAGAAGGGACGGATTCGCCCGTTAAAGAAGCCTCCTGCACCTTCAAGTTGGCGGAATCTATCAGGCGTAAGTCCGCCGGAACCATGTCCCCATCGCCAAGCATCACAACGTCACCCACTACCAGCTCGCTGGCGGGAATTACGGTCTCCTCCCCCTGGCGCAGAACACGGGCCGTTGGGGCGCTCATGTTGCGAAGCGCCTCCAAAGAGGATTGTGCCTTCTTTTCCTGCACAATACCAATGACAGCGTTGACGATTACAATAACAAAGATTACCGCCGCTTCCGTCCATTCCTGCAAAATTGCGGAAAAAGCGGATGCGCCGATGAGGATAAGTACCATCGGGTCAATGATCTGCGCTTTCAGCATTTGAAGAATGGTTTTGGGCGGTTTCGAGCGCAATGCATTGCGCCCATATTTTTCCAGCCTTTCGGCAGCCTCGGCATCACTTAATCCTTCCTCGGAGGTATGTAAAGTCTCATAAACCTCCGTAAGTTTCAGTGCGTGCCAAGGCGTCTGTCTGTGTCGATCCATGATGGATCAATCACTCCTTTCTTTGATAAAATTTATATTCTGACCGCCTTTCAGCGGTGGTCAGCAAAAAAGAACACAAATAGGCATAGCCTGCTGTCTAACAATTGGACGCAGGTTATGCCTATTATATATAAAATCTATTCAATTTATAGTTATTGTTACTTCGATCAGCGTCGCTACTGTCGGCGTTGTCCATAGTAAGTCTTTCAATTCCCTTCTTTGAATAATTTGCTTTTTATTGTATAGGGAAACCCGCAAGAAGTCAAGGCTGAATTGGGAAGTTCATACTAATTTTAATTTTGAGCGTTTCAAGTTCTCTTTTATAACATGGAAATTTAGATTCACTGACGTTTGCCTATCTTTTATTAAGAAATTAAAGAAAATAAATTCATAGATTACCGCAAAGGTTTTTGTAAAAAACACCCTTGACAAATCTCTTTCCAAAAGGAAATTCTCTTGGATTACGCTAAGAAACACGGATATTTGCATCCTCAATTTTTCGTAGATGATGGAGTAAGTGGGACTACCTTTAACCGTCCAGATTTTCAGCGTATGCAGCGAATGGTTGAAAACGGAGAAGTGGGCACGATTATCGTAAAAGATGTTTCCCGTTTCGGTCGTGAGCAAGTGGAAATGGGCAGATTGACACAGGTTGTTTATCCATCTTTAGGCGTTACCTTTATCGCTATTCAGGAAAATGTAAACAGCACCACCGGCGAAGGTATGGAAATGCTGCCCTTTTACAGTATTTTCAACGAATGGTATGCGGCGCAGACAAGCAAGAAAATCCGTGCCGTCAATGAACTCAAGGCTTCACAGGGAAAAAGAGTTTCGCCAACGGTAGCTTATGGGTATAAGAAAATTGAAGGCAACAAAGAACAATGGTACATTGATGAACCTGCGGCAGAGGTTGTCCGCAAGATATTTAATCTCTGCTTAGCTGGTAAAGGTCCGTTGCAAATTGCCAAACAGCTTGAAAAAGAGAAAGTACTTGTACCGTCTGCATATTATGATTCGATAGGCAGAAAGCACAGCAATCCCACTCCGGCAAATGTGTACGGATGGGACTGCGCAACGATAAGAAATATTCTTGAAAATCAGCAATACACAGGATGTACTGTAAACGGAAAGTCCAGTACCGTCAGCTACAAGGTGCATAAAAAGGTTCATAAGCCAAAAGAGGAGTACCAGATTATCTCCAACACTCAAAAAGCAATCATTGATGAGCAGATATGGCTGAGAGTTCAGGAACTGCGAAAAAACAAGCGAAGAAATACGGCAACAGGCAGACAGAGCCTATTTGCGGGATTGCTGTTCTGTGCTGATTGCGGCTCCAAGCTTCATTTTTGTGCGGCAAAATCTTTGAAACGAAATCAGGAATTTTACCGCTGTGCCAACTATAAAGACGGCAGAGGTTCCTGCACAATCCATTATATCCGTGATGTGGTTTTGCAACAGATTGTGCTTGACGAAATATCGGCTTTGGCAGATTTTGTTCGCTGTTACGGTTCGGTGTTTCGCATAATCCAACAGAACAAACAATCCTCATTACAGCAAAAGAGAGTTCACGAATTAACGCAAACTCTCGAAAACAGTAAAAAACGTATTGCAGATTTAGATAAGCTTTTCACTCGTATTTATGAAGATAATGTAATCGGCAAGCTTCCTGATGACAGGTATTCCAAAATGGCTGCTGCATACGAAAAAGAGCAAAAGGAATTGGAAGTGCTTATATCCAATTGTGAGAAAGAACTTCGTGACGCTGAGAAAAAGACGGTGGATATGAAAACCTTGTATCAGGGCTTGATGGAGTTTACCGAGGTCAAGGAGCTTACCCCCACGATTGTAAACAAGCTAATCAAACGCATAGAAATCCATAATCCCGAAAAGAAGCATTCTCACAATTCCGTAAAAGTGGATATTACCTTTACAGCAATCGGGTTATTTCAAAAGCCGGACGAGGCGGAACTTCAAAAACTTATACAGACAGTTAAGGATAATCCCGCTGAATACAAGCAAATATCTGCATAAACGCAAACGGAGTAACACCCCGAAAAGTGTTACTCCATCTACATTTCAAAAAACTTCCTTATGCGTAGTCAGCAAAGCGCAGGCTTTTTATTTTGTTAAACAGCGACGTTCGAGCGTTTACGTGAGGGCTTCCCCTCCCGATAAGAAGAACGAGAATTTTTTTCCCGGAACGCCGGACGGTTCGCACCGTGTTTACCCTCATGTCGGTTCCCTTGCTTATAAAGAGCTTTCGGTTTAACACCGGAAAGGGTAAATGTAACCGGCTGGCCTTTAATAGTAGCGTTTTCCATATTCTCCAATACAGTCAAGGCGTCGTTTTCAAACATTTCCACTACAGAATGATGATCAAAAATATCAATTTTCCCAATAGAGCGAGAAGGTAAGCCGGTAGCGTCGACAATTGCACCGACGATAAAGTTCGGGCCGATTCGCTGGCTTCTGCCGATATCCACATTAAGGACCACACGCTTTCCGCCCCGTCTATCAGTACGGTTGGCAGCTACCGGACCTTTAAAGGCGGGAACCAATTTTTTATCCTTGGCGGACATCATCTGCAAAAGTGCGCAGGCGATATCTTTTGGCTCATAACCTTGCTGAGCGATCTGTTCCACCGTTTCCCCCCAGCTCTGATATTCTTCCAGCGCCAAACACTTTTCAATTTTAGAGATAAATTTTTCTCGGCGCTTGTGCATAATGCTTTCCGGGGAAGGAAGGGGAGATTCTATAATTTCCGCATTGATAAATCGTTTTAATTCTTTTATTGTCCCCACCTGTTTATAATTGCAAACCAGGGTATGGGAAGAGCCTTCTTTTCCGGCGCGGCCGGTTCGGCCAATCCGATGGATATAATATTCAAATTCCTGTGGGATATCATAATTAAAGACAGCTTCAATATTTTCTACATCAATTCCTCTAGCCGCAACATCAGTAGCTACCAGAACATGAATTTTTCCATCGCGAAACGACTGCATCACCTGGCTGCGGGCAGATTGTTTCATATCTCCATGAAGCCCGGCGCTTTTAAATCCCCGGTCATTTAGATACTCTACCATGTCATCCACCATTTTTTTCGTATTGCAAAAGATGACCGAACGCTTACAATCATTAAATTGAAGCAGCAGGTTGATGGCATCCATCTTTCGGGCCTGAGGGACTTGATAATAATACTGCTGTATTGTGCTGATCGTACGCTGGGAGGATTGAATATCCACCATTTCCGGATCAGTTTGGAACTGCTTAGTAATCTTTAGAATTGCCGGCGGCATAGTTGCAGAAAACAAAATGGTCTGCCGATCTTCCGGAGTCTCAGTAAGAATTGTTTGGATATCCTCCAAAAATCCCATATTCAGCATTTCATCCGCTTCATCCAGGATAACCATTTTCAGTTCATCCAGCTTTAAGGTTTTCCGGCGCATATGATCCATTAACCGGCCAGGGGTGCCGATAACAATATTTGCAGTTTTCAATTGGCGGATTTGGTTATCCATAGGAGCTCCGCCATAAACACAAGCGATACTGACACCTTGTTTATATTTCGAATATTTACGCATTTCTTCCGTAATTTGCATAGCAAGTTCCCGAGTAGGGGATAACACCAGCACCTGTGGTTTTTTCGAACCGGATGCGGCGACCAGTTCTACCGCAGGAAGTCCAAATGCGGCAGTTTTTCCGGTACCGGTGCTGGAGCGTCCGATGACGTCTTTGCCGGAAAGGATCAGGGGGATCGCCTGTGCCTGAATTGCAGTGGATTCTGTATAGTTCATATCTTCAATCGCCCGGTGAAGTTCCGGGGATAAATCAAAACTATCAAATAAAGGATTGCTCATGTAATTTTATAACCTCTTTCTTCTTTAAAAAAAGCAAGGAGTACAAAATCCTTGCTTACTAAACAATAATTAACTGTATTATTTATATAATATCACAAAAAATACAGTTTGTGTGAGTTTTTTAAATTTTTTATTGTTAAATTTTGAAGAAGAAAAGATCAGTAATTTGTGAACTCTTACCTAGAAATATTGAAAATATGACAAAATCGTGATAAAATGCGGATAAATATTTAAATATCTAAAATCTCTAGTAATAAAAAAGAAAGAGGCACTAAAATGAAAAAATTATCCACAGGCATGATTGCCTTGATTGTTGTAATCGCGCTGCTGGTCGTCTTTTCTGTTATGGCGGTCGGAGTGTACAATGGAATGATCAGTACCAGAGAAAATGTCAATACTGCCCAGGCCGCTATTGACGCCCAGTTAATGCGCCGCGCGGATTTAATCCCTAACTTGGTAGAAACGGTAAAAGGTCTGTCCGCTCAGGAGCAGTCGGTAATCGACAGTGTGACTGAGGCCAGAACGCAGCTTGCAGGCGCACAGTCTATGGAAGAAAAAGCGGCGGCCAACGATCAGCTCAGTTCCGCATTATCCCGTCTTTTGATGGTAGTGGAAAATTATCCGGAAATCCAGTCCAGCCAGGGTTATATCTCGCTGATGGATGAACTTTCTGGGACCGAAAATCGCATTACCGTGGCAAGGACCGACTATAATGAGGCGGTAAAAGAGTATAATCTGAAAATTACCCGATTCCCTGGGAGTTTATTTGCAGGTATATTCGGATTTGAAAAGGCAGAGTACTTTACGGCCCCGGATTCCGCTCAGGATGCCCCGCAGGTGGATTTTAGCTAAAAGTGTTTGTGAAAGATAGAGAGTAGTGAGTAAACTTGAAAAAATATAAACGGCTTTTTTCCTTAGCGGCGGCCCTTGTAATGATTGCCGCTTTGTTTTGCGGCGCCATACCAAAGCCTACGGATCAGTTTTATGTAAACGATTATGCAGGGGTGCTTTCCGAGCAAACTAAGGATTATATTATGAGCCATTCGGCTGCGTTGGAAAAAGAAACCAAAGCACAGATCGTTATTTTGACAGTACAAACGTTGGATGGCCAGGATCCGGCGTCCTATGGATTGGAAGTAGGGCGCAGCTGGGGTATCGGAGGGGAACAGGAGGATAATGGCCTGCTGATTCTTTTAGCCACAGAGGATGGAGAAATCCGTGTAGAGGTAGGGACCCGTTTGGAAGGCGCTTTAAACGACGCCAAGGTGGGGCGGCTGATCGACGATTATGCCCTTTCTTATTATAAGCAGGGAGATTTTGACACGGGCTCCTATGAACTTTACAACGCGTTGCTTGCCAATGTGATGGAAGAATATGGGCTGGAAAGCCTTGCAGGTTATGAAGATGCACTGCAGCAGGAGGATTCTTCCGAAAATATGGATCTGCTCATCATGGTGCTTATTCTCGTATTCATGTTTGGCATTTCTCCGGTATTATTCCGCAGACGCGGTTCCCGTTATCACAATCATCGCGGGCCGTTTGGAGGAGGAAATTTCCCTGGAAGCGGCTTTGGCGGTTTTGGAGGATTTTCCGGCGGCGGAGGCGGATTCTCTGGGGGAGGAGGATTTTCCGGCGGGGGCGGTGGTTTCTCCGGCGGAGGCTCCGGACGCAGCTTTTAAAGGTATAACAGTCCCACTTTTGTATTTAACAAAGTGGGACTGTTTTTTTCTCTTGGAGGAAGGCAAACAAGTCGTCTTGTGAAAAAAATAATCGGCAGGAGGAAGGCAAAACATCAAACTGCCGACATACACCCAGGAGTTCTTCCGGTGTATGGCAGAGATAAGTAGTATTGGGCAACGGCAGAAATCTGGCGTTTTTCGGCCAGGAAAGGCCGTATATTTTAGGAGTAGGGGAGTAGTGAGAAAGATAAAGAAGGGAAAGCTTTGGATATTCCATAAGCGCTGTACGCAATGCCGTGTTAAAGATTAACTTATCGCCTCTGCTGAGGATGTCATAGAGGATACACAGTTCAACTCCCTTTAATGCCGCTGCGATTTCCTGCGCAAGTTTTTCGCTGAGATAAAAAAACTGCTGGGGCACTGGAGTGAATGGCTGGGAATAGTCATATCTATCCACCGGCTTTTTACAGAAGGTGTCCGTAATAGTAACAACCTCTGACGGAAACTGATTAAAACAACCAAAGCAATGTTCCCGCAGGATTAAGCGGGGAGAAAGATCTTTTTCAATAAAATAATCTAATTGAGAAAAGACCATGCTACCTGGCTGCTCTTCCATGGTTAAAATTGCGGTTTTGATAACAATCCCCCCGTTTATCCAATATTTTATGTACTATATTATGGATTTTTCAGGATTTTGTTACAAAGCTACTTCTGTATGTTGCCTGCTTTCTTTAAACTGTGGTATACTTTATAAATAAGTTAAAGAAAGAAGTAGGGATTTATTATCAGATGAAATACCAGGTTATCTTATGGGACATGGATGGAACCTTGATTGATACTTCCGCCGGATTATTTCAAAGTCTTAAACAGGCTTTCTTAGGACTGGGGATGCCGGAACCATCCCCGGAACTGCTTAAAATATTTATCGGACCCCCGGTAAGTTATATTTTTAAAAACTACATAGGGGCCGATGAGCAAACCACCCAAAAGGCGGTACAGCTTTTTCGCAGCGATTACCAAGCATCTGGAATTTATAACAGCGTTGTATACGAAGGATTGGTGCCGCTGATTGAAAAAATGCGGGAAAATAAGATGCTTATCGGCGTCGCTACCTTAAAGCCGGATTCCTCTGCCAAGTGGCTTCTTGACTACTTGAAGATCGATCATTTAATCGACGCTTGCCAAGGCAGCGACGACATAAAAAATATTACAAAGGCTCAGACTATCGAGCATTGTCTGGAGCGTCTTGGCGTTTCAGATAAAAGTAAGGTTGTCTTAATCGGAGACACATCGGTTGACGCCGCTGGTGCGAAAGAAGCGGGTGTTGATTTCATTGGGGTAGAATATGGATGCGGCGGTTTAAAAAAAGCGGAGAAAGAAAAATTAGGCGCCGCCTATATCGCCGCAGATATTGCAGATTTGGAAAAATTTATTTTTGAGTAAATGTTATTAAGGGGGTAGACAGTATGGATATGAGTTTAAAAGCCATCATGGAAAAAAGAATTAACAAGACCATTGGAAATCTACAGAATAATAAGATGGACGCTTATTACGCAAAAACGAAGGAAGATGCGGTAAAGTTGGTAGACAGCCTGATTGGAGATGGGGAAACGGTATCTTTCGGCGGTTCTATGAGCTTGTACGAATCCGGCGTCATTGATCATCTTAGAAATAGTAAAAAATACAACCTTCTCGACCGGGATGTACCGGGCCTTACCCCGCAACAGCGCCGACAGATTTTTATCCAAGCCTTCGACTGCGACACCTACCTTGCCAGCAGCAACGCTGTAACAGAAACGGGGGAACTCTATAATGTGGATGGAATGGGCAATCGTGTGGCCGCATTGACTTTTGGGCCGAAAAGCGTCATTCTGGTAGTGGGCTATAATAAGATCGTAAAAGACTTAAACGCAGCGGCTGACCGGGTAAAAAATATTTCGGCGCCGGCAAATGCCATGCGGCTTGATTGCCAAACCCCTTGTAAGGTCCTGGGGGGCTGCGCCAACTGCCGCAGCGACGGACGTATCTGCTGCACCTATGTAATTCACGCCCAGCAAAGAGAAAAGGGAAGAATTAAAGTGATCATTGTAGGAGAACCCTTGGGCTATTAGCGATCAAAAAAAGAAGCCTTCCGCGGAAGGCTTCTTTTTTTATATAGCCGCGCCTTGGCAAATCGAAGATTTGCTCCCGCCGTTGGCGGCAAAACGCTGTGCGTTTTGGGGGCGCAGACCGGGAAAGGGATCTTATGGTTTCCAAAAAAGCGAAACCATTCTCGGACGAGGTCCGAAGTAAAACGGTATTTTTCCGTTATTTTTTATAACTCGTTAAATTTAGATTGTAGAGTTATGCGCCCGCTCAAACAAATCTTTTACTTCCTGGGACGGTTCCTTATCAATCAAGGAAACAAGGACAATTACTGCCAAAGCGATAAAGAAACCAGGAACCAGGGAGTAGAGGCCGGTGCCCGAAAGGAAGGATACATTTTCCCAAACAACTACGGTAACACCGCCCACAATCATACCGGAGACGGCCCCCTTCAAGGTCAGGCGTTTCCAGAAAAGGGACAGCAGTATGACTGGTCCAAAGGAAGAACCAAAACCAGCCCAAGCATAGGACACAAGGCCCATAACCGTACTGTTAGGATCCAATGCCAAACAATACGCGATCACTGAAATTACCATTACCGCGATACGGGAAACCCAAATCAGCTCTTTATCGGAGGCCTTCTTTCTGAATAAGGCTTTATAAAAGTCATTTGAAACGGCAGACGCCGCCACTAAAAGCTGTGAATCGGCGGTACTCATCGCTGCCGCTAGAATTGCGGAAAGCAGAACGCCAGCAATAAGTCCTGGGAACAGATGGGTAACCAAGTCCATAAAAATCACTTCCGCAGCGCCTACGTCAGTATAAGCGCCGCGTCCGCCAAGGAAGGCAATCCCAACAACTCCCACCATAACAGCGGCCAACAAAGAAATGATCACCCAAATCATGGCGATAATACGGCTCTTTTTAATCATTGAGCTCTCTTTAATCGCCATAAAGCGGGTAAGAATATGGGGCATACCAAAATAACCGAGTCCCCAGGCCAGACCGGAAATAATGGTTACCAAAGCTACTTGCCCTGAAGCGTCTGCAAACAGATTTAAATAGTTGGTTCCGCCTAATTCACTGATCAGCTGAAAGGAAAAATCAGGGGTTTTAGCCGCCGCCGCGAAGGGCACAATAACCAAGGCTACAAACATCAGTGTCCCTTGAATGAAGTCGGTCCAGCATACTGCCATAAATCCTCCTAAGAAGGTATATGCGATGATGATAAAGGAGCCGATCGTCAGCGCAACCACATAATCCAATTTAAATACATACTGGAACAGTTTCGCTCCGGCAGAAAATGCGGAAGCAGTATACACCAAAAAGAATACAAAAATAATTACCGCACATACGCTGCGGATCAAAGTAGACTGGCTCAAAAAACGGTTCTGCAGATATTGGGGAATCGTGATCGAATCATTGGCTACAGCAGTAAACTTCCGGAATTTAACCGCAATAAATTTCCAGTTAAGATACGTGCCGATTGCCAGGCCAATGGCAATCCACCCAGCAGACAATCCCGACCAAAAGGCCGCTGCGGGAAGCCCCAAAAGAAGCCACCCGGACATATCCGACGCCTGAGCGCTCAAAGCAGTTACCCAACTGCCAAGGCCGCGTCCGCCCAGGAAATAATCGGAGATGTTTTTGGATTTACTGTAGAAGTAAATCCCGATGGCCAGCATCATCAGAAAATAAACAATAAATGCTGACAGGATACTGATATTAATTTGCAAAGCTGAACTCTCCCTCCGAATTTTATTTGTTCAATGGTTTAACGCTTTTATATAAAGAAAATATAAAGATTATTTTATACTATCTTAACTACTTTTGCAAGTTTACTGTTAAGATCATTCAAAATTATTAAAATGAAGGTTAGTCGGTTGACAGCGGACAGGAAATTGGTATAATAAAAGTGTCTAGAAATTGTGCTGACGCATATTGTCTTATCAGGAGGATCTCTACCATGTCTATCCATTATTTATCAAAGAAACTAATGTCTTTGTTTACCGCAATATTGTTTGCACTTTCTCTTGCGGTTCCGGCGTTGGCAGGAAATCCGGATACGGGGGATAACTCCGGCTTGCTTTTAGGAGTAATGGGAGCACTGCTTTTAATTTCTGTGGTTCTGATTGTGGTTTATGCGGTAATGTCCGCGAAAAAAAGAAAAAAATAGTTAGTTTCTTATGAGCTTTTGCCAGAAAATCCTTTTTCTAAAAGAAGAAGGATTTTTTTGTTGTTTTTGCACTTTATTAAGGCAATAACTAAAAGCGAATTTGTGGTAAATCTTGAAAATCGCCTATAAATGTTGTGGATGAAAAAAGAAAGTGTTATAATACAAAGAATACTCCAACTCATTATGAGAGGGTGAGCTTATGGTTACTAATTTAAAACGAATCGTTGTGATTGTCGGGCACTACGGCAGCGGTAAAACCAATCTAGCGGTCAATTTGGCCTTGGATATAAAGAAAAAGACAAAAGATGTGGTCTTGGTAGACCTCGATATTGTCAATCCATATTTTCGAAGCGCCGATTTTCAGACGCTCATGGAAAAGCATGGAATAGAAATGATTACTCCCACTTATGCCAAAAGCAATTTGGACATTCCAGCACTGACCGGGCAGTTGGATGCGGCGATCTGCACGCAAAAACATCTGATTATTGACGTGGGCGGGGATGATGCCGGAGCGGCGGCTTTGGGTAGATACAGCCATGAGATTGAAGAAGCAGGCGGCTGTGATCTTCTCTATGTGGTTAACGGCTATCGTTATCTGACCAGAACTTCAAAAGAAGCGGCGGAGATTTTGCAGGAAATCCAGAAAATCTCCCGGCTGAAAGTAACCGGGGTGGTCAACAATTCTAACCTGGCGGATATTACTACGGCGGACGATGTGGTTTCTACCCATCAATTCGCTTTACAGACGGCGCAAGAATATCAGGTGCCTTTGCTTTTTACCTCCGTCAAAGAAGATCTTGCCAAGCAAGTAAAAGCTTTGATGCCCGGGCAGAAGGTATATCCTGTAAAGATATTTGTTAAAAAACCGTGGGAAGAATAAAACTCCCTGAAAACCATAAAAGGAGGTGCTTTATAATGGCAAAAATGACAGTACGAGAAAATTTATGTAAGGGATGCGGGTTGTGTGTTGAGGTGTGCCCGAAAAAGATTATTTTCCTTGATAAATCGAAGCTGAATGTGAAAGGCTACCATCCTGCGACTGTAATAGAGATGGACAGCTGTATCGGATGCGCAATGTGTGCAATTATGTGCCCTGACTGCGCAATTACCGTTGAAAAATAGAGTACAATAGGTTGTACATGAAAGGAAAGTGACAAACCATGAGTTCCAATCAAAGAGTTCTTATGAAAGGAAATGAGGCTCTTGCGGAAGCCGCTATCCAAGCGGGATGCCATCATTTCTTTGGTTACCCGATCACGCCTCAAACCGAGGTTGCCGCATATATGGCCAAACGTCTGCCCAAAATCGGCGGTACATATTTACAGGCAGAATCTGAGGTTGCCGCGATCAATATGGTATTGGGCGCAGCATCAGCGGGTATCCGCGCCATGACTTCTTCTTCTTCACCGGGAATTTCCCTGAAAGCGGAAGGTATTTCTTATATCGCCGGATCCGATCTTCCTTGTCTGATCATCAACGTACAGAGAGGCGGCCCTGGGTTGGGGGGAATCCAGCCTTCTCAGTCGGATTACTGGCAGGCTACCCGTGCTCCTGGTCATGGGGATCTGCATGCGCTGGTATTTGCGCCTTCTTCTATCCAGGAAATGGTCGATATGGTATTTGACGCGTTTGACTTGGCGGATCAATACCGTATGCCGTCTATGATTTTAGCGGACGGTATGCTGGGTCAGATGATGGAACCGGTCGTATTTCCAGAAAAAAGCGTAAACCCGGTGGACAAAAGTTCCTGGGCGCTCACTGGTCATCAGGGCAAGCGGGCCCATCATATTGTAAATTCTTTGTATCTGCAGCCGGATGAATTAGAGAAAAACGTGAAAGAACGTTTCGAACGCTATGAGCTGATTAAATCCAAGGAAGCCAGAGCAGAAGAATATTTAGTGGAAGACGCTCAGCTGGTGGTGGTGGCTTACGGCGCGACCTCCCGTATCGTTCGTTCCGCCATCAATACCGCCCGGGGCAAAGGGATAAAGGTTGGCATGATCCGTCCTCTGACCCTGTGGCCGTATCCGTCTTCTGTGATTGCTAAAGCGGCGGAAACCGCACAGGCTTTCTTAACAGTAGAAATGAGCATGGGGCAGATGGTGGACGACGTCCGCCTTGCAGTAAACGGCAAGAAGCCAGTAGCGTTTTTTGGTCATACCGGCGGTGTTATCCCCACGCCAGCAGAAGTACTGGCTGAAATTGAAAAAATGACAGGAGGTGACAGATAATGGCTGTTGTATATGATAGACCTCACGCACTTTTAGATGTTCCTACCCATTACTGTCCCGGCTGTACCCATGGTATCATTCATAAATTGGTTGCACAGGCGCTGGATGATCTGGGTGTAGAAGGCAAATCAATCGGTGTAGCGCCAGTTGGCTGTTCCGTAATGGCATACAATTATTTTGGATGTGATATGGTGGAGGCTCCCCATGGCCGCGCACCGGCAGTAGCTACCGGACTGAAAAGAGCCAGACCGGAAAATGTGGTCTTTACCTATCAAGGGGATGGCGATTTAGCGGCCATCGGTACTGCGGAAACCGTTCATGCGGCGACACGTGGAGAAAATATCACCGTTATCTTTGTTAACAATGCAATTTATGGTATGACCGGCGGACAGATGGCCCCGACCACACTGCCTGGCCAGGTAACCCAAACGACCCCCTATGGGCGTGATGTAAATCAGATTGGTTTCCCCATCCGAGTATGTGAAATGCTTTCCACTTTGAGCGGTGTAGCCTACGCTGAACGGGTTACTGTAGACAGCGTCCCCAATATCCGTAAAGCAGGCGCAGCTATTAAAAAAGCATTTACCGCCCAGATTGAAAACAAAGGATTTTCTATAATAGAGGTTCTTTCCACCTGTCCTACCAACTGGGGACTGACTCCCTCGGAAGCGTTAGGTTGGCTGCGTGAGAATATGATTCCCTATTATCCTCTGGGCGTTTATGTGGACCGGACAGAAAAGGGGGTTAGGCCGTAATGGTAAGCATGTTATTGGCTGGTTTCGGCGGACAGGGCGTTCTGTTTGCTGGGAAAGTAGCGGCATATGCCGGACTGATTGATGAAAAATATGTTTCCTGGCTGCCTTCCTATGGCCCGGAAATGAGAGGCGGCACCGCCAACTGCAGCGTTTGTATTTCTGAAGAACCTATCGGTTCTCCGTTGGTTCTTAATCCAGATGTTCTAATTGCTATGAATTTGCCGTCTTACGATAAATTTATCGACAAAGTAGTCCCCGGCGGCATCGCAGTGATCGACAGTTCCCTGATCGATAAAAAATGCGACCGCACCGACATAAAAACATTTTATATTCCAGCTACTACCTTAGCGGATAAAGAAGGCCTGAAAGGGCTGGCAAATATTATTATCCTGGGCAAGGTGCTGGCAGAAGCAAAATTTGCCTCTTATGAAACGGTTGAGAAGGCAATCTTAAAATGTGTTCCGCCTAAAAAGCAGCATTTGGCACAGCCTAACTTAAAAGCGATTAAATTGGGCATGAGCTTATAATTTAACTTTAAATAACAATCCATCCCCTTGGGATGGATTGTTATTTTCATTTAAAGGGAAGTATGATAAAATAAGAAAGAAACACAAAGCTGTGCTTTTCCCTCCAGGAAAAAGCAAATTACCGCTTGCCCAGCGCGGCTATTTCATACATTGAAAGAAGGGAAAAAGAATGCTGGATTTGATTTTAGGGGCCGCCGGAACGGGAAAAACCACCTTGCTTTACCAACGAATTGAAGCGGCTATAAATAGCGGCGACAAGGTAATTTTGATCGTACCGGAACAGTATTCTTTTGAAAGCGAAAAAGCGCTCTACCGGCGGCTGGGTCCGCAGAAAGCATTATCTGTGGAGGTCCTTAGCTTTACACGTCTGTGCAATCGAATTTTCCGCGAGTTTGGCGGACTTGCCGGCGTTTATATGGATAATACCGCAAAATATCTCCTGATGAGCGTTGCCTTGGATGAATTGTCCGGCCATCTGCAGTCATATCATAAAAATATTAGTACGGCCGCCTTTATAGAAGAAATGTGCTCAATGATCAGTGAACTGAAATCTTCTGGGGTGGATTGTGATAAGCTGCGGGAAATCGCCGAAGAACAAGGCAGCGCCTTCAGAGAAAAACTTTCGGATATCGCTTTGATTTATGATACCTACCAGGCGATGATCCAGCGGGGATATGCAGACCCGGATGATGATCTCATCCGGGCGTACAAGCTGCTGGAAGAACATCCGTTTTTCCAGGGATATCAGGTATTTATCGATGGTTTCATGGCCTTTATGGGCAGCGAGTTCAAACTGCTTTCCAGAATACTTATGCAGAGCCCAAAGGTAACGGCTGCGTTTACCTGTGACGGACTTGCCGATAAAAGCGGACATACAGGGATGTTCTCTGCGGCATGCGCTACTGCTAACCGACTGGTTGAGTGCGCCAAAAAATGCGGCGGGAAGGTACTTGCCCCAACGATCCTCACCCGTCCCAAACGATACCATAATCCGGCAATTGCGCATCTGTCTATACAGCTTCCCAAGCTATCCCATAGCATGTTTCCTCAGGAGGCCGACGGAATAAGTCTGCTTGCCTGTACAGATATCTATGATGAATTGGAATATATCGCCTCCCAGATCTGCACCCTTGTAAGAGAAGAGGGCTATCGCTACCGGGATATCGTACTGATCTCCCGCAGTCTAGAACGGTATTTGGTTCCCCTGCAAACCGTATTTTCCCGATATGAGATCCCTTTCTTTGCCGATCTTCGCCAGGATGTACAGATATACCCGCTGGTCAGCGGGTTAATGAGCGCCTTGGAGTCGATCCGTTCGAATTTCGATACAGAACAGGTGCTCTCCCTGGGAAAAAAATGCATCACCGGAATTGATCCGGTAAAAATGGGAAATCTGGAAAACTATGTATATATCTGGCAGATAAAAGGCTCTTCCTGGACCCAGCAGTTTACCAATAATCCCGCGGGTATGTCAGAAAAGTTCGGGGAAGAAGAGCAAAAGCTGTTAGAAGAAATCAATCTTACCCGGATCCAACTGATAGAACCCTTGGTCGCTTTGAAAAAAAAGGTTTCCCGGTGTGATGGAAAAAGCTTTGCATTGGCGGTATTTCGTTATTTGGAAGAGATTAACGCAGTAGAAAATCTTCAAAACAGCGCTCAGGAAATGCCTCCCAGTGAAAGCAAGGCTTTTTTGGAGACTGGGGCGCAGATTTGGGATCTTCTGATGGATATGCTGGATGTATTTGGGGGAGCGCTGTCCGGTGTGTACCTGCCGCTCTCTAAGTTGATCGATCTGCTGCGCCTGAGCCTGGTTTCGTGTGATATCGGCCTTTTACCGCAAACCTTGGACCAAGTGATTGTAGGAACGGCGGACCGTATCCGTCCCAATGAGCCGAAGGCTGTTTTTGTATTGGGACTAAATGAAGGGGAGTTCCCACGCTGGAGCTCTGCTTCCGGACTGCTTTCTTCGGTGGAACGGGAAGAACTGCGAAAACAAGGAGTGGAGCTTTTAAACACTCCGGAGCAGACAGCTCTTTACGAAAAATATTATGTTTATTTTGCACTGAGCGCTCCTTCGAACAAGCTGTTTTTAACCTATCCCCAACAGGATACTGCCGGAGTTTCTCTGGCCAAATCCTCGGTGATCGATCAGGTAAAGGAGTGTCTGCCTATAGAGCAGACATTTTCTTCCCAAATTCCTATGCTGGAAAAGGCGCAAAATAAAAAAACCGCCTTTGATATTATGACCCGTCACTTTGGAGAGGATAGCGTCCAGGAAAAGGCTTTAAAATATTATTTTTACCATCAGGAAAGGGAGCGTTTCCTGCATCTGAGCTCCTCAAACGCGGGGAAACGTTTTGTTCTTGAGGACAAGTCGGTGATTAAAGATCTTTTTGGCCAAACCATGCGGCTGTCTCCTTCGAAGGTAGAACGATTTTATAACTGCCCATTTTCGTATTTCTGTCAGGTAGGACTGCGGTTGAATAAGCGAAAAAAGGTGGAGTTTAATCCGCTGCAGTCAGGTTCTTTAGTCCATTTGGTGCTTCAGAAGATCGTTTCTAAATATGGCGGAAAAGGACTTGCTGAAGTTACATCCAACCAACTGCGCGCTGAAATTACCGAACTTATTGATCATTATCTGCGGGAGCGAATTAAAGATTATGATACTATGAGTTCCCGGTTTAAATATCTCTTCCACCGGCTGGTCAACACATTGTTGCGGTTATTGTCCCAGCTGTCCCGGGAGTTTGCACAAAGCAGCTTTGAGCCGGCCGCTTTTGAGCTTCCTATCGGGCTGGGGGAAGAGATAAAACCCATGATTCTGGAAACTGCCCAGGGAAACCGGGTAATTGTAGAAGGCATTGTGGATCGGATGGACGTCATGGAAAAGGGTGGAAAAAAATTTATCCGTGTAGTGGATTATAAGTCTGGATCAAAGCTGTTTAAGCTGTCGGATATTTTTTATGGACTGAATATGCAGATGCTGATCTACCTGTTTTCCATCTGGGAAAATGGAGAGAATAATCTCCCCGCCGGGGTGTTATATATGCCGGCAAAAGATAATATTATCTCTGCCGGAAGAGATGCCTCGGACGAAGAAATTATCAACGAGCAGACAAAAAGGCTTCGTATGAACGGCTTGATATTAGATGATATGGATGTATTATCCGGTATGGAGAAAAATATTGCCGGAATATTTATTCCGGCAAAGCTGAAAAAAGACGGCACCTTGGATGCCCATTCTTCGATCGCCTCCTTACATGAGATGACTAAAATAAAAAAGCTGGTAGAAACGCTGCTGACGGGTATTGGAGAGGAGCTTTACCAGGGGCATATACAGGATATTCCCTGCGATGGACCGGGCTACTCTCCTTGCCAGTGGTGTGATTACAAAAGTGTATGCACCCACGAGGAAACAGACCCGGTGCGAGAGCTTCATGAACTGGATAAAAAAGAGATTTTACAATGGGAAGAGGCAGGTGAGCGCCATCATGGATAAAAACTGGACCCCACAGCAGATGGACGCAATCACTGCCAGAGGCGGCACCGTCTTGGTCAGCGCCGCCGCGGGAAGCGGAAAAACCGCCGTGTTGGTGGAACGGGTGATCGGAAGAATTTTGGACGAAGAAAATCCGATCGATGCACACCGAATGTTGGTTGTTACTTTTTCCAATGCAGCGGCTCTGGAGATGAAGCAGCGTATCGCCGCCCGGATTTCTTCTTTGGTTGCCCAACAGCCGGAAAACGCTCATCTGCGGCGCCAGCAGCTTCTTTTGGAAAGGGCGCAGATCAGTACGATCCATGCATTTTGTATGGATCTCATCAAAAGCAATTTTCACCTTCTAGGGCTTCCTTCCAGTCTGCGGGTAGGGGACGAAAAGGAGTTGGAAGTTTTACGCAGGGATTGTGCGGCGCAGGTAATCGAACGGTTTCACGAAAGGGACAAAGACGGCTCCTTTGGCCAGCTAGTAGAACTTCTTAGCACCGGCAGGGACGACAAAAAGGTCTTTTCTACTTTATTTTCTCTGTATGATTTTGTTCGTTCCCATCCTTTTTATAATCAGTGGCTGGAAAGAAAACTGGATTTTTACGACAGTGAAATTCCTGTGGCCCGCAGTATTTGGGGGCAATGTATTTTAAAGTATGCTGAGGAAGCGGTAGAATACTGTATTCAGCTGGAACACAGCGCCTTAGAAATGATCCTGGAAGACGAGGACATGAAAAAGGCGTATTACTCCGCTTTTTCCCACGATCTTTCCCAGCTGTGTGAACTGAAAAAACTGCTTGATGGGGGAAAGTGGGATGAGATCTGCCGCCGGCTGAATCTTTTTGTTTTTGATTCGCTGAGCTCTTTGCGGGGTTATGAAAACGACCAGAAAAAGCGCGATGTGACCAGCAGGCGTAAAAAGGTAAAAGATACTGTAAATGGCCTGCGGGATAAGCAGTTCTGCGCAACTTCGGCTCAGTTTTCCCAGGATATGGTTTTTCTGCGCCCCATGGTTGAAATACTATTTCAAATGGTAAAAGAATTTGATACCTTATTTACCCAGACCAAACAGGAAAAAAACATTATGGATTTTCCCGATATGGAACATTATTCCATTCGGCTGTTAGTGGCGCCGGCAGGGGCGGGTTATGCGCCTACGGCGCTGGCAAGGACAGTCTCACAGTGCTACGATGAAATCCTTATTGACGAGTTTCAGGATACAAACGAAGCCCAGGAGATGATTTTTAAGGCCATCTCACTAAGAGAGAACAACCTGTTTATGGTGGGGGATGTAAAGCAGAGTATCTACCGGTTTCGGCAGGCGATGCCGGAGATTTTTATGGAGAAAAAGGCTCGTTTCTCCGCTTTTGACGCAAAGACGTTTCCTGCCAAGATTACCCTGGGAAAAAACTTCCGAAGCGCAGAAAAGGTAACAGGGGCTATTAACTTTTTCTTTTCTCTTTTGATGAGCGAGAAGATAGGGGAAATGGATTATACCAAGGAAGAAGAGTTGGTAGCGCAGGCCGTTTATCCACAAGAGGAAATTACCGGCTGTGAAATTAAGCTCTTGGACAGTTTAGATTATCAAGGGGAAAAGGATAAAACGGCTTTGGAGGCTCAGTTTGTGGCAGGGCAGATCGCTGAGCTGTTGGACGGCGGAAGCATGGTTTCACAGGATGGAAACCTTCGCAGGATAATGCCAAAGGATATCTGTATTCTTCTGCGTTCCCCTTCCTCAAAAGCACAGGTGTACCTGGATGCTCTGACCTCCCAGGGAATAGACGGTTGGGCCGAACCAAAAAGCAGCTATCTTTCTACCCGGGAGATTGCTCCGGTGATCGCTCTGCTGCGGGTAATTGACAATCCGCTGCTGGATGTGGACCTGGCTTCCTGTATGATGTCGGTGCTGTTCGATTTTACCGCCGACGATATGGCGAAGATCCGGCTGGCGAATAAAAAAACGCCGCTTTACCTGGCGGTGATAAAAAGCGCTCAGGAAGGCAATAAAAAGGCGGCGGAGTTTTTGTCCCAGCTCACCTACCTGCGGCAGCTCTCGTCCAATGCCAGTGCACAGGAGGTGATCCGAAAAATTTATGATTTGACGGATTATATTGGCAAGGTGCAGGTTATGCGCATGGGGGAGAGCCGCCGGGCGAACCTTCTGATGCTGGTGCAATACGCCTGCAACTATCATGCAGGCGGCTACCGGGGAATTTCAGGGTTTATCAGCTTTATTGATAAAGTAATCGAACGGGACGGAGATCTCGCCCCAGCGTCCACCTTGTCCGAACAGGCCAATGTAGTGCGGGTGATGAGTATTCATCGTTCCAAAGGATTGGAATTTCCGGTGGTATTTCTCTGCGATACGGCAAAAAAGATTAATAAGGAAGATCTCAATGGAAATACTCTTCTTCACAGCAAATTGGGATTTGCCTGTGTGCGCCGGGATTTTGAACTGTTAAAGCAGTTTACCACCGTTCCTATGCAGGCGCTTCGTCTGGAACTGGATCGTTCCATACTTTCGGAAGAACTTCGGGTGCTATATGTGGCCATGACCCGTGCGAAAGAGCGGCTGATTATTACCGGCCTGACGGACAAAGCGCAGGAGAAGCTGGCTTCTTTCTCCTTTGGGCTGGAAAATGGCCGGCTGCCGCCTTATATGGTACGGAGCGCAGTTTCCTATTTAGATTGGCTTATGATGGCGGCAGTACACCATGAAGGGCTTTGCGCAAAGATGGAGGAACTGGGAATAAGTGTGACGGATCCTGTCCCGGCGACGCCAATCAGCTTAGATATTATTAAAATAAAAGAAGAAAAAGACGTTCTTGCTGTTTCTCCGCCGGCAGAAGAAATTCCTGTAGAGGCAGATAAAACGCTTTTAAGGCAGATAGAACGTCGGATAGAATATCAATATCCTTATAAGGAGCAAACGCAAATTCCCACTAAGCTGGCGGTTTCCCAGATCGCTAAGGGGGAAATGGCAAAAAGTTATCGTTTTTCCCGCAGGCCTGCGTTCATGCTTACCGGCGGTCTGACCCCGGCGCAAAGGGGAAACGCGCTTCATAAATTTATGCAATTCGCAGATTATAAAAAGGCCGCTGAGCATCCCAAACAGGAAATCCTTCGCCTATTGGAAAGAGGATATCTTCTTGCGCCAGAGGCCCAAGCGATTAACGAACAAAAGATACAGGACTTTTTCTGCAGCGATCTTGCCAAGCGGATATTCTCCTCTTCAAAGGTCTATCGGGAACTGCGCTTTTTGGCAGAGGTTGGCGAAGAGACCCTAGGGCAATATACCGATTTTATCCGTGGAGAAGGAAAAACTGCCATCCAAGGGGTAGCGGACTGTGTATTTATAGAAGATGGTCAAGCGGTGATTGTGGATTACAAGACAGATTATGTAAAAGATCCCCAGGAGCTGCTGGACCGGTATACGGTTCAGCTAATGCTATATCGCCAGATCCTTTCCAAAAGTTTAGGCGTTCCGGTAAAGGAGTGCGTTATCTACTCATTTGCCCTTTCAAAAGAGATAAAATTGGATAATAGTTATTGACACAGGGTAGAATGTGTGATATGATCATTTAGTAAACAAAGTAGAGCAGTTTCTGTTCTCACCTCGCCGTCAATGGACGGTTGGTCAATATCATGTAGTCTCCCGAATAGGGATTCGTATGTAATTGATGAGCGTGGGCAGAATCTGTCCGCGCTTTTGTTTTTATCAAAATTTATGAAAAAGGCGATGGAGGTGTTTCGCATTAGCACTAAGGATTTGCTCATTAATGAGGAGATTAGGGACAAGGAAGTTAGACTGGTAGATTTGGACGGAGCCCAGCTGGGGATTGTTTCGCTTGCTGACGCTCAGAGGATTGCACTGGAAAAGAACCTTGATCTTGTGAAGATTGCTCCTCAGGCGGTACCGCCTGTTTGTAAGATCATGGATTATGGCAAGTTTAAGTTTGAACAGGCAAAACGTGAAAAAGAAGCGAAAAAAAATCAGAAGGTCATTGAGATTAAGGAAATTCGACTTTCTCTTAATATTGATACTCATGATTTTGAAACTAAAGCGAACCGTGCGATCAAATTTCTTGAAGGCGGGGACAAGGTAAAAGTTTCTTTGCGTTTCAGGGGCCGTGAAATGGCGCATCCAGAGCTTGGCGATAACATTATGCAGCGGTTTATTGAGTATGTCGCTGAGTATGGCAATGTAGAAAAACAGCCGAAGATGGAAGGCCGCAGCATGGTAATGTTCATCTCATCTAAGCCGGCAGTCAATACAAAGGGAGGAAACAAGAATGCCTAAATTAAAAACCCATTCCGGGGCGAAAAAACGTTTCAAAGTATCTAAAAACGGTAAAATCAAGCGCGCACACGCTTATAAGTCTCATATCCTTAACAAAAAGAGCCGTAAGCTGAAAAGACGTCTTCGTAAAGCCGGCTTCGCGGATAAGTCCAATGTAGCACAGCTGAAGCTGCTCATCCCCTACAAATAATAGCTTAACGTAACGGAGGTAAATAGATATGGCTCGAGTTAAAGGCGCAATGATGACTCGCAAAAGAAGAAAAAAAGTTTTAAAAGTTGCAAAAGGGTATTTTGGAGCGAAAAGCAAGCTCTTTAAAATGGCCAAACAGCAGGTAATGAAATCCGGGAATTACGCGTTCATCGGAAGAAAACAGAAAAAACGTAATTTCCGCCGTCTGTGGATCACCAGAATTTCTGCTGCTTGCCGTATGAATGGTGTCAACTACAGCACTTTTATGAATGGCGTAACCAAAGCGGGAATTCAGCTGAACAGAAAAATGCTTTCTGAAATCGCGATCAATGATCCCGCGGCATTTACTGCCCTTGTTGAGAAAGCAAAAGCTGCTCTCTAATACTGTTGTGAATACGCCCTCGTCTATGACGATGGGCGTATTTTGATTAAACTGGCCAACGGCAAAGGAGGCGGACAGGTGACATACATGCAAACGATTACTTCCCGGGACAACTCCCAGGTGAAAAATTATATTCAGCTTGCCAGTTCCCGTAAAGAACGGGCGGCTCAGGGACAGTTTGTCACCGAAGGCTGCAAGCTTACCCGGGAAGCGTATGACGCTGGATGCGTTCCCGCAACGCTTTTTGTGACAAAAAGCGCAGCGGAAAAGTATTCGCAGGAATTAGAAGAAATTTTTCTTTCTGCGCAGAATATTTATGAAATTTCTGATAGTGTTTCACAGAAAATGACTCAAACAGTTACCCCCCAGGGCGTATTCGGAATTTTTCATATGCTTGACAAGGAACGGCAAGATGTTAAAATAAACGATAACGGCCGTTATCTTCTGCTCTCTTCTTTGCAGGACCCGGGCAATATCGGAACCATCCTGCGTACAGCGGCGGCTTTGGGGATAGACGGTATTTTTCTTTCCAGCGATTGTCCGGATATTTACAGTCCAAAGGTACTGCGCTGTACCATGGGAGGCGTATTTAAACTGCCGGTGACGGTAAGCCTGGATCTTCGGCAGCTGATCTCTCGGCTAAAAAATGCGGGCATCACAGTGTATGCCGCCGCATTAACGGATGATGCGGTATCCTTAAAGGATGTCTGCCTTGGGAGCGGATGCGCGGTTGTCATCGGAAACGAAGGCAATGGAATCCGCGGGGATGTTCTTGCGGAATGCAGCCGTGCGCTTATTATCCCAATGAGGCCGGACAGCGAATCTCTCAATGCGGCGATGGCGGCGGGAATCATTATGTGGGAAATGACAAAATAATAGATATGGGGAGGAAAACAGGATGTCAGACGCGTTATATTGGATTTGGCTGCAGGAGGCTGTGGGCATTGGAAATATAAAAGCGGACAAGGCTGTTGAACTCTTCCAGTCGCCCAAAGTAGTTTATGAACTTTCTCGGGACCAACTAACAGGGAGCGGACTGTTCACTCCCAAAGAAGCCGACAAGATAAAGAACACCACCTTAAAAAATGCCGAGATAAATTTGGAATTAGCACGGAAAATGGGCTGCCAGGTAATCACGCCGCGGGATTCACAATATCCGCGCAATTTGGCTAACATTGCCAGCCGTCCCTGCGTATTATATACCCTAGGCGATATTTCCGATCTGGATGACCGGCTGCTGATCACAATCGTAGGCGCCAGAGAAAGAAAAGCCAGCGATTATGGTATCACTGCCGCGAGAAAGTTATCCTTTGATCTGGCGGCCGCCGGATGTACGGTAGTCAGCGGACTTGCTAAAGGAGTGGATACCGCCGCTCATGAAGGCGCACTGCTGGCTGGTGGAAAAACTATCGGTTTCTGCGCCTGCGGATTGGATTATCGTTATCCTGCGGGCAGCGATGAGTTAAAACGTAAAATGCTTGAAAACGGCGGGGCGCTAATCTCTGAATTTCCTTTTGGAGAGCAGGCGCATAAATATAATTTTAGTATTCGAAACCGACTTCTTTCCGGAATTTCTTCCGGAGTGGTCGTCGCCCAAGCGTCCCTTACCAGCGGCGCTTTAATTACTGCGCGTTATGCTTTTGAACAGGACCGGGATGTATTTGCTGTTCCCGGCGATATGTTCGATCCAACTATGGCCGGATGTAACCGGCTGATTAAGGATCGGGCGAAGATTGTGCTGAATGTCTACAGTATTTTAGAAGAATATATTAACTGTTTTCCTCCCACAATCGATAAAACACAGGTGGTTGGGAAAATCAAGGAAGCCAACGCCAAGCTGAATAGACAGCCGGTTGATTTTGCCGGGAGAAGAGAAGGGGAGCCTCTTCCTATGGTAGCTCAGGACAATCCAGGTGAAAAAATGATACACAGACTTTCACAGGAAGAGCTTGACCGACAGAATATCAGTGAAATTGGGAAAAAGATTTACAGAATGTTAAGTTATGATCCCATGGATTGTGATATGATTTCTCAACGCGGCGGATTAGAAGCGATGGAAGTAATGTCCGCTATGACAGAACTGGAACTTGTAGGACTGGCGGATGTTTTGCCTGGAAAACGGTACATAATAAAAGAGAGAAACTGACATTTTAAATGTTATGATAAAATTCATTCCATGAAAGGATTGATTAAATGTCCAACCTTGTCATCGTTGAATCGCCTGCAAAGGCGAAAACGATCCAAAAGTATCTTGGCAAAGATTTTGAAGTAGTGGCATCTATGGGGCATGTGCGCGATCTGCCAAAAAGCAAGCTCGGCGTTGATATAGAAAATCATTTTGTGCCGCAGTATGTGGATATCAAAGGAAAAGAAGACCTGATCAAAGAGCTGAAAAAACATGCGAAAAAAGCGGATTCTATCTATCTGGCAACCGACCCG
Source organism: Youxingia wuxianensis (assembly GCF_014385085.1). GTDB lineage: Bacteria > Bacillota > Clostridia > Oscillospirales > Ruminococcaceae > Youxingia > Youxingia wuxianensis. The sequence goes on along the minus strand of NZ_JACRTD010000001.1, from coordinate 411,295 downwards.
GACCGGGAAGGGGAAGCGATTTCCTGGCATCTGGCGCAGTTGCTGGGGGTAGATTTAATTGATGATAATCGAGTTACTTTTAATGAAATTACCAAGTCCGGCGTAAAATACGGAATGGAGCATCCGCGCAGCATTGATTTGAAATTGGTGGACGCTCAACAGGCGCGGCGTATTTTAGACCGGATTGTAGGTTACAAAATCAGCCCGTTCCTTTGGAGGAAGATAAGAAAGGGGCTATCAGCGGGGCGCGTTCAGTCGGTAACTGTACGGCTGATTTTAGATAGGGAGGAAGAGATCCGCGCTTTTGTCCAGCAGGAGTACTGGAGTATTGATGCAAAACTTACGGCAAAAGGTCATGGGAAAAAACCAATCAGTGCGAAACTTGCCTCTAAAAATGGAAAAAAAGTTGAGATTTCCAGCGAAGAGGAAGCGCACGCAATCTTAAAACAACTGGATGGCTGTGAATATCTTGTCACCAATGTTAAAACCGGCGTACGCAAAAAATCCCCGGCGCCTCCGTTTATTACCTCCACCTTGCAGCAGGAAGCTTCCCGCCGGCTTGGTTATCAATCCCGGCGGACTATGAAAATCGCCCAGGAACTATATGAAGGGGTGGATGTGGAGGAAATCGGTACTACCGGGCTTATTACCTATATGAGAACCGATTCCCTGCGTATTTCTGACGAGGCGGCCAGTAAAGCGGCGGAATATATTACACAGAAATATGGAAAAGAATACCTTCCCAGTACCCGCCGGGTATATAAAAGTAAAAATAATGCACAGGACGCCCATGAGGCGATCCGTCCTTCCGACTCGTCCCTTACCCCGGACAGGGTCAAAGGAAGTTTATCTTCCGAGCAGTATAAACTGTATAAACTGATTTGGGAGCGATTTATCGCCAGTCAGATGGCCAACGCCTTGCTGGATACGGTAGCGGCTACTATTACTGCCGGAGAATATGATTTTAAGGCTTCCGGCTTTACTGTAAAGTTTGATGGCTTTACTGTGCTTTATGAGGAGAGTAAAGAGACGGAAGAAGAGGCCTCCGGCGCCCTGCCGCCTATCTCTGCAGGCGATAAGCTGAATTTAAAAGAGTTGGTGCCTAACCAGCACTTTACGCAGCCGCCGGCGAGATATACGGAAGCTTCCCTGATTAAGACACTGGAAGAAAACGGAATCGGGCGTCCTTCCACTTATGCCCCTACCATCACCACTATCCTGGCCAGAGGATATGTTGAACGGGAAGGCAAGGCGCTGAAGCCTACCGCCTTAGGGGAAGTAACTACCAAATTAATGGAAGAGCAGTTCGCCAAGATTGTGGATGTAGCATTTACAGCCAATATGGAACAGAACTTGGATAAAGTGGAGGAAGGTACTGTCGATTGGCAGAAGATGCTGGAAGATTTTTATGACGATTTCTCCAAAACGCTGGAGCAAGCGGAAAAAAATATGGACGGCACTCGTGTGAAGGTACCTGATGAGGAGACTGATGTTGTCTGTGAATTATGCGGACGTAATATGGTGATTAAAACCGGCCGTTTTGGAAAATTTCTTGCCTGCCCAGGTTTTCCTGAATGCCGCAATACCAAAAAGATTGTCAAAGAAACCGGCGGTCTTTGTCCCGTATGCGGCGGAAAAGTACTTGCTAAAAAATCGAAAAACGGCAAAGGGTATTACGGCTGCGAGCATAATCCTACCTGCCAGTTTATGACCTGGGATAAACCGCTGACAGAACTGTGTCCGAAATGCGGAGCAACCTTATTCCAGAAAACCGGCAGGGGAGCGGTTATCCACTGTTTGAAAGAGGGCTGTGATTACAGCCGGCCAGTAAAAGCGAAGGAAAAAGATGAATAAAACTGTAACGATTATCGGCGCTGGACTTGCCGGCTGTGAAGCGGCATGGATTCTTTCACAGCAGGGAATTTCCGTGCGTCTTCACGAGATGAAACCACAAAAATTTTCTCCCGCCCATCACAGCGAAAATTTTGCGGAGCTGGTGTGTTCCAATTCCCTAAAGGCCCAGCGCTTAGGCTCCGCCGCCGGAATGCTAAAAGAAGAGATGCGCTTGATGGGATCTTTGGTGGTAGACTGCGCTTTGCAAACAAGCGTAGCTGCCGGCGGCGCTTTGGCTGTGGATCGGGAAGAATTTTCCGCTCTGGTAACCAGACGGATAAAGCAACAAGAAAACATCGAAATTATTTCAGGGGAAGTTACTTCTATCCCCAAAGACGGCTATACTATTATCGCTACCGGTCCCTTGACCTCAGATGCTTTCGCCGCGGAGATTGAAAATTTGTGCGGCGGCAGTTTGAGTTTTTTTGACGCGGCAGCGCCTATTGTCACATATGAATCTCTGGAGAAGGAAAAGATATTTTTTGCTGCTAGATATGGCCGGGGTGAAGACGACTATATCAATTGTCCTTTTAACAAGCAGGAGTATGAAAGGTTCCACCAGGAGTTAATAAACGCTCAAACCGTCCCCTTAAAAGAGTTTGACAAACGGGATTTCAAGGTGTACGAAGGGTGCATGCCAGTAGAAGTAATGGCTAAACGGGGAGCGGATACCATGCGTTATGGTCCGCTTAAACCGGTAGGGCTGCGGGATCCGGCAACGGGAAAACGGCCCTGGGCGGTTGTACAGCTTCGAAGAGAAAATAAAGAGGGGACCTTGTATAATCTGGTAGGGTTTCAGACAAACCTAAAGTTTGGAGAACAAAAGCGAGTGTTTTCCCTCATTCCAGGACTGGCTCACGCGGATTTTGTCCGTTATGGGGTGATGCATCGAAATACTTTTATCAATTCCCCGAAACTGCTGGATTCCACCTTTTGTATGCGGGAGAGAGAAAACATCTATTTCGCGGGGCAGATCACTGGGGTGGAGGGATATGTTGAATCCGCTATGTCCGGCCTTTTAGCAGGAACTCATCTCGCCAGAAAACTAAAGGGACTGCCGGATCTGGCGCTTCCTTTAACTTCTATGTCCGGCGCGTTGAGCCATTATATCAGCGGCTGCGCGACACAGGACTTTCAGCCTATGGGCTGTAATATGGGTATTTTGCCTCCCTGGCCCCAGCGGGTAAAGGACAAGCAGGAACGTTATTTACTTATTGCCCAGCGAGGGCTTCGCGATCTTAAAGCAGCGATAGGGGAAGAATAAATAGGAGGGACTATGAAATGAGAATCATTGTTGACGCTTTTGGCGGCGATAACGCACCGCTGGAGATTTTGAAAGGCTGTGAACTTGCCGTCAAAGAACTTGGTGTGGATATCATCGCCTGCGGTGACGAACGGATTATCCGCGACGTATGCGGGAAAAACAACATATCCCTCGATCGGATTGATATTCAGCATACCGAGAAAATAATCCCGGTGGAGTGTGATCCTACCGAGGTGGTAAAATCTTATGACGACTGCTCCATGGCCATTGGAATGAAAATGCTTGCCAATGGAGAGGGCGATGCTTTTGTCAGCGCGGGAAGTACCGGCGCTGTGGTAGTGGGGGCGTCTTTATTTGTAAAGCGTATTAAGGGGATTAAACGCGCGGCGCTGGCTTCGATTATTCCTACCACTACCGGCTGTTATATGCTTCTGGATATTGGCGCCAATGCAGAGTGCCGCCCAGAAATGCTGGTACAGTTTGGTATTATGGGGAGCTCCTATATGGAAAAAATCATGGGAGTGAAAGATCCCAGAGTGGGTATCGTCAATATCGGTTCAGAAGAAACCAAGGGACTGGATCTGCAGATTATCGCCAATGAGCAGATGAAACATGCCCCTGTTAACTTTATCGGCAATGTAGAACCCCGCTATCTTCCAGAAAACTGCTGTGATGTAGCGGTAACCGACGGATTTACCGGAAATGTTATCTTAAAGTTGACGGAAGGTCTGGGTTCCTCTTTGGGAAATGAGATTAAAGATATTTTTAAGAAAAACTTTCTTTCCAAAGTCGGCGCTTTGTTTGTTATGGACGGAATCAAAAACTTTAAAAAGAAGATGGACTACACGGAATATGGCGGCGCGCCTTTGATGGGAATTTCCAAACCAGTGATTAAGGCTCATGGCAGTTCCAACGCAAAAGCTTTTAAAAACGCAATCCGTCAGGCCAAAGAATATACCCAATTGGGAATTATCTCCCAGATTGAGGCTTCTTTGGAAGAGCTAAAGATAAAATCGCAGGCGAATTAAAACAGGGAGGCAGTTATGTCAAACAGCGTATCCTTTGAAGAGCTTGAAAAAACAATTGGCTATACCTTTAAAAATAAAAAATACCTTGATATCGCGTTAACCCATTCTTCGTATGCCAACGAGGTAAAGAAAAACCTTTCCAGCAACGAGCGTCAGGAGTTTTTAGGCGACGCGGTGCTTTCGATCATTGTGTCTGAGTATCTGTTTAACACTTTCCATCTGGCGGAAGGGGAGCTGACCAAGCTGCGGGCGGCGATGGTGTGTGAGAAGTCCTTATGGGAATTTGCCCAGGAAATTCATTTAGGAGATTACCTGAAGCTGGGCAAAGGAGAAGAAATGATGGGCGGGCGTACCCGCGCTTCCATTTTAGCGGACGCTTTTGAAGCGCTGATTGCCGCTATCTTCCTGGACGGCGGCATGGACGAGGCGAGAAAATTTGTTCTTGGTTTTATTATAGATGTAATTGAAAATAAGAACAAATTTGCTTTCAATGATTACAAAACTATGCTGCAGGAGATCATTCAAAAAAACCCGGAGGAGCGCCTCACCTATGTATTAGTGGAGGAATCCGGTCCGGATCATAATAAGCGGTTTGTGGTAGAAGTCCATTTAAACAGCAATGTGATCGGCCGCGGCAAAGGCCAGAGCAAAAAAAGCGCGGAACAGATGGCGGCAAAAGAAGCGCTGAAGTTAATGGGACAATGAAGCATGCCAATCTTTCCATTTTCGTGCCCCACGAGGGCTGCCCTCATCAATGTAGTTTCTGCGATCAGCGCAGTATCTGCGGAAAACAATCGGCTCCCGCCGGGCGGGAGATAACAGAGCTTTGCCGCCGGTGGGGGGAATATCTGAAACATTTGCCTGTCCCGGCGGAAATTGCCTTCTTCGGCGGGAGCTTTACAGCGATCCGGCGAGAAGTTATGGTAGAGCTGCTGGAAGCGGCAAGCCCTTTCGTAGAGAATGGGCTTTTTTCTGGAATACGGATTTCTACCCGCCCGGATTATATTAACAAGGAAATTCTCTCCCTTTTAAAACACTATCATGTCACTTCTATTGAGTTGGGCGCTCAAAGTATGTGTGATGAGGTGCTTAGTCTCAATCGACGGGGACATACCGCCCAGCAGGTACGCAAGGCGTCTCAGATGATTTCTCAGAACGGTTTTGAGCTGGGACTTCAGATGATGAGCGGGCTGTACGGCTCGAATAAGGAAAAAGACTGCTTTACTGCCCGGGAGCTCGCCGCTCTGTGTCCGGCAACTGTGCGTATTTATCCTACGATTGTGGTAAGGGGGACTTATTTAGCACAGCTTTACGATGAGGGAAAATACCAGCCTCAAACCATGGAGGAAGCGGTTGCTCTGGGAGCGCAGCTGTTGGCATTTTTTTCGGAAAGGGATATCCGGGTCATCCGCATGGGGCTGCACGCCGAGGAGAGTCTGGAAAAAAGCTATCTGGCGGGCCCCTATCATCCTTCCTACCGGGAATTGTGCGAAGGGTATCTGATGTATTCCAAAGGAGAAGAACTGCTCCTGCGTAAACCCCAGGGAGCATATACCTTATTGGTTTCGCCGAAAGGTATTTCAAAAATTGCCGGGCATGGGGGCAGATACATTGAGAAATTTCGCAAGATAGGGTATAATATAAAATTAGAGCAGAAACCGGAGTTGTCTGCTTTGGATGTTGAAATAAAGGATGTGTGAATTTGCGGCTTCGCAGTTTGGAAATACAGGGATTCAAATCATTTCCTGACAGGACACGGCTTACCTTTAATGATGGCATTACCGCAGTAGTAGGTCCTAACGGAAGCGGCAAAAGTAATATTGCGGACGCAGTACGTTGGGTGCTGGGCGAGCAGTCTACGAAAACCTTGCGCGGCGGGAAAATGGAGGACGTTATTTTTGGCGGAACCCAGGCCCGAAAAGCGCAGGGCTATTCTCATGTTATGCTGTCGATTGATAATTCTGATCGGGCGCTTCCTTATGAGAATGACGAGGTTACTATCTCAAGAAAACTTTACCGCAGCGGTGAAAGCGAATATCGAATCAATAACGTCAACGTCCGGTTAAAAGACGTGTATGAACTGTTCATGGATACTGGCTTGGGAAAAGACGGTTATTCTATCATTGGGCAGGGAAAAATCGCTGAAATTGTCAGCGCAAAGAGTACCCAGCGCCGGGAAATTTTTGAGGAAGCCGCGGGGATTTCCAAATACCGTTACCGAAAAGCAGAAGCGCAAAGAAAGTTAGAAGCGGCGGAAGAAAATCTTCTGCGTTTAAAAGATATCTTGCTGGAATTGGAAGGCAGGGTAGAGCCTTTGCGCATCCAATCGGAAAAAGCGCAGAAATTTTTAGAATATGCCGGGGAGAAAAAAGCTCTGGAAATTTCCCTTTGGGTTCTTACCCTGGACCGGTCCAAAGATCTTTTGCGGCAGCAAGAAGATAAAATTCTGTTGTGTAAAACACAGCATGAGGATATTCAAAAGGAATTGGATCAGCTGGAAAATAATATTAATGTCCTTTATACCACCATGCAGACGCTAGCGGTGGAGATGGATGAACGGCGCAATAAAATGAAAGAAATTGATGAGATTATTTCTCAGAATAATGCGGATATCGCAGTAATGAAAAACGATATCACCCACAATCAAACTTCTCTTGAACGTATCATCCAGGAGCTGGAGCAATCGGATATGTCGGGGGTGGATTTGGACACAAAAATTGCCGCCTGTGAAGAAGAGATTGCTCAGAAAGAACTTTCGCTGGAGGATTATAGAGAACAGCATCTGGACATTCAGGCGAAAATTACAGAATATACTGCTCTGCAGTCTCAGTGCCAGACACAGATTGATGCTTTGAAAGAACGCCGGTATGGTCTGTCCCAAAGTATTAATGAAACTAAACTCTCTTCCGCTTCCAGCAATTCTCTCATTGATGAGACGATCACCCGTCTTGGAGTATTAAAAGATAATGCTTTGATAAAAGACGAAACTATTGCGCAAATTGAAAAAGAACGCAAGGACTGTGAAGAATTAATCGAGGAAATTGAGGAAAATATTCTTTCCCTCACCAACTCCAGAAAAGGTTACCAGCTCAAGTTGGAAAGCCGGCAGGAAAAGATTGACAAACTCTCTCTAAAACGCCGGGAACTGGAGGATCACATGCGTCAGCGCCAGCAGAAAGCCAAGCTGCTTTTTGATATGGAAAACAGCATGGAAGGCTTTTCCGGAAGCGTAAAATATATTATGTCGCAAGCCTCTAAAGGCGCGCTGCCAAAGGTATACGGCCCGGTATCCAAGCTGATCACGGTGGACAAAAAATACTCCCTTTCCATTGAAATCGCCCTTGGCGCGGCTATGCAGAATATTGTGGTGGAAGACGAAAGCATCGCCAAACGTGCAATTGGGATGCTAAAAGAATCCCGGTCCGGGCGTGCAACCTTTTTGCCAGTTTCTACTGTAAAAGGAAATAAGCTATCTGAACCCAGCCTTGACGCTTGTGAGGGCTTTCTTGGGGTTGCCTGCGACCTGGTATCCTGTGACAGCCGTTACAATGGAGTTATTCAACAGTTGCTGGGCCGGGTTGTAATCGTAGAAGATCTGGATCGGGCGGTGACAATTGCTAAAAAGTTCAGCCACCGTTTTCGTGTGGTTACTCTGGATGGACAAGTAGTCAACGCCGGCGGCTCCATGACAGGCGGTTATTCCCCTAAAAGCGCTGGCATTCTCAGCCGTTCCAAAGATATCGAGGCTTTACAGGAGCAGGCAAAGGGATTTCAGGAGCAAATCTCCAAGCTGGACGAGGAGCTGAAGGCTGCCCAGCAGGAGTTAGGCTCCGTACAGGCCACGGTGTCTGGTATTATAGGGGAGCTGACGACGGCGCAGGAGGATAAAATTCGCTATGACGCCCAACTTCGTCAGTTAAAAGCGGCTTACGAGGACGCTGTTAAAACCAAAGAACAAGCGGTGCTGGAGTACGACCAGCTAAGCCAGCGCCTGGAAAGCCTGAAGGAAAAAAATGTAACCAACGACGAACTGATGGAAGAATTAAACCGGCAGTTGGAGGAAGTACAAAAACAGCTTTCTCAGTTGGGAGAGAAAAAGGAGGAGTATGCCCATGCGGGAGCGCAGACTTCTACCCGCTTGGCAGAGCATAATATTGAAATTATTACCTTAACCAAAGAGATTGATGGAATACGCCAGATGGCCGCCCAGCTTTCCGATCAAAAGATGGGACAGGCGGAGCATATGGAGGCCTTAAACTCTCAACGGCTTGAACTTACCGCCTTAAATCAGCAGATTACAGAAAAGATCGAAACCATGATCCTTCAGCAAGATACATATTCCCTGCAGATCAAGGCATTGGAAGAGGAAATTTCCCAGATGTCCGCCCAGCGTACCCAATGTGAACAGGAAACTACCCAGCTGCGCGCTCAAGAAAAGGAAATTACCTCCCGAAGGGAAGTAAGCGCACGGGAATTGGCACGGCTGGAGGAGAAAAAAGTTTCTCTGCAAAGCGAATATGACAATATTATCTCCCGTTTGTGGGACGAGTATGAAATTACCCGTTCCCAGGCGATAGAGCTGGCACAGCCGGTGGAAGACGTTTCAAAGGCTCAGCGCCGTCTAGGGGAGTTAAAAAGTAAAATTAAGTCTCTTGGAAGCGTTAATGTGAGCGCCTTGGAAGAGTACAAGGAGGTTTCCGAACGCTATCTTTTCTTAAAAGAACAGGTGGAGGATATTGAAAAATCACGGTTGGAACTGAACAATTTAATCCGGGAACTGACTGGGGATATGCAGAAAATTTTTGCGGAGAATTTTAAAAAGATTTCTTATCATTTTTCAAAGATTTTCGTTGAACTGTTCGATGGCGGAAAAGCGGAACTCACCTTAACCGACCCAGAAAATATTCTGGACAGCGGCATTGAAATTTATGTCCAGCCGCCGGGAAAAATCATTAAAAATCTGGCTGCCCTTTCCGGCGGAGAGCAAGCGTTTGTTGCGATCGCTATCTATTTCGCCATCTTGAAAGTGCGCCCGTCGCCTTTCTGTCTGCTGGACGAAATTGAAGCGGCGCTGGACGATGTAAACGTTGTAAAATATGCCCAATATCTTCGCAGGATGTGTGATAAAACCCAGTTTATCTGTATTACTCATCGTAGGGGCACTATGGAGGAAGCGGATATTCTATATGGGGTAACTATGCAGGAAGAAGGGGTTTCCAAGCTGTTGGAGCTGGATGTCAGCGAGATTGAAAGCAAGCTTGGTATGAAACAGAACAGTTAAGCTATATCACTTTACAGGAGGAACATGCATGGGATTTTTGGGCAAACTGGCCGAAGGATTAAAAAAAACCAGGGATTCAATGGCCAAGAGGGTAGATGAAATTGTAAATTCGTTCACTAAAATAGATGAGGATCTTTTCGAGGAACTGGAAGAATCTCTGATTTTGTCCGACGTAGGCATTGTAACCTCGCAAGCCATCTGCAGCGAGCTGCGGGCTCGGATAAAAAAGCAGGGCGTTACCGATTCTATGCAAGTAAAAGGCCTGTTAAAAGAAATTTTAATAGAGATGCTCCGCGGCGGCGAAGAACTGAATATATCTACCAAACCATCCATAGTTTTAGTTATCGGGGTAAACGGCGTTGGGAAAACTACGACGATTGGCAAGCTGGCTTCCAACCTAAAAGCGCAAGGGAAAAAAGTGCTTTTGGGCGCGGCGGATACCTTTCGTGCGGCCGCCATTGAACAGCTGGAAGTTTGGGCTCAGAGAAGCGGCGTGGATATGATTAAACAATCGCAAGGGTCCGACCCGGCGGCGGTAGTGTTTGACGCTATTACCGCTGGCAAGGCCCGGGGTGCGGATGTCATCATCTGTGATACAGCCGGCCGGCTTCATAACAAGAAAAACTTAATGGATGAGCTGTCGAAAATTTCTCGGGTCATCGCCAGGGAAGCTCCCGGCTGTGCTGTGGAGGTGCTGCTCGTTTTGGATGCAACTACCGGTCAGAACGCATTAAATCAGGCGAGGCAGTTTAAAGAAGCGGCGGGCATCACCGGCATTATCTTAACTAAACTAGATGGTACGGCCCGCGGAGGGGTTGTAATTGGGATTAAACAGGAGCTGCAGGTTCCAATAAAATATATCGGAATTGGGGAACAGATCGACGATCTGCGCGCGTTTAATGCAAATGATTTTGTAGAAGCTCTGTTTCCGTCACAGGAGGAACAAGAATGAAGGTCGTCGCAGCTACTGGCAATAAAGGTAAAATCCGGGAGTTTACCCGGATTTTCGCTCCCTTTGGAATAGAAGTCATCTCCCAGTCGCAGGTTTGCCCAGAACTTGAGGTGGAAGAAAATGGAACCACCTTCGAAGAAAATTCTTTTCTTAAAGCGAATGCAGTCCATCAGCATACAAAAACCGCTGTAGTGGCGGACGATTCCGGGCTTTGCGTGGATGCTCTCGGAGGGGCGCCAGGGGTATATTCCGCCCGGTACGCCGGGGAGGATACTCCTTATCCAGAGAAAATCCGTTTACTTTTAGAGGAGCTGAAGGATATTCCGGATGAAAAACGAACGGCACGTTTTGTAGCGCATATTTGTTTTATTGATGAAAACTCCAACCGCATTGATGTAGAAGGAGTATGTGAAGGAAATATTGGATATGAGCCGAAAGGAGAAAACGGATTTGGCTATGATCCCATATTTATGGTAGGGGAGAAAAGTTTCTCTGAACTTTCAGATGAGGAAAAAGATCAGTGCAGCCATCGGGGCAAAGCTCTTCGAGAGCTGACGAAAAGACTGGGACAACACTTATAATTGTGTGGAGGAAGATATATGCTTACTAGTAAACAGAGGGCGCAGCTTCGCGGCCTTGCAAATTCCATGGATACTATTCTCCAGGTAGGAAAAGGCGGCGTCATGGATCCTTTAGTAAAACAGGTAGACGATGCCCTCACCGCGCGGGAACTGATAAAGATGCGGGTATTGGAAACCGCGCCCCAGAGCAGCCGTGAAATTGCCGACGAGCTGGCTCAGGCTACCAACTCCCAGGTGGTCCAGGTGATTGGGACAAAGTTTGTCCTTTACCGGCGCAATACAAAAAAACCGATTATAGAGCTAAAGTAATGAAGATCGGTATCTTTGGGGGAACGTTTAATCCTGTACACAACGGACATATTAATCTTGCCCGCGCCTATTTAAAAGCATTATCTCTGGATAAACTTATTGTAATCCCGGATAATATCCCTCCTCATAAACCTTATACCGCACTCGTCAGCGGACAGGATCGGTATGAAATGTGCCGTCTGGCCTTTTTAGATATTCCTCTTTGCCAGGTAAGCCCTATGGAACTCAACCGTTCCCATAAAAGTTATACTGTGGATACGTTGGAGGAGCTTCATAAGATTTATCACAAAGATCAGTTATATTTCATTATGGGGGGAGACATGTTTCTTACCCTGCATCGATGGTATCGTCCCCAGCGGATTTTTGAGCTGGCGGTCATGTGCGCCGGGGCAAGGGAGCAAAACCAAAGAGAAGCGCTTTTAGCATACGCGGAAAAAATTCAGGCCATGGGGGCAACTTATAAAATTGTGGAGATTGAGCCTGTGGTAATTTCTTCAACTCAGGTGCGCGATGCAGTTTCAAAAGGAAAAGATATTTCCGCCTTGGTGCCGCGGTCGGTAGCGGGATATATCAAAGATCACAATCTATACCAAAAGCAGGTGGACAGCCTTGATGCATGATCTTGACAAGCTGGATAAGCTGGTAAAGGAAACCTTGTCGGAATATCGGTATTATCATACGGTATGTGTAGTAAAGCAGGCAAGAAAGCTGGCAAAACAATATGGCTGTGATGTACAAAAAGCAGCCGTCGCCGCTTATCTTCATGATATTTGCAAAGAGATGAACCCAGCAGAGCAGTTGCATTGGATAGCAAAGTTTGGTATAATCCTAGACGATATACTGCGGGATCAGGCAAAGACCTGGCATGGTATGGCGGCCTGCGGTTATATTAAGGAGACTTTGGATATCCAGGATATGGATATTTTAAACGCAGTGCGTTATCATACAATTGCCCGGGGAAAGATGAGCCTTTTGGAAGAGATTATCTATATGGCAGATCTGACCAGTGACGATCGGGATTACGAAGATGTAGAGCATTTTCGCTTATTAGCAAAAACCAACTTAAAGCAAGCGATGAAAGAAGCGCTGGCATACTCTGTGGAAAGCTTGGTTTCCATGGAACAGGGAATTTGCCAGGATACGATAGACGGATATAATTACTATATAAAACTAAAATAGGAGGCTGTATAATGACATCTTACGAGATGGTTTTAAAAGTAGCAAAGCTATTGGATGATAAAAAAGCAGTAGATATTAAAGCTTTGGAAATAAAGGATTTGACTACTATCGGCGATTATTTCGTAATTGCCTCTGGTACTTCCAATATTCAGGTCAAAGCCCTGGCGGACGAAGTAGAAGAAGGACTTTCTAAGCTGGGGTATGAACCCCGGCGGATTGAAGGATATCAAAGTGCTATGTGGGTTGTTTTGGATTATTATGACGTGATCGTTCATATTTTTTATGAGCAAACCAGAGAGTTTTATTCGCTGGAACGCTTGTGGGCGGATGCCCCCACGATCCAGCTGGACCTTGATAAATAATTTGGCGACTTAAAAAGCAGGGAGTGTACAAATTGAAGTACGATTTTGCAGCAATTGAGAAAAAATGGCAGGACATCTGGGATGAAAAAAATGTATTTGCGGCCCACAACGACTATTCTAAGCCTAAATACTATGCCTTGGTGGAATTTCCTTATCCTTCGGGACAGGGACTCCATGTAGGCCATCCCCGCTCTTATACCGCGTTGGATATTGTTTCCAGAAAACGCCGTTTGCAGGGGTATAATGTTCTTTATCCCATGGGGTGGGACGCTTTTGGCCTGCCTACGGAAAACTATGCGATCAAAAATCACATCCATCCGGAAATCGTTACTAAGCAAAATGTAGCCCGATTTAAGCAGCAGCTTAAATCCTTAGGATTGTCCTTTGACTGGACGAGGGAAATTAATACAACCGATCCCAGTTATTATAAATGGACTCAGTGGATTTTTTTACAGCTGTTTAAGCATGGCCTTGCTTATAAAAAAGAAATGTCGGTTAACTGGTGTACCGGCTGTAAAGTGGTTTTGGCCAATGAAGAGGTCGTGGGCGGCGTATGTGAACGCTGCGGAAGCGAAGTAGTTCATCGGGTCAAAAGCCAGTGGATGTTAAAGATTACTGAATATGCCCAGCGGTTGATTGACGATCTGGACACAGTAAATTATATCGATAGGGTAAAGGTCTCTCAGCGCAACTGGATAGGCCGTTCTACCGGCGCGCAGGTAGATTTTGGCACTACGGCAGGGGATTTGCTGACAGTGTTTACCACCCGCGCGGACACTCTGTATGGGGCTACCTATATGGTTATTTCCCCGGAGCATCCATATATTGATGCTTGGGCGGATAAAATCCAGAATATGGACGAGGTTCGCTCGTATCAAGAGCAGGCCGCTAAAAAGTCTGATTTTGAGCGTACTGAGATGGCCAAAGACAAGACCGGTGTGCGGCTTCAGGGCGTCAACGGAATTAATCCGGTTACCAACGAAGAAATTCCTATCTTTATCTCCGACTACGTACTTATGAGCTACGGTACCGGCGCTATTATGGCAGTACCGGCCCATGATACCCGCGACTGGGAATTTGCAAAAAAATTCGGTTTGCCAATCGTCGAAGTGGTCAAGGGCGGAAATGTAAATGAAGAAGCCTTTACAGACTGTGAAACTGGTATAATGGTCAATTCAGGCATGCTGGACGGACTTTCGGTAGAGCAGGCGAAGGAAAAAATTATCAAATGGCTGGCAGAAAACGGAAAAGGGGAGCCTAAGGTAAACTATAAGCTTCGCGACTGGGTATTCTCCCGCCAGAGATATTGGGGAGAACCGATTCCTATTGTTTACTGCGAACATTGCGGTTATGTGCCCATGGAGGAAAAGGATCTTCCTCTTACTCTTCCGGAAGTAGAAAGTTACGAGCCTACCGGCGACGGAGAATCTCCTCTGGCGGCGATTACCGACTGGGTAAACACTACCTGTCCTAAATGCGGCGGTCCGGCCAAACGGGAAACGGACACTATGCCTCAATGGGCAGGGTCCTCCTGGTATTTTATGCGTTACTGCGACCCGCACAACGACAGCGAACTGGCTTCCAAAGAAGCGCTGGATTATTGGCTGCCTGTAGACTGGTATAACGGCGGTATGGAGCATACCACCCTGCATTTGCTGTATTCCCGCTTCTGGCACAAATTTTTATATGATATCGGCATTGTCAGCACCCCGGAACCCTATGCTAAACGTACGAGCCATGGAATGATCCTTGGGGAAAATGGGGAAAAAATGAGTAAATCCAGAGGCAATGTTGTCAATCCGGATGAAATTATCAAGGAATACGGCGCGGATACGATGCGCTTGTATGAGATGTTTATCGGCGACTTTGAAAAAAGCGCGCCTTGGTCCCCAAGCTCTATTAAAGGCTGTAAGCGTTTTTTGGAAAGAATTTTCAACCTTTTGGATATTTTAAAGGATGGGGAAAGCTATTCCAAAGATTTGGAGAGCAGCATTCACAAAACCATTAAAAAAGTTTCAGAAGATATCGAAAATTTAAAATTTAATACTGCGATCGCCGCTATGATGACTTTGCTCAATGAAATTTCTGATCAGAAAGCGATCAATAAGGCGGAGTTAAAAACCTTGCTGATCCTTTTAAATCCCTTTGCCCCTCATTTAACAGAAGAAATGTGGGAAATCGGTGGATTCGGCGGAATGCTCAATGAACAGAAATGGCCTGTTTATGATGAAAGCAAATGCAATGACGCACAGATCGAAGTAGCAATCCAGGTGAATGGAAAAATCAAAGCTCGTATTCTGATGGATACAGACTGTACGCAGGAGCAGGCCCTTGCCTTGGCAAAGGAACAAGCGGCAGTCAAAGAGCTTTTGATTGGCAAAACTATTGTAAAAGAAATTTATGTCAAAGGTAAACTGGTTAACATTGTAGCAAAATAACTGAAAATCAGGTTATGACATCAAATAGCTTGACAAGTTACACAACTACATTGTATAATAAACTTTGTTATCCAAGAGTATTTTGGATAGTTACTCCAGCTTTTTGGCGTGGGGAGGGAATTAGTAAATGTCAGAAATCAGAATAAAAGACAATGAGTCTTTGGATAGTGCACTGCGTAGATTTAAACGCTCTTGCGCACGCTCCGGCGTACTTGCTGAGGTCCGTAAAAGAGAGCACTACGAGAAGCCGTCTGTAAAGCGCAAAAAGAAGTCTGAAGCTGCTCGTAAGCGCAAATTCAAATAATTTGTGACGGTAATGATTTAAGACAGGCAGGGAATGTTCCCTGCCTGTTTTTCATATTGTAAATACTGTCTTTTCGCGGTATAATTTATAAGTAATGTTTGATAGACAAAGGAGGCCTCCATGTCAATTTTCCATCCAAAATATGCCTTTCACCGGGTGTACGATATTCCCCCTCAATGGTTTTTAGACCATGGGATTTCGGTGGTGCTCCTGGATGTGGATAATACGCTGACTACCCACGACAACCCGGTTCCGGACGCTATGGTCCTGAATTGGATTGATCAGATGCAGCAAAAAAATATCCGTCTAATGGTGCTTTCTAATAATAGCGAAGCCCGGGTCGCCCCTTTTGCAAGCAGGCTGGGTATTGGATATATCGCCAATGCCGCAAAGCCTTTGGCCGGGGCTTTAAATCGCGCTCTGGCTCAGATGAAAGTGGAAAAAAACAAGGTGGCGCTGGTGGGGGATCAGATTTTTACCGATATTTTGTGCGGTAATTTTTCTAATGTGCTTTCTATTTTGGTGGAGCCCATAGAATTGGAAAGTTTTCCGTTTTTCAAGTTTAAAAGAAAAATGGAAAAGCTGGTACTAAAGAATTTCAAAAGATAGGGGACTGTGAATGTCAAATATCAGATTTGGGCCGGCGGGAAGTTCAGACAGCTTTTTCGCCATGGGATATAAACACACGCCGCAGATGCCGGAGTACTTGGAAAGAATGGGCCTCAACGCCTATGAATATCAGTGCGGGCGGGGAGTAAAAATTTCTCAAGAAAAAGCGGCTCAGCTAAAAGGGCTGTTTTCCGAAAAAGGGATTGCCCTGAGCGTACATGCGCCTTATTATATTTCCATGTCCAGCATGGAAGAGGAGAAGCGCATAGGCAGCGTTAATTATGTGCTTCAGAGCGCCCGGGCAGCAGCGGCAATGGGCGGGAGTCGTGTGATTATTCATACCGGCTCCTGTGGAAAAATCAGCCGGACAGAGGCCCTGGAATTGGCGCTTGACACTACAAAAAAATGTATAAAGGCTCTGGATGCAGAAGGACTATCCCACATTCGAATGTGCCCGGAAGTAATGGGCAAATTAAACCAACTTGGAACCTTAGAGGAAGTGCTGGAAATCTGCAAATTGGACGAGCGTATTTTGCCTTGCGTAGACTTTGGCCATCTTAACGCCAGAACCTACGGCGGCCTAAAAGGACCGGAGGATTTTGACGCGGTATTTCAAAAAATTGAAAAAGAAATCGGCGTCAGCCGGATGAAAGAAATTCATATTCACTTCAGCAAAATTCAATATACCATTCCAGGAGGAGAAAAGCTGCACCTGACTTTTGAGGACACCCAGTTTGGGCCCTCATTTGAGCCCCTTGCGGAGATATTGGTAAAAAAAGGATGCGTACCGACCATTATTTGCGAATCCGCAGGCACCCAAGCGGAGGACGCGGCAGCGATGAAACAAATGTATTTAAATGCAGGAGGGACCCTTATATGAAAAAAGTATTAGTCATTCACGGGCCAAATTTAAATTTGGTGGGGGTTCGCGAGCCGAATATCTATGGCAGCGAAGGTATTGAGTATATTAACGATTGTATTTTAGCACACGGAAAAGAACTGGGATTGGAATGTGATATTTTCCAATCCAATCAGGAAGGCGCAATTATCGATAAGCTGCACCAAGCAAGGGAAATATACGACGGTATTGTTTTGAACGCCGGCGCATATACCCACTACAGCTACGCTATCCGTGATGCTATTTCCGCTATCCGGCTTCCTGTGGTAGAGGTGCATCTTTCCAATATTCACGCAAGGGATGCGTTCCGCCATACGTCGGTCATTGCCCCCGTATGCGCGGGAGGGATTTACGGCTTTGGAAAAAACAGCTATCTTCTGGCGCTGGACGCTTTAAAGGAGCTGAAATAAGAAATGATCGGAAGAATAGAGCAATTAGTTAAAAATTTACCCCAGGAGATCGACGCAGTGCTGATTACTTCTGAGGTAAACCGGTTATATTATACAGGTCTGCAGTCTTCTGCAGGAACGCTTTTAATTACCAAAGATGGGCAGAGCTATTTTATTGTTGACTTTCGTTATATTGAAAAAGCCAAAGCAATAATCAAGAACTGCCAGGTAGAGCTGCAGAGTAAGCTGACTGGACAATTAAATCAATTAATCAGCAAACACAATATTAACAAAATTGCCCTGGAAACTGATTATCTCAGCGTCAGCGAATATCTGCGGATGAAAGAACAATTAAAGACACAGTTGGTATTGGACACCTATGTAAATCAGCAGATAAAATGCCAGCGGATGATCAAATCCCAAAAAGAAATTGACCTTATCCGGCAGGCTCAGAAGATTACCGACGACGCGTTCGCCTATATTTGCGGCTATATTAAGCCAGGAATGACCGACCGTCAGATTGCCGGAAAACTTCTGGATTTTTGCTACTGCCACGGGTCCCAGCGCCCGGCTTTTGATTTTATTGTGGTATCCGGGAAAAATTCTTCCATGCCTCATGGGGTCCCCACAGATAAGGTGGTAGAGGAAGGGGACTTTATTACCATGGACTACGGCTGTACCATCGACGGCTACTGTTCGGATATGACCCGCACCGTGGGGATAGGGAAGATAAGCGACGAACAGAAGCTTATATATGATACGGTGCTTGCGGCTCATAAAGCGGCTATTCTCGCTGCGAAGGCGGGAGTAAGCTGCCGACAGGTTGATAAAACTGCCAGGGATATTATCCAGCAGGCGGGCTATGGAGCCTGTTTTGGACATGGTACCGGCCATTCTTTAGGGATCGAAATTCATGAATCACCGGCCTTTTCCACCGCGGATGAAACTATATGTGAGCCGGGAATGGTCATGACGGTGGAACCAGGAATTTATGTGGAAGGAAAGTATGGCTGCCGTACGGAAAATATGATAGTAATTACCCCAGATGGATGCGAGAATTTGACAGCATCTCCCAGTGATTTGATACTTTTATAGGAAAAAGACTTGCAAATTTAGTCATTTTAATATAGAATTAGAGTGTTAAAATTTTATGCGAATTTTCCAACTGCGCTTTGTAAGCGCATAAAATTTATTATTCTATGCGCCGGACAATGGCGGTATATATTTTGGAGGTTAAACTATGATTTCAGCGGGCGATTTTAGAAATGGCGTTACATTTGATATGGACGGCAAAGTTGTACAGGTTATTGAGTTTCAGCATGTAAAACCAGGTAAAGGAGCCGCTTTTGTCAGAACCAAGATCAGAAACGTGATCAGCGGGGCGGTAACTGAAGTTACTTTCAGCCCTACCGACAAGTATCCCACCGCTTATGTGGAAAGAAAAGACATGCAGTATCTTTATAACGACGGAGACCTGTATTATTTTATGGACAACGAAACCTATGAAAATATTCCCATTAACAAAGATACTTTAGGGGATAATTTTAAATTTGTAAAAGAAAATATGGATGTAAAAGTACTTTCTTATAAAGGCAGTGTATTTGGTGTTGAGCCTCCGTTCTTTGTAGAACTGCAGGTCACCCAGACAGATCCTGGCTTTAAAGGAGATACCGCTACCAATGCTACTAAACCTGCTGTGCTGGAAACCGGCGCGGAAATCAAGGTTCCACTTTTCATTAATGAAGGAGATATGATTAAAGTGGATACCCGTACTGGCGAGTACATGGAAAGAGCATAATATTTCTTTTAATAAAACCAATATAAGGGAGGTACTATTATGACTATTACTGAAAGAGCCGCGTACATTAAGGGGTTGGCGGAAGGTCTTGGTATTGACGATTCTACAAAAGAGGGCAAGATCATCAACGCTCTTATTGGCGCGATTGATGATATGGCGCTTACCATCGCTGACCTGGAGGCCACTGTTGATCAAATGGCAGAACAGGTAGACACCATCGACGAGGATCTGGGAACTCTGGAAGAGGACTTCTATGAACTGGATGATGAGTGTGATTGCTGCTGTGATGACGATGAGGACGAGGACGAAGATTATTTCGGCGAAGATCTTTATGAAGTTTGTTGCCCTACCTGCGGCGATGTCGTTTGCATTGATTCCGATATGCTGGAGGAAGGACAGACAACCTGCCCGAACTGCGGTGAACTCTTAGAGTTTGATCTGGAAGACGACAACTGCAGCTGCTGTGACCACGATGGCTGCGACTGTGACAAATAAGAATTTTCAGCATCTAAGTACAATTGGAAAACACCTCGCAAATGTGCGGGGTGTTTTCAGTATTTCAGATTTTATAATGATAGGCGGAACATGCTATGGCATTTCTAAAAAAATACCGAGCTTCTAAAGCAGCTTTTTTAGGGCTGCTATTTGCTCTTTCCATGATACTCAGTCTGGTAGAGAGCAGTTTATCCTCTTTTATCCCTGTGCCTGGAATAAAGGTTGGACTTTCCAATATCGTCACTATGTACTGCCTTTTTTGCCTGGGAAAAGAGGAGGCCTTAACCATTACCGTCCTCAAATCGTTCTTTGTGCTTTTGACCAGGGGCGTTACCGGGGCTGCCATGAGTTTTTGCGGCGGGATGTTATCCCTTGGAGTGATGCTGGCGCTTTTATATGTCAAAAAGGCAAAATTAAGCTATCTGTTTATCAGCATCTGCGGCGGGGTGGCCCACAATGCCGGACAGCTTTTAATGGCTGGAGTGCTGCTTAAGAATACCTTAGTGGGGTATTATTTTCCCATCCTCGCTTTATCCGGTATTCTTATGGGGATCGTTACAGGCATTCTTTTGAGATATCTTATGCCCCATCTTAATAAGATACTGCGATAGCTTTTATATTGGTTCACAACATTCAAACAACTGGAACTGCCTGTCTTTAGACGCCTGTTTCCAGCGTTCAGGAAGGCGGATATCAGTTATCACCGCATCAACTTTATCCAGGCTGCCAATCGTATGAAAAGAAGTTCGATCAAATTTTGTGCTGTCCGCAATTAAAAAGGTGTTTTTGGAGTGATCCAGTACTGCGCTTCTCAGCTGGGCCGTGGTCTCGGAAGTATCCGTCAGCCCATGTACAATATCCAGGGAAGCACAGGAAAGAAACGCCGTGTCCAGATGGTAGTTGGAAAGTCCTGTCAGCGCTCCCCGGCCACAAAAGCATTGATATGCAGGGGAGTAGTTTCCTCCCAGGGAAACTAACCGAATATTTTGGAACGCGCAAAGGTAGTTTATGACTTTCAAGGAATTGGTAAGGACAGTAAGATGCATACTTTGAATCTGCTCGCAAAGAGAAATTGAAATATTGCTGGAATCTAAAAAGATACAATCTCCATTTTTAATAAACTGTGTGCATTTTTTGGCGATTCTCTGATATCCAGATAAATTAGAGGTTTGTTTTAACTCCTCCTCCAGTTGTGTGACTGAACCCTCCTCAATATATGCTCCTCCGTAAGTACGAGTTAGAAAGCCATTTTCCTCCAGCAGCTTTAAATCACGCCGAATTGTCTCTTCTGTTACTTCAAATTGTTGTGATAGTTCAGTCACGGTAATACTCTTTTGTGTTAAAAGTATATCTTTTATTTCATTTCTTCGCGTAATCGCAAGCATTTCTGTCATTACCTTTCGGAATTTCCAAATTTTACCTTTATTATACTGTAAAACATCTTTTTTATCAATATAACTAAAAAAAGGCACGGTATTTTTACCGTGCCTTTTCTGATAGTTTTTCCAAATGGATTATTCGGCTTTTACATGGAACATTTCTTCCAAAGATTTTACAGCCGCATTACAGTCCGCCTGCGTAACTAAAAGGGAAATATCCACTTCGCTGGTGGTAATCAGCGTGAGCCCCACCTGCGTGCTGGCAATGGCGGAAATCGCCGCTGCCGCAACCCCGTGCATCTCCCGCATTTCCTGTCCATACAGCTGAATTTTACAGTTTCCACTGCTGACCATGGGTTTTAACTGGGCATGGGTTTCGCGAAATTTATTTATCAGTTCCAGCACTTTGATCAACTGGTCGGCAGGCAGGGAAAAGGAGAGGTCAATATAATGACCCTGGGGAGCAGTTTGACTGATCATATCAATATTAATATCCGCCTTGGCAAAATCGGCAAAGATATCAGCGATCAATTTTAAATCAGCATACACTTTATTAAAGGTTACTAACGTAACATCTTCGGTAACTGTAATTTTTGATACTCCATTCATCAGAAAAGCCCCTTTCTATTTAAACAATATCCCCCATGTCATAAAGTCCCGCGGACTTTCCACAAAGGAATATCGCAGCGTTAATACTACCGGTAGCGAAAATTTCTTTGCTCATCGCCGTATGGGAAAGGGTAAGCATCTCATCATGCCCCGCAAAGAGGATTTCGTGCTCTCCGACAATCGTGCCGCCTCTTACCGCATGGATGCCAATTTCATTTTTAGAACGTTTCTTCCGTACTGCGTGACGGTCATACACATACTGCGGTTCTTCCTTCAACACAGAGGAAACCGCGTCCGCCAGCATTAATGCCGTACCGCTGGGCGCGTCAATTTTTTGATTGTGGTGTTTCTCGATAATTTCAATATCAAACTGGTCTCCCAATACCGCCGCCGCTTTTTTCGCCAGCTGGGCAAGCAAATTGACTCCCAAAGACATATTGAACGAAAAAAACAAAGGCACCTGTTTGGAGCATTCCTTGATTTGTTCTATCTGCTCATTGGATAAACCGGTAGTAGCGATAACCGCTGGAAGTTTTTTATCCACACAATAGGCAAGCAGGGAAGCCAGCGCGCTGGGGTGAGAAAAATCAATCAGAACATCCGCCTGCACCGGACATTCTGCCGGGGCAGCAAATACAGGAAATCCATCGAAAGATTCCGGGTTTTTATCAATCCCCGCCACTACCGTGCAATCGTTTCTTTCCCGGATACAGGAAGAGATTTTTTTCCCCATTTTCCCATTACAACCTGAAATTATGATCCTTTTCATTTAAACACCATTTTCTATGACAAATTAGATGACGCCAACAGCTTTCATCTGGTCTTTTAATTTCTCTTTTAGTTTATCATCCATATCCACCAAAGGCAAGCGGCATTTTCCCGCGCGATAACCTATAATATTTACCGCTTCTTTGACAGGGATCGGATTAACGTCGGAGAAAAGAGCGTTGATCAGCCCCATAAATTTAATCTGAAGAGCTTCGCTTTCTTTTACCTTTCCCTCAAAATACCACTGGCAGATATCGTGAGTTTGCCTGGGGGCCACGTTGGAAAGTACTGAAATGACTCCTTTGCCGCCTAAAGAAAGAATCGGCAGAATCTGATCGTCGTTACCGGAGTAAATATCCAAATTATCCCCGCACAAATATCGGGTAGTAGCAATTGCGGATAAATTTCCACTGGCTTCTTTGGTAGCTACAATATTCGGATGCTTAGAAAGTTCATAATAGGTTTGAGGAGTAATATTCAGTCCCGTGCGGCTGGGCACATTGTAGAGTACCACAGGCAGATCTGTAGCGTCCGCCAGGGTAGTAAAGTGCTTGATCAGTCCGGCCTGGGAAGTCTTATTGTAGTAAGGCGTTACATGAAGAAGGCCGTCTGCGCCGGCCTGCGCAGCCTGTTTTGACAGCCACAGGGCATAATCGGTATGGTTGCTGCCTGCACCCGCAATGACCGGTACACGGCCTGCCACGCGCTCTACCGTATAGCGAATTGTTTCCACATGTTCTTCATCCGTAAGGGTAGACGCTTCCCCTGTGGTGCCGGAGATGACAATACAATCGGTGCCGTTTTCAATCTGCCAGTCAATTAAAGTGCCCAGCATTTCCCAATTTACAGACAAATCGTCATTCATTGGGGTGATGATCGCAACGCCGGCTCCTGTAAAAATCGTTTTTTTCATAAGGGAACCTCATTTCTTCATAAAATTAATCCAAGTAACCTTTCGCGGCCAACAGCTCTGCCATCAATACGCCGCCGCCTGCCGCACCCCGCAAGGTATTGTGGGACAGGCAGACAAATTTATAGTCGTACTGAGAATCCTCGCGTAAACGTCCAATGGATACCGCCATTCCATTTTCCAGGTTGCGGTCCAATTTTGTCTGAGGTCTGTTGTCCTCCTCAAAATAATGGAGGAACTGTTTTGGGGCGCTGGGAAGGGAACAGCTTTGCGCTTCCCCGGAAAAGGACGCCCATTTTTCTTTTATTTGCTCAATCGTAGGTTTCTTCTCAAAACTTACGAAAACCGCCGCCATATGTCCGTCGGAAACAGGCACACGCAAACACTGGGCCGTAATGGAAGGAGATAAGGCCGGAACAATCTGTCCGTCCACAATATTTCCCCAGATTTTTAGCGGCTCTATTTCGCTTTTTTCTTCTTCGCCGCCGATATAAGGGATCACATTATCTATAATATCCGGGAAGGTTTCAAAGGTTTTTCCCGCACCGGAAATGGCCTGATAAGTACAAACCAGGCATTTACTTACTTTATATTCTTCCATCAGCGGATGAAGGGCAGGGACATAGCTCTGCAAAGAACAATTGGATTTTACAGCGATAAAGCCCCGTTTGGTACCCAAACGTTTTCTTTGGTGTTCAATTACCTGGGCGTGATGAGCGTTAATCTCCGGTATGATCATAGGTACGTCCGGAGTATGACGAAGGGCGGAGTTATTGGAAATTACCGGACATTCCGCTTTGGCGTAAGATTCTTCCAAAGCTTTAATCTCATCTTTCTTCATATCTACCGCGCAAAATATAAAATCAACCTTCGACGCTACCGTATTTACATCAGAAGCGTCCAGGACGATCATCTTTTTTACCTTTTGAGGCATAGGAACACTCATTGCCCAGCGATTTCCTACCGCTTCTTCATAAGTTTTTCCCGCGCTGCGGGGAGACGCTGCTAAAGCGGCAATATGAAACCAAGGGTGATTTTCCAACAACGTAACAAAACGCTGACCCACCATACCGGTAGCACCGACTACCGCTACATTATACTGTTTCATTTCACATAACATTCCTTTCACAAACCAAAATATAATAAAAAAACCGGTTGAAAACCGGCATGAATTGCAATATAATAGAGAAGATATTGTGACGGATAGCACAAAGGCGCATGGACAGACGGAGTCCATGACATTTCGTTCATTCCTGCCACCTATAGCTCTCCATCATTTTTGCAAAATGATGACAGTCATACGTCTTTTAAACGTATGCCCAGAAAACTGCTTGCCAGACAATTTTCTTCGGCGTCCAACCCTTTCACCAGTTATCAACGACCTTGGCAATCTCACTTCTGGCTACTTTTGTAAAGACGCTCCTCTACCGGTTTGGCTTACTTGATTATATTATCATCCGTATCCGCTTATGTCAACTAAAAAAGGGCAAACTTTCTGAAAATATCCTTTATTTTACCAGAGGTTACAAGTTCTAGGAGGCTATTGTGAAAAAATCCGACTTTTTTTATAATCTACCGGACGAGCTGATCGCTCAAACCCCCATTGAACCTCGGGATCACTCCCGAATGCTGTATATGAACCGAAAAACCGGGGAAGTTCAGCACGGTCACTTTTATGATATTATAGACTATCTTAATCCAGGAGATACTCTCGTAGTCAATAATTCCCGCGTTCTGCCTGCAAGGCTATATGGAATTAAGGAACATACGGGAGGGGCTATGCAGTTTTTGCTTTTAGAGCAGAAGGAGAAAGACGTCTGGGAAGTGATGGTAAGGCCGGGAAAAAAGGCCAAAACCGGCTCCCGGTTTCTATTCGGGGAGGGACTGCTCCTCGGGGAAATCCTGGGTACCACCGACGGCGGCAACCGCTTGGCTAAAATGTATTATGACGGCAATTTTTACGATATCTTGGAAAAAATCGGGAATATGCCCCTGCCGCCTTATATCACTGAAACCTTACAGGACAATGAGCGGTACCAGACGGTCTATTCCAAGCAGTTGGGATCTGCGGCGGCACCTACGGCGGGGCTGCATTTTACCACCCAGCTGATGGACAGGCTGAAGGAAAAGGGGATCGCTATCGCTGAGGTTACCCTGCATGTGGGAATCGGCACCTTCCGTCCGGTAAAAGTGGAGGAGATTACCCAGCATCATATGCATTCAGAGCATTATTTCCTTCCAAAAGAAACTGCGGATCTTATCAATGAAACCAAAGCGCGGGGAAACCGTGTCATTGCTGTTGGAACCACCAGCTGTCGTACTTTGGAATCTGTAGCGGCAAAGGAAGGCTGTATCTGCCAGTCGGAAGGATATACCGATATTTTTATCTACCCTGGATTTAAATTTCAAGTTCTGGATGGGCTGATCACTAACTTTCATCTTCCGGAAAGCACCTTAATTATGCTGGTCAGCGCTTTCGCCGGATATGAGCATACTATGCGCGCCTATGACGTGGCTGTGAAAGAAAAATACCGTTTCTTCAGCTTCGGCGACGCTATGCTGTTATTATAGGAGGAACCTTATTGTTTACACTGATTAAAAAAGAGGGCAGCGCCCGAAGAGGAAAAATGGATACCGTCCACGGGACAATACAAACTCCAGCATTTATGAATGTGGGTACTTCCGCGGCTATCAAAGGAGGAATTTCCTCCTTTGACCTGGTGGATTTAAAATGCCAAGTGGAACTGTGCAACACCTATCATCTCCATGTCCGTCCAGGGGACGATGTGATTCAGGCTATGGGCGGACTTCACAAGTTTATGGGCTGGAAAAAGCCTATTCTAACCGACAGCGGCGGATTTCAGGTGTTTTCTTTGGCAAAGCTTCGCAAAATTAAAGAGGAAGGGGTATTCTTTCAATCCCATGTGGATGGAAAACGGATTTTTATGGGTCCGGAGCAGAGTATGCAAATCCAGTCTCATCTGGCATCCACTATTGCTATGGCGTTTGATGAATGTATTGAAAATCCCGCCCCTTATGATTATACTTTAAAATCCATCCAGCGCACCACCCGGTGGCTGGCTCGCTGCAAGGCGGAAATGAACCGGCTCAACTCTCTGGAAGATACGATCAATCCCCACCAGCTGCTTTTTGGCATCAATCAAGGGTCCACATATAAGGACTTGCGTATCCAGCATATGCAGGAGATTGTTCAAATGGAGTTAGACGGCTATGCCATCGGCGGGTTGGCGGTAGGGGAAACTGCCGAGGAAATGTATGAGATTATCGAAGCGGTAGAGCCGTATGCGCCGGCGGATAAAATCCGCTATTTAATGGGAGTTGGGACCCCCGTCAATATCATTGAAGGGGTTTACCGGGGAATTGATCTGTTCGACTGTGTAATGCCCAGCCGGAACGCCCGTCATGGAACCTTATTCACCTGGTCGGGCATTATTAATATCAACAACGCCAAATACCTTACCGATTCATCGCCTCTGGACAGCCAGTGTGACTGCCCGGTATGTCAAAATCACAGCCGGGCATATCTGCGCCATCTGTTCCGTGCCAATGAGATGCTGGCTATGCGCCTTGGGGTAATGCATAATTTATATTTTTATAATACCCTGATGGAAAAAATCCGGGATGCTTTGGATAATAATACTTTTGAAGAATTTCGTCGTCATTGGGTACCCATCCTATCCAAACGTATTTAATGAACTTTTAATATGAAAATACTTGCAACAAACAGCCTTTAACGCTATAATAATACAAGTATCTAATTTTAACGGAGGTGCTCTTATGTCCCCAGAGACTACTGCCATGCTAGTGCAGTTTGGCCCCTTGGTATTAATTATCATTGTATTTTATTTTATGTTGATCCGTCCGCAGAAAAAGCGTGAAAAAGCGGTTCAGCAGATGCGTGCCAACCTGCAGGTGGGCGATGAAGTAATTACACAGGGCGGTATTATCGGTACTGTTGTTACTGTTCGCGATGATTTTGTTGTGATCGAAACCGCTTCGGACAGAAACAAAATCAGAATTGCTAAATGGGCTGTCCAGGCTAACAACACTGCTCATGAAGAGGCGGCCGCCGCGAAAAAAGAAAAATAATCCCTGTAATATTGAGATACTCCCTTGAATATTCTTTAGTAAGGATTGAAGGGGGAGTTTTCAATGAAACAGCCTGATGTTCATGGTGCAAAGCGTTTTATCCGTCCGATTACATATGGAATAATTGCAGGCGCAATCGCTTGTTTTTTGCTTCTTATTATCATGTCGGTGATTATGGGATTTAAAGATATGCCGCAGGCGGTAGTATCGGTGGTATCTCTCATCACCTTTATTTTCGGCGGTTTTACAGCAGGGTTTGTCAGCGCCGCTTATTCCCGAGAAAAAGGATTGCTGTTAGGACTTGTGTGCGGCGGGTGTCTATTCTGCATTTTAAGCCTTGCCAATCTCGCGTTTGACGGATCCGGATTTGGTATCATCGCTTTGAGTAAATTAGCGGCGGTACTGTTTGCATCCGCTTTAGGCGGAGTTGTCGGAGTAAATAAAAGAAAAAAATTCAAGTAATTGAATTTTTCTGCTGGCTATGTTATAATTTGCAGTAGAAATTAAGGATCAAAGAAAGAGGTTATACCAATGAAACATGTTAAAACATTAAACAACGCCAATTTGAAAGAATCCGCAGTAAAGGGTGGTTGCGGCGAATGCCAGGCTTCCTGTCAGTCCGCTTGCAAAACTTCCTGTACGGTGGCTAATCAAAAATGCGAGCATAAAAAATAAAAATGATAATGTAAGGCAGTGAAAACTGCCTTCTTTCATTTATTTTCATGTGAGGGTGGTTGAAAAACTGCCCTATTCTTTCGTTAGGAGTTTTATTGAGAATGATACATAAGTATACATCCAATGGATATTTTATAGTTTTAGACGTTAACAGCGGCGCTGTCCATGTAGTGGACGAACTGTTTTATGATATTCTGGATTATCTTTCTGAAGATAACCTGCCGCAGACCTGTCCAGCAGAGGCGTTGAGTGCCCTTCAGGAGAAATATCCCCAAAAAGAGATTATAGAAACCTATGAGGAAATTCTAGCTCTCCATGAAAAAGATTTGCTTTTTTCCAGCGATGATTATGAAAAGTTTGCCTCTATGATGACTCCTTCTCCGGTAAAGGCCATGTGCCTGCATATCGCCCATGACTGTAACCTGAGGTGCCAGTACTGTTTTGCGGATACCGGGGAATATATGGGACATCGCCAGTTGATGTCTTTCGAGGTAGGAAAGGCGGCGATTGATTATCTGATTAAATATTCTTATGGCCGCCACAATTTGGAGCTGGATTTCTTCGGCGGGGAACCGCTGATGAATTTTGATGTGGTCAAACAAGTAGTGCAGTATGCCCGTTCGCTGGAAAAGGAGCACAATAAGTTGTTCCGATTTACTATCACTACCAACGGACTCTTACTGGATGACGATAAGATTGATTTTATTAACAAAGAAATGTCCAACGTGGTCCTTTCCATCGATGGACGCAAAGAAGTAAACGACCGAGTTCGTGCCCGGGTAGACGGCAGGGGCTGCTATGACAGCATTATGCCTAAATTTCAACACCTGGTACAAAAGCGGGGACAGGATCAGTATTATGTTCGGGGAACCTTTACCAAATATAATAAAGATTTTGCCAATGATGTACTGCATCTCAACGAGATGGGATTTGATCAGATTTCAGTAGAACCGGTAGTAGCGGATCCAAAGATGCCCTACGCTCTTACCCAGGAGGATCTGCCGGAGGTATTCGCTGAATACGACCGTCTTTCCAAGATAATGATCGAGAAGGATAAAAAAGGGGAGGGGTTTAATTTCTTTCACTTTATGATCGATCTTGATCAGGGCCCTTGCGCCATTAAGCGTCTGAGGGGCTGCGGCTGTGGCAACGAATATGTTGCTATAACGCCCGATGGAGATGTTTATCCCTGCCATCAATTTGTAGGGCATGAAGAGTGGAAGATGGGAAATGTGTTTGATCAGTCCCTGGATTTTGAGCGTAAAGCTCAGTTTGCCAAAGCTACTGTTTATGGAAAAGAAGAGTGCAAAAACTGCTGGGCAAAATTTTATTGTTCCGGCGGATGTAATGCCAATAGTATGCAATATCAGGGGGATATTTTAAAGCCCCACAAACTTTCCTGTGAACTGGAGAAGAAGCGTGTGGAGTGCGCTATTATGATAAAGGCGGCGGAAGCCGACCTGGTTTAGGAGGGAAAAAGATGGAGTATACGATCGGTTTTATTGGGACTGGGAACATGGCAGGGGCAATTATCAACGGAATTGTTGCTTCCCACATGATTTCTCCTTCTCAGATAGCTTTATATGACATCAACAAAGAAAAACTAGAGAGTTACCGTTCTCAGGGATTTGCTGTCTGTAAATCCATTGAAGCTCTGGTTTCTCAGTGTAAAAATGTTGTTCTTTCTATAAAACCGCAAAACTTTACTGACGTGCTGGCACAGATACGTCCTGCGGTGAATAAAGAGACTGTCTTTATTTCTATCGCCGCCGGAATCAGCGCCCAATTTATCAAGGAAAATTTGGGATATGATGTAAAACTAGTCCGTGTGATGCCCAATACTCCGCTTCTTCTTGGCTGCGGTTCTTCCGCTATAAGTAAAATTGATCCGGTAACGGAAGAAGAATTTTCTTTTGTTAAAAAAATATTTGCTTGCGCTGGACAGGTAGAAACTATCGATTCAGAGAAAATGAACGAGGTAATTCCTCTTAACGGCAGCAGTCCCGCTTATATTTATCTGTTTGCTAAGGTATTTGTTGACCGGGCGGTTTCTTTGGGATTTGATGCAGATACTGCCAATCGACTGTTCTGCAATACCTTGATTGGTTCGGCAAAAATGATGCTCGAAAGCGGAAAAACCCATCAGGAATTGATCGATATGGTAACTTCCCCAGGCGGAACTACCTTCGCCGGCCTGAAAGCACTGGAAGAAAATAACTTTAACAAGGCGTTAATTCAGTGTTTTGACGATACGATCAAACGAACTTATGAGCTTGGACAATAAACGGGAATAAACCTACAACTTGTCTCATATCCTGTAAAGAAGAGAATTTTAAATTAAAGGATTTGAGTGCTGTGGGATTTCATGTAGTAGACTTAGAAAATTTAAAGACCGCTAAAAGGGCTGTGCCGGGGGATTTTCGGCAAGGCGTCTCTTCGCGGTCTTTTTTATTTTATTTTCGTTCCAATTTATGGATGATTATACTAGGAATATTATTTTTACTGGGAGTTTTTATCGGAACAATTCTATTAAGCAAATCGGATCTTTCCACCATTGAATCCCTCAAAATTATCCTGGGCGGATATGTTGAAAAACGCAGAGTGCAATCTTTTTCCTCCATCGCTTTATCCACATTTCTTTCTACTTTTTTATTGTTGGCTCTGCTGTTTTTTTGTGGTTTTTGTACCATCTCTCAGCTAATTATTGTCCTTGTTCCTCTATTCAAAGGGCTGGGATATGGATTTTCTATTGGAATGATCTATTTAGAGCATGGTGGGGAAGCCATGAAGTATGTAGCATTGCTCATTTTACCAACTATGTTCCTATCCACTGCATTGCTCCTCAGCGCCTGCAAAACTTCATTAAAACTATCCATACGCTTATTCCGAGCTTCCATTTCTAGTCAATCGGAAGAAGTGCGCACCAAAAAATATTGCGTAAAGTATTTTATCTTTACATTAATGTGTATCATCATAGCGCTGCTAGACGGGGCTATTACCACTAGCTTAAGCGGTTATTTAATTCTATAAATCCCCAATGGCGGCCAGGCGGCCGGACAGATCCTATCACTTTTTCTTTTTTGCCGGAGAAACCTTAGTCAGCGGTGATTTATTGGCTGCGTTTTCCATCTGTTTGTCTGAAATATGAGTATAAATCTCTGTGGTAGAAAGGCTCGTATGACCCAAAATTTCCTTTAATACCCGAATATCTACCTCTCCATGCTGATACATTAGGGTAGCGGCAGTATGCCGCAGCTTATGAGGAGAATACCCTTGACCGTCCAATCCAGCTTGTTTGAGGCAATAAGTAATGATCTGCTCCACCCGGCGAGGAGTGATACGCGTACCTCGGGAGGACAAAAACAGCGCATATTTATGTTCTGCGCTTTTAGGTTGGATGCGAACCGCTAAATAGGCGTCCAGCGCCTTTTGACATGCCTCATTAATATAAATCACACGTTCTTTGTTTCCTTTGCCCAGGAGCTTTATCGTATTCTCCCGAAGATCATAAGTATTAATCCCTACCAATTCAGAAAGCCGCATGCCACAATTTAAGAATAGGGTAGTGATGCAAAAATCCCGTTCATAGAATTTAGAACTTGAATCTATATGCGTAAGAAGATCCAAACTTTCTTCTAATGTTAAATATTTGGGTACCGATTTTTTCACTGATGGAACCTCCAGGTTTTTTACTGGATTTTCCGTCAGCTTATTTTCTTTTACTGTAAGATAATTAAAAAAAGATCGAATAGCGGATACTTTTCTAGAACGGGTTTTTGCATTATTTTGCCGTTCGCTCAAAGTATAATCTAAAAAGCGGTAGACGTCGGACAGGGTAACTGTGGAAATCGTATCCAGTCCCACGTCCTGGATAGAAATCTGATGAAAGTAATCCGGATCATTCACATTTCCATGATCAATTTTAACGGCTTTAATATAGCGCAGAAAAGTGCGCAGGTCAACATAATAAGCGTCAACCGTTTTTCTGGATCGGCCTTTAATCGTAAGCATATAAAATAGAAAATCTGAAAGTTCCTGGGGACAATCACTATAAGCGGCCATAACGCTTTCCTCCTGTTTTCTCTTCCCTTAATTTCGCTAAATTTTTATTTAGCGAAATTATCTCTATGTTTTATTGTATCCGATTTTTCTCTCCCCGTCAAGTCGTCCTCTCAACTTTTTCTTCCAGAGGCAGGATTGATCCTATATCCAACAGCGGCCCGTTGGTTAACTCAATAATATTCATGCGGCGGCGATGAATAAAGCTTTTTATTTTTTCTGCGTCCGGATGACTATTTAAAGAGCCGGTAAACGCTATTGTATTTTTTCCCAGCAGTCCGCTGCATCCTCCGATAAACCCCCAAGGATAGCCTGGTAATTGGATATGTCCTTCTGAAATCAGCAAAATATCCAATCCCAGCTTACTCAACACACGCTCTATTCCTTTATCGGACGTTATTCCTGAGCGTTCGTCTACAACGCACAGATTGCATTTGCTATACCCCTGGCTCACCTCTACGATCTCTATCCCCTGCTCCCTACAATGATTTGTTATTTTTTTGTCAATTATCTTGGAGTTACAAATACATTTTTTCCCCAGAAATACCGCGTTTAACTTTACATCCTGCGGATAATATTTTCCCGGCGGGTCCGAGTCCTCCGTTAAAAATCCCAAACCGGTAAGGGCTTCTCTTAGCTCTTCCCTTCCCGGAAGAAGTAACATCTTTCCTTGTCCCAAATAGCAAATTTGCATGTCCCCATGACCTTGTAAGGGCTCTGGCAAACGGATATCCGGCTTTATAGGGATCACCTGTATCCCCAAAGAGGTCAGGGCCTTTATTATCTCTATGTATTGTGCGCCTATTGCGCACGTGGTTACTTCATGCAAAGGTAGATTGCTTTTTTCTATCCATTGCTTCATAAATAAAGTCTCTCCATATTTTTTATTCTGTTCGAAATGCGTCTACCGGCCGCAGCTTTGCCGCTAAAGTGGCGGGATATACCCCAAAAATCACACCGATAGCTACTGACATTACTATACTGACGATCATCATTTGAAAATCTATGGTCATTGGGATAGATAGAAACATACAGCCGGCCCATACAAGTCCCATTCCAGTTCCAACTCCTATTATACTTCCAATAAGCGAGATGGTAAACGCCTCAATTAAAAATTCTGTCATAATAATTCCTTTGGTGGCTCCGATAGATTTTTTTATTCCTATTTCTTTCGTTCGCTCGTTGACCGATACTATCATTATGGTCATAATCCCCAGCCCGGCTACTACCAGAGAAACCGCCGCGATTGATGACAGTACCATTGTAATGATGTTTAGCATATTATTTAATGTATCCTTTTGTTTAGAAATATTATCCGTTTTAAATCCCCGCTCAATATTATATTTACGGTTCATAAAGGCAGTCAAATATTCCGAATCGCTTTCAATATGTTCCTTGTCCTTTAGGGTTACGGCTATCTGGCTGAAAGTATTGTCCCCCATATATCTTTGTACTGTAGTATATGGAACGTAAATAAATGATGGGATCATATCCCCCACCATGGTTTGTAAGATATTTCCCCCTGAGGCTGCGACTCCTACAATCTCCAAGGTTACATACTGCCCTCCCAGCATCAGCTCCAATTTTTTACCTACAATGTTATCCCTCTTATAGAATACCTGTGCCGTATTATAATCCACCACACAAACATCACTGCCGCTGGCAATATCATTTTTATTGATCATTCTGCCATACTTCTGTTCTAAAGAAATTACCTGATCCTCGGTATCGTCTACCCCCCAGACTACAGTATTGGCGATTAATCCCCTCATTTTTACATTGGTGTATTGCACTACGATTGGGACTGCCTCTTTTACCGGACCTGCCTCCCGCAGACTTTCCAAATCTTCCTCTGTCATTTTTATATCGGTAAATTTGCTGTCTGTACTAATGGTAAGGCTTCCCAGTCCCAGAGAACTTAGTTCCTTATTGATAGTTTCTTTCCCAATCGCTCCAATGGATCCTATAAGAACAACGGAAGCTACGCCGATGGAAATTCCAGATATGGTTAGAATACTGCGAAATTTTTTTCTCCCTAAATTTCGGAAACTGCAAATCAGACTATCCAACAACATCTTATCCACCCTTTAAACTGACCATTTGGCCTTCTTTTTCGATTTTACTGCTATCTGCAATAATAATGTCCTTTTCTTCCAATCCTTCTACTACCTCAACCCCATCGCTTAATTCCATTCCGGTAGTAATATCTCGCCGTACCGTTCGGGACCCTTGTACCGCGTATACATATTCGATGTCATTTTCGTCCTGCTGTACGGCTTCATAAGGAACCGTCAGAATATTTTTTTGCTGATCGGTAATAATTTCCGCTCGGGCGGAAAAACCGGATTTTAAGTCCCGGTCAGGGTTATCAATTTTAATTTCCACATCTACTACCGTCTCCTGCGATACGCTTCCTACCATTTTTCTGGCTACCGGATAAATCTTGGACACATAGCCGCTGTATTGTTTTCCTGAAAACCCGGTACCTTTAATGATACAGGGATCCCCCAGCTTAATGGAAGAAATATAGCTTTCCCCTACGGTGACTTTTGCAATATAGTTGTTTGCGTCTGCAATACTTATTACTGGCGTCGCTGTACGCGAGAGCACGTCAGTTTTAATAGAAAGCTGTGTTACTACTCCATCCATGGGGGCGGTAATCACTTCTGGAATATAAGCCAGCGTATTGGGAGTCAGCGTTTCCTGGGAAATCTCACTGGCGGAAGCATAAGCGGCGATCACCTCTTCCAAAGAACCCCCGGTCAGCCCAGAAGAAGAAAAAGCGGAATACAGATCAAGAAGCGAAGATACGTCTTCTGAAGGGATATTCTGCAAAATCATACTAGTGGGAATACTTTGTTCTACCACACTTTTCGTAAGTTTAGTATCAATAATTGCCAATACTTGGTCCTTTTGCACTTCATCCCCTACGCCTACATTAATATCACTGGCAATTACAGGGGTTTCCAGGTAGATTTCTTTTACATTTTGCGATTCAATCGTACCGTTGCAATTAACACGTTTTTCATAAAGAGAAAGCCTGGGCGTTACGTACTCTACCAACGGTATTTGAGCCGCTGTCATAACCGGCGCTGCAGTAATTGCGGCGGCAGACCCAATGCTTAATAAAAGTGCTAAAATTCGTTTTCCAATCAAAAAAAAACCCCCATACCAGGCAAAACTTCCTTCGTAATATCGAATTTAGTTTTTGCGGATGAGAGATTTTTATACTAATATTGGGGATTATGGTTATACTTTATTTTGCGGCATAAAGATAACAATTGTTTTTGAGGGAGTGTAAAGCTATGGAACCCAAAATGCATTTAATCCCCTGTGACAAAGAGTGTTACTATCAACAACAGGGCTATTGTACCTTAGACGACATTTCCTATCTTACCAACTGTGAAGACAGCGGCTGTGGATATTTTACCCGTACCGACCCATACTTAACGGATGACAGCGATCGCTTGTGACAAATTGGATACTCCAAACAGGTTGATATCCGGCATTTGACTGGTATCAACCTGTTTTAAATTTGATCTCGGCAAAATACAGCTTTTAAAGCCCAGGCGGTAAATTTCGCTTACCCGCTGCTGGACATTGGTAACCGAACGGATTTCCCCCGCCAGCCCAATCTCGCCAAAAGCGGCGATTTCATCATCCATACATTTATCCAGCAGATTGGAAACAAGCGCCAGCGCTACCGGCAAATCTGCTGCAGGCTCGTCCAAGCGCAAGCCGCCGACTACATTTACATAGGCGTCTAAATTTCCAAAGAAATAGCCGCACCGTTTTTCCAGCACCGCGATTAAAAGCGCGGCTCGGTTATAATCAAAGCCGGTAGACATCCTTCTGGGGGCGGGAAATCCAGTTTTGGATACCAGTGCCTGCACTTCTGTTAAGATAGGACGGGAACCTTCCATTACACAGGCTACACAGGTCCCAGAAACGTTTTCCGGCCGCCCGGAGAGTAACATCATAGAAGGATTGGGAACTTCCCTTAAGCCATCCTGTGCCATCTCAAATACGCCAATTTCATTGGTGGAGCCATAACGATTTTTGACCGCCCGTAAAATACGGTAACAATGGTTCCGATCCCCTTCAAAATACAACACTGCGTCCACCATATGTTCCAACACTTTGGGTCCCGCGATTGCGCCGTCCTTATTTACATGACCTACGATAAAGATGGGAATCTCCATAGATTTTGCGACGCCGATTAAAATCTGGGTGCATTCCCTTACCTGGGCGATACTGCCGGACGAAGAGGTTAACGCCGCTAAATTCATCGTCTGAATAGAATCGATCATCACTATATCCGGAGAAACGCTCCGAATCGTTTCCAAAATACTTTCAATATCCGTGGTCGCGGCAATATATAAATGATCACTGTTTACCTTCAGCCTATTTGCCCGCAGCTTTAATTGACGGGCGGATTCCTCCCCGGATACATATAAAATTTTCAGCCCCGCACATAGATATTCGCAGATCTGTAAAAGAAGCGTAGATTTTCCAATCCCCGGATCGCCGGATAAAAGCATCACTGATCCGGGTACAATTCCTCCGCCTAACACCCGATCCAATTCATCTACTCCGGTTTTATACCGCTGGCTGTCATCAGAAGAAATTTCCGAAAGCCTCGCCGCATGAACTGGTACCGCTGTCCCCGCAGCGGCTGCCTTAGCCTTATTGGAGCTTACCTGCTGACGCACCTGCTCTGTCAAGGTATTCCACGCCCCGCAATCAGGACATTTCCCATACCATTTGGAAGTTTCATAGCCACATTCGCTGCAGATAAATACGGTTTTATTTTTTGTAACTGCCATTTTAATCGTCCTTTATGTAAATTATTCTATTCTCTGTGCTTCTTCGCTTTCAGACGAAGTTTCCAGCGGCGCCTCATATTCCAGTCCTAAATACTCCATTGTCCCGGCAAAGATGGTGAAGGCTACCTTCTGCTGATATTCCGCATCGATCAGCTGATATGCTTCCTCCGGATTGGACAAAAAACCACATTCGACCAAAAGCGCCGGCATAGGAGCGTTATAAATTAAAAATACGCTGTCTCCGGTCTTTTTATATTTACGGGTATTCTCCGGCTGCAGCATTTCAATAAACCGCCTTTGCATAATCTCTGCAAAAGGCTCGCTCTTCTCATTTTTCGGACCGTAAAAAATCTGCGCCCCGTTGAATCGGGACTGAGTAAACTTATTTTGATGAATACTGAGCAGAATGGCATTTTCATAGGAACTGGCAATAGCCAATCGGTTATGCAGATCGGAGTTTTTCTTTTTGCGCAAGGTTGTATCCTCTTGACGATGAAGGGAGATATCACTATCTCTGGTCAGCACAGCATCAAATCCATTCACTGTAAACAGATCGTACAATTTTAACGCAATTGATAGGTTAATATCTTTTTCTACTATCCCATCAACCCCCACGGCTCCCCCGTCAAAACCACCATGGCCAGCGTCAATTACAATCGCGGGAAGCTCCTTCGCCCCTTCCTGCAAAATCACCGGTGAAACTGCTGTAATTGCGGCATAACTGCGACATACCCACCATCCAGTAAGCAGACATATAGCCGCCAATACAGCGGCGGTCAACGGCTTTTTCATCCATATCACCTCTCTGCTGAAAGCATATGAGGCGCGTCTGTTTTTTATAACCCCGCCAATGGTTTCAAAAGGCTTTCATACTTTCCTTTTGGGGCAACACCCTTAAACTAAATTTTGCTGCAGTAAAAGCAGTTTTTCTATTTTTTATTATACCATACTCCTTAAAAAACGCCCACTGTTTTTTACAGCAGGCGTCTTATTCTTTCTACTCCAAACAAGTATATTTCTTCTCCAAATATTCCACCAAATCCGCCAACGCCCCATCGTCACAGCTGCCTACCACCAACTGACAAATCTCTTTTATCTGCTGGGGCGCATTGGCCACCGTTACGGGGAACGCGCCGCATTTGAGCATAGGAACATCATTATAGTAGTCGCCGATCACCACTACATTTTCCAAAGGAACCTTACATTTCTCGCAAAATGCCAAAACACCATTTCCTTTGCTGGTGCCCTTTGGGATCATCTCCAAAAAGAACTCACTGCTGCTTACAAATTCCACATCTGTCCACCCTTGACTTGAAACAAACTGAAATACCTCCGGCATTTTTTGTGGCGGCATCGCTAAATTCACCTTAAAAAATTCCCCGGATAACTCCTCCAGCTTACCATCTTCTACGGGCACATTTCTTTCCCGGGAGTATCCCCGGAATAATTCGCCATGAGCGACTGCGTACATATGTTTTAATGTCATAGGTACTACCGCAATTTCTGGAAACTGCTGCATGATCACAAGAAGATAAGTTTTGAAGGTTTGCGGCAGTGTATTGGAGTAAACAAGCGTTTGGGTTTTATAATCATATACCGCCCCTCCATTAAACAAAATACAAGGGGCGTTGATCATGGGAATCTGATCAAAAAAATAAGTGATAGAGGATACCAACCGTCCTGTGGCCAAAGCAAACCTTCCTCCCGCTTTTGTAAAGCGCTCAAGCGCCTGCAAATTCCGCGGCGGAATAATCCCATTGTCCGGCAAAAGTGTACCATCTACATCGCTGATAATCACTAAATCAGACAACCTTTTTTTCATATTCTCCTCCGTCAAGTAAGTTTAACACTCTTTAAAAAGTCCGTATAATATGGCGGCAGTTCGCTGGTAAATTCCATATATTTTCCAGTTGTAGGATGGACAAAACCGATGGTCCTTGCGTGCAGACATTGTCCATTTAACTGGGTAATCACCTTTTTAGGGCCATATGCCGGATCTCCCGCGATAGGATGGCCTACGAAGGCCATATGTACCCTAATTTGATGAGTTCTACCTGTCTCCAAAGTAAACCGCAGATGAGTAAATCCTTTTAAAGGTTCTAAAACCTGATAATGGGTCACCGCACAGCGGGAATTTTTCTCTGTCACACACATTTTTTTCCGATCCGCAGGATTTCGGCCGATGGGGGCGTCTATCACGCCGCTTTCCTGGGAAAACCTTCCATATACCACACCGTTATAAATACGTGTAAAGCTATGAGCCTTTATCTGTTGTCCTAAGTGGGTATGAGCGTGATCATTCTTCGCTACGATTAAAAGTCCGCTGGTATCTTTGTCGATGCGGTGGACAATTCCCGGCCGGATAACGCCATTAATGCTGGAGAGCCGGCCCTCGCAGTGATAAAGCAGAGCATTTACCAGCGTGCCGTCATAATTGCCCGGCGCCGGATGAACCACCATCCCCTTGGGTTTATTTACTACCAAAAGGTCGTCGTCCTCATAAACGATAGTAATCGGGATATTTTGAGCCGCTATGTCCAAAATCTTCGCCTCTGGCAAGATCACCGTCACATTATCTTTTAACCGCAGCTTGTAATTTTTATTTACTGGCTTTCCGCCTACCAGAACAAATCCATCCTCACAAAGCTTTTGTACTCCGGAACGGGTCATCTCCTCCAAAGTGTCTCCCAGCCAGCGGTCAATACGAAGGCCAACATCCAATGGATCTACAAAAAATTCTCGTTTATCCAATCTGCTCACCATCTTGTTGAGATGTTTGGGGCGGTTCTTCTTTTTTCTTTCTTCCTTCAAAAAACAGTAGATATATCATCAGCATTATGGTACCAACCACCACGCAACAATCCGCAAAATTAAATACCGGAAAATTAAACAACGGCGTTATATCAAAATAATCCACTACAAATCCCCGATACATCCGATCAATTAAATTACCTGCGCCTCCCGCAATAATAAGACCAACGCTCCAAATGACAAGCTTATTTTTAAATTTCCCCATCAATAAAGCCACTATAGCCGCCACAAGAACAACCAGCGTAATAATAGACAATATTCCTACCCGTCCCTGGAGAATACCAAAAGCTGCGCCTCGGTTTTCTACATAAGTCAACTGCAGCACCCCGGGAATTACAACCACCGACGATGTTCCCACAAGAGCGCTTAAGGCCCATAATTTTACGAGCTGATCCAATAGTATAAATAGCGCTGATGCCACTAATACAAGCGATACCGTCATACAATTTCCTCCAAACGGAAACTTTGCGGTGCTCAAAGAGACTTTAAGCACCGCAAAATGAATTTTATCATAAATTTATCCTATAATTTGAGCGCAGCGGGCACACAAATCAGGATGCTTTGGATCGGACCCAACTGTATCGCTGTACATCCAGCACCTTGGACATAATTGCCCATCCGCTTTTTCTATCGAAACAGATAATCCTTCCACATTGCCTTTATATTGTCCATCCGTTCCCTTTTTAATCTCAACCTGGGAAACAATAAACACCGTTGCAAGCGCTTCTTTTACCTTCGTCAAGAAGTCATACAATTCTCCCTCACAAGAAAGCACCACTTTGGCTTCTAAGGATTTACCGATGAACTTTTTATTTCTGGCTTCTTCCAACGCCTTATTGACATCGTCACGAACTTCATGGATATGATCCCATTTATACATAAACTCCGCGCTTACTAATTCTTTCTTCGCCTTTGGCACCTCATTAAACATCACAGATTCGCTATTGTAATTAGGATCCTGAGGCATATATTTCCAAATTTCTTCGGCAGTGAAACATAAAATTGGTGCAAACAAAAGCGTCAACCCGCGAAGAATAGTATAGATAGTAGTCTGTGCCGCCCGGCGGCCTTGGGAAGATTTACCTTCCACATACAAACGATCTTTGATTACATCCAAATAGAAGTTGGACATATCAATCGTACAGAAATTGTGAAGAGCATGATAAATAATATGAAACTCATAATTATCATACGCCTCTTCCAATTTTGCAACCAGTTCATTAAACTTCGCCAACGCCCATTGATCCAACTCGGTCAAATCTTCAAAGGAAACCATATCCGTTTGAGGATCAAAGTCGCTGATGTTGCCAAGAATGTATCTGGCGGTATTCCTGATCTTACGGTATACTTCCGAAAGCTGCTTTAGAATATCCTTGGAAATACGGATATCCGCATGATAGTCGGAAGAAGCAACCCACAAACGAAGGATATCCGCACCATACTGGTCAGTAATCTCAGAAGGTTCCATCCCATTGCCCAAAGATTTGGACATTTTTCGTCCTTCCCCGTCTACTACCCAGCCATGAGTACAAACCGACTTATAAGGGGCAACCCCTTTCCAGGCAATAGAGGTAAGAAGCGAGGACTGGAACCAGCCTCTATACTGATCGGTGCCCTCCAAATAAAGATCGCACGGCCATTTCAAATCAGGATTATCATATAAAACAGAAGCATGTGTCACACCGGAATCAAACCAAACGTCCATAATATCCGTTTCTTTGGTAAATTCCGTTGCGCCGCAGTATTTACATTTTGTTCCCTTTGGCAGGATATCCTCGGCCTCGGTAGTATACCAGGCATCAGAACCTCCCTTTTCACGGAACAGCTTGCTTACCGCCTGGATGCTTTCTTCATCCACATGATATTTCCCACATTTCTTACAGTAGAAAATCGGTATTGGTACGCC
The DNA here is from genome assembly GCF_014385085.1 of Youxingia wuxianensis. Classification (GTDB taxonomy): domain Bacteria; phylum Bacillota; class Clostridia; order Oscillospirales; family Ruminococcaceae; genus Youxingia; species Youxingia wuxianensis. The sequence continues at coordinate 369,462 of NZ_JACRTD010000001.1, read as the reverse complement.
CCAAGTGCGCTGACGGGAAATACACCAGTCACTGCGGTCCTTTACCATTCCAACCATACGATTTTTTCCCCATGGCGGAATAAATTCTACATCATCCAAGGCTTTAATCGTTTGATCCTTGATATCGTCAATAGAACAGAACCACTGTTCTGTAGCCCGGAAGATAATCGGGTCCTTGCAGCGCCAGCAATGAGGATACTGGTGAATGATCTTTTCTATAGCGAAAAGGCTTCCCAATTCTTCCAGCTTTTTAGCGATTGCTTTGTTGGCGTCGTCAGTAGTGAGCCCCGCAAATTCCCCTGCAAGCTCGGTCATATTACCTAAATTGTCTACCGGTACAATAGTTTCAATCTCCGGATAATGTTTAGTGCATACCTCAAAGTCCTCTACGCCGTGACCAGGCGCAGTATGAACGCACCCTGTGCCGCTTTCCAAAGTAACATGATCTCCTACAATGATCGGAGATATCCGCTCCATAAAGGGATGGCGGTATTGGCAATATTCCAGCTCTTTTCCCTGGGCACTTCCCAAAATTTCATAATTTTCAATTTTGGCTGCTTTCATTGTAGAAGCAACCAGTTCTTTGGCCATAACATAATATTCCCCATTGGCCAAAACAACACAGTATTCATATTCCGGCCCAAGACAAATGGCCATATTCCCAGGCAAGGTCCAGGTAGTGGTAGTCCAGATAACAAAATAAGTTTTGTTTAAGTCGGCAGCGCCCATTCTTGCCAAAACGCCGTTTCGATCCTGAACCGCATTAAATTTTACATAAATGGAGTAGCATTTATCTTCCGAATATTCAATTTCCGCTTCCGCCAACGCAGTAACACAAGTCGGGCACCAATAAACCGGCTTTAATCCCTTATAGATATATCCCTTGTTGGCCATCTCGCCAAAGATTTCAATCTGGCGGGCTTCAAACTCCGGACGAAGAGTCAGATAAGGGTTGTCGTAATCCGCCAATGTTCCCAAACGCTGGAATTCTTCCTTCTGATTTTCCACAAACCGAAGAGCAAAATCACGGCAGTGATGACGCAGCTCAATAGGAGATATATCGGCGGTAGCTCCCAGCTCTTTGAGCGCCTTTAACTCAATCGGCAGACCATGTGTATCCCAGCCCGGAATATACGGAGACTGATATCCGCACAAATTTTTACGGCGGACAATAATATCCTTTAATACCTTATTTAAGGCCGTACCCATATGAATATTGGCGTTTGCATAAGGCGGGCCGTCATGAAGTACAAACAAAGGCTTGCCCTTGTTGTTTTCTACCATTTTATAATAAAGTCTCTGTTTTTCCCAATTGGCAACCATTTCCGGTTCTTTTGCAGGAAGGCCGGCTCGCATGGAAAATTCCGTGTTTGGCAGATTTAACGTTTTGCTGTAATCCTGTTGTTGGGACATTGGTCTGTGTCTCTCCTTTAACCGTCACAAGACGATTTTGTTAATTTATTTTTTGCGCTTCTCATCATCGCGCTTGATGTCAAACTCTTTTCCAAATTTCAGCGGCCCAAACCGTGATTCACGGGCAGGAGGCTCGGAAGAAAATTCTTCTTCCCTATGGTATTCTTCCTCTTCTGTATAGCTTAAATGGGAGTTTGCCACTGGAATTGGAGTATCATACTCATCTACATATTCCTCCTGACGGGCCGGTTCCTCATAAACAGGCGCCGGTTGCTCATACACCGGCTCTTCCGCTTCAGGGGACGCCTGCACCGGCTCTGCCGCCTCCGGCGGATTTACGCTGCTTTCGTCTGCAGGAATATTGCTGATCATTTCCAGATGCTGTTTATACATCAGCTGCAGCCTGCTTTTAAAGGTTGCAACTTCTCTTTGCAGTCTTTGATAAGATGTTCTTTCTTTTTCTATGACAGTTTTAGAACTTTCAACGATTTCCGCCGCCTTTTGGTTGGCCTCATCAATAATCATCTGCGCTTTTTCCTTTGCGTCGCGCACCACGCTGCCGCCCAGCTTCTGGGCGCCTAAAAGCGCCGCCCGCAGGCTTTCTTCATCCTGTTTATACTCTTCCAGCTTGTCGGCCAGAACCATAATCTTTTTTTCCAGGTCACGTTTGTCAGCAATCAAATTGTCCATCTCTTCGGCTACTTGATTGAGAAAGCTGTCAACTTCCTCGATCTTATACCGATTCATTGATTTTTCAAATTTCTTGTTTGCAATATCATTTGGAGTCAGCACAAAAAAACCTCCCCTGTTTTTAAGCTTCTAACTATATTTTTTACAAAGAATTTGTAATCTGCCTTTTTTTGTGACCTTTTCTACCTGTACAAATAAATACTTGCCAAATCCCCGGATGCTTAATATATCTCCCTTTTCCACCATGTAAGACACCTGCTCCACCGGCGCGCCTCCAACGCTCACCAGCCCGCCTTTTATCAGCTGGGCAGACTTTTCCCGGCTTTGACCGGTAACCGCGGATGTCAAACAATCCAGGCGCAGGGAGCTGACGTTCAAATATAAGTCCACATATTTATAAGCGGCGGGCAAAATCTGCGGCAGTCCTTCGGACACCTTTACTCCCCATCGTCCTACCTTCTTCAGTTCTGAAAGCACCGTCGCTGACGCCGTATTTGTTAAAAAGAAAACCGCCGTCCCTTCCTCCACCAGAATATCTCCCACTGCCTCCCGCTTTATTTCAAGCCCCATCAGAGATCCTAAAATATCCCGATGACCCACCGGATCTTCCTTTCGGAAATGAAGAGTAACCGGAGAGATGGGAAACTGTTCCTGCGCCAAAGGATCATAAGGAGGAAATACTCCTAGCATCATCCGCTCGGCCTGAGCATAACCACCCCAGAACAGAAAATTATCATATCCGCCGGCACAGGCAACCTGCTGAGCGATATGATATTCCCGTAAATCCAAAAAACCGGAAAACTTCGCGGTATATTTCTCATTGGCAATTTCAAATAAATCGCCAATATGAGCCGCGAAGATCTTTTCCTGTTTATCCTGAAATTTGATTGGCTTCATTAAAAGAATACGCCGCTGCTTTCCAATTCGTCCAACAGATCTCCCATGATATCCACATTATAGGGGGTAATAATATAAGTGCTATTAGCTACCCGCTTAATCTGTCCGTTATTAGCGTAAGCCACACCGCTTAAAAAGTCGATCAACCGGCGGGAAACGTCCTTATTGGTAGACTCCAGGTTTAATACTACGGTACGTTTATCGTTGAGATGATCAGCGATTGAGCTGGCGTCATCAAACCGCTCCGGCTTTACCAGAACCACTTGAAGCTGAGTAGTAGCATGAATATTTACTACTTTGTTTCCTCGTCTGGGAGCTTCCCCATGAACCGCTACTTCTTCCTTGGTTTCCTGCGCGCCGCCGTCATTGGAGATGAAATCCACTTCATCGTCATAGTACTCATCCTCAGGAATTCCAATAAAATTTTTAAACTTGTCCATCATTCCCATTTAATAGCACCTCTCAAAATTCTTGATAAATCTCTTTATTTAGAATAATTTCTTCTTCCAAAAATCGCGCTTCCAATTCTTACAATATTGGAACCATGTTTAATTGCCAACAGGTAATCGTCGGACATCCCCATCGACAAAAAATTCATATTAATATTATCTATTTTTTTATCCCTAATGTCAATAAATAGTTTATACAAATTGGAAAAATACCGCTCTTTTTGGGCCTCTTCTGAAGAAATGGGAGGAATTGACATTAAACCCTGTACTTTTATCCGGTCAAAGGGCGCCAAAGAATAACAAAATTCTTCCAATTTCTCAGGCGCAACCCCGGATTTTGTGTCTTCTTCACCAATATTCACTTCAATTAAACAATCTATAGTGCAATCCCGGAGGGTACATAATTTCTGGAGTTCTTTTGCCAAGGACATACTTTCTAAAGATTCAATCATGCTTACCTTGTCGATGACCTGACGGGCCTTATTGGATTGCAGATGCCCAATAAAATGAATATCTACCCCATTTTTATTGTAGCTGTCAAATTTTGAACAGAGTTCTTGTGCTTTATTTTCTCCAAGCAGGGTAATTCCCGCCGCAATTGCCTGGTTTACCCTTGCGGGTTCCACGGTTTTGGTCACCGCCATCAAGCGGACGTCTTCCCGCTTTCTGTGATAACGGAGACACTGATTCTCTATACTATCTGTAATATTTCTTATAGTCTCAGAAATTGACAACTCATTTAAGCTGTTTGTCATTATAAAGCCCGGTCCCTTCTATTACAACTTCATCAAACTGCTCCAGCGGTACACTGTACTCCGTATCATTTTCCCTGCAGAGCACAAACCCTTGATCCTCATGGATCACCGTTACCGGACGAAATACAAGCTTGTTTCCAAGCACCGTATATACGCCTTTCTGGGCTCCCATAAAACGGATCGCTGAACTGCTCACCCTCAGCCCTGTGACATTTTTAAAGTTTACATCCGCCTGCGTAACCCGCAGATTGATATAAACATCATTGATATAATCGCATTTAAAGATCACTACATTACCAAGTTCCGGATCTGTATTGATATAAGAAATGACCGCTGGCACCGGCTCTGCTCCCACAATATTAAAGTCCAAAGTCACGCTGGCACCCAGTTTAAAATTGGTTATATCTTCTTGAGGAACAACCGCCGCATAATACCAGTACTGGTAGGTCATAAGCTTTCCTATTTTATTGCTGTCCACTTCCTGTGGAGAATTGATAAATTCGCTTAGCTTGTCCGCTGTCAGCTCGGAAAGAGCGTCAATGTCAAAGGCATCTTCCAACCCATCAATTGCGCTCACAAAATAACCCGCTTTGGGGGCGTCGATGGTCCTGGGGGGATCTTTAATCATATTTTTTAAATATTCTTCCTCTGTGGAAAGATGCTCAATTGCGTCATTAAAATCCGTCTGTTTTCCTGTAGCGATCTGCTTAGTGTTCATCAGTACCAATAACTGATCCGAGGAATCCTTCAAATCAGTAAGCACTTGAGAGTTTACCAGATCAATTACATTTCCAAGTTCGCTATAAATCTGCCTGTTAAGCACATCCGTATGAGCAAAGGAAGTGGTTCCCGGATCCTGCGCTTTTTCCAGCATCTCTCTTTTATTTTCCAACTCCCGCAGTTTGCGGACATTTTCCGCATCCTGTCGGTTGTCATAAATTTCAGCGATAGGCGTTCCTTTAGAAACTTTGGTACCATTGCTGTTTAAATAGGTGGCTATTCCATCGTCGATAGTATCTTCCAAAACCTCTTCTTCCCGTATCGCTACGCCGTTTACCCGAAGGTTTTCAGAGACCGTATAAGAGTACACTGTTTCGGTTTTATACTGGCCTTTTACAAACCGGTACACCTGGACCGCCGCATATACCAGTAAAAAAAATGAAAGTATTCCCAATACAACCCTCTGTGTAACTGTAGTTTTCATATTCAACTTCTCCGGTTAAAAGATTATTCCACGCCATCCTTTTCTGCATCAACAGAATCCAAGATACTGATTGACTTTGACGGAGTAATCGTAGAAATAGCATGTTTGTACACCAAATTCTGTCTTCCTTCACAATCCAAGATCACTGTGAAAGAATCAAATCCTCGTACAATCCCTTTAAACTGAAAGCCGTTGGTCAGATAAATCGTTACCGTAATTTTCTCTCTTCTTGCCTGATTTAGAAAAACATCCTGTAAATTAAGCTGTTTCATAATTTCCTCCCTTAGTCATAAGACAAAATGAATAAAGCAAAATCATCTCGGCCTATCTTATAATTATATCATAAAATATTCTCACTGTGTACTATCTTTTGCGCCTGGTTTACAATATCTTGTGGGAGTTCATAATCATCCACATAAAGCCAGTGAATATTTTTCTCCCGCCGAAACCAGGTAAGCTGTCTCTTGGCATACCGCCGAGTGGCCCGCTTTAAGTTTTCAATGCAGGTCTGCAGGCTCTCGTTTCCTAAAAAGTACGGCTCCAGCTCCTTATATCCAATGGCCTGACAGGCAGTCCCACAATAAATTCGTCTGATTTCCCGCGCTTCCTCCAATAATCCTGCCTCTATCATTAAATCTACCCGGTGGTTAATTCTTTCGTACAGCTTTTGCCGATCTCGGAAATTCAGTCCAATCATACAAACCTGATACCGCCCCGGAACCAATCGGGAACGGCGCTGATGCTCACTCATTGGCACTCCTGTAAGCTCATAAACTTCCAAAGCGCGAATTACCCGTCCTTCATTATTCGGGTGCAGTTTTTCTGCAAGCTGAGGATCAATTTCCTTTAATTGCTCGTATAAGTACTGGGACCCTTTCCTTTGGCAAAGAGCAGTCAGCTTGCTGCGCACCTCAGGGCTGCTTTCAATTTCAGCAAAGGTAATATTTTCCACCACAGAGCTGATATACATCCCTGTTCCCCCAGCCAAAATAGGCGTCTTTCCTCTTTGCGCGATCTCTTCAATACAATTATGCGCCAATGGCACATAATCCGCCACTGAAAAAGAAGTATCATCCGGCGCGACAAAATCGAGCAGGTGATGTGGTATCCCCTCCATCTCCTGAAATGTCGGTTTCGCCGTAGCAATATCCATCTTCTGGTAAATCTGCATGGAATCCCCGGAAACTACTTCCCCATCCAACCGCTTAGCAAGTTCTACTGCGAGCGCGGTTTTTCCACAGGCCGTAGGCCCAACGATTACAATCAATGGAATATTTTCTGTCATCAGCCCAACCTACCAAACTTTTTTTCAATCTCATGCCGGCTCATTCGGATGGATATCGGTCGTCCATGGGGACAATGTTTTAAATCTTCCCCTTCTTCTAACAGGCGGATCAGTTCTTCCAAATGAGGGGCCGGGGTTTTATCATGGGCTTTTACCGCCGCCCGGCAGGCTATGGTATGATACATCTCCTCCAGCTCTTTTGAAAACAGCTGGGTATTTCCTCCTGCCAGCTTTCCGGCAAATTCCACTACAATATCTTTTATATCCGTGCCTATAAGCACGGGAGCCACTTCCCGGACAACCACCGTATTCCCTCCGAAGTCCTCCACTGTCAACCCCGCCTCATGAAGCAGTTTATCATTGGAGAGAACCGCCGCATGCTCCTGCGCAGAAAGCTGAACCGAAATCGGCGTTATTAAAAGCTGCCGATCCCCTTCAATGCCGCTTTTTTTCAACTGGTTAAAGAGAATCCGTTCATGGGCGGCGTGCTTGTCCACCAGGATCATTTCGTCCTCATGTTCCAAAACAATATAAGTACCAAATAATTCCCCTACCAGCCGGGCGTTTTCATACATGTTTTGTGCATACGCCTTCTGCGGCGGAATATCTTCCCGCTGGCAGCGAAGCTCTATAGGGGAAGTCACAGCTTCTTTTTCGATCTCCCGTTCAAGGACTGGCATCATAGGGCGATAAACCGGGATGTCCGCGTACCCGCCGGAAATCCCCGGACTTTTCACCTGTACGGCGACCTCTTCTGAAGGCGTGGATATTCCCTCCCTGGCTTTCAGCGGAGGAGAACTGGTCTTTCCTGTGGGCGCCGCCAACTGGGATACTGCCCTGCGGTACTCCACCGCGCTCAGCCGCTGCTGTTCGGGAGCAGTCTTCCCCTGCTCTGCGACGAAAGGGTTGTATTTCAATTCATCCGCTTTTATCTGGGGCTGAATGTCCTGTGTCCCCAAAGCGGTTTTACATCCATAATAAATTAAATTGAAGATACTTCTTTCATCTGCGAAACGCACTTCAATTTTTGCCGGATGAACATTTACGTCCACTGCATAAGGCGGAATAGTAACGTTCAGAACACAGGAGGGAAACCGGCCCACCATAATGCTGTTCCGGTAGGATTCTTCCAGCGCCGCCATACATGTTTTGGAACGGACGTACCGGCAGTTAATAAAGAAATTCTGCATAGAACGGGAGGAACGAGCGATAGACGGCTTGCAGATCAGTCCATCTACCCTATTGATCCCTTCCATATAGGAAACATGGATAGCGTTATCCGCAAACTCCTTGCCAAGTACACACCGCACAGCAGATAACAATTTTCCATCTCCCGGAGTCTGCAGCTTTACCATACCGTCCCGGAGAAACTTAAAAGCCACCTGCGGATAAGCAAGCGCCGCTTTTTCAATCGCTGCGGCTACGCTGTTTCCTTCAGAGACGTCTTTTTTCAAAAACTTCATTCTGGCAGGCGTATTATAGAACACATCCCTTACGGTTATGGTGGTTCCTACCGGGCACCCAGCGTCATCCAGATAGGTTTCTTCTCCATCAATACGGTAGAGGGTGCCTGTCACATCCGCCTGTGTCCTGGTCAGCAGGTCCACCCGGCACATAGCAGCAATTGAAGCCAGCGCTTCCCCGCGAAAGCCCATCGTACGGATGTTCCCCAAATCTTCCTCTACACGCACTTTACTGGTGGCATGACGCAGAAAGGCATTGGCAACATCTTCCCGCTCAATACCGCTTCCATTGTCAGTTACACGGATATACTGCACCCCGCCGCCTTTTATTTCTACCGTAATATTTTTTGCCCCGGCGTCTATGGAGTTTTCCACTAATTCCTTTACGATGGAAGCCGGGCGTTCCACCACTTCGCCAGCGGCGATCAGCTCCGCTACCTGTTTTTCCAAAACATTAATTTTTCCCATGCTTCCACCTCCAAAACAAACTATTCTTTCAGCAGTTTTTTCAATTCGTATAATCTGTTGAGCGCCTCAATCGGAGTTAAGGTATTTACATCGATTTGGCGCAGCGCTTCCTCCACTTCTGATGGCAGGACCGTTTCAAAAGATATCTGAGAAGATACTTCCTGGGGCTTTCCTTTTTTCTTTACAGGATCTACCGTTTTTCCATCTTCCAGCTGCTCCAGTACCTGGTGCGCCCGCTTAATAATCCAATCCGGCACCCCTGCCAGTTTAGATACCTCAATACCGTAACTATCGTCCGCTCCGCCCGGTATAATTCGGCGCAAAAAGATAATATCATCCCCCCGCTTTTTGCAGGCGATGTTATAGTTTTTCACCGAAGAAAGCTGCTGCTCCAACTCGGTCAATTCGTGGTAATGGGTAGCAAACAAAGTCTTCGCTCCCACTTTATGCTTGTCCGCAATATATTCTATCACAGCCCGAGCGATGCTCATGCCGTCAAATGTCGAAGTTCCCCTGCCAATTTCGTCAAGAATAAGCAGGCTTCGGGAGGTCGCTTCCCTTAAAAGATGGGCCACTTCGGTCATCTCCACCATAAAAGTAGATTGACCGGACGCCAAATCGTCCGAGGCTCCTACTCGAGTATAAATTCCGTCCACCACGCCAATATCAGCGCTAACCGCCGGTACAAAACTTCCGATCTGCGCCATGAGCACAATAAGGGCTGTCTGCCGCATATAGGTGGATTTTCCCGCCATATTCGGCCCGGTAATAATGGCAATTTGCTTGTCAGAATTATTGAGGACAGTATCATTGGCCACAAAAGGCGCCCCGTTCATGAGCAGCTCCACTACTGGATGCCGTCCCTCTTTAATAATAATATCGCTGGAGAAATCCACCTGAGGCCGGCAGTAATTGTTGTTTGCCGCCACAGCAGCAAAGGATGCGTATACATCCAGCCGCGCAATCGCCGCGGCAGTGGTTTGTATCCGGTTCAGGTTAGCGGCAATCTGAGCACGCACCTGTTCAAAAAGGCTGTTTTCTAAGATTAAAATCTTTTCTCCTGCAGTAAGGATTTTTTCTTCCAGCTCTTTAAGCTCCTGAGTAATATACCGCTCGCAGTTGGCTAACGTCTGCTTTCTGATATAGGTTTGCGGCACCAAATCCAAATAGGATTTGGTCACCTCAATATAATAGCCAAACACCCGGTTATAACCGATTTTCAAGTTTTTGATACCTGTTTTTTCTTTTTCCAAGGTTTCGATATCTACTAAGATCTGTTTTGTGTTATGTACCAAGCCCCGCAGTTCATCTAATTGGGCATCATAGCCGTCTTTGATCACACTGCCATCCTTTAAAAGCGCCGGGGGCTCTTCCACAATAGCGCTATCAATTAACCGGCTGATGTCCTCCAAAGGATCAATCCCCTGGCACACCTCGCACAAATAAGCTGACTGACACCCGCTCAAACGGCTTTTCAGCCCGGGAAGCGCCGTCGCCGTATACTGCAGGGAACGAAATTCCCTGGGGGAAGCATTTCCGTAAATAATCCTTGTCATCAGCCTTTCCAGATCAAATACACCGGAAAGCTGCTCTGTCACATCGCAGCGCAGCAGGGTGTCCGAGTATAGCTCCTCTACCGCGTTGAGACGTTTATTGATCATCGCCGGATTTAAAAGAGGCTTGTCCAGAAAGCTTCTCAAAAGCCGCTTTCCCATGGCGGTTTTCGTTTTATCCAGCACCCACAAAAGGGTGCCTTTTTTCTCGCCGGTGCGCATCGTCTGGACAATTTCCAGATTGCGCCGGGCAGTAATATCCAAAGTCATATATTGTTCTGGATTGACATACCCAATAGCGGTAATTCTTTCCAGCCCTTTTTGCTGGGTTTCATACAGATAAGCCAGCAGCGCCCCCAGCACCTGCACCGAAAGTTCCCGCCCTTCCAGGCCCAATTCCTCCGGCGCCTTGGAAAAATGCCTGGTTATTAACTCTCTGGAGGCCGCCGCCTGGAACTTATCGTCGTCCAATAAATCAGCGATACAGCCCAGTTTATCTTTAATAAACCCGGTTACTGTTTTCTTCTCCAGAAGTCCCCCGTTAAAAATAATTTCACTGGGACTATATCGTCCCAATTCATTCACCAGCTCGTTTTCCCCATCCTTTTCAAACTGGGAAACAAACAACTGTCCCGTAGAAATATCCGCGCAAGCCAGTGCATACCCCTCTTCTCCGGAAAAAACACAGGCAATATAGTTGTTGGTGTCGTCGCTTAACATATTGCTTTCAATCAAAGTCCCCGGCGTGATGACACGTATTACCTCCCGTTTCACCATACCTTTGGCTTCTTTTGGATTTTCTACTTGTTCGCAGATAGCGACCTTAAAGCCTTTCTTAATCAGCCGGGCAATATAGGCGTCGCAGCTGTGATACGGCACGCCGCACATAGGCGCCCGTTCCTGCTGGCCGCAGTCCCGGCCGGTTAAGGTCAGCTCCAGTTCTTTGGACGCTACAATAGCGTCGTCAAAAAACATCTCATAGAAATCACCGAGACGAAAAAATACGATATGACCCGGATGTTTCTCCTTTACCGCAAAATACTGCTGCATCATGGGAGATAAGTTCTGCATATTTATTTCCATTGGCGTGTCCCTCCCGGTAATTTCTGTCATTGTCCGCGTGAATATTAGTGGCAGCCGCCGCAGGAAGAACAGCTTCCTGTACAGTTAGCCTGCTCTTCAATCAAGTCCGGGTCCTCTCCGTTGACACTTCCCCGTAAAATCTGCATGATAAAGTTCATCAGACTGTCAATTTCATTTTTCACCTGATTATAGTTAGCCATATTCTCATTGCTCATAACCTGGCCATAAATCTCTTTGATCTCATCATTTAAACGATTAATCGCTTCCTGATCTTTTTGCTCTTTATTAAGCTCGTTGTTCAGATCAATTCTTTTTAAATTGAAATCTCCAATCAATTTCTGAAGCTGCTGATCGTTGTCATTCTGCTGTTCTCTGGCCCGAAGCAAAAGATACCTTTCATCCTGCTGAATAGCCTTTCCCAACTGTCTCGCCGCTAAAATTACATCCATATTTCTAACTCCTTTAACTTTCAATCAATTTATTTTCACATCAAACTAGCTTTCCAAATACGGCCCAGTTTAATGCTTTTTCTACTTGCACATCGACAAAACTGCCAATCAGGTTTTCCTCTCCTGAAAATTCAACAATGTCTCCCGACACATTTCTTCCCGTGAGATATCCATCTCCAGATTTGCCTTTTCCTTCCGCCAATACTCGCAGTTTTTTTCCGATCAGCGCTTCTTGCATCTCCTGTCGGATGTTTGACTGCTCCGTTAATAATTGCCGAAGCCATTTGGATTTTTCCTCTTCCGGCACAGGGTCTTCCATCTTGGCGGCTTTTGTGCCTTCCCTAGGCGAATAAATAAAGGTAAACAGCGCGGTATAACGCACCTTTTTTATCAGAGCTAAGGTATCTAAAAATTCTTCGTAGGTTTCCCCAGGAAATCCCACAATAATATCGCTGGAAAAAGTAATTCCCGGAATTGTTTTTCTGGCGTAATCAATCAAAGCCAGATAATCTTCCACCGTATATTTACGGTTCATCTCCTTTAATACCCGGTTGTTTCCGCTTTGTACCGGAAGATGGATATGATTGCACACTTTTTGGCAGGCGGCAATAGTGTCGATCAGTTTTTTGGTGCAATCCTTGGGATGGCTAGTCATAAAACGAATCTGAAAATCTCCTTCCACAGCGTTAATCTGGGAAAGCAGATCAGAAAAATCGATCTCTTCTTCCAATCCCTTGCCATAAGAGTTGACATTTTGCCCAAGAAGGGTAATTTCTCGGTACCCCTCAGCGACAAGCTTTTTTACTTCACACAAAATGTCCTGGGGTTTCCGGCTTCTTTCCCGTCCCCGCACATAGGGTACCACGCAATAGGTGCAAAAATTATCGCAGCCGTACATAATGGGCAGACTGGCCTTAACCGAACCAATACGTTTTACCGGCAGTCCTTCCACAATACTTCCGTCGCTATTCTCAATAGAAAACATCCTCTTGGAACCAGTGAGCCGCTGATATAGAAGCTGCGGCAGGGTGTGCATTGCATGGGTGCCAAATACAATATCTACATAGGGATAGCTCTTTTTAATCTTATCTGCCACTGCGGACTGCTGCATCATGCAGCCGCACAGTCCAATGATCATGTCCGGGCGCTGCTCTTTTATCGGTTTTAACGCTCCTACATGTCCAAACACCCGAAAATGGGCGTTTTCCCGGACTGCGCAGGTATTATAAATTACTAAATCCGCATTCTCAACAGTATCAGTAAATCCATACCCCATTTCATAAAGCATCCCCATAATTTTTTCTCCATCGCTGACATTCTGCTGACAACCGAAAGAATGAACATATGCCAATAAGGGACGGGGATATCGTTTTATCAAAAGTTCTCTGGTTTTCTCCGCATATTTTTGCTGCGTTTCCAGAATATCTTCTGAGATTATTTCCCATTTTGTCTGTGACAAAACCAAGCCTCCTTTAATTATGCCATATATCAAATAATTATACCATTTTTCCCTCTTTTTTTCAATAGTTGCAGCGCCTTGAACAAAGGTGTTTCTTATGGTAAGATAAGGGCAAACAAACGAGGATGAGAGGGATAAAAGTATGCAACAAAAAGCGGAAAATACTCCCAGGCTTGAAACCCCGCGCTTAATTTTACGCCGGTTTTCACCTCGGGACGCAGAGGCGCTTTTTTCCCTTTTAAGCGATAAAGAAGTCAATCGGTTTCTTCCCTTATTTCCTTTGGAAACCCTAAACCTGGCGCAAGATTATTTACAGGAACACTATCTCGCCTTCTATGAAAAACCGATTGGCTACCGATACGCTGTCTGTCTAAAAACCGACGATGTCCCCGTCGGCTACGTAAACATCAGTCAGGATGACAGTTACGATTTGGGTTATGCCTTAAAAAAGGAGTGTTGGCACAAAGGAATAGCCACCGAAGCGTGTACAGCCGTAGTCCAGCTACTTGCTAGCTCCGGCATCCCCTATCTTACAGCCACCCACGACGTACACAACCCAAGAAGCGGTCGGGTGATGGAAAATATCGGCATGACCTACCGGTATTCTTATCAAGAGCTGTGGCAGCCCAAAAATACCCTGGTAACCTTCCGTCTGTACCAGCGAAATTTTCATATGCCTTCAAATTGGACATATCCAAAGTATTGGGATATCTCTTCGGTACATTTTGTAGAAGATAAAAACGAAACCGGCGGCTGAAAAGCCGCCGGTTGTTTTTTCTTATAACCGCATCAGACAAACCGAAATTTGGGCTGCCAGTTCTTATAGTGTTCTGGCAAATTCTTTTCCCAGTTCCTTGGCTTTTTTCAAGTCCTCTTCCGAAGGCACAAAGGTTACCTTCAGCCCCTCGCCAAATACGTTCATTTTCAGTCCCTGCAGCCGAGCGATTAGGTTGGGAACCCCTTCCCCGCTCCAACCATAAGAACCGAATACCAGCACCGGTTTTTTCTGATTGTTTACCGCGTCCACATGACTGAGCAGCATCCACGCCGGCGGAACCGCATCCCGGTTGATGGTGGGACTTCCTAAAGCAAAAGCGTCGCTGCTGTTAAGCAGCTGTGCCTGGGCGCCCAGGTCATGATCGATAATATCATACAGATCACATACCGCGTCGGATTTCTCCTCTAAAATGCCGGTTTTAATTGCTTCGGCAAGTTTACGGGTATTTCCGTAAGCGGAGGTATAAAAAATAGGAACTGTAAGTTTTTCATTTTTGGCCGGCTGGCTCCAAGTTTCATACATTTTGCGCACATACTCCAGGCGGCCGTTTTTGGTGATAATCGGGCCGTGACTGGTGCAGAGCAGCTCAATGGGCAGATCCTTAATTTTTTCCAAGCCTGCCAGCACATACGGCTTAAACGGCCCAAAAATAGCGTCATAATATCCTTTAAACGCAATCTCATATTTTTCAGGATAAGCCATATTATAATCAAAAGTATACGGCTCACAGTAGTGCGCCCCTAAAAAATCGCAGCTGAAAAGCGCTTTTTCCTCTGCTACCCAAGTAAACATGCTGTCCGGCCAATGTAAAAAGGGAGCGCTGATAAACTTTAAAGTTTTATTTCCTAAAGAAATTTCATCTCCGTTTTTCGCTACTTGGATTTTTAGATCCGGCTTATTGGTAATATTCTTCAGATAAAGCGCCCCCGCCTGGGAAGCGACTATAGTCGCGTTAGGACAATATTCCACAAGCTGAGCCAAGCAGCCGGAATGGTCCGGTTCGTTGTGGTTTAAAATAATGTAATCAATTTCAGAGAGTTCTGCGACCTGTTTAATATTATTTAAATATTGTTCCAAAAACGATTTATGACAACACTCAATTAACGCAGTTTTTTCCGATCCTTTCAGCAGATAAGAATTATAGGAAGTGCCATAATCGGTTACCATTACAATATCAAATACCCTCATATTAGGGTTAAAAATACTCACAGAATATAAGTCGTTGGTGATTTTTACTGAAGACATCGTATAACTTCCTCCTATTTTACTGTCTAAAAACATGTGACCATTTGAGAAAATCAAACGGTCACATAAATCAATTACGCCTGTTCAAACATATCTTTGCCTACACCGCACAAAGGACAGACAAAATCCTCGGGAACATCTTCCCATTTGGTTCCAGGAGCAATTCCAGCTTCTGGGTACCCCTCTTCTTCGTTATAAACAAACCCACATACAGTACATACATATTCAGCCATAATAATACTCCTTTATCATAAATTTATCTTTTAATTGAAATATACCACATTAGTATATTACTGTAAAGACCCTTTTCTAAAAAATTACAGCATTTTTTTCAAATATTTTCCTGTATAGGAACCTTTTACCTTGCAAATTTCTTCCGGCGTCCCACAGGCAACAATATTCCCGCCCTCGTCGCCGCCTTCCGGTCCAAGATCGACAATATAATCGGCAGTCTTGATCACTTCCAGATTATGTTCAATCGTAATTACCGTATCTCCGCCGTTAACAATTGTCTGAAGCACGTCGATCAGACGGTGCACATCCGCGGTATGAAGCCCGGTAGTAGGCTCGTCCAAAATATAAACTGTTTTGCCAGTGGGACGTTTGGACAGCTCCGTAGCCAATTTTACCCTCTGCGCTTCCCCGCCGGAGAGGGTGGTTGCCGGCTGACCAAGTTTTACATACCCCAGCCCCACATCAAAGAGAGTTTGGATTTTACGCTTGATTTTTGGAAGATTCTCAAAGAAGCCCAGCGCTTCCTCCACCGTCATCTCCAGCACGTCATGGATAGATTTGCCTTTATATTTTACCTCCAAAGTTTCCCGGTTATACCTTTTTCCTTTACAAACTTCACAGGGAACAAAAATATCCGGCAAAAAATGCATCTCGATTTTAATAATGCCGTCGCCTTCACAAGCTTCGCACCTTCCGCCCTTCACATTAAAGGAAAAGCGCCCGGATTTATATCCACGCATTTTCGCGTCGTTGGTCTGGGCAAACACTTCCCGAATATCGGTAAATACACCGGTATAGGTCGCCGGATTAGAGCGAGGGGTTCTTCCAATAGGAGACTGATCAATATCAATTACCTTATCCACCAGTTCAATTCCTATAATATCCTTATGTTTCCCCGGTTTTATTCGAGAGTTGGTAAGTTCATGAGTCAAGCGTTTATACAGCACCTCATTGATTAAAGAGCTTTTTCCAGAGCCGGAAACCCCTGTTACTACAGTAAATGTCCCCAAAGGAATTTCCACATCCACATTTTTCAGATTATTTTCCTGCGCGCCTTCAATTCTTAAAAATTTACCGTTTCCCTTCCGGCGCGTCTTCGGAACCTCAATCTTTTTTTCGCCGCAAAGGTACTGGCCAGTGATGGACTCTTTGCAGCTGATAATATCCTCCAGCGTCCCTGCGCATACCACTTGTCCTCCGTGAATACCGGCTCCCGGTCCTACGTCTACAATGTAATCCGCACTGCGCATGGTATCCTCGTCATGCTCCACCACAATCAACGTATTTCCCAGATCCCGCAATCGTTTCAGGGTAGCGATCAATTTGTCATTGTCCCGCTGATGGAGTCCGATGCTGGGTTCGTCTAAAATGTACAGAACTCCCATAAGAGAGGAACCAATCTGCGTTGCCAGCCGGATACGCTGACTTTCTCCTCCAGAGAGAGTTCCTGCAGAACGCGCCAGCGTCAAATAACCCAAACCTACACTTTTTAAGAAGCCCAATCGTTCCTTAATCTCTTTCAGCACTTGATGGGCAATCATCTCATCCCGCTGAGAAAGCTGAAGGCTATCGATAAAATCCAGCGCCCCTACCACTGATTTCTTACAAAAGTCGCTGATATTAATCCCGCCTACCGTTACGGCGAGCACTATATTATTCAGCCGTTCTCCATGGCAGACCGGACATTCCACACTGTTCATCCAGGTGGTTATCTCATCCCGCATCCAACTGCTGTTGGTTTCCCGAAACCGCCGTTCCAAATTGTTGATAATTCCCTCAAAATCCGTATAATACGTCCCTTTTGTGGTTCCGTTTTCCCGGTGCATCTGAAATTTTTCTCCCTTGCTGCCGTACAACAGAATATCCACAACCTTCTGCGGAAGATCTTTTATCGGTGCATCCAAGGAAAAATGATAATGAGCGGCCAGACCTTCATAATACATCTGTGCGATTCCGCCCTCCGCATAATACCAGCCGCTGGCCCGAATAGCGCCTTCTCGGATGGTCAGACGCTTATTGGGAATTACTAAATCCGGATCCACTTTCAAAAAAGTTCCTAACCCAGTACATTTTTCACAAGCGCCGTAAGGCGCGTTGAAGGAAAACATACGAGGGGTGAGTTCTTCGATGCTGATATCATGTTCCGGGCAGGAATAATTCTGGGAAAACAGCAGTTCTTCCAGCAGTTCTTCCAGCTCTTCTCCACAGTTTATCAGTACCAGACCGCCGGAAAGTCCCAGGGCAGTTTCCAGAGAATCCGCAAGTCTGGAACGGATATCCTCCTTGACTACTAGGCGGTCTATAATAATCTCTATCGTATGTTTCTTGTTTTTATCCAAAGTAATCTCTTCCGAAAGATCATACACATTTCCATCTACCCGCGCACGAACATAACCGGATCGTCTTGCTGCGTCCAGCTCTTTGATATGCAATCCTTTTCTTCCGCGGACAACAGGAGCTAAAATTTGAATTTTCGTCCCTGGAGTCAGCTCCATCACCCGATCCACCATTTGATCCACCGTCTGCTGCTTGATCTCCCGGCCGCAGATAGGACAATGGGGAACCCCTATCCTGGCGTACAGAAGACGCAGATAATCGTAAATCTCCGTTACTGTCCCTACAGTAGAACGGGGATTTTTCGAGGTGGTTTTCTGATCAATGGAAATTGCCGGAGAAAGGCCTTCAATGCTGTCCACATCCGGTTTCTCCATCTGCCCTAAAAACTGCCGGGCATAACTGGATAAGCTCTCCACATATCGCCTCTGCCCATCTGCGTAGATTGTGTCAAAAGCAAGGGAGCTTTTCCCGGAGCCGGAAAGACCTGTAAAGACAATCAGCTTGTCACGTGGAATTTCCAGGTCGATATTCTTTAAATTGTGCTCACGGGCGCCTTTAATCACTATTTTGTCTAAAGCCATACCATCGTTTCCTCTATTTTATTTTTCTTCTTTTAATTTTGATATTTTATCCCTCAGATAAGCCGCATGTTCAAATTCAAGCAGTTTCGCCGCGTTTTTCATTTCCTTTGTCAATTGGGAAATAAGTTCTTCCCGTTCTTTTTTGGACAGCTTTTTGCCGCGCCGCCGTTTTCCCTCTCCATCTTCCTTGGCGGAAATCTCCAAAATCTCACGCACATCTTTTTTGATGGTCTGGGGTACAATTCCATGTTCCTGATTGTATGTCAACTGTATTTCCCGGCGGCGGTAGGTTTCTTTTATCGCCGCCTCCATAGAAGGCGTTACCTGATCCGCATACATAATAACCTTTCCCTGGGCGTTTCTGGCGGCGCGTCCCACCGTCTGCACCAAAGAAGTTTCACTTCGTAAAAACCCTTCCTTATCAGCGTCTAAAATCGCCACCAAGGAAACCTCAGGAATATCCAGTCCCTCACGGAGCAGGTTGATACCCACCAGAACGTCAAACTCTCCTAAACGCAAATCGCGAATAATCTCCATTCGTTCCATGGTGTCAATATCATGGTGCATATAACGAATTTTGATCCCTATATTTTCCATATAGTCGGTTAAATCTTCCGCCATCTTTTTGGTCAGAGTAGTGATAAGCACTCGTTCGCCTTTTTCACTGCGCTGGTTGATTTCAGAGATCAAATCATCGATCTGTCCCTCAATGGGACGCACTTCTATCTCCGGATCCACAAGGCCGGTAGGACGGATAACCTGTTCTACAATTTGAGTGCTTTTTTCCCGCTCAAATCCTCCCGGTGTGGCGCTGACAAATACCACTTGATTAATTTTTTCATAAAACTCATCGAAATTCAGCGGTCGGTTATCATATGCCGAGGGAAGACGAAATCCATAATCGATCAAATTCTTTTTTCTTGCGTGATCCCCCCCGTACATCCCCCGCACCTGAGGCAAGGTTACATGGGATTCATCAATAAACATAAGAAAATCTTTTGGGAAATAGTCCATCAAGGTATAAGGGGTACTTCCGGCCGGCCGGCCGGAAATGACCCTGGAGTAGTTTTCAATTCCTTTACAGAACCCGATTTCCGTAAGCATTTCAATGTCATAATTTGTCCGCTCAGAAATTCTCTGCGCCTCTATCAGCTTTCCATTTTCCTTGAAAAATTTTACCCGTTCATCACATTCACTGCGAATTTCCTCCAGTGCTGTCACCATCTTATCCGGCGGTACAATATAATGGGAGGCAGGATAGATAGCGGCGTGAGTTACCGAGTTTTTTACTTCTCCCGTGAGGGTATTAATCTCAGAAATCCGATCAATTTCATCCCCAAAAAATTCCACTCGAATAGCAGTGTCGTTATTATATGCGGGGAATATTTCCACTACATCCCCTCTTACGCGAAATTTGTTTCGCACAAAGTTAATATCATTGCGTTCGTACTGCAATTCCACCAGTTTTTGCAGGAACTCATCCCGTTCTTTTTTCATCCCTACCCGCAGAGAAATCACCATATTTTTGTAGTCAATCGGGTCTCCCAAAGTATAGATGCACGAGACGCTTGATACAATGATGACATCCCGGCGTTCCGCCAAAGAGGAAGTGGCAGAGTGCCGCAGCCGCTCAATCTCATCGTTGATCGCTGAATCTTTTTCTATATACGTATCCGTGTGGGCAATGTACGCCTCCGGCTGATAATAATCATAATAACTGACAAAATATTCTACGGCGTTATTGGGAAAAAAACTGCGAAATTCGCTGCACAGCTGTGCCGCCAGGGTTTTATTATGAGCTAAAACCAAAGTTGGGCGGTTGAGCTTTTCAATAACGTTGGCCATAGTGAAGGTTTTCCCCGAACCAGTAACACCTAATAATACCTGTTCTTTATCCCCCTTCAGCACACCGTCTACCAGCTTATTGATCGCCTCCGGCTGATCTCCCGTGGGGCGATAATCCGATACCAATTCAAACTTATCCGGCATAACTCCACCTCCTTCTCTTGTGTTAGCGTTATATCTAAAATCATGTTATCACTTTTGTTTATATTGTCAAGATTTTGCTTTTTAATACAATAAGAACAAATGTTCTAAACTCGTTCTATTATACTACTCTTTTGTCCTCTTCGTCAAGTATTCATAGAAAGTTTATCACGTAAAATTCCGGCGATAAAATGAAAATTTTATCGCCGGACATTTTTATGAAGCTCACAAATATTTTTCTGAAATGTTTGTAAAAGCAATCGGAGGCGCCGCCCAAAATGAGCGCCGTTTATTCGGCCTGGGACAGGCTTACAGTTTTCGCAATCGCCTCAACCTGTTCCCGCTCAATAGTATCGGGCATAAATGCTATACCAATATAAACTTTTAACTTTGTATCATAAGAAAGAATCCCCAACGTTTTAAACGTCGGCACAGAGGGCATGGCGCCGGGATGCTGATCAATCTCATCCGGGTCCATATACTCTATCTCTACCAAACCAGTTTCCGAGGTATCCGTTGTCTTTATCGCGGTATACGGGTCCCAGATAGCGATCGAAGACAGTCTCAGTTTCGGATAAACGGTTTGATAATATTGCTCCTGCTCTATCTCTTCTGTATAGGGCTCAAAGATATCAAACCCAATATACCCGACCAGCTCTTCCTCTTCATAAATATACACTGGTGTATATAATTCTCCGATAGGAACGGTTTCTTCTTGTTTGGACTCTTTGATTGTCCAGTTTTTTGGAAAATCCACCGTTACCTTAAAACTGGCCGTGCTGTTGAGCTGATCATAATACTCTAAACCTTGTGGATTATCAAGTTTGTACGCGGGAAACAAAATTGTGTTTGTAATAAACGAGCCGTCTTTCTCTATTTGTGAAAAGGTATCTGCACTTGTTTCACCGTGTTCCATTTCCTCCGCCTCTGGCAGCATACCGTTTCCACAAGATGTTAGTATAAGTACAAAAATAAGTAAAAATACAGTGAAACAACTTTTCTTCATTTTCTTTCTCCCAAAACAAACAGAAATTCTTCCTATAGCGCCTGTTCTCATCCATCACGCCACTCCTTCAAGGAAAGCCTTCTTCTCTGAATGTAGTCATCCCCAGGAGAAAAAGCCTGAATTTCTAAGGGACACATAGTCCGTGCCTGCCACAATAATATGGTCTATTAAATTGATTTTTACCGCATTGAGCGCATCATATACCGATTTGGTAGCTGTAAGGTCGGCATTGGAAGGCAGCGCCAATCCGTTGGGGTGATTATGGGCAAGCACCACCGCAGCGGCACTGCACCGAATAGCAACTTCGATAATATTTCTTACATAAATCGGAGCAGCATTGATTGTCCCTTCAATAATAAAATCGTTATAGATCACTTTTCCTTTGTTATCCAGACAAACCAGCAGCACCTGCTCTTTGGTTTTTCCTATAAATTTAGGAAGTACAAACTGTCCCATTTCATCAAAGGACTGAAGTACCACTCCGTTTTGATTCTGCAGATCCATATAATACCTTGAGATTTCCGGTATCAGCTTTATTAAGGTAGCGCAGTTGTTTCCCATCCATTTGACTTTCATCAAATCCTCATAACTAGCGTCAAATACGCCCGATAAGGAACCAAAATGATTGATCAGCTGATGTGCGATTTCATTGGTGTCCCGCTGAGGTACGGCAAAAAACAGCAAAAGTTCCAATACGTTATGAGGTTCGAAGCCGTCTAATCCATCCTTAAGAAATCTTTCCTTCAGTCGTTGCCTGTGGCCATCATGGACCCCCATAAGCTCACCCCATATTATTTTGTTCCCGGTAGTTTTCTGCTGCCTGGTTTTACTAAAGGAATCTTCCCCTCTTTACACAACGGACAATCCTTCTCTTCCCAGGCCGCCACATCTACCGGATATACCGAACGGAAAGGAACGCCAAAATCAACCTTGCCATTGCTGCGGTCGACTATAGAGCCAATCCCCACAACGACTCCCCCTGCATCCTTTACAAGCTGCGCAACTTCTTTGACCGAACCGCCGGTAGTTACAACATCTTCCACCAGCAGACACCGCATCCCCGGAGTCACTGCAAACCCGCGGCGCAGAGTCATTTTACCGTCTTCTCTCTCCGCAAAAAAGTTTTCACATTCAAGGCTGCGGCTCACTTCATACGCCATCTGCACCGCGCCCATCGCAGGACCGATTACCACATCTACCCTGTCATCAGCAAACTGCTGTGCCAATGCCGCGCAAAGCTCCTCGCTGTATTTCGTAAAACGGAAAATTTTCGCACACTGCAGATATTTATTGGAATGTTTTCCGGAGGTTAAAAGGAAGTGCCCTTCTAACAATACCCCGGCTTCTTTTAAAATTTCCTCCACCCGTTCACGCGTAATCATCCATGTTCCCTCTCTTTATTTAAATTTTCGACTACATTTCTTTTTATTATAGCAAAATCAGTACGATTTGCAAATAGATTATATCATTTTTCTATCATCTGTGATATACTATTTTCACACTATGCAATGAGGTTTTTTTATGAAAGAATTGATTATTAATCAAAATGACGCCGGCCAGCGGATAGACAAATTTCTTACAAAATCTCTTCCCTTGCTTCCCCAGGCGTTATTATATAAATATATCCGCTTAAAGCGCATTAAACTCAACGGCAAGCGCTGTGAAATCTCTACCCGCCTTATGGAAAATGATCGGCTGTGCCTGTATATTAATGATGAGTTCTTCGGCTCCGGTCAGGAGAAAAAACTCTTTTTATCTGCACCGCTTTCCCTGAACATCGTTTATGAAGATGAAAATATCCTTTTGGTGGATAAAAAGCCCGGCCTAATTGTCCATGAGGATGATAATTGCCAAATCGATACTTTGATCAATCGAATTCTCCATTATCTTTATGAAAAAAACGAGTATGATCCCTCTTTGGAAAATAGTTTTGCTCCCGCCCTTTGCAATCGGATTGATTTGAATACGGGAGGGATTGTGATCGCTGCGAAAAACGCAGCTTCTTTGCGGATTTTAAATGGGAAAATCAAAGAGCGCCAGATCAAAAAGCAATATCTGTGTATCGTCCACGGCAGTATGCCTAAAGCAAAGGATACCCTCAAGGGGTATCTGAGCAAGGATTCCGATTCCAATATGGTTTCTGTTTACACTTCCCCGCATAAAAATTCCAAAACCATCCTTACCCGGTATCGGGTATTGCAGTCCAACGGTCGTTTTTCCTTGCTGGAGGTGGACTTGCTTACTGGGCGGACTCATCAAATCCGCGCCCACCTCGCTTCTATCGGGCATCCCCTTTTAGGAGATACCAAATATGGCTTTAATCGGGACAATAAGGGGACTGGATATAAATATCAGGCTCTTTACTCTTACAAGGTTACGTTTGATTTTACTACTGATGCAGAGCATCTGAATTATCTCAAAGGCAGATCGTTCCAAGTACCCAGGGTTTGGTTTCAGGAAGATTTTATTGATGGAAAAATTAAATAATAAAACGCCCGCACTAATTTTAGTGCGGGCATTTTTTGGGGGGTAGGTAAAAAAAGAGAGCTTATCTAATCAGAAAAATCCTGTAACCCTTCGATGGCATAAGCGCGGACGGGACAGGAATCCAATCCTTTAATCGGCAGAGGAGCATAAGACATAAAAAACACGTCGCTTGAGAGCTCTTCCAGGTTTTTAAGCACTTCTAAAAATATAATATCCACTTCCATCAGCACGTCATGGAAAGCGCAGACATCCTCGTAATTATTCTCAATAGAAACCCCATCGCCAAAGCCTACGCACTTTACATTTTTGGCCTTGAACCATTCGGCCGCCTCCCGGCAGATAAACAGACGTTTATCTTCTTTTGTGTTGGTTTTTTCAGTAAACGGCGGCAGCTTATAAGGAGAGTCTATAATGACAATATCTCTGTCTTTTATCCTGCCTGCACAGGCCTTTTCCAGATCCTCAGGCATTATATGGCTGTTTGGCGCCAGATGATCGATGGTTACATAAATCGCCCGGCCCATAAAACTATCTAAGGGCATCCCCTGCACATCCGTCCACTCATCTCTGTGATGATAGGGACATTCTACATGGGTGCCTAAATGACTTGTAAGATCCATAATCGTATGAAAGTCCGGAATTGGCCCTCCTGTATTAAATCTTGTCAGTCCGCAGCGTCTGGTTTCCGTTTGCGGGTCAAGAGCCTTTGTTAAATCCACTACTTTAAATTTCCCCAGCTGATATGTACTCATGTTTCCATTCCTCCTTCAGTTTATCTCTACC
Organism: Youxingia wuxianensis; assembly: GCF_014385085.1. Taxonomy (GTDB): domain Bacteria; phylum Bacillota; class Clostridia; order Oscillospirales; family Ruminococcaceae; genus Youxingia; species Youxingia wuxianensis. The sequence goes on along the minus strand of NZ_JACRTD010000001.1, from coordinate 344,857 downwards.
TTGTCCTCCAATGCATGAACCATTTCTACAATAAACGCATGGCTTGGCGCAGGAACACCGTTTCGCTTTGACGCGCGCACCACAGAACCGCTGATAGTATCCACTTCTGTTTTACGGCCGTCCCGCAGGTCGGCATAAATGGAAGTATATCCGTTGGGCGCCTTTGTAAGGAGAGTTTTTACTTCCTCAATTATCAGGTCCTGATCAAATCCCATGCCATCTCCGTTAGCCACCGCAACCGCTTCTTCCAGCAGGCGGCGCACCAGAAACCACCCATGCTCACTGTCCTGTAAAAATCCCATTCTTACCTGAAGCACCCCAGTCAGCACACTGACCGAAACATTGGTAAAAAGCTTTCTCCAAATCAATTTCTGGATATTATCAGAGATTTCCGTTTCAAATCCACAGGCGGTAAAACTCTCCGCGATGGGCCTTAGTGCTTTTTTATCCCCTGTGAGAAGGCCGATGCAGGTTTTTCCTGTTCCCCCGTGATGAACCATACCCGGTTGGAGCAAAGAAGCGTTGTGCTGTGTTGTACCAATAATAATATGGTCTTGTTTTACAAATTCCTTTAAAACCTCTTCATGCCCACAGCCATTTTGCAGGGTCATTACATAAGTATCCGGCCCAATCAGATTTTTGCAGCTATCCAAAGCGTCTCGGGAAAACATTGCTTTGACAAAAAGAATAATCAGATCCACCGGCATTATTTCACAGGAGGTGATATATGCTTTGGGAAAGAACAGCTTTTCCGCTCCTGCCTGTTTAATACATATCCCATCTGTACAAATTTTATCCACCTTTGCCTTATCCGTATCCAGCAGTACTACCTGGTTGTGCTGGGACAGATATCCGCCGTACAATTCCCCCATCGCACCCGCGCCAATTACCGCTATTTTCATGTCATACCTCCTGAAAAGGAATTTCGCTTTACAGCTTTATTTTAACTACAATTTTTCTTACAACGCAACCGTCTCCCACACTGCACCTGGGTTTGTGAGCGTCCTCAGGGGCCACCACAATAAAATCTCCCGGCAGGAGAACCACCCCGCCGCTTATCGTTGGTTCTTTATAGAAAACAACGTCGTTTTCTTGATCCTTCTCTCCATCGGAAACCAGACCTTCCCGGCGGGCAAGTCCAAAGTATTCCTGACCGCTGAGTACGTATTGTACATCAAAATGATCGTCATGGGTTTCAAAACGGGCGGTGTGCGCGGGTACGCTATGGTACTCCTGAACCATAGCGTACACTCCTTCACACAATGGAATGGTCCCTATTTCTAATTGGTCCAAATCTTTTCTGGAAAGAAATTCATATGCTGTTTGAAACTTTTCATCCAAATAATTATATTTTTTCGCAAGCTCGATTCTCGTACCGTACATATCTCATTTCAGCTCCTATTCTTTTGTTTCTAAGCCCATCCATTCTTTGGTAAGACGCATCATCTCGTGATAAAGATAACAGCCCGCCTGCTTGTCATATAGATATACGAAAAAACTATCCAAAACATAGGGAGAAAAGCTCAGCTTGGCAAGTTCCTTTGCAAACGCCATCCCCGCAATTTCCCCAAGACACACAATACGGGAGGTGTTCTTCAGTTTACCAATCTTCCAAAGCTCTAATTTTTCTGTTCGGGTGAAGATCGTTTTCTCATTCTCTTCCTCCAAATAGTGAAAAAGCTCATGGGCAATCAGTACCTCTTCCACCACCAGTTTTTTTAATATGCTTCCCAAGGCCTCTTCCCTAATCAATTCCTCCGCTTTATCCACACAGTCCATAAAAACGGTAATCTCATCCGGCGCCACAAACTGAGCGAAGGTTACATGTCCGCCATGTAACGGTTTTTGAGGAAACTTCAGTTTCAGCCCCAATTTTCCTGCAATTCCTCTGGGAGAAAGATTCCCATATTTTTCTCTTATTTTTTTAGCGCAGCTCTGCCCGCAGTCGATTGCCTTGCGAGTAAGCTCCATGCGCTTTTCCAAAGGTATTCTGCTTCTTAAGGGTTCCCTGGAGAAAGCGTAAGCGCCAAATGCTTCTTGTGGAACTTCAGTGAGATCCTGGAGCATTTTGCTTATTGCTACCATTTCTACCGATGGACGCTGATCCTGTGGTTTATTGGAAAAGCCCTGGGCAAAGCGTTTTAAAAAATCATTCTCCACGGTATTTTCTCCCCCATCGGATTATATCTTATTTCTAGTAGCTATGATGATAATCTCTTCCTCTGGTTCCAGGGAAGAAAGTTCCAGATCCATGATCATGAGATTCTGCTGCAAATCCACTGATCCCGCATAATCCATCATTCTAGCGCCAATACATAAATAATAATCCGGGCGCAGGATACTGTCCGCAAGATATACCGCCAGATCCTCATACAGCTTTTTTACTACCTGTTCATACTGTGCCACTTTACATTTCACAGCTACACCGTCATTGCGCTGGACCTTGATAAAACCTTTTCGGTCAAGAATACGAATTGCCTGCCTATCTTTCTTTTGACAGCCATACACGTAAAAATATTTGCTATCAGTAAGCAAGTTGACCTGAGAAGCATCCTCCATCAGGTCCTTGCTGGCGATTTCTAAGGCTTCTTGTTGCGTACATTCTTTCAGCAAGTCGGTTGTTTTTACTTCCGTGGATCCCAGAGCGATCGCAGTAACTTTCGAGCTTTGATTGTCAATTTCAATATGCACTTCGATGGTTTCCGGGGACGCGCCACTTTCTATGGCTTTATCAATGACTTCTTTTTTAATATTCTTAATATCCTGAGGCGTCGGATTGGGAATAACTCTTTCCACTACGTCTCTTACCATAGCAAGCGCTACGCCGATGGAAGAGATTACTTCCGCGTTTTCTGGAATATTATATTTAATATCCATTTTATCGGCGCAAAATCCGATTAACGCCGCAGCGCCGCCACCAACGCCCACTAAGGAAATTTGATCATGTTCCAGCCGGTATTTTTCCGCCAGTTCTGTAATCACCGGCTCGATCTTCCCGTAAGCTTTCGTCAGTATCTGCGTGGCCACTTCTTCTACGGTAGTGCCTATGTAGTCAGCGATAGGCTGCATGGCTTTCCTGGCGGAAGCTGCGTTGCCATAAGAGAAATACTGGGGATCAACCAGCCCCAGCACATTGGCGGCACAGGTATTGGTGATTGCTATACGCTTGCCGCTTGCCAGCTTTATACAGCAGTAGTCGGAGGGATCGTCCTTTTTCGGGGAGAACAATTCTATCTGTGGATCTATGATTTCTTCCTCCGGAGTAAAGACCGCATAATCCATCCCTGCAATATGCGCGCTTCTTGGCCCTACATCCACTACACCGCTTTTGCTTACGCGCACCATACTTCCCCCTGCAACGCCCAGCACCCGTACGTCCAGGGAATTGATATAGGTTTTATGCCCTCCTACAATTGTATAATCAATGGCAGGACGGCCATTTTTAATCACGCCAATATTAGTAGTGGTTCCCCCTACTTCAAAATATACTCCATTGGAGGCCCTCAGGTACATTAAAGACCCCATAACTGACGCAGCCGGACCGGAAAGCATCGTGAGCACCGGACGTTTTTTCATTTCCCCGATTTCCATAACACCGCCGTCGCCGCGCATAATCATCAGCGGAACGTTAACCCCTGCACTGCGCACGCTTTGCTCGGTACTGTTGGCGGTATCAAGCATTTTAGGAAGAATGCTGGCATTGATCGCTGCCGTTCTCGTACGGCGGGTCAGCCCATACAGTTTGGTGATATCGGAAGCTACTGTGGCCGGAAGATTTTTGGCTTCTGCCAAAGTTTGTATCTGTTTTTCTTCTGTGATGCTGTCCACACCAAACGCCATTGACGCCACAATTACCTGAGCTCCCTGGCTTTGCAGGCTATCCAGTTCCCGATTGATGGTCCCTTCATTTAACTCTTTTTTACGAAGATAACTGTTAAAAATATGAATGATTTTTCCTGAACCCAAATCGATATCAGTCAGCCGTACCTGTTTTTTGGCCAAAAAGCCTTCCAGTCCACCGCCGGAAACCCCTAAAATTCCTACCTGCGCTACATCTCCTTCCACCAAGGCGTTGGTAGCTTGCGTGGTGGAGTGAGCTACAAATATAACATCCTGCGGAGAAATATTATTTTCTCTCAAACAGTTTTCAAAAGCCTGTACTACGCCGGCAGCAACGCCCGAGGGATGGTCATGGGTAGTTTTTACTGAGGATTTTCCTATAATCTCATGGGTCGCGTTATCAATCGCTACCGCTTTTGTGTGGGTTCCACCTACGTCGATTCCCATACGCACCGCTCTGTCAGCCATATTATATCATCCTCTCAAAATAGTTTCTATGTTCATCAGCGGGTGACCGCCACACATTTTTCAATATTAAGTTTCTGCCTGATTTCTGCCGGAGACGCTGGTTGTGTTCCCATTGCCTGTAAAATTTTTGCTATTCGCTCTACAATAGGGGCATTGTTTTCCACCTGGGTAGTTGGATCCAGATAATTACTGTCCTCCAACCCTACTCGAATACCATCGGCGCCCATACCGATTGCGGCTGTTATCATTTTAAAGTCTCTTCTTCCAATCTCCGTATAATTCCATACCGCATCCTCTGGCATAAACTGCAAAAATGCGGCCAGTGCCTTTGGAGTTGCAGGAAGACGCCCTTCATGTCCCAATCCGATATTAAATAAGTGTTTAAAAGGGAATTTATAAATTTCATCGATCATTTTAAAGGTATAAAAATCCCCTAAATCGAATAGTTCCACTTCTGGAATGGTGTTGGTCTCTATAATTTCTTTGGAAAGATAATCAATATCTTCCGGATTTACAATACGCACTTGTCGGCCAAAATTCATTGACGTCATATTCATCGAGGTCATTTCCACATCAGGATATCGCAACGGTACACATTTCTGTTCCATCGTCAGTTGGGAAGAGGCCCCTGGAGATACCTGCACTACAATATCTACCTGGCTTTTTACCCTGTCTACAATTTCCCGAAAAGTTTCCAGGTTGTCTGTCAACCTTCCAAATCTGTCCCGAGGATGAAGATGTAGTTCCCCTGCTCCCGCCTTTGCGCACTGGATAATATCCTGTGCCACCTTTTTTGGATCCAGTTGAGTCACCTTTCCATAGACAGGAGCCACAGAAATTGCAACTTTCTTCATAGTAAAATACCTTTCTTTACTTAAATTTCCCAGGAAGGGGTAGATTTCCTACCCCTTCCCCAAAGAGTTTTCCGAGCTTTTAGTTACACATTTCCAAACATTACAAAGGTGAGGGCCGCCAAAATTGCACAGATAATCCAACCAGTGGGGATCGTACGTTTGAGGAAGTCACGGCCGTCCACGTTGGTATAGGTCAATCCCCAGACGATCCAGGACTGAGTAATACAACAAGAAATGTTCATGGTTACTGTAGGCGCGTACATCAGCGGGAACAGGAAGGTATTGCTAAATCCCAGGCTCTTAAGGATACCCAGGGTAGCGGCGCCTGCGCCTGCCAAAGTTAACGGTCCGCGGAACAATCCCAAAGGAGCGATTACCATAAATACAATGCAGATAATCAGAGTGGAGCTTGGCACTACATTACCAAGCAGCGCCTGGAAATATGGTACGCAAAGAGCGGATGCCGCGTTGAACATTGGAATTAACGCACTGATACCAACTAGCGGAGCAGTATCTACAACACCGTCAAAGAAGGTTTTGCTGAACATCCGCACGGTATCTTTATAAGTTTTCATCTCCCCACATACTGCCATTGCAAAAAATGCGGCCATCAAGAATCCCAGAATAATCGGCCAGTTAAAAGCAATCGTAAGAATAACCGGTACAAATGGGGTGATTAATGCAATCCCGGGCACATGCTTGGTTTCTTCTGGCATAGTTGCCTGGGCCGCCCAAGCGTGAACCGCTTTCTTGCCTCTGAGCTGAACACAGGTAAAAAGGACTGCCACAACCAATTGGATTCCCAGCGCGATAAATCCCCATTTCAAATAGGTCATATCATAAAATACCGTATTATTGCCCGCCGCATCCAGATAATAGACCTGGTACTGGGCAAATCCCACCGGATTGATATAAAATCCTGCGCCGATTGCCAACATGTAGGAAATTAGCGCCAGAATTTTTGGGATACCCAACGAAAGCAAAATGGGAAGTACGATAATACCAATGGCTACTACCGCTCCAGCGCCGAACATACTGGTAAAGATGGCGGCGGTAACTATATACAGAAGAGCTGCTGTAATTCCAGGCCGGTCTCCGCCCAGTTCCACTGTTTTACGAATGATGGCAGATGCAATTCCCGTATCCAGCATGACACGGCCAAACCAAGCGCCGAAAATAAAGGTTACCAATACTTTTCCCCAGTTTTCCGGAGACGATTGGAAAACTTTGGTGATGGTATCTTTAAAACCGACATTGATTACATCTGCGTTAGCCGCAATGAACGCAGGATCTGTTACCAATTGGTTTCCAATTAGTGGTATTGCGGTCCATAAAACCGCCATAATTAGGATACCGAACATCAGGTTTCCGCCTTTCAAGGCGTACACAATCAAACCAAAGAAACAGATTAACAAAAGTACTCCAACTACATATTGCATTCAATTTCCCTCCATTATTTTTTATTCGTTGTCTCCTTTGCCTCAAATTGTTTTCACGTAGATATTATCAGCCGTAGCAGGACTGGTCAAAAATTTTAATTTCATGGGAAGGAATTAATTTCGCACCAGTCGCTTTAATACGGGCATGGGTCTTATACCAATCTTCCAGGTTATGATGTATTCCCGGAGGAACCATCTGCTCGAAATTTTCAAAGCAGGGACAGGTATCTCCGGTAAAAATGTATTTGCCATCTGCCGTATCTACCAATACACACTGACTTCCCGGAGTATGGCCTGGGGTAAACAGCACTTCAACTCCTGGAGCAATCTGAGCGTCCCCATCCAGTACCTGAATATTAAACAGACCGTTGAGCCATCCCGGCATACCGCACTCCCGCAGTCTGCCATACAAGCGAAGGGCAAATTTCAGCGGTGCAATGGCAAATTCCATCTCTTTACGCTGGACGTATACCGGAACTTCCGGTCCAAACAGATCCAAATTCCAACTGTGATCCCAATGAAGATGAGTGATGATGATCTTGGTAACATCGGAAATTTTCACTCCTACTTTGGCCAGCCCTTCTTCAAAAGTCGGGGCGTTATCCATCTGCATAAAGGGTTTCTTCTCTTTGCGTATCGTTTCCTGGCTGGGAAGCCCTGCATCCACCAGGATAACCTCATCTCCCCCCTTAATTACATGGCAGGTATAGGGCAGCTCAAAGGTTTCTCCAGCGGGATAAAGATACATATCTTCCCCCGACGGCTTCATAGCCGATCCCAAAAATACCGGATAAATTTTGTAATTCATAGCCTTTCCTCCTTTTATTTGTTAATAAGGCGTGCGCCCTATTAAATCTACATGAATAATATTGGCAGTTCATCTTGCATCCAACATGTATACATGTTGGATGCAAGATGAAGCAGACATATAACCTTTTATACCCGCTGGTTATATGCGTTCTTTGCCTTGCTTATTTATCCCTGCTGATACCGAAGCAGATGGGCGATCATTGCATCCCTGTTATGAATGACATGATTCTTGATTACTTGGCTGGCTTGCTCATATTTTTCTTCCAAAATAAGATCGATAATTTGCAGATGTTCATCGAAGGCATTATAAATATTCAACTCCCGATGATGGCTGAAGATCATTAGCTGAGTATTGCGGTCAAAAATCTTGTGCATAAACTCTTTAAGAAATGTGTTATGGCAATTATCAATGATATATAAATGCAGCCGGGTATCTAACGGTGGATTTTTGTCCGCGGTCATCCACATAGTGGTATGCTCGTTATTTTCATAACGTTTTCGAAACTCCCTCATCTTCTCTTTATCCAAATAAGGGCCCGCCAAACGTACGACAATCGGTTCTACCTCTTCCCTTGCCTGAAACAGCTGTCCTACGTCTCCCACGGTAATCTCCTTCACCATCACACCTTTTTTCGGCATGATCCGAATGAATCCTTCCTGCTCAATACGATTAAGGGCCTCTCGTACAGGCGTGCGGCTCACTTTAAGTTCCGCTGTTAAGCTTTGTTCAAAAATCATACTACCTGGTTCATAAGTACAGTTAATAATCCGGTCTCTTATGATTTGATAGACATAATTTTTTAAATCGCCTTTTTTGTTGGGCATGATTTCCCTTCCTTCTATGAGTACATCATGTATACATCATGTATTTATTTTAAGATTACATTATTTTTCATTCTATTACAAGAGAAAATTTTACCAAACTTTTTTCTAATTTCTTAAACAGATTGCTCGGTTGTTTTTTTTCAAATTCTGTGCTAGGATGAAGCTGTTTTTTCATTAATTTATCTAAATTTGTAATTTGAAAGGAGCTGTTTTTTATGATCTATGGCAATATTAACGCAAAAGAAGACCTTTCCATTTATCCGAAGGCTATCCAGAATGCTATTCTATTTTTTAAAAATTCTACCGATCTTCTCACCCGGAAACCCGGTTATTTTGACCTGGATGGAAACCGGCTGAAACTTCAGGTCCTGGATGTAAAAACTCTTCCCCGCCAGCAAAAACGTCCGGAGGTACACCGGCAATATGTGGATGTTCAGCTCCTGGTAAAAGGAAAGGAGCATATGATTTATTACCCCGACCTTGGGAATAACCAAGTGGAAGAAGACCGGTTGGTGGAGGCGGATACCCTTTTTTACAAAACCAATCCCCTTATCCAAGAAAATTTTATCGAAATGCAGGAGGGGGATTATGCTATCCTTTTCCCCACCGATGTACACATTCCTGCCGTAGCCTCCGAAAATAGCATGGTAATACGTAAAATCGTACTTAAAGTTCACGTGGATACCCTGTAAAAAAAGGCGGGAAACCCATTGGGTTTCCCGCCTTTTTTCTTTTATGTGTTATGATCCGTCTGATGAAACTCTTTTAAATTGCCAATCTTTTGACGGCGTTTTTCCAAAATTTCTTCTATTTCCTCTACCGAAATCCCCTGCTGCGCCATCATCACCAAAAGATGATACAGCAGATCGCAGATTTCTTCTCGGGTATCTTCTTTGTTCCCGTTTTTAGCGGCAATAATTACTTCGCTGCATTCTTCCCCGCATTTTTTTAAAATCTTATCCAGCCCTTTTTCGAATAAATAACAGGTATAGGATCCTTCCTGGGGAGAATTTTTTCGCTTTAATACCACATCGTAAAGGCCCTTTATAGTCTCCATTATCCTTTTCTTCCCTTCCATATTTCTTTGAAAAAGCAGCTGTGCGCTCCAGTATGGCAGGCATTTCCCTTCTGTTCCACTGTTACCAGCAGCGTATCGTCATCACAGTCCGCCCTCAAATCTATCACCTTCTGCAGGTGTCCGGAGGTTGCCCCTTTGTTCCAAAGTTCCTGCCGGGAGCGGCTGTAAAACCAAGTATACCCTGTTTCAAACGTTTTTTGTAAACTTTCCCGATTCATATAGGCCAGCATCAAAACCTCTCCCGATCCTACTTCCTGTACAATGGCGGGAATTAGCTCGCTTTTCTGAAAATAAATATCCAAATCTATCATTCATTCATCTCCTTACAGGAATATGATTTTCCTTAAGATGCTCTTTAACCTGGTTTACAGTCAGTTCCTTATAGTGAAACAAAGAAGCCGCCAACGCCGCATCCGCTTTGCTTTCTTTAAAAAGTTGGGAGAAATGCTCCAGTTTGCCGCAGCCCCCGGAGGCGATTACCGGGATACCTACTACTTCAGTCACCGCGTTAAGCAGTTCAATATCAAATCCCGCCTTTGTACCATCCGCATCCATCGAGGTCAGCAGGATCTCTCCCGCCCCTAACTTATAAACCGTTCTAGCCCACTCGACTACGTCTAAATGCGTATCAATCCGTCCGCCATTAACTACTACGGTAAAACCGCCATCTTTTTTTCTCCGGGCATCAATAGCCACCACAACGCACTGGCTCCCGAATTTGTCCGCGGCCTGACGTACAAGTTCTGGGTTTCGCACAGCGGAAGAATTTACAGAAATTTTGTCTGCGCCCGCGCGTAAAATCTCCCTGTAATCGTCCACCGTACGGATTCCCCCTCCTACTGTCAGAGGAACAAACACATTTTTTGCGGTATTGCGCACCACATCAATCATCGTACTTCTGCCTTCATGGGTGGCTGTAATATCAAGAAAAGTGATCTCATCGGCACCTTGTCGATCATACTCGATAGCACATTCCACTGGATCCCCTACTTCTTTAATACCTATAAAGTTAATTCCCTTTACAACCTTCCCATCCCGCACATCCAAGCAGGGAATAATACGTTTTGCTAGCACCTTTGGTCACCTGCCGTTTCAACAGCTTCCTTTAAGGATAAGCTGCCGCTGTAAATAGATTTCCCACAAATCACTCCATATAGTCCCATCCTCCGACAGGCCTGGATATCCAGAATACTTTTAACACCGCCGCTAGCGATAATATTACAGGAAACCGCTTGGTTCATCGCAGCAAGCTGCTGTAAATTAACCCCTTCCAGGGTACCGTCTTTGGAGATATCTGTAAAGATAATATACTTTACTCCAATTTGCTCCATTTCCTTCGCAAGAGTGAGGTAATGAACGCTGCTTTCCGCCAGCCAGCCTTCGGTGGCAACCATCTCATTTTTGGCGTCAATTCCTACCGCAATCTTTTCCCCGAATTGTTTTACCGCTTCTTTCACAAGCTGTGGATTTTTTACCGCCACAGAACCTAATATAATCCGAGAAATCCCATTTTCAAGATAATACTCGATCGTTTTCATATCACGGATGCCGCCGCCTAGTTCTACTTTTAATCCAGAGGTTTTGGCTACTTCCAAAAATAGAGAACTATTTACCGCCCGGGCGTCTTTCGCTCCGTCCAAATCCACCATATGTATCCAGACGGCGCCATCCTTTTTGAACTGAGCCGCGGTAGAAAAAGGACTTTTTGCAACCTGATGTACAGTAGAAAAATCTCCTTTATAAAGACGGACACAGTTTCCGTCTTTAATATCAATTGCAGGTAAAACAATCATTGCTTTGCCTTCCCTTCTGTTAGACTGGCGAAGTTTCTAAGCATTTTCAGCCCTACATCACTGCTCTTTTCCGGATGGAACTGAGCTCCGTATACATTTCCCTTGTGGACCAGCGCCGGAATTTGTTCGTGATATACCGTATAACAGGAGATGTTTTCCGGCGGGGTATCTGCCCGGTAAGAGTGAACAAAGTACACAAAATCCCCTTTTTCTACATCCTTAGTCATTGCGCAGGGATTTAATAGAGTGAGGTCATTCCAACCCATATGCGGGATTTTTTGGCCGCCTGCGTCAATCAACTTAACACAGCCTTCAATCAGCCCCAAACCATCAGTTTCTTCAAATTCATACCCTTTTTCAAAGAGAAGCTGCATTCCAAGACAAATTCCTAACAAGGGTTTTTCTTCCGCCAACTCTTTAATAACCCGATCCAGCCCGGAAGAAACCAGCATCTTCATAGCATCCGGGAACGCCCCTACTCCCGGCAAAATTAATTCATCCGCCGCCTGCAGGTCGCTTATCTTTGAGGTGAGCTTATTTTCAATTCCAAGAAAGTCCAAGGCGTTTTTTACACTAAATAAATTCCCGGCGCCGTAATCAATTATTGCAATCATCCCTTATAAAACACCTTTCGAGGAAAGTATTCCTCCATCATTGGGGGCCACAGCGATCTTCAAAGCGTGAGCAACCGCCTTAAATATCCCCTCGATTTTATGATGATCATTGTCCCCAGCCAGCAGTTTAATGTGCAGAGTAATTCCCGCGTTATATGCAAACGCCTGGAAAAACTCTTTTGTCATACAGCAGTCAAACTCTCCGACCGAAGGGTTGGTAAAGGTACAGTCAAATGCGAGAAAAGAGCGCCCGCTAATATCCAGAGCGCAGAAGGCCAGGGATTCATCCATAGGAACATAAAAGCTGCCAAACCGGGCAATAGCAGATTTATCCTCCAATATCTTAGCAAACGCCTGCCCTAATACAATTCCTACATCCTCAACCGAATGGTGACAGTCTACCTGTAAATCTCCGGTCATTTTTAAATCTAAATCAAAACCGCTATGCACAGAGAATGCAGACAGCATATGATCAAAAAATCCGATCCCTGTACTTCCGTTAAATTTGCCTTTGCCGTCTAAGTTCAGCGCCAGATCAATATACGTTTCCTTTGTTACCCGGTTAATACTGCATTCTCTCATAATTTTCACTACCTCACTTTAATATTTTAAAAAGCGCCTCCAAAAGCAGTCCGTTCTCTTGGGAATCCCCTGTGGTAATACGCAGATAATCCCCCATGAAACGAATTGCTATCCCCTTTTCCTTTAACTGCTCAAATACATCCTGCGCTTTGTACACTTTTACATATACAAAATTAGCCGTAGTGTTTATCACTTCTTCTATCTGGGTTTTCTTTTCTTTTAAGAGCAGCAGCTTTTCATAAAGATCATCCCTGGATTTTTTTATAATATAAATACACTCTTTTAGATAATCCGGATGTCCCAACAATACACATCCCGCTACCTGGGTCATGGTGTTTACGTTATAGGGAGATTTCACCGCTTTTAGGGCGTTAACGACAGTAAGATTGGAAATGGCAAATCCCAAACGGATCGCCGCCATGCCAAAGGCTTTCGAAAAGGTCTTAAGCACCACCAAATTATCGTACTTCTCTACCAAATCCATCACAGACCCTTTAGAAAAATCCATATAAGCTTCATCGATTACTACTAAGCAGTCGTTAAGCCGCTGCACAATAGCAATAATCTCTTCCCGAGAGACTGTAAGTGATGTTGGATTGCATGGGTTGGAAAGGATCACAAGCTTTGCGTTACTCTCCTTTGCCGCTTCTACCAAAGCGTCCCCGTTTAATACAAGACCATTCATTCTCTTATCCAAAGAAACTACCTTTAGCCCGCACATCTGAGCGTAAAAGCCATACATGGAAAAATCCGGCTCAACTACCAGCATAGCATCCCCATACTCTGTAAATGAGGACACCAAAAGCCCAATCAACTCATCTGAGCCGTTTCCCGCTACTACCAGATTGGAAGGTACTTGAAAAAACTCTCCGAATTTTTCGCACAGCTTCGTACAATTGGGATCGGGATAGCGGCGAAAATAAATACGTGCCAGTTCATCTCCCAGTTCTGCACGGATAGCCGGCGGAAGGCTGATAAAGCTTTCGTTAGCGTCCAGCCGTACTTTATATTCCCCGGACAAAGGTTCATAAGGAACCAAGTTTCTTAATTTTTCAGGCAATTGATAAGACAATTTCAGAACCTCACTTTAATCGAATTGGCATGGGCGGTTAGCTGTTCTTTTTCGGCAATCAAAACAATATCGTCATGGGCCTCCCGCAGTGCATCCTGTGTATAATAAATAAAGCTTGATTTTTTAATAAAGCTATCCACTCCTAAGGGAGAGAAAAATCTTGCAGTTCCGCCAGTAGGAAGAACATGGTTTGGTCCTGCGTAATAATCCCCCAGTGGTTCAGGAGAATATTGCCCTAAGAATACAGATCCAGCGTTATCCAGCTTTCCTATATATTCCATAGGATTGGCCGTCATTACTTCCAAATGTTCCGGAGCAAGTTCGTTTGCCAGATCAATCATTTCCTGATCATCTCGACAGACAATTACCGCTCCGTAATTGGCAAGAGACTTTTCAATGATTTGCTTGCGGGACAATCCCTCAATTTGTCGCTCAATTTCCTTTACCGTTTCCCGAGCGATATTTTCGTCGGTAGTCAGCAGGATAGAGGAAGCCAGCGCATCATGTTCCGCCTGGCTCATCATATCTGCCGCCAGATATTTGGGATTTGCCGTACTGTCCGCCATTACTAAAATTTCACTGGGCCCGGCGATCATATCGATGTCCACCACGCCGTACAGGAGTTTCTTTGCTGTAGCTACAAAGATATTTCCCGGTCCGACAATCTTATCTACCTTAGGAACACTCTCAGTCCCAAACGCCATCGCCGCTGCCGCCTGGGCGCCGCCCATTAAAAAAATCCGATCTACTCCCGCCAAAGCAGCGGCTACTAAAATATCCGGGTTCGCCGCACCGTTTTTCATCGGCGGGGTTACCATAATTATTTCTTTTACCCCGGCAATCTTCGCCGGGATAGCATTCATCAGCACAGAAGAAGGATAAGCCGCCGTACCGCCGGGAACATAAATTCCAACCCGGGCAAGACCGCGGATGCGCTGTCCCATAATAACGCCGTTCTCTTGGGTATCGAGGAAACTCTGCTGTTTCTGCCTGTTATGAAAGGCTGAAATATTTTCAATCGCGCTTAACATCGCGTCTACAAATGCTTGGTCCGCATTGGTCAAAGCATCATTAATCTCTTCCCGATCAATTTCAAACTTTTCAGGACAGCTTCCATCAAACTTTTCCGTATATTTACGCACAGCGCAATCCCCAGCGTCTTTTACCTCTTCAATTATCTGGGAAACTGTTGCGCTTACCTGTTTATCCACCTCTCCGCTTCTTTGACGAAGGGCGGCCAGCAGCTCTATTTCCGCTTTTCCATTGGCTTTGGTAATCTGTATCATCTTTACACTTCCGTTCCCAAATAATGTTCTATCTTAGAAATGAACGTATCAATTTCCTCTTTGCGAAGCTTTAAACTGGCGATATTTACAATCAGCCTAGCGCTGATTTCGCCGAGAAACTCCTGAATAATAAGTCCGTTTTCCTTTAAGGTGGTCCCCGTTTCCACAATATCCACAATAGCGTCCGAAAGCCCTAAAATGGGGGCCAATTCTACCGATCCCTCAATTTTGACAATCTCCACATCCATCTCCTTCTTTTCAAAAAAGGAACGAGAGACGTTGACATATTTAGAAGCAATCCGCCGGGTATGATACCCTTTATAAAAATCTACCCCCATCGGCACAGCCAAAGCGAACCGGCATTTTCCAAAACCTAAATCCGCCACCTCATAAAAGGTACCGCCCATCTCCATAATCGTATCTTTTCCCACTACGCCGATATCGCACACTCCGTTTTCCACATAGGTAACCACATCCGCCGCTTTCGCTAATACAATTTCCATATTGGCGTTTCCCACTGGAAAAATTAATTTTCGTCCCTTTTCCCGGAGAGCGGTACAGTCGTATCCCAGCTGCTGGAACATTTGAACGCTGTCCTGCTCCAGCCGCCCTTTGGTAAGGGCAATTCTAATCGGTTTCATCTTCCCTGCCCCTCTCCTAACTGAATAATTTCAATTTCTTCATCCATTACATGGATTTGGGAAATGCCCCGTTTCTTTGCATATGCGACCGCCTGATCATAGTCGTCCAATACACAGTTTTCTACGGTAAGTCCGTTTTGCGTTAAGGTTTTTATATAATTAATCGCTTCCGGCAGTCTTTCTTCCACAGAAAACACCAAAATATCCGGCGCCTGGCCTTCCAACGCCATTCCCCGGCTTTTCTCTGTGGCCAGATCCACATTGAATGCAAAACCGATGGCTGGTATGGGCAAACCAAAATCGCTGATTAAATTATCATACCGTCCCCCGGAAAGCACCGGTTCCCCAAGTCCAGAAAAATAGCCCCGGAAAATAATCCCTGTATAATATTCCGCCTGATTGACCAGCCCCAGATCAATAATCACCCGATCGGCAAGTCCCAGTTCCCGAAGGCTTTCGTAAATTGATCTAAGATAGTCCAAGCTGTCCGCGGCGCCGTTGCTTGAAAAAAGTTCATACGCTTTAGCAAACACTTCTTCCCCCCCGAACAGCCGAGGGAGATATTTCAGCGCTGTCGCTGCAGGGCTTTCATTAAACTGTTCCAATAGATCGTTAAGGGCTGCATAGTTTTTCTGTTCCACATTACAGCGGATCTCCTCTTTGGTATCGTCATCCGTATCCAAGCTGTCAATAAGCGACTTAAAATAACCGATATGACACAGTTCTATCCGATATTTATCCCCGCTGATTTCCGAAAGCCCAGAAGCCGCCAATTCTACAATTTCCAAATCGCTGTGCAGGGAGCTGCTTCCAATCAGCTCCACACCGGTCTGATAAATTTCATTGCTCTTCCCCCGCATATCATGGGACACACGGTAAACATTATGGCAATAATACAACCGCACAGGCATGGGGATATTTTTAAGCCGGGTAGCCATCAGACGCACGATTGGTATCGTACAGTCCGGACGCAGTACCATCAGGCGCCCGCTATTGTCCATCAGCTTATACATATTTTCCGGCGGGAAATAGGCCGATTTTCCAAATACGTCATAAAACTCAATCACCGGCGTAATCACCTGGCGGTAACCCCGAGAGCGGAACATCTCCGTCAGCGTTTGCGTCACCTTGGAGCGCAGCACGCACTCGTCAAACAAAAGGTCTTTTGTGCCGTCAGGAGTAATCTTGTCATAGTATTTCATAGCGGCCTCCAACGAATGTACTTTACTGTGCTACTATAGTAGCACAGTAAACACTTCTTTGTCAATGCGTCCCTTAATCTTTGTAGTTTCGCTGTGTTTAAAAGAAACTTACTTGGGATGTTTCAGGTAAATCGCCCAAAGCACCGGAAGTACGCAGCATCTCAATTACAGATTTAGACACCCCTGCCCGGTTGATAATATCATCCGCGGAAATAAATTCTTCCTTTTTTGCCTGCTCATATAAACTTTTCGCCGCCGCTTCTCCTACTCCTTTAAGCGCCATAAACGGAAGCCGGATTTTCCCATCCTCCACAAGGTAGGTTTTATAATGGGATTTATACAGATCCACCGGCAAAAACTCAATCCCTCTTGCCTGGCATTCGTTGATGATCTGGAGCATGGTAAGCACGTCGTTATCCTTGGCGGAACGCTCATTTCCCATTTGGATCAGGTTCTGCATCCGCTGTTTTGTGACTCGCTGCCCGCCTACCGCCGCTTCCGCGTCCAGATCGCTTCCCCGCACCGTGAAAATTACTGCGTAAAACTCCAGCGGACGATAAACTTTGAACCATCCGAGCCGGATAGACGCGATTACATACGCCGCCGCATGAGCCTTGGGAAACATGTATTTGATCTTCAGGCAGCTATCAATATACCACTGAGGCACATCACAGTCCCGCATGGCCTTTATATGCTCTTCGGTAAGCAGTACCGGCGCTTTTCCCTTACGGGTGATCTCCATAATTTTGAAAGCCATTTTAGGCTCTAATCCTTTGTAAATCAAATAGGTCATAATGCTGTCACGAGTACCGATTACCTCAGAAATAGTACATGTTTTGTTTCTAATCAGCTCCTGGGCGTTGCCTAACCACACATCGGTGCCATGAGAAAGTCCGGAAATTTGCAGCAAATCGGAAAATTTCTTTGGCTGGGATTCCAATAACATTCCCCGCACAAAGCTGGTCCCCATTTCCGGCAGAGCTAAGGTCCCGGTTTTACAGTCGATGTCCTCCGAGCTAACCCCTAGCGCTTCTGGAGAGGTAAATAGGCTCATTACCTTTGGATCGCTCATAGGAATGTCGTTGACGTTCTCTCCAGTCATATCCTCCAAATACTTATACATGGTAGGAACATCGTGTCCCAGCTCATCCAATTTCAGAATGGTATCATGAAGGGAATGAAAGTCAAAATGGGTGGTGGTAATATCAGAAGTGGCGTCATCCGCCGGACGCTGTACCGCGGTAAAATCGTACACTTCCATATTGGAGGGTACAACAACCATGCCTCCCGGATGCTGACCGGTAGTTCGTTTTACACCAGTACAGCCCAGCGCCAGCCGTTCTTCCTCCGCCTTGGTCAGCACCAAGCCCCTCTCCTGAGCGTATTTAATCACAAAGCCATAAGCGGTCTTTTCTGCAACTGTAGAGATCGTTCCCGCTTTAAATACATGGGAGGAACCGAAAAGTTCCTCTGTATATTTATGTATCTGCCCTTGCGCATCCCCGGAAAAGTTCAGGTCAATATCCGGCGCCTTGTCCCCATCAAATCCTAAGAAGGTTTCAAAGGGAATATCATGGCCATCCTGTCTATATAAAGTTTTACATATCGGACAATTTTTCGGCGGCAGGTCAAATCCCGACCCCACCGAACCATCTGTAATAAACTCGCTGTGTTTGCACTTAGGGCAAACATAATGAGGCGGCAGCGGATTTACTTCGGAAATCCCCGCCATAGTGGCCACAAAGGAGGAACCTACCGAGCCACGGGATCCTACATGGTAACCCATTTCCTCACTTTTCGCCACTAGCTTTTGAGCGATCATATAAAGTACGGCAAATCCATGCTTGATAATAGAGGAAAGTTCCCGATCCAGGCGCTTGGCCACAATTTCCGGCACATCTTCCCCATAGATTTCCCGGGCTTTTCCCCAGGTGATCTCCTGCAAGCTTTCCTCAGATCCCTCAATAGTGGGGGTAAAGGTACCATCAGGAATAGGCTTGATATCCTCGATGAGATCTGCAATCTTATTAGGATTGTCAATCACGATCTCATGAGCCTTTTCTTCTCCAAGATAGTCAAATTCCCGAAGCATTTCATCGGTGGTACGCAAATATAAAGGAGCCTGTTGATCCGCATCAGAAAAGCCCATTCCGGCCATCAGTACCGCTCGATATTTTGCATCGCTTTCATTCAGAAAGTGAACGTCACAGGTAGCGACCACTGGTATCCCTAATTTTTCTCCCAAACGCACGATCGTCTGGTTATACTCTTTGATAGTTTCGATACTTTCTACCTGATTGGAACGTACCATAAACTCATTATTGCCTAAAGGCTGAATTTCTAGATAATCGTAGAACTTAGCAATATCGCATAGATCTCCCCAGCTTTTTCCTTCGATCACAGCCCTATAAAGTTGTCCAGCTTCACACGCGCTTCCCACTAACAATCCATCCCGATGGGCCATCAGCTGGCTTTTAGGAATACGCGGCTTTTTGGCATAGTAGTCCAAATGAGCCATAGAAACCAATTTGTATAGATTTTTTAATCCTGTTAGATTTTTCACCAGGAGTATTTGATGGTACATCGGCGCTTTTTTTACATCCACCGCCGCCAAAGAGGAATTTATTTTCTCAATGCAATTACACGTGCGCTCAGATCGAAGCATCTCGATCATATGTAAAAAAATCTTCGCCAGCACTTCAGCGTCGTCACAGGCTCGATGGTGGTTAAATTCTTGGATTCCGACCTCTTTTGCTACTATATCCAGTTTATATTTTTTAAGATGCGGGAATAAAGATCTGGCCATTACCAGCGTGTCAATAGCTGTAAAATTGCAGGACATTTTGCATCGTTTGGCGGTCTGCTTTAAAAAACTCATATCGAAATTGGCATTATGAGCCACCAGGACAGCCGCCTCTCCGCCGCAAAACTCATAAAACATTTCCAGGGCTTCCTGCTGGGAAGGAGCATCCCGCACATCGTCGTCTGTGATCCCCGTGAGCTTGGTAATCTCGTAAGGGATCGCCCTTTCCGGATTGACAAAAGTATTAAACCGCTGCACAATTTCTCCCCCGGAAATTTTCACCGCGCCAATTTCCGTAATTCGCTCGGTAGCGGCCGAAAGGCCGGTAGTTTCCAGGTCAAATACAATAATTTCCCGGCTGAAGTCCCCGGTAGCCCTGCCGCTGACCGCATGGACAATATCGTCCACAAAATAGGATTCCACCCCGTAAATTACTTTAAATTCACCGCCTTTGGACTTAATCTTATTTACCGCATTCATGCAATCCGGAAATGCCTGAACCACTCCATGATCAGTGATGGCAATCGCCTTATGTCCAAAACGGTAGGCTTGTTCCACCAACTTGGCCGCCGGGGTGATCCCGTCCATGGCCGACATGTTGGAATGGCAGTGCAGTTCTACCCTCTTTTGCTCACAGTGATCCATTCGCGGGATTTTTTTCACTTTAGCGATGCTGTCCGGACGAAGCACCGCCTCTTTATCAAACCGATCGTATTCCACCAGGCCGGAAATGACCACAGTATCCCCAGTTTTTATCTCTTCCAGCGCTTTTATTTTTTTATCCATCCGCCCAATAATCTTGGCGGTAAAAGAACTGGTATAATCGGTGACAAAAAAGGTAAGGATCAATGTTTTTTCATCCCGGCTGGTACGCCGATCAATCTTAAAAATATCCCCCCAAACGGTTACCTTCCCGCTTTCAATGTTTACCTCGTTCATCGGATGGGGATGTCCTTTGGGCGCCGGCCCCATGATTGTCACCATAGAGTTGGGTTCAAAAGGCAGATCCCCCATCTCAAAACTGATCCGGGTAGGGACGGGAGCAGCAGATTTTTCCTCCTTGGTATTAGCGGCGGACGGCGCCGGAGGGGTATATTTTATCGGCTGAGATTTGACCTTTTTCATCACATCCTGATATTCCTTACTATCTTGGGCAATATCCAATACCCCGTCAAAGCGAACTTTTAGCTGCAAGTCAAATTCCTCTTGGATGATCTGGGAAATCTTGCGGGAACATCCCATTGTTTCCAGATGTTCTTGTCCCCCATGGGTGAGATAAATAGTTAAGACCTCTTCCTGCAGGTCGCATTTGCAGCCCTCAAAAAAACCGTTCACCGGTTCGCCGCGAAAGGCCAATAGAGCGATAATCTCCAAAAGATAATCGCTGGTAAACTGCTCTTTTTCATAAACGGGTAAAAGCCGAAGTTCCTGAAGCTGCAATTTTTCTCCCAATGTCCGCTGCAATTTCAGCAGATCTTCTCGAGGGAGCAGTACAGGGGATTTCAGCTTAATGTCCATCGTTCGTTTTTCCCGATTGGCCAAAACCGAACAAACCTCGCAGCAGGATATCCCATCCTGCTGCGAGGTCTCTATGTAAGAATCGAAAATATCTTTAAACAGCGCCAATCTTCAACACCTCAAAAATTACATTTCCTCAATCCGTTTGATTAAAACGTCAATAATTTCTTCTTCCCGGTACTTTCCAACAATTTCTCCTTTTTCAAACAGCAAAGCGCATCCATCGCCTCCCGCGATTCCGATGTCCGCTTCTCTGGCTTCCCCCGGCCCGTTAACCGCGCATCCCATCACCGCTACTCTCAGCGGCTTGGAACAGTTTTCCAACCGGTCCTCCACCTGTTTTGCCAAAGAGATCAAATCAATTTTTGTTCGACCGCAGGTAGGACAGGAGATAATCTCTATCCCTTCCCGGCGAAGGCCAAGAGATTTTAAGATATCCTTTGCGGCTTTGATCTCCTCCAGCGGGCTATCCGTAAGGGATACACGAATAGTATCCCCTATTCCATCCGCCAAAAGCGAACCGATTCCAATAGCAGATTTAATCAGTCCCATACGAGCGGTTCCCGCTTCCGTAACCCCCAAATGGAGAGGATAAGGAAGTTCTTGATCCGCCAACCGGTAAGCCTTAATCATCGTGGGCACGTGAGAGGATTTGATGGAAAGTACAATCTTATCAAAATCAAATTCTTCTAACAGTCGGACATGATATATCCCGCTTTCCACTAAAGCCTCCGGGGTCGGCGCACCGTATTTTTGCAGAATATTCTTTTCTACCGAACCAGAATTTACTCCGATTCGAATAGGAATCCCTTTTCTTTGGCAAATACGCGCTACCTGCCTGATTTTATCCTTTTCTCCGATATTTCCTGGATTAATACGGATTTTATCCGCCCCGGCAGCGGCGCACTCCAAAGCAATTTTATAATCAAAATGGATATCCGCCACCAGAGGGATAGAAACTTCATTTTTAATGGCGGGAATCAACTTTACAGCATTCAAGTCGGGCACCGCTACCCGCAGAATTTCACATCCCGCCTGCTGCAGCGCCTTTGCCTGGGAAATATTTCCCTCCAAATCTTCGGCGGATATTCCCAGCATAGATTGGATTGCAACCGGATTTCCCCCACCGATGTTTACCTTTCCAATCGCTACTTCATTTGACATACCGCACCGTCCCTGTTAAAACAATTTTACAATATCATTAAAAGTTACTACCAGCATCAATCCCATCAGCAGAAGAAAGCCCGTCGCATGGATAATCCCTTCATATTTGGGGTTGACCGGACGGCGAATTACAAGCTCGATTAATAAGAAAATCAACCGACCTCCATCCAGTGCAGGCAGCGGAAGCAGGTTAAACACGCCGATATTTACTGTAATAAACCCGACCAGCGTCAGCAAGGTGGTAAAATGATCCGCCGCCGCCTGACCTATAGCGCTGGAAACCCCTACCGGTCCGGAAAGTTCGCTTAAAGCAAAGTTTCCAGTAATCAGATTAATCAGCGACATCCATACCTGCCGTACAATGGAAAACATCCACATCACCGTGTATTGAACGCTGCCCCAAAAAGTTTTTGGGGTGGAATACACATAAAAATCTAAATTGATAAATTTCTGCCCGTTTTCATCGGTAGTCATACCGAATTCTATTCCTTCCAAGGAAAGTTTGTTCCCATCCCGAACCACCGTCATATCTACCGCTCCGTCCCGGTCGCTGATCAGGGAAAAGACGATATCATTTGAAGTAAATACCCTGCTTCCATTAATGCTTAAAATTTTATCGTTTACCTGAAGCTGAGAACTGCTGGTGGCTTCTTCTTTAAACTGGGCCACCACTGTAGTCGGCAGATTGGTACGCAGTCCTACAAGGATAGAAAGAATTAAAAATCCCAGCACCACGTTCATAAAAGCACCGGCGCATACAAATATAATCCTTTTCCATAACGCCACATTTCCAAACGCCCGAGGGTCTGTACTGCCTTCATCCTCCCCTTCTACCGCTACATAGCCGCCAATAGGAAGTGCTCGAAGAGAATATTTTGTTTCCCCTTTTTGCTTCGACCAAAGCGTCGGTCCCATCCCAATAGCGAATTCATTGACTTTCATGCCGGAAAGTTTTCCTACCGTAAAATGCCCCAGCTCATGGATAAAAATCAAAAGACCAAAAACCAGTACCGCTATAATAATTTGTACCATTGTGCTCATAAGTCACTCACCATTCATATAATCAAATAGGGGCGGCTGCCCCTATGTTATAGTATTCTTAAGGCGTAAGACAATATTCCTTTATCATCTCGCGCACCTGCTGATCCGTAAAAAGTACGTCTTCCAATGTATACCGATCCCGGCTGCAGGAATAATGATCCAATGCATACCGGACGCATTTTCCAATATCCGTATAAGAGATCTTCTGCTGTAAAAACAAAGCCACCGCCTGTTCATTGGCGCTGTTCACCACACATGGATACAGTCCTCCCCGGATAACTGCGTCAATACAGCTGGACAAACAGACAAAAGTATCCAAATCCGGTTTTAAAAAGGTTAAATTTCCATACTCTGTCAAAGAAAGCCGCTTTACCGGGGTAGGTTTTCGCCTGGGATAAGTCAGCGCATACTGTATGGGAATTTTCATATCCGGAACTCCCATCTGGGCAATGATAGAACCATCCACATATTCCACCGCGGAATGAACCACACTTTGCGGATGAACTACCACCTCAATTTGATCCGGACGTAGATGAAACAGCCACATGGCCTCGATAAACTCCAACCCTTTATTCATTAAAGTGGAGCTGTCTATCGTAATTTTTGCACCCATCTCCCAGTTGGGATGCTTGAGCGCCTGCTGCAGAGTAACCTTTTCCAAATCCGCCGCCGTCTTTCCCAAAAATGGACCGCCGGAAGCGGTAAGAATGATACTATGTACTTCTTTTGAGCTGCTGCCCTGCATACTTTGAAAAATCGCCGAATGCTCACTGTCCACGGGAAGAATATCCACTCCATTGGCGCGTGCAGTGTCCATCACCAATTTTCCGGCGGCAACCAGGGTTTCTTTGTTCGCAAGGGCCAAGGTCTTTTTCGCCTGCAATGCGGCAAGCGTCGGACGAAGCCCCACCATTCCCACCACAGAATTGACCACCAGGTCATTTTCCGGCAGCGCCGCCGCTTCACACATTCCCTCAACCCCGGCCAAAAGCTTGATATCCGTATCATGCAAGGCCAATTTCAGCTGGGAATAGCTTTCTTTCTCAGAAACGACAACATAGCGAGGAGAAAATTCCCTCGCCTGTTTTTCCAAAAGCGCTACGCTTCTATTCGCGGCCAGCGCATTTATCTTATATCCCAAGTGGGAACAGCATTCCAACGTTTGGGTTCCAATGGAGCCTGTGCTTCCCAAAAGCGTTATCTTTTTACTGCCTTCAAACTCCATAATAACCTCACTCAATGCAATAGTTGTGCCAGCGGCAGGTGCATACAGATTAAAAATACCATCGGTCCTACCATCAAAGCACTATCAAAACGGTCCATCACTCCTCCATGTCCAGGCATGATCGAACCGAAATCTTTCACATGATACTGACGCTTAATAATTGACGCAGACAAATCTCCTAAGATGCTCACAAGGGATAACACAGGCACCACCAGCAGCAGCGCTTTATAATTTATTGCGATTGGGCTGCCTAGAGCGCCTACCGCCAAAGAATAAAGAAACGCTACCAAAGACACAGTAACTTCTGCAAACAACAGGCCGCCGACCGCACCCTCCACTGTTTTTTTCGGGCTTATGTAGGGGGCCAGCTTGTGTTTTCCAAATGTCCGGCCGGCAAAATAGGCTCCAGTATCTGAAAGCCAGGCGCTTCCCAAAATAATCAAAGCATAAAATGCCCCTAACACTGCGCCGTCCCGATCCCGCAAATATACAAAAATTGTTAAAGAAAACGGCACCAGCAAGCTGAACGTAAATCCCATAGCGACCTGGTCAATATGAAGCTTGTTATGAGTGGCCAAAAGAAGCGAAAACAGCGCAAGCACATAAAGATAACAAATCAGCATTAAATTCCTGGTAAAGAGCTGTACAGAAAAAAACGGCACTGCCGCGGCAAATGCCGAAACCAAAATAGAAAACAGTTTGTTTTTTGTACATCCAGTAGCGTGCAGCAGTTCATACAAAGCCATCACTGAAATAACGCTGAGCGCAACATTAAGCAGCATTGTATCAAAAAACATCAAAACCACAAACAGGATGCCCAATCCTATTATAGAGGAAATGATTCTCTGTTTCATAATAAAACTCCATTCCGCCGCACAGTAAAATAATAGCGTCTTTCTCATACCGTGCGGAAGGATGAGAACTGTTTTTCTTTTTAAATGCCGCCAAACCTGCGGTCTCGTTTTTCATATTCTAAAATCGCCATATCTAAATCCGCCGGCGTAAAATCCGGCCACAATACATTTAAAAATACCAACTCTGAATAGGCCGATTGCCACGTTAAAAAGTTGGATAAACGGTATTCTCCGCTGGGACGGATAATTAAGTCTGGGTCCGGCTGTCCCGCAGTATACAGGTGATTAGAAACCATCTCTTCATCAATCTGCCCCAAAGAAAGCTCCCCTTGCATACACTTATGCGCCAACGCCTTCACCGCATGAACAATTTCGTCCCGCCCACCATAGTTGAGAGCAATATTAATAGTAATGGCGGTATTTCTCCTGCTTGCTTCTTCCACTTTTTGGATTTTCTGTTTGATATCCTCGCTTAAAGGCTCCCGATCTCCCAAAAAGCAAATCCGCGCGTCTTCTTCCTGATGTTTGAAGGTATCTTCCAGATAATTTCGCAGAAGGCCCATCAATGCGTCTACCTCTTCTTTTGGGCGTTTCCAGTTTTCTGTAGAAAAGGCATATACCGTTACATATTTAATCCCGATTTCCCGGCAATGCTTCATCAGCTTACCAAAGGTATCCGTACCTTTTTTATGGCCGGCATTGCGGGGAAGTCCCCGCACCGCCGCCCATCTTCCATTTCCGTCCATAATCAGCCCAATATGGACAGGCAATTTTTCCTTTGGAATATCTTCTACTCTTTGATATACCAACCCGAAACCTCCTGCCTGCCGCTAATTAAATCTCGAGGATCTCCTTTTCCTTTTTCGCGGCAGTGTCATCTATATTTTTGCAGTATTTATCCGTCAAATCCTGCACTTCTTTTTCCAACTGTTTTTGATCATCTTCTGTAATTTCGCTGCTCTTTTTCATGGCCTTAAGTTTTTCGTTGGCATCCCGGCGAATAGAGCGGATCGCAACTTTTGATTCTTCCGCCTGTTTTCGCACACTTTTGCATATCTCTTTTCTACGTTCTTCTGTCAGCTGCGGGAATACAATACGAATAACCGTTCCATCGTTTTGGGGATTAATCCCTATATCCGAGGCCTGAATTGCTTTTTGAATCGGTCCTAAAGTGGATTTGTCCCACGGCTGAATCACAAGGATACGAGCTTCGGATACAGAAACTGCCGCCATCGATTGAATGGGGGTGGGGGTACCATAATAATCTACCATCACTTTATCCAATACAGCAGGATTCGCTCTGCCTGCACGGATACTGGCATACTCTTCGGAAAGTACAGAAACGGTTTTTTCCATTTTGGACTGATAAGTTTTTATAAGCTCATTCATTGAGATTAATCCTCCTTTACTATTGTACCAATTTTTTCACCTTTTATTGCCCGCAGAATATTGTCCGGATCGGCAAGACTAAACACCAGCACTGGAATTTTATTATCCCTGCACATCGCAGCAGCGGTGCTGTCCATTACGCCCAGCCCTTTTTCTAACACCTCCTGAAAGGATACCTTCTCATATTTTACCGCATTAGAATATTTGTTAGGGTCGCAGTCATACACACCGTCCACCATAGTAGCTTTTAAAATGATATCCGCGTCAATCTCCGCCGCTCTTAGAGAGGACGCCGTATCCGTAGAGAAATAAGGATTGCCGGTACCGCAGCCAAACACCACTACTCTTCCCTTTTCCAGATGCCGGATCGCCCGGTTGCGAATATAAGGTTCCGCGATCTGCTGCATAGTAATCGCTGTCTGCACCCTTACAGGAACCTGTTGAGCCTCTAATCCGTCGGCAATCGCCAGGGAGTTCATGACGGTTGCAAGCATTCCCATATGGTCCGCGCGGGCCCTGTCCATCTGCAGACTGGACCTGCCCCGAAAAAAGTTCCCTCCGCCTACTACAATACCAATCTGAGCGCCAAGCGCCACGCATTTCTTGAGGCTTTTACAGATATCGGTAACAATATCA
The DNA here is from genome assembly GCF_014385085.1 of Youxingia wuxianensis. Taxonomy (GTDB): domain Bacteria; phylum Bacillota; class Clostridia; order Oscillospirales; family Ruminococcaceae; genus Youxingia; species Youxingia wuxianensis. Next base: position 317,723 of record NZ_JACRTD010000001.1, on the reverse strand, counting down.
TAATCCAACCCAAATTTCTTATCGCCGGCGAGCGCTTCCCCGCTCAACTTTAAAAGCACCCGCTTATACTCCAGTGGCATAAAGCTACCTCCAACATATTTAATTTTAAACCGATCACGAAAAACACCTGTTTTTACCTGCCGGCTCTTGGTTACATACATATATATTTTACAATAACAGCCCTTTAAAGTAAAGGGTATTGCCTTAAGTTTAACTAAATTTACACAATTGAGAAAAGTATCAATTTTTGTCTTTTGGCTGTCCAAAACAGTAATCTTATGGTAGAATAAAGTACACCATACTTCAAAGGAGAGTTATGCGGATGGGTAAGTATCTATTGGCCCTGGATCAGGGAACGACCAGTTCCCGGGCGATTTTATTTGACCAGGAACAAAATATTATCGAAATGGCCCAAAAGGAGTTTACACAGCTTTATCCCCGGGAAGGCTGGGTAGAGCATGATCCAATGGAAATCTATTCTTCTCAATATGCGGTAATGATGGAAGTCATCGCCAAAAGTGGTGTAAATGTATCGGATATTGTGGGGATCGGTATCACCAACCAACGGGAAACTACCATCCTATGGGATAAAAATACCGGCCGGCCAATTTATAACGCTATTGTTTGGCAATGCCGGCGCACTGCAGAAATCACCGATCAATTAAAATCCGCTGGACTTGCGGATATGATCCGGGAAAAAACCGGACTTATTCCGGACGCCTACTTTTCCGGGACTAAAATCAAATGGATTTTAGATCACGTGGACGGCGCCAGAAAAAAAGCTGAAAAAGGCGAAATCCTTTTTGGAACAGTGGACAGCTGGCTGATCTGGAAACTGACCGGCGGTAAGGTCCACGTAACAGATTATACCAACGCCTCCCGCACCATGATCTATAACATTAAAACTCTTTGCTGGGACGAGGAGCTTTTACATATTCTGGACATTCCCAAGGCAATACTGCCGCAGGTGCGTAACTCCAGTGAAATTTATGGACATACCATTATTCAGGATGTAGAAATCCCTATTGCTGGGATCGCCGGAGATCAGCAGGCCGCCCTGTTCGGGCAGACCTGTTTCGAAAAAGGCGAGGGTAAAAACACCTATGGTACTGGCTGTTTCCTTTTAATGAATACCGGAGATACTCCTTATGAAAGTAAAAACGGACTGATTACCACCATTGCCATCGGCCTTGAGGGAAAGGTACAATATGCCTTGGAGGGCAGTGTGTTTGTAGGAGGAGCGGTCATCCAATGGCTTAGAGACGAGCTTCGTTTTATGACCGAAAGCCGGGACGCAGAATATTATGCCCAAAAGGTGGAGGATACAGGCGGCGTGTATATTGTTCCTGCCTTTACCGGGCTTGGGGCGCCGTATTGGGATATGTATGCCAGAGGCTGTATTGTAGGAATCACCAGAGGAACCAAAAGAGAACACCTCATCCGGGCCGCCCAGGAATCTATCGCTTATCAAAGCTTGGAATTGATGGAGGCTATGGAAAAAGATACCGGCATTGTCCTGCATGAGCTTAAAGTAGACGGCGGAGCCAGCCGGGATGCCTTTTTAATGCAGTTTCAGGCGGATATTCTCAATAAACTGGTACTCCGCCCTATCATTCGGGAGACTACCGCTCTGGGCGCCGCTTATTTAGCTGGACTCGCCACCGGCGTATGGAAAAATAAAGCGGAAATTAAAAATCTGTGGCGGTGTGATACCAGCTTTGCGCCGGACATGGAGGAGAATCGCCGTCAACGGCTGCTGCAAGGCTGGCGCAAAGCGGTGGGCCGCAGCCTTGACTGGGAAGATCACGAATAAAAAAGCAGCGCCAAAACCTTTAGGTTTCGGCGCTGTTTTCGTCGTATATATTAATCTATAACTTCTCTGTACACACAGTTTACTTCCAATCAAAGGGTTGTGAGAAATTCTTATTTCATCATGCTGGCAACTTCTTCAGCGAAGTTGTCTTCTTTTTTCTCCAGGCCTTCCCCTTTTTCATAGCGTACAAATCCGGTAACTTTAATGGAACCGCCCAGTTCTTTCGCAGTATTTTCAGTGTATTTCGCAACACTGATTTCACCGTCTTTAATAAAGGCTTGATCCATCAGGCAGTTTTCTTTATAAAATTTGCCAATTCTGCCGTCAACCATTTTTTCAATAATCTGTGCCGGTTTATTTTTCAGTTTTTCATCGTTGGCGATCTGTGCTTTCAGAATTTCTTTTTCTTTTTCAATCACTTCCGCCGGCACAGAAGCTTCATCCAGGTAGGAAGGCATTACAGCCGCAACCTGCATCGCAATGTCCTTTGCATAAGCTTCAAATTCCGCTTTGCCCGCCAAATCGGTATCAAACATTACCATAACGCCAATACGGCCGCCCCCATGAACATAAGTGCAAACCGTACCCTCCGCAAATGTAAAGCGGCGGATCTTCATGTTTTCACCGATGGTCAGAATTTTTTCTCTAAGGGCTTCCGCAACGGTCATCCCCAGACCAACCGCCTGCATATCCATCAAAGCTTCTACAGAAGCAGGCTTATTGGCCGCAACTGTTTTTGCACAAGCTTCTACGAATTTAACAAATTCATTGTTTTTCGCAACAAAATCGGTTTCCGAGTTTACTTCGATAACAACGCCAACTTTTGTTGCGTCGTCAACCATTGCCAATACAATACCTTCTGCAGCGATTCTGCCAGATTTTTTCGCAGCGGCAGCCAGTCCTTTTTCTCTGAGGACTTCAATAGCTTTATCCATATCGCCGTCGGTTTCTGTAAGCGCTTTTTTACACTCCATCATGCCGCAGCCGGTTCTTTCTCTGAGGGCCTGTACGTCTTTAGCGGTAAATGCCATAATTCGTATCCTCCTATTTTTTCATTTGATATTTTATTATTCCATAGCATAAGTACAGTATGCCGCACGAAAGGGCACGGCATACTGCAAAAATTCTCTCAAAATTACTGCGCAGCCACAGTCTCTTCCGCTTCAGCGGCAGCTTCTTCCTGCGCCTGAGCTTCCGCTTCCGCAGCGCCCATTTGACCCTGTCTGCCTTCGATAATAGCGTCAGCCATAGTAGCCGCCAGGAGTTTTACCGCACGGATCGCATCATCGTTGCCAGGGATAACATAATCAATTTCATCCGGATCGCAGTTGGTATCTACAATCGCAACAATGGGAATTCCTAATTTATGCGCTTCTGCAACGGCAATTTTCTCTTTTCTTGGGTCAACGATAAACAGAGCGGCCGGAAGTTTTTTCATATCTTTAATTCCGCCCAAAAACTTCTCCAATTTTTCGATTTCCAGGTTTAGTTTGCTTACTTCCTTCTTGGGAAGACGTTCAAAAGTTCCGTCCTCTTCCATCTTTCTCAGCTGAGCCAGACGATCGATTCTGCGGCGGATCGTCTTAAAGTTGGTGAGCATACCGCCCAGCCATCTTGCGTTTACATAGTAAGCATCCGCGCGAAGGGCTTCCTCTCTCACACTGTCGCCAGCCTGTTTCTTTGTCCCTACGAACAGGACGTTTCCGCCTTCAGCAGCAAGATCGCGTACGAACATATACGCTTCATCCAGTTTTTTCACGGTTTTCTGGAGGTCAATGATATAAATACCATTTCGCTCAGTGAAGATATAACGAGCCATTTTAGGGTTCCATCTTCTTGTCTGATGTCCGAAATGAACACCCGCCTCCAAAAGTTGTTTCATTGATACTACGCCCATAATAAAAATCCTCTCTTTCGGTTAATTTCCGCCATCTCGCTTTAAGCTCGCCCCGCTATCCTGCTGTTCAATACAGGACACCAGCAAGACAATTGCGAAATGTGTGTTCTGCCGATAATCATTACATACCAGCCGTAATATACTACCATAATTTAAAGAAAATTACAAGTGGTTTTTTCTATTTTTCTTCAAATAATAGTAAGAGAATTAATCCTCTGTAAAAACATCAAAAAATCCCTTGCTTTTTTTAGCGGAAGCGTAAGAGCTAAAGGGATGATTTACTAATATCGTATCCTCCCCGATAACCTCAATATCCTCCCATTTGATGGTAACATCTTCTTCTCTTCCAAATAATCCAAAAAATCGCAGCCTTCCGTAAACCACCAAACTGATAATTTTAGCAGAAGAAGTATCCACTTCCACATCTCCCACATAGCCTATTTTCGCGCCGTTACGTACGTTGATCACATATTTATTCTTTAAATCACTAATTCTACAATACACCAAAAGCCCCCCTTGACATAATTTCACATAATATTTTATTCTAAGGAAAGGCTAGATATATTTTGTCCGTAAAAGTTGACAAATATTGGACAAAAATTATATCATGATTATTATTGTTCGCTTGTGTGCTTTTGAAAGGGGTTTATTAGATTGCAAAGAGAAAAATTCTCTTCCCGGCTTGGATTTCTGTTAATTTCCGCCGGATGCGCCATTGGCTTAGGAAATGTCTATCGATTTCCTTTTATCACCGGCCAGTATGGCGGCGCGGCGTTTGTCCTAATTTATCTTATCTTTCTGCTCATTTTGGGTTTGCCGATTATGGTAATGGAGTTTGCCGTAGGCCGGGCCAGTCAAAAAAGCGCGGCTACTTCTTTCCGAATCTTGGAACCGAAAGGTTCCAAATGGCATTTTCACGGATATTTCTCTATTATCGGAAATTATCTGCTTATGATGTCTTATACGACGATTGCCGGCTGGATGCTGATTTACTTTTTTAAGATGGCTCTGGGTGAATTTTCAGAGAAAAGCCCCCAGCAGGTAGAAGAGGTTTTCCATTCTCTGATGCTTCAGCCTGGGCTGATGGCCCTATTTATGATCATTGTGGTAGTTCTTGGATTTGGGGTATGTTCCTTGGGGCTTCAAAACGGAGTGGAAAAGATCATAAAAGTTATGATGGTAAGCCTATTTTTAGTTATGGGAATTTTGGTGATACGTTCGGTTACACTTCCAGGCGCTTCCCAGGGCCTTCGTTTTTATCTTCTGCCTGATTTCCAGAAAATGTTAGATCAAGGGATTGGTACTGTGGTTTTTGCCGCTATGGGGCAGGCGTTTTTTACTTTAAGTATTGGTATCGGTTCTATGGCAATCTTCGGAAGCTATATTGATAAAAAACATTCCCTTACCGGGGAAGCGATCAGCATTACTTTTCTGGATACTATGGTGGCTCTTTTGTCCGGGCTTATTATCTTCCCTGCCTGCTTTTCCTTCGGCGTACGCCCGGACAGCGGCTTTAATCTGGTATTTGTCACCCTTCCTAACATCTTCAACTCTATGGCAGGCGGGCGGCTATGGGGCAGTTTATTTTTTGTTTTTATGACCTTTGCGGCAATGTCCACAGTAATCGCCGTATTCGAAAATATTATTTCTTTCAGCATGGATCTGTGGAGCTGGACAAGAAAAAAATCGGTAATAATCAATATTTTTCTGGTCATTCTTCTTTCCCTGCCCTGTGTGCTTGGGTTTAATCTATTAAGCAGCTTTCAGCCTCTGGGTTCTGGCTCCAATATTCTGGTACTGGAGGACTTTATTATCAGCAACAATCTGCTTCCTTTGGGTTCGCTTGTGTATTTGCTGTTTTGTACTTCCCGGTATGGCTGGGGATGGAAAAACTTCCTGCGGGAAGCGGATATGGGAAATGGTATTAAATTTCCAAAATGGACCAGAGTATATGTCTCTTATATTCTGCCGTTAATTGTATTGATGATCTTCTTTAAAGGATATTATGATCTGTTTTTTGCAAGTGCAGCTTAAATTAAACGGCCCGCCAAAAGGCGGGCCGTTTTTATTTTATTCTAATCCTAATCCTTTGCTGATGTTGACTACAAAGTCCTGCACATTGGTCACAATCGTTTTAACCCCCAGGCTACCCCGATCCTTTAGTTTATTGACAGAAAACTCGGAAATATCCACACAGTAATAATAGATTGGTCGCACCGTACCATCGGGAAGAACCCGAAAGGAGGGCGTCATATTGCCCGTGGCAATCGAATGCAGCGTTGTAGCCATACAAATCACAGTCGTAGACTTTTTCACACATTGCCTCATGGCGTCCTGTCCAGCGTAAACGTCGCTGTAGACCTCCGGCAGAGGGCCGTCGTCACGGATAGATCCCACCAGTACAAATGGAACTTGTTTTTTTACACAGCTATAGATAATGCCGTCTTTTACCTGCTCTTTTTCTATAAACGCCGGAATAGAACCGTGCAGCCGAACTCGGTTGATCGTATCAATATGATTATAATGTCCGTTGGGTTGGCTTTTTTGGGTATAAATATCCTGGCCCAAAGCAGTTTTTAAATAAGCGGCTTCCAGATCATGGGTCGCCAAGGCATTTCCTGCCAGCAAAGCGCTGACATATCCATTTTGTACTAGCTTAGAAAATGCCGTGCGGGAATCGTGGTCAAAAGCGCAGGCCGGACCAAGCACCCAGGTTATGTAACCGTGTTCTCTTTCGTGCCGAAGAAGCTCATAAAGAGAATCGTAATCTCTCGAATAAGCGGTCTCTCTGGATCTCCCCTGGCGAAAGGCAAAGGTTTCCAAGGGATTTGAATCTTCGGAGGCAAAACCGGCGGTATGGACATAAATCCCCTCGGAAGCGTCTTCTGTCCGGCCAATAACAACTAAATCGCCTTGTTTGAGGCGGCGGGACTCCCGAATGACAATTTCGCCGTTTTCATATACGGCGACACAATCCATGCGGCTTTCTTTCGCCAGCAGCCACTGACCTCCGATCTTAAAATATTCAGGGAAAATAGTCGTTGCATGATATTGTTCCGGAGCTACTTTATCTTTGGGCGAAGGTACCAGCTTTGCTTGGGGAGATTCAACAAACTGCGGTAAAGTAAAATCCGGATGATTGAAATTTGGAAGCTGAAAGCCCATAAAAATATTCCTCCATTGATAAAAAAATTCCGTAACAGCGTTTTTATTATGCCATAATTTAAGGCGGTCTGAACCTTTTACAGGTCTTATAGCATTGGGGGCATAAGCGGTCAAACCCTCACAAATACGAAAAAACAGACAATCTCTCGCCTTCATACTCTTATCACGGTTTGCCTGTACCGTATAATTGTTTTTCATTATAGCAAAGACGCCCAGAAAATACAATGAGGAGGTTGAGTGTAGATGCGGAACTTTTTATCACTTACCTCTTACTAAAATGAAAAAATCTCCGAAAATGGTGCGGTGAATTAAGAAAATATTAAAACAAGGAACGGTGCAGCCAAACGGCTATACCGTTCTTTGCTGTTTTTCCAAAGAAAAAGGACAACTTTAATACACCCTCTATAAATCCATTTTTGAAAAAAGTTGATTGTATATCTTAAAATCCTCGTCTTTGAATACATTAAAAACTACGGACATATCTTTGTGTAACACTAAGTAGGACCTTACCGTTTCAACAGCAATACAAGCTGCCATTTCATTTGGAAAATGAAACTCACCTGTGCTGATGCAACAAAATGCGATTGTTTTAATTTTATTTTTATCGGCAAGTTCCAAACAGGATTGATAACAATTTGCAAGCAATTCACAATCGTTCTCGGTAGGGCGATGAGCTACAATCGGGCCAACCGTATGCAGGATATAGTCACAAGGCAAGTTGTATGCTTTTGTGATTTTCGCTTGTCCTGTGGGTTCTGGATAACCCTGTTCTTTCATCATAGCGGCACATTCCAGCCGGAGTTGCACACCGGCAAAGGTATGAATTGCATTGTCAATGCACCCATGCAACGGACAGTAGCACCCTGTCATGCCACGGTTGGCAGCATTGACGATTGCACCGACTTGAAGTGTGGTAATATCACCTTGCCATAGATAAAGACGCTCTTTCATAGGAATAAGATCGCAAATATTGGTTATACCTTTCTCGGCAATTTTATGTTGTAAAAAAGCGTCTTGCAGCTTTATAAAATCATCCCTCACAGGACGCGGCTCGCGAACATTGACGAGAGAACGAAAAAGCTGCCATTGTGATTGTTCATCGGTTGCAAATTGCCTTGCTTGCCATTGATATTGCGGCATATCAGCAAGCAGCCAACTATTAAGCTGTAAAAGCTGTTGTAGCCTTTCCATTCTTTCTTCCTCCGAAATTTTAGGCAGCGCCAAGTATGCTCATTTTCTGCAAACTATTTTTTACAAGGGCATAATGCCAAGTGAAAAGGTTTTAGATTTTCCAGTGGATTGTAACACTCTCACTGGTAGCGTCAATTTGTGATATGAGTATGTCAACCACCTTGCGCTTATCGTCAAAGCTCACGGACTCCCAGTCATCGAGATAGCCCGTAATACTATCAATCTGTGAAGCGGAAACAGAATTAGCGGTGAGGTCTGCGACCAGCCGGAGCTGTTTCTGCCGTTCCGCATCCAGTTCCTCAATGCGGGTGTTTGCGTATTGCAGGAGAAGCGGATTAGCGCCGGACAAAGTGTCCAGAAGTTTCTCAATCTCGCTTTCCGTCTTTGCCAGGGCAACACGGGCGGCGGTCAGCTTCGGATTATAGCTTTGTTCCTTACCGCCTTTCAGCGTGTGGAATTTCCGCATCTTCTTAACCATCTCACCGTAGACAAACGCCTCCATGTTTTGCGCGGTCAGCGTACCGGCACCCTCGCAACTCTTATTGTCTGCCCGTTGCTTGCACCGCAAATAGGTAACACCGTTTCTGGCGTTCAAACTTGCCAGGGCGTAACCACAGCGCCCGCACTTGATTTTCCCGGCCAGCCATGTGTTATGGCATTTCCGGCCATTCTGGAATGTGGTGTTTTGTGAGAGCTTGCGCTGAACGGTCAGCCAGAGCTGGGAGGGGATGCGCCCCTGGTGGGGAGCAATCACGAGGATCGGCTCCTCGCCCTCGCGCCCTTGATAGAGATAACAGCTATTGTCCCCTGTGAACATTTCCGGGGGACTTTCGATTTTTACGCCCTGGGCTTTGAAGTATTCGTAGATGTCCATATCAGCCTGGACGTAGACGGGGTTCCTCAGCAGTTTCGAGATAAAAGCCCGCTGGAGAGCCTTGTCATAGACCTTGATGGAGTGTTTGACAAAGTACCGGGTTATATCGCCGTAGGAGTTGCCTGGTTCCGCATACATTTGAAACATCAGCTCGGCAAAATCCATTTCCGCATTTTCCACCAGCTTCTTTGTCTTGATCCCGTCCATGACGATGGGCTCAGTATCAAAACCGTAGGGCGTCCGGCCCCGCATATAGTAGCCTTTGGTACACCGGGAATAGAAAGCGTCCTGCACACGCATCTGGATGCTTTCGCGTTCAAGCTGGGCAAAGACAATGCAGATATTGAGCATCGCCCGGCCCATCGGCGTGGAAGTGTCAAACTTTTCTGTGCAGGACACAAACTCCACATCGTACTGCTTGAACAGCTCCATGAGCTTTGCGAAGTCCACGATGGAACGGCTAATCCGATCCAGTTTGTAGACGATCACCCGCTTAATCAAGCCCAGCTTGATGTCCTGCAGAAGCCGCTGGAAGTCGGGGCGCTCAATGTTCTTGCCAGAGTAGCCTTTGTCTTTGTATTCCTTACCCTCACCGCCTTTAAGCTCATAGCGGCAAAATTCAAACTGACTTTCAATGCTGATACTGTCTTTTTTGTCAATCGACTGCCGCCCATAAATTGCATCTATTCTACTATCCATAATTAGCTCCCTTCCGTTAAACGGGAGCCAACCTACAATTATATTGTACCTCTGCCGCCCCCTTACTACAAGGATGACTCTGGCCTACCCCCGCCCGGCATATTTGCGGAACACGTCAAACAGCCGCCGCTCGATCTCGCGGTTGCGCTTGTCCTGTTCCTGCGGGGAAAAAACGGGGGTGAGATTTTTGACGGTGATCGTGCGATCTCCGAGAACAGCAGTTTTGATTTCACTTTCATATTTGACCTGTGCCTGCATAAAATCCCTCCCATACAATCAAAGAATGTCTTGAAACATGGCAAAGGCCAGCACCGGGAAAGTGCTGGCCTTTGGCCGGATATGTACCTCTGGACAAAGTGTCCAGAACTTAGTAAGGGCTCCGCTCGTAGTAAGCCTCGGCCTCCTGCAAAGTGGTATAGTCGAATACCTCGTAAAGCTCGACCATCACCTGTTTAATGTCGGACGGCTTAAAGCCGCACCGCTCCATCGCGGCGATGACGTACCCCCGGCAGGCATCGTTGCTCCACGGCTGGGAGAGCAAGGCCGCCAGTTCTGGATCATAGTTCATAGAGCGTTCCCCTCTTTCTTGATAAATTAGGGAGTGCCGCGCCCGTTTCCTTGACCTGTCCAAAGACAACCATACTCGGCGCGGCATCCCCACGCAACGGGGAACGGCGGCCCGGAGGGACAGGCGGCCAGCCTGTCCACTGGCGGATCGTGGCCGTGGGTTGGCCCGGCCCACCTGCGGCGCTGGTGTTTGTCGCTCGTTCTCCGTGGAGAGAAGTCACCGCGCACCCGCCGCCCGGCTTCCCGCGCTATGCTCAGGGCCGCCGCCGTTCCGTTGCGGAGAGGTTTATATTTCCCTCTCTAATAACCAAGACATTTTTACATCAATTCCAAGTGGGGAAACAGCAAAAATCAAAAAGTTTTTTTCATGCGTTCCAGGCCCCGCTTGATAGACTGGCGGACGGACTCCTCATGCACACCATCAGCCTCAGCAATCGCTTTGATGCTTATGCCAAGAATGATGTGAGCGTCGATCCGGCGGCCCTGGATCTCCGGCAGGGAATTGAGCGCGTTCCACAGCCGGATAAACCGCTCCTTGAGTTCCAGGACTTCCTGGGGCGTGGGCTCATGCAGGCAGGCCGAGTATTCGATCCCGTCCTCACAGTCCAGAGAATACTGCGCCTTGTGCCGGGTGAGCCGCCGCTGGTAGGCAGCCTCATACAGCTTGTCGGCCCGCAGCTCGGCGGCCACTTCATCGGAAACTTCGATATATTCATCATGGGTGTGCCAAGAGTAAAAGTCCTTCAGATTGATAGTAGTCATTATATTTTCCTCCGTTCAGATTTTTGTTGTGGGTGGACGATCTGAACGGGGGATGGCGGGGATCGGCAGCCGGGGCCGCCCCTGCCTACCTCGGGACAACTTGTCCCAAGGTGGGTATAGAAAAACGCGCTCGCATGGCGTGATGCCACACAAGCGCGTGAAATGACATTATTCTTAATGTACTGGCAAATTTCGCGTCCAATGCCGGACTTGCCCGGAGGGGGAGCTACGCTTTTTTTAGCTGGTGAAGATCATGCGTACTATGAAAAAGCAAAATGAACACGACGATCCCTCCTCGGAAACCGCCGTGTTCCTCATAAAGTCGTCGTATAACGCGGCGGCTTTAATTGACAGCCGCCGAAAACAAAAGAGCCGATAATCCGCGCCTGAGGGCTAACGGGTTATCGGCTCTGCGTCTGTGCGTCTGGCTCTGTGATAACTAAAATCTTAAATTTTTCTACGCTGATTAAAGTTTCTTGTTTGCATTTAGGACAAAACAAAGGAAAGTTTTTCAGCTCAGTATCTAACCGCAGCTTGATACGAGTTTTACTGTTACAGACAGGACATAGCAGCCACTCGAAGCTATCCATATCGTTCATTTCAAATTTCCCTGAGCGTCCAAACTTTTTGAGCTGTGATAACAGAACCAATCGCAATTATCATAGCCAATAGGAAGAACGAAAACTGTATTCCACTTATTGCCACTGTGTAAACATCGAAGAATTTTAATGGCGTTAAGCAGTACAGCATTGGAGCTTCAAGATATTCGGCGGTGATGCTGATGCCATAAAAGAGCAATAATATTCCCGCGCCTATCCGAACAGCCCCTTTATAGGTTCTCGTCAGGCTGGAGGCCAGAAGCGTGATTGCAAACAAAGTCAACCCTGTCAAAAACAGGCCCAATGTGGTGGTAAAAGCAGCGTTTCTTTGCTCTAAACCGCCTAGCGGTAAAATGGCGGTAAAATAATTACATAACCCGCTGAATACCGCAAGTGCAAGCAAATTACATACACAGGCAACTGCTTTGGCACAGACAACCTTGTTGCGACCCACTGGTTTTGTAAATAGATATTCTGCCGTTCCCTGCGCCTGTTCTTTCGCTACACACGAAACACCGAGATAGACCGCATAGCTGTTGGTTAGCATCGTGACCCAATAATACATACAGCCATACCAGCCCAAAGCAGAAGTCAGATCACCGCTCACACCAAACATAGCTTTCAGAATTTTCGGAAAATTCGATATTAGCCCTGTCAGCTCATTGAGGCTTTCCTTTAGTGACAAATACTCAAAGTAAGCGAAGCCACACAAAATCAAGACAATTCCCATCCAGATCAGCAGTAGTTTTCTTGTTAAGCGCAGCTCGTTTTTCACTAACGCCTTCATTCGTTTCCTCCTTTACACAGCCAACGCAATATCCCGCTTCAAGATTTTCCAGTATGCCAGCAGCGCAAACCCAAACAGCAGGAGCAGATACCAGAGCATATAGTCCCATGAATAAGTTCCAGCATTGTGGATTTCCGCTGGACTGAAAAAAGAAAACGGCGATAAAAAGCCGATTGCCCGGATATTGACAGTCCTCGAAAAAGAAGTGATACAATATTCCACAAACACAACCAATCCGGCTGTCAGAAGTGGGGAACGATTATTGGGGTGAAATATTCCAACCATCAGTCCCAATAGTGCAAAAAAGAGGGAGATGAGAATAAACGAACCTGCCACCAAGAAAAATTCCCCGATGGGAAATCCGAAACGGAACAGAGTCATCGTTAGAAATGAAGTCGCCAGATAAAAAATCCCTGTTACACATATTCCGGCAAGCGCACATAGCAGCTTTCCCATATAAATCTGTTTCCGTCCACAAGGCTTTGTGTATAAGTATTCAGCCGTATTTCCCGTACACTCTTCTGTATGTAACGACAGCCCCAAGTGCATCCCGAAAATCCCCCCTGCAACCATAAAAAAGCCTGTGAGGAACGAGTACATACCAAGTGGCTCCATCAATAGCTCCAGAGAAATACCAACCGTTTCAAAAAAGCCTCCCTGTGTAAATTCCACAGGCAAAGTTTCCACCGTTTCAATCATGCCATAATACACTGGCGTCATGGAGAAGATACAGACCGCAAGAGTTGCGGCCCAAATCAGAATATATTTTCGTTTTCGTTTCCATTCAAATCGAAAAATCAACATAACGACCTCCTATTCGTAGTAGTGGAGGAATACTTCTTCCAATGACGGTTCCTCAATTAAAATATCCTCCAGCTCCAGCCGATGAAGCTGGTTCATAATCATCATAACTGGTCCGCTGAACATAAAGGATACAGAAGTCTTGCTCTTGTCCCACTCTAAATTAGCCGTACCGGGAACAGAAAAGAAATCCTCTGGAATGGCGCTTTTTGCTGTCAGCGAGATTTTCTTGTATCCGTTTTCCCGCAGTTCCTTCATGGATTGAACACTGATCAGCTTCCCCTCCCGCAGAATGGCTACACGGTCACAAAGTCTTTGCACCTCACTCAAAACGTGGGAGGACAGAAAAATGGTCACACCTCGTTTGTTTTCTTCTTTCAGAATATCATAGAAAGCCTGCTGGATGAGCGGGTCAAGGCCACTGGTAGGCTCGTCCATAATCAGCAACTTCGGAGAGGGTAACAGAGCCGACACAATGCCAACTTTTTTCTTGTTCCCTAAAGACAAATCGCCAATTCGCCTGGATAAGTCTAAATTCAACCGCTCCGCTAATTCTTCCATCCGGCTGTGGGCATTCACACCATAGAGTTCTGCTGTGTAGAAAAGCATTTCTTTTACTTTCATATTGTTGTAGTAACAGTTTTCGCTGGGAAGATACCCCACATCCTTTGCGATACGGGCGGGCTCCCGACTACAATCTAACCCAAAGATAGAGGCTCCTCCGTTGGAGGGTTTCAGCAGGCCCATTAGAGTACGGATTGTGGTAGATTTTCCTGCTCCATTGGGGCCAATAAAGCCGAAAACCTCGCCTTGTTCAACAGTAAAGCTAATGTTTTCAATTCCTCGATGTTTTCCATAGCTTTTTGTAAGTTCGTTTAGGACAATTACCGGCTTGCTCATGGCAAATATTCCTCCTTGTAAAAGTTGTGTTTCAACATATCTAGGATGTTTCGAAACTCTTTCATCATGCTGTCATAATCCACTCCACTTTCCAACTGAACGGACATACCCTTTGCAAGCATCATAAGCATCTGAAACACTAATTCTGCATCCTCCGGGTGTCTGAATTTTTTATAATCCCGCTCATGCAGAACAAGCGATGCGATATATTTTTCATTTGCTTCTGAAAATATGGCACTTTTCAATTCAGGCGTTGGTTCCACTGCCACACTTGCAATAAACGACGCAATATGCGGGTGCTTTTTTAAGATTTCCACTTTCATAACGCTGGCTTCCCATACACGGTCAAAGAAATCCGTAGTTTCCTCCAATGCACTCGTGTTATAGGCTTGCTTCATTTGGGCAGCGCAGTAATCAAATAAATACTGGTAAAGTGTCTGCTTATTTCCAAAATACTGGAATATAGACGCCTTTGAGATACCTGCCGCTACCGCAATATCATTGATTGACGTTTTTTCATATCCATGTCTTGCGAAACAGGCAAGCGCCGCATTACGGATTGTTGCCTGTTTCTCCTGTGAAAGCGCTAATAATTTTTCCATTACTATTCTGCTCCTTCAAATAACCGAATCGGTTATTTGTATACAGTGTAACATAAATAACCGAATCGGTCAAGACGTTTTGCGCTATTTTGAGAGGAGCGCACAAATGGCAAGCAATTCGGGTGTGGCCACACTCCGAATTTTTCACAGGCCGCAGGCCCGTGAAAATGCTTGTTGGGGAGCTCCCCAAACCCGCTGAACTTCTGGACAAAGTGTCCAGAAGTCCCGGCGCAAGCGCCTGTTGTCGGCGGCCCGGAGCTAACGCTCCTGGGCCTTATTTTTTTGCTCGTCCGTGTGGCCGAGCAGATGATCGATATTCGCCTTGACCGCCACAGCCTGCCGCATATCCGACTGCGCTTTGCGGTATTCCGCATAGAGGGCCTTTTTCTTTTCGGAGAGCTCCCGGCGCTGCTTTTTCAGCGTGTCCATTTTGGGGAGCTTTGCCCCGCCCAAAAGCTCACTCATGGCCGTCTTTGCCGCCCGGTAGTCTGCCAGCTCCACCTCGTGCTGGGCCAGATATTTTCTGCTATACCGGGCCGCCTTGTAGCCGTCAAACACAGGCCGCGTCTTTGCATACTGCACCACCGCGCCCATGAGCTCGGAGGTTTTGGAAAGGGCGGCCTCCGTGTCCCGCAGCTCCTCGGCCAGCTTGTGAGCCCGATCCACCGCCGCCTCGGTGCTTGCCGCAAGAGCCTCGTAATCGGCAAGCCCATGCTCCCGGAGATACAGGAGCGCGGCGGCCATCTGCTTTATGTTATAGACTTTGGCCCACCGCTCATAGGCCGGGCCCTTGCCCTGGGCCATGCGTTCTTGAATGTCGATGATCAGATTGACGCGCCGGGCCGGGGCCGGGCTGTCCTGGGGAAGCTCCGGGATGGGCCGCTCCCCGGCAATCGCCGCCCGGATGTCATCGGGATCAAAACCGGGGCCCAGGGTAGAAGCCCGCAGGCGGGTGTACTTATCCTGCCCAGGGGCCAGGAATGAGATCGCGCCGCCCCGCCCATGCTTCACTTGAAAGCCGGACTCCTCCATATGCCGTAGGAACGCTAGAAAGTCGGCGGGCTTTTGCTCCAGGGCCGCCACGATCCCCAGCCGCACCCGCTGCTGGGCCGAGGGCGGCTTTTCCCCGATCCATTGTCCATAGTGGAGAAAGCGACCTTTGCTGTGCTGTTTCGGATTTTGGATAACAGACAGCTCGTGCTCAATGCACACCCGGTCAGAGAGCCGCCGCACCGCAAAGCTGGAGCCGATGAAGTTATGAAACTTCCGGGAACAGTCCTGGGCGGTGGAGTTGTAATAAATGTGATTATGAATGTGGCCCTTGTCGATGTGGGTACAAACGAAAAACTGGTACTTGCCCTTTGTCCAGCGCATGGCTGTTTCATAGCCGATTTTGTTGGCCTCCTCCGGCGTGACCTCACCAGGCGGGAACGCCTGCCGGATCTGAAAGAACAGGGCCCCGCGCTCCACGGCCCGGCCCGTTTCCGCCTGGTACTGGCTCTTTGTCAGAAGAAACTCAGCCGGGGCCGACGCCGGATCGCAGAGGTAGGCAGACACAGCCCCCAACTTTTTCGGATTGAGCCCATAGGCAAACCGCTCCTCCATCGTCTGGATGGCCGTTTTCCCAGCCGCTACCTTGTAGGGCCGGATGTAGGTTGTAGCGATAGCCGCACCTCCTTTCCCAGCAGAAAAAACGGGCGGCGGTCTGTTCCACCCGCCGCCCGGAACTTCTGGACAAAGTGTCCAGAAGTATCAGCTTGCCATAAAATCCATCGCCGCATACTTCACACCATAAAGGCGCTCCACCAGCCAGCCGCCCAGGGCCGGGAGCCCAAAGGGAGAAACCAGGAACGCCAGCACGAACATGGCGATGCAGCCTGTGGTCTGCCCGGCCAGCAGGCAAAGGATCGCCAGCAGGGACAGGCCCACACACGCCACAACGCACACAGCGCCCGCCACGCAGGACAGGAACGAGAGCACCGCCACGGCGAGGATCAAGGCCAGAATAAAAGGAGCCACGATAATTTTTAAGATCGTCCGCATGGTTCATACCTCCTACAAAAGTTTGATATTTGCCTCTATATGTATATTATAACTCCGTAAGAGGGGGCCAACAAGGATGCCTCGGCTATCCCCACCTCTGGACAAAGTGTCCAGAAGTCGAGATAGCCGGGGAACGGCGCAGGGCCGCTCCCCGGCAGGTCAGAGCCGCACAATGGCGGAGAGCTTTTCCAGAAGATCGGACAGGGGCCGCCACAGCTTTTCATAGTCCCGCTGCAACGCTTTGATCTCCTCCGGGTAAATGCCGCCATAGGTATTCGCCCGGATCGCCACCTGGTTTAAGTTGTTGGAGCACCGACGCTGGAGCGACACCAGCTCCTGGACAGGTGACAGGTCAACATGGAGCACATAGCCATTGAGGGCCATTTTCCGCATATAGGCCCCCATATTTCGGATGCCCGCCTCGGCCATGCGCTCCTGGATCAGCGCCAGCTCCTCCTCGGACACCATCACATGAAGATGGATAGGGCGGCGGCGTTTCTTTGTCACCGCTCCTCCCGTTCCAGGCTCCGGCAGACGCGGGGCGGCTCCTTTACCTTGTCCAGCGCCTTTTCCCGTTCCGGGGGCTGGGCGGGGATCGGCGTATTGAATACCCCGGAGAGCCGCAGGGCCTCCTGGTTGACAAAATCCTGCTCACGCTTCTTTTCCATAACAGTCCTCCTATCTGTCGCCCCGGTCAGGGGCTTTCTTTTTAGGGCCGTCCGGGGCCCGGTGTTCCTGGGCCTCCTTTTGGGCCGCTTTCAGTTGCTCTGCAATCGGGGGCTGGCGTTTGGCCTCCTTATGAGCCCGCGCCGCCTCCTGGCGTTCCACGCCACGGGCAAAGCTGGCCAGTTGCTCCGGGGTGATGTATTCTTTCACCACATAACTGCCGAAGTCAGGATAAAACCACGTCAGCCGCTTTTGATCCGGGACGCGGTGAGCGTCCTCCCATTTTCCCACCACCTGGGCCTGGGCATCCATCTGCCGCCGAATATCCAGGTTATTGCGGGAGGGCCGGAGCTCATAGTCCTGCATTTCCCGTTCCGTCAGGGGATGGGCATAGGTGATGGCACCCCACGCCTGGAACGCCTCACCCGTCACTTGCTGGCGGGTAAAGTATAAATCCATGTGGACAGGGCGGTTAAAGTAGCTGTTCGGGTATGTGCCGATGTCGATAGGCCGCTGGGTGGAGTAGTACAGATAGGTTTCCTTGTCCGGGGCCTGTTCCACTGCCTGCACATGGTAGCGCCGCTGGTAGTCCTCGGCCCGATTGAGTAAGTCCCGTTCCGCCATATCCGGCTCATTCATGTAGTGGCCCCAAAAGTAATTTCGCTGGCCGTCCTGCTCGTTAAACCGCCACGTCACATAGGGATTAGGGGCCCTGCTATTTTCCCCCAGGGCAAAACCGCACTGATTGTCAAACAGGATCGTGCGGCGGATCACATAACCTTGATTTTCTTCCAGAATAACACCTCCTCTTGATGTTGACAGCATCCGGGCCAAACGGGGGCAAGCCGTAGTTGGATACGGCCTGCCCCGAAAACGGCCTCGGAACGCCTTGTAAACCGGGGATTTTCCGGGGCCTAATTGTCAACGCCCCAGCCCCGCTTTTTCCGCATATAGTCCCGCTGTTGTCGGCGGTGGGCTTTCTTCGCACAGGCCGCCGAGCAGTAAGCCTGCCGCCGATCCGGGGGAACGGCCTCGCCGCAGATGGGGCAGGGCTTAAAATCCGGCCTGGGGCCCTCACTTAGCAGGGACACCTCCAGGGCCGGATCAAGGGGCAGGACGGCCTCCCGGAAGTAGCGGCAGTAAGCACCCGTCCAGCATTTCCCCAGCATATAGCACTCACAGTCCAGGGGCAGACACCCGCACTCCCGGTCATAGTTGGCGCACCACTTTGTTACCAGGGCGCGGATCGCCCGTTTTTCCTCGCGTGTCAGTTCACGGGCCAAGCCGTCACCTCCCGCCAGCCGGGGCCCGCATGAGTTCCCGGTAGCAGGACACACAGCCGATGCCCCGCCAGTAGGGGCACCCGGAGCACCGGGAGCCCCTGGGCGGTTTCGCCGGGGCCGGAGCCTGGGGCCGGGGTTTTTGCTTCATCATTTTTTCAAAGGGGCTGTCAGTAAACCTCATTTGTCAGCCTCCTCTCCGTCATCATCCTCCTCGTCCCAGGGCGGGCCGTCCTCGTCCTCGTCCCCGTAGCCGTCCGGCCCGTCATAGTCATCCAGCTCCCCGCCGTAGTCCTCCTGGGGCTCGGCGGCTTTCTGATGCTTCGGGCGCAGCACCTTGAAATAGAACGCCGCGCCGCCGCCCACTAAGGCCACGGCCAGCACCGCCAGGAGCATCCCCATGTTGCCGCCCGTTTCCGGCTCGGCCTCCTCCGGGGCGGGTTTCTCGGTTTCCGTGGGCTCCGGCTCCGGCTCAACGCCCACGCACTTGTTCATATTGACCGAGCAGACGGCGCACTCTGTATTCACGGCCCCCGCCTCGCATTTTTCAGAGCAGGAGCACACCGCCTGTTCCACGCCAGCGGCCTCCGCCGCAGCCAGCAGATCGGCCTCATCCACAACGCTGAAAAAGTAGGTTTCGTACTGTTCGCCCTCTTCGTCCACGGGCTTGTCATAGTCAATGACGATATAGAACGTGTTGCCGCCGCTGGTCTGCACCGTAATAAACTGCTTGTTGGTGTGCTCGTCATAGAGCAGATCGCGGGTTACAAGGTTTCCCTCCTCCGAGAAGCCCTCGCCCGGTTCAATGGTGGGCTCCGGCTCCGGGGCCTGGGTTTCCTCGGTCATGGTGGGATCGCCATAGTCCGCGCCCTCGCCGCCGTCCGCATAGGCATAGGCCGGGACGCTAAATCCGCATAAAAGAACGGCGGCACACAGCGCCGCCGCCATCACCCGAAAGCGTTTCATCTTCAATTTTCCTCCTTTCCGCCGTCCTCGGACTTCTGGACACTTTGTCCAGAAGTGCCGTCCCGGAGCCGCTGGAGCACCAGGGGGAGTTCCTCCAGGGAAATGCTCATGCCCCGCACGATGTCCACGATCTCGCTGTTTTCGGCCTCCTGCTTGTTCTTCTCCAGCTCCTTGAGCCGGGCCTGCTGTTCGCTGATTTTGGCCTTGACCTTATCAATCTCGGCCTGGATTTTCTGGCTTTTGCTTACCGCCATAGATACCTCCTTGTCAGGGTAAACGCCCGTAGGCGTAAAAATGAGATTGCCAGTAACTTGTATTCAAATTTGCATATTGTATGGGATCGCCACAGTGGATCATCATCCCGTCCCCCACATAGATACCACAGTGGGACACGCCCGCCGTGTCATAGGTGCCGACAAAGAACACCAGATCGCCGGGCTTTGGATTGCTGGTAGGGGTACAGATGTTATAGAGCCCCTGGGCCCCCAGGCGGCCCACATTCCAGCCGCTGTGATTGATCACCCAGGACACGAAGCCGGAACAGTCAAAGGACGTGGCCGGACTGGAGCCTCCCCACACATAGGGATAGCCCAGGTATTTCTCCGCCTCGGTGAGCATGGCCGCAAAGGTTTCATCGTCCAGATATTCCCCCGGCACGTCATATCCGGCGGGCGGGTTGGTAACGTATTTTCCTACATAGGCCGACTCCGGGAACAGGTCAGGCCGGTTCCCCAGGGTGGACATATAGAGGGAGTACCGGGACATCTGCTCCTCGTTCATCATTTCCAGGGGCAGATGGGACAGGTTGCGGTTTTCCAGCGTGACATAACAGATATAGTAATTGTAGGGCACCTCTACCGTGTAGGAATTGCCCTCGCTGTCCGTCCGGCTTTCCGTCCGATAGCGCACCTCAACCACCACATCCTCGGTGAGAATGTACTGGCGGTCAAAGAGGGTTTCCAGCGTCCCCTGCACCTGATCCAGCGTCCATGCCCCCTCATGGAGCACAGACAGGATAGAGATCAGCACATAGGGATCGTGCTCAATGCTGTCCAAGTCGAAGTGGTACTCGTCATAGTCGTGGGTGCTTTCGTAGCTGTCCAGGTAATCCTGGAGCTCCGCCTCCATTCCCACATAAGCCGCCTCCGCCGCCAGCATTTCCTCGTCCTGGGATGGGTAGGTAGTCGCACCCACCGCGCCCGCCCCGGCGTTGCCAAGCGTCACCAGGGAGGACGAACAGGACTGCATCATAAAGAGCAGGAGCACGCAGGCCAGGGCCAGCACTACCCCCACGGGATGCCGCTTCACAAAGCCTACCATCTTTGCCCCGGCCTTTTCTGTGGCGGCGGCTGTCTTTTTCGCCGCGCCTGCCGCCCCGGTCTTGACCGCCTCCCGCGCCCGCTTCTGGTACTGCTTTTTCAAGCGGTGCCTGCGCCACATCCGGGAAACCGGGTTGCCGGACATTTCCGGGTGCTCCTGGGCGGCCATGCGGAAGTGATAGTCCGCCGTGGCCTTGACATATTTGGACTCGGCCCGCTGGACCGCCTTTGCCGGATGTTCCCGGACTTTCCGCTTCACGAACCGGGAGCCATGCCGCAGGGCGGCCTCGCCCACCAGCTCGGAGCGGTGGGCCCCCTCGATGCCCACGTTTTCCTGCTCGTTTTCGTAAATCTTCCCATGCACAAAGCCGTGGGCGGCCCCGCCAGCGGCGCGGCCCACCCGCCGGATGGGGCCCGGTTTTTTCGGGGGCTTCTGTTTTGCCAGCTTGCCTTTGGCCGCCTCCAGCTTTTCCCCGCGCTTTTCCATGCGGAGCTTAGAAGCGGCGGCCTGTTCCTGTTTGCTTTTCTGCCGGAATTTTGACTTGTGGACACTTTGTCCAGAAGTACCCTCTGTCCCGGCACCGCCAGGGGAGCCGCCCCCAGCACCCCCGGAAGAAGCGCCGCCGGGATCGGCGGGCTCCTCCCAGGAGCCGGGGCGCTCCCTGGGCTCCTGTTGGGGTTTATTCGGTTTTCGCTTCATTCTTCAAGTCCTCCGGGCGCGTGGTCAGCAGGTTATAGATCTCCCCACGGGGGAACCGATCCACAAAGGGGATCGTCACATCCCCATAGAACAGCAGGCCCTCGCCGGAATTGGAGTGGGTGATGTAGGAGAGCTGATGCTCGGAAATGCCGAGCTGTTTCGCCAAAATCGCCCGGTCACTTTGGGCCTGGGACAGCAGGATCATAAAGTCGGTGTTGTCCAGAATGGCCTCGATCTCCCGGCTGGCCAAAAGGTCTTTGACGTTCTGCGTTAAAGCTGAGGGGACGCAGCCCTTTTTGCGGAGCATCTTCCACACGGCCACAAAGTAGCTGGCGGTAAGCGCGTCCCGGAGCAGGATGTGGAACTCGTCAAAGTAGCACCAGGTAGAAACGCCGTTGTGGAAATTCACATTGACTGCCGAAGTTACAAAGTCGTTGGTAACGTGCATGGCGATCTTGCGGAGGTTTTCTCCCAGCCCTTTGAGGACGATGCAGACAATATGCGCCGTCAATTTTACGTTGGTCTGGTGGTTGAACAGGTTAAGGGAGCCCGTACAGTAGAGCTCCAGGGCAGTTGCCACCCTCCGGGCCTCCGGCTCCGGCTGTTTCAGAAGCTCCTCGTACAAGTCCTGGAGCAAGGGCGGCTTGCCGTCCCCCAGGCCCAGGGCCATGTCCCGGTAAATAAGCCGCACACAGCGGTCAATCACCGTCTTTTCGATGGGTTGCAGGCCGTCCTTGCCGCCCACCACCAGCTCGCACAGGGACAATAAAAAATCCGCTTTCATGGAAAGCGGGCTTTCGTCATCGTCCAGATCAAGCTGGATGTCCATTGGATTGATATGGTTGGGGGAGCCGGGCGCAATCTCCACCACCTGGCCGCCCAGCCTACGCACCAGCGGGGCATATTCCCCCATCGGATCGACAATGATAATCCGGTCTTTAGGGATGGCCAGAAACACGTTGATGATCTCGCGCTTTGCGGCGAAGCTCTTGCCGGAGCCCGTGGAGCCGAGATACAAGCCGTTGGCCGATTTCAGCTTTTTCCGATCCGCCATAATGACGTTATGCGAAAGAGCGTTCATGCCGTAGTAGAGGGACGGCCCAGCCATGCGGAGCTCCCTGGTCATAAAGGGAATGAAAATCGCCGTGGAGCTGGTTGTCATGCCCCGCTGGATTTCCACCTCGTTATAGCCCAGGGCCAGAGAGGACACAAACGCTTGTTCCTGCTGCCAGTCCAGCCGCTTCAAGGCGCAGTTATATTTCTGCGCGATGCCGCCCACGGTAAACACATCATTTTCCAACCGCTGCCGGGTGGGGGCGATATTGATGACCGTGAACGTCTGGAGGAACATTCGCTCGTTGCGGGACTGGAGATCGGCCAGGAGCTCCGCCGCGTCCTTGCTGAACGTGATCAGGTCAGGGGGCAGGATGTCGGGATCGTACCCGGCCCGCACCGCCTTGCGCTGTTCCTCCACTTTCATTTTGCCAATGTCGGAGAGCTTTCCCTTGATGGTCTTAATGGCTTTGAGCTGATCCACCGTCTGAATGTGCATGGTAACGGTCATTTCCGCATCCAGCTCCAGAATTTCCGCCAGGAGCTTGTCAGAGAGCTCGGACGCCAAAATCTGCAAGTAGGATGCAGCGCCCCAATACTGGCCGATGCGGAATGTCCGGGATTGCCGGAAGTCGAAGCTGTCCGGGGCGATAAAGTCCTTTGTCCCCATGCCCGTCCGGGGAATGTCCTGCCAGGAGAAGCGGAACGGCTTCCGGCTGCCGGGGTGCATCTGACTGTGAAGCAGCGCCAGCCGTTCCTGCCCGTCCATCGGAGCAGAGGGAACGCCCAGCCGTTTCAGATTGCCTGTCACATCGGCCTCTACCCGTTCCAGGCGGGGCCGGGCCTCCGCGATCCCCTCGGCAGGCAGGCCAAACGTAATGTATTTAGACCTCTCGATGCCGTTGTTACTTTTGGCGATCTGATTTTTCAGCATACTTGTGAACTCGGCCCGGATGCTGTCAAAGTCATCCTGTGCCGGGGGAATATTGACCTTGTACTTGCTCCGGGAACGGGAGCGGCGGTTGATAAAGGAGAGCTGGAACGGCAGGGAGCTGTCAAAGTAATTGAGAAACGAGCTCCACCCGCTGAAAATCGCCGTCTGATCCTCGGTAGATGCCACGGAATAATTGATGTCCTCATATTCCACGGTTTTCGTGTAGAGCCCACCGGGGAGCTGGCACACCCCGTCCGGGTGCATCACCAGATAGGGGATCGTCTGCTGGGCAGACAACGCAGCTTTCCGGTTAGCGGCCTTTCCGGGGCCGCGCTTTGGGCTGTTTGCTTTTTGCAATCGCATCCTCCTTTCTCACAGCGCCCCGCTGGGTAAACGGGGCATAGATATTTTCCGTCTGGTAGGGCCTCACCCCAGGCCGCAGGAAACGGGCCCGCAGGACGTTCCGCACCACCTTTTCAAAGGGGAGCCCGTCTTTTTCGTACATCGCCAGCAGGAACGCCGGGAGCGCCACCGCCATCATCAGGAACATGGCTCCCGTGTTGCCGATGGAGCTCCGGGCCAGCAGATAGGACGGGATGCCCACCGCCGCCGCGATCCCGAAACACACAAGCTGGCGTTTCGTCAGGTTAAAGGCCAGTTTGGTCTTGATTTTGGATAAGTCGTTAGGAACATTCACATAGGGCATGGATCAACCTCCTTTCGCGCCCACCTCTGGACACTTTGTCCAGAAGTCCGGGACGGTGCTTTCCACCTCGTTCCCCCACACATCCCAGCCGGGCGGGGACTGCCGGGCGAACAGCTCCACCCTGGGCACATCGCCCATGAGGGTCACGATCTTATCACGGGCCTCATCCGGCTTTCGGCTGTGCTCCTGGATCGGGGCAATAATGAATTGATGGACGTTTGCCGCCTGCCGTTTCGGGTGTCCCCGTGTCGCCAGCAGGCAAACCTCCGCGTTGCCCCTCGTCCAAAAGCCCAAGCCATAAAACCAGCTCTCGGACTTTCGGTTTTTCTTCAGCCAGACGAAAGCCACGGACTTATATTGAAAGCCCCACGCATTGATCAGCCGCAGGGCCTCCGGGAGCTGTGGGAACGTGGCCCACAAAAAAAGCACGCTGTCCGGGGCCGCCAGATCAGCCACCGGGAGCGTGCATAACTCGTCAATTCCCATTGTGGGGTAATGCTTCTCCGCCGCACCCTGCAAGCCCTTTTGCGTGTAGCGCCAGGGGGGATCGGCATAGATCACAGAATACTGTCCGATAGTTACACTCCTTTCTCCCCGGCCTCCAACGCTGCCCGCGCCAGACGGATGCGCTCTGTGGCGGCGGCGTAGTAGGCGGGGACGGTTTCAAAACAGAGGAAGCGGCGGCCCGTATTGAGGGCGGCAACCGCTGTTGTGGCAGAGCCCGCGCAGATGTCCGCAACCACCTCGCCGGGCCGGGTGTAGGTTTTGATGAAATACTCGCACAGGGCCACCGGCTTCTGCGTGGGGTGGACGGTGCGCTGGACGGCTGGAAAGGTCAGCACGTTTCCGGGAAAGCGCAGGCCGTCCTCCGATCCGCTGCCGGAACGGGTAAATTTTCCGTAGTTGGTGCTGTTCCCATTATTGCCCGCAATTTTCTTGTAGGGCTTGCCCTGCTCAAACTGCGGATTGTAAAGCGGGAGCTTCTGATAGAACACCAAAATATTCTCCGTCTTTTTCAGCGGAGCGCGGCGGGCGTTGAGAAACCCTGTGCAGCGGCTTTTGTACCATACCCACTCATAGCGGAGCATGGACAGGTTGGATGCCCCCAGCACCTTGTCATAGGGGCATTGTGCAAAGAACAGTACAGCGCCGTCCGGCTTGACTGCCCACTTGACCGCCTCCCACAGCTCCGGGAGCGGCAGGGGCACATCCCAAAAGTTCCGGGTGGTGCCGTAAGGCGGATCGGTCAAGAGCATATCCACAGAATGACGGGGCAGGGAGCGCAGGCCCTCAATGCCATCCATAAGGAACAGGCCCTCCGGGAGCTCCGGGGACTTCTGGACACTTTGTCCAGAGGTGCCCTTATCGGTCATCCCTGGCCTCCTTGCCCTTTGCCGGGGCGGGCCGGGCGGCGTTTTCACGGGCGGCCTGCGCCCGCCCCTCGGCTAACTGCTGGGCAATTTTCTTCGCGTCATCCCTGCCGCCCAGCAATTCCTGCTTTTGCAAAACGGCCTCCGTTTCCGCCATAAAACGGTAAACATCGGCCTGGTTGAAGTCCTCCGGCGCTTTCCCGTTCCACAGGCGCGACCCGTCGGGCCCATATCTTCTCGGCATATAACACCCCTTTCTCAATGTGCGCTAAAGATACTTCGCGCAATCGTCCCGGTTTTGAACAGCATGAAGCAGAGCAAAACCGTATAGCCCACGGTGCCCCAAATCGCCCCAATGGGATCTCCGCCTGTGGCAATTCCCTGGATCAGCACCGCATAAATCGCAACACACACCAGAATGAGCAACCCCTGGAAGCCCACGGCAAACAGGGAGCGCAGATAGTTCTGCCCGATCTGTCCCACCTCCCGATGGGAGATCGTTGCCATAGGGATGGGGGCCAAACTGGTGAGCAAATAGATTTCCAACATTCTGCCATACACCAACACAAAAATGACGATGCCCAGCGCCCACATGGTAACGCCAATAATGGAGGACTGGAGCCACAGGCCCAAAAGCGGCCCTAAATCCATCCCCTCCAGGGTGGTTTCCAGCTCCGCCATCATATCCGGCGTGATGTCCGTGGAGCCCTGGATCAGACCGCCCGCCTGGGCGATCACCGTTTGCGACACGTCAAAGACGGCCATCACAATATTAAAGGTGTTTGAGAGAATGAAGATGGCACAAGCCGTTTTGAATATCCATTTGTAGATATTCGCCACGTCAAACTCGTGCATATTGTTTTTTTCCAAAAGCATCTGAATGAGCTCATAGGTGGCAACAAAGGTCAGCACCAGCCCGGCAATCGGCAAGATCACCGTTTCGGAAAGCTGGCGGATGAGGGAAAATACCCCGGCGTTCCACGCCGCCGGGGTAGTCCCCACCTGTACCGCAATCTCTCCGACTTGGGTATTGACGTAATCAAAAAGCCCCTCCAGGTTCCCCATGATCCCGCCAATCAGCAGCTCTTTGAGCCAGTCCGTGAGCCAGTCGGTGAGAAAATCCATAAGCCGCTACCTTAAAACAGGCCGGACAGCAGAGGGATCAGGGTGGTGCCCAGCAGGATGATGCCGCCGCCCGCCATGAGCTGCTTCATGCCCTGGCTTTTGGAACCAGGATTGTCCGAGCCGTAGCCCTCCAGCAAATTGACAACGCCCCACACGCCCAGGCCAGCGCCCAGGGCCACAACAAGGGTCTGCAAAGTATCAATAGCGGAAGAAAAGAACTGCATATAGCCTCCATTTCTCCGGGTTTTTCCCCGGCTATGAAAAAAGCCGCCCATTTGGGCGGCAGGTTACGACCTCTGGACACTTTGTCCAGAAGTGCTTTATACATAGGCATCCGGATCGTCCACATCGTCGTAGTTGAGGATGTCCTCGTCCTCGCTTACGGGCCCTGTGTCCGATACGTCTACCTCGTACACCTCACAAGCCTCGTTCAGCCCAGGCCGCCTGCGGCGGTTAATGAGCTTATCAAGGTCAAAGGCGTTTTTCTTTTTATCGGCCTCAGCCGTGTACTTGTAGTTCGGGTGCTGTTTCAAATCGTATTTGGGCGAAAAGAACGGGGGCAGGCCCCGCAGCTGCAAAATGCACTTATCGCCCGGCATGGTAGCCAGCTCGCTGGGGGTCATCAGCTCCCGGCCCAGCCGCTGGGTGTTTTGGTTGTAGCTTTCCGACTGCCCACGGGAGCGGCCCTCGGTCTGCATGGAGATCGTGGCCTTGCCCAGCCAGTTTTCGGATATTTCCTTGATGGTGGAGCTTTCCCGCCCGCCCAGGAAAACCACGCTGTCCATGTTTCCCAGGATCGTTTCGGCGTTGTCCTTGTATATGGCCTTGCATTGGGCGTACTGCTGGTAGAACAGGCACAGGCTTACCTCACGGGAACGGATGACGGCCACCAGCTTCTCCAGCGAGGGCACCTGGCCCGTGTTCGCCGCCTCGTCCCACAGCACCCGCACATGATGGGGCAGGCGGCCCCCGTGAACACTGTCGGCCCGTTCACACAGGAGATTGAACATCTGCGAAAAGGCCAGGGCAACAATGAAGTTATAAGTGGGGGTTGTGTCGGAAATCGTGAAGAAAACCGCCGTTTTCCGATCCCCGATGCGGTCAAGCTCCAGCTCGTCATAGCTCATAATCTCCCGGAGCTGGGGGATGTCAAAGGGGGCCAGCCGGGAGCCGCAGGAAATCAAAATGCTTTTTGCGGTCTTGCCCGAAACGAGTTGTCAAGGACTTTTTAATCAAATTCACGAAAAAGCCACAAAAAAAGTGCCAGAAGCAGATTTTAGCTCCTGACACTTTTGCGGATGGGTTATTTTCTCCTGCTTAACAGTTCGTCGCAAAGGTACGCATATTCCGGCAGTTGGTCGATATAGGGTTTCCAGCGCCGCTTAATCTCGGCCAGTTCCAGCGGATCGGCGTCCTCGAAGTCATGGTCGTTTCCGGTCATTCCAAAAACATCCAGTGCTATATCATTCAAGCACTCATAACAAAGGCCAGTAGCGGACTCTATCCAGTTGCCGGTATCAATATAGACCGGGTCGATAGATATTGCCAGCCACACATAGCCGACCTTGTCCGACCAAACCAAATCATAAGCGGTCATCTGCTGGATATGTTTCTCAAACACTTTGCGGACGCGCTCAATCTCATTTTTCTCTTTTTCTGTGTATAGCATTTTTGTGTCCTCCTTGACTAAAAGTTTTGGCGTGTACCATCATCAGTTTAACACAAGGCGGCTGGCTTTATCAGCCGGTCACATCTGCTGTATCTCGTTTTTAAGCATACGCTTGATTTTGTCGCTCATGGTTTCAGTGCTGGTCTGGCTGAAATGGACGCGCACCTTGTAGGTGGTCTTGCCGATTTTCTTTACCAGCGCGGGGGCGTCCTCCGGCGCTCTGGTAGGGATGGTGTCTGCGGTCTGCATGGTACGGGTTTCTTCGCTCATGGCGCTCCTTTCTCCGGGCGGGGCTGCGCCGTCCGGCAAAACAATCAGTCGCTCTTACGGTTCACAATGTCTTTCGCCGCCTGCTTGGTGGCCCCGGCGTTTTCCTCTCGGAAGTTTTTCCCGGCAAAGAGGATCGGGGCGCACCGTTCCAGGATACGGTCATAGATACGGGCGTGGGCCAGGTCGGGCGGGTTCTTGAGTTCGGCCAGTTTCAGGTTGGTGGTGATTATCATGGGCCTGCGGCTGCGGTAGCGGCTGTCAATGACGAAAAACATCTGCTCCATCGCATACTCGGTACTGCGCTCCACACCCAAATCGTCAATGATGAGCAGGTCGTACTCGTCAAAGCTGGCGATAAAGTCGGCCCTGTCCTGGTCGAACATCCCTGTCAGGCGGTTCAGGATGGTAGGAAAGTTCGTCATCAGCACCGGCACATCCCGGTCAAGCAGGGCGTTGGCGATACAACCTGCGAAAAAGGACTTGCCGGTTCCCACATCCCCGAACAGCAGCAGGCCGGTGTTGTTTTTGTATGCCTCCTTCCAGTTTTCTACATAGGCGCGGGCCTTGTCCATCAGGGGATTTTGGCCGTTGTCGTTGGCAAAGGTGTAGTCGTACAGATAGCGGTCTTGCAGGCCCTGGGCCTTTCGGCGCTTGATGCGCTCCATGCGGCGCTGCCGTTCCTCGGCGGCCTTGCGCTGTTCCTCGGCCTCCCGCTGGCACTGGCAGATACAGCGAGGCATGAAGTAGCCCGGTTTCCCAAAGCATGGCACAACGGTCTGCCTCTGGCCGCCGCACTTTTTACAGTGAATGAGGCCGTCTGCCGGGTCTATGTACTCGTCCCCGGCCAGCTCCACACCGGCGGCTGCCTTGTCGATCAGCGCCCGGATTTCTGCGGTAATCTCCATCATACGGTTTCATCCTCCTTTACGCTGTAATCCCGGTTGCGGGTGGGCGGGGCTGCTTTCTTCGCGTCCTCACCGGCCCAGCGCCGGATGGTGGCGGCGTGGCTCTGATACCGCTTGCCGGTAGAGGCCATGTACTCGGACAGCTTTTCGATGTATTGGCCCCATACGGTGGGAAAGCTGGCCTGCAAGTCCGCCAGTTCCTCGTCCGTCAGGAAAACATTCTGGTAACGGCCATAGGCGCGGGCGGTGCGCCCCGATTCGGAACGTCCCTTCTCTATCTCTCTCTTTATCTCTATCTCTTTCTCTAACTCTATCTCTGGTGGACGAATGTCGGACAAATGTCCGCCGTTTGTCCGGGGCGCGAAAAGAGCCTTGTTTTGGAGCCTTGCCGCCCGCTTTCGCTCGGCCTCGGTGGAGGACTGGCCGATCAGCAGTTCGATATTGCTCATGTAGAAGGTGCCGCTGTCCAGCACTTCCACAAGGCCCAGCTTCAGGAAGATTTGCAAGGCCCTCTCCACAGTGCCGATCTGCTGGCGGGTGATGGTGGCGATCATCTGCGCCGTATAGGGGATATTATCGTCAAGTTGAAGCCGCCCGCCATGTTTCAGGGATTTCAGATACAGCTTGAGCAGGATGTTGGAGTACAGAACACCGTCCTGCATACTTTCCAGCAGCACGATGGAGTCATCGTCAAAATAGTTCTCTTTGAGTTTCAGGTAGTAATATTTTCGGTTGTCTGACATAGGATTTCCTCCTTGGGGTTTGTTTCAGGGGTCTGTACGCCTTTAGAGGGCCGTTTTGAGGGCCAGAGGATAAATCTATCAGGCCCCCAGCGACACCCTCGAAAAAAGCCTTGATTTACAAGGGGTTTTCGGCCCCTAAAGCGTGACATTTCGCCCTCTGTTTGCGCTTGCGCTGGGCGGCCTTGATACGCTTCATGCGTCCGGCACATTCCGGGCAGTATTTGGCCCGGTTGGAGCCGGGGGTGAACAGCGCCCCGCAGACGGCGCACCGCTTGGCGTCCAGGCGGTGGAACAGGGCCGTTTCCAGTTCCCTGTCCAGCGGCAGCACCGCCGCCCGGAACCACCGGCACAACAGGGAGTAGGAAATGGACTGGACGCAGACACATTCCTCCCCATCGTCCAGCGCGATACAGTTGCCGCCGTCATAGTTGCAGCACTCATGTACCAGCCGCCGCGTTCTGCGGTACTGGCGGTAGTCCATGACGGGGATGGGTTCAGGCTTGCTTTTCTTCATGCTGGCACTTCCCGCACCCGCCGCAGTTGCCGCATCCCTGGCAGGCATGGGCCTCCGGCTCCGGGCCGGTGGGCGCGCCTGCCGGTTCCGACTGCAAGAGGGCAAGGGGCAGGCGGATATTCAGGTGGACAGTGACGGGTAAAATAATCTGCTTCATAGGGCAATCTCCTTCCATGAGTGAATGTTGACAGTTCTGTGCAAAGGGGTGTCGTGAAACGCGACGCACCTAAAAGGGGTCGCCCAAACGCCGTACCCTTTACCGTTCCGGCCCCCGGGCATGGGACTTGTCCTGTCCCTGGCGGGCCAGTTGGTCGGCAGCCTTGCGGAGCCGTTCAACGGCTTTCAGTTCCTCCCGCATGGCCTTCATGTCGATGGTGTCCACCTGCTTCTGGGCGGTCAACAGGTCGATCTCGCGCTGCCATGCCTTGGGGGTGATTTCCTCGCCGCTGTCCTTCAGTTCTTTCAGATACCGGGCCGCCGCGTCATAGAGGATCAGTTCCCGGCTGTAGCGCTGCTCGAACAGTTCCCGTTTCTCCGGCTTTACCTTGGCAAGCTGCTTGCGGATGGGCTTGTACTTGTTGTACTGCGCCCACATCTCCCCACGCTCGGTGAGGGTGGCAATCCGGCGCTCGGCCTGGACGATTTTCCCCCGCAGGTCATAGTAGCTGCTGTTCATATCGGAGATTTTATCGTGGAGCTGCTGCATGGTCTTAATTTCGTTTGCCTGCATAAAGCTGAACAGGGCGGCGCTCTCCTGCAAAGCCCGGATTTTGCCGGTGCGGGTGTCAGGCCGCTTGAGCTGCTGCTGGGCCTCCCACAAGTCCATCATGCTGGGCTGCTGGCCTTCCGGCTTCTCGGCCTCGGCCTTAGACCAGTTGTAGAGGCGGGTAATGCGGGCCTTGATTTCCTTGAGCAGCTTGTTGTCGGCGGCGATCTGCCGGTTGACTTCTCCCTTGTCGGTGCGGATACCGCGCTTCTCCATCTGGCTGGCCGCTGGCCCCAGGTGGACAGAGGGGATTTTATCAATGCCCTGTCGCTCGTAGCTGCGGTGGTCTACCAGGGCGGGCTGACCGGCGGCCTCCAATGCCCGGTTGGTACAGGCCGCCCATGCCGCCCGCCAAATCTCCACATTCCCTTTGTCGTTCCAGTCGGTGGTGTCCTCCCGGTGGTTCTTCCAGCCGCCTTTCCCATCCGGGATACGCTGGCCGTTCTCGTCCAGGTCGTATGCCTTGCGGCACTTCGCGCCCCATGCGCCATTTTCTTTCAGGGGCCGGACGGTCAGCATGATATGAACATGGGGATTGCCGGTTCCCTTATCGTGGATGGCGAAGTCGGCGCACATCCCCTTGTCCACAAAGTTGTCCTTCACATAGGCCCGGACAAGGGCAAGCTGCTGTTCCCTGGACAGTTCGCGGGGCAGGGCCGCTTCAATCTCGCGGGCAAGCTGGCTGTCCCTGGCTTTCTCAATCTGCTCCACACTGTTCCAGAGGGTGGAACGGTCTGCAAACTCTGGCGGGGCGTGGGCGGGCAGCATGATTTCCGCATGGACAACGCCGCCCTTCCGGGTGTAATCATGGGTCAGGCCGTCCCATTCATTCGTCAGCTTGGTTCCGCTGCGGTAGGCGGCTGCGGCAACAGCGGAACGGCCCTCGCTGCGCTTGATGATACTGACGGGGATATGGCAAAAATCTATGGGGATCGCCTCCTTTCGGTGAGGGATATTCAGGCCGCAGGGGACGGGACAGCCGCTTGCGGATGTTCCGTGGCCTGTGGCGCACAAGGGGTTTGGGGAGTGTAGCTCCCCATCGCGGACGAAGTACGCAACAGCCCCCGGCAGGGCGCACGACACCGGCAACGGTGTATAAGTGCGCCCTTGTAAACAAGGGACTTACGGCTTGTCCCCGGATTTCGGCAGTTTTGCGGCCAGTTCCGCCGCCCCCGGAAGATGGGACAGGGCAATCAGGAACGCTTTGACCTCTACGCCGGGAAGATCGGCGGCCAGAGGGAAAATGCCCTCCAAAATGGCCCCGCGCTCAATCAGGCGGCGGGTGCGGGCCTTGCGTTCCTCATTGCGCTGCTTGTTCTCCAAAATCTTCTGGCGGTTCTCAAGCTGCCGGATTTCCTTCAGGACTTCTTCGCGCTCGTCTTTTTTCTGTTTCGCTTGGATGGTGCTGTCTTTGTGCATATCGCTTTCTCCTTTGGCGGCTTCATCCAGCCGCGCTTGATATAATATTTCTGTAACTTGATAATGGCGTTGCGAACCGTGACAATGGCCGCTGATGTCGTAAAGCCTTCGGCCTCGGCAATCTCCTTAAACTGCTTGCCCTCCCAAAACCGGGCATGAAGGCAGCTTGCCTGCCGGGGCGTCAGGGTGGCATGGGCCTCCCGGAGCCGTTCCATCATCAGGGCGCGGGCGGCCTCCTGTTCCCGTTCCGTTTCCTTCTCCATCAGAATATCCTCCGGGGAAACGGCCTGCTCCGGGAAATGGTTTTCCATGCCGGGGGATGCGTCCAGAGAGTAACAGTGATAGTGCTGTTTGGCGTCATTCGCGTCCTCTGCGCGGCTTTCCTCCACAATGGCGTCTGCCACCTCGTCCGGCACTTCCACAAAGGTGTCTTTCTTACAAATCGGGTAGTAGTATTTTTTCAGATTGATGGTTTTCATAGGCCGCTTGTCCATTTCCGGCGTATGAAGTTCCGGCGCAGCCGCCGGAGCGCCGCATGGATGGACTTCCCAGCCTGGGATGGGGTAATGCCCTCCATCGCGGCAATGTCCTTCACTTTCATTCCCAGCATATACCGGGCATGGACACGGCGGGCCTGCGTTGGGGGCAAAGAGGAAATGGCCTCATAGAGCCGCCGGAGCAGTTCGGCATATTCGGCCTGCGCTTCCTTTTCCATCAGGCAATCCTCCGGCGATGGCTGCGCCCAGCCAATAGCGGCGTTCTCAATCCCATCATTGCAGTCAAGGGAGTAAAACGCCTTGTAGCGGTACATCTTGCGCTCCCTGGCGGCCTCGGCCCGCTTGTCCAGCAGGAACGCTTCAACGATTTCATCCGACACCTCCACAAAGGTGTCCTCGGTGCAGAACGGGTAATATTGCTTGAGGTTAATGGTCTGCATAGGCCCGCCCTCACTCTGACGGGAAAAGGCCGTCATAGCAGCGGCGCATATTCCGCAGACCCCGCCGGATGGCAATGCTGACTTTGCTGCTGTGTACGCCCTCCATCCGGGCAATTTTCGGCTGGTTGATACCGGCGATGTAGTAGGCCCGGATGCGGCGAGCCTGGGTGGGGGTGGCATGGGCCAGGGCCTCCGGCAAGGCGGTAACCAGCCGCAGGCGGGCGGCCCGTTCCTCGCGCTCCAAAAGGATTTCCTCCGGCGATCTGCCGTGTTCCTGCGCGTAGTTCTCCGTCCAGCTATATGCGTCCAGAGAGTACCAGGCGCGGTGGTAGACCTTCCGGCGCTCATAGTTGTTCATCTCACGCTGGGCCTGCCGCATGGCCTCCCAAACCTCGTCGCTGACCTCCACAAACTCGTCATGCCGGTAGTGGGGATAAATCCACCGCAGATTGATTGTTTTCATAGGCTTACCTCCTGAAAATGGGAGAGGCGGGCAGCTTGTCCGCTGTCCGCCTCCCGCTGGGATAAGGGAAACAATCCCTTTCACTTGGTAGCCCGAAAAGGGGTCATTCGTATGGGTGGTTTCTCAAATTTTTTTGAAAAATTTTTCTGACTGCTTCAATGGAACCTTGCACCGAACTCTTGGAGCAGCCGCACAGGGCAGCGATCTCCGAAAAACTCAGCCCGTCCAGGGCATAGAGCAGGAACCGGCGGCGCTGGGCCTCGGTGCAGGTGTCCAGGACGGCCATCAGCTCGCCCAGTGTTTCCTTGCGGCAAAGGTAATCCTCCGGCGTTTCACCGTAGATACCCACGCCCTCAGTGGCAACTATGTATTCGTCAAACTCCCGGCCATCCCAATGCCGCCGCTGCTCATGGGACAGGTTCTCGGCTTTGTGGTCGGCCCGGTCAAGAAATTCATAGACTTCCAGCGTGACCTCCACGGCCACAGCTTGTCCGTTGTAATTGATGGTGACTTCCATCTGCCTTTCCTCCGTTCAGATTTTTGCGGGAAAATCTGAACGGGGCGGCGGGGAACGGCACCGGGGGCAAGGCTCGGGCCATGTTGACCCGATGTTCCGTCCCCACAGGTATGAAAAAGCGCCCGGACAGCAGAAAGCTATTCGAGCGCAAAAAATACGGTATTCAGTTACATTGTGACAATTTTCGCACCGGCTGCCAGACGGGGCCGGTTCGGTGGCTGGGCTTTTTTTGACGGTAGTGCAAATATCGTCTGAATTTGTCGGCGGTCAGTGTGCTTCATGGCGGCTCCCTCCTAAAGCCGCCGTGTCAGTGTATAGGCGTCACTCCTTTGTCGAGGACATAAGGAACGGCGGCCTTGATTTTGTCAAAGCCGCCGTAAGTGTGATTAGGGCATGATGATTGCCTGCTGAACGACGGCTTTTTTTCTTTTGCCGTCGTCCGGCAGATTTGTGTATCTGTTATGAAAGTATCATGCGTAGTTGCGCATAACTCTTGATCGAAGTACAAAGAAAATAGCAATCTGAATTATCAGCACCAAACCGCACACACAACCAACTAACTGCATTGTTTCACCAATGTAAATAACACCGGACACAAGCATAATGCGGTATGTCGTAAAGGCTCCAATGATACAGCCAAGTACGGTGGGAATAAAATAGACGAATAGCATTTGTTTTGTAATAAGTCCTTTAATCTTTTTGCGCTTCATTCCCAATCGCCGTAGATCATTATAGACTTCCGCGTCGTCCCATATCGTGCTAATAAGTTTTAGTCCAATAACCATGACTGCGGACACAAAGGCAACAATGGCGATAAATAACATAAGCATAAGGTAGGTGGCAAAGGCTTCAAACTGCGTTGTCGTGCTGCTTAACTTTGAAAGCGGATATAGCGACCACAACCGGGCAATTTTAGTTTCGTTGCCATCAAAGGGAAGATACTCCGCTTGACTTCCTGTTTTCTCGAATGTCGCGCTGTTGTGCCAATTTGTAAAGATTACCCCGTTGTTGTCAGAGATAACGGCTTTCAGAATATTGTTCTGAAAATCCATCGTGTCTTGCCAATTTTCCACATTTACCATATAGGAAACGGCTCTATATTCGTCGGCAAGTGTAGCCGCAAGCGTGCGGTAATCGTCATTGTTCAAAATCAGAAAAGAAGAAAATACAGACCGTGTATTAAAAAGCCCATCGTAGCATATCGGCTCGTTTTGTATGAAGTAAAACTCTTGTTCAGTAGTTGGGTTGTAAAAAAGGCTGCTTTCTGCCGAAAAAGCGTTTAGTTTATATTCCATGCTGCTGTCATAGTAAACCGTGTAGCTTCCCTTTGGTACGGATATTGCCGCGCCGGATAAGACATTAAAGTTATCTTCGCTTACGACGATACGCGAACCCCAATCACGCTCACCGTTTTTATAATTGTTCTGCACACCGAGCAATAGGCAGTCTATATGCTTTATGCTGGTAATGACCGCATTGCTTTCCTCGGCTATTTCTTCAATACGGCTTTCGGTCATGGGGTGTTCATAGGTCGCATTGATCGTGTAATCGTATGGCTCGTTCAGAGCGACGTTATAACCGTCAATAAATCCTGCCGCTATGAAGCCGATACCAAATGTCGTAAAGGTAATAAGAAGCGTCGCCACAAATATAGACCGGGTATATTGCCGGATTTTCTGTTTTAGAAGATTGTAAAAGACAAGGTTCTTATAATATGCTTTGTCATTGTACTTTTTCAGAATATCCCCAATAGACGCGCATTGAATAATCAACAGATAAACGCCTAAAACTGCTCCTGCCAAGCCTACAAAGGCCAACAAAGTATTGAGAAAACCGCCGATATTCTGCAAGGTGAAAAAGGCAACAATCCCGGCAGGGACAAGTAATGCGCCTAAAATCAACAAGAATAAATTTCCGCTTTTCGCCGTTTCGTTTTCATCAGAGGTCTTAATGATTTTCAAAATATCAACATTTTTGATGTACCTGCGGTTAATCGTCCGCAAAATAAACCAATTAAGCAAGGAAAACAGTACCGCAATGATTAACCCCACCCAGCCGATACTGAATGCTGTTTCCTGTGTTTCCAAAAACAAATTGAGAAGCGACCAGCATAGGTAAGCAAGCGGAACCGACAAAAGCAGGCCAACGAATACAGCAAATTGAAAAAGAAGCGTGTATTCTTTCACAACAATTTTTTGAACGCTGCGCCGGTCTATGCCGAGGGACAGAAAAATTCCGATCTCCCGCGACTTATATTTTAGGAAAATACTGTCTGCATACACAAGAAAGACAATGATACCCAACATGGAGCCGAAAAACATAGCTTGTGAAATAGTTTGTGTTGAACCGCCATCAACCAGGACGTTTGTGACAGTAGGGCTGTACTGCAAAACGCCGTATGCCCCTGTCATTGCTATGGAAAAAACAACAGAGAAGAAGAAAAGCCCGTATTGCTTTCGGCTATTCTTAAAAAGTTTTCTGCTAATATCGTTAAGCGTCATACCCATCACCGTTTACCTTTCTTGTGAAGTCCAGTAATTCGTCAAGAAAATCTCGGGGCTGTCCGTGACGCACTAATTCACCAAAAACGATACCGTCTTTTAAGGCAATCACTTTGTCGGCATAAGAAGCCGCAAACGCATCATGTGTAACCATAAAAATTGTTGCGCCGATTTTTTCTTTCGCATTCAAAAATGCTTCTATGACAGCAGTACTCGATTTTGAATCGAGATTTCCCGTAGGTTCATCTGCCAAGATAATGGACGGATTATTAGACAATGCTCTCGCTATGGACGCTCGTTGTTTTTGTCCCCCGGATACTTCAGCAGGATATTTTTCCGCAATTTCTTCAATGCCGAAAACCTCTAACAGAGTATGGGTGTTCTGCTCCATTTGGCTTTTCGGTTTTCCGGCTATGATCTGCGGTAAAAAAATGTTTTCCCGGATAGTCAGCCCGTTCAGCAGCATAAAATCTTGAAAAACAAAACCAAGTTTATGCTGCCTTATTTCTGCAAGTTCATTTTCTTCGCCGGTTAGAATATCCTGCCCGTCAAGAATGACCTTCCCGCCGTCCGCACTTATAAAGCCAGAAATCACATTGAGCAGCGTCGTTTTCCCGCTGCCGGACGGCCCCATAATGGCGACAAATTCCCCGTCGTGAATAGTTGCGGTAATCTCTTTCAAAACAGGATAGTCTATGCCTTTTGAATGATACGTTTTAGAAACCTTTTCAATCTGTAACATAACCTTCCCCTTTCTTTTCTGTTAGATTTCTGTTTACAAGTTCATTCTAAAAGGCAATTTTCAAATATCTATCAAACGAAAAAATCCCCCTGTACAAATACAGGGAGATTGCAGAAAGTAATTTATTATTCTATCATTCCAAAGCGGACGGTTACAGACGCGCCCGCTTCTATACCATTCGACAAAATGATATTTCCATTATGCCGCTCACATAGGATTTTGCAGATATTGAGGCCGAGGCCTAAATGCTGCCCGGTGTCAGACTTTTTCTCTGTTGTATAAAACGGGTTTGCTGCAAATTTCAAAGTGGTATCATCAAAGCCCGCCCCGTCGTCTGTTACAGTGATTGAAAAGGTATCATTTGTGGCGGTGTACTGTATGGATATGGCAGATTTCGCATAACGGGCGGCGTTGGATAATAAGTTTTCAAAAACCTGCAAGACAATTTCCGGGTCAACACAAAGGCTTGTGGCAACGGTTTTATCCGATATGGATAGGTTCTTGCTCTCGCAAATCATTTCCGCAGTATCATTGAGCCTTGCGGTGAAATCGCTGGCTGCAAGCTGTTTTCTCACAATCGGTACATCTTCAAGCCGCTGTAATGTATTCATGGAAGAAGCATAGTTTTTCAGCCGTTCAATCTGCCCTGCCATTGCCGCGTAGGTCTGCATAACATCGTCAGCACTTAATTTCCCCTGCGGCGTGTATTTTTGCAAAATGCCTAAATGCCCCTCCATGACCGTAAGGGGTGTTCGCAGATCGTGAGAAAAAGCGGCATTTAGCTTTTTGCGCTCATTCATCTGACGCCACATTTCCCGATTATTTTTTTCCAGCGCAGAGCGCATTTTTTCAAATGCTTTGCATAGTAATCCCATTTCATCGTTTCTGTCATACGCAATCGAAAAATCCAAATCATTTTCGGCTATTCTGTTTGCAGATGTAGTTAAGAACATTAGAGGCCTTCTAATTTTACTCCTGTAAAAAACAAATCCCGCCAAAATGAAACAGGCAAGATAAGTAAAGGGGGGCAACGTCCACATCCCCATTTCGTACAGCCACATCATTCTCCCATCATGTTCTGAAAGCAAATATACCGATTGATTTCCCCATACCTTTTCAGAATTAAATCCTTCGACCACATCTGAATACTGAAAGGCAATATCTCTCTGTGCATTTGTGAGCAAAGTCCTTTCCACTTCTACCAGCAGTATTGCAAGAAGAAGAAAAACAACTGCAAGTAAAACAAATGTAGAAAGAATTGACAGATCATTCAATTTACGCTTGCTTTTTCCCATTTATATCCCACCCCCCAAACGGTTTCAATGTATTGTTTGGCTCCAACGGCAGCAAACTTTGCGCGGATTTTTCTGATATGCTCCGCTACAACAGAGTTATTTCCCAACCCGTCCAATCCCCATGCAGCTTCGTAAAGCCGTTCTTTATCAAAAACCTGTCCGGGGTTTTGTGAAAGCACTTCGAGTATGTCAAACTCCTTTTTCAAAAGTGGGATTTCTTTTCCGTCCCAATATACTGTTCGCTCTAAATAATCAACCGCTAATTGTCCATCGAACAAAACGCGAGGCTTTGTTTTACTGCGATTTTCGCGGCGTAAATGTGCAGACACTCGCGCTCCCAGTTCGTCAACAGAAAAAGGTTTTATAATATAATCGTCCCCACCAGCACCAAAGCCTTTGATTTTGTCGCTATCCTCAGTATTCGCAGTCAGAAAGAGGATTGGACAAGAAACAAAGTCCCGTATGCTTTTGCAGAGCGAAAGCCCGTCTATATCCGGCATATTGATGTCAAGCAGGATAAGATCGGGTTGCTTTGATAACTTCTGTAAAGCCTCTTTACCTCCGGCAGCCGTAATTACATGGTAGCCCTCAAGGGAAAAATAGCGTTTCAACATATCTAAGATCTCTATTTCATCATCTATTATCATAATCGTCTGCGTCATTTCAACACCTCCAAGAATGATTTTAGCAATCATTTTTCAAATCTCTATCAACTTTACGCCGCTCGTCAATCGCCTTCTCCGCGTCTTTGGGTATCAGCCAAACACCGGCTATCTTCACAGCGCCAGGGATACGATCCTCAACGCAGTAATAGTTGACTTGACGGGACAAAATGCCCCATTTTTCGCTTGCTTCTTTAAGTGTCATGTAGTCCATATTTGTACCTCTGACAACATTTTTTATTATATTTCATTTGCTTAAAGGACACAAGGCAGAAGATATGTCGAAAGCGTAAAAACAAACAGAGGCCGCAAAATAGCAGCCTCCGCTTGTAAAAGAGCTATTGATAAATCAGCTCTGTAAGAACAATTTCCTCCGCCTGCGCTTTCAGCGTATTCATCAGCCCCACCCAGCGCATGGGGTCACGGGCTTTCAGTTCCTCGGTGACGCCCGCCGCCTCCATCATGCGGGGCAGCATGGCATCCATCCGTTCACGCGCCGCCCGGTCAATCTCCAACAGGTGCGGGTACAGCTTTTCGCTCAAAATCATGCTGCTGTAAAGGCCGGGCCGGTGTTCCTTCAGGTAGCGTTGCCGCATACGGCCATACTTGCCGATGGGAGCTTCCGGCTGCTCGGAAAGTTTCAGGTCGGGGATGTAGTAATCTCCGCAGCGGGTGTAAGTCAATTCGTTCATGTTCGTCCTCCTTTGCACTGTGATGATTAAACTGCGGCGCTGGCCGGTAAGGTGGCCTTATGCGGCTCCTGTCTGGGTAACTGGCTGACGGTGGTAAAAATGCCCTTCTCCATATCCTCGGCCCGGATCGCGGCCTTTGCCGCCTCCACCTGGGCCTTGCGTTTGGCGTTGTAGCGTTCTTCCCATTCCTTCTGCTTGCCGTTTGCCTTCCTGCGCCAGTTCTTCCAGATTTAAGCCCCGTTCCACCCGTAAATCTTTGAGGCGTTCCTGTACGGAAATGCGGGTTTTCATAGATACATCGCTCCTTCCTGCGGCTGGCTGCCGCCGTCAATCCCATTATACCATACCCGTTCCGCAATCGTGGAAATTTTCGATTTTGGGGCGGTTTTCCTACTTTGTGGATATACGGGAGAAGGCTCAAAAATGTGCCATAATGGGCTTAGTTCATCGATGGATTATTCCAACCGAATGACCGGCCTGTATGGGATATGCTCCCCGGCGATGTAGCGCAACGACTTGCGGCAGGGAAATGGAGGAACCCTGACCGCAACGAGCGTACCAAAGGGAGCGAAACGCCGTTGTGAGAGCCAGGGGCAGGAACGACATCAGGGAGAACCGGCGAAAATGAACACCGAATTGATACCAAAACACAACAATCTGATAGGGCATAGTCTACCCTATCCGTAATACTACGGGGGATTTCCGGACGGTTCTATGGCCGCTTTTTCCTTGAAAATCGCCCCGAAACACGACACTAAAATCTGCTATCCGTCTATTGCGGCTGTTACGGCTGAAATGGGCGGATTTTCGTTTAAGGAGGCACCATGCCGAGAATGCCGAAAAAGAGGAAGCTGGAACTATCCTTCTTCCTCAATGAACGGGGGCGGGTAACGTACAACGACCTTTGCCGGAAATGCCAGCGCACTTATAAGCAGAGTTTCCGAGCGGTCATTGTGGACTGCCCCCATTATCTTTCCAAACGCTCAAAACGAAAAGTAAAGGAGGACACTGATTGAATGGAAGTTGAATTTATGACCACAGATACCACCCTGCCGCCCTGTATGCCGCTGCCAAGAGCCATGCTGCGGCTCCCGATCAGCAGCACCGCCAAGGTCATGTACGCCCGGATGTTGGATATTATTTTCCTGTCCGGCATAGAGGACGCCAACGGGATTTTATTTATCCATTTCCCCATCGTGGAACTGGCGGCGGCACTTGCCCGCAGCACCATGACCGTGAAGCGTTCCCTGAATGAATTGGAGGACGCCGGACTGATACTGCGGGTGCGTCAGGGCTTCGGGGAACCCAACAAGATATATGTACTCATTCCCAAGAAGGAGGACAGCCGCTTATGAATGAAAAGCTGGAAGCACTCAATCAGGAGATAGAGAAAACGGAAAAGAAGCTGCGCTGGGCGCAACAGGAGGAAAAGCGTCTGACCCATCAGGCCAAGGCGCTGACCCGGAAGGAACGGACGCACCGGCTTTGCACCAGAGCCGCCATGCTGGAAAGCTACCTTCCCCACCCGGAAGCCATCACGGATGAACAGGTCAGTCTATTCTTGAAGCTGCTGTTCCACAAAGACAGCACCCGTCAGCTTATGGAAAAAGTGTTTGCCGGAAACGGCACAGAGAAGGAGGGCGCAGAATGAAGATGAATTTTTCTAAAGACGAGTTGGCTATGGTCTATCAGTACGCCGCCGGTACAAAAGAGGACACCCTTGCGGGGCTGAAAGAAATCGTGCCGGTTATCCGTGACCGGCAGACAAGGGATATTGTGGAGAATACCATCCGAAAGCTGAACGCCATCCCGGAGCCGGAGTGCCGCCGCTTTATCGCTGATACGAAGCAGCGGTTTATCCAGAAGCGGGACAATTCCATCCGGCGCAGGCTTGCCGAAGCCAAGGCACAGGCGAGGACGAAAAAGCCACATCCCAAGAGAAAAGAGCCAGACCGGGAACGGTCATAATCGCTTCCAGAGCCGCAGCCCGTGGACTGCCCCTCTGAAAGAGGGCGCAACTATACACTACCTGAAGGTAGTGTGTTGCGCCCTGCCGGGGGCTTCCTGCGGAAAGCGGATGATTGCCCGCAGCGCTCCGGCTCCTGCCAATCATCACAGGGGAAGCTACACTTCCCCTGCGCTGGCTGCCGCCAGCTACCCCTTTGTGGACTTGCCGCCCGGAAACACCTTGCGCTGCAAGCTGCTTCCAGTCAACAAGTTTTCAGAAAAGCCATTCCTTTTTGTGGGCTGATACAGTATAATGAAGGCAACGACAAATCGGAAGTTGTAAAGGAGATATAAGATGTATATCAGAAAAGCAATAATAGATGATTTATCAAGAGTAGCTGAAATATATGTATTTAATAACAGGATGAATTTTTTCCCTATATTCAAAGATGAAAGTTTTTCTTTTGGGGAGTTGCAAGTTGTTTCATTAGTAAATAATTACTTCAAAAAAGATGAAATTATCAAAAATATATATGTATTTGATAATGGTCTTATAAAGGGTTTTATTCAAATGAACGGAACAGAAATTTGTAAATTATATGTAGATACATTTTTTCAAAGTCAGGGAATTGGCAATGAGCTAATTGAATTTGCAATTAAAGAACTCCATGCAAAT
This sequence comes from Youxingia wuxianensis, assembly GCF_014385085.1. GTDB lineage: Bacteria > Bacillota > Clostridia > Oscillospirales > Ruminococcaceae > Youxingia > Youxingia wuxianensis. Next base: position 274,186 of record NZ_JACRTD010000001.1, on the reverse strand, counting down.
AATTTATGGGCATTAGAAAAAAATATTAGAGCAATCTCCTTTTACCAAAGGCATGGTTTTCGTTTGACAGGTCAGAAAAAGTTTGAAGAAGATACCACAGAATATCTTGTTAAGTTAGAAAGATAGCTTTCCATTTGCCAATCTGCCCCTACCATAAAAACTGAATACCAGCCGCCCACCGGCGGCACCACCGAGCAGGAAATCATGGAACGGTTTCCTGCTTTTTCTTTGCCCGGACGCCGGGAGAAAGGAGGTCACAATCCGTCATGCCACCATGCCCGCACTTTGACCTGAAAATCGTCCAGCGCAGCAAGCGCCAGTCTGCTGTCGCTGCCGCCGCCTACCAGAGCGGGGAACGGCTGTTTTCCGAATACGACCAGAAACAGAAATACTATTCCCATAAAAGCGAAATCGTCCACACCGAAATCATGCTGCTGTAAAGGCCGGGCCGGTGTTCCTTCAGGTAGCGTTGCCGCATACGGCCATACTTGCCGATGGGAGCTTCCGGCTGCTCGGAAAGTTTCAGGTCGGGGATGTAGTAATCTCCGCAGCGGGTGTAAGTCAATTCGTTCATGTTCGTCCTCCTTTGCACTGTGATGATTAAACTGCGGCGCTGGCCGGTAAGGTGGCCTTATGCGGCTCCTGTCTGGGTAACTGGCTGACGGTGGTAAAAATGCCCTTCTCCATATCCTCGGCCCGGATCGCGGCCTTTGCCGCCTCCACCTGGGCCTTGCGTTTGGCGTTGTAGCGTTCTTCCCATTCCTTCTGCTTGCCGTTTGCCTTGCGGCGCAAGTAGTTCTGGTGAAGCCTGTCCTTGCGTTCCTCCTTCTTCCGCAGTTCTTCCTGTTCCTCCGGGGTCAGGGGAACCGGCTGCAAGGCGGGCGGGATATACCGGCCCACAAAGTTGAAGTAGATTTCAACCTCCTGCGTGGTGTCCTGGCTGCCTTTCCGGGCGCGTTCATGGACAAGGATTTTCTCTACAAACTCGTTGAGCATGGTGTTTGTCAGCGTGTCGAAGTTCTCGTACTTATCAATCAGGGCAATAAACTTTTCCGCAGATTTCCGGCTCTGCTCATAGCCGGTAACGGTCTTTTCCAGTTCCGCGATTTCCGCATTGAGGGTGTCCTGCTCTTTGGCGTACTGTGCGTCCAGGGCCTCATACCGGGCGTCCGGCAGCTTACCCAGGGCGTTGTCCTCATAGATTTTGCAGATCAGCTTTTCCAGTTCCCCGGCCCGCTTTTGGGCGGCGGCCAGCCGTTTCCGCTTCTTGGATATATCGGCGGTCTGCTGGGCAGCCTGCGTTTCCTGGACGGTGCGGATAAACTCAGCCCTGTCATTCTTGGAATACTCCGCGATGGCCCGGAGCATATCGGTTATCAGGGTCAGGACGGCCTCGGCCCGGATGCGGTGCTGTGTGCCGCAGAGCGTCCCGCATGGGACTTTGGTGTATTGGCTGCAAGTAAACTGCGGGTCGCGTTTTCCGTTGTAAGTGCGGTGAACATACATCTTGCCGCCGCAGTCGGCGCAGTACATCAGGCCGGTCAGGGGGTGGGCCTCGCCCCAGCCGTCCGGGTAACGCCTGACATTCGCCCGGATGCGCTGCACATTGTCAAAGGTTTCCTGGTCGATGATGGCCTCATGGGTATTCTCGAAAATCGTCCATTCGCTTTCGTCAACATAGTGGCTTTTCTTGTCCTTGAAGTGCTTGCGGGTCTTGAAATTGATGGTGTGGCCCAGGTATTCCCGCTTTTTCAGGATGTTCACAATGGTGGATGATCCCCAGCCGTAGGGGTCTTTGACCGGCTTCGTCCTGTTTACGCCCTCGTGGAAGCGGGCCAGATGGACAGCGGGGATTTCAACCTTTGCTTCGGACAGCAGCTTGGAGATTTGATAGGGGCCGTAGCCCTCCATCGTCAGGGAAAAGATGCGGCGTACCACTTCGGCGGCTTCTTCGTCCACAAGCCAGTGTTCCCGTTTTTCGTCCCACAGATAGCCGTAAATGACAGTGCCGGTCAGGTGCTTGCCGCTCATACCCTTGGACTTGAACACGGAGCGGATTTTCCGGCTGGTGTCGCGGGCGTAAAACTCGTTCATGATGTTGCGGAACGGGGTAAAATCATCATCGCCTTTCAGACTGTCTACACCGTCATTGATGGCGATCAGCCGGACGCCGCGCTGCCGCAAAATCTCCATGACCTGGCCGACTTTCAGATAGTCACGCCCCAGGCGGCTCATGTCTTTGATAACAATGGCCTCCACCCGCCCGGCCTCGACTTCCTCCATCATCGCCAGAAAGCCGGGGCGGTCAAAACGGGTTCCCGATACACCGTCATCGGTGAAGTGGGTAGGGTTCGGCAGCCCGTTCCGGCGGGCAAACTCCTCTAACATCTGCTTTTGATGGCTTATGGAGTTGCTCTCGCCCTGTAATTCATCATCGCGGCTCAAACGCTCATACAGTGGGGTGATTTTCTCGTTTCTCATGGCTGTACCTCCTGAAATGAAAATGCTCTAAGTGGCTGCTTCACTAACCATGACAAAAAACCATGATTAAGAAGTCACTTAGAGCATACATCTCCGCTGGCTAATTTGTACTTTTTGTACTGCTTCACGGCAAAACAATCCGGCTTGCGCTTTTCCAGGCCCTTAAACATATAATCCACCGCGTTCATATAGGACTCGTCATCCTCTTTCACGTCCATGCCGGAAATCATATCCACCAGGGTATTGATGTTCCGATCCTCGGCGGGTGCCTCGAAAATGATATAGGCAATTAGGGCGCAGTACAAAAGCGTTTCCGCCTTCGTCCAAAACGGATCGCCCTCCTTGCCCTCGCCTTTGGTGTTGGCTATGAGGGTGTCCACGAATTTGAGGATGTCCGCCTCGTTGTGGATGTAGGACAGCGGATTGTAGTGCATGGATTTTGAAAAATCTATGCTGTTGAACACTTTGACCTGATACCCCCGGCGTTGCAGGAAAGCCCCCACCTGGGAGAGCACCCCGCCTTTCGGATCGACGCACACATAGGAGCTGTGCGCCTGGAGCAGTTGGGGCGTGAGCCAGAAACGGGTTTTGCCGGAGCCGGACGAGCCGATGATACAGGCGTTGAGGTTGCGGGCGTTGGCGGGATTTTTGGGCCGGGTGTTCATGGTAAGAAACTCCGTCTTTGTCAAAATGACGTTGTTCTCAAACTTTGGATCGACAAAGGGCTTGATGTCTTTTTCGGTGCCCCAGCGGGCCGACCCGTATTCCTCATCCCGCCGAAATTTCTTTGCGTTCTTGCTTTTGAAGTAGATCAGCAGGCGAAAGCCCACCGCGCCCACAATACCGATGAGCCAGTCAAAGGGGGCCAGCCCCGGCGCAAAGTCGGCAAAGGCCGGGCCGATGCTCTGCCCCAGGCCCATGAGCTTGTGAGCAAAGTCTGCTCCAGGGGCCAGACGGTAGGCCGTCCCCAGCTTTAGGCAGGCCCACAGAATAAACAGATACGGGATATTGGGTATCACATACTTTTTGACGCTATCTGTCCTCATGCACCGCCTCCCTTGCACGTTCTTTCTTGTGGGACGGCTGGCGGGCCAGTTCAGCGGCAGCCCGTTTGAGCTGTTCCCGGATGGGAACACGCTGGGACTTGGAACGCTTCAACACGCGCCGGGAATATTCCGAAAAGCAAGCGGTGATGGCGTCGGCCTGCCCGCTCTTAAAGAACAACAGGTATTTGTCCGGCCCGGTCTTATAAAAGGCATAGTCCACATTCCAGCGCCGGGCCACCCGGTCAAAGTCCTTTGGGGACTCCACCTCGATGCTGTTCGTGGCGGCCCCGTGGCCCATAAGCTGGCGCACCGTCTGTTTTCCGTGGGGTGTCTGGCGGGCCCGGTACGTTTTCTTGATCTTCCGGCCCACCGCCAGACACGCCTGGGCCAGTACCCGGCCCGTGAGCTTTGTCGCCTTGATCGAAACTGCTATGGTACGTCTGGAAACGTCCTCGTCAATCAGCCGTATCCCTCCTTTCCATGAAAAAAGCACCTCTGGACAAAACGTCCAGAAGTGCCGTTATCGTTCCTCGTGTTCCTTTGCGGCAATCTTCCGATAGCCCTCCAGGGAGGAACCGTCAATAATTTCTTTGTAGGCTGCCATTTGTTCCCGCACCGTGAGCTGCGGAAAGGCAAAAACTTTGTGCTCGTCGGGAATGTCCTCGATCCCGTGATAGTGCTCGATGAATTGACCGCCATTGTTCAGCACATAGCCGCCAGGGGCAAAGTGGCCGTCCTCTTCAAGCCGAATATCCCGCCCGTATGCCTCATAGTCAAAATAATTCAGCAGGTGCTCCGGCACGTCAATGGCCTCCATGTCCTCCACATAGATGCGCCCCAGGGTTTCATCGTCCTCGACACCAGGATAAAACTCGTAGCAATCCAGGTTTTGCGCCAGATTGATGAGATCGGCCACGCTGGACGTATGTTCACCGCTATCAATCACGGCCTCAAATTTCTCCAGTTCGCCCTGATCCAGCTCGGAGAGCAGGCAGGCCAGATGATTGAGCTCGTCCAGGTTTTCATATTCCGTGAGATAGTCGTAGAGCCCCAGCACATCACCGTCAAAGCTGGTAATGAAAAATTCCTCATAACGTACCCCGTCCACGCCAATGCGTTTCAGAAGCCCCTGTACTTCTTCGGTAGTCGTGGGGAATTTCAGCGTTTCGCCAACCAGCTCGCCCTCATTGTACTTTCCCAGGTTGGTGATGTAGGCTTCAAACAGGGACGCCATATCAGCGGCGGCCCTGTCCCTTGACGGTCAGGATGCCCTCAAGGGTGGTGGCGGTGATCCCCAGCCGCTGGGCCACGGCAATATCATTTTTCATAGACTCGGTGATCGTATGGCCGCACACCACCAGCACACGGGAGCGCCGGAGCAGGTCACGGCCCATGTCGATGCCGTTCTTGTGCTCCTCCGGCACCGCGTCATTGAGAAACAGCGGCAGATAGAGCATGGGGCAGATGGGGGAATAGCCCGCATCGTAGACCACACGGCAGAAATGCGCCGCCTGTTCCATGTCCGCCGCAGGATCGCCGCGCCATGCGGCAGTAATATAAGCAAGGGATCGTTTCATCTTCAACACCTCCGATATTTATAATAGGTAGTTCGACCCTATCCCCCCGCCCTTTCCCTATCCAGGGAAAGGGGGCGGCTCTGGAGGATATATGCCCCCGCCGCCCAGCCGGGAATAGCACAGCCGGGGCAGGCCGTCAAGGGCAAGCCGCCGCAAGCGGCGGGCGTTCCGCCCCTTGACCGCCCACCTCCGGCTGTACTAAAAGATACCCGGCGACGGGGGATATATCACCACAGAGCCCATCCCAAGCGCGGGGTGCTTACCTCTGGACAAAGTGTCCAGAAGCGGGGCCCGGTTACTTCTCCAAGTCCTTTTTCTTGTCCGGCTTTGCCAGTTCGGGCGGCTGTTTCTCTTTCCACTCGTCCAACAGGGCCATGATCTGCTCCTTCATTTTGGCAGGAGTGACCTCCTTACCGAAATACTTAGACAGTTCAGCAGTCGAAATAATCACACCGCGATCCTCCTTTTTTTCTTCACTTAAAATACCGTCAATCACATCGCCGTTGAGCTTGCCCTCCTTGTCCAGCTCGTGGAGCCGCTTCGCCTGGGCCACCGAGGGGGAGGACTGCTCCCCGTCAATGGAAACGGCAATCAGCCGCTGGTTTTCCGGCCTGATATACGAGATCTCCACCGCAGGCATAAAGCCCATCTGCTTTGCGTCCACCTTGTCCAGAAGCTCCGGCACCAGGGAGTTCAGGCGGATATACCGCATGACCTTTTTATAGTTCATGTCGTGATCCTTACCCACAATCTCCACCGAGAGCTTACCCAGGGCCTCGGCCTCTTTCTCATTTTTCGGGCGGGCCCCCTGGCGCTTGATGGCCTCCACCTCCAAATCCAGGAGCTTTGCCAGCTCGCTGGGGAGGGGATCACCGCGCTGTTTGTTACTGTTCCGCATTTCCCGGACAGCTTCAAGGTCAGTCATCTCGCGGACAATACAGGGCATTTCCTCCAGCCCGGCCCGTTCACCACCATGATGGCGGCGGTGGCCCGCGATAATCTCATAGCCCTTGCCGTCCTTTTCCGGGCGGACGGTGGCGGGGGTCATAATGCCGTGTTCCTTGATCGTCCCCACCAGATCGTCCATCGCCTTATCGTCCTGCACCTTGTAGGGGTGTTCCCGGAACGTGTGGAACGGATGGAGCTCCGACATTTTCAGATAGACGATTTTTCCCTCTTCCACCGGGCGGGGCGGCACCTCCGGCGTGGGCGGCAGCTTGATTTCCGGCGGCGGGACTGCCGCCTCCTTGACGGGAGCGGCCTTGCCCGGTTTTACCGTCTGAGCGGATTTAGAAGCAGGCGCACCGCCGGAGCCCGTTTCCTTACCCTTGTCGGCTTTCTTACCTCTGGACACTTTGTCCCGAACAGAGGGCGGAGCCTCCTCACGGGCCGCCTTATCAACCTTAGACGGGCGGCCTGTGCGGGGCTCCGCCGCTTTTGCCTTTTTTTCCGCAGTCGGCCCGGCCTGCTCTTTCGGCGGGCGGCCCCGGCGCTTCGGCGGCTTATCCGCCTCCGGCGCTTTCTTGTCCGGGGCGGGAGCAGAAGCCTCCTTGCCGCCCTTATCAGCGGCCTGGATGTCCGAAAGGTTGATTACCTTGCCGGACGGCGCGGGAACGTCCTCACCCATACCAGGGATAACAGACTGCTCCGGCGTGGAGGGCTCCGCATGAGCGGGGGCCGCCTGAGCCCCACCAGGAACAGCGGGCCCCTCGGTGTGTTCCGGCGCGGGCGGATCGCCCGGCCCGGACGGAGCCGGAGCTTCCGGGGTTTTACTTTCCTCCGCGCTCACGTTTACTTTTTCATCTGCCATTGGCTAACCTCCTTTTTCTTGAGATGAAAAAGGCCAGACCTCCCGGCCCGGCCAGCTAAAAAAATTCCCCCTTTCGTTTTAGTATAAAGTCAGCACCACTCCTTTCCCAAACCGGGCCATGAAAAAACGCCGCCTTTTTCTTGAAAAAGCGACGTTTTAGTGTAGGTTGGCTCGGTTTTTTGTTGTGATTTATGATTATGCCTTTGTAAAGAAACCTAAAATATCGCTGATATCTCCATTGATACAGATCGCCTTTTTTTCGATTTCTTTCGGGCAAACAGCTTCGCCATCATTTAGACAAGCATAGGTCGCATGGGGATTTTTAGCGGTCATTTGCCAAAACGGATATTTAATAATGCCCGGTGTGTTATAGCCAACGCCTAATTCCAAAAAGAGAATATGCGTGTTTTCATGGCGGCGTAAAAATAGATTGTAACGTTCTGCGGCTTGGTACCACCCCGCGTCCTGCACAAAATTGTCGTCAGCCCGCAAGTTCATCGCCATAGGCTTGCCGCAAACAGGACATTTGGGAATTAACTCGGCAGAAATACGCATATCCGATTGCTCCGCTACCATGCGCTCGATCTGGTCCTGATTATCATAAGTCTTTTGACAACAGGGCTCGGAACATTGAAACAGGCCATAGTCGCCCTGCGTGTAAAAGAGCCGTTTTTTATCAAATCCTGCTTTTTGAAAACAGTGGTCTACATTTGTTGTGATAACAAAGTAGTCTTTGTTTTTTACAAATTGAAAGAACTGCTCATAAACAGGTTTTGGTGTGCTTTCATAGCGGTTGATTTGAATATAGCGGCTCCAATACGCCCAATACTCCTCCAAAGTTGGATAAGGATAAAAGCCACCAGAATACATATCGTGGAAACCATACTTTTCCGAAAAATCACTGAAATATTTGTTGAAGCGTTCCCCGGAATAGGTAAATCCAGCAGCGCTCGAAAGGCCAGCACCCGCCCCGATGATCACCGCGTCCGCCATATCTAATGTTGCTTTTAGCCTTTCAAAATCAAGTGGTGTAAGAGTTGGCTTTTTGAAAAACATTTTTATCACGCTCCTATTGGGGTAGTTTCCAAACTTCAATTCCGGTTTTCGGGTCAATCATTCTACCAATTTTCATATCTGCTATATGCAAGACGATTTCACCTGTATAGCTAATACGGGCGTCTTTCAAATGTCCGGCTGTTACAGCGATATTTCCGTCTGGGTTTAAGAAAGAAAAAGAACCGTGACAATGAAGAACAGGATTGTTATTGTCGTCAGCAGAAATATTTCCCATAAGAGAAATCATTTCGATCATGCCGGAAATTGTGTGGTCTATAAACTCATTTCTGTCTGGAAGATAGGTTGAAAGGATAGCAAGATCACAAGCCCCAATCCCCCAAAAATATCCTGTATATACCTTTTCGCGTCTGCACACTTCTTGAATGGTATCTATGACACTTTCGTCTTGATCAATCCGCAAATAAATGACATCTTTCATTTTTTTATATTCCATAAATTCTTTACCTCTTTTCTATAATTGCCTTTACAGGGCAGCGCTCAAAGCAATTCCCACAATGCAAACAGTTTTCCTGTGCTATTCGATAGGTTTTCCCTGGTTTAATACACCGCTGGGGACATCCTTTTACACAAGTCCCGCATCCGATACAACCGCTGGTTATCTCATAGCCTTTTTGTTTATTCTCACCATTCCCCACAAGATACTGTTCCCGAAATATCGGATTAACACCTAAATTGAAATATTCAATCTGCATATCTCGGATAGCAAAAACTATCCCGATTTCCCGTGTTTTGCCCGGGTATACATTTTCAAGATAGGGCTGCTCCTGAAAGATACGGTTAATATAATATTTTTGTTCTGCTTCTGCCACCGGAATAGCTTTTGCAGAAACACGAATCATTTCTTTGTAACGGGTATAAGCTAAGATTTGCACCTGTCCGTCATGTAAAAGCTCTTTGCAAAAATCCTTTCCTCTTGCGGTAAAGAAATAGAGTGCGTTCTGGTCATAGTGAATGGCGCTGATACACCGCACCTGCGGCGTTCCGTCTAGTCCCACAGTAGCAAAATTTAATACACCTACATATTGCAGTTTTTTCAAACAAGTTTGTGCATCCATACATCCCACCTCATTCGACAATTAAACTGCGATTTTCTTTTCGCGGTTTGCCCTGTGGATATTCTCCCTCACAATAACCCAACAGAACGAAACAGCGGGCAACATAGTTTTCGTGGATTTCCCATTCTTTTAAGTAGGCTGCACCAATTTCATTGTCAAAGGTTTCCTCGCCTCGTGCCACGATACAGGACGAAAGCCCAAGCTGTGCTGCCGCCAACACCATATTTTCAGCGCAGCAAAAAGCGTCCGGCGTGCTATATAAAAAGTGCTTTGGGCCGAAAATCACACAAACGGTCGGCGCACCGTAAAATCCGCTTTGAATGGTCGGGTCGTCAATAATGCTGGGCTGCTCGCTAGATACATAAGATCCAGATAGATTTTTTCGGTCAAATCTTGCAACATTAAGTTTCCCAATCTTTTCACAAAGTTCTTTATTATATATGGCACGGACTACCGCTCGTTGACCGCCGCCTGCGTTTGGAGCATAAAGCCCTGCTTCCACGATTTTCTCAAGATCGCCGCGCTCAATTTGTCTATCCTCATATTTTCGGATAGAACGGCGATATTTCATCAGTTCAAACAAATCCATGTTTACACCTCTTTCCAACATTGGGGATCAGCAGCATAAAAGTTACCGTCTTTGCCGCTTGCAACGGCAGGACAGCCCCGGCACCATGCCAAGAGTTCGCATTTAGCGCACTTTTCAAACTTTGTATAGTCCCGGTAGGTTTCCATTTGGCAAACCCAAATGTCGGCAATCCGATCTTCAAATACATTACCAACTTTGCTGTTTTGTACGCGGCGGCAGGCATAAATATCGCCAGTGGGAAGTATGGTCATGTGGCAATTCCCGCAGTTACAGCCACCGTAAATAAATCCGTCTTGTGCGTCCTCCGGGATTTTGAAAATCCCTTTTTCATATTCGTAAAGCGTCCACAAGTGGTCTTTTTTATTGAAATAGGTGGAGCAGCCTGCTGCTTCGTATGCTTGAAACTTTTTATAGCAGGTATCCAAAAGTTCCCGGTATTCCTGCGGGGTCATACCGGTATCCTTTTCTTCGCTGGTGGGGCAATAACGAGCAAAAGCAAATACATCGACGCCCGCTTCCACAACCGTATCAATGATTGCGGGGATTTCTTTGATATTTGTCCCCGATACCGTTGTCATAATGACAGATCGGATTCCTGCCCTTTTGATACAAGCAATTTTTTCAAGAGTGCAATCAAAGGACCCCGGCTTGCGGAACCAATCATGGGTTTCCCGCATCCCATCAAGGGAAAGCTGGTATTTTTGACAGCCGTATTCTTTCAGCTGTTTGCATACCTCATCATTCAAATGAAACGGATTTCCAAGAATGGTAAAAGGAATGTTGTGTTCTTTCATCAGCCCAAGCAGCCGCCAAAAATCCGGGTGCAAGATGGGATCTCCACCTGTAATATAGAAGTATGGCAGGCGGCCATATATCTCGCAAAAGTCCAGGCAGTTATAAAAGGTGTCTTGTATCTGCTGCCATGTCATAGCGTCCAGCTTTTTGCAGTTGTCCTCCGAAAAGATATAACAATGCTTGCACCGCTGATCGCATTCGTCGGTAATATGCCATTGAAAGGCAAAGTATTCTTTCATTATCAATTCCTCGCTTTAGCAATTTTTCTATGTATATAAAAATCGGTTTACCCGAATGGTTTATTATGATTGTTCCCGGCGGTTTTCCGCCGGGAACGGTCAAGGGGTTGGCAGACAATCTTACTTATCGCCAGCACCGCAAGCAGCGGGCTTTTCTTCCGGCTTATCGCCAGCACCGCAGGCAGAACCGCAAGCAGCGGGCTTTTCTTCCGGCTTATCGCCAGCACCGCAGGCAGAGCCGCAAGCAGCGGAAACAGTTTCTTTTTTGCCCCAACCAAACAGATTTGAAAGTGCCATATTCGTTTACCTCCATTTTTGAATTGCGGGTTTTCTTCCTCGCAATTCTATTGTAGATAACTTTGCGATAGAAAAAAAGTACGCACAAATCTATTACTTAGTTACTTTTTTGTAACTCATCTTGATTTTTTTGCGCTCTTACACTATAATTTAGATGTTACATTCTATTTTGAACTATTGAAAGGAGCCTGCCGAGATGTTGACAAAAGAAGAATTGCCAGAATGTCCAGTCGCAACGACAGTGCAGTTGATAGGCAGCAAATGGAAACTGTTAATCTTACGAAACCTGTTACACCGTTCCTGGCGGTTTAATGAGTTAAAAAAAGATTTAGAAGGTATTAGCCAAAAAGTATTAACTGATAGTCTGCGCTCCATGGAAGCAGACGGGCTTGTTACTCGTACCGTGTACCCAGAAGTCCCGCCGCGTGTGGAATATGCGCTTTCTGAATTAGGAGAAAATATGCGGCCGATTATTGCGTCAATGGAAGCATGGGGAAAAAGCTACAAAGAAAATCACCCCCGTTTTTAGTATGGAACACGTTAGAGGGCGATCGGCAAAAGCTGGTCGCTCTTTCATCTGTGCCAAAATCCCAAAACAAGCTTTGTCTTTCCGGCGGCTTTGTGAGCAGGTAGCAAGCACAGCAAATGAGTACCCATTTGCGAAAAACGCTTGCTGGGAGTTTCCCATGCCCTTATAGAGCTTTCCTTAATGATTTCTCGGTAAATTTCTACTGTGTTTTCGCTTCTGTTCCTTTTCATTCCGGCGGCATAGCCGCTGCGCCCTCGTCAAAAGGAAAGGGGTTAGGGGAAAGGATAGGAAGGAATTTTCCAACTGCGGGCAATCGACTTTTTCTTGCGGCTTTTCAAACGCTTGTTTTCCCCTCCCATGAAATACATTCCGGCTGCGCCTCCTTTTTCTGTGGGCATAAAAAACACCACAGACCTTTCAGTCTGTGGTGTAGCTATATGTAGAAAGGGGCGTTATCTTGCGATAGCGTCCCTTTTGTTCGGTTATTCAGTTGTAGCCTGTTTGCCCGTTGCCCTTAAATACGATGATTAAAGGGTTTTTGCTTGTTTTCCTATCTCACCGCGCTTAAATCGGAGATTTTTTTATATATGCTTTTTAATCCAATCCAAGGCCCCTTTTTCCAGGCGGGATACCTGTGCTTGAGAAATTCCGATCTCTTTGGCAACCTCCATCTGAGTTTTACCGACAAAAAAACGAAGGGTCAATATCTTCTTTTCCCGTTCGTTTAAACTTTTCATTGCTTCCTTAATCGCAATTTCATCCATCCAGTCGCTTTCGCTGTTTTTGTCCCCTACCTGATCCATCACATAAATTGTGTCTCCCCCATCGGAATATACCGGCTCATATAAAGACATTGGCTCCACGATTGCTTCCAGCGCCAGCACCACGTCTTCTTTTTTCATTCCGATTTCCTTGGCGATTTCATCCACCGTAGGCTCTTTTGCGTTTTGATTGATCAGCCGCTCTTTGGCCTGCATCGCTTTATAAGCTAAATCACGCAGGGAACGGCTTACCCGTACAGAGTTATTGTCCCTGAGATGTCTGCGTATTTCACCAATGATCATAGGAACTCCATAAGTGGAGAAGCGGACGTTTTGATTCGGATCAAAATTATCAATCGCTTTGATCAATCCTATACAGCCCACCTGAAACAGATCATCCAAATTTTCCCCTCGGTTCGTAAATTTTTGTACAACTGACAATACTAACCGAAGGTTTCCATTAATCATCTCTTCTCTTGCTTTTTCATCCCCTTCACGAATACGTTTTAAGAGCTCTATTTTGTCTTTTTCCTTTAAAACTTTCAGTTTTGATGTGTTTACTCCGCAAATTTCTACTTTATTAATATACACCCGACACATCCCCTTTTCGCTTGTACGCTAAAAGTATGGACGGGACCCCTGAAAATCATACAGCAAACAAAAATTACCAATTTGTAAAAAGAAAAATCAGCGGTAATTTCCCGACAAAATATCCGGAAATTACCGCTGATTTTTGTTTTTCAGAGAGTTTTTTCTAGCTCTTTTTTAAGTTTTTTGATGATTCTTTTTTCTAACCGGGAAATATAGGATTGAGAAATCCCAATAATATCCGCTACCTCCTTTTGGGTCTTTTCTTCCCCATCCAAAAGCCCAAAACGCAGCTGCATAATCAACTTTTCCCGATCCGCTAAATGGTCGATTGCACCCAAAAGCAGGTTTTTTTCCGCTTCATCTTCAATGGGGCGATTGATACTGTCCGGATCAGTCCCAAGAATATCTGAAAGCAGCAGTTCATTGCCGTCCCAGTCAATATTCAGCGGCTCGTCAATAGAAATCTCATTTTTATGATTTTGACTTTTGCGCAAATGCATTAAAATTTCATTTTCAATACAGCGGGAAGCGTAAGTAGCAAGCTTAATATTTTTTTGTGGGCAGAAAGTATTTACCGCTTTTATCAGTCCAATCGTCCCAATGGAGATTAAATCCTCTACACAAATCCCGGTAGATTCAAATTTTTTCGCGATATATACTACTAAACGAAGATTATGTACCGTCAATTTTTCCCTGGCCGCCGGATCATCCGCCTCCAGTTTCATGAAAACAACTTTTTCTTCCTCCTTAGATAAGGGAGCGGGCAATGTTTCCGGCCCATTAATATAATAGGCCCGGCGGCGGATTCCCAGCCGGTGTAAAATCCATTCGTACCACCAGGTAATAATTACAACTTTGTTTATAATTGCTTGTTTCAACCTAATACACCTCTACCTAATCAAATATTTTATCCTGTCGCCCCCAGCTTTAAAATTTGTGGGTTCAGCAGCGCCTGATATTCTCCAACGATCTTTTCACGGCTGATTGCTATGTATACATCCGAAGTTTTTATATTGATGTTTTCCCCGGCAATTTCTATGTAATCCGGCCGAAATCCTTCCAGCAGTCCTTCCCCGGTTACTGTTAAGCAGGGAATAACCCGAAATTTTTCCTTTTCCTGGGGCGTTATTTTTTGCGCCAACATCCGATCGCATATCACCACCGGAGCTCCGGAAAAAGGTTCCTTTAAGTTGCTTCCTGTATCCGCCAGAGCCTTGGTTGAAAGGGCCTTTCCATTGACAACAATGGTGATGTCGTACAGCTGTTTTTCATTGATCCGGGAAAAAAACAGCCTCTCGATCAAGGTAACAATCAGATATGCCGCCGTTGTTGTCAGGATTAAAGTAAGAGCGGAAATATGGAAATAAACTATTCCGTTGTAAAACAACATTCCTGCGGGAGAAAATAAAAACCAAACCGCCAGCATCAATCCCGCAAAAATAAAACTTACCGCAAAAGTGACAAATAATCTTCCCGCAAATTTTTTATAGGGCTTACAACCAAACGCCGCTGCTGTCATCGCCGCCGCAACTAAGATTTTATATAGAAATTGCAAAAAAAATCCTGGAAGCGGAATAAAAATGATTAAAGAGCTGATCGCCCCGATAAATGCTCCTATCCATAAACGTTTACGGGTGGTTATCGCACCTGCAATTTTTCCAACCGCCATCAAAATGAAAAGATTTACCACAAAATTCACCACTACAAGAACATCTGCATATACAGGCAATAGATCCCTCCCCTTTCTTGTGGGGGTAAGTCCTTCTAGACAAGTATAGCCATGGGACAGGTTCTGTTTTTGTCGAAAACAGGGTGAAATATTTATTTCATACTCCTTTGCCAATATCAACTTGAACGCCATTTGCATACAATAAAAAAGAACAGCTTATGCGCTAAGCTGTACTTTGTAAATACACAATTTTATAAGCAAAAGGTGTGATTATCTATGGCTTGTTGTTGTAACAACACAGGAAGATATAGGAACAGCTGCAACTGCTGTGGCTGTGGAAGAAAAAATAATACATGCAACGACTGTGTTACCCGCGCAGTAAGTGGTTGTCCTGCCAACAGCGACTGTGAATGGTACCCTATCGAAGAAACATGCGAACGCACTATGAGAATGTGCTGTGATCAGAACGGCTGCTGCGGTATGTATCCACAGGATTGTAGAAATACCTTCTGGCCCGATTTTGCCCATCCCCGGTGGTTGTGCTGCAGAGATCTGTACTGCGCCAGACGGCAAAGGAAATGCTGCTAGATTAAAACAAAAAAGACGATGGCTTAACCATCGTCTTTTTTACCGTTTTATTTTTTTTCTTTTATGGAGTTTAACAGGCCCCCGGCTTGTATGATCTCTTTGATAAACTCTGGAAAAGGAATCGCTTTATAGGTTTCATTTTTCGTGATATTATAAATTTTCCCCCTGTCAAAATCAATCTTCACCTGATCACCGCTGGCAATCGCGTCGCTGGCCGCTTCACACTCTAAGATGGGCATGCCAATATTGATCGCGTTGCGGTAAAAGATACGGGCAAAAGATTTGGCGATGACACAGGATACGCCACATTCTTTGATCACCATAGGAGCGTGTTCCCTGGAAGAACCGCAGCCAAAATTATATCCGCCTACAATAATATCCCCTGGCTTCACTTTTTTTATGAAATCTTTATCAATATCCTCCATACAATGGGACACAAGTTCCTTGCGGTCGCTGATATTCAGATAGCGGGCGGGAATGATCACGTCCGTATCAATATTATCGCCATATTTAAATACATAACCGGTCGCTTCCATTTCACTCGCCTCCTTTTATCTTATCCGGAGAAGCAATTTTCCCCGCTATGGCACTCGCTGCCGCTACAGCCGGAGACGCAAGGTATACTTCCGACTTTACATGACCCATACGACCGACAAAATTGCGATTGGTGGTAGCGACACATCGTTCCCCGGGGGCCAAAATCCCCATATATCCGCCAAGGCAGGGCCCGCAGGTAGGGGTTGATACTACACAGCCCGCTTGGATAAACGTTTCCACATAACCGGCTCTCATCGCTTCCAGATAAATGTTCTGGGTACCAGGTATGATGATGCACCGTATTCCCCTCGCAATCTTCCTGCCTTTTAAAATTTCCGCCGCGATACGAAGATCGCTGATTCTCCCATTAGTACAGGAACCAATAACTACCTGGTCAATGGGAACGTCACCCCATTCTTCTTCGGTACGGGTATTTTCCGGAAGATGAGGGAACGCCACGGTGGGTCGAATGGAACCAAGGTCCAGATCGATCACCTTTTCATAAGGAGCGTCCGCATCCGGCGTTACCTCCGTATACTCTCGGCTGACCCTGCCGTTTAAATATTCCCGGGTAATATCATCCACCTCAAAAATTCCATTTTTCCCGCCGGCTTCAATAGCCATATTCGCCATAGTAAGGCGGTCGTCAATGGAAAGGCACCCAAGCCCGTCCCCGCCGAACTCCATGGATTGATATAGGGCGCCGTCTACGCCGATCATTCCGATAATATGAAGGATAACGTCTTTGCCGCTGACCCATTTTTTCAATTTTCCCGTAAGGTTAAACCGGATGGCGGAAGGCACCTTAAACCAGCACTTTCCGGTAGCCATTACCGCCGCCATATCGGTAGACCCAAAACCGGTGGAAAAAGCTCCCAGCGCTCCGTAAGTACAAGTATGGCTGTCCGCCCCGACAATCAGTTCCCCTGGGGCCGCCAATCCTTTTTCCGGGAGCAGGGCGTGTTCTATTCCCATCTCCCCCACGTCGTAAAAATTTTCAATATCATATTTTCCTGCAAACTGCCGGCAGCGTTTAGAGAGCTCCGCCGCTTTGATATCCTTGTTGGGAGTAAAATGATCCAGCACGATAGAAATCCTGCTTCTGTTAAAAACCCCATCAAACCGCGCTTTTTCAAACTCATCGATCGCCACAGGGGTGGTGATGTCGTTTCCCAGCACCATATCCACATCCGCATTAATCAGTTGTCCGGCACTTACACTGGAAAGTCCCGCCTTTTTCGCAAGGATCTTCTGTGTCATTGTCATGCCCATACTTTAGCGCCTCCTTGTATTGGTAAGACCAGCAGCCATATGGACGCTGGTCTGCCTCATTTTTTTATTTTATCATGAAATCTTATTGTCCGGCAATAGCTTTGTTCAAAGCGTTGATATAAGATTTTATACTCGCTTCCAAAATATCCGTACTCAGCCCTCTGCCGGTAATTTCCCGTTCATCCACAGAAATTTTAGTAATGACCTCGCCCAAAGCGTCCTCACCTTCCGTAACCGACTGAATCGTGTAATTTTCCAGTTTGCAGTCTTTTTTCACAATACGGTCAATTGCCTTGAATGCCGCGTCAATTGGGCCAGCGCCCCTGGCGACATGTTCTTTCTCTTCTCCCTGATCGTTGACCAATTTTACCACCGCAGTGGCAGAAATAACCGTACCGCTGTTGACAACAAAGCTCTTAAGAGTATAAGTTTCTTTGATTTCAAGAGCGGAAGAGCCTATTAAAGCTTCAATATCTTTATCCGTGATATTTTTTTTCTGATCAGCCACTACTTTGAACCGTTCAAAGGCGTTAGCAATGTCCTCCTCGCTGAGGATATATCCCAATTCGTTCAGGCGTTCGGCAAAAGCATGTTTTCCTGAATGTTTTCCAAGAACCATTTTATTTTGATAAATACCGATGTCCTCCGGAGCCATAATCTCATAAGTGGAGCGCTGCGCCAGCACACCGTGCTGATGTATCCCCGCTTCATGGGCAAAGGCGTTGGCTCCTACAATGGGCTTTGTGGGAGCGATTCCTACGCCGGTAATCGTTGAAAGCAGTTTGCTGGTACGATAGATCTGTTTGGTCACGATCGAGGTTGTGCAGTCGTAAATATCTTTGCGGGTATGCAGGTTCATCACAACCTCTTCCAAAGAGGCGTTTCCCGCCCTCTCCCCAATGCCGTTGACAGTACATTCCACCTGAGTAGCTCCCGCTTGGATACATGCCAGCGTATTGGCAACCCCAAGTCCCAAGTCGTTATGATTGTGGACAGAGATATCCACTTGCGGATTTTTTAAATGGCTTTTTAAGTACCGAATAATTTCAAACATTTCATTTGGGGTGCTGTATCCTACCGTATCCGGGATATTAATCGTGGTTGCCCCCGCCGCGATAGCGGCGTCAAACGCCTTCACCAGAAAGTTCATATCGCTTCGGGAGGCGTCCTCCGCAGAAAATTCCACATCCGGACAATAGCTTTTTGCAAGAGCGACCATAGAGCTTATTCTTTCAAGCACTTCATCCGGGCTCATTTTCAATTTGTATTTCATGTGGATATCGCTGGTGGCCAAAAAGGTATGTATTCTGGGTGATTGCGCATATTGGATCGCTTCCCACGCCCGATCAATATCTCCCTTTACTGCCCGGGCAAGACCGGCGACAGTAGCGTTCTTGACTGTTTTGGCAATGGCTTTTACCGCCTCAAAATCATCCGGGGAGGAAATGGGAAATCCCGCTTCAATAATATCTACTCCTAGACGTTCCAGTTGGCGAGCCATCTCAATTTTCTCATTAAAGTTCATACTGCATCCTGGGGACTGTTCCCCATCTCTCAATGTGGTGTCAAAAATTTTAATTTTTCTTGACATATCCTTTTCTCACCTTTCTAAATAAATTTTCCTGTAACGTCAAAAAAGCCTTCGTCTCTTTCAATAAGAGACGAAGGCTTAAAAAAACTTCCGTGGTACCACTCTCGTTGGCTGTATAAAACAGCCCGCTCAGCCGCATCCAGCAATGCGCTCTCCAGGTAACGGTGGGATACCGGTCACATCTACTCACCAAAGGTTTTCAACTGACTGCTCAGGGGCGAGTTATTCACATAAGCGGCACTGTCTCACACCAACCGACAGCTCTCTGAAAACTCACTTGATGCGTTTTTTCCCCATCAAAGCATTTGACGTTATTTCTTGAAGCACATAATAGCGCAAAAAAATTGGTTTGTCAATAGGCGTTTTTTAAATTTTTTCAAGAACGCTTTACAATCTGGAACAGCACTTTTCCTATTGCAAGGGTCAAAATCGCCGCCACAATCGCTTCTAGCACACCATTTACTCCTACTACCGTCATAATCGCCTGAAACAGCGCAGAAAAATCCATCCCCTTAGCCGCGGCATACTGCCGGCCAAAAAAGAGGTAAATTCCGCCCATCACCAAAATTGTATTGGTCATAGATCCTACCAGCCCCGCGCCGGCAAAGCTGACAATTTCGCTGGTAAACATCCGGTGCAAAAACCGAAAAATATATGCGGCAATGATCCCGATGCAGATGCGCGGCACAATGGCAACAACCAAACTCCAGCCATTGCCGTGGAAATCCGGGCTTAAATTATAAAACGGCGTAAATACAAAGGAGGTTATCGTGGGCTGAAAAGTATTGATAATAACGCTTAAAATACCAAATAAGCCGCCTAAAATCCCACCTGCCAACGGTCCTAGCAAAATAGCTCCTAAAATTACAGGAATATGGATTGTGGTCGCTTTCGTAACTCCCAGCGGAATAAACCCTAAAGGAGTAAAGGCCAGGACAATTTCGACCGCGGCCAGCAGGCCCAACATGGTTAAATACTTTGTAGAAGAAAGCTTGTTTTGCATAGACGCCACACCTCTCTATCTGTTATTTACACACCTACTTGTCAAGCAAAACTTTATGATATACCTTCTTGCCCTTTCTGATAATTACATATCCTTTTTCGAAATTATTCAAGCTTAATTTTTCTGTAATGTCCAAAACCTTTACATCATCTACAGAAATACCGCCCTGCTGGATCAGCCGCCGTCCCTCGCCTTTTGACGGAGCAATCCCCGCTTTTACCAGCAAATCAATCACCGAAATTTCCCCGTCAGCAAGATCGCCGCCAGCAAGATGAGTAGACGGCATGTCGTCGCTTTGGGCGCCCGCTCCAAACAGAGCTTTTGCGGTCTCAAGAGCCTTATCAGCGTTTTCCTTCCCATGGACCATTTTTGTAATTTCATACGCAAGGATTTCTTTGGCTTTATTCAGCTGGCTTCCTTCCCATTTTTCCATCCCTTCGATCTCTTCAATAGGAAGATAGGTCAGCAGTTTTAAACAGTTGATCACATCGTCATCCGCTACATTTCTCCAATACTGGAAAAATTCATAAGGCGATGTTTTTTCCGGATCCAGCCATACAGCGCCGCTTTCGGTTTTCCCCATTTTCTTACCCTCTTTGGTAGTCAGCAGGGTAAAAGTCATACCATACACTTCCTGCCCGGTAACACGACGGGTAAGATCTGCGCCGTTAATAATATTCGACCACTGGTCGTCGCCGCCCAACTCAATTTTACAGCCATAATTCTGATAAAGGTATAAGAAATCGTAACTCTGCATCAACATATAGTTAAATTCCATAAAGGATAATCCCCGTTCCAAACGGGTTTTAAAACATTCTGCTGTCAGCATGCGATTCACAGAAAAATGTACGCCCACCTCGCGCAGAAAATCAATATAATTAAACTTCAGCAGCCAATCGCCATTTTTCAGCATCAAGGCTTTTCCATCGGAAAAGTCAATAAAATGGGACATCTGGCGCATGAAGCATTCCGCATTATAATTAATTTGTTCCGGGGTCAGCATCTTTCTCATATCCGATTTTCCCGTGGGGTCGCCAATCATAGTCGTCCCGGTGCCTAACAACGCAATCGGACGATGGCCCGCGCGCTGGAGATGCCCCATAACGACCAACTGAAGAAAATGGCCCACATGCAGGCTGTCGGCAGTAGCGTCGAACCCGATATAGAAAGTAACTTTCTCATTATTAAAAAGTTCTTCAATTTTTTCGGGATGCGTCATCTGCGCGATCAATCCGCGCCGGGTTAATTCTTCAAATACTGTCATCAGTCTTTCTCCTTCTAAAGTTCATTTTAACAAAATCCCTTTCACACATTAACGTAAAAGAGTTGATTAATTTGTTTATTATAGCACCATTGATTAGAAAAAACAACCTAATTTCCCGCTTCTTTTAGCATTTCCTCCCCGTGGGATAACGCAATCGGCGTAATATTTTCTCCCGCGCTGATGCGCGCAAGCTCTCTTATCCGCTGCTCCCGGGTAAGGGGAACTATTGTTGTATAGGTGCGGTTATTGCGGGATTCCTTGGAAATGTACAGATGATTATTTCCAAAAGAAGCTACCTGTGCCAAGTGGGTTACACAAATGACCTGTCGGTTCTGCGCTACTTGGGCAAGCTTTTTCCCTATTTTTTGAGCCGCTCTGCCGCTGACGCCAGTATCCACCTCATCAAAAATCATCGTCTGAATTTCGTCTTTATCCGCCAGCACATTTTTAATGGAGAGCATAATGCGGGAGAGTTCCCCGCCGGAAGCAATTTTTGCAAGGGACTTTGCCTGTTCTCCCACATTGGTGACAATCATCAGTTCCAGATCATCCATCCCATCAGCAGAAAGCGGCTTCTCTTTGGCCATTACGGATAATTGGACGGAAGGCATATCTAGAAACGCAAGTTCTTCTCCCACGGCAAAAACGAACTGCTGAGACGCCTGTTTTCGGCGCTCTGACAGATGTAAAGCTTTTTCTCTTGCCAGCGAAAAAAGCTTTTGTTCCTGCTTTTCCAGTTCCTTTATCTGCTGATCAGAGTTTTCGATGGAGCGCAGTTCTTCCCATGCGTTGTCGCGATAGTTCAAAATTTCCTGAATATCGCTGCCATATTTCTTTTTCAGCGTATAAATGGTATCCAGCCGACGCTCAATCGCATCCAGCTCTGAAGGGTCGCAGTCAAAATCTTCCAAAAGCCCGCGGATATCCCTTTCAAAGCCCTCCATCTCATAAGATATCTCTTCTATGCGCTGGGCAATAGGCTGGGCCTCTTCCATATAACTGGCTGCTTGGGAAATATTTTCTACCAAAGAGCCGAACATCTCCTGCAGTCCGCCGCCTTCCATCTCCCCTTCAAATAAGGCCATACAAGTTCCTAACGCCTGGGTGATATTCAGACTATTTTTTACCATTTTCCGCCGGGCCTTGAGCTGCTCTTCTTCCCCCTGCACAAGCTGGGCCGCCTCAATTTCATTGATCTGGTATTCCAACAAGTCAATCCTATGGGCCTTTTGCGCTTCATCAGTAGTGATATTCTCCAATTTTTCTTTTACGCTCACATACTTCTGATAAACTTCTTTATATTGGGCGACTTCTTGCTCCAGCCCGCCAAAACTGTCGATAAAGCTCAGATGTTTTTGCGCAGATAGCAGCTGTTGATTGTCATGCTGCCCATGGACATTAATCAGATGACCGGAAATATTCTTTAAAATTCCTGTGGTCGCCGGACGGCCGTCAATCTTGCAAGTGGATTTTCCGCTGATATCCAATTCCCGGGTGATCAGTACCGAGCCGTCTTCCGCCGGATAGCCTGCCTGCTCCAGCGCGGCTGCGGCCTCTGAACTGATATCCTCAAATAAGGCGGAAATTACCGCCTTGCTTTCTCCGGTACGGATACTGTCTTTGGACGCCCGTTCACCCAGCACCGCATTGATTGCGTTGATCAGAATCGTTTTCCCTGCGCCGGTTTCACCAGTAAATACATTTAACCCTGGTTTTAGATCGATCGTGGCTTCGCTGATCACCGCAATATTATTTATGTAAAGCTGTGAAAGCATCTTCTCACCTCTTGACCCCGCAATTGGTCCATAATTTAAACAGCCATAATTTTTCTAAGCTGCATCACAAGTTCACGAGCATTATGGTCATCCCGCATCACCATAAAAATAGTATCGTCCCCCGCTAAAGTACCCACTACACCGCCCCAATGCATGGTATCCAGCGCCGCACACACAGCATTTGCCATTCCGGTATAGCATTTGATTACCAGTATATTCCCTGCGGAATCAATCTCTTTTACAGATTCCGCGAAAATCAACAAAAATTTATTGGAAATCTCTCCTTTCGGGGAGCCCGTATTCGTCGTATAATGATATTTACCATCGGAGGTCAATGTTTTTACCAGTCGTAATTCTTTAATATCGCGGGAAATGGTGGCCTGCGTCACAGAAAAACCATTTTCATTGAGCAGGTTTAACAGTTCATCTTGTGTGTCAATCGGACGGGAATTAATCAATTCAAGAATTTTGGCATGGCGTCGAGCTTTCATCGCAGCTACCCCCTCATAGTTAATTTTTGACTTAAAATGCTGTTAAAAGTTTTATGCGCAAATGTGATAAATTTCACATATTTTTTTGATTTGCGGACAAGCAGGCGCTTATTTTCATCCAAAGAAACGACCCCTTCACCATCCACGCTAACTGTTACTTTATCGGAATTATTAATAAAATGACTTTTTATGGAAAGTTCCATATCCGGGGACAACAAAATGGAACGGTCATACAGCGAGTGGGGACAGATCGGCGTTAAAATAATCGTTTCAATGGAAGGATCCACAATGGGCCCGCCGGCAGAAAGGGAATAAGCGGTAGAGCCGGTGGGCGTCGCAAAAATAATCCCGTCCGCCCGGTAACTGCCTATATTATGTCCGTTCCCGGTAATGCTTATGTCCGCCAGGCGCGCCATATCCGCTTTGGAAATCACCACATCGTTTAACGCATACCAGATGTCCTCTCGTCCTTCTACAGTCATTTCCAACAGCATCCGTCGCTGAAGAAAAAAATCTCCTTTTATAAGGCAGGATAGACAGCTAATCTCATTGGCCTCCACCTGCGCTAGATATCCAAGTCGGCCGGCGTTCACCCCTAAAATAGGCTTATCATGCATCAATGCATGCTTCGCACTATGTAAAATCGTACCGTCTCCGCCTACCGTCACAACCGCGTCGCATTGACCCACAAGCTGTTCAAACTCACCGTACACACACCCGCCGAACTCTTCTTTATAACGCAGGTCCAAACATACCTCGCATCCAGAAGCTTTGAGGGTGTCAATAATCTTTTCCATCAACAGATGAATATTCTCTTTGGTCAGGTTAGGCATAAGAAGTACAGATTTTATGTTCATAGCCTCTACTCCAAATCTATATGAGATTTATCCACTAGTTCAACAACCGCCTGATTTTGTATTTGTGTATATTCCTCCCCAGGGCCTTTTTTAAGAAACATTAAATATTCAATGTTTCCCTCCGGCCCCTTTACCGGGGAAAACGTCAGGCCCTGCACAGAAAATCCGTTATCCCTCGCATAGCCCATCGCATTTTTTAAAACCTCTATATGAGTATTTTTGTCTCGAACCACCCCTTTTTTCCCGACCTTTTCCCGGCCGGCTTCAAACTGGGGTTTTACCAGACAAACCGCTTCCCCTTCTTCTTTTAACAGCAAAGCCGCTACCGGAAGTACCAGCTTTAATGAGATAAATGATACGTCCACGCTGATAAAATCAATCGGCAGAGGAACCTGTTCTTTGGTTACGTAACGGATATTGGTTCTTTCCAAGTTGACCACCCGCGCATCGTTGCGAAGGTTCCATGCCAACTGTCCGTAGCCTACATCCACAGCATACACCTTAACCGCACCGTTTTGCAGCATACAATCGGTAAATCCGCCGGTGGAGGCGCCGATGTCCATGCAGATTTTATCCCGCAAGGAGATGGGAAACACCTGCATCGCTTTTTCCAGCTTCAGCCCTCCCCGGCTGACATACTTCAGCGTGTCCCCCCGGACCTGAATATCCGCATTGGAATCCACAGCCATTCCCGGCTTATCCGCTTTTTGGTTGTCTACATACACCTGCCCTGCCATAATAACCGCTTTGGCTTTTTCCCGGCTGGGAAAAAAGCCTTTTTCCACCAGCAGGATATCCAATCTATTTTTCATCCCATCACCTGTCAGTTAAAGTTCCAATATCCGATCTGCTATGGACTGAGCGTCCAATCCACACCGCTTTAAAGCGGCAGTAATTGTCATAGGAGGGATAAACGGCTGTTCAATCCCGCAAATTTCAAAGTTTCCCCGGTAGTGGAGCTGCGCCAGGCCGGAAAGAAAATATTCCCCAATGCCTCCGCGCTTCACTCCTTCTTCCAAAAAGAAAATATTACGATACTTTTTCGCCAGAGCAATACACTCCGCAGGCAAAGGAGAAATTTTAATCAATTTAAGAATATCCACTTTTTTTCCCTGCTGCTGCAATATCCATTGGGCCTGCACCGCCTGATCGTATTCCCGCCCATAGGTAATCAGCAAAGTCTGGCCGCCGTCTTTACGATGGATATAATCCAAATCAAACTCCGCAGGATCGCCGGTCTCTCCCTGGGATCCCCTGGGATAACGAACCGCACATACCCCCTGGTCCTCATAAATCGCCCGGCTAAGGCAGCTTCGCAGCTCCCCGTAGTTGGAGGGGGAATAAACTGTAGTATTCGGAATCGAGGATAGAAACGCCGCGTCAAACATCCCCTGATGGGTTTCCCCATCGTCCCCTACAATCCCCGCCCGATCTACCGCCAGCACAATATGCTGCCGCTCGATTGAAGCGTCATGAATCAGCTGGTCATACCCTCTTTGCAAAAAAGTAGAGTATACGGCGAAAACCGGTAATATTCCATTGGCCGCCAGCCCGCTTGCAAAGGTGACCGCATGTTCTTCCGCGATGCCTACATCAAAAAATCGTCCTTTTCCAGAAAACTCTTTGACAAAAGGAACCAAGCCGGTGCCTTGCTGCATCGCAGCGGTAATAGCACAGATTTTTTTATCTTTTCTCGCCAGTTTTGTAAGGGTCTCCCCAAAAACAGAAGAGAAGCTATCCTGGGAAGGAAGGCATTCCCCCGTCTTTTTATCAAAAGCGCCTATTCCATGATATTTAGAAGGGTTTTGCTCCGCATAAATATATCCTTTTCCCTTTACCGTATATACATGGACAACCACAGGCTTTTTTAATTCTTTCGCCCGGTGCAGTACCGGGATCAAATCTTTCAGACTGTGCCCGTCTACCGGTCCCAAATAATCAAAACCAAAATCCTCAAAGAAGTTGCTGTGATAAATAGCCTGACGGAACATCGCCTTAGAATCGGAAATAATATTGCGCAGGCTTCCGCCGACCACCGGTACCTTTTTTACCGTTTCTTCCACTTTATCTTTCAAGTGAATATATCCCGTGGACGCTCTTTTTTTAGCCAAATACCGCGCCAGCGATCCTACGCTTTTAGAAATGGACATATCGTTATCATTAATAATAACAATCAGATTTTCATCGCTCCGCCCAGCATTATTAAAAGCTTCGTATATCATTCCGCCAGTACAGGCGCCGTCCCCCACTACCGCGATCACATGATGCTCATCCCCTGTCAGGGATTTTGCTTTTGCAAGTCCATAAGCCGCAGAAACCGATGTGCTGGCATGACCTGCAATAAACGAATCGCAAGGGCTTTCCTGCTGGCGGGGATAACCGGAAATTCCATTTTCCTGCCGTAGGGTAGAAAATTGTTCTCTGCGCGCGGTGAGCAGCTTATGGGTATAACACTGGTGCCCCACGTCCCATACAATCTGGTCTTTGGGCAGATCAAATACTGTATGCAGCGCAACCGTCAATTCCACTACCCCTAAATTGGACGCCAAATGGCCCCCATTTTTGGATACTGTATGTATTAACTTTTGTCTGATCTCCCAACAAAGGATTTCCTGCTGCTGCAGGGAAAGCTTTTTTACATCCTTCGAAGAATTTATCTTATTTAACAGATTATACTTTGCCAATCTTACACCTCTTTTGAGTAGGGAAAATTAATTTACCGGAACAATAACCGCGATAGCAATGCCTAAAATCGCTCCGCACAGCACTTCCAAGGGGGTATGTCCAAGATACTCCTTTAATTCTTTGCTTTCTGCTTCATGGGCCTGAATTTCTTCCTGGGTGAACTTTTCCTTGCTTGTGGCAATCTCAAATTCCCGTTTTAACACAAGAAAAGTAGATTTAAAATCGATTACCATCTTATTAAGCACCTTCGCCTGTTCCCCCGCTGCCCGGCGCACTCCCATAGCATCGTACATGACAATTCCCGCAAGGGCCAGGGAAAGAGCAAATTCCGGAGAGGAATACCCCATTGTTTTTGCCATCCCAACTGCTATAGAACATACCAGCGAAGAATGGGAGCTGGGCATTCCACCCGCACCCACAAGACGCTCCCAATCAAACCGTTTATTTTTCATATAAGAAAATAACGTTTTTAACAGCTGGGCCAAAAACCAGGATAAAAAACCGATATTTATGATGTAATTACTTGTAATTATCTCCCACACATTCATAAACTGCCCCCCCAATTTCCTTTTCCTTTCATTCTCCCTAACATGACGGCAGTTAATGATCTCTAGTTAAGATCATATCCGCTACCCATAAAAGAAAGCCATTCTCCTCAAACTCCTTCACACTCTCTTTTGCCTGTTCTATCTGCTGCCGGGCGCTCTGCTTCGCACCCTCTAATCCCAGCAGGGTTACATAAGTGGTCTTTTTGTTTTCCCGGTCACTTCCAATTGGTTTTCCCAGCTTTTCCTCTTCTCCCATCACATCCAGGATATCATCGGTAATCTGAAATGCCAATCCGCATTTTCTCGCGTATATCTGAGAAGCTTCCAAAAATTCCGGCTCCGGCGCGCCGGCTATGCACCCGAGCAGGGCCGCGCATCTTAAAAGCGCCCCTGTTTTCAAGGCATACAAGGTATTCAAAGCGTCCATATCAATTTTTTGACCTTCACTTTCCAAATCGATTACCTGACCGCCGATCATACCAAATATCCCCGACGCCTGCGCCAAAATTCCCGCAGCGTCATTTTTTTGCTGGCTGGTAAGCACCCGGGAACTGAAAATCGTCTCAAACGCTAAGGTTAAAAGCCCATCCCCTGCGAGAAGGGCCGTACTTTCTCCAAATTTTTTATGGCAAGAGGGTTTTCCTCTGCGGTAATCATCATTGTCCATGCAAGGAAGATCGTCGTGAATTAACGAATAGGCATGAACCATCTCCACCGCGCATGCCAAATCCAGGGCCGCCGGAACAGGCGCGCCGCAAAGCCGGCCAAATTCCAGCACCATCGCCGCACGCAGCCGTTTTCCTCCTCCCAGCAGACTGTAACGAATGGCATCCAGAACCTGGCGCTGCCTGCAGGCGCCCCAAGTGGTTTTTTCCTCCAAGGCTTTTTCCGTCAGCCTCGCATATTCTTCTAATTTCGTCTGATAGCTGTCATTCCTCATTTTGTACTCCCACCGAAAGTTTTTCCACTTTCAGTTTGGCATCCGCCAATTTTTTCTCCGAAAATTCAATTAATTTTACCGCTTCCGTATATAAGGTGATCGATTGATCCACGGTTAATTCGCTGTCGTTCATTTGAGCTGTAATCTCTTCTAGCCGCTGAATAGCGGTTTCTAACGTCTGCTGTTTCATATCGTCTGCTCCTCGTTCTTTCTGCACTCTAGGACCTGTGAGATAATTTGTCCATCTTTTACCTGCGTTATCATTAAGTCCCTTGGTTTTATCTGGGAGATAGAGGTTACCGTTTTATTTTCTATGCTGGCTACCGAGTAGCCCCGTTCCAGCAAGCGCACAGGGCTTACGCTTTCCGTCATACGTGTCAGGTAACGCAGCGTCGTCTGAGTATGCTCCAGCTTTCGTTCCATCTGCTCCCGGATATTCTGGGACAGATATTCCACTTGCCGGGAATATTCCTGCACTCGGCGCATAGGACTAGTAAGGCGGGACTGGGCTTTCACCAAATCCAGGCGCTGCTGCCATCTGTCCACTACGCTTAAAAGGCCAGAGGCGCATTTGCGGTGCAGCTCGTCCAAATAATAGCGCACGTCTGAAAGATTGGGGGCCACTAATTCCGCCGCCGCAGAAGGAGTAGGCGCTCTTACATCCGCCGCCAGATCGGCAATAGTAACATCCGTTTCGTGTCCCACGGCAGAAATCACCGGGATTTCACTGGCGGCGATGGCCCGGGCCAGATTTTCATCATTAAAGGCCCATAAATCTTCCAGCGAACCGCCGCCCCGGCCAAGGATAATAACATCGCAGAGTTTTTGCTTATTAAAACAGTAAAGACCGTCAATCAATGTTTGCGCCGCTTTGGCGCCCTGCACCAAAGCAGGATACAAGAGCACTTTTGCCGCCGGATATCTGCGGCTTAAAATATTTAGTATATCCTGAAGGGCCGCCGCCCCTTCGGAAGTAATAATGCCAATGGTCTCCGGATAATGCGGCAATGGGCGTTTGCGCTCCTGGGAAAAGAGCCCTTCCTTGGAAAGCTTTTCTTTGAGCTGTTCCAATGCCAATTGAAGCGAGCCCAGCCCTTCCGGCTGCATATCGGTAACGTAAAACTGATAGGAACCATCCCGTTCGTAAAGAGATACCGAACCGGTGACAATCACCGACATACCATTTTCTGGCGTAAACTTTATATATTCTGCATAACCGCGGAACATTACCGCCTTAATGGCGGCAAAATCATCTTTTAAGGTAAAATACATATGCCCGGATTTATAGTGGCGCACAAAATTGGATATTTCTGCTTTTACCATCAACCCGGAAAGAATTTGATCCCCTTCCAACAGGGATTTCGCATATCGGTTGAGCTGGCTGACAGTTACAATACCCAAACCTTTCATTCTTCTGTCCCGCCCTTTCTCTGCACCGAAGCCAACACCGCGACACCGGCGGCGTTATCCGAAGAAAACTGCGGCTGGGCAAAATAGCCTCCATATTTTTCCGTGATCTTTTGACGGATCATGCTGTTTGACATAACCCCGCCGGAATAAACAATCGGCAGATCCCCCAGCTCTTCTTTTATATTTTTTGTCATCCTCTCCACTACTGCCAAAAGATACTGGATACAGTAAGCGGCAATCTCTTCTTTCGCTTCTCCCTGGGCCAGCAATTTTTGACACTGGTTCTCCAAGCCGGAAAGACAGCAGTCCTTCCCTTTAAAGGTAGGATGAATTTTATAAATTTTTTCACTTTTTAAGGCAAGCGTTTCCAGCTCTTTTCCCGCTGGAAAAGGCAGACCCAGCAATTTTCCCGTCCGGTCCACCACTTGGCCGGCTTTTAAATCCATCGACTTGGCAAGAAGCTGTACAGAAAATACGCCCTCTTTATTTGGCGTAACCAGCAGGCACTCCGTGGTACCGCCGGAAAGATGAAACGCCACAAAGGTTTCGTTTATCAGGTCCAGCCGCTGCGCGCTGTACAAAGCCGCCATAATGTGTCCCGCCTGATGGGAGAAAAAATAAACCGGTATTTCTTTGGCCGCAGCCACACTGCGGGCAACCAGTTCTCCTACCAAAAAGCAGGGCATATAGGAACCTTGCACATCCCTGGGGCGAATGGAAACTCCCACCCCGTCCAATTGGGAACCCTGCCTTTCCAGCAATTCGCACAGCAGATCCCCCAGCTGTTTAACATGGGAAAACACAGCGTCGCTTTGGCGAAGGCCAAGGGAGCTTTCTTTGACTTGCAGCAGCTGCTTTTGCTGGAATACGCAATGGGTCCGGGTATCATAAATCGCTGTGGAAGTAGTATAATTACTGGTATCAATGCCAAGAAAACGAGCCATCTTTTATTCTTCCTCGGAAAAAATTTTTTTATCCTCCGTCTGTTCCATCTCAGGTAAGTTTTCTTCCTGTAGCGGCGCTTTCGCCCGCACATAAGCGCCTAGGACTCCATTGACAAAGGAAAAGTCGTCTTCATTTCCGTACTTTTTAGCCAGTTCCACCGCTTCATTGATCGAGGCGCCTACCGGAACCGTATCCACATGGTCAATTTCCCAAAGACTCATACGCAGAATGGACAACGCCACGCGGGACATACGATTGAGCTTCCATTTTTTTGAATAAGTACTGATTGTTTCGTCCAGCCAAGGCATATGATCAGACACCCCAGACGCCAGCTGCCTGGCGTAAGGATCCACCTCCAAATTGCGGCCGATCTGCGCTTCTTCAATGATTTCATCAATGGTTTCATCCTTGAACGACCTCTCAAACACAAGGATAAACGCCTGTTCCCTGGCTTCACTTCTTTTCATATGTTTCATTTTCCCACACCTTAACTCGTATTAAAACAATACCCTCCCGAATACGGGGAGGGTATGAATTAATTATTCTTCCTGCACCACAGTTTCCGGTTCATCAAAAACAATCCCCGCAATATCAACATTTACTCTGGAAACCGCAATACCGGTCATATTCTGAACCGCTTCTTTTACCGCAATCTGAATTTTCTGGGCAACGCAGGGGATATTGATCCCAGATTTGATATTCACATGAATATCGATAACCGCAATATCGTCAGAAAGTTCAATTACAATGGGTTTGGCAGTTTGTTTTTTCAGCAGCCATCCCTTAATATTGGTGGCAAACGACGCTAAAGACGCTACCCCTTCAATCTCCAGCGTAGCAAATTTTGCGATAGTTGCAATAACATCCCGTGAAATTTTCAGGTTGCCGATTGGCTGGGAGCTTTCTACATTCTGCATAGCCTATTCTCCTTTATTATCACTAGTGGGCATAAACGCCCTTTCTTCCCGCTTATAAATCCAAACAAACAAAATAATACACTGTATATTATAACATAATTTTCCGAATATACAACCTTATATACACACGAATTAATATAAACTTAACAGAAAAAAGCCTGCCCTTCGGCAGGCTTTTTCATTTTAAAATTTAATTGATCTCTACGATAGAAATGTTTTCTACCGGAATACTTGTTTCTTTAATGATAATATCTTTCATCTGCGCAACCTGGTCGGTACCCAGCCCTTCTCCTTCAGTTTTTACTACCACATCTACATTTTCTGTATCGTAGTATACCATACATTCGTCAAAGCCTTTGGCTTTAATAAGATTTTCAATTTTCCCTTCGGTTTCTATGGATTTTGCCAGTTCTACCGCTTTCAAAGACATCTCCGCTTTAATATCCGGATCCACATCCGCTTCTTGCATCATCTGAGCTAAGGTTTCTACCGCCTCGTCGCGGGAACGTTCCCGGGTTAATTTTGCTTCTGCAAAATAGGCTTCCCCATCGGAAGCGTCAATCGTATTGCCTTGCGCGTCTACCAACTGGGCGTCTCCATAACTTTTTTCTTCTCCCAAAGCGTTAGTGGCGGTCAGATCCCCATCCGCCTGCGCAAACTGATAATTTACATATACGGCAATACCGAGACCGACAATCAGCGACGCTAAAATAATTTGTTTTTTACCGATAATCATATTCATACAGGTTTCCTCCTCAAATTGTATAATAGCTGGCTTAATATTAACTTATTTTTGTAACGCATACTTTGCCGTAGGAAATTCCCAGGGCGGTAGTGATCGCTTGGGTAACCCTTTCCTGTACGACGGCGCTTCCCGCCCCCTCGCATACCACCACAACCCCTTGGATCGCTGGAGGTTTTTCCGTTTTTAACAGAGCCTCTTTTTTTCCACTCCCTGCATCTACTACTATGTATTTTTGCTGGATATTATTCTGCTGGGATTGTTTTTTTACTTCTTCCCCTTCAAAATTATTCGTCTCATTGATATTCATTGTCTCTTCCACCGCGTAAATATATTCTACGCCGCTTTCTAATGTGACCATAACCTCACATTTTCCTACGCCCTCAATTTTCCCTATGATTCCTGTCAGTTTGTCTTCCATCTGGGAAGCGTATTCTTCTGAGGTGACCGACACGCCTACATCGGGATTTTTCTTTGTCGTGGCAAATCCAGACGGCAGCAGCACAGAAAGCATAATCAAAATAATCCCGCCTATCCCGAGGCAAAGAATAATATTCGTCCGCCTGGTTTTAAACAAGGCAAGTAATGATCGTTTGCTTTCTGTGAGTCTTTTTTTCGCATCCATGTGGTCACTCCTTTACATATCCGATCAGCACGTTCACTCCCAGCGTATCCATTAATTTTTGCCGGATCTGGTCATGCTGCGGGAAGTATTTTTCATTAAGTTCAATTTCACACTCACTAATAGATATGCCATTTTGTCCTTGAGTATTAATGTTTATGTAAATTTTGTTATAATCTATTCCCATTTCTTCCAGAATTTGCGCTGCCGCTTTGCGAATACTTTCCGTAGCGGTTTGATGATAATCTTCTTCTACTGCAAAGTGAAGTCTTTGCGTCCTTTCCTGAATTTCCATCTGAATCTGATAATCGTCTTGGATGTCCAAGGTAATCGGTCCTAACATCACCGGCGCCGCCAGACAAGAAAGAAAAAATACGCTGCAGGTAATAGTAAACATTCTTTGCATGGAAGATTTGGGTAAAATCAACTGGGTAATCCCACAAGCAATCGCCGCGGCGCATACCCCAAAGGCCCATTGCCGGATACTATCCATAATCACACCCCTGTCCCGGTCATTAATACAATAGAAGTGGCAATAATCACCAGCATGGCAAAACTTAAGATGACCGCCATTAAAATTCCCAGAGTTGTTCCGGCGCTTTTTAAAATGTCCCCTACCTGCCGTATGCCCAGCATATCGCTGACCGCGCCGGTGATATTAACGGTAAAATACCATATTACCGTTTGTAAAAATACCGGTAAAAACGTCATCAGGGCCACAATAATTCCAAAGGCGCCCACAGTTGTACGAAGCAGCCTTAAATATCCCTGAGTGGCCGCAAAAGCGTCAGAAAGCGCGCCTCCTACCACCGGAACAAAGCTTCCAATCAAGAACTTAGCGGCTTTTGCCGCTACCGTATCGCTTCCGGAAGCTACCATGGTCTGCAAAGACATCAATCCCACAAACAATGTAAGCAGAAGCCCCAGGGTCCAGCTTACAATGGACTTGATCGCTTTGGCTACGGCAGTCACCTGAATGCCGCTGGATAGGCTCCCAGCAATACAAAAGGCAAGATAAATCCCCATAAGGGGCACTAGAGTATTGCCTACTATCTGTGACACAACCTGACAGGCGGCAAAAAGAAAAGCCGTGTAAGTGGTTGCGGTTACCGGCTGTCCGCTTACGGTAACCACAGAAGAAAAAACCGGAATAAACGTCAGGATAAAATTGGAGCAGTCATGGATGGAGCGTACAGTATAGGTAATACAATCCACGATAGGAGCCGTAATTGATCCGGCCACACACACCACTGCCACCGCAGAGAATACCGAAGATATCGTTCCTTCCCATAAGGCGGTTTTCAGGCTGTCCAGCAGAGCGCACAGCAGTATGGTTCCCAATACCGAACAAAACACTGTCAAAGGCAGTTTGATCCTTTGCATCGCCATTTGCCATACCTGCTTGAAAAATTCTCCGGGGGAAAGGCTTAAAAGCTGCTGATAATCGATATCGGTAATTCCCGCCCCGTTCATTAGCTCCTGGGCATCGTTTGGCAGGTTGTCCAATAGCTCCCTCGCGCCGGAAGCCGCCAACTGATTTTCAAAGAGATCGCTTTCTGGATCATATTCCACTGCTTCGTACACCGCAGGCAGCGGCTCCTGCGGCATATCCGGCGGCTCTATTTCCTGGGCATATACCGGTGCTGCCAGCAAGCAGAGCAGGAACAAATTTCCCAAAATCAAAAAAACTCGTTTCACCATATCACCTGTTATCTACTTCCTTTGGCTCAGCCAATCAGGCTGCCCGCAATATCCAATATTCGTTCAAACAAAGGTAAACTCACCATCAGCACCGCAATCTTCCCCGCCGTTTCCACCTTGGAAGCAATGGCGCTTTCCCCCAAATCCCTGCATCCGTCGCAGGCGATCTGAGTAAGAAAACAGATCCCAAGACATTTAAACAAGATACTTACATATTCCGCCTGGGTTCCGGTTGCATTGAGCATCTGCTGTATTTTTTCAAACAGCGGCACCGCACAGACAATAATCATGGAAATAATAATGATCCCCGTGATTAAGGAAAGCATCAGGGAATATTCCGGATTTGTTTTTTTGAAAATGATGGAAAAGGCTACCGCAATTACGGCGAGCCCGGTCACTGTAAGCATATCCATTTCAATAAAGCCCAAAAACGGATTTTACCGTTTCAAACAACGTGTTTATCTGGGAGATGACCAGCATAAGAGCTACAATTAATCCCGCTAAGGTGGTCATCATCGCCTGATCATCCCTTCCCGAACGAATTAAAACTTGATTAAGCACCGCCACAATAATCCCAATACCGGCTATTTTAAAGATCAGATCTACTTCCATTTAAAACGTCCTCCTCATATGAATATAATGATAAAAAACGCTCCCGCCAAAATACCAAGCGTCCGGTATAGTTTTGAGTGGGTGGTACATTTTTCCCTGGCTTCATTCAGCCGAAGCTGTAATAAGGATTTTGTATGTTCTATCCTGGTCAGCTGTCCGCCTACGTCATATTGTCCCAGTGTGTCCGCCAGCCCAGCCAGCACCCCTTTATCCTCCTCTTCCAGCTGATCCCTGTTTTCTTCCACAGCCTTACGCCAGGCAGTAGGAAACGGCAGTCCGCTAATACAAAATTCCTGACAGGACTGTAAAAAAAACAGCTGGGAGAAAGAACCTCTTTTTACTAGGTCTCCTACAATTTCATCCAGGGGAGCCAGACTGTAAGAGAGTTGATCTGCTATGGTACAAAGAGCGGCGATCACCGTTTCCAGCTTATGCACTTTTTCCGAAAGTTCCTGGGCCATCGAAATTCCTATTCCTGTGGTACAGGCGGCAATTAATATCATACCTGTAATTTTCATCATTCCCGTCATAGCTCTCTCACCTGTTTTATCTCCTGAATACAGCAGGGAGACTGCGCCCCCTGCAGCTGCACAACATACTCAAACGCTCCGCTTGCCAACAGAGGTTTTGTCTGAGGCCGCAACAGAAGCTCTTCTATACTTCCCGCATGAACCGAGGTCACTACCGCCACTCCGCAGTTGGCGGCGGCGGCAACCGCTTCAATTTCGCTTTGGTTAGCGATCTCGTCACAGATAATAATCTGCGGTGAAAGATACCGCACCGCGATTTGAAGTCCCCGGTCTTTAGGATAGCCGGAAAGAAGGTCGCTGGTAATTCCCAGGTCGTTTTGAATAACCCCGGCGCAAGCTCCGCCAATCTCCGAGCTTTCATCTACAACGCACACTTTAAAATAATTTCCATTGGCCCCTCCGGCCAACTGACGGGAAAGATCTCTTAAAATAGTGGTTTTTCCACTGGAGGGGGCTCCTGCCAAAAGCACCCCTGCAGGTTTGTCCGAAAAACATCCGGCTACTAGGCCGTCCGCCGCTCCACGGATCTCCCGGGCAATACGCAGATTAATCGAGGTGATATCCCTTACAGTGGAAAGTCTGTCGTTTTCCACTACCGCTGTAGCGCATATTCCCGCCCGATGTCCGCCTTTGATGGAGATGTATCCACTGGTCAGTTCCTTTTGGTGGCTATGTACTGCAAACCCGCACAGTCCGATAAAACAATCCTGCATATCCCGTCTGTCAATCATAACGCTGCCGCTTGTGGGATGGCCGCTCACGCCTCCCCTCTCTTCCACAAAAAGAGACCTTGTCCCGCATACCACCGACAGAGGTCCGCCGATACGCAGACGAACTTCGCTGATCTTCTCCTGCGTATCCAAAGGAATACGGGAAAGAATATATGTTATCCGGTCGCTAAGCGCGCCCGCCGCCTGCAAAAATCGATTGTCTTTTATCATTTTCTCACGTCCTAAAGTAAACTTTTCTATAGCCTATTTTATGAAGGCCCGTCCCCTTTTAGAACAGAAAAAAGCGCTCGGAATTTTTCATTCCGAGCGCTCTTTATTTTTTCTGATTTTTAATAATACATAAATAACTGGCATTTAATCATACCGTTATACAGTTTTCTGCGTTTATTGGCCGTCTTTCCATAAAGTTTTTCAAATTCTTCATGGGGGCTGATAATATAACAGTTGAGATTGTCGCAGGTCCCTATATTTTCTCCCATCATCCGGTAAATTTCTTCCGCCTGCCGTATCTCCAACAAGCGTTCCCCGTAAGGAGGATTGGTAAGGACAATGGCTCTTTCTTGGGAATCCCTAGGGGCAAAGTGCGCCACATCCTTTTCATCTACCCGAATACGGGAAGCTACCCCCGCTTTAGCGGCGTTTTCGATGGTAAGTTTTACCGACTGGGGATCGATGTCGCTGGCATATCCTCTAAAAGGCGCGTCTTTGCGCACCATGCTTACCGCCTCCCTGCGTACCCGTTCAAAAGTTCCGTCAGAAAATACTTTCCATTGCTGAGCAGCAAACCTCCGGCGAATCCCCGGCGCGATATTCAGCGCCTTGAGCGCCGCTTCGATTACCAGCGTACCAGAGCCGCACAAAGGATCATATACAATGCTGTCACTGTGCACCCGGGCCAGGTCCGCCATGCCGGCGGCCAGAGTTTCCTTGATGGGCGCTTCATTGGAGTTAGCCCGATATCCTCGTTTGTGCAGGGGCGCTCCGGACGTATCCAGCATCAAAACCGCCTGGTCCTTATGAATAGAAAATTGAATCTGGTATACGCACCCCGTTTCTGCAAAAAAGGTTTGTCCGTAAACTTTCTCAAAGCGGCGCACTACCGCCCTTTTAATAATCCGCTGGCAGTCGGGAACGCTGTGCAGCTGCGAGTTCAGCGACCATCCCTTTACTGGGAAGGCGTCTTCCCTCCCGATATATTCTTCCCAAGGCAGCTGGGCTGTTTGATCAAACAGTTCCGTAAAGCTCCGGGCGGGAAAACTCCCCAGCACAAGGCATACCCTCTCTGCGGTGCGAAGCCAAATGTTCGCTTTTGCCACCATTTCCAGCGGCCCGTCAAAGGTCACTTTTCCATCGGTGACAACAACATTTTCTCCTCCCAGTTTTTTTACTTCAAAAGATAACACACTCTCCAGCCCGAACAGGCAGGGACAAGCGATTGTAACTATTTTCTCCATGAAATATGACATCCTCTCCAAGGATAGCCGTCCTCGTATATTTTAAGAAATCTATTGTTATTATAGCACATTTCAAATATAATAAAAACAGAGGATTTCAAGCGGAAGGACGGCGAGAAAATGATTTATAAGGAATTTGGACATACCGGTGAAAAAACTTCCCTCATTGGATGTGGAGGAATGCGGTTTCGCAAAGAAGAATATGAAAACGATCTGGATAAATGCGCGGATGTAGTACTGCATGCGTACCGTCGTGGAATTAATTATTTTGACAGCGCTCCCCTTTACTGCGGGGATCATAGCCTGGATATTTTCAAACGGGCAATTTCTCAGATGGACCGAAGCAAAATTTATATTACTTCTAAAGCGTCCCCGGAGAATACAGGAGAAAAAACGCAGGACGATATGCTGCGTTCTATTGAAAATAGCATCAAACGCCTGGGGGTAGATTACATCGATTTTTTCCACCTGTGGTGCGTTTTGGATTTTGATATGTTTGTCCGGTATGAAAAAATGGGAATGCTCAAGGCTATGATGAAAGCCAAAGAGAGGGGCCTGATTAAACATATCAATATCTCTACCCACGCCAGCGGAAAGGATATTGAAAAGATGCTGGAAACTGGTTATTTTGAAGGGGTCCTGCTCAATTATAACGCCACTAACTTTATCTACCGGCAAGAGGGCTTGGCGGCGGCTAAGCGGCTAGGGATCGGCGTAATCACTATGAATCCCCTGGGGGGAGGGCTGATCCCGCGCAACCCGGAATTTTTCTCATTTTTAAAAGAAGCTGCTGACGACACGGTGGCGAAGGCCGCCATCCGCTTTAATGCTTCCCATCCGGAAATAAATGTGGTGCTCGCGGGAGTCAGCTGCAAAGAAGAAGTGGATCAGGCAGTAAACGCCATCGAAAATCTTCGGCCGGTAACGGCGGATCAGTTGGATAACATTAAAAAGCATCTGACTTCCCATTTTAACAGTATGTGCACCCTGTGCGATTACTGTAAAGGCTGTCCGGCAGGGATCCCCGTTTCTAAGTTCATGGATACCTACAACCAATATATGATCAACGGAAATGATGTTTCGGCCATGGATAACCAACTGGTAAACCTTTGGGACATTCCCCATACGTTAGCGGGCTCCTGCTTAAAATGCGGCGCCTGTGAACGAAAGTGTACCCAGCATCTTCCGATTATCAAACGCCTACAAGAAATTTATGAAAAGATGGAAGCATACCATAATAAATAAAAGAAGCGCCCCGCATTATGGGGCGCTTCTTTTTCTATGAAAATATGAAAAAGGTATTAAAAAGACTTTGAAACTTCATTGAATTGACGCACCAGCCAGGCGCAGGCCTCGTAAAATATTCCTACATCCACAGAATAGGAAATATATTGTACCCCCGCTTCTACCCACATACGCATAGATTCATACGAATCCGTAAATGTTCCTACGACAATTCCTTTTTCCCTGGATTTTTTCACAATAGCCTCCATCTGGCCGATCACCGCCGGATGGGTCGTTTGTCCCGGCAGTCCCAGGCTTTGAGACAAGTCGTATGGCCCGATAAATACAATATCAATTCCAGGGACAGCCAATATCTCTTCTAAATTGTCAATTGCTTCCTGGCCTTCCAGCTGGATGATAATCATACTTTTATTGGCCGCGCCAAAGTATTCTTCCTTCGGTTGCGCGGAATAATGGGCCGCCCGTACAAACCGGCACACGCCTCGTTGCCCCTGGGGATAAAATTTGGCCAGTTGTACTGCCTGCATGGCCTGTTTGGCCGAGGAAATCTGGGGAATTTCTACTGCGGCAGCTCCGATATCCAGCGCTTTTCCGATGGCTTCTTCCGTGACTGCAGGCACCCGTACTACCGGCAAAATACCGGCGATCTGAGCAGCTCGGATATTGTTCTGCATTTCCTGAACGCTTATCGGTCCATGTTCCATATCTAAAATCGCAAAGTCCATCCCCGCATAGCCAGCGGCTTCCGCAAATGCAGGATCACAGGTTTTCATAAATGGGCCGAAAACCGCCTGTCCTTTTAAAAGCTTTTGTTTAAATGATATGATCAGCTGTTCATTCATGGGTGGTATCTCCTTTGTTTGAAAACAGGGCTATTCTTGTGTTTTCAGCCACTGGGCATACCCTTCTATTCCCTGTTCCAAGGAAACTTTAGGGGCATAGCCAAAGTCCTCCAGCGCACGGCTGTTGTCCATGCGTCCGATATCGTCATACCCTAACCCGCCAGGTCCTACAGAAATTTGCGCCTGCGGATAGAGCTTATTTACAATTTTAATTACATCCTGGTATGGGGTGAGCCGTCCTCCTCCTAAATTATAAATTTTATAATTGAGTTTCGGAGCTGCAATCGCCCCTATAAATCCATCTACTGTATCGTCAATATGAATAAAATCCAAATACTGATCCCGTCCGGATGGCCAATTGGCCTTTCCAGTCGCCTGTACTTCCCGTACCAACATAGCAATCGGACATTCATGCACCCGTCCCGGTCCATATACAAAACCGATTCGAAGGACAGCGCATTCCAGGCCGTAGTTTTTTACCACTTCTTCCGCCGCAATTTTTGCAGAGTCGTACGCGCACTCTGATTGAAGCGGCGCCGTCTCATAAATCGGATCAGAAATATTGTTTCCGTAAACCCCTGCCGCGCTGGAGAAAAGATATCGTTTAACTTTGGAAATACTCGCTGCTTCTATGGAGTTAATTACCCCTACCAGGTTAATCTGGAACATCTTATATGGATTATCCTGTGCCATTTTGGGGTGAGACAGCGCCGCGTTATGTATTACAGTATCCACCTGGTACCGCTGCATAATACGTACCATGGTGCTTAATTCTGATAATTCGCCCCGGCATGAAATAAAATTCGGGTGTTCTATTTTCACATCGCCCCTGGAATATCCGATTACCCGATACCCCGCTTCCAGCATCCGCCGGGTAAGCGCAGAGCCGATCAGCCCTGTACAGCCAATTAACATTACCGTACTCATATCCATTTCCTCCTGTGCAGGTAGTGTGAGAGGCGCTTTCTATGTATGAGAGCGCCTCTCCTCTATTCGTAATATTACGCCTTTTTAATCGTATCGGAAGGCTCTACTTCTCCGTTGAGAACCTTCTGGGTCGCTTCGTCCACCGCATCGATTACTTCCTGAGGAACATCGATATAATCGGTGGCCATTTTCAGGGTGGTACCTTCCGCAACACTGCGATAGATTACTCTGCCTTCAAATTTGCCTTCGGCATATTCTTTCATAGCTTCATATACCCACTGATCATACGGGGTAACGAAGGAACCGATTACCTGTCCAGGGATGTTGCCGTTCTGGTCTACATCGATACCGATGATATTGTGTCCTTCGCCCAGTTCTTTTGCGATTTCAAACACGCCCAGTCCGGATTGAGCGCAGGCCTGGAAGATAATATCGCAGCCCTCATTATAAAGCAGAGAAGCCATTTCCTTGCCTTTGGTAGGATCGGTAAAGGAGCCTACAAACAGAACTTCTACTTCACAATCCGGGTTGGAAGCTTTTACGCCATCAATAAAGCCGCCGCCTACGCGTCCTAACTGGTCATTGTCAACGCCGCCCAGGAAGGCTACTTTATTTGTTTTGGTCATAAGACCAGCGTATACGCCGGTAATATAAGTGCCGTATTGTTCAATATTCCAAGTGCTGATTACGTTATCGCCAGCGGCCTCACCTAAAGCAATCATAAATTTGGTATCTGGGTAATCAGGCGCAACACGCCCTACCGCTTCCTGCAGTTCCGGCATATTGGCAATGATCAGGCCGTATCCTTCCTCACACAAAGCGCGGAAGTTTTCCTCATATTCTCCGGCTTTTGCTTCTACTACTGTGGTTTTTTCAAATCCGAATTCTTCTACCGCCTTAGTAAATCCCGCGTAACAAAGATCAATCGTCGGATCTCCTAACGGCTGTACAGTGACAAACGCTGCGGACATATTCATGTCGCTTGCGGCCGCATCATCTGCGGGAGCCGCAGATTCATCCGCCGGAGCGTCGGAAGCCGGAGCGTCGGCACTGGATGGGGCCGGTGTTTCCCCGCCACAGGCCGCCAGGGTGCAAACCAATACTGCAGCCAGTAAGATTGATAAGAACTTTTTCATTTTCTTTCCTCCTGTAAGTTATATATTTTTTAATTTGAGGTTGCTCCTCAAATAAAAACCTTACGCTGTTTTTTCCCGGGCACTTATCATTCTCTTCTTTTTTCCCTGCTGTTCCAGGATCAACTGAAGCAGAGTGAGAAGGATTACACAGAGATATGGAATCATCAAAATCAGATAGGACGAATACTGGAATAACTGAAGATAGTTTGACATCATCTCCGCCGCCCCAAAAAGCAAGGTTACCAACAGTACTCTCATGGAACTTCCTCTTGCGAACATCACTGCTACCAAGGCGATAAATCCTCGTCCGGCGGTCATTCCTTCTGTAAACATGGATAAATATCCCAAAGAAAGCTGCGCGCCGGCAAGTCCGCATAGAACGCCTGTTATTACCAGCGCCAGAAGCCGAATTCCATATACATTGATCCCTACTGTAGCGGCTGCCTGAGGATTTTCTCCGCTGGAAAGTACCTTCAATCCTAAATGGGTGCGTTTAAAAATAAAATGCGCTAAGAATACGCTGATAAACGCCAGTACTACTAAAATATTTAAATCGGTTACAAAACCTCCGATAACCGGAATTTTGGTAAGTCCGGGAATTGTAAAAGACGGTACGCCGATTACCTTTTCCGATACGAGGGAGCCGGATACTTTAAAGATCGACCGGAGCATAAATACTGTCAGCCCATCCAACAGAACATTCATTGTAAAGCCGACGACTAACTCCGCGCCCCCAAATTTTAAGGTAATCAAGGCAAAGAACAAGGAAGCCAATACTCCCGCCGCTACTGCGCATAAAATTCCAATAATCCAACTTCCGCTGTAATAACTGCCGAACACGCCCATAAACGCTGCTAAGAGCATCGTACCTTCCAGGGAGATGTTGGTTACCCCCGCCCGGTCGCAAAACAGCGACCCTACTGCGCACAAAAGGATGGGGGCGGATAAACGCAAAATCGCTATAATCCACGTATTTACCATGACCTAACCCTCCTTTACTTGGTTGGCGCCTGCCGGGGCGGTTCTTTTCAGTTTCCCCTTCAGCCATTTTTCCAATCGATCCATTCCCAGATATTCCGAAAGCAGTCTTGCGGATACAAAGCAAATAATCAGAGCCTTGATAACTTCCGCCAGCGCTCTTGGGATACCGGCGCTTCGTTCTACCACCAGGGAACCGGCTTTTACCGCTCCCATAAACAGCGCGCCGATCAGCAGTCCGAAGGGTTCGTTGCCGCCTAAAAGGGAAGCTAGGATTCCCTCAATACCGAAATCGGGAGAAAATCCGGATTCATACCGCCAAGTAACGCCCATTACTTCGACGGCGCCGCAAAGTCCAGCTACCGCTCCGCTGAGAAGCATAACTTTCACCCGCACGCCATTTACATCTACACCGCCGTACTGGGCAAACTCCGAGTTCATCCCCGTCATGGAGATGCGGTATCCAGCTTTGGTATATTTGAGCATAAAATGGGCCACTACAATGAGTACAAAAGCAATTACAAATCCGTAGGTCACCGTATAAGGCGGAATAATCTTCGCCAATTTTACCTGCTCCG
The DNA here is from genome assembly GCF_014385085.1 of Youxingia wuxianensis. Taxonomy (GTDB): domain Bacteria; phylum Bacillota; class Clostridia; order Oscillospirales; family Ruminococcaceae; genus Youxingia; species Youxingia wuxianensis. The sequence continues at coordinate 230,749 of NZ_JACRTD010000001.1, read as the reverse complement.
CCACATTTGCAGTTGCCATTGTCTGGCCAAAAGTGTTTTCCGGAAGAAAAAAACGCTGTACTAAAAAATCACAAAGATTCATCGCAACATAATTGAGCATCATGGCTGGGATTGCTTCGTTTCCTCCCAGCTTTACTCGAATGATCGCCGGCAAAATCGCCCATACCAGCCCCGCTGCCATCGCCGCCAGCATACAGGCTAATATATGGATAATTTTAGGAAGCCCTGCGCCGTAAATACCTACCAGCGCGGCGGCCAATGCGCCTACATACAGCTGCCCCTCTACACCGAAGTTGAACATTCCTCCCCGGAAAGCGATCGTAGCCGCAAGTCCCGCATAAAGAAGTGGAGTCGCCCAACGAAGTGTGGAAGCGATAGAGGACGCGCTTCCGAAAGCGCCTTTAAACATATATCCATAAATCACCAACGGATTATTTCCGGTAAACAGAATAAGGACCGCGCCTGCAAGAAGTCCCAGCATAACAGCGAATAACGCGGTTTTTACTTTAATCGGTTTTTGCCTGAAGTCGAAATTCACTGTACTTCCCCCTTGCTGTTGTGAAGTCCTGCCATGAGAAGGCCGATATCTTCCTCTGTACTTTCTTTGGGCGTAGTTTCGCCGATGATACGGCCGTTATACATAACTAAAATCCGGTCGCTTAAAGACATAATCTCCGATAGTTCATAAGAAACCAGCAGAATGGCGGTTCCTTCTCCACGCCTGTCCAGCAGCCGTTCATGGATAAAGATAGTTGCTCCGATATCCACCCCTCGGCTCGGCTGCGCCGCGATAAGAACTTTTGGGCCCATCTCCATCTCCCGGGCTACAATAGATTTTTGTAAATTACCCCCGGAAAGTGAATAAGCGGGGATTTCTACCTTATCAAACTTTACTTTGAAATCATTCAGGCATCTTTCCGCTCGCTTTTTCTGTTTGCCCCAATTGATAAAATACTTTTTCTTTTCTCCTTCTCCTTCAAAGTTTGACATAGTATAGTTTTGTAAAAGAGAAGCGTCCAATGCCGCGCCCCGGGTCTGTCGGTCTTCGGGAATATGAGAAAGCCCTTGCCTGCGCCTCTGGGCCACCCCATTGCTGGGAGAAAATACGGCATCATTAATAACAACCGTACCTTCATAATCTCTTTCAAATCCGGAGATTACATCAATAAGTTCCGTCTGTCCGTTTCCCTGTACTCCGGCAATTCCCACAATTTCTCCCGCTTTTACCTCAAAAGAAACATCATTAAGCATCTTTACGCCAAATTTATTATAATAGTTAAGATTCTCTACCTTGAGTTTCACCTGTCCTGTAGGATTGTCCTGCTTAGTCACAGTAAGCTTAGTATCCTTGCCCACCATCATACGGGCGATTTCTTCTTCGTTGGTTTTTTCTGTTTGCAGATGACCGGTTACGATACCATTGCAAAGAATGGTAATATCATCAGTTACCGACATCATTTCCGCCAGCTTATGAGTAATCAGAATAATGCTTTTCCCTTTATTTTTCAGTTCCGTCAGAGTGAGAAAAAGCTGATTGATCTCCTGGGGGGTTAAAATAGCTGTCGGCTCATCAAGGATGAGGATATCCGCGCCAAGATAAAGCGCTTTGAGGATTTCTACCCGCTGCCGGATGCCCACCGGAAGATCGTCTACAATAGCGTAAGGATCTACTTTCAGGTTATAAGCTTCCGACATCTGAATTACCTGCTGGGCGGCAGCCTTCATATCAATGACATCTCCCGTCTTTTTAGGCGGACGTCCCAGGATGATATTCTGTACCACCGACAGGGACGGAACTAAGGTAAAGTGCTGATGCACCATGCCAATTCCGTATTTAATAGCCGTCTTGGGGCTGGTGAGCTTTACTGGCTCCCCATTTATATGTATTTCACCCTCGTCGGGAGTGTACATTCCGTATAAAATCTTCATCAACGTAGTTTTTCCTGCGCCGTTTTCTCCTATCAGCCCATGGATGTGTCCCGGACTACAAGTAAAATTAACCTGGCTGTTGGCAGTTACATCACCAAAGCGCTTGGTAATTCCAATCATCTGTACACATTTATCCATCTGCTGTTTTCCCCCCTTCTTTTTATTAACTTCTTAAGCTGATTCCTTTCAACGCATTATCCCGCAAAGCTTCCAGATGCTTGCGCATCCTTTTTGCCGCTTTCTCCGCATCCCCTTGCTGCATCGCTTCTAAAATCATTTTATGGTAATGATCGTTAGCTTCATTGTTATAACCTTCCCGCATTTCATGATGATCGGTTTCAATCCCCCACTGTTCATCCATCAGGATATTAATGCTGGAAATTAAAAACTGATTGTCCGCTATACGGGCGATCTCCGTATGAAACTGAGCGTTTAGTTTGGTCACCAGCGGGATATTATCCAGGTTAGCGTTAGCCTCTTCCACAATCTCCTCCAGATACTGTAAATCTTTTTGATCTGCCGCTTGAGTCGCCATTTTTACCACTTCTGTCTCAATAATGATACGGGCCCGAAAAAGATCCATAAGCTGCTTTACGGAAGCGATCTTTACGGAGTCAAGCAGTTGATTGTTAAGCTTTGTCTTTCGTATTTCCTCCACCTTGGCGGTTAAGTAAAGATTTCCTTCAGGAGTAATCACACGTCCTTGCCCATTTTCCTGAAGGGTAAATTCTTCCCCATCCAGTGTCTTTAAAATACGTCCTACTGTAGCCAAACTGGTTTTGACGCCCACTCGGTTGAGCTGGTCGTTTAAAATCCAGCTTCCTACCGCATTTTTTGCTTGTGAAAGATAATAAAGGATTAAAAATTTTATCAATTCCGCATTGGTTTTAAATACACCGCTTTCCTGGATCTCTTTTAAATTTAATTCGTGCATAGTTTTACTCCTCAGTTGTCTGTATTGATGTTTATGAAGAATATTATATCACATACGCAAAATTCTCCAGGTCAGCTTGTCCTCACTTATTTTTCTATCTTACGAGGATTGATATACTGTCCAAACCCCTTATCAGATTTTACCACGCCGTCCTCAAACACTACTGTACCCCGGATAATGGTTTTATCTATTGCTCCTTTGATTTTCCACCCGTCATAAGGACTCCAGCCCTGCTTATAATACAGTTTCTTTCCATCCACTACCCATTCCTTCTCAAGATCCACCAGGGTAAAATCCGCATCCGCACCTGGGCGGATGATTCCTTTTCGGGGGAACAGACCAAACAGCTTCGCAGCATTGGTGGAAAGCAGCTGGGCTACCTTCTGGGCAGGAAATCCTCGTTTATTCATACATTCATCCAAGACCATTGGCGCTAAGGTGGCCACGCCGGTCATACCATTTTCACAGTTCCAGATATCGTCCTTCGCCGCTAATTTTTCTTCATACAGGTAATCTGTGTGGTCGGAAGTAATCATATCGATGGTACCATCTTCCACGTACTCCCATAATTTTTCCGTATTTTCTTTCCTGCGCAAAGGCGGTGTGCATTTTGCAAAACCGGCCCTTTCTTCCAACAGGCTGCAGTCTGCGGCGATAAAATGGGGGCAGGTTTCCGCCGTAATATGTACCCCTCTTTGTTTTGCTTTGCGGATCAGTTCCCCGCCCTTAGCGATGGACATATGTACAATATGCATGTGCCCGCCGGTCTGTTCTGTAAAAAAGATTACCCGGTTGATCGCTTCCAGTTCCACGATCTCATCCCGGCTTTCCATATGGGCCAGAGGGTCCCTTCTGCCCATGGCTTTCATCTTCTCTTCCCCGGTAGCGGCCATTTCCGCATTTTCCGCGTGTACCGCCAGAAGATAGCCTTTTTCTTTGGAGATCTTCAGAGCTTCATAGAGGAGGGAATCCGGTATATGAGGGTAATCCTCGTTGCAGTAAGAAATAAACCCTTTAAACGCTACCGCTCCTTTTGCATGAAGCTCTTCCAATTGATCTAAGTTGCCTGGAACCAATGCTCCCCACAAGGCAAAATCTACGCATGCCTTTTCACTGGCGGTTTTCAGTTTTAAATCAAAAGCAGGTCCATTTTTCACCGGAGGGATGCTCAATGGATGTTCAATAACAGTGGTAATCCCGCCAGCCGCCGCTGCCTGTGTAGCATGAAACCAATCGTCACGGATTGCTTTTCCCGGATCCCACATATGTACATGGGGATCAATAAATCCCGGAAATACATATTTTCCCTGGGCGTCGATCGCTTTTTTCGTTTCCCATAAGCCATCCTCTTCCTGTCCCAACAGTGAAATCTTTCCATCTTTTACTCCCACAGAACCCAGGAATACTCCATCTTCCAATACGACAAAACCATTACGAATAACCAGATCCAACATAACTTATAGTACTCCTTCTCCCGCCATAAAACTTATTCCTTCCACGTGGTATTGCTTACAACCAAAGGATAACTTTCTTCAGGCTTCATTAAATTTACCTCATCATGGATGAGTAGGTTGACTTCAGTATATTCCCCTTTTTTCGCAAAGTCAACTTGCTCAGTCCACTTTTCGTCTAAAAAATAAAATATGAGAAGGTAGTTTTAGGTATTTTATCACAATTATTTTTATAAATTGACAACCGACTTTTTTTCAGATACAATAAAATCGCTTACAACTATTATCATTGTCTGAAGGCTTCTTTTGAAAAGGAGCATTTTTTATGATGTATAATAACGATCCGGCAATGTGTCCGGCGACCATATTCATAAATCCGGAATCCCCCCTGTTTTCTGATTCTGTTCGGAAATGGCAGGCGGCCCCTTCTGTAGAAGTGACCAAGGGAGGCCGGGTTTTTGTTGATTTTTACGGCGGCGATCAGCCGGAGGTTCCTGGGAATTATGTCAAAGCCATTATCAGTGATAACGGTGGAAAATCCTTTGAAGACGGATGTATTGTCGTCTCCCACCCCAGCGCGGAAATTCGCCTTTATGATCCCAATTTATGGATTGATCCTCTGGGACGGTTGTGGCTGCTGTGGAACCAAAGCCGGGGATTTAACGACGGCCGTATTGGAGTTTGGGGATCGATATGTGAAAATCCTGACGCGGATGTCAACGAGCTGTCTTTCTCTTTGCCCAGGCGTCTAGCGAACGGTATTATGATTAATAAGCCTACGGTCCTTTCCAATGGAGATTGGCTGTTCCCCTGTGCAATCTGGTCCTGTGAGAAAGCCACAGAAGACCACGGTTTGCAAAACGAGTTTTTTTCCAATGTTTATATCTCCAAAGACCAGGGGGAAACCTTCTCACTTTTGGGACATGCGGATATTCCCAATCGCAGCTTTGACGAACATATGCTGTATGAGAAAAACGACGGCGTCATCTGGATGCTGGTGAGAAGTTTTGATGGGATCGGAGAAAGCTTTTCTTCCGATGGCGGACGTACCTGGAGTCCGGGAAAAAAATGCCATATTGACGGGCCCTGTTCCCGGTTCTTTATCCGGCGGCTGCGTTCCGGGCGGCTTTTGATGGTAAATCATTACCAGTTTAAAGAGCGAATCGACTTAGAGGATATTAAACGGCAGGGTCCGGTAAAATCCTGGAGAGGACGCACCAACCTGACCGCTATGATCAGCGAGGACGAGGGCCAAACCTGGAAAGGCACTTTGCTGTTGGACCCACGCAACGACGCCGCCTATCCTGACGCCAAAGAAGGCGACGACGGCTTTGTTTATATTACCTACGACTGGCAACGGGTAACCCAGCGGGAGATTTTGCTGGCGAAGGTGACAGAGCAGGAAATCTTGGAAGGCCATCTCTCCCATTCCAATTCTTTTCTACGGCACGTGATTAATAAGGCCACTGGGGTATAGATGCAACAGCCGTGTAAGCGTTTAAGCTTACACGGCTGTTTTTTCAAAACAACAATTTTTCATAAATTTCTGAAATATGCTCCCTTACAAATTGTCGGTTTGCTTCTTCTATTCTGGCAATCCGTTTTCTTTTGGGCGCCGGAAGTGAATAATGCAGATCGGAATTTTTTCCTGTCAGCAGAGAGAGACTGTCCGCGGCCACCTGTACCGGCTGGTATCCGCCGCAAAAGGAAACAGACAAAATTTTTTCCACTCCGGCCATTTTCAGCGGAAAGCAAGGACATCCATACTGTACCGAAAAATCGCACAGAAGCATGTCGTCTAAACACAGTGGCTCCAGCCCCTTATAAGGACTTAAGGTGGAAAGAAGCGCCTGCCTTTCCCTTCCTGCGAGGGGATATGTCTTTAACTTCCAAGCGTCTGAATGTAGCTGGTCGCAATAAACCACCGACACCCCTGTTAGCACATCCACACTGTTCACTGCCAATGGACAACGATATCCTTTTTCTTTTGGAGCAAGCGTAAAATCCAGCTCCTCCCATGAGGGGCTTTTCATCAGCCCGGCCATATATTTTCGAATTTGTCCCTCTTCCTGGCCATAGCTCCAAAGCAGTGAGGATATGGCGGACAGGGATGTCACCGATAATAAATCTATCTTTAAAGAATACTTTTCCAGTTCATCTGCAAACGCCCAAGCACCTAAAGCACTGTCGCCGCAGCCGGAAAATGCTACGCCGATCTTCATGGTAGCCCTCCAATCAATAAGGTTCTACCCTATTATACTCGTGCCGGGAAGCACAGGTGCAAAAGAAACCCGGCATATGCCGGGTTTCTTTTTTATTCCATAGGCCCATACTCTTCTATAATCGACAGAGCCACCCGCAAACCATCTACTGCCGCGCTCATAATACCGCCGGCATAGCCTGCCCCCTCCGCACAAGGGTATATCCCCTGTACCGCGGAAGACTGGAAATTTTCTCCCCGTACTATCCGTACCGGAGAGGATGTCCGGGTTTCCACACCCGTCAGCACCGCATCTGCCGCCGCAAACCCTGGCAGTTTGCGCTCAAATACTGTCAGGCCAATTTTTAGCATTTCAGTTACATAATCAGGAAAAATTTCCGTAAAATCACACCCTTGCACTCCCAGCGCATAGGTCGGTTTTACCGTGCCTAGGGAAAAACCGCCTTTTCCCCGCAAAAAGCTCCCTGCATCCTGTGCGGGCGCCTGATATCCTGTGCCGCCCGCCTGAAAAGCCGCCCGCTCCAAGTCCTGCTGAAATCGTATTCCATCCAAGGGATCCGTTCCAAAATCCTCAGGCGTTACCCCGACGACAAGAGCGCTATTTGCGTTTTCTCCCTCGCGGGAAAAGTAACTCATCCCATTGGTAACCGTCATCCCAGTCTGGGAGGCCGCCGGCACTACCACTCCTCCAGGGCACATGCAAAAGGTGTATACTCCCCGATCATTTATTCGATGGGAAAGCTGATATTCTCCTACCGGAAGGGCTTTATGTCCGGCAAATTCTCCATATAGCCCCCGGTCAATATCCTTTTGCAGATGTTCAATCCGGACTCCCACAGAAAACGGCTTCGCCTGCATTTCCAAACCTCTGGTATGAAACATACCAAACGTATCTCTGGCGCTGTGCCCAGTAGCCAGTATGACAACCTGCGCCGGCAGGTTTCCCATAGGAGTAAGCAGAGAGTCTATCTTTCCATGATGTACAGAAATATCCATCAGCGGCGTATGAAAAAAGACTTCCCCGCCAAGGCGAATGATCTCCTGGCGTATTTTTTTTACAATTCCCCGCAGTTTATCAGTGCCAATATGCGGTTTGGCCTTTTGTAAAATTTCTTTTGGCGCCCCGAAATTCACTAGTTCCCGGAGTACCCAGGAGCATTTTGGATCGCCGATGCGAGTGGTCAGTTTTCCATCGGAAAAAGTGCCCGCTCCGCCTTCTCCAAACTGGACGTTGGTGGTTTCATCCAGCCGACCGGTATCCCAAAATCGCTGCACGGCTTGGATTCGTTCCTCTACCTCCCCGCCCCGTTCCAAAATAATCGGCCGATAACCATATCTTGCTAAAAGCAGTCCCGCAAACATCCCTCCAGGACCGAATCCCACGATCACCGGACGCTTTTCCAGCGGCCGGCTGCCAGGAGTTACTCTCAGCGGCTCCTCCCGACGGACAACCACATTTTTATCTTTGGCCGCCCTGACAACGGCCTCTTCCTCCCCTGCCACCATCAGCGCTACCGAATGGACAAAATGAATATCTGTGCGCTTTCTGGCATCCAGAGATGTTTTCACTATACAGCTGTCTGTTACCTGTCCCATTGTCAACCCGGCCTGACGCACCGCTTTCTCTATTGCGGCAGAACTCTCTTCCGAAAGGGATGTTTTGACAGAATTTACTATGATCGCCATACGTTCCTCCAAAAAAAGAGGACATCCCATTGATGCCCTCTTAGTTATCATGTTAGGGTTATTTTTCCTGAATGGTCACTACCGCCGTGTATTCTCCATTCGCCCATACAAGACCCTTGCCCGGAGCATAAATACTTACCGGCGGGCTATATGGCCCTGGAGTAAGCTCCCAACTGGAAAAATCGATCTCTGCTACCAGATCGCTGGCGGACAGGTTTTGCATGATATCTGCAGGCCCTATCATTTTCACCCCATTAATCTGGGAAGTTTTTACTGTAACCTCAAAGTTTGCCGGAATTTTGACAGGCTTTATGGTTGTAACGTTAAAATACTTTTCTTCCATGTCGGAAAGGTCAAACTCCGCAATTACTTTTTTGAGATTTTCGAGATTTCTAAATTCACTGGGCAGGCTGACGTCAAAGATGAATACATCTCCCTCTTTTCCCACCTCGTTTAAATCCACATACCCCACTTCCAACTTATCGAAAGCGTCTATAGCGCTTTCCGGCCCTGCGATTTCAATCACCGACGGTTCCAGAGTATATTCCAATTCCTCGATTGGGAAGGTGGAGGGCACATTTAAGAAATCAATGGTAATGGGCACCTCTTTTTGCTTTAATACGGGTATAGTGATATCCGCCGTTTCTGAATCCATAACCAGCAGCTCCGTGGACAGCTCATGCCCCTCGCTGTCATACAGAACGATTGGGCTGTTTACTGTGGTGCTTTTTGTCAGCGGCTGATCGAAGGTAGCTGAAACCGCACACCGGTCGATCTTATTCACATCGCCTTCCGGTCCGGTAATCGTTACTTCTTTTGGATTAGTAACCGTTTCTGAACGAATATATTCTTCTGGAGTTAAAAGTCCTTCTACATCCGTGTTGATGACAAATTTTTTCGTCAGCAAACGATCCACGCGAATTTTCATGGTAGGAGGGTTGATGCTTACCACTTCAAATCCTTTTCCATACTTATCCATGCCGGTGAGCTTTACTTCATTATAGGTTCCCGCGCTGGTAATCCCAGAAAGATCTGCGACAATTTCAATATCCGAGCCGGTCACACCGCCTACAATATACCGCTCCCCTTTTACCGCTACGCTTACTTTAGTGGCAGCGCCTTCTACAATACTCAGGCTTAAGGGTTCCAAAATCGACGACTGACTGCTCAAGTCGATAGGAACATCGGAAATATCCGTAGTAGTCTCCGGCTTAATAGCGATAACCACAATAAACCAGGACAAAACAGCCAGTACAATAGAAAAAATAATTAAAAAACGTTTATCATCAAAGAGTTTTCCAAAACTGATTTTCATGCTTTCTTTTTCCCCTTCCTTCGAACTTTACGTTCTGATTTTTTCTCGGAAGGATCGGTAGAATCCGGAATCAAGGCGCCGATAAGCACCTTTGTCAGACTTTCAGCGGTAAATCCCCTATCCAGCTTGCCGTTGCGGCATAGGGTAATCGTACCAGTTTCCTCAGAAACCACAATCACTACCGCATCGCTCAATTCACTCATTCCCAGCGCCGCCCGATGGCGGGTACCAAGCTCACGGCTGATCTGCGAATTATCCGACAAAGGAAGGAAGCAGCCTGCCGCATATAATCTTCCATCACGGATAATCATCGCTCCATCATGTAACGGGGAATTTGGAAAAAATATGTTTCCTATCAGCTCAGCGCTGGCATCACTGTCAATAATTGTACCGGTTTTTATAATATCGCCTAGTTTTGTTTTTTGTTCAACTACAATCAGCGCGCCTATCTTTTGACGGGAAAGGGAGGAACACCCGTCTACAATGGCATTGATCGTATGCATCCAGCGGTCCCGGGTCTGCTGTTCGCTCAGTCCGGAAGAAAATACATTTAAATCCGTAATCCGGGTACGCCCTACCTGCTCCAGCGCTCGCCGAAGTTCCGGCTGGAACACAACTACCAAAGCGAAAAGGCCTATCTGTAAAATATTCTCCATCAAAAAGCCCAAAGTTTTCAGTTCCAATTCCGTAGCAAAAATATTCACCAAAAGCAGCGCTAATATTCCCTTTACCAGCTGGGCCGCGCGGGTCTCGCGCACCAATTTTATACATTGATAAATCAAAAACGCCACAATCACAATGTCCAATATATCATTGGGCGTGATCGTACGAAAGACATCAATTCCGTATTTCAGATCTGTGAACATACCTACTATTCCCCTTCATTTGCGGAGTCAGCGGCTGAAACAGGTTTCAGCCGCATAATTCCCTTCTTATATTTTAACACAGAACTATATTAATTCAATCTTTTTTTTTATTGGCGATGAAAGATTTTACCGCGTTTGCCAATTCTACCGCTTGTTCACAGTTATTAAATGCCCCGATGCTTACTCTTGCCGTCCCTATTTTCTCCGTCCCCATTTTTTTATGGGCTAATGGAGCGCAATGCAGCCCTCCCCGTAAAGCAAACCCTTTTTCATTGAGTAAAGCAGTCGTTTCCTCTGAGGTATACCCTTCCACATTAAAGCTGATTACCGGAAGACTTTTTCCATACTGAGGTTTCGGGGTATACAGGATGACCTCTTCAATTTTGCTTAGATTTTGATAAACCGCTGAAGTCACTTTCATTTCCTGTCTGGCAATATTTTCCACTCCCATTCCCAGTACAAAACCAAGACCCGCTCCCAATCCAATTATTCCCATAGTGTTGACTGTCCCTGCTTCCAGCCGATCAGGCATAAAATCCGGCTGAAAAGGCTCCATTGACATGCTTCCGGTTCCGCCTTCCATCAGGGTGTTTAGCTTTTCGCCATGGGGGGTAATCAGCAGCCCGGTGCCCGTAGGTCCATATAACCCTTTGTGACCGGCGACGGCCAGAAAATCAATCCCCATGTTCTGCATATGGATCGGTTCACAGCCTGCTGTCTGGGCGGCGTCTACCAAGAAATATACCCCATACAGTCTGCTCATTGCCGCCAGTTTTTCTATGGGCATTTTTATCCCAAATACATTGGAGCCGTGAGTAACCGCGATCAATTTCGTGTTTGGACGGATCGCATTACGAAAAGCGGCAACCGTATTTTCTTCGCTGTGAAGGTCCGCCTTCACTACAGTATAAGTGATTGCCCCTTGCGCGGCCATCCCGTGAACCGGACGCAAAACAGCGTTGTGTTCTAAATCTGAGATGATCACATGATCCCCAAATTGTAAAATTCCTTTGATCGCCGCATTCAGCGCATGGGTACAATTCATTGTAAACACCACATGTTCCGGTTCTTTCGCGCCAAAGAGCTTCGCCGCTTTTGTGCGGGTCTCATATAACTGCCGGGCGGTCGCCAGGGACATATCATGCCCGCCTCTTCCCGGATTAGCCCCATATTGGGAAAAATAGCTCATGACTGCAGCCCTTACACACGCCGGTTTTGGATAAGTGGTGGCTCCGTTGTCAAAATAGATCATACTATCTCATCCCCCTATGACTTCCACTACCCTAATTCCTTCATCCGCTAGAATATCTACCGCTCTATCCACCGGAGCATCTATTTTAATTCCAAATCCGCATCCATATCTCCCGCTTACATCAGAATTTCGTACGATATAAGCGGTTACTCCCTGATTTTCCAAAAGCTTTTGCCCACGCATCGCATTTGTAATCGAGCGCACTATCAATACAGGTTTATTTGCCATCTTCTATTGTCCCCTAACATAATTTCTTTATAAATGCTGTGACCATACAAAACAGATGCACCCGACGAAAAATTACCGCCAATCCAGCGTATGCCCAGACCTTGCCGATTTACCGCCGGCGCCTTACATTTTTCTTTTCCAAGCGCGGCTGTAAAAAAATACAGTAACACTTATAAGTGTTACTGTATCATCATATGCTTTTAATCGCCGTTGCGCCCCAATTATTCACTTTTTATCAACAGGCATACACAATGAGCGGCAATTCCTTCCCCGCTCCCGGTAAATCCCATCTTTTCTTCTGTCGTGGCCTTTATACTGACATTTTCCGGCCGAGTATGGCAGGCCCCGGCAAGGTTTTCTTTCATCTGGATAAGATACGGCTTGAGTTTCGGCTCCTGCGCTATCAAAGTAGCGTCCAGGTTTCCCAACTGGTATCCTGCTGCTTCCATCAGACCGTATACCTTTTCCAACAAAACTATGCTGTTCGCATTTTTATACTGTGGATCGCTGTCTGGAAAATGAGCGCCGATATCTTCTAATGCCAGCGCTCCCAAAATACTGTCCATCACCGCATGGGTAAGCACGTCCGCATCCGAATGACCCAAAAGTCCCCTGTCATATTGAATTTTTACCCCGCCCAGAATCAGCGGTCTGTTTTCCACCAGCCGATGAGCGTCATATCCATGTCCTATACGCAGATTCATCCTTGCTCTTCCTCTCTCATTAGAAAGATCGCCTGTACTGTCAGAAGATCTACCGGGGTAGTTAGTTTTATATTTTCGTAATCACCTTTGGAAAGATGGATTCTGCCGCCTAGCTTTTCAATCATCTGGCAGTCGTCAGTATAATCTTCCCCCGCGTCCTTGGCGGCTGCCGCCGCATCGCGATAGAGCTGAGCCTGGAACACCTGGGGAGTCTGTACCATATAAAGTTTACTTCTGTCCGGAGTGCATTCCACCAGACCATCTTCGTCCGCTATTTTTATCGTATTGATCACCGGCACCGCCGCCGCGCACGCCTGATAGCGCACCGCATCGATAACGCAGTCGGCGATTATCTGCTGGGTCACCAGCGGCCGGTCACCATCATGGACGGCAATATACTCCGCCTGGGCGCTTACCGCTTCCAATCCAGCCAGTACGGATTGCTGACGGGAAGAACCACCGCACAAAACAGATTTTACTTTGGTGAGCTCAAACTCCTTAATCAACGCCATCATATCCGCAATATCGCCCTGCCGGACAACCAATACAATCTCATCTATCCAATCGCTCTGCTGAAATGCAGATAGGGTATAGATGATCACAGGGATATCCAAAATTTCCTCAAATAATTTATCGATTCCCTGCATACGGGAAGCCGATCCCGCCGCCGGAATTATCGCTGAAACGTAAGGTTTTTCAAATTCTACCTGATTTTTTTTCCACATATCTCAGCGCCTCCCCTGTTTGCTCAATGATACTAGTATAACATCAAATTCTCCTCCCTACAACCGAGAAAGGGAAAATTATGGCAGTTAAAAAAGCCTTCCGAATTTTTCGGAAGGCTTCTAAATTTGAGATTAGATACTGATCTCATCAGCAATTTGGTACAGCCGTTTATTAAATTCACGCTTCATATTCAAAGCTTCTAAAATATCATAGTCTACAATCTTATTGTCTTTGCTTGCAATTACGCGGTTGCCGATTCCCTGTTCTAAAAGTTCTACCGCATAATGCCCCATTTCACTGGCCAAGACCCTTTCGCGGGCAGTCGGCGCGCCACCCCGCTGAACATGCCCTAAAATAGTAGACCGGGCTTCTACGCCAGTCCTTGCCTGAATTTCATTGGCAATATCCTGAACGCTTCCAATACCGTTTACATTTACAACGCCTTCCGCCACTATGATGATAAAATGCTTTTTCCCTGTACTCAAGGTTCGCTGCATTTTTTCCACAATCGCATCAATAGAGAACGGAACTTCCGGCACCAATATCGCCACCGCTCCACAGGCGATTCCCGAATGTAAGGCGATATCGCCGCAACGACGGCCCATTACCTCTACGATGGTGCACCTGTCATGGGATTGGGAGGTGTCGCGAAGCTTATCCACCATATCCATTACCGTATTTACCGCCGTATCAAATCCGATAGTATAATCGGAACAAGCAATATCATTATCAATGGTTCCCGGGATACCGATACAGGGAATCCCCTTTATAGAAAGATCGCGTGCGCCCCGGAAAGAACCGTCTCCGCCGATGACTACTAAACCGTCAATACCAATTTCTACGCAAACTTCTTTTCCCCGCTCTACCCCAGCGTCATCCCGAAATTCAGGGCAGCGTGCGGAATAAAGCACCGTACCGCCTCTATGAAGCGTATCACAGACACTGCGCAGGTTCATTTCCACCATATCCCTCGCAAGAAGGCCGCTGTAACCGCGCCGAATGCCAATTACACGCATCCCTTTATACAGAGCGGTCCTAACTACCGAACGTACAGCAGCGTTCATCCCCGGAGCATCGCCGCCGCTGGTCAGAATCCCGATTGTCTTCTGCATTTTTTCCATTGTAAAATAGCCCTCCATTTCAGGCTTCCCACTTTGCCTGCATTTCTTCGTTATTTTTTTAACACATTAATGAAATGTCGCAACTTAACTGCATTATTATACCGCATTTTGTCGGGTTGTTCAAGGCTTTGCCAATATTTTTGGTAATAATGTCTATTATCCGTTCCTTGCCTAGTATCGTCTTGTCGATTTTTTAGGGTTTTCGCACTACGTTCTTATCGCCAAGAAGATTTTTTAATTCTTTCTGTAAAACTTCGTTGTAGTCCACCCAATAGGCAGCGGAAGCTACGTTATATTTTCCCGTATCCTCAAAGTAAAAATAAACCGCTTCCTGCCCTTCAAAAATAGACAGCAGATTAAGTACCTTTTTAAACACCGGCGCTTCACTGCTTTCTATGCGCAGATACAGCCCTGCATTGGTACTTTTTTTCTTTTCAGCCGTCTGCGAAGGGGTCGGTGTTTTCATTGCCCGCTCATAATCCTCCGGAGAACTTATCGATTCGCAGATAATTTTTGCCTCTTCCTCCTCGCGCATGGAGACCCGGCCCTTTACCACAACTACCGTACCCTCCGCCAACTGGGAAGAAAAGGAAGAAAGCACCTTGGGAAACACCAGCATTTCAATGGAAGCGCTGGTATCCTCCAGTATGGAAAACGCCATCATTTCTCCGCCCCGAGTAGATTTCAGCTTCTTAGAAGTGATAATTGCCGCCACAGACACAAAACTGCCGTCCGATATATTGCTTCCCCGCTCCTCGGCGGAAACAATATCAGCAATCAAAGTACAGCGGTAACGTTTTATCAACTCTCCATATCTTGCCATGGGATGACCGCTGATATACAATCCGGTAGTCTCTTTTTCCATTGCCAGCAACTGCGCCGGTTCAAATTCCGGCGTCTGAGGCAGTTCATATTCGGTATGCCCAGAGACCTGCGGATTATCAAATAAATTAGTCTGTCCAGCAATATTGCGCTTGTTGGTGGCGTCGATATCATCCAGCACCGCTTCATACCCGGAAAGCATCTGGCGGCGGTTTTTACACAGACAATCCAAAGCGCCGGATTTAATCAAGCTTTCTACTGCTCGCTTGTTCATGTCCTTTCCGTACATCCGTTGACAAAAATCGGTAAAGGTTTTAAACTCTCCATTTTCATTACGTTCTTTGATCAGCTCGCGGATAAAACCGCGTCCAATATTTTTTACAGCTAAAAGCCCAAAACGAATATTTTCTCCGCTTACAGTAAATCCATCGTAACTTACGTTTACATCCGGCGGCAAAACCTTAATTCCAATCCGGTTGCATTCCCCAATATATTCGATCACCTTATCCGTGGAGTCCAGAACACTGGTTAACAGCGCCGCCATAAATTCTTTGGAGTAATGACATTTTAAATAGGCGGTCTGATAGGCGACCAGAGCGTATGCCGCCGCATGGGATTTATTAAAAGCATAGGAAGCAAAGGAGCTCATCTCATCAAAAATCTGATTGGCAATCTCTCGAGAGACCCCGTTTTTTACCGAGCCTTCAATAAAGGTGGTCCGTTCCTTTTCCATAACGTCATGCTTTTTCTTGGACATGGCCCGGCGCACCAAGTCCGCCCGTCCGTAAGAATATCCCGCCATTTCCCGACAGATCTGCATCACCTGTTCCTGATACACAATACAGCCGTAAGTGACGTCCAAGACCGGTTTTAACAGCTCATGCTTGTAGGTGACCAGCTGCGGATTATGGCGGTTACGGATATAGGTGGGGATGGAATCCATCGGCCCCGGCCGGTACAAAGAGATTACCGCGATTAAATCCTCCAATGAGGTAGGTTTTAACTGAGCGATCACCGAACGCATACCAGCGGACTCGAACTGAAACACTCCCACACATTGACCCCGAGTCAGCATCTCTAAGGTATCCAAATCTTCCAAGGAAATGGAATTAATATCAAAATCCGGCTGACGCCTTTTTATCATCTTTTCTGCGTAACTGATTACCGTCAAGGTACGCAGTCCCAAAAAGTCCATTTTCAGAAGTCCCAGCTCTTCTAGGGTAGTCATCGTAAACTGAGTAACAATCGCCTCGTCTGACTTTTGCAATGGAACGTAACTGTCCACTGTATCCCGGGTAATCACTACCCCCGCGGCATGGGTGGAGGCATGCCGCGGCATCCCTTCAATTTTGCGCGCCATGTCCAAGAGCTGTTTGATTTGAGGGGAGCTTTCATAGTATCCCCTCAGTTCAGAGGATACTTTTAAAGCTTTATCCAAGGTCATATGCAGCTCCATGGGCACCAGCTTGGCGATGGTATCCACCTGCTGATAGGGTACGCCCATTACCCGTCCCACATCCCGGATGGCGCCTCTGGCCGCCATGGTACCAAAAGTAATGATCTGCGCTACATGGTCGGAGCCATATTTAGACACAACATAATCGATAACCTCCTGGCGCCGCTCATAGCAAAAATCAATATCAAAATCCGGCATACTGATACGTTCCGGATTAAGAAACCGTTCAAACAGCAGATGATAGCGCATAGGGTCAATACCCGTAATCCCGATACAATAAGCGGCAATACTTCCTGCGCCGGAACCCCGTCCCGGTCCAACAGGAATTCCCTGACTCTTCGCATAATTGATAAAATCAAACACAATAAGGTAATAATCCACATACCCCATTTTTGTGATAATATCCATCTCATAGTCGAGCCTTTCCCGGTAAGCCTTTGGAGGGTTCTCCCCATAATTTCGCCGGAACCCTTCTTCACACAGCCGCTTAAAATAGGCCGTATTGTCCTCTCCATCAGGAGTCACAAACAGCGGAAGCTTCGTTTTTCCAAACTCAAAGGTGACGTTGCACATTTCGGCAATCTTTTGCGTATTAGTCAGCGCTCCTGGATATTTACCGAATAACTCTTTCATTTCCTCGTAGGATTTGATATAAAATTCTTCCGTTTCAAATTCCAAATCCCCCGGCTCGTCCAAGGTATTGTTGGTTTGAATACAGATAAGCACCTTCTGCATCTGAGAATCCGCTTTTTCAATATAATGGGCGTCGTTGGTGGCCACCAGCCCAATTCCAGTTTCCTTGGAAAGTCGCAGAAGATCGGGCAATATCTGCCGCTGCAGAGCAATGCCATGATCCTGAATTTCTATATAATAATTTTCCTCTCCGAAAAGGTCCCGGTAGTAAAGAGCGGTTTCTTTCGCTTTTTCATAATCGCCGGCAGCCAAATTCCGGGGAATTTCCCCCGCCAGGCAGGCGGAAAGACAAATCAGTCCTTCATGATGGCTCTCCAGAAGTGCCCGGTCAATTCTTGGTTTATTGTAAAAGCCCTCCACAAACCCTGCGGAAACCATTTTAATCAGGTTTTGATATCCGGTATTGTTTTTGCACAGCAGCACCAGATGATAAGGGGAAGTGTCAATTTTATGCTGTTTATCAAACCGGGTACGGGGCGCTACATATACTTCGCATCCGATGATCGGCTTTATTCCCTGTTTCAAAGCGTACTTGTAAAAATCGACCACCCCATACATCACCCCATGATCGGTGATGGCCACAGCGCTCTGCCCCAGTTCTTTTACTCGGTCAATAAGCCTTTCCAAACGGCAGGCGCCGTCTAAAAGGCTGTATTCGGTATGTACATGTAAATGAGTAAATCCTTCCATATCAGGCGCCTCCCTGTTTTATTCGTATTTCTTGCGCAAATTGAGCGATTCTCTTAAGCCGGTGGTTTACCCCGGAACGGGAGATTTTTTCGCTCAGGTTCTCCCCCAGTTCTCGCAGAGACATTTCCGGATTTTCCATCCGCAGCCGGGCCAACTCTCTTAAATCCTCGTCCAATGCCTCCAGTCCGCCGTTTTCTGCAATTAATCGAATGTCCTGCGTCTGTTTCATCGAAGCGTCGATGACTTTGGTAATATTGGCGGTTTCGCAGTTCGTTGCCCGATTCACTTTATTGCGAAGTTCTTTCACAATTTTAACCTCCATCATCTCCAAGGAGGCCTTTCCTGCGCCGATATAGGTCAACAGATCCTCTATATGCTCGCTTTCTTTATAATAAAGGATGTAATCGTTTCTTCGTACGGTAATTTTAGGTTCCGCTAAATTTTCACATAATAATCGATACAGATCGTCGCACAGGGATTTCCCCGGAATACAAAATTCTACATGGTAGCTTTTTTCCGGATCGGTCACCGCCGCACATGCCAAAAACGCCCCGCTTAAAAAAGCGGGAATTTCTCCGGCGGACAGGTTGTCCCATAAAATATGGCCGGTATCCTCTCCAGAGACGTAACCGAAAAAGCGAAGGACCGCTTCCCTATCGGACGGGCTGTCCACTGTCACAACAAACATACTGCGTTTTCCATTGCGCTTTACTTCCCGTAAAGTGATGCTGTCGGTAATCCCGACTAGATCGGCGATACTGTCCGCAAACAGCCGCGCCACACTTTTATGCTCTGTGTGGATACTAATCCCCTGCGCATCGAACATTTTTCCATAAAGCAGCAGACCGTAAGCCTGCGCTTTTTTATAATGCTGGCGAAACGGTCTGTTTGAAGCAATTTCATTTTTTATTCTATATGCAAACGACATGGCTTTTCCGGTCCTTTTATGTGTAATTACTGCTTTGGGATATCCCGATGGGAGATCGTATACCTCATTTGAAGTTCCTGCATATGCTCGGCGACCAATTGGGCAAATACTACCGAGCGGTGTTTTCCTCCTGTACAGCCGATAGCGATTGTAAGCTGAGTCTTTCCCTCGTTGCAATACAGGGGCAAAAGATAATCCACCAGATCAAAAAGCTTGGGAATTAAATTCTGCGCCTGTTCCCATTTCAGTACATATTCCCGTACAGGGGCGTCCAAGCCGGTAAGATTTTTCAGTTCCGGCACATAAAACGGGTTAGGCAGACAACGTACGTCAAATACCAAATCCGCTTCTTTCGGTAAACCATATTTAAATCCGAAGGACATACAGTTTACCAGCATGGACTGTTTAGTATCATCCAAGAAAATGCCTACCACTTTTTCCCGAAGCTGGTTTACTGAAAGATAGGTGGTGTCGATAATATAATCCGCACTGCTTCGAATTTTTTTTAACAGTTCCCGTTCCGCCGCAATCGCTTCCTCAATGGAAGTAATCTCCCCATCCATCAAAGGATGGCTTCGCCTTGTTTCCTTATAGCGCTGAATCAGCGTGGCGTCGTCACAGTCCAAAAATAAAATTTTAAAGCCATTCTGCCCGCTGACAAAATCCTCGATTCCCTCAAAAATATTTCCAAAGATTTCTTTGCTTCGGGCGTCGATGACAATGGCTACCTTCTGAATTTTTCCATGAGCCTGCATACACAAGTCAGTAAAGGTTTTTACCAGCTTGGGAGGAATATTATCAACACAGTAATATCCAATATCCTCCATAGCGGCGATCGCCCGGGACTTTCCGGCGCCGGACATTCCTGTGATAATTACAAATTCCAAAGGCAGTTCCCCCTTTAGAGAATTTTCACTTCGCATTCCAATTCATATCCTGTCTTTTCTTTTACTTCTTTTTTGATAAACTCAATTAACTTTAATACGTCTTCACAGGTGGCGTTGTCATAGTTAATTACAAACCCCGCATGTTTTTCACTTACCATCGCCCCGCCGATCCGTTTTCCTTTGAGCGCGCACTGATCGATCAGCGCAGCGGCAAACGCCCCCGGCGGACGTTTAAACGTGCTTCCTGCACTGGGGTATTCCAACGGTTGTTTGGATTTTCTGGCGTCCATAAGTTCATCCATCTTGCGGCGGATCTGTTCTTTTTCTCCTTTTTTTAGGGAAAATACCGCTTCAGTGATGCAATAGCCTGGATAACTGGCATAAAAACTGTGGCGGTAAGACAGCTCCAATTGAGAAACGTCTGCTGTTTCAAACGTTCCCTCAGGCGTAATATGAACGGTTTCTTTTAAGACGTCTTTCATCTCGCCGCCGTAAGCGCCGGCGTTCATATATACCGCCCCCCCTACACAACCGGGAATCCCAAAGGCAAATTCCAGTCCCGTCAGTCCATGCTGGCAGGCAAAGGCGCATAACTGGCTTAATGGCGTCCCAGCACTGCAGCGGATAGTCGTTTCATCCACAAGTTCAACCTTGGCACAAGTAGCGTCAACAGCCACCACTGCACAGTCCAATCCCCTATCGTTTACCAGCAGGTCGGACCCTTTTCCAAGGACCATTACCGGCAGGGAAAGCTCTCTTGCCTTACCTAACACTTTCGCGGCGGTTTCTCCATTTTGAGGGCGGAGAAACAGCCGAGCCGGCCCCCCAATTTTAAAAGAGGTATGCAGTTTCATCGGCTCGTTTTCCAAACAGATACAGCCGATTTCTTCACAGTAGTTTTTTAAAGAGTTAAAATGATCCATTCCCTACTCCCTAGTTTTTATAAATAATACTAGTTTATGTGGAAAACGCTGTATTAGTACTGTTTGCCCAGCAGAGCGGCGCCGATAATTCCGGCGTCGTTTCCCAGCTGCGCCCGTACTATCGCGGTACAGTTGTCTGGGTCATGGTTAAAAGTCTGGGGATAGGCTTTTTCACGCAAAGGGGCGAATAAGGTTTCTCCTTCTTTGCTAATTCCGCCGCCAATGACCAGTGCCTGCGGCTGAAAACCATTGATCAGCCCGCTCACCGCAAAGGCAAGGTAGTCAATATATTGCTCTACCACCCTTTTGGCGGTTTCATCTCCCAAACGCATCGCGTCAAAGGAAGTCCTTCCATTGACCGCATCAAGACTTCCATTTGCTACCTGCCACATTTTTGAGCGGGCATTGAGCTGCATGGCTTCCCGGGTAATCCGGATTAAAGCGGTGACAGAACAGTATGCTTCAATACAGCCCTTTCTTCCGCAGGTGCAGGGGACCCCATGATAAACCATACTCATATGTCCCAGCTCCGCGCCCTTGTAATTAAAGCCGGAATAAATTTTTCCGTCAATAATAATGCCGCCGCCGACGCCCGTACCTAAAGTAATCACAACAACCGAGCTCATTCCCTTAGCCGCTCCCGCCATCATCTCGCCGTAAGCGGCTGCATTGGCATCGTTTTCAAGATAAACCGGTTTATTCATCCGCTTGTACACTAACTGCTTGAGCGGAGTATTTTCAAATCCCAAATTGGCCGCCAAGCCTACTATTCCTGTCTGTGGATTTACTGTTCCAGGGGTTCCTACTCCTATCCAATCCACCTGATCCATTTCAATTCCAGCGTCTTTTACCGCTTCCTGGGCGGTCTGCGCCATATCGTCGGCAATCTCCTGCGCCGGATGGAAAGCCTTGGTGGGCCGGTTGGCTTTCCCTATAATTTGATAGTTTTCATTTACCACCCCAACCGCTACGTTGGTTCCGCCAAGATCTATTCCAATATAATATCCCATAGGTTTTCCCCCTTACACTAAGCGTTTGCCGGATCGTTTCCTTGCCTCCGCCAAAAATCGATCATAGTCGATATTAAGTATCAGTTCCCTTGGATAATCTACTTCCTCCATCATTTTTAAAGACGCCTGGCAGTCTCCCAGGCTTTCAAAAAAATGCGCGTCTGAACTGGCTACTATTTTTACCCCATATTTCTTGCACAGCAATAAGATTTCCCGGCAGTTTTTTTCTGAACCAGGCCGGCACTCAAACGAATGGGCATTAATTTCCACAATCTTATCGTTTTTAGCAAACTCCTTCACGACCATTTCATAATCAAAACGAAACCGTTCATCCCCGCAGTGGCCAATAACATCTACAAGGGGATTTTTAGCAACCGCAAGCCAGCCTTTGGTGTGATCCTCTATTGTAGAAGGCTCGCAGCAGCAAGTATGATAAGAAGCGATTACCCATTCTAAATTCTCCAAAATCTTATCCGAAAGGTCTAACTTTCCTTCATAATTTAAAATATTCACTTCCGCTCCGCGCAGTAAAATGATTCCCTCTAATAGACTGGGCACCACTTTTACAAGATTTTTAAAAAACCAATAGTGAGGAGCGTCCGGAATATCCGGCCCATGTTCCGTAACACAAAGAAAAGGCAATCCCTTTCTTTTGCAGGCCAGTACATTTTCATACAATGTGCTGAAAGCATGGGAACAGGCGTTGGTATGCGAATGAGTTTCTGCTACAACATGCATGCAGTTTTTCCTCCCGATAAATTAAAATCCGCTCCAGTCGGCTTGCGGCTCGTCCTCCGGCTCTACCATACCCAATTTTTCCAGCAGATCCTGCGCCGCATTATATCCCATCTTTTTCTGGCGGTTATTCATCGCAGCTACTTCAATAATAATTGCCAGGTTGCGCCCTGGTTTCACCGGAATAGTCAAAGCAGGCACGGAAATTCCTAAAATATCTATATATTCATCATCCATGCCCATACGGTCATATACCTTATTCTGATCCCATTGTTCCAGCTGGACCACAATATTGATCTTCTCGGTCATTTTAACCGCGCCGATACCAAACAACCGGCGGGCGTTGATGATACCCACTCCCCGCAGCTCCATAAAATGGCGGATATTTTCTGGAGAGGACCCGACCACCGTTTTATTGGAAACTCGGCGGATTTCCACCGCGTCATCCGCAATCAGACGATGGCCTCTTTTTACCAGCTCAATCGCAGTTTCGCTTTTACCGACGCCGCTTTCTCCTAACAGCAGGATGCCTTCGCCGTATACTTCCACTAAAACCCCATGGCGTGTTACACGGGGGGCCAACTCCACGTTTAAAAGGGAAATTAGCCCGGACATAAAAGCGGACGTTCCATCGGAAGTGCGCATAAGGGCCACCCGATTTTTTTTTGCGAGCTCAATAATTTCTTGTGATACGGGAAGGTTTCTGGTAACTACCACCACCGGCGGTTTATGAGCAAAATAATCATCCAGACGTTTCATTTTTTCCTCGTTAGGAAGGTTGTCTAAAAAAGCAAACTCCGTTTTCCCTAAAATCTGAATTCTCTGGTTGTCAAAAAAATCATAAAATCCGCTAAGCGGCAGCCCTGGACGATTAATCTCCACGGTAGAAATATTGATATTGCCGGCATCCTCTGGAAGATATAGCGTTTCCAAATTAAAATCTTCGATAATTCTCTGCAGAGACACAATAAATTTTGTCGCCATATGTCAACACCTTCTTTACACATTATGCACAAGTATACATTTTATATTATACCGTAACTTATCCTATCTTTCAAACATTTATTTTCCTATTTGGAATCATTCCCCAGCCGGGAATGATTGAAAAAAAATGCAAAATGTATTATACTTTACAAATGAATTTAAGACAGAATAAAAACTTCCGATATTTAGATAGGAGTGTGAGTATTACATGCTCAAACGGACTTTATCGGTCCTGCTTTGCCTCTGCGCTCTTTTTTCGGTGTCCGTATCCGCGCAGGATACTGCCGATCCTTTTGAAAACACCTATCATTTTTTAGATAATAATCCCCCCGCTTCCATGAGTATCCCCGTTTATTCCTTGGATGGGCGCCAGCCAAAAAAGGAAGCTAGAAATGAATTATATAACATGTTGGACCGCGGCCTACATTCCGGGTTTTCTAACCCAGCGGATTTAGGAAAAGGGATTGTTTGTCTGCTTAAATTGGAGCAGGATCCCACCAGTTATCAAAAAAATAATCTGATCTCCATTCTTTATACCTATGAAAAATTATACGATGAGGGATTGGACGGCGCTGTCTGGGGGCTGATCGCTTATAACGCTATTGACCTGGAGGTTCCCGCCAATGCCAGAAATTCGGTTTCTTCTCTGATCGACGTTTTGGTCTCCGCCCAGGGAAAAGACGGAGGTTATGCTGTGCGCCTGGACAAGGACCCGGATCCATATTTTACTTCCCAGGTGTTGATGGCCCTTGCTCCAATGAAAGAAAATCAATATGTTTCCGACGCGATTGAAAAAGCGCTGGATTGGCTGGGTAACCAGCAAAATGACGATGGCAGCTTTTCCACCTCCGGCTCCCCTACCTCCCAGGTTACGGCCAGTGTACTTACTAGCATAACCATGTGCGGAGTAAGTTTAGACGACAGCCGGTTTGTAAAAAACGGCTTTACTCTCACAGACGCTTTGGCTCAGTTTAAAAACAGCGACGGAGGTTACTCTTACAAATTGGATGGAGAAAGCGATGTAGCCGCCACCGAGCAGGCGCTGCTTGCTCTGCATACATTAGACAGCGGTCTTTCCCCTATGCTGGCGCCTGCTGTTTATCCCGGTTATGTGAAACCACAGCAGGACCCCATAGTTACTTTTATAAAATTTTTAGGTGGATTTGTCCTGATCTTTGGTCTAATCTATCTCGCACTGATTTTTACCGGCAAGATCGGTAAGAAATTCTCTCCCCCCCAGGATCCCCCGTCTTCCGGGGAAGAAGATACCATGGAGATTAACATTCCTATGAAAGCCCGGGTTCCGGATTTTGATGGCCTGGAAAAAGAAGTGAAAACGCCTGCCGACTGACGGCAGGCGTTTTTTAATACTTGATTTTTGCAATATTGGTATCGCTGGCATAATTCATAAAATTGTACATGATCAGTATATCATCAAATTCATACTGCCCAAGCAGTTCGCTCATCTTCATAGGCAGAGAGCGCAGATCCACTACAAATACCTCGTCAAAATTGTAAGTGAGGAAAGGTACAAAACAGTTTGCATAACTGTCTTTTACCACCAGTACCCGGGAGACTTCTCCCGGCTGGGAATATTGATTATTTTTTGTTTTAATCACAGTAACCCCATGATTTCCATACAGAAACGCCGCATATTTATCCCGTTTTCCCCATTGCTCCTTGTCATAAAGCTCCGGTTTCTCCTCACCTTCGATTGTGACGCTTTCCACCGGGATTTCATAATAATCGATGGTATCCGGCAGTGTGGAAAACAGCTTTGCCTTACTGTAATAGGAGCCGTAAAACCCTTCCTGCTGACGTTTATACCCCTGAAGAAGATCCAGTTCTATCGGTTCCATTCCCAAAGAACGGACGTAATTGGCATAACCGTAATAAGCGCCATAGGTGGTCCAGTGGTGGTCTGTGCGGTAATAGGCCTGTTGTCCATTCTCCCCAAAACCGCTGGGGTTATCTTTTTTCGCATCTGCAACCGCTTGCTCCATGGCTGGAAACATGTCCAGCTTGGTTAAATTTTCACCTTCCAGCCGACTGTAAATCTGATTGATATACGACTGCTGATCAATATTGACAAGCCCTCTGGGCACCAAATCTTTTAGCACTTGATAAGAATTGGGGATCAGCGCAAAAGTAACATTTCCCTCATATCCGGATAAAAACTCATTGAGGTAGCCAGTGTTAGCCTTAATTCCCCGCTCATCGGTGGTACGGTATTTTTCAAACATGTGATGTTCTTTTCCATAGACAATCCCATTGTTTTCAATTTTTCCAAGGACGCTTTCACTAACAGATTTTAAAGTAATCCAGTGGTCGCGCCCTACAAACTGGTCGTTGATATACTTTTCATAATCCAGCGTGTACTGATTGCTCACGAGGGATTTCACCGTAAATTTAGGCCGTTGAGCCAGGTATCGGTTTTCCATTTCGCTGAACTCCCGGCGGGATATAAGCATGTCCGCAATACTGCACACAATCAAAAACGCCGCAAACAGAACCAGCAATGGATATTTTACTAATTTTTTCATTCCACCGCCTCCTGTTAAAATCGGAAATATAGAAATGGGTTGTAGGATGCGTCCACCAAATAAGCAACGCATACCAGAAATACCAGCAGCGTTATCGGAACTGACAGCCATCTCATCTTTTTGGGCGCCATTTCCCCTACTTTTTTGAGCGCCGGCGTGGAAAGCACCGCCCCCAACAAAAGTACCACTCCATAATTTCTTAGGTAAAAGATCCAGTCCTCTCCTCCGGTAAAACTAAACAGGCGGGAGAAATACTGTCCTACTACTGAAATATCTGTAATCGCAAACAACACCCAGCCAAAAATGACAATCAAAATTAAATAAATATGGGAAAGTATCCTGAACTTGTCCAGGTATTTTTTTAAAAACAGCCGTTCTATACTGATAAGAACAAAGAAGTACAGGCCCCATAATACAAAATTCCAATTTGCTCCATGCCAAAGCCCAGTAGAAAACCAAACCACAAACAGATTAAAGTACATTCTTGCCGGTTTTACCCGGTTGCCGCCTAAGGGAATATACAAGTACTCCCGAAACCAACCGCTTAAGGTCATATGCCAGCGGCGCCAAAACTCTGTGACACTGCGGGAAATATACGGATAATTAAAGTTTTGCGGGAAGGTAAACCCCAGCGCCTTGCCAAGTCCGATAGCCATTAAGGAATATCCCGAAAAGTCAAAATAAATCTGCAGGGTAAACGCCAGTATTCCCAGCCAGGCCAAGGGAGTGGAGATATTCGCTGCTCCAAGAGTTTCCACCTCGCTCCACAGCGCGCCGATATTGTTGGCGAGAAGCACCTTGCTGGCAAGTCCCCGAATAAAAATCGCCGTTCCCTCCTGCACCTTATCCAGTGTAACGGTGCGCTCCCGCAGCTCAGAACTGATGTCAGTATATTTTACAATCGGCCCGGCGATCAGCTGGGGAAACAAAACTACAAAGGTACCGAAATTGATGATATTTTTTTCTACCTGACATTTCCCAAAGTAAATATCAATGGTATAGGTCATAATCTGGAAGGTATAAAAACTGATTCCCAAAGGTAGCGTCAGCTTCAAATAAGGAATGGCAGTGCCAAAAAGCAAGTTAATATTTTGCAGCACAAAATCAGAATACTTGAAAAATGCAAGCCATCCCACGCTGAAAATAATAGAAATAATAAGCAGCAGACGGCATTTTGCTTTATTTCCGCGGAAGTGGTCAATTCCAATTCCCGCAGCATAGTTAACTAAAATAGAGACCAGCATCACTGGGAAATAGCGCACCTCTCCCCAAGAGTAGAAGATCAGGCTGGCGATTAATAATACCAGGTTCTTTATCTTTTTAGGGGCAAGGTAGTATACAAGAAAGGTCACTGGTAAAAAACGAAACAAAAATAAAATGCTGCTGAATACCATGCCACCCCTCCTTTTTTGTAAATTACATAATTAAAGTGTACTGAACTTTCTTGGTTATCCAGTACACTTTAACAAATTTTTACAAGAAATACAAGCTCATCTAAGCTAAATTTAAAAACCTTTGCGAGTTTTTAAGACCCAAACGCCTCGTTAATAAATCCCTGCGCCTTTTCCATATCTGAATCGAAAGTATCGTAATCCTGGCCGATAATCACCAAAAATACATAATCGCCCTTCTGGATCACCTGTCCCTTTTTTGCCTTTTCTCCCTGGTCCGGCAGATACTGCTCAAAGGAGGCACGTACGTCTTCCAGACGCTGGTTTAAGCTTTCTGCCACCGCATCCGCTTTTCCCTCTTTGGCCTTTACCGCCACGGCATTGTCCGCGCTGGTCATAGAGCCGCCGAAAATACCATAATACTCTTCGATATCATCCGGGTTTACATGGAAAATATCCTCCAAAACAGCGTCATCTACTGTCATGGGCATCTGAATACCGATTTCTTCATTCATTTTATCAATAATCGACTGCAGGGTATATCCCTCTTGTAATATGACGGTGGAAGCATCCCCTTCCGCTGGTTTTGAATTGCACCCAGCCATTGTCGAAACGATAAGTAGAAGCGCCATACATAGTACTGCTAATTTTTTCATGTGAGAACTCCTTTTAAAAATGAAATATGGGAATTTTTCCTTACCAGCTAAAATTTCCCATTGACAACTATATAGTGCGGATATCTGCTGGTTTTATTTCATTCTATTATAGATCTTCCGATAATTGTACTATTCCCCAGTTTTTTCCCATCTATACGGCGATCATTCTAGAATATTATGAAAGAAATCTGCTGTCCTGCGGTCTTTGGGTTGGCCGAACACCTGGGCCGGCGTCCCGCTTTCCACAATCATTCCATCGCACATAAACAGGATTTTATTTGCTACCTCCCGGGCAAAAGACATCTCATGGGTAACCACGATCATAGTCATATGATCCGCCGCCAGCGCCCGCATAACGCCCAGAACTTCCGAGGTAAGCTGAGGATCTAAAGCAGATGTTGGCTCATCAAACAGCATAATATCCGGATTGAGCATCAATGCTCTCGCGATGGCTACTCGCTGTTTCTGCCCGCCGGATAAGGTGGAGGGCATCGCGTCGATTTTATCCCTCAGTCCAACCTTATCCAAAAGGGATTCACACAAAGCATCGGATTCTTCTTTTGATTTTCCAAAAACGGCGGTAGGCGCGATCGTTAAATTTCTTCTTACAGAAAGATGGGGAAAAAGGTTAAAATTTTGAAACACCATTCCCATCTTTCTAGTGACAGCCTTTATCTGCTCATGGCTGGCATAAACGCCGTCTTTTACAAAGCTCTCTCCTTCTACAGTGATCGTGCCGCCATCTACCTTTTCCAGGTTGATCAGGCATCGCAGCATCGTGCTTTTCCCGGCGCCGGACGGCCCGATAACAGCAATTACGTCTCCTTTTTCCACTTCAAAGTTCACATCTGTAAGTACATTTAAATTTCCAAAGCCTTTTTTTAGGCTGGTTACTTCAATTAACTTCAATCCATTCCCCTCCTAGTAAGCCAACTTTTTCTCAAGCCAGTTGAACACAAGCTGGAGAATGGTATTCATAATCAAGTAGATTACAAAAGCCACAACAAACGCCATGGGATTTGCCGTGCGGCTGACGGCTACCTTAGCATAATGAAGAATTTCCGGCACCGCCACCGCATACATCAAAGCGGTGTCCTTTACCAGGGTAATGGATTCGTTGGTCACCGACGGCAGAGCCACCCGGATCATTTGGGGCATGACAATGCGCACTATCGTCTGCGCCTTGCTGAACCCCAGCACCTGCGCCGCTTCATATTGCCCTTTATCCACCGCCAGCAGTCCGCCGCGGAAAATTTCCGCAAAGTAAGCGGCATAATTCAAGGTATACCCTACCAATGCAGAGGAAAAACCGGAAAGCACCAACATTTTACCGACTACCGGGAGATAGGGAAGCCCGAAATATATGAAAAACAGCTGGAGCATCAAAGGCGTTCCCCGCACTACATAAATATAAGCGTTCACAACCCAGCGTACCGGCGCGATGCGGCAACGGCTTAACAACGTAAGTACAAACCCAAGCGGTATGGAGGCGATCAAAACCACAACAAACAGGATAGTCACTACCTCTACCCCTTGTAAAAGCGCCTTCGTTGTGGTAAGAATCTCACTCATATTCATAATATTTTCCCCCGCACTTTATATTTTCCGGCTCTTTTATGCGCCTCTTTTCAGGGCCGCATAAAACAACCCGCACTCCCGCCTGAAAACAAGCGGGAGTGCAGCTATTCAGCGTGTATATTTCGTTTATCTCAGGATCATGCCTTCCTTACCGAACCACTGGAGGGAAATTTTGTCCAGGGTTCCGTCCGCCTGCATTTCATCCAGAGTCTTATCGATGGCTTCAATCAGATCGGTTCTGCCTTTTTTCGCTGCAATGGCGTACTCTTCCGGAGACAAAGTTTCTTCCAGCACCGTCATGGGCTGAGCATTCTGCTCGATATAATAGCGAGCAACCACTTCGTCCATTACGATAGCGTCAATTCTTCCCAAAGCCAGGTCATTGAGCGCCGTTACATAATCCGCATACTGTTTGTGAGCGCCGTCTTTGATGGAGGCGTAAATTTCATCAGCCATCAAAACGCTTTCGCCGGAGGAGTCTGTCTGAGCGGCAACTACTTTGTCCGCCAAATCCGCTTTGGAAGCAATGGTGGAATCGTTCATGACCACAATTACCTGGGTATTATTCATGTAAGAGCGGCTCAGCTCGAACGCTTCTTTACGCTCGTCAGTTACAGTCATGCCGTTCCAGATAACGTCGATCTTGCCGGTATCCAGTTCCATTTCCTTGGTTGCCCAGTCGATAGGTTTCGCTTCAAATTCAATGCCTAACCGAGTGCAAACTTCTTTCGCCAGGTCGATATCAACACCAATAATGTTATTGTCCTGATCGGTAAAGCCCATAGGCGGGAAGCTGGCATCCAAGCCCAGCACCAGCTTGGTCATTTCTTCTACCGGAACAGTGTCGGAAGGCGCATCTTCCGCAGGAGTCTGCTCCTCTTCTGCAGGGGCTGCGTCGTCCGCAGGAGCTGCATCTTCTGCAGGAGCATCCGTAGACGGGGCATCTGCAGGCTGTGTAGCGTCGTTAGAGCCACAGGCCGCAAATAAAGTAGCGCACATCAGTACCGCTATAAAAATTGCAAGTAGTTTTTTCATTTTCTTTTCTCCCATATAAGTCAAATTTACAGCCGGCCTTTCGCCAAGCTGTCCTGGATATTTTACACTTTATTAAAGTAAATTGCTACTCTTGTAATTCGCTATTATGGCGAATTTTCTTTCATTCCCACGTCTTTTCTCCCAAAACCTTTCTTTTTCACAAATTTTATTAGTAAGGCCCCTTCGTATTTTTACAAAGGGGCCTTTGTATTCTTTTTGTATTTATTATCCGGGGCCTTCTCCCCAGCGGTTATTCCCGTCACTTTTCTGAAGCAGCAGGATCAGAAGTATCCCCCAGCCGACAACAGGCAGCAAAACCCACAAGAGGCTTGCTCCGCTTTTCCCCGCATCATGAACCCGGCGTATGCTCAGCGTGATGACCGGGAGCAAAGAAATTAAAATATACGCCGCCCCAAACACTGCTAAGTACTGATCCAGTCCCGCTAACAGCGTCAGCGCCACCCAAATCAGAAAATGCAGTCCGAAAGCAGGCCAAAACTCTTTTCTGGAAGACCGTCCGCTAAAATTCCCCCTGCAGAACCACATGCGCATATATGCTTTCATTCTCCATAACCTCCCCTTTCCCAGCCGCCTTTCTGTTTTTATCCTATTTCACTGATATCCACATGATATGCGGCGCCGTCCAGAGAAACGTTCATTACCTTGCGGGAAAGGATTGTGCTGCTATCCAGATTGTCCCGAATAAAACGCAGCGTAGTCAATCGTTCCACATACAGCTGCTGTGCCGTTCGGATATCTACAGGTGCGAAGCGCAGAGTATCCCCTGCTTTAAGCTGTGCAATCAGCGGCAGATCCACTGTAATCACTGTAGCAATTTTCGTATATCCGCCTGTAGTCTGCCGATCGGCCATCATAATAATCGGTTTCTTATTCGGGATCTGTATCGCTCCCAAAGAAATACCATCGGAAATAATATTTCCGTCTGTCCCAGGCTGGTACTCAATCTCCGGGCCCTCCAAACGGTAACCCATTCGATCGCTGTTTTGAGTCACTTCATATTCATAGGAAAATAAAGTGTCTATCCCATCCTTTGTAAAATGGTCGTCCTGAGGGCCCAGCACCACCCGAACAGTAGGGTGGGAAGAATATTGGGGCCCGCATTCCTTAGGCACAAACCGGTGTTCCATGTTGGGAAGCCAGGTTTTAGGCGCGCAAAATTTTATTATATCCCCATTTTGCGCCGCTCGGCCATGAATTCCTCCCATTTTCCCTTTGATATAAGTAGATTTGCTGCCCATCACCTCATCTACATCCAGCCCTCCGGCAAAAGCAATGTATGCCCGGCACATCTGCATCCCGCCGCCCAGCGCTAAAATACTCCCCGGCGCAGCGTAGTACGCACGGTTATTTTCAATAGGCACATTATTTAACACAGGAGAAAAATCTCCGCCGCTTAAAGCGAAAATATTTCCTGTATGAAATTTCAGCGTACATCCCAGGCCGGTAACCTCCAACGCCTCCGAGTTGCGATGGTTCCCTACCAGGATATTAGCGATATTCAATGAATACTTATCCATTGCCCCAGCTACCGGGACCCCAAATCTTTGATATCCAAACCGCCCGTTGTCCTGGACGGTGGTCAAAAATCCTTTATTCAAAAATTCAATCAATCCAATGTCTCCCTCCCAGGGCAGCTAGTTCCCCGCCTGTTTTATCCGATCAAACTCTTCCTGGGTGATCGGTACAAACCGGATACGCTGTCCGGCATTTAAAAGAATTGGCTCCTTGCGTCCCACATCAAATAAAGCCAGCGGCGTTTGCCCGATCAGCTGCCAGCCGCCCGGACTGTCAATAGGATAAATTCCTGTTTGGCTCGCGGCAATTCCCACCGATCCCGCCGGGATTAACGTTCTTGGGGTAGAAAGCCGCGGCGTGGCAATACGCTCGTCCATTCCGCCCATATAAGCAAAGCCAGGGGTAAACCCCAGCATATAAATTAAGTAAGTAGGTTTTGTATGGATATCAACAATTTGCTGCGGGGTCATTTTATGATACTGGGCGACATAGTCTAAATCCGGCCCGTACTTTCCACCGTAAAGCACCGGGATATCCATAACCTCGCTTTCCGGAATACTTACATTATGCAGATGCTGAATAATAGTATCCAAAATTTCAATTAGGCTGTCGTAACCGATAATATCCGGCTCATAATGAACAGTCACGGAGCGGTAAGTAGGCACCAGTTCTGTAATTCCCGGCACTCCATATTCCTCGATCATCAAGCAGAACCCTCGGATTTGAGTATTGATCTTTTCGCTGATTTCGTCGCCGAACTCTACCGTCAGCGCCCGATCAGCACATAATAAATAGTTTACTTCTACCTTTTCCAATAACCTGCTCCACCTTACTTACAAATATCATGCAAAGGCGCAATACAAATTCCTTCTTTGATTAGCCGCTCCCGAATGGTGCGGACAAATTCCACCGCGCTGCTGTTGTCCCCATGGACGCAAATAGAATCGCATTTTAAATTGATCTCTTTTCCCGTAAAAGAAACCACTTTTCCCGTCTTAATCATTGTGATCACTCGGGAAATCGCTACATTCGTGTCATGTATAACCGATCCCTCCATGCTTCTTGGAGCAAGGTTGCCGTCGTCGTCATACGCCCGGTCGGCAAAAAATTCTTGCGCCGCCTTCATTCCCAGCTCCTCAGCGGCTTCAATCATCCTGCTCCCCGCCAGCGCCAAAAGGATAATCTCCCGGTCAAAATCATAAATCGCTTTGCAGATAGCCTGCGCCAGCTTTTGGTCCTTCCCAGCCATATTATAAAACGCCCCATGGGGTTTTACATGCTGGATAGTCATACCGTTCGTTTTAGCAAAAGCGTAAAACGCTCCCAGCTGATATTTCGTATAAGCGTACGCTTCTTCTGTAGAAATTGCCATATTCCGCCGGCCGAATCCCAATAAATCCGGAAAGCCGGGATGCGCGCCGACAGCCACGCCGTTTTCCTTGGCCAGACGGATCGTTTTCTCCAGCACTACCGGGTCCCCCGCATGCCAGCCACAGGCAATATTCACAGAAGAAACAGACTGTATCACCTGTTCATCCAAGCCAATTTTATAATTGCCGAAGCTTTCTCCTAAATCACAGTTTAAATCTATCTTTAACATGACCTAATCTCCTTTGTCAATCGGACAGCTGACTGTTCTTCACATCCGTAATAAACATATAGCCAGGCGCGTGGGTAATCACAATGGATGGTTTCACATTCATTACCACCGCCTGCGGCGTAACCCCACAGGCCCAGAAAACAGGGACCTCCCCTTTTCTGATCTCCACGCTGTCGCCAAATTCCGGCTTATTGATATCCTTAATCCCAATATGGGATGGATCGCCTATATGAATAGGAGCCCCATGGACTTTAGGATACCGGGCGGTAGTCTGTACTGCTTTAACTACCTGCTCATAAGGAATAGGGCGCATACTGCACACCGTAGGTCCGCAAAAAATCCCGGCAGTTTTACAGGAAATATTGGTCACATACATAGGAACATTGCACCCCTGCTCTATGTGGCGGATGGATATTCCCTCGTCAATCAGGGCAGATTCAAAAGTGAAGCTGCACCCGATAAGGAAACTGACAAAATCTTCCCGCCAAAACTGTTCCACATTCTTATATTCCCCTGTCATAATCCCATTCTCATATACCCGGTAAAGCGGAAGATCTCTGGCAATGTCGCTGCCGGGCGCGGTCAGCTTAAACTCCCGCGATCCCGCGTCGCTTACCTCCAATACCGGGCAAGGTTTTGGATTGCGCTGGGTAAACAAAAGAAAATCATATGCCAGGTCTTTTGGCAGAATGACCAAATTTCCCTGGGCATAGCCGCCGCACATACCGGCAGTAGGTTTTACCAGAGTTTCCTGTCGGAACATTTCCCTTACCTGTTTTGGGCTGGCCGCGTATAGATTTTCCATCCGTTACCCTCCATAACATCTTTAGAATACCGCATACTTAATTTAATTATTATAGCACATTCTTTCCTAAATTTTAATAGAAAAGTGGCATATTTTACAAAAAATTATTTCTTATTTTTTAATAAATTGTGAAAAAATATTGATATTATCTGCATAAAATGCTATAATTATTTCAACTATTTGCGTGATATTTATGCAAAATTTATAGAAACAGGGGGATTTCAAATTTGAGTAAATTTTTTGAGAAGCTAAAGAACATTGGTCCCGGCGCTTTAGTCGCGGCAGCGTTTATCGGTCCTGGTACTGTTACTACCTGTACCGTTTCCGGCGCCAGCTTCGGTTATACGCTGCTTTGGGCGATGCTTTTTTCTACCATCGCTACCATTATATTTCAGGAAATGGCCGGCCGCCTTGGTGTAGTTACTCAAGAAGGGCTGGGGGAAGCCCTTCGTAAGAAATTCACCAATCCTGCGATAAAAATATTGGTGGCTATTTTAATTATTTCTGCAATCTTTATTGGAAACTGCGCCTACGAAACTGGAAATATTATGGGGGGCACTATGGGGATCAATATTGTGTTTCCATCGGTTCCCGCAAGGATTTGGAGCATTGTGCTGGGCGCGATCGCTTTTCTTCTGCTATGGTCCGGTTCCTACAAAAAAATTGAGAAAATTCTAGTTACCCTGGTGATTGTCATGAGTATCGTGTTTATCACTACCGCTATTGTAACTAAGCCGGATTTAGGCGGTATTATACAAGGGTTGTTTGTTCCCAAAACACCGGATACAGACAAAGCCTGGCTGACTATCGTTGGTCTTATCGGTACTACTGTTGTCCCCTATAACCTGTTTTTGCATGCATCCGCTGTTTCCCAGAAGTGGAAAAACAAGGAGGACGTTAAAACCTGCCGCCTGGACACCGCCGTTTCGATTGGTTTGGGCGGGATTATCTCCATGACCATTATTATTACCGCTGCCGCCGCATTTTACGGTACCAGTACGGAAATTACCAACGCCGGGCAGATGGCTACTCAATTGGAACCTCTGCTTGGTTCCTGGGCAAAATGGTTCTTTGGTATCGGTATTTTCTCCGCCGGTTTCTCTTCTTCCATTACCGCTCCCCTGTCCGCGGCCTTTGCTACTGCTGGTATTTTGGGCTGGAACAGTGATTTAAAAGATAAAAAGTTTAAAGCGGTGTGGGCGATTGTACTTCTTATCGGCGTAGGGCTGGCCGCCGCCGGCATGTCCAGCCCGGTTCAGGTAATTATGTTCGCCCAAGCGGCCAACGCAATTATTCTGCCGATTATCGCCATTTTCCTCACCATCGTTCTTAACGATAAAAAGAGTATGGGAGAATATAAAAACGGTATCCTCTCCAATGTACTTTCCATTGCGGTTATCGCCGTCACTCTGGTTATCAGCTACCGGTCCATGCTTCTCTTTGTAAACCAGCTAAAAGGGATGTTAGGGATGTAATCCGCTGAAATAAAAAGAGCCTTCCAGCTAAGCTGGAAGGCTCTTTGCGCTATTTCCAATCCCCTTGCAGGGTAACTTCCCCGGAACTTATGGTAAGATAGCGTTCATCCGCGGTTTTTACAATCAAATGGGCGTCATTGTCAATATCCACCGCTTTTGCTATGAAAGGTTCGCCCATATTCAGCACGGTTACCTCTTTGCCTATTACACACGACCGGGTCCGATATTCCTCCATAAACGCGCCGGTACCTAACTGGGAATACACCCCGTCCAGGTTATCAAGCACCCGGGCGATAAGCAGATCGCTGTCCACCTGTCCCGCCGCATGGGATAAGCAAGTAGCTTTTTCCTTTAGTTCCTGGGGAAACGTATCGGTCGAAACATTTATTCCAATTCCAACCACCGCATAATCAATCTTACCATTTTCAACGGAAGATTCCGTTAATATCCCACAAAGTTTTTTCCCTTGATAATATACGTCGTTTACCCATTTGATCTGAGTTTCTATTCCGGCGGCGTCCTTTATCCCCCGGCTGACCGCCACCGCGGCGGCGGAGGTAATTTGAAGGGCCTGCTGCACCGGCAGGGTAGGACGCAGGATCGCCGTCATATATATCCCGGTGGCCTCAGGAGAATAAAAACTTCTCCCCAGCCGGCCTTTGCCGCTGGTCTGCTGTAGGGCGATAACCACGCTGCCGTGGGGCGCTGCGTTTTTAGCCAAGAGCTTGGCGGCGTTGTTGGTAGAATCGATTTTGTCATAAATCACCATTTCTTTTCCAATTTCGCCTTTAAGGTAAGATTGGATCCGTTCTTTTGAAACCGCCAAATTCCACGCCCTTCTTTCCGTTATATGTTTAACACAAACTTTTCAATCA
The DNA here is from genome assembly GCF_014385085.1 of Youxingia wuxianensis. Taxonomy (GTDB): domain Bacteria; phylum Bacillota; class Clostridia; order Oscillospirales; family Ruminococcaceae; genus Youxingia; species Youxingia wuxianensis. The sequence continues at coordinate 193,694 of NZ_JACRTD010000001.1, read as the reverse complement.
GCTCTCCTACGGCACCCTCGTCATTGGTGCGTTCGGTGACATAATCCGCTGCTTGCTTTACCTCTTCCAAGGCATTTTTTACCGCTACACCAAGTCCCGCTCCGCGAATTAGGTCGATATCGTTCATATAATTTCCCGCGGAGACAATGTCTTTTACAGAAATACCAAGGATTTGGGAAAGCTCTTTTACCGCCCCCCATTTACTCACTCCAAGGCTGACAATATCAAAGGTTGACTCCTCCGCCTGGACATACCGAAGGGGGAGGTTTTCCCGATCGATAAAGTCGATTATCCGGTCATGGTTTACATTGGCGACAAAGCCCTCTATCTCTTTAATAGGCACATCCTGAACCGATTGATAACGGCTGAGGGAATAGCCCACTATTTCCTCGTATTCCCGCGTATTTTCGGAAGTAAAGTTGATCCCAGTATAGTTCGGGCAGCACACATACAGGAGCACTTGGTTTTCCAAAGCGAAATTGATCACCTTCCTGGCAAGCTCTTGCTCAATAATCTTATGAGCAAGAATCGAGCGCTCCGGCAGCCGGATGGTCTTTCCTCCGTTATTTAAAATAAGATAATCCGCTACATAACATTGATCGATTACCGCCCCAATCTCTACGTCCTTGCGCCCAGTGACAAAACAAATAACGCATCCAGCGGCTTTTGCCTTTTCCAGCATATCTAAGGTATACGGGCTCATACGGCTGTCATCGCTCAAGGTAGTACCGTCCAAATCCAATGCTAATAACTTTCTCCCCATCGTTCACCCTTTTCCTTTACGCTAATTTTATTAGCTATATCTTACCATTTTTTCTGGATAAAGTATAGCTTCGACTTTTCACAAAAATAAAGTATAATGAAACAAAGAATTTTATTGATATTTTGAAGACAACAGGTATCTTTGTTCGTAATAACTGATGGAAGGCTTCTTAAAGGTGGTGAGCGCAAGGGGATCGATGACTACTGAAAAATTTAAAACGTTAATCTGTCAATATGAAAAGCTTGTGTTTACCATATGCTATCAGATGGTGAGAGATTACCAGGAGGCGGAAAACTTGACGCAGGAAACCTTCGTCTCCGCATTTACTCATATTGATAGCTGCCGGGAAGATACCATGAAGGCCTGGCTCGCGCGAATTGCTACCAACAAAGCAAAGGACCATTTAAAAAGCGCCTACAACCGAAAGGTCGCCCTTTCCCAAGACATGAGCGAAATGGATGTGATCCGTCAGGAAAATTCCCCTGAACAGCTCTATATGGGGGAGGAAGGCGCACAGCGTATTAAAGAAAAAATTCTTACTTTAAAGGAGCCTTATTCCAAAGTATCCATCATGTTTTTCCTAGAGGAAAAATCAATCGATGCCATTTCAGCCGCTTTAGGGCGGCCAAAAAAAACAGTTCAGACACAAATTTACCGGGCGCGCTCAATGCTGCAACAAATGATAAAGGAGGATACATAGGATATGAAAGAGTTATTTTATGCCGATGGGCATTTAACAGATGACGCCTTTCTCGCTTTGGTTCACAATGATGAAAATCTAACAGAACTTGAGCGGCTGGAAATTTCGGAACATCTGTCTTTCTGTGACGAGTGCATTATTCGTTATACCGCCTGTTTAGAGGACGATTCCTTACTGATCGCGCCTATGCTATCTTCCCAGGAAACGATTATCAAACGGATTAAAGAACGTGTGCGTAGAGTCTTTGTAAATAAATATGCTACAATGATTGTGGCCGCGTCTTTCGCCATAATCTTCTGGAGTATAGGGATATTTAATATTGATCTGGAAAATGGTAGCGGCAAAACCTTAAATAGCTTTGTGGGAAGCACCTATTCCATTTCGGAAAAAGCAAACGACTTCACCACGAAATTTTCAAATGCCATTAAAGATATTTTCGGCAGCATAGATTTGAGAGGAGTATCAAACACAAATGAAAAAGAGTAGTTTTTGGACTTTTATATTGGCGTTTATGCCCGGCGCCGCCCACATGTATTTGGGAATGATGAAAAAAGGCGTTCTGTTAATGACGGCATTTTTTCTGCTGATCGCCGTTGGAGGAATGATTCTTCCTCCAGGGTTGTTCCTGCTTCCCGTTATCTGGTTTTATTGCTTCTTTGACGCTTTAAATATGCGACATGTATCCGACGAAGAACGTAAAGTGCTGGATGAAAACTTTGTGGTGAAACTTGACACCATTGTTATTAAAACAGACTGGAAACAGTTTTTGACCAAACGTCATTTAGTTTTAGGAATTATCTTTATTTTCATAGGATTTTATATGATTATCGAGCGGGTATTAGGGGCCTTTTTATTCCAGTACGATTGGGTTTGGGAAATTTTCCACCGTCTGCCTACCCTGATTATTTCCTTTGCAATCATTTTCTTTGGAATTTATCTGATCCGTGGAAAGAAACAGCCTGTAAAAACAGAAGAGGACTTTGTAGAGTTTAAAGGAGAAGAACATGAATAACAAAAACGTAAATATAGAAAATGAGCAGCCCGCCTGCGACCTTAACTGTGAAGAAAATAACGTCTCTTCGTCTTTTGACGAAGAGGCCTCTTCCCCAGAAGATCAAACTCCGCCCCCAGAAGATACGGCGCCCCAAAAAGAACCCTATGTCTATCCGCCCATTGCGCCGAAACAGCCTGTTCGTCGGGTAGGCACGCTTACGATGGGCCTTTCTTTGATCGCTGTAGGTATTGTGGCCCTAATCTGCATGATCGACCCTAACTTTGATCTTACTTTAGTCGTTAAATTCGCCCCGTTAATCTTTGTTTTTTTAGGTATTGAAATCTTAGTAGGCTATTTTTTCGCCCGCAAAGGGGAGAAGCTGAAATATGATTTTCTAAGCGGCTTTGTCTGCTTTTTGCTTATCTGTGGGGCGGCTGGAGTTTCCACCCTGCCGTATCTATGGGACTATTGGGGGCCGCAGGTCTATCAGCAGCAGGAACAGCTAAGCGAGCAGATTGAGGAAACTATGTACAGCCGTCTTTCCTCCAATAAAGGGATCCGCTCCCTTGACGTTTATCTCAACCTAAACGACCGGTATTCCAAAGACACCACTTACGACACTCTGCCGGCCACCGCCAATATCCATATGAATATCGCTCTATTCGGTCCTTTTGAGGATGAAAAAGCCTTTGCGCGGGCGTGCAAAAATATTCTGACAAAAATAGCGGATTATCCGGTGAATTTTACTTCTATTAATTTTTCTTCCGACTGGGAGAACGACGGTTACGCTAACTTGGATATTTCTGATCGGTTCCAGCGGGATATGGATGCGGATACGCTGTCCCAGTTGGTAAACTTCCATCCTCCCTTTACAGAAAATGGGGATGGGGAGCTGTTTTTCGACGGCAAGGACAACATTATGGATTCTAACGGCAATTTAGTATACGGCAATATTGTCATTGGCGAGGATGGCAATATTTATGATGATGACGGAAATATTGTAGGATCTATCCTCCTTCCCTGGAGTGATTACGAGGAAAGCGGCCAATCCTCCGCTTCCTATGAAATTTCTATTTCAACAGAGGAGTAAATACATAATATAAAAAAGCCGCTGCTGGCTCAGTCCAGCGGCGGCTTTTTTTCTGTTTTTGGGAACAGTTTTCCAGCTACCTCACGGTAAAATATGCCCAGCTCTCCCAGATATACCTCATTCCATGGTTTGCTTTTTCCACAGAAATGTACGATCACTGTATTTTTCTTAATCCAGGCCATATCCACCTTTCCCAAAGATCTCACCCGCATAGCGTTATAATAGCGTGCATCGTAATTATAAATCAGAGGGTCTAACAAAATAGTTTTATCATAATATAAAGCGTTGAGCACATCCTGATCCGGAAGGTAGAGTTTTTCTCCCATCCGGCGGATAAATTCCAGCGGCTTTTGCAAATCCTGCGTTCGGCGAAGCTCTTTTAAATTCATAAGCAGAACCCCGGAGTTAAAGTAATTGCTGTCTTCCGGCATATTCAGACGCTTTTTAAATTCCATCTGGGTGACACTATTTACCGCCTGAGCCGCTGCGAAATAATTTTTTCCCATGTCAATATCATAAAGAGAATGGATCGGGTTGATAATCACCATATCCGGATCCAAATACAAGGCTTTCTCCGCTTCCAAAGGTAAAAGCTTTGCACAAAAGATACGATAGTACATCTCTTTTGTGAAGTGAAATAAGACAGGCGCGTCCGACATAAAATCCGCGGGAACGCCGATCTCCTGCAGATAAAAATTCCCCTTCCCTACTATTTGTTTTATGTAGTCGAAATGCTCTTGCGTTAACGAGGAGTGGATTACATATACGGTAAACTCCGTGTCCGGATTTTGATCGAGCAAGGAGCGAAGCATAACGCAAAGGGGTTTTACATAGTTGGTATTGATTGATACGACGATATTCATGCTTATCCTCCCCAAAACAGGCTACTACAATAATACCTCTATCACAAAAAATGTGGTAGAGGTATTATTAATTTTTTGGAAACATTTTTTGTTTTATAAACCGACTGAGCCCAAAAGTAGGAATACACAGAAAAAACCACAAAATAGAATACAATGGACATACCTGTCCCATGATATTTAAAAATTGTTTGGAATAATCCCAAACATTCATATGCAAAAGCCTGTTGACAATACAGCCCACAACAAATTCTATCAAGGTTATGATTGTGCTTCCTGCCAAACATTTTTTCCAAATATTTACTCCGGTCAGCCGAAAATTGGCGATATGGATAAATAAAAAGCAAACCCCACCGGTCAATGCCATCGTCCAATGGGTAAACCCACGCCATAAAATTTCAATCATACTATATCCTACAGAACCAATTGTATAAACAGTAGCATATTCTTTTATTTTTTCCACTGGCATCACCCAACATTAGGATGTGCCGTATTTTAAATAATATTAAGTCAAATATTTCCATTATCTTCTGCGCAATACACCGTTTCACCATCTTTTATGGTGGCCAACACTTGGATGTCCTTGATTTTCCATGGATCCACTTTTAATGGGTTCTCGCTAAGAATGATAAGATCCGCCTGTTTTCCTGCACGTACGGAGCCCTTCTTATCCTCTTCAAAATATTGATACGCTGCGTTGATTGTTACCCCTTTGATCGCATCTAAAGGAGAGATTTTTTCCTGCTCGCCGATAACTATCCCTTCTTTTGTGACACGGTTCACCGCACACCAGATAGTTTGCAGCATGTTGGGCTGGATCACTGGAGTATCTTGATGGAAGGTATACTTGGTTCCCGCCTTTAACGCTGAGGCCACCGGGCTGATTTGAAACGCTCTGCCCCTTCCCAAATTTTTTATATGAATATCTCCCCAATAATAGGTATGATCCACGAAAAAAGAAGCAATCATTCCCAGCCGCTTCATCACAGACAGCTGATCGGGGCGAACCAGCTGGGCGTGAATCATCACCGGACGGATGCTTTTGTGCTGTGGGCAATGTTTCAGCGCGTTTTGATAGGCATCGATCATCTGTTGCGCCGCCGCATCCCCATTGCAATGCACAAGGATTTGCCTGCCTTCTTTTAGTGCGATCCTCATAAAATCTTCTACCTGCTCATCAGAATAAACAGGATAGCCGCAGTAGTTGTCCTGTGTATTTTCATAAGGTTCGGAAAGATAGGCGGTTCTTCCCTGAGGAGAGCCGTCTAAAAAAATTTTATATCCGCCAATTTTCAGATGATTATTATAAACATCTTGATATTGGCGATACTGTTCTATTAAATCATGGTTCCCATCCAGCTGAATATAGGAGATCACGTCCGCCTTTAACTGCTGGTCTTTGGCCATGGTCATCATCAGTTCCCACTCGGCTTTTTTTGTAAAGCCGTCCTGAACCGTGGTAATTCCATTTTGAAAATATACTTTCTGCGCCGTTTTCATTTGGTTGGTTAGTTGTTTTAATGTCCTCTGAGGAATAAAAGGTGTCATTGAAGTAAACGCGGTCTCTTCTAAATATCCATTGGGGATCCCCCCGTCATCCCGTCCGATGACCCCGCCTTTGGGATCTTTCGTTTGTTTTGTAATATCGAATTTTTCCAATGCCGAACTATTTGCAACCCCCATATGTCCGGAAACATGGGAAATAATTATAGGGTTGTCTTTACAAACCTTATCTAACATCTCCTTGTCTGGATGGCGCTTTTCTTTTAAAAAATTGTTATCGTATCCAAATCCGCAAATCCATTCTTTGGGGGACGTATGATTTTGTTTTTTATACTCCCCAATCCGATCAGTTATCTCATCAAAACAGGAAGCCCCGCTTAAGTCCACCATACCAAACGTATTTCCCAAAGCCGTAATATGGCTGTGAGAATCGATAAACGCTGGCATCAAGGTTTTTCCCTTTAAATCCACCATCTCTGTCTGAGGGGTTTTTGAAATAAACACAGTGGAGGCATCGCCTACCTGTTTTATGATTCCATCCTCCACCAATATGGCTTGGGCATAATTTCCTTCTTCCAAGGTTAAAATATCCCCGCCATAATAAATTGTAGATTTCATGGCCGTTCTCCTTTTCCTACATTGAATGATGATTATAGTATAACTCATAATTGGGAAGAAAATATCATTTTCTTGTGAATGACTGGTTAAATATAGAGGAAATATGGTATAATATAAAACAAGGAGGAGTTACATATGGATTTATTAGAAGCGATAAAATGCCGTCATTCCGTCCGCAGCTATATCAGCCAGCCGATCTCCGGTTATGTAAAAGATAGTCTGTCCGATATCATCCGCCAATGTAATGAAGAAAGCGGGCTGCATATACAGCTTTGTCTCAATGAGCCGACGGCTTTCTCCGGAAGAATGGCTCATTATGGCTCCTTTCGAAATGTGAGAAACTATATTGCCCTCATAGGCAAAAAAACACAGGATCTGCAAGAGAAATGCGGCTATTATGGTGAAAAAATTGTTTTAAAAGCCCAGCAGCTGGGACTGAATACCTGCTGGGTAGCGTTAACTTACAGTAAAGGGAAAACTGCCTGTATCATTGAAAAAGACGAAAAACTGTGCTGTGTTATCGCTATCGGGTATGGGGAAACCCAAGGGATGTCCCATAAAACAAAACCGATAAATGAGCTTTACCAAGGGCAGGAACCCGTCCCTGAATGGTTTAAAAACGGTGTGGCCGCGGCGCAGCTGGCGCCGACCGCAGTAAACCAGCAAAAATTTCTATTCATCTTAAAAGGCGACACGGTATCCGCAAAAGCGCTTAACGGATTTTATACCAAGCTGGATCTGGGGATTGTAAAATATCATTTTGAGATTGGCGCGGGCAGCGAAGGCTGGACATGGGCAAGACAAACGGATTAATTGCAAATTTCATAAAAGCGACTAGGGATCAAAACCGTAATGTTTGTAAAAAGGTTCTGGGGTTTTGGTCTCTATTTTCTATATCGGCGCTCGGCAGCACCCTTCTGAGGGACCCGCCTTCGACAAAAAAGTGTCCAGCGCTTTTTAAGGCGCCGGACGTAAAGTATATAGGATCCTCCAATTTATGACCGGCTGATCTTTCCATATTGATCGTTTCGGATCTATTTTATCTTCAACAAAATAAAGCCCCCGCAAACATATTGTTTGCGGAGGCTTTTACTGGCGGAGATGGAGAGATTCGAACTCTCGAGGAGCTTTTGACCCCTACACGATTTCCAGTCGTGCGCCCTCGACCAAACTAGGCGACATCTCCATATAACTATTAAATTCCCAAAATTCATAAGTATATACCAGATAACACCATGTTATTATATAATATCTTTTTATAAAATGCAAGATGTTTTTACAGAAAATATATTTTATTGTATACTAGAAGATAAAGACAAAATTTAAAAGAAAGAAGGATTCCCATGTTTAGAGAAATGCGGCGCAAAAAACAAAACCTATCCAATGACAAGATAACGGATATCCTCCATCGCGGGACATCCGGTGTGCTGGCTGTATTTGGAGATGATGGTTATCCTTATGCCGTTCCTCTCAGTTATGTATACCATGACTCAAAAATCTACTTTCATTGCGCTAAAACCGGCCATAAGCTGGATGGCATAAAGCGAAATAATAAAGTGTCTTTTTGTGTTATTGATCAGGACCAAGTCGTCCCCGAAAAATATACTACTTATTTCAGAAGCGTTATCCTGTTTGGAAAAGCGCGTATTCTAGAAGATAAAATGGAAAAACGAGAAGCTATAGAAATTTTAGCAAAAAAATATTCTCCTGACGATCTGCAAGGCCGGCAAAAAGAAATTGACAAAGGGCTTCCTGCCGTATGTCTTGTGGAAATTCAAATTGACCATATCTCCGGCAAAGAAGCTATTGAATTGGTTTAAACCAGGTCTTGCAGCTAAAAATCATATCGCCTTCTCTTATAATAATTCTTCCCCTTCCGAGGAAAACTAATACCGAAACCTTGGAAAGGAGTTTTTATTATGGATAAAAAAAGGCCCGCTCCTTATGATGAGCAGGATGACCGGGAATTATTTGACGATATATATACGGTGGCTTCCGCAACAGAATGCACCGGGCTCATTCCCGCCGCACCCATCAACGAGGACGCCGTGGATTCCTACAGCGAAATTTACGACGTTCCCCTAGCAGGCAACGCTTCCAGCGCCGTTCATCATTTTCAGGATGCAAATGATAAAAAGAAACGGGGAGATTAATCTCCCCGTTTCTTTTTTTATTTCTACCTTTTTTACAAATCAGTAGCCGACTAAGTTTTTGCTTTCTATATATAATTACTAACGTATAAAAAGTAAAATTTTTTGTGGCTTTTTCAGTTGTATTAAGTGACAAAAAATCAGAAAAAACAATCCCTAAAAATTAGTTAAAAGAAACATATCACTGTCAACTGAAATCCTCTTCTCATTATTTTTTCTTTGTGATAAAAAGAGATACAATAAGCTTAGTAAATCAGGAGGAGGCTTTCCTATGGCAATTCCAAAAGTAGCGGCGATTCATGACCTTTCCGGTCTGGGAAAATGCTCTCTGACCAGCGCTATCCCCATCCTTGCGGCAATGGGAGTTCAGGCCTGCCCCCTGCCGACAGCGGCGCTTAGCAATCAGACCGGTTTTCAAAGTTTTTCCTGCGTTGATCTCACCGACTATATGTCCCCTTTCGCGCATGAATGGAAAAAGCAGGGAGTACAGTTTGACGGGATTTATACTGGGTTCCTTAATGATCTGCGGCAAGTAAAGATTACAGAAGATTTTATCAAGGATTTTCGCACCCCTCATACGTTGGTGCTCATTGATCCTGTATTGGGAGATAATGGACATCTCTATCCTGTGTTTGACCAGGCTATGAGCCAACGGATAAAACAGCTTATCCGATATGGGGATATTATTACCCCCAACCTCACCGAAGCATGCCTGCTTACGGACAGCGATTACAAAATTTACTCCTCTTTTACCGATATCTCCCCTTTTTGGCACCTAGCCCAACAGCTTGCGGAGATCGGGCCAAAAATCGTAGTCATCTCCGGGATTCATCAGGGGGCGAATATCTGTAATTTGGCTTATGATGCCCGGGATAACTCCCGTTTCATTGTAAAAAACCGCCGTATTGGCGCAAACTTTTCCGGCACCGGAGATATCCTGGCCGCTATTCTTTGCGGTGGTCTGGTCCGCAAGCAGCCTTTAAAAACGATCTTGGAAAAGGCTGCCTTGCTTTTAGAAAAAGCGGTGGACGAAACTTGTACAGAACAAACCGATCCCAATGAAGGGATCGCTTTTGAAAATTATCTTTACCTCTTAATGGGAAAGGAGCTGTCCATATGAATACACAAACTTCAGCGGCAATCCGTCACAACAGCAGATTGGTTACATTAAGCGCCCTGTTTGCCGCAATGATCACCTTAACCACCGCCTATCTTTTCCATATCCCCATTGGCTCCAACGGTGGATATATGCACTTCGGAGATGCATTTATCTATCTGGCTGCGAGTATTCTGCCCACGCCTTATGCCTGTGCGGCGGCGGCGATCGGCGGCGGGCTTGCCGATTTCGTATCTGGAGTACCTATCTGGATCATTCCCACGGTGATTATTAAGCCTTTGACCGCTGTATGGTTTACCAATAAGAAAGCTCGTCTGCTATGCAGACAAAATGTAGCCGCATTGTTCCTAGCCGGCATTGTCTCCAATACAGGATATTATCTCGCAGAGGTTTTTTTTACCGGCAACTGGATCGGTCCCCTTGCCGCTCAATGGGGAGGACTGCTGCAATCCGGCGGAAGCGCTATTGTATTTGTAATTCTTGCCGCCGCACTTGATAAACTGAACTTTAAAGACCAGTTTAAATTTATCGGCAGGTGACTATTTATGACAAATATTCTGTATATCTACGATAACAATCTTTATGTTAACCTGACAAACCAATGCCCCTGCCGGTGTACATTCTGCATCCGATCTCAAAAAAACGGCCTGGGGTCCTCGGATAATCTTTGGCTGGAGCATACTCCTACGGCTCATGAGGTTATTGCAGCATTTAAGAAATACTCCCTTTCCGATTTTGAACAGGTTATTTTCTGCGGTTATGGGGAGCCTCTGTGCGCCTTGGATGAGCTGATCAGCGTATGTAATTATATCCGCAGTATCAGCGATATCAAAATTCGTCTCAATACCAATGGGCTAGGCGACCTGATCAACTGTAAACCAACGGCGCCTCTGCTCAAAGGGGTGGTGGACGCCGTATCCATCAGCCTAAACGCCCCTGACGCCGCAAAATATCTTCAGGTCACCCGCCCCTCTTTTGGCGCCGGTGCCTTTGAAAGTATGCTCAAATTTGCTCAGGAATGTAAACAATATATTCCTGAGGTCAAATTTTCGGTGGTGGATGTCATCTCAAAAGAAGATATTCTGGCCTGTCAAAATCTTGCGGATCGGATGGATATCCCTTTGCGTGTACGCCATTTTAACAGCTGAACAACAAGCGGAAAATACAAAAAAGTATTTTCCGCTTGTTTGCTGTGGTATACTAGGAAGTGAGGAGGGATATCCTATGACCTTATTTGAAAAGCAAAAGGAATTTTTCCTAAGCGGAAAAACGCATTCCCTTTCTTTGCGCAAAGCGGCGCTCACACGTCTTTATAAGGCGGTAAGCCTCTATGAGGACCGATTGAGCGACGCATTATATCAGGATCTTGGAAAGTCCGCTTTTGAAAGCTATGAAACTGAAATTGGCTTGATTTTAAGTGAAATTCGTTATACTTTACATCATCTAAAGCGCTGGGCACAACCAAAGTCAGTCCCTACTTCCATTGTTAATTTTCCTGGGAAAAGTACCATTTATCCTCAACCCAAAGGAGTGGTGTTAATCATCTCCCCTTGGAATTATCCTGTGCTGCTGCTTCTTTCTCCTTTAATCGCAGCAATCGCCGCGGGAAATTGCGCATGTTTAAAACCCTCGGAACTGGCTCCTCATACTTCGGCTGTTCTCGGGGAGATGATACGCAGCTTCTTTTCTCCGAAATATATTTCTGTATGCCAGGGGGATGAAAGGGTAAGCGCCCGCCTATTAACATTGCCATTTGATCATATCTTCTTTACTGGCAGCCCCCGGGTCGGAAAAATCGTCATGGAGGCGGCGGCAAAAACTTTGACCCCCGTCACTCTGGAACTGGGGGGAAAAAGCCCCTGTATTGTAGAGGAAACTGCCGATCTTTCTTTGTCCGCCAAACGAATCCTCTGGGGAAAAATAGTAAACGCTGGTCAGACTTGTGTAGCTCCCGATTATTTGTTGGTGCAGGACACAGTAAAGGACAAGCTTCTTACAGAGATGAAAAAGGTTCTTTTTGCCATGTACGGAAACAACCCTGCGGAACATCCTGACTACCCTAAAATTATCAATGAACGTCATTTTCACCGACTGTGCCGCCTAATTACCGGTACCATTCTCTGCGGGGGGCAGATTGACCAGAAAAATTTAAAAATTGCTCCTACCCTGCTAGATCATATCACCCTGGACGATCCTTCAATGAAAGAAGAAATTTTTGGTCCTCTTCTTCCGGTACTGACCTTTTCTCGCCTGGAGGAAGCGATTGAAATTATCCGCCGCTTTGAAAGCCCGTTAGCTCTTTACCTCTTCACCCAAAGCAAAGAGGTAAAGCTTCGAATTTTAAAAGAAATTTCCTTTGGCGGCGGATGTATCAACGATACCATTATGCACCTGGCAAATGAAAATCTTCCCTTTGGAGGAGTGGGCGCCAGCGGAATGGGAGCGTATCATGGGAAGTGTGGGTTTGACCAGTTCACCCATTACAAAAGCGTTTTAGAGAAGGGGCTATTTTATGATAACCATCTTCGTTATCCCCCTTATAAATATAAGCTTCTTCCGCTAAAGTGGATCTTAAAATAACAAACAGCCCCGCTGAGTTCAGCGGGGCTGTTTTCGTTTATGATTATTTTAAAAGTTGGTTGATCTTTGTTTCTACTTTTTCTGCATCCTCTTTCGGGAGATAACCGAATTTCATTTTCATGGTTATGCTGCTATAAGGAGCTACATAACGAAGCATCCCATGATTTTTCGCATAGGTATACCCTAAATGATTGCCAGTACACGGCAGGCAGAAGCCGCAGGCGTCCTCATCCCCTGTCCGGGCAATCCAGCGGTGACCATAAGGCAGTTCGTTTACACGGAAGCTGACGTAACGCGCAGAACCGTCAGGTGCGATCATCATAGAATGAGCATATCCGTTTTCATCCGCCAGATACTTTAAGCTGCAGCACAGTTCCGGGTCGTAACACTGGGCCTTGCGATCCAAAACATCACCCACACTGCGGTCCGCGGCCAATTTGTCTGAAAAGTCGTCAATGGCCTTTTTACGTTCCGGAGAAATATCAAACTCATCCTCTTTGAATACAACGAAATGCTCGTCATCTTTGGGCGCGCTGTAAACCAAACGGGCGCCTTCCACCGGCAGCCAGTTGATATGGCACATATACATGTAATCCATCTCTTCACTGCGCAGGTTGGAAATTTTGGCAGTTACATCCGCTACTGTAGAGTTGCTGTACAGCCTTACTTCCGGTTCGTACGCGTAATGACGCTCCAAACCGTTGCGGTAACGATATTCACCGCCCACAGCGATATATTCACCGTTTTCGTCGCAGCCTACGCCTACATACGCCTTTTCATACGGAATGACAGGCAGTTCGCCATGAGGCGGATGGTCGTCCTCTTCCGCCGGATTTCCCATCGCGGTCAGTCCGCAGTGAAGAAGCAGGCCGCCATAAGTATGCTCGTAATCCGGAGTGTCCTGGGGTTCGTCAAAAATAGATTTCATCGTCATTTCCTGACCGCAGAAATCCGCACGCCATACCTGCTGCCCCTGATAAGGAAGCAGGGTCATAGAACCCTTTTCATTGGTAATTTTCAGGCCGCAAATCCCTGTGGTGTACAGGAACGCAGTAGCGGTGAAAGGGCCGTGAGAAAGAAGCGTGTGGGGACGTTCAGAGAAAAAACTGGGTTTTAAATTAATCCTTGTGAATGACATGATACTTAGATTACTCCTTTCAGCTCTTTTGTTTTCAGCATAGATACTATGCTATTGTTATAATTATTGCATACATTTCAGCAATACGCAATATAAACTGATCGGAAACTTTCGTTTTCTAATAATTTTCCATAAAAGCCACAAATACTTGAAAATATCTTTGTATCCTTATTTAGACAACTCTCTGACATAATTTAAAAGCGCCTGTTTTTCGTTAGGCAGTTCCTCTTCTATCACCTTTTCCAGTAAATCAGATAATAGCTCCCCTATCTTAGGCCCCTGTGGTATTCCTATATCAATCAGATCTGTTCCGCTCACTCTAAGCTCCTTGCGGGAAAAACACTCTTTTTCCGCAAGGAGCTTTTGCAGCACAAAGCGTATTTCTTCCAGCTGGGCCAGCCGCAAGGGCTGTTTGTCCGGGGCCTGAGCTAGGATATCCGCTCTTTTTACTTCCAGCAGCCGCCAAAACTGTTCCTCTCCCATTCGGTTGAGGCGGCGTTTTATGGGTACTGGCTGCGCCGGGAAACAATCACCGTGACGCCCAACTAGCTGGACGACCTTTTCCAGCGTTTCGTTATCATACTTTAGGCGGCGTAAAATCTCTCCTGCCATTTGCGCACTTTTGCGATCATGCCCATAAAAATGCCCTTCCCCTCCTTCTTCGGTGAAACACGATGGCTTTCCTATATCGTGCAGCAGCATCGTCAGCCGCAGTATCCGCTGCGCCTGTACCGACGCCGTACTGCGGGCGGTATGTTCCCAGATATCGTAAACATGGTAAGGACTTCTCTGCTCAAATCCTCGCATTTCCCCTATCTCCGGCAGGATTACCTGCAACACGGGAGAATAAGCCAGCAAAATATCCAGCACGCCCTGCCCGCAGAGCATCTGATCCAGCTCTGTCCGAATACGTTCCGGGGCAATCATCGCCAGCCGCTCTTTGCACAGGTTTACTGCCTGAGCGGTTTCTTTCTCCAGGGAAAAGCCAAATACAGAAGCAAATCGAAGGGCGCGCAATATTCGCAAGGCGTCCTCCTCAAAACGGCGCCGAGCGCTCCCTACACAGCGAATAATCCCACGATGCAGATCCTCTTGCCCGCCGAAAAGATCCTTAAGCCCCTTTCTTGGGTGATAGGCCATTGCGTTGATGGTAAAATCACGCCGCCCCAGATCTTCCTCCAGCTTCCGAACAAACGTTACCTGGTCCGGACGCCTGGCGTCTGAGTAGCCGCTTTCTGTGCGGTAGGTGGTAATCTCCACAGGAAATCCCTGGATGATAACTGTAACGGTCCCGTGCTTAAGTCCAGTTTCAATCACCGGCCAACCATTAAAACAGGAAATCACCTGCGCGGGCAGGGCATCCGTGCATACATCCCAGTCATGGGGTCTTTTCCCCAACAAGCTGTCCCGCACACAACCGCCTACCACAAAGGCTTCAAATCCAGCGGATTCCAGCTTATTTATCACCTGTTCAATGGTTGGAGTAAGCGTAATTTTCATTGCATTTCTTTCCTTTTTTCGCTGTTTTTACTATTTATATTATATCATATTTTGCAGATACTATGGTTGAGGTGATATTATGTTCGAATTTGGAAACTCTTATCCCCTGGCCATGTCCGCTTTACTAGGGGATAACGACAATAGCCGGGACTATTTTTATTCTCTTCCGGAAGAGATCCAAAAAAAAGTTCTTTCCGCCAATCTGCACTCCGAGCAGGAGGTGTACGACTATGTTAACCGGCTTATGGAGAAAAAATAAAAAGGCCGCTTGAAGTCTCAAGCGGCCTTTTATCGTACTATAATTAGTTATCAGCAGAAACTTCCACCATCACGTATCTGCTTTCCTTGAGCAGCATAAGCGTTAACGCAGTATTCACTACTACATCCAGCATTGTGCCGATCACACACAAATCAAGGGCGCTTACCTCGATGGGGCTGAAAAATTTTATAAACAGCAGGTTAAACAACACCGAAACCGAGGCAAGAGGATAATAGGTCGTAAGTTCTTTTTTCCCTAATGGGGTTCTTACGTTCCGTAAGATAAGCATAGCACCTATAATAATCATGGCGGCAACCGAGACGACAACAGGAATCGGCAACCGTTCTACGTCTAAAATTAAAGAAAAGGACAAACTAAAAAATCTAAGCGCTGTTGCTAACATCATCAGATATATCATTAGCTTTCTCAGCAAAGGGCTTCGCCTCCTATGAAAAAAATTTTATTTGTAGAAAAATACAAACTTTATTTTATAATTATAGCATACCTTGTCAAGTCGCGCAAAATTTACCCTTCCACTAGGGGCCCTATATTGTCGAAACTACCCGTTACAAGAGCGACTACTCCTTTGTAAATGACCAAAGGGTCTTCCAGAAAACGCTCCTGCACCTGCCTGCAAACTTCCATGGTGGGAAGCAGCAGTTTTACCGTTAAAAGATCGCTTCCTACATCGGTGATTGTAAGAGTCATCTCGTAACCATCCGGAACCTTTTGAATATTCGTCTTGCTGTACTTTTTATTATGCTCAACTGTAAGATATCGTTTTGCCGCTGCCACCGCTCTTTCCCGTACGGAAAGAGGGATATTTTTTTCAAATGTCTTAGCGGCATTTTTCCCCAGTTTCGTAATTTCGTATCGCTTACATCCGTTTTCATCGGTATCAATGCAAAGATGATTATTTTTCACCAGCTGGCTGGCAGCCGAGGTAACCTCGAAATAATTTCCGATTCCCTGACCGACGAATACTTCTATAAGTGCGGAAATAGGGATAGGCTCCTCTACCTGATCCAAAATATAACAGATCAAAACCTTGATCTCGTAATCCATGGTAAGGCCGCCGGGCGCTACCCCAGCACGAAATACGTCGTTCATCTGTTCACCCGCTTTCCTTACGAACCTAACCATCCTATATCTTCTCCTGTCCCAGTTTACTACATTTTTGTAAAAAAATCAAAATTTACATAAATTCATAATCCGTACACAGAAAATTGTCCTTTGTGTTATACTATATAATTGCAATATTAGTTAGAAAGTGATGCTGTCATGAAAAATCATAAACTCTCCGCTCAAGAAAAAAAGCAATATCGTAAACTGGCGATTGTGGGCTTGTTTTTTGTCCTGCTGATCGGAGCTCTCAGCCTGGCGTTATGGCCTTATTTCAGCAAATTATCCGATCCCGTCTATCAGGAACCATTGCGGGCTTGGATAAATAAATTGGGATTCGCAGGTTGGCTGGCCGTGCTGGGAGTGCAAATGCTTCAAATCATCATCGCCTTTGTTCCCGGCGAGCCGGTAGAAATTCTCGCCGGAGTATTGTATGGTTCCTTCGGCGGCCTGCTCACCTGTCTTTTAGGGATTGTCCTTTCCTCTTCCCTTGTATTTTTTACCGCGCGCAAATTTGGTCACTCCCTTGTCAGTAAAATTTTTGGCCGGGACAAGCTGGAAGAGTTTTCCTTCATCAATAACACAGAAAAGGTAGAAATCACCACCTTTGTCCTTTTTTTAATTCCTGGTACCCCTAAGGATATGCTCACCTATATTGCCGGGATCACCAAAATCAAACCTTCACAGTTTCTTCTGATCTCTACTTTTGCCCGTATTCCTTCTGTGATTACCTCTACTTTGATGGGCGATACCCTTAGCCGAGGCAACTGGGCTTTAACGATTGTGATCTTTTTGATTACTGCCGCAATCGGTTTGGTGGGTATTTTATATAAGAGTAAAATCATCGGACGACTTAAAAAGAATAAATCATAAATGTGTCCCGGCGGTGAAAATCGTCGGGAATATTTTCCCTCTTTACAAGAACATATGTTCTATATTATAATAAAAGTATCTCATAAGGGAGGGTATCTTGATGGATTTACTGGAGAAATTACAGATATTAGCTGATTCTGCAAAATATGACGTGGCCTGTACTTCCAGCGGCGTGGACCGGGGCGGGGTATCCGGTAAACTGGGAAATACCATTTCCTGCGGCATCTGCCACACCTTTTCCTCCGACGGCCGGTGCGTTTCCCTGTTAAAAGTGTTAATGACCAACTATTGCATTTATAACTGCCAATATTGTGTCAACCGCCGGACTAACGACGTTCCCCGGACCGCGTTTTCTCCCCGGGAATTAGCTGATCTGACCATCAATTTTTATAAACGCAATTATATTGAGGGGCTGTTTTTAAGTTCCGGAATTATAAAAAATCCTGATTATACCTGTGAAAAGATGATTAAGGTTCTGCAAATTCTGCGCAGGGAGTATCAATTCAACGGCTATATCCACGTGAAGGCGATTCCCGGCGCGGACAGCGCTTTAATCGAACAGCTGGGGATTCTGGCAGACCGTATGAGTGTCAATATTGAGCTTCCTTCCCAGCAGAGCCTGCGTACCCTGGCGCCGGATAAATCCAAAGAATCTATCCTTACCCCTATGAAACAAATCCGTAACCGCATCTATGAAAATTCTACAGAGATAGTAAAATATCGATATGCCCCCCGTTTTGCCCCCGCTGGGCAAAGTACCCAGATGATTGTGGGCGCTACGCCGGATACAGACTATCAAATTCTTCATCTCACCGAAGGGCTGTACAAAAATTATCGCTTGAAACGGGTGTTTTTTTCCGCCTATGTTCCGGTAGCCGATAACCCTCTTTTGCCTTCGGTGGATACAAAACCTCCTCTTTTACGGGAACATCGGCTGTATCAAGCGGATTGGCTTTTGCGGTTTTACGGGTTTGAAGCCAAAGAACTGCTGGATGAAAAAAATCCAAATTTCAATCCTCTGGTGGATCCAAAGTGTAATTGGGCGCTTAATCATCTGGAGTTATTTCCGGTGGAAATAAATACCGCTCCCAGGGAGATGCTTTTGCGTATACCAGGGATTGGAGTTGCATCAGTAAAAAAAATTTTAACGGCCCGGCGCACAGGAACGATTACCTTTGAAGGTCTGCGAAAAATCGGCGCTGTGCTTAAGCGGGCTCAATACTTTATCACCTGCAACGGAAAGTTGGCCCAAGGGCTGAAAATAACACAAGACGGTATGCTGCGCTGTCTGCTGAGCGGCGGTTTTGAACACTCACAGGAAAATTACGAGCAGCTGTCCCTCTTCTCACCAGCGCAGGTTACCCAGGAGGATGTACGAAAATGCCTGACCGGTCAAATGTAGTATATTTATACGACGGCACCTTCGAGGGGCTGCTTTGCTGTGTGTTTGAAAGCTATGCCGCCAAAGAGCTTCCCATACAGATTTACTGTGGGGAGCAGTTTGCGCCCACTCTCTATCCGGTAAAGCTTATCGAAACCGATCTTGCCAAAGCCCGGCGGGTATATATCTCTCTGCCTAAAAATATCTCCGCCGGCGCGCCGGAGATTATATTCCGCGGTTTTCTTACCTGCCATCCCCAGAAGGAACTGCTGTTATTGGATTTTATCCGACTGGGTATCCAAGAAGGCTCCCGAGCAGTTCATATGCTTACTCACGATACGGTAAGCCAGCTTTATGACGCCATCCGCAGGCTTATTCAGGAAAGCCGCCATTTGATGGGATTTATCCGATTTTCTGTCTACGACGGAAAGATGGTTTCCGTCATTGAGCCAAAAAACTGTGTCCTTCCCTTGATTTGCGATCACTTTGTTTCCCGCCTGCCAGAGGAAACTTTCCTTATTTTCGATAAACCCCACAAACTTGGATTTTTTTACCATCCAGGCCAAAAACAAGGAGAATTTTTATCTATGGATGATATCGTTCTGCCCTCTCCAGAGGATCAGGAGCTGGAATACCGCCGATTATGGCGGGGATTTTTTCAAGCTATCGGTATTCAAGAGCGCCTTAATCCCTGCTGCCAGAGAAATCATTTGCCCAAGCGTTTCCGGCCGCGGCTAACTGAATTTTACGAACCGGAAACGCTCCTGCCGGCAGAACCTCCTCATGTTCTATTAAAACACCGGCCGCCCCAGGAATAGCTCCTGGGCGGCCGGTGTTTTTATTTACAATGAATATAATTGTGCACCTCATACCATTTTACATTGTATCCCGCCCCCTTGGCACAGAATACGGAATCTGAAGTAGCTTCCGGGTCATGATCCTTTTCATAGCCTGATTGCTCTATTACCTGCTGTGAATTATGACAGGGTTCATATCCGTCAAATGAAAGGCTTAATATCCCCTTTCCCTGGGTGAAGGAAACCAGCTCCTGATGGTAATTCATCATCGTCTGGGCAGGAGCCCTGCCTACAATGGTCACTTGCTGCCCTTCTATCTGTGGAGGCTGGAAACTTCCGTGTCTTTGCTGAATATCAGAAATCACCCGGCCCATATATTGAGAACTCACCTTAATACGAAAGGCGTACATAGGCTCCAACAAGACATTTTCCGCCTGTTCCAGTCCCTGTCGTACCGCCCGGTAAACAGCTTCCCGGAAATCGCCGCCTTCCGTATGTTTCTCATGGGCCCGGCCATTAATCAAAGTAATTGCAACATCTGTCAAAGGAGAACCGGTTAAAACTCCTTTGTGCTGTTTTTCCAGCACATGAGTACGCACCAGATGCCGATAATTGCTATCCAGGATATCCCCGGAACATTCATCAAAAAACACAACTCCGCTTCCTCTTTCTCCCGGAGAAAGTTTGAGATGTACCTCAGCATAATGGCGCAAAGGTTCAAAGTGGCCGTATCCGATTACGGTGGAGGCGATCGTCTCTTTATACATAATCTGACATTCGCCAAACTCTACCGGAAGATTAAAACGTTCCTTTACCAATTCTTTCAGCACTTCCAGCTGTATGGCCCCCATAATATGCACTTGCATCTCCTGTAGCGCTTCATTCCAAACTACTTCCAGCATAGGGTCCTCATCTTCCAGCTGTTTAAAATATCCCCATACGGTTTTTGCAGGGAGAGACGAGGGATAGATCACCTTCGCCATAAGCAGCGGCGCTATTTGAAACCCGTCCGGCTGCCCCTCTAAATTAATCCCGTCCCCAGCTCTTAAGCCGCTAATTCCCGCTACTGCACACAAATCCCCAGCCCGCGCTTCTTCTGCGGCCTGATATTTCTTTCCATTATAAAAGCGGATTTCGTTAACCTTTTCCATCACATTTTCTTCTTTTACAAGATAGCTTACTATATCCTTTACCCGAAGTACTCCAGAAAGAATTTTTAAAAAGGTTAACCGTTTCCCCTGTTCATCATAGCGCACTTTATATACCCGGGCGCAAAGGTCTTGCGGCTGCTTTTCTTCATAGCTTGTTTGCGTCAGCAGCGAAAGCCCGTCTAAAAATTCCTGTATTCCCTGGTCCAAAAGCGCGGAGCCTTGAAAACTAAGAAATAATTTTCGCTCTGTTATCTGATTTCGCAAGACAGGCAGCCACCGAGTGAAGTCATATCCTGTTTCTAAGTAATATTGCAGCAGGGAACTATCCTGCTCCGCTATCCCTTCTATCAGCTCTTCCGGCAGTTCTCCCTTAAAGAAACCTTCCCCCGCCGGATAGATATCCTTTGAAAACTGTTTTTTCATCTGTGCGAGTATCTGAAGGGGGGCCGCCCCTTCCCGATCGGTTTTGTTTAAAAAGAAAACTAGCGGAACTTTATATTTTTTCAAAAGATTCCATACAGTGAGAGTGTGTCCCTGTACCCCTTCCACACAGCTTACCACTACAATGGCATAATCCATGATTTGAATAACCCGCTCCATTTCTGCGGAGAAATCCACATGACCCGGGGTATCCACCAGATAATATTCATCTCCTTGGTATTCAAAAGACGCTTGATCAGAAAAGATCGTTATTCCCCTCTGTTTCTCTAACGGATGGTTGTCCAAAAACGTATCTTTATGATCCACTCGTCCCCGGGTACGGATTCGCTTGGTATGATAGAGCAGTTGTTCTGATAAGGTAGTTTTTCCTGCATCCACGTGCGCTAATATTCCAATCGTTTTTTTCACCGAGCTTTTCCCCCTGTTTGGTTTTCGGTATTCATTTTAACACCTGGAGCCTAAAAATCCTAGTGTTTCCTATAAAGAAGAGGGGAATTTGTATTTAAAATAAAATACAAATTCCCCTCTTGCTGAGTTAGCAGAAGTCAGTCAATTTATTATTCGCTGTCCGCTTTTGGCATGTATACTTTGTGAAGAACTACCATCACCACATACATGGCTACCAAAGCGGTTCCTAGGGTCAGCCAAACATTGGCATTGGAAAGACCCGCCACAAGATATCCCACAAAGCAACACCCTGCGGTTACAATGGCGTATATCATCTGAGTGGAAACATGCTGGATATGATTGCATCCGGCGCCAGTCGAGGAGAGGATGGTAGTATCAGAGATAGGCGAGCAATGGTCACCGAACACGGAACCAGCCAACGTCGCCGACAAGGATACGACCAGCAGCTGAGGCGCTACTGCCGCACACACCGGAACAACAATGGGAATTAAAATTCCAAATGTTCCCCAAGCAGTCCCCATCGCAAAGGATAAAAACGCGGCGATAGCAAAGATAATCGCTGGAATGAGTGCCGCCGGTATATTACTATGCTCCACAACATCCCTTACAAATTCTCCGGTCATCAAAAGATCACGGCATACGCCGCTGATAGTCCAGGCCAAAATCAGGATAATATCCGCAGGAACCATAGATTTTACGCCTTCGCCGATTCCTCCCATAAAATCCTTAAATCCAATAACACCTCTGGGAACAAATAACAAAAACGCTACCACAAGAGCGGCAAAGCCCCCCAGCACCAGCGCTTCCGCGGCAACACAGTTACCAAAAGCGGCGCCAATCGTGTGGTAAGCGGGGTCGTCTCCCCAGTATCCACCGTTATAAAGCATCGCAAGAATAGAAAATAGGATCAGCGCCCCAATGGGAATGAGCATATCAAATACCCGGCCTTTATCGGAAACCTTGGTGGTTTCCTCAATCTTAGTATCGATCGCGCCTAAGTCCCCTTTGGAGGCAGCGATTTCAGCCTTTACCATAGGTCCAAAATCCAGGTTAGTAACACTCAAGGTAATTACCATAACAATCGAAAGAATCGCATAAAGGTTGTACGGAATAGTCGCTACAAAAGCAGACAGATCGCTTTCAAAAGCTCCCGTAGCCTGCAGGCTGGAGCCGACGGCCGCAGCCCAGCTGGAGATCGGGGCAATGATACATACCGGGGCCGCAGTAGCATCGATAATATATGCCAGCTTCGCGCGGGAAACTCCATATTTATCCGTAACCGGCTTCATCACCGTACCAACGGTCAAACAGTTAAAATAGTCGTCAATGAAAATCAGCGCGCCCAAAGCACTTGTAGCTAACTGAGCGCTGCGCTTGGACTTTAGCTTGGAACTGGCCCATCTTCCATACGCCCTGGAACCTCCGGCCATAGTAACTACTACCACCAGGGCTCCCAACAAAGCTAAGAATAGGAGGATATTAATATCCATCCGGCTTGCCATCAGCTTGAAAGTAGTATCTACAGTGCCAACAATTGGGTTTGCCCCTACTCCAATCGAATAAATCAAAGTACCTGACAAAATACCAATCATCAGGGAGGAAATAACCTCTTTGGTGATGAGTGCAAGCCCGATTGCGATTACCGGCGGCAAAATTGATAGCCACCCTACTGAAATTGGATCCATAACATTCTCTCCATTCTGCCATACTACGGCATTTCCTTTTTTATGCATAAATGTAAAATTTATACATAGAAATTAACAGTTTCTTCACAATTAACGTTATAGTAACACATTTTTATCCAGTAATCAATATGTCGAACCTTGCCGAATAAAAAAATCTGGATTTTCTTTCAACGCATGCAAAACCCTGCTTTTCCTCTTTTGGAATATTTTTAGCTATTTCGGCTTTTTCTATTCTTGTAATAAAAAAGGTCGGGATCTCCCGACCTTTTTCTTTATTCAATAGAGCGTTTGTTCATCCATCTTCCGCTGAAAAATCTCCACCAGAAAGCCAGCATTCGAAACACCCAGTCGATTGTCATTGCCACCCAAGTGCCAAGCACTCCCATCTGAAAATAACTTCCCAACAGATAGCTGAACCCTATACGGAACACCCACATGGAAAAAATCGAAATTCCCATGGTAAACTTCACATCACTGGCAGCGCGCAGCCCATTGGGAAGGGTAAAAGATGACGGCCAGATAAAGATCATACAAACACAACAGTAAAAACAGATTTCATAAGCAAGCCGGTCGGTTTCGGCGCTTAAGCCGTAAAATCCGACAATTGGATGTAAGAAAATAATAAACAGAATATTCAGCGCCGCCATCATCGCATACGCGGCGCCCGTAAGTTTGAGTATGTATTTTCTAGCCTGCTTGTAATCCCCTGCTCCTACACACTGGCCAATAACTGTAATCATAGAAAGGCCAATAGCGGAACCGGGCATCTGGGCAAAGGCGCTTAGACTGTTCGCAACGGCGTTGGCCGCAATAGACGCCGTTCCAAAGGAGGTAATCAGCCCCTGCACCATAATCTTTCCTATATGAAATATTCCATTCTCAATACCGGTAGGAACCCCTATTCCTAAGATGTTTTTTACCATCTTCGGGTGCAGCTTCAGCGGAAGAAGCGTATGCAGACGTATTCTGCCCGTACTGCGCCGGAGCATAATCATCAGCATCCCCGCGCCTGCCGCCCTGGCGATAAGCGAACCCAACGCGGCGCCTGCAACTCCCATTTTAAACCCGTAGATAAAAATAGCGTTAAAGGAGATATTTGTCACATTCATTACAAAAGAAGCCGCCATAGAGATCCGGGAATTTCCCATAGCACGGAAAAGCGCAGCCTCCGCATTATACAGGGAAATAAACGGATAAGAAAGGGCGGAAAGCCAAAAGTAAGTATTCGCGTTTTCCATAACTGCCTTTTCCGCCGAACCAAACAAAGCATTCAAAATCCACGGACGACCAATCAGGCAGACGCCCATGATCACACCCGCCAGTATTGTAGTTACCAGCAGCAGCTGTTTTGCTGCGGTATTCGCGTTTTCGTCCTCTTCCCTGCCCAGATATTGGGAAGAAACAATAGCGCCGCCAGTAGCCAGCGCCGCAAATACATTGATTAACAAAATATTGATACTGTCCACCAGCGATACGCCGGAAACCGCTACCTCTCCCACCTGAGCAACCATCAGGGTATCGGCAATGCCGATAGTGGCATTCAGCACCTGTTCAACGATCAGCGGTATAATCAGACGCACTAATTCTCCCGTTGTAAACAAATTTTCATCAACCTCATCTTCCTACCCTCATATTGCACCTTTCCACAGGCAAGTGCAAGCTTTTTTTATATTATCTTTACAATTCTCGAATTTACACAAATCCTAGAACTATTCCTTTGGAAATTTTATGTCAAATCGCCCATAGAAACAGGATAAGGATGTCCGATTTCTCAGACATCCTTATTTTATACTGCAGTCTCTTGCCGCACCTTTTTTTGCTGTAGCGTGGTGAGAATATTATATCCTGCAATAGTCAGAATGACTACGGCAGCGCCGCATAGAGCCAACGGCCCAGGCGCTTCCCTGACCACAAAAAATACCCATAAAGGATTTAAAATCGGTTCGATGGCAGCGGCAATAACCGCCACAATAGGAGAGGTTGTCCTTATCCCTTTGGAAAATAGTATTCCAGACATGCCATACTGGAAAATGGCCAAAAAGAGCACTACTGCCCATACTTTTAAATCAAACATACTGCCGTGGAAACCTTCATCTACAAAAAACATGGGCAGCCAGATAATATTTCCCAAACAACCGATATAAATCGCTTCCAAAGGATCCGCTTCCGGCAGACTGCTAAAGAAATAAATTCCCGCGCAGGTAACGCCGCTTAAAAGCGCCAGTATATCTCCCGCCAAAGCGCCATGACCCAAGTGCTCAATAAAGAATAGCGACATCCCACAAAGCACTATCACCGCTGTTATCAAATCCAACAGCTTTGGACGCATTTTATAATATAAAGCTACAATTACTATTACATAGATAGGAGCTGTAAATTCCAACACGATAGCATTGGCGGCGGTAGTCATTTTATTGGCCAGCATAAAAAGAGCTCCGGTCAACAGATAGCATATACCGCATAAAAGCGTCTGTTTTGTGGGGCGCATCTTCCACTGTTTTCTTACTAAACACAGAAATAAAGCACAAATGACCCCCCGGGCACAGGCGATGCTCAACGAATGCCAAGGAATTAACTTGGTACAAAGGCCTCCCGTACTACCAAAAATAGAACCTAAAAAAATGAACATCACGCCGTTGATATTGCGCTTTTTCAACACAGCCCCTCCTGCATATTAGAATTTAAACGTCTCCCTCTGAATGACTTTTGCTGATATCATCATTTTGGAAGTCGCACTTTTTCCGCTTAATACATCCATTAAAAGATTCACTGCCGCGTTGCACTGTACTTCGATCATATTATCAATGGTAGTAAGCTCTGGATTGGATGTGCGGCCATGCATCGAATTATTAAACCCGATGATAGGCATCGCCTCCATTTTATGGATCCGCAAAGCTTTGAGCGCACCGATGGCCAACAGATCATCCGCCGCCAGCACCGCGGAAAAATTGACTTTAGAACAGATCAGGTCGTTTACAGAAGCTTTTACCATATCCATACTATCGTATAAATCTTCCACTTTTAAGATTAATTCTGGATCCGCTTCGATGCCGCAAAGCCCAACTCCTTTATAATACCCCTGCAGTTTTTGATATCCGCTGTAAGTGGCCGTATCATAAATATATAAGATTTTCTCATATCCCTGCCGATACAGCGTCTGAACCATCTCGCAGGTGGCGGTTTCTTCATCACACAATACGCAATAAACATTGTCCACTGGAACAAATCCATTGACGATTACAATGGGAATATGCTTTGCCGCCGCCACAAAATGTTCGTTTTCTGACAGTTCTTTTTCAGTGGAGCCAATAACAAAAATCGCATCCACACGTTTATTCAGCAACAATTCCAGATATTTGGTTTTATCCTCTTCATTGCTCCCACTGCATGTAAGCAGTGTATCAAATCCATTCTGGCGAAGCAGTCTTTCTAAAAAAGATACAGGAAGCGCATGGTTGATATCTGAAATGACCGGGCATAAAATGCCAACCGTCTTAATAGTATTCAGACTCAGCCCTCTGGCAAACACATTTGGGATATAGCCTTCCTGTTCAATTACATCCAAAATCTTTTTTCTGGATTTTTCACTTACATTGGTGTTTCCATTGATCACACGGGACACAGTAGCAGTAGAAACACCTGCTTTTTTAGCAATATCGTAAATATTCATATTCTCCCTCAATTATTTCTTTTATATCAAAAGTAACTGCTTACAGAGCCATTCTAACAATAAGCACCAAAAAAGTCAACCATTGTTATTTTTCGATGGAAATACAGAAAGTTTACCTGTATTTTTTCTATTTTTCTAAATATCATTAGATTTAATTAACAAAAAGAATTACTAGATTGAGGGAATTTTTTTTGATTTCCAGACTACAATTAATTATTTGTAACCATTTACAAATTTCGAAATCATAGACAGACATCAGCGGGCAAAGCCCAGGCCCCGTACCAAATTTAGTACGGGGCCTGGCAGCATTACTATTTCAGCAGTAAATCGGTTGGATTTGTTTTCCCTGCAATGCCTCCTCTATCGTAGGACCAATCTGTAAAAAATCCGCTACCAAAGAGTTGGGCTTATTTCTATAATCATCCTGGCGCATGGGAACAAAATAAATATTCTTAGTATTCATCAGTAAACCGATATTTTTGGCGGAACCGCTAAGAGCGTCGTTGGTGGATACCGCTAATATGAGAGGATTGTCGTTGCGCAGGTTGGCCTTGGCCGCCATTGTGACCGGCGTATCCGTAATGGCGTTAGCAAGTTTTCCGATAGTATTACCGGTACAGGGCGCGATTACCATCACATCAAATAAATTTTTTGGACCTACCGGCTCCGCTTGTTGAATCGTATGAATAATCGATTTTCCACAGATCTCCTCCACCTGTTTATTCCAGTAGGCGCAATCTCCGAAACGGGTATCCGCAGAATAAGAAAATGCCGACATCATCGGCGTAATATCATAGGTTTTCGTTAATTCTTTTAAAACCGGGACTACTTTATCCCAAGTACAAAAGGAGCCTGTCATGGCAAACCCCACTTTTATTTTTTCCATCACAGTTCCCCCTTTTCATCTAAACAGTTAAATATAGTCGATAGTACAATTTCTCCCGCAGTAATCGGCGCAACCTTTCCTGGAAGGGACAAGGCCCAGATAGTTTTGACGCCAAGTTCGCTGGCGTCATCTAAATCTACCCCCCCTGGCTTCGAAGCAAGATCAATTACCAAGGCGTCCGTTTTTAGATGGGATAGCACTTCTCTGTTTAAAATGTGAGCGGGAACGGTATTAAACAGCACATCCGCTTCACGCACAACTGCGCTCAGCTGGCGAATATGTACCGCTTTGCAGTTTTCCGCAGAAATCCAGGCAAGATCGCTGTATTTCCTTGCCGCTACTGTTACCTGCGCCCCCATCGCTTTTAAATATCTAGCCAAGACTTTGGCAATTCGTCCGTGACCAACCACCACGCACCGGCTTTGGAAAATAGAAATTGGAAGCTCTTCCATAGCAATCGCCAAGGCGCCTTCTGCCGTAATGACGCCGTTGAGAACCGCCAGTTCTTCCCTTTCCAGATAATCTACCAATTCAATTCCTGTCTTTTCCGCCAAATCTTTCGTTCTTTGATTAATCTTTCCTCCGAATACCGACGACTTTTTATTTAAATGTTTTATACAATCTTCCACCCGAACCTTATAGCTGGTAAATGGGGCGTTAATGTTCACATCATCTGTAGTTACCGGCATAGGTAAAATAACTACGTCACATTTTGGAAGAATTCCCGATATATCATTGGTACAGCGCACACTTTCATCTAAAGCCATATTTGTTTCCAGGAGCATTCCATATACCTGATAGCCTTCTCCGCTTAACCGGTTGGCCACATGCACCTGTCGTAAATCTCCGCCGACCACGGCAAAGGTTTTCTGTTTGTTCATAAAGATAACCCCCATAGGATTTTCTTTTATATCCTATGAGGGTTTTTCTATTTGGGTGATAACTTTATTCTTCTTCTACACTGATTATTTCTATTTTGGGTTTCTTCTTCTGCGGCAGGGTTTCCGCTGGATTTAACGGCCGGGGGATTGGCGCGGCACGGGTGCGCATCTTCAGTTTTTGCAGACGTACTTTGCGCATTTTACGGCGTCTGGCCTTCACATATATACGTACGGCAAACAAAAGAATCCCAATAAGTATAATCGCAGCCGCGCCCCATTTTAATACAGCAAGTCCCAAAGCCAACCATTGGGGCCTACCTTCTTTTTGGGCCGTTTCTTCCTGAAGCGCCGCTACAGGAGTCTCCTGCTTTTGCACAACCAGGGGAAATTCTCCTACGGTTAAATCCATTTTCCCTGTATATTCTTTGGGAGCGCTCAATATAACTTTCGCCTGCTGCACAGTATCCTGTGACAGCGTCTGGGGCAAAACTTCCTCTATGGTAAGTTGCTGCGCCGTCAGTCCTGCGGGCAGCATCACCTGCATATCCTCTTCCAGACCTAAGATTTGTTGAGTTGGTTCCCCGTCTTCCCCGGTGAGCTCCACCGTTTTAGGCTGCACGGCAGTTTTGGGGATCGTTTCACGATGAAAGTTATCATAACAGTAATCCAAAAGATTGGTGGAGTCTACAAATTCCGCGTCTACAATTCCTTTGGATTTCATCACCACACAGATCAATTTTACTCCGTCCCGTTCCACGCAGGTAACCAAGGTCTTGGCCGCTTCTTCCGTCCAGCCGGTTTTTCCTGCGAAAGCCCCCTCGTAAATATACTGAGGCCAGAGCATATACTGGCGGTTGCTCAGGATCCTAGTCTCCGGCTGCTTATTTGTTGGGGGAATTTCATAACTGAGAGTCCCTGCCAGAGAGGCAAACTGAGGATATTCCATCGCCTCCTTGGTGAACAGGGCCATATCATAAACTGTAGTATAATGGCCGCTGTCCGGCAGTCCGTTGGCGTTGGTGAAATGAGAATTTACCGCTCCGATCTCCTGAGCTTTCTCGTTCATCATCTGAGCGAACTTCTCGATAGAACCAGCCAAGTGAATTGCTATCCCATTTGCAGCGTCGTTGGCGGATTCTACCATCATAGCGTATTCCAACTGCTCCAAACGGATCTTTTCTCCAGTGGTCAAAGCAATATGGGTCGTTCCTCTAGGAACAGAAAACACCCCTTCGTCCGTCATGGTGACAATATCGTTTGGGTCTCCCTTTTCCATAGCCAAAAGCAGGGTGACGATCTTGGTAATACTGGCGGGATATAACTGGGTATGAATATTCTGTCCATAGAGCACCTGCCCTGTATCCGCGTCCATGACGATCCCCGCCGCCGAGTGAAGCTGAGGTGGGGATAATTCATTCGCTGTCTCCTGCGCGTATACGGAAACTGTATTTATAAAAAGCAGGCAGGCCGCTGTGAAAACTAAAAGGGATTTTTTGAGCATATAAAAAATCAATCCTTATCATAAGCGTTTAAACATCCATTATTTTATCATAGTTCACAATCTACCGTGTGAAGAAAAAGTGAAATATCTTCCAAAAATCAAAGAGAAGGACAGAACGAATGTCTGCCCTTCTCTTATTATAGAAAATTCTGGTTTAATTTTCAACCTCTTGCTGGGATTCATGCGGCTGGGACATATTGGAAAGAAATTCGTGATAGGCGTCCAAAATCGCCCCTTCCATTTGCTTTCTGGCGGCGGAAGTAATCGGATGACAGATGTCGCGAAACACCCCGTTATCATCCCGGCGGCTGGGCATCGCCACAAATAGCCTTTCCGGACCTTCGATCACTTTAATATCATGTACCGCCAGCTCCCCGTCAATGGTAAGGGATACCAAAGCGCGCAGCCGGGTATCCTGGTAGGTACGCCTAATTTTTATATCGGTGATGATCAAAATGTATTCCTCCCCCTTTGTTTGTCAAGAATAGTATTCAGCAAAAGGTTAAAAGTTATTCATCTCATTCATCGGTTCTTCTTGAAATTTTAACGAAAACCGCCTATACTACATAATGTATATACAGCGACTGAAATACGGCTGTTTTTTGGAGTGATTATAAAAATGTTTGATGAAAATATACTTAAAAATGCCCGACGGATTCATTTTATCGGAATCGGCGGTTCCGGAATGTTTCCTATCGTTCAAATTCTTCACACCAAAGGGTACCATATCACCGGTTCAGACAACAACGAAACAGATACCCTAAAAACAGAACGGGAAATGGGGATTGAAATCTTTTTAGGCCATAACCCGGAAAATGTCAAAGGGGCGGATTTAGTGGTATATACTGCCGCTATCATGAAGGATAATCCAGAGCTGTGCGCCGCCTTGGAAAGCGGTATTCCTACGATTGAGCGCTCGATAATGCTGGGATATCTCACCACAAAATATTCCGACTGTATCTGCGTGTGCGGTACCCATGGAAAAACCACTACCACCGCCATGCTCACCCAAATGCTTTTAGGAGCCGGTTTGGATCCTACCGCCGTGATCGGCGGAAAACTCCCCGCTATCGGCGGCAGCGGCCGGGTTGGAAAAAGTGATATCATGGTCTGCGAAGCCTGTGAATTTGTGGATACCTTTTTAAAGCTCTCCCCGGATGCGGCGGTGATCCTCAACATCGACGCCGATCATCTGGATTATTTTGGTACTTTGGAGAATATCATCAAATCCTTTCACAAATTCGCCCAGATGGCCACCAAAGCTATTATTGTCAACGGCGACGATTCAAATTCCATGAAAGCGCTGGAAGGTGTGACCGAAAAAGAGATCATCACCTTCGGCTGGAGCGAAAAAAACGACTATTATCCGGTAAATATTCTCAATCTTCAAGGGGCGCAGTCCACCTTTGAATTGATGTATCGTGGAAAACTCCTGCAGAAGATGACGCTGCATGTTCCCGGGCGGCATAATATTTTAAACGCCGTAGCCGCCTGTGCCGGTGCGATCTACGCCGGCGTCTCCCCCGAGCAGGCAGCCGAGCATCTGGAAAAATTCCGCGGTGCGGGGCGTCGGTTCGAGGTGTTGGGACAAGTGCGGGGAGTTACCATTGCCGACGACTACGCCCATCATCCAGCAGAGCTGGCAGTCACGCTGAAAACCGCCAAAGAGATGAAGTTTCGAAAAGTGTGGGCGGTATTCCAGCCGTTTACTTATTCCCGCACGTATATGCTCATGGACGATTTTGCAAAAGCATTATCCATTGCGGATCATGTGGTCATGTCAGAGATCATGGGTTCCCGGGAGAAAAACACCTACGGCGTATACACCAGCCATCTGGCAGAAAAAATTCCCGGCTCGGTATGGTTTCCTGAGTTTGAGGAGATCGCCGATTACGTGATGAAAAATGCCCAGGAGGGGGATTTGGTGATCACCTTAGGATGCGGGGACGTATACAAATGCGCTAAGCTGATGCTTAATAAATAGAAAGATGGCCGCGGCAAGGTTCCGCGGCCATCTTTCTATTCTTCATATAATATATGAGGAAATCCCTCCCCAAAAACTGGAGATAGACTTTTTCTTTTTTAAAAGGACTTTTTTGTATCAAACTCTCCCCTTTTTTCATATCTTATAACAAAACGCCAAAATTTCGTCATATTGATTAAACGGAAATTAACTGGTATAATTGGCGTAACAAAAGAGAAAGGAGGCGTCAATACTGCTTTTTAGGGAGGTGAAAATATCCTGACAGCGGTTATAAAAAGCGCCAGAACCGTGGAGACTTTTCACGGTTGACGAGGTGGGAGGTTAATCGAAAATTCGGCGGGTACCTCCCCGCTTTCTTCCAAGCGCAGTATGTCTGAAAACTTCCGGGTAACCGGATCGACAGCCAGATATATGGGAAGTGTGAAACAGTATCTTTTTCGCTTATCATTTTCCTCACGGCGATGATAGGTATTCTTTATATACATTCCCAAGCAATTTGCTGGCGAGCAAACTGCTTGGTTTGTTATGAAAAATTTTGGCCGTGAGGAGAAATGAAGGTTAGAATATGTGTGGAATCGTAGGTTACACCGGCAGCAAAAATGCTGTTGATGTTCTTCTGGACGGTTTATCCAGCCTGGAGTACCGCGGATATGACTCGGCTGGGATTTCGGTAGTATGCGGGGAAAAACTCACTACTATAAAAACCAAAGGCCGTCTGCAAAACTTGGCGGACCTTATAAAGGAGCAAGGCAAACCTCAGTGCCACTGCGGTATCGGGCACACCCGCTGGGCGACTCACGGGGAGCCCTCGGATTTAAACGCTCATCCCCATGTAACGGAAAAACTTTCTTTGGTACATAACGGCATCATCGAAAACTACCAGCAGATCAAGGGAAAGCTTTTGTCCCAGGGATATGAGTTTTCCTCTCAAACGGATACCGAATGTGCCGCCAAACTAATCGATTCTCTTTACAGCGGCGATCCTATGGATACTATCCGCAAAGCTATCAGCCAGATGGAAGGCTCGTATGCCTTTGGTATTGTGTTCGCTGATCATCCGGACAAAATCTACGCTGTACGCCAGGGCAGTCCTCTCATTGTCGCCAAAGGCGAGGGAGAAAACTTTATCGCTTCCGATGTTCCTGCTATTTTGAAATATACCCGGCAGTATTATCTTATTGAGGAGAAGGAGATCGCGGAAGTCTCCGCCCAGGAGATCAATATCTACTCCCCGGAAGGCGAAAAGGTACAAAAGCCCCTTCTCACTGCCTCCTGGACAGTGGAGCAGGCACAAAAGGGCGGTTACGACCATTTTATGCTCAAGGAAATTTACGAGCAGCCACGGGCCCTCCGCGACACGGTCCACCCTCGAATTTCCGACGGGTTGCCCTCCTTTGAGATGGACGACGTACCGGAAGGGTTCTTTAAGCGATTTGAAAAGATAAGCATCGTGGCCTGCGGAACTGCTATGCACGCGGGAATGTTGGGAAAAGCCCTGATTGAAAAGCTGGCCCGGATCCCGGTAGAGACAGATATCGCTTCCGAATTTCGGTACCGCAATCCTATTATGGATAAAACCACCCTGGTAATTGTCATTTCCCAGTCCGGGGAAACCGCCGATACTCTGGCGGCTCTCCGCCTGGCAAAGCAGCATGGAGTAACCACCTTAGCTATTGTCAATGTGACCGGTTCTTCCATCGCCAGAGAAGCGGACTATATTATCCATACCTATGCCGGGCCGGAAATTGCTGTGGCAAGTACAAAAGCGTATTCTGTGCAGCTTTCGGTAATGTATATGATCGCCATTAAAATGGCCCTGGCCAAACAGGAGATCACTACCAATCAGGCGCGGGAGCTCACCAGCAGCTTAATGCACGCTATCGAAACCACTGAAAAATCCATCCTGCTGGATGAACAAATTAAGGCTTATATTAAACGGTACGAAAATTTAAACGATTTGTTCTTTTTAGGCCGAGGGTTAGATTATGCCTTGGGGCTGGAAGGCTCTCTTAAACTTAAAGAGATCAGTTATATTCACTGTGAGGCATATGCCGCTGGCGAACTAAAACACGGTACGATTTCCCTGATCACCGACGGGGTTCCGGTGGTGGCGTTAGCCACCCAGGAGATATTGCTTCCCAAGATGGTAAGCAATATTCGGGAGGTCCGTTCCCGGGGAGCAGATGTGCTTTTGATCTGCAAAAAAGGGATGCGTATTGACCGGGACGTCTATGGGGAAAAGTTGGAGCTTCCGGCTATAGACGACCTGTTTATGCCAATTGTAGGCGTGATCCCCTTGCAGCTGATCGCTTATCATACCGCGGTTCTGCGGGGATGCGATGTGGATAAACCCAGGAACCTGGCTAAAAGTGTAACTGTAGAATAACAAATACCAAAAAAGCTTCCCTTTTAAAAGGGAAGCTTTTTTATATTCGTTTTACCCTCGGTGAAACCCTTTTCCAATAATCTCACTGGTGTCAGTAATCATAATAAAGGCGCTGGGTTCCGCCCGCTTGATAAACTGGCGCAGCGCCACTGCCTGCGGGCGGTTGACTACTGTAAAGATAATATATTTTTCACCATTGGTAAAAGCGCCCTTTGCCGAGGCGACTGTCGCGCCTCGGTGAAGTTTGTCCACAATAAAATCGCAGATTATTTTCGGCTCGCCGCACACCACATTAAAGTATTTGCACAAATTGATGCTTTCAATCACGCTGTCTACCATAAGGGACTTAATTAATAATCCTAACAATGAAAACAGACCCGTGGTAAAGTTAAAGACAAAGAAAGCGCTTAAAGTCACCAACAGATCGCATAGGAACAAGGCTTTTCCATTGTCAATATTGGTATATTTTTGCAGGATCATCGCCACAATTTCCGTCCCGCCATTGGAGGCTCCCATATTGAATAAAATCGCTGTGCCAAATGCCGGCAGAGCGATGCCGAAGGCCAGTTCCAGCATGGGCTGGTCGGTTAGCGGCCTGGACATCGGATATATGAGCTCAAGAAGGGAGAATAAAATTGAGGACAACATGCTGGAATAAGCGGTCATTATTCCCAAACCCTTCCCCAACAGAAGGAACCCCAAAAGGATTAAAACCGCATTGAGCACAAAATTTACCGTAGAAGCAGGCACCGGGAGGAAGTTGGCCGCCACAACAGCAACATCAGTAATCCCACCGATGGAGAAACAGATTTATTTTATCATAAGGGCTATCCAACTTCTACCGATATTTGATATTTTTCATCTTAGAAGCCATCTATTTCTATATTCAGGAGGCGTGGTATTTCTTTTTAGGGGTAAAAAAAGCTCTACGTCTTTCTTTTTTATCAAAGGCATCAATTTTACAAATTGCACAAAAAATATCTTTTAAATTTATGAAAATATTTATCAAAAAACTATTGATTTTGTAGTTAGTAAGTGATATTATATAGGCAGAAAAAAGATTGTTAGATATTTAACAAACAATCTTTCAGCCAAATTATTCTCTCTTATTTTATTAACTGGAGGTTTTTATATGCCACGCTTTACCTTACCGAGAGATTTATACTATGGCCCAGATGCTATTAGTGAATTGAAAAATCTGAAAGGCTACAAAAAAGCCATTATCGTTACCGGCGGCAGTTCTATGAAAAAAGGCGGCTTTTTGCAGAAAACCGAAGCTGTTCTCAAAGAAGCCGGACTGGAAACCATGCTTTTTGAAGGTGTTGAACCGGATCCCTCCATTGAAACTGTATTTAAAGGCGCTAAGGCCATGCGCGACTTTGAGCCGGATGTGATCGTAGCCATCGGCGGCGGTTCCCCTATCGATGCGGCAAAAGCCATGTGGGTATTTTATGAATATCCGGAAAAGTCCTTTGAAGATATCAAAGATCCTTTCACTATGCCTAAACTTAGACAGAAAGCTATCTTCGTTGCCATTCCTTCCACTAGCGGCACCGCTTCGGAAGTAACCGCTTTTTCTGTTATCACCGATTACTCCACTAATATTAAGTATCCTTTAGCGGACTTTGAAATTACTCCGGATATTGCTATTCTGGATACCAGCATCCCTCAGACCATGCCTAAAAAGCTTACTGCGCATACCGGTATGGATGCTTTGACCCATGCGATTGAAGCGTATGTGGCCACTGCCCGTTCTGATTTCTCTGATCCTTTAGCTATCAAAGCGATCTCCGATATTTATGACAGTCTGGTAGATTCGTATAACGGTGATAAAGACGCCCGTGCAAAAATGCACATCGCCCAATGTTTGGCCGGTATGTCTTTTTCCAATGCATTATTGGGTATCGCTCACAGCCTTGCACATAAAACTGGTGCAGTTTTTGATATTCCCCATGGCTGCTGTAACGCTATTCTCCTGCCCTTCGTAATTCAGTACAATTCCAAAGTATGTATGGAAAGATATGCACAAATCGCCAAAGCGATCGGCCTTGCAGGATATACCGACAAACAGCTGGTGAACTCTTTGGTTGACTCTATCAAAGAGATGAATAAGAAACTGAACATTGCGCAGACTTATAAGGAAAACGGTGTATCAGAAGAACTGCTCAATGCTAATATCGACAAAATTGCCGCGAATGCGGTTCTGGATCCTTGCACCGCTTCCAATCCACGTCCTATTGATGTGGAAAACATGAAGAAAGTCCTGATGTGCGCTTATACTGGTGAAGATGTAACTTTCTAATCGATACATTTCTCTCCTTTGAAAAAAGCTTTCGGCCAAGTGCCGGAAGCTTTTTCAATTTGTTTACACTTTATGTTTTGAACTTAAGATAAAAGTATGATATGCTATAAAAAAATAATAGCAAAACATCGTTTTGCTCCCGGACTTCGTCCGGGCATGGTTTCGTCTTTTACGAAACCATAATATCCCTTTTGCAGCCTGCGCCCCAAAACGCACAGCGTTTTGCCGCCAACGGCGGGGGGCAAATCTTCTATTTGCCATGGCGCGACTATAAAAAAATAACAGCAAAACATCGTTTTGCTCCCGGACTTCGTCCGGGTATGGTTTCGTCTTTTACGAAACCATAGTATCCCTTTTGCAGCCTGCGCCCCAAAACGCACAGCGTTTTGCCGCCAACGGCGGGGGCTAATCTTCTATTTGCCATGGCGCGGCTATAAAAAATAACAGCAAAACATCGTTTTTCTCCCGGACTTCGTCCGGGTATGGCTTCGTCTTTTACGAAACCATAGTATCCCTTTTGCAGCCTGCGCCCCAAAACGCACAGCGTTTTGCCGCCAACGGCGGGGGCTAATCTTCTATTTGCCATGGCGCGGCTATAAAAATTATTTAAGAAAGCTGTGATCTTCTTGAATAAAATCCTAATATTATTTTTAGCGGCCGCTTTTGCCGTTTCTGGTTTTTTCAACGAGGAGGAACCTATGGATATAGTTTCTCCTTCTTCCCCCTCTTCTTTTTTGGAAGCGTTTCTCTCACAAGCTGATGCTGCTGCAGAATCCTCTTCATCCCAGGAGTCCTTGCCTCAAACAACTCCTGAGGAGCAAAGTACTCCCGCAGCTT
Source organism: Youxingia wuxianensis (assembly GCF_014385085.1). GTDB lineage: Bacteria > Bacillota > Clostridia > Oscillospirales > Ruminococcaceae > Youxingia > Youxingia wuxianensis. Next base: position 156,117 of record NZ_JACRTD010000001.1, on the reverse strand, counting down.
CATCATCTTCTTCTGAACCGGAAGAGGCTCCCTCCAGTCAAGCCCCGTCCCAACCAGAAGTATCCCAATCTCAAGAAGATATTCCCATAATCACCGGAGATAATTTTTTAAGCCGGGTAGAGCAGGGAATCATCGACGAAATCAATGCGGAAAGGGCTTCCCTTGGGCTGGGCCAGCTTACCTATGACGTTAATCTTCGTTCTGCCGCCCGTATCCGGGTAAGAGAGCTTTATAAAAATAACTATTTTGACCATACTCGTCCTAACGGAGACCCTTGGCAGACCGTGCTGCGGGATGAGATTCCTGTGAGCTATGCCGCGGCCGGAGAAAATCTGGCATCGCTGGAATATAACGATCCTGGACTATCTTATCACACGGATCCTCATTGGTGGTTTATGGAATGGAAAAACAGCCCTTCTCATTACGAGTTGATCTGTAAGCCTGAGATTGAAAATATTGGCGTAGGAGTCTACTATGTAAAAAAAGATGGGGTAAAATATGCATTTGCCGCGGCAATTATGACCAAAAATAAATAAAAAATAAAAAAAGATGGGCCATCAGCAGTAAGCTGATGGCCCATCTTTTTGATGAAAAAGGATACCGCCTTTTTTACATCTTAATTACATTCAAACCAGTATGATCGTCTACAATTCGATCCACCTCGCCGTGGATGATATGAAGAAAGATTTCTGCTGTAGCGCTTACCTTGGCCTCGTTGAGGTGACCGCCGATCACCTTTCCGTCCGCACCGGCAAAGGTAGCGTGAAAATGCAAATAGGTGTTTCCTTCTTTTGTAGTAACATTTCCCACAAGAGAAGACATTTCCATTTCTCCATCAAAAGTATTAGAGTAGTATTTTTTTTCAGCTACCTTATAAAGCCCTACTACCACATGATCCACAGCTCCAAGACCGGTCACCGAGCCTAATTTCACCTTTTCCGCATCGCACACCTTGGCGACACTGGTTACTACATCCTCCCCTATTTCCAGCCGAATAACAATGTCATCTCCAAATTTTTTGTAAAACATAACTTATTCCTCCTACTTTATTTTTTCCAGCTCATGAGATATTCAGTACAGCCGGTATCTTCCTCAGCTTGTTTTTTCAGCTTTATAAAGCCGCTTTTTGTATAAAAATTAACCGCCTGTTTATTTTGGGCGTACACTCCCAGCATAAGCAAGGGATAGTTTCGTTGGCAATACGCTAATAATTTACTCCCTATTCCCTGCCGCTGGCAAAAAGGCGCTACAAACAATCCGCCGATATAGTCGCCATTCAAAATACTAATAAATCCTCTAACCTGGCCCTCTTGTACAAAAACATAAGTTTCACTGACGGGGAGGAATTCCTCTTTTACCTTTTGATAATTAGACAGCCAATAAGATTTATTAATAAAATCATGGGCCTGTATATTGGCAGAAAGCCAAATTTCCATAACAGCGTCAATTTGCTCTTCCTTCAGACGCTCAATCATATATTTACTCCTCCTGCTTTTTCAGCCGCACGATCTCCAACCAGTATCCATCCGGGTCTTCAATGAAATAAACCCCCATTTTAGGATTTTCATAACAAATAATCCCCATCTTTTTATGGCGTTCATAAGTATTTTCAAAATCATCCGTACGAAACGCCAGATGAAATTCTTTTTCCCCCAGATCATATGCTCCAGGATGATCTCGCAGCCAGGTAAGTTCCAGATAAAACCCGCTGATTCCATCTCCCAAGTAGACAATTTTGTAAGAACCGTCTGAAGCATCTTTTTCCCGCATCGGATGAAGATTTAACGCCTCCTTATAGAAGGCAAGGCTTTTTTCCATATTTTTAACGTTAAAATTAAAATGGTCAAATTTGATCAAAATTTATCCCTCTTCTTCCTGACTTCGAATATAAGTAATGTAATTCATGCAGTAATCGTCCTGCCCAGCGACTGCCAGTGACGCGTAAAGGGTGTTCTGTACGGATTCGCTGGCAATATTGATGATTGCGCTTTTTAGCCCCGCCTCTACTGCGGCTGCAAGAAACGCTGTATTAATATATCCTCGTTTTGGAAGTCCAAAGGAAATATTACTTAATCCGCAGGTAGTATTCATTTCAGGGTATTTTTTACTAATATACCGGATAGCCTCCAGAGTGTCCCGGGCACTTTTTCCATTGGTAGCCAAGGTTTCCACTAATACGTCCAAGTAAATCTTATCGTCCGCAATATCGTTTTCCCGAAGCTTGTTTGCTAATTTGTCCAGCTTCTCCAACTTTTCCTCCAGAGTATGAGGCATTCCCTCATCATCAATAGGAAGCCCGACAACGGCGGCGTTATATTCTTTCGCCAAGGGAATTATCTGGTCGAAGCGGCTGGTAATCGTGGTGGAATTGATGATTACTTCTCGGGTAGAAGCTGCGGGCAGCGCTTTAGCGATGACCTGTGTGTCGGTAGAATCCAGCATAATTCCACAATCGCAGTTTTCTTTTACCAGATGAATCAGCCACAGCATATTTTCCAATTCTTTATCCGCACACATTGCAGTGTTGATATCTAAAAAGTCGGCCCCGCAAGCATCCTGCTTTTTTATCAGTTCCTTTATATACCCTTCATTATGATTTTCCAGCGCCTTCATCGTCCGCGGAATAGAACTGTTGAGCTTTTCCCCTATAATAATCATTGCTCTCTTCTCCTTAACACATTAATTATACTGGTCACAATTTCCACCTTTTTTAAAGGTGTCATAATATAAAAACCATCCGCCTTCTCATATACCTGATCGATAAATCCCATGCTGAACTCCAAAGAAATCTTCCGGGTCTCTTCCGGCGATTTTTCCTTTAACTGATCTAAAATATGAGAAGGAATTTCTATTCCAGATACCTCGTTAATTAAAAACAGGGCGTTTTTATAACCAGCTACTGGTAATATTCCCGCTAAAATGGAGCAGCTCAGCGTTTCCTTCGCTAAAAGGTAATTGTCCACCGCCTGTCTGCTGAAAATCGGTTGGGTTAGTAAAATAGAAGCTCCCCGGTCAATTTTCTTTTTGGCGCGGGCAAGCTCCGAAGAAAAATTTTTTGCGTTTATATTTAACGCGCCGCCAATCGTAAAGGGAGAATCGACAAATACTTGTGAGTTCATACTATTGATATAAGCGATCAAATCAAAGGAATTAAAAGTAAATACTCCGGCGGTTTTCCGTTGATCTACCTGCATCAGCGGATCTCCGGTAACTACCAGCACCTTATTGATTCCTTCAAAAGCAGCCCCCAACAGCCCCGCTTTGATAGCGATATGGTTTTTATCCCGACAGGAAAGATGCGGCAAAACATCTATCCCTATTTCCCGCTTAACTCTGGCAGCGGTCATAATACTATCCGCCCGCACCCGGGAAAGAGGAGAATCTGCAAGAGTAATCATATCCGCATCGTAAAACTTCAGCTGCTCGGCCGCCTGGAGCAGCCAGCCGCAATCATAGTCTGCCGGAGGGTCCAGCTCCACCGCAATCAGTTTGCGGGAAGACGCGGGGCCGCCGGCGCCGGCCGTCTTTGCGGCCGGCACTGCAGCCAAAGGCTGCCCGCCGCTTTTTAAAGCGGCTCCGGCGGCCGGAGACTGCCGTAAACCGCTTTGTTTGATCTGTTGGATCGCAAGCCGGAGATGTTCAGGTGTGGTGCCGCAGCAACCGCCTACAATATCCACTCCGCAGGCATACATCTCCACTAGTTTTCCTGCAAAATACTGGGCGTTACTTTCAAATACCACCCTCCCGTTAATGGAAGATGGATATCCGGCATTAGGCATCGCGGACAAAATTTTTATTGTCGCGCCAACTTGCTTCATCAGATTGCAAAGGTGGCTGGGACCACACACACAGTTAAGCCCTATAGCGTCGATATCCTTATTTTCCGCGCTTTGAGCTAACAGGTCTTTATAATAATATCCCCGTTTAGAGTATCCATCCTGGGAAACGGCAAAGGATACAATGACAAACGCCTCCGGCAGTCTGCGCTTTATTTCAGCGATTGCTTTTATAATAGGAGTATACTCACCTAAGGTCTCAAACAAAAAATTTTCAGCGCCCAGGGAAATAAACTTTCTGACAATACGAAGATATTCCTGTTCCACATCATCGTTGTCCGTGCGGATATAGCCAATATCAGCAAACACCTGTATATCCGTGCCCCGCACCGCATCACAAGCAATCTCATACCCAGCCTGAATAACCTGATCTATCATATGCGTGTCATCGCACAGCAAATAATTCGCACCGAACGTATTCGTTTTAATTGCATCGCACCCCGCGGCGATATATTCTTTATGAATCGCCCGTACGCATTCCGGGTGATTTAAATTAGCAAATTCACAAGGTGCCTCATCGCTAGTACGGCTTAAATAGTAAGTGCCAAAGGCTCCGTCAAAGAATAAAGGCAGCTTTTTTTTGCTCAAATTTTTGTCCCCCTTACTGTGTTTGTGCTTTGAACAGTTTACCATAATTTTAAAAAAATTTCCATCTTTTTTAAATACCAGGGGTTGACACATACTACATAATGTAGTATATTGTTATTACTACACGATGTAGTAATGATAGGAGGTGCACATTCCTATGGCAAAATTTCAATCTCTTTCGGATTCTGAAATGGCAGTAATGAAGGTAATATGGCGCTCCCCGCATCCTGTAACTTCCAGCGAACTTTTAAAAGTATTCTCTGAGAGTAAAGGCTGGAAAAGTCAGACAATTTCCACTTTTCTTTCTCGTCTGACAGAAAAAGGCATGCTTAAGGTTGTAAAAAAGGGCGCGGCAAATTATTATCAGGTAGCGGTAACTCAAGAGGAATATCGTAAACAAGAAACCCAATCCTTTTTGGAAAATATTCATGGCGGTTCTGTCCAAAGCTTTATCGCTACCCTTTATGATTTAAATGATATTACCCCCGAGGACATTGAAGAGTTAAAACATTGGCTGGATAAGAGGTAATCCTATGAAATTATTCTTTTTTGAGCACTTGCTTCCTTTATCCTTTTCCGGAGCAGGCGTTGTATTTGTAATCTTGCTCTTACTCCCCCTCACCCGGAAAATGTTCAGCAATACCTGGCATTATTATCTTTGGTCGGTGCCTCTTGTCATCTTTGCCATCCCCTTTTCTTTGCCTGTAGAGGCGCTGTTATGGTGGAATAAAACAACCGGCTCTCCTGTATCGGAGGCCCTTCCGCCTATTATAATGCAGATGCAGGAACTAATGGAAGTTCCCTTGTCTTGCTCTGTGCGCCCGGTGATCGATGGCAGACAGCTGACTGCCTTTCTTTGGCTGGCAGGAGTCTTTCTATTTTTCGGATATAAGTTCTGGAGCTGGGCCCGTTTTTGCTATCAGCTGCGAAAAAACCGCCGTTGTTTCGATGATTCTCAAATCTTAGCTATTTTTGAGCAAGTCAAACAAACCAAGCATATCAAGCGTAAAATTCCTCTTTACTACAGTGATAAGGTAGGTACGCCTATGCTTATAGGTATTTTGTTTCCAAAGATTATCCTGCCCAAAGCCTCTTTGTCCCCGGAAGAGTTCACGATGGTATTTCTGCATGAATTAACTCACTATTCCCGCTGTGATCTGATATATAAGCTGGCGGCCCTTCTAGTGAACGGGTTTCATTGGTTTAACCCCTTGGCTTACGTTGCCGCCGGACAGATTAACCGGCTGTGCGAGCTGTCATGTGACGAGGCCTTGGTAAAAACTATGGACCCCCTCCAGCGCAAAGATTACGGCAAAGCAATCCTTAACGTTTTGCAGGAAACCAAAGTAAAAACGCCTTCTGTTTCCTCTTCTTTCAGTTTGGGGAAACAGGACTTGATACGGAGGTTACATTTGATTATGGATTTTAAAAAGACCAAAAAAATTATTTTAGCTGGTGGAATTTGCACTATCGTTTTGATCACTTTTGTAGGCGCATCCCTGTCTAGTGCTATTTCTCTCCAGTCTTCAAAGCCTGATAATCCGTCCCTTGTGGATCAAGCTTATGTTTCTGTTCCAGACCTTACCGGGATTTCTTTGGCAGAGGCACAAAAAGTTTTAAGCGATTTGGGATTAAAGCTGAATTATTCTGAAACTTCCGCCGGAGGAGTTACGGTAGCGATTTCACAGGAACCGGCAGCGGGCAGTCAGCTTTTGGCAGGGGGCGTGGTCAAAGCTTATTTTTCTGAACCTGAAGCCCAGCCTTCCCCGGAAACGCCCCCAATCGAACTTTATGACGGCGAGAAATTGGATATTTCCTTACTGATACCAGTATCCGGCCATGTATCCGCGCAGGTAAACGCTTATCCAGGCCATTCCGGAACGGATATTATAGCGCCGGAAGGAACAGATATCACAGCCGCCGCGGATGGCACCGTCATTTACAGCGATTTTACCACCGGCTACGGCAACTGTGTCATCCTGGACCATGGCAATGGTATTCGCACCGTTTACGGTCACTGCAAAGAACTGCTGGTTTCAGTGGATGACACGCCAGCGCAAGGAGAGGTCATCGCCACAGTGGGGAAAACTGGACTTGCTACGGGAAACCACTGTCATTTTGAACTCCGATATAACGATCAATATGTCGATCCTACCCCATATTTTAATTAATTCCTACAAATAAATTGCTAATTCTTTGTGAACAATTACAGATTTGTATTGATTTTCCAAAAGCAATCTCTTATAATAGTTAGGCGGTTAACAGTTAACCGCCTAACTATTTTTTTGTGTTTAAATGGAAATGATAGGAGTTGAGGCAGTTGGATAAGCTGGCTAAAATGATTACGCTGGATTGGGAAATCGCATGTCTCCATCGAAAATGCACCATGAAACTATTGACCGAACAAGATATTCATGGAGGTCAGCCTCCGATTTTACGCTCGTTATTAAAGCTTGGAAACTGCAGTCAGCGTGATTTAGCAAAAGATCTGCATTGTTCCCCCGCCTCTATCGCCGTCTCTATAAAACGGCTGGAAAAATCGGGAATGATAATGAAACAGGCAGATCAAAGCGACCTTAGGTATAACACTATCACTCTGACAGAAAAAGGCAAAAAAGCGGCTCTCACAGCAAAGGATATTTTAGACAAAGTTACAAAGCAGAAATTCAACGGTTTCTCCCCAGAAGAAATCGAAAAACTACAGGAATTTCTTGAACGAATGAAAAACAATTTAACTTCCTTGAAGGAAACTCTTTATGAATCGGAGGGAACTATGTGAAATACTTAATAGGGTATATTAAGCCCTATAAAAAATCGATCGGCTTGGCGGTATGCTTTATGTTATTGGATGTCATATGCGCCGTATTTGAGCCGACTTTGATGGCGAATATCGTAGGAAAAGGAATTGAGAGCGGTGATATTGCTTATATCATCCGTACTGGACTTTTAATGATTGGATTGGCGGCTATGGCGATTATCGCCGGTTTTGGAAATGCCAAAAACTCCGCTGCGGCAGGGGTTGGCTTTGCATCCAAGCTGCGGCAGGGATTGTTTACAAAAGTACAGTCTTTTTCATTTAAAAACATTGATGATTTTTCTACCGCATCCCTGTCTACCCGCCTTACCAACGACGTCACTATACTGCAAAATACTGTAATTATGGGAATGAGGGTAATGCTGCGGGCCCCGTTAATGTTTATCTTTGCCATTTTTATGGCCATCCGCTTAAATGGAGAGTTGGCAATTATCTTAGCTGTAATTATCCCTATTCTCATTATCTCCCTCTCCATTGTCATTTACCACGCCATGCCTATGTTCCAGAAAATGCAGGAGAAGGTCGACGGACTTAACAGCAGCGTTCAGGAAAATCTTACCAATGTCCGTGTGGTAAAATCCTTTGTACGGCAGGACTACGAAAAAGAAAAGTTTAAAAATTCCAATAACGCTTTGATGGACGCGTCGCTGCGCGCCATGAACGTTGTTATTGTCAACATGCCCTTGTTGATGCTGGTGATGAATGTTTCTATTCTTTGCGTAGTATGGCTTGGCGGTTCCCAGGTCATTAACGGACGTTTGGATGTGGCCTCTATGACCGCATTTATCAATTATATTTTCCAAATTTTGATGTCCCTCATGATGCTTTCTATGATGTTTGTTCTTCTTTCCCGCGCAAGCGCATCTTATCGGCGTGTATTAGAGGTTCTTAAAACAGAAGTGGATTTAACAGACAGTCAGCACGCCCAAAATGTCACCCACATTAAAGGGGATGTGGAATTTAAAAACGTCTGCTTTAAATATGACCGCTCCCATGAGGAGTATGTCTTAAAAAATATTAGTTTCACTGCTAAAGCTGGGCAAGTAGTTGCGATTATCGGCGGTACCGGCGCTGGGAAAAGTTCCTTGGTGCAGCTGCTTCCCAGGCTGTACGACGCTACGGAAGGCCAGGTGCTCATCGATGGAAGGGATGTCAAAGAGTATACTCTGCATTCCCTGCGGGATCAGGTGGGAATGGTTCTGCAAAAAAACACCTTGTTTTCCGGTACAATCCGTGACAATTTAAAATGGGGAAACATGGAAGCGACCGACGAACAAATTATCGAGGCTGCTAAGGCAGCCCAGGCCCATGAGTTTATTATGAGCTTTCCCAACGGATACGACACCTGGATAGAACAAGGAGGCGTCAATGTCTCCGGCGGACAAAAACAGCGTCTTTGTATCGCAAGGGCAATACTGAAAAAGCCTCCTATCCTGATTTTGGATGACAGCACCAGCGCAGTGGATACCGCAACAGAAGGAAAAATTCGCGGAGCGTTTGATTCTGTGCTCAAGGATACCACTACCTTTATTATCGCCCAGCGAATTAGCTCTGTGATGGATGCGGATGAAATTATCATTCTCAGCGATGGTAAAATTTCCGCTATCGGTACTCACGAGCAGCTGCTTGCCAACAATGAGGAATATCAGGAGATTTATTACTCCCAGCAGGAAAAGGAGGCGAGCGCATAATGGCAAATCAATCGACAATGGGCGGCGGCCACGGCCCGGGAAGAGCGCGGGCAATTCAAAAGCCAAAGGACTTTAAAGGTACTGTAAAGTTTGTATGGGGATATCTCAAGCAGCGCAAGGTTCTTCTGTTTTTAGCAGGCGCTATGGTGCTTATCAACATTGCCGCCTCTTTAGCCGGCACCTCCTATCTGCAGCCAATTATCGATAATTTTCTTGACCCTATTTACGGTAATCCTACTGTTGCCCAGCGGTTCGCAGGGCTGTTTCGCGGGATTATCACTTTGGGATGCATCTATCTGGTATCGGTTGCCGCTTCGTACCTCCAAAGCAGACTGATGGTAAGCGTTACCCAGCGTTCAATTAATACTTTGCGCCGGGATTTATTTGACCACCTGCAGGATCTATCCGTGCAGTATTACGATACCCATACCCATGGGGAGATGATGAGCCGATTTTCCAACGATGTGGACACCCTAAACGACGCTTTAAGCAACAGTCTTACCTCTCTATTTTCCAGTGCAATTACCTTGGGAGGAATTTTAGGAATCATGATCAGCAAAAGCTGGGTGCTCACCATCCTCACCTTAGCTATGACTCCGGTCATGTTTTTTATCGCTGGACGGCTGATGAAAGTCAGCAGCAAATTCTTTATCGCCCAGCAGTCCGACTTGGGTAGCGTAAACGGTTATGTGGAAGAGATGATCAGCGGACAGAAGGTTGTGAAGGTATTCTGCCATGAAGAGAATGCCATTGAGGAATTTAACCAGTTGAATGATCGGCTGTGCCAGACGGCAACCACAGCTCAAGGTTATTCCGGCTTAATGATGCCGGTAATGCAGAACATCAATAATGTAAACTACGCTTTAGTTGCGGTGATCGGCGGTATCCTTTCCATCTTCGGTTCTCTGAGCGTAGGCGCCCTGGTAGTATTCTTACAGCTTACCCGCCAGTTTGCCCGGCCGATTAACGAGGCCTCCAGTCAGTACAATGCGGTAATTACCGCTATGGCCGGAGCGGAACGCATTTATGAGGTAATGTGTGAACCGGCGGAAAAGGCGGACCCAGAAAATGCGGCCCAGCTGATACAGCAAGGCCGTGAATGTTATTGGCAAACCTACGATCAACAAGGCAATCCCGGTGAGAAAATCCCTGTACGCGGGGATGTTCGGTTTGAAAACGTTATATTTGGATATCGCCCGGATAAAACCATTTTGAAAAATATCTCCCTATATGCCAAGCCCGGACAGAAAATTGCTTTTGTGGGATCCACCGGCGCAGGAAAAACTACTATTATTAACCTGCTGACCCGGTTTTATGATATCAGCGAAGGTAAGATTACTATTGATGGGCTGGATATCCGCAATATCAAAAAAGACAGTCTGCGCCACGCAATGTCTGTCGTTCTTCAGGATACGCATCTGTTTACCGGCACCGTACGGGAAAATATTCGTTACGGACGGCTGGATGCCACCGACGATGAGGTTATCCAGGCCGCCAAGCTGGCAAGCGCTCATTCCTTTATCTGCCGTCTTCCCCACGGTTACGATACTATCATCGAAGGGGACGGCGCCAACCTAAGCCAGGGGCAGCGTCAGCTTCTTAATATCGCCAGAGCGGCGGTGGCCAATGCGCCTATTCTGATCCTGGATGAGGCTACCAGCTCGGTAGACACCCGTACTGAACGGCATATTGAACATGGCCTTGATCGGTTGATGAATGGCCGTACTACCTTTGTTATCGCTCATCGTTTATCTACTGTACGCAACTCTAACGCTATTATGGTAATGGAACAGGGCGAAATTATTGAACGCGGTACCCATGACGACTTATTGAAAGAAAAAGGCCGATACTATCAGCTTTATAAAGGAATCGTTGAATTGGATTGATCCGCAAGAAACGTAAAGCCCGCTGTGCCTTTGGCACAGCGGGCTTCTTTTCTTTCACTTTTCTCCCATAGACGCAAGTAGCCTTCAAAAATCTGAAGACTGCCGAAGCAACCGAGCGTCGCGTTTCTGTATCCGGTAATGGATAACCAGCATCACAGTTGTTATCAGCAGGACACAAACAGCCATTGGTATCCACGGATTAAAGGTAAGTCCTGCAACTAAAAAACCGACCAGGCTGATCCCCGCCACAACATTGGCATAAGGCAGCTGAGACATCACATGGTCTAAATGTACGCAGGACGCCCCCGCAGAGGACAGAATGGTAGTATCCGCCAGAGGGGAACAATGATCTCCGTAAACCGATCCTGCAAGAGTAGCGCCAAGGACCGCCGCAATGTGCTCCGGGGCTACCACCGCGCATACTGCGATAGAAGTGGGCAGCATAATCGCCATAGCGCCCCAGGATACGCCGGTGGTAAAGGCAATAAATGCGGAAAGCAGGAAGATAATCACTGGAAGGATAAATCCAGGAATATTGCCTGCAACCATACCAGCCACGAAACTGCCGGTACTAAGCACACCCTCACTGAGCACACTGGCAAATGTCCACGCCAAAATAAGCATGAAGATGGCGGAAACCATAGATTTTATTCCTTGCACAAATGCCTCAATAAACTGCTTAATCGTCATCAATTTCCGCGGCACAAATAAAAACAAGGTAAAAATTAAAGTCCCTGTCCCCGCATATACCAGGGAAATGGAAGAATCGCAGTTGGACAAAGCCGCCGCAGCGGGTACTCCGTCAAAAAATCCTCCGGTGTATAACATTGACAGCAGAGCTAAAGCTACAAGGACCACAATGGACAATATTAAATCCCATGCGGTCCCCTTGTCCGACACATCCAGAACCTCCATCTCATCATCTGGGGAATCCTGGGCACTGACAGCATCAGAACCTTGTTCCTGAGAGATTCGTTCAAACCTTGCCATAGGACCAAAATCTACATTTAACGTCGCCACTAACACTACCATCAGCAGTGTCAGCCACGCATAATAGTTAAACGGACAGGCGGACATAAACGCTCCCAGGCCCTGTTCTTTAAACCCATATTGCTGCAAGCTGGGATTAATCAGGGAAATTACCGTCGCCACCCAGCTGGAAACTGGAAACAAAATAGTCACCGGAGCCGCCGTACTATCGATAATATACGCCAGCTTTGCCCGGGAAATTTTATAGCGGTCGGTAATCGGGCGCATGACATTGCCTACAGTCAAAGCATTGAAATAGTCATCGATAAAGATGACACAGCCCAAGGCAAAAGTCGCCAGCTGCGCAGCTCGTTTGCTTTTTATCTTTGTAGTCGCCCATTTGGCGAATGCCTTCGATCCCCCGGCCGCAGTAAGTATTGCTACCAGTCCGCCCAGCATGGCCAGGAAAAACAGCAGCGCCAGGTTATCTCTGTTACTTGTAGCGCCCAGCATGGCGTTTACAGTTTCGTTTAATGGTCCTAAAACCGGATTTGTAATTTCAAGCGTCGCCAGGATGCTTGGTGGTGCGAAATTTACATAAATTGCATACCCAGAAATAATCCCTACCAACAGGGAACCAAATACTTCTTTGGTAGTAACCGCTAAGGTAATAGCGATTAGAGGCGGTATAATAGACAACCACCCGTATGCATGCTCCAACATAATGTCATCTTCTTTCACTTAAGAATGAAGTTATCCGGGACACGATGAAACCGGATAGAGCCATTGCAATTAAACGCGCTATCGTAGTAACAGGCGGGTATTTATAGTAAACAAATTATCAATACTAATAAAACTTCTGCCCCATTCAATTTGTTTTTCCATCCCCTACATTATCCACCTCCTTGAAACATTTAGGTAAGCCGATAGGGAGAACAAGCGGCAACCTGTTCTCCCTATGTAATTATAAAACCTCTTACGCTTCGTATACGGTTTTACCCATAAACAGTGTTTTCTCAACAACTGCAGTACCAATATCTTCCGGTTTAACTTCCAGAATATTCTTGTCTACTACAATCATGTCTGCATTCTTACCAACTTCAATAGAACCGCTGATGTCATCAACAAAGTTGGCATAAGCCTGGTTAATAGTAAAGCTGTCGATCATATCCTTGATGTCCGCGCGTTCTTCTGGCCACAGCGGCTCATGGAACTTCGGATCATCATAGTTAAATATCCAAGGATGATAGTTGTCAGGAGCGATACGGGTAACACCGATTTCGATACCAACAAATGGGTTGGGAACCGCAGTAATCGGATAATCGCTGGCATTAGCAACGATACAGCCTTCTTTGAAGAAGCAGTTTACCGGGAAGGTATGAGCGATACGGTCCATACCAGTATAAGTACCGTTTACAAAGTAGGTCTCATCGATCTGAGCCCAGTAGGAGTTGAGCATCGCTACAACACCCATGTCTTTGAAACGTTTTACATCTGCAGGATCAACCAGGAAGATGTGGGTGATACAATGTCTTGCGTCACGTTTTCCATTTTCTTTCTGAGCGTATTCAATCGCATCCAAGGACTGTTTTACCGCAGCGTCGCCTGCGCAGTGTACATGGATACCCATGCCAGCTTTATCGATTGCGGCTACACATTTATTCATGTTATCAGGATCCCAGATCTGGTCGCCTCTCCAGCCTTCCGGTCTGCCTTCCGCCTTCTCATATGGTTTAAGCAAGAAACCAGTCAGACTCTCCAGAACACCGTCCATAAATAATTTAACCGCACAGATTCTGAACAGATCGCCCTTATCATCGCGTTCTCTTGCATCAACAATTTCTTTTACCTGTTCCGGTCCGCGATGAGGATTCATCCAGTAAGCGCCTCTGAAATGCATGGTCAGCTTACCTTCTTTATCCAGCTCTTTCAGAGCTTCGATAGCGTTGCTGCCTGCGTTGAGCCAAGGATCATAAGCGCCGGTAAAGCCATATTTATGAGCCATTTCCTGGAAGGAAAGGATACCTTTTTTATAATCTTCTACTGTGTAGTCCGGCAGAGCGTCAAGGATCAAATCCTGCGCGCTTTCTCTGAAACAGCCGTGAGCGCTTCCGTCAGGATTTCTTTCAATACGTCCATTTTCCGGATCCGGAGTATCATTGGTTACGCCAGCCACTTCAATGGCTTTGGAGTTACACCACAAAGAGTGGAGGGTTTCCGCCTGCACAACGATGGGGATCTCAGTAGACACTGCATCCAGCGCTTCTTTACGAGGGCCGATCCCTGGGAAGCAAGCTTCCAGATAACCCTGACCGCGAAGCGCGGTGATGTTCGGATTGTCCGCTAAGAATTTCTTCATTGCATTTACATACTGTTCTTCGGTATCCATACCAGCAAGGTTGATACCTACTACAGTAGAAGTTGCTTTGGTGTAGTGAACATGGCCTTCAAAGAAAGAAGGCATTAACATTTTGCCGGCCAGGTCGGTTACTTGTGTATCCGGACCGATAAATGCCTCTACGCCGGCATTATCGCCTACATATACGATTTTTCCGCCAGCAATGGCTACAGCCTGTGCCATTGTACGATTTTTGTCTGCGGTATAGACGCAGCCATTCTTAAATACTAACTCAGCTTTCATAGTAACTGCCTTTCTCCAGCATGAATATTTTTTGCTATAACCATTGCTGCTGGTTCAATAGTTATTTAAAGTGTCCCATTATTTATCTACTGACTGCGTTATCACGGCGTCATACCGTCTCTGCGCTGCCAGAAAATCCACAAACCTAAGTACACTTATTCAAAGGGGTTGATGCCGGCGGCGGTGGGTGGCCGCCGCCTTGCATCATAGGGGGATGATATAAGTGGGTCAAGTAAGTGGTGTCAGGTAAAATTATTTTCCTCTTTGTTTTTCAGCCACTTTGAGCAAAACTTCGCCCAGTGCCAAAACAATAATAACACCGATGACTACAAACAGGAATTGAGTCATATTCAGAGGCACGCCCGGAGTCCATACGAACAGAACCATAGTAGCTAAAACGATAAACTGACCAACTCTGGTGAAGAATACCGCCAGCCAGGAAGGACCTGGGAATACGTACGGACGAGGAGTAGTTTTATCCGTTTTCTTTAGTTTCAGGTAAGCCTGGAAGTTAATCAGATATGGGATCAACAGCAGGAAGCTGGTACAAGAGAAGATCGCCCAGAACATTTCTTCCGCAGAACCAGACATCAAACTTCCCATGAAGGTCATAGCCGTACCCATAAAGCCGGAGATGATCAGCACGTTGGAAGGCTGGCCGTGTTTATTTCTCTTCTGGAATACTTTAGGCAGGTCGCCGGTTTCCGCTGCAACCGCCGCAGTGTTACACGGAGCAGCTACCCACAGCATACCCTGAATGAACAGTACGGAAAGGAACAGAATACCAACCAGGTAAATCAAAGCGGTTACCACAGGGCTGCTACCCAAACCAGTACGGAACGCGTCAATGATACCGCGAATAATGCTGATATTATCAGTCGGCAGTACGCACAGCATAGCAGAAACAGATACGATGTACAAAGCACAAACCAAAATTACGTTTTTCAAAGCAGCTTTCGGTACGTCACGTCCAGGATTTTCCATGGTACCGTTAGCAGATGCAGTTTCAAATCCTAAGAAGTTGTAAACCAATGCAGGAATAAACGCGATAGAGCTTCCTAATGTAGGCTTCATAGCAGCCAAAGAAGGCGGATTCGCAGGAGCGCCATTCTTCATCAGGAATGCAATCGCGGAAACTACCAAGCCGATACCGATGATCATTTTTACAATAGCGCCGTAATTGAACATTGCAGTAGTACCTTTCGCCGGACGCATAAGCAGGAAAACGATCGCCCAGATAATCGCCAGGTTAAAAATCGTGTTTGCCCAGGAGCTCAATTCAAGATTGAATACCTGACAAAATACGTTTACAAACAGGGTGGAGTTAGAGGAAAGCCACAGCGCATTACAAGCCCAGTAAATGTAACCCATACGGGCGCCCATTTTAGGTCCGAAAGCTCTGGCAATCCAGCCGGCCATACCGCCGTCGTCCGGATATGCAGAACCAAGTTCAGCAACAGTCAAGCTGCCTGGGAAGAAGAATACCAATCCAACGATAATATAGAAAGTAACCGACGCCCACCCCATGGTAGCGGTAGAAGCAATTGTATCAAGGAAAAAGATTGCACAAACCAAGCTAAGAAGCATGTCTAACTGGCTCATACCGCCGCCAGTCTGTTCTGCCGTAGTAGTTTTCTTTTCTTCACTCATTTAAATAAATACCTCCTCATTTTAAGTGTTAAACTTTTTGCCGTAAGATCGGCAGCAATACCCACTGCCGAAAGAGCCCCAAGTTTTCCTCTTATCCCCCTCTCCCTTATTTAACTTGCACAAAAGCTGTTGTGCCGCCGGGGTAATCTAAGCCGTTTTGCCGTTTGATTTATTGGCCTTAATTACCTTCAACCTTGAAAACTCTTCCCTTTCCTTCTCCTCCAGTGCATCCGCAATATATTTTACTGTGTACTCGAATTGAGGGATAATGATGTTTTTCAAGGCGTTAGCCCTGCCCTGTGTCTTTTTCACAGCGACGGCAAGACGGTAAACACTGTTTTCAATCTCCGCCAGCTGGGCCATCATCAGCTTTACTTTATGGAAGGACAGATAAGCCTGGTCCATCTGGGAGTTCGTCCCCCAGAACCCATAATAAGCCCCGACTTTGCTGTCCTGCTGAGTCACCGATGGAATTTCAACTCCCATTACGCTTCGGTATGTGATTTCCACCGTTTCCTCTTCCGGTATCATTTTGGCGATCTTTTCACAGACGCCTAAGGTGATGTTCGCTTTCTGAAGAGCCATATACGCTTCAGAAAAGGTTTTATCCACCTTATCCCTTAGCTGGTTGGCCTGATCAATCAGGCTCATCATCTCACGAATGAGGATGTTTCTTTTCCGATCCATCAGATCGAAGCCCAACCGCGCCAATTTTAGGGATTTTTTGGTATTAATTAAATTACCCTTTGTTGGGAATATGGTATTATTCATAGCTAATCCTCATTTTCCATTGGTGAGTGACGGCTATCTCTGATTGCGAAGCTCCTGTCCTTTTTCCGGGTCGTAGTACTGGGAAATCAGCTTACTGTTGAGCCTATCCAATACTTCTACCGGCAATAAAGAGAGCAACTGCCATCCAAGATCCAAGGTTTCTTCAATCGAACGGTTGTCAGTGAACCCCTGGGTGATAAAATGCTTTTCAAATAATTCCCCAAACTCCAAATAGTTTTTATCCTGTTTGGAAAGTTCCTCTTCACCGATAACCGACGCCAAGCTTCTGGCGTCCTGCACTTTGGCGTAACAGGCAAATAACTGGTCCGCCAAGGGCGCATGATCACCGCGAGTATACCCTTCGCCTATTCCATCCTTCATCAATCGGGATAAAGATGGGAGCACCGCTACCGGCGGATAAATCCCCTTCTGGTCCAAGTTTCGGTCCAAAGCGATCTGCCCCTCGGTAATGTATCCGGTGAGGTCCGGTACTGGGTGGGTAATATCATCATTGGGCATCGTAAGGATTGGAATCTGAGTTACCGAGCCTTTATGTCCATGTACTACCCCGGCCCTTTCATAAATAGATGCAAGGTCTGAATACAAGTACCCTGGATATCCTTTTCTCCCTGGGATTTCTTCCTTCGAAGAAGAGAACTCACGAAGCGCTTCCGCATAAGAAGTCATATCTGTCATAATAACCAGAATGTGCATATCATGCTCAAACGCCAGATATTCTGCAACGGTCAAAGCACATCGCGGGGTCAGGATACGTTCAATGATCGGGTCGTTGGAAAGATTGATAAACATGGTTACGTTTTTAATCGCACCCGACTGCTCAAAAGAGGTTCTAAAATAATCGGCAACGTCATTTTTTACGCCCATAGCGGCGAATACGATACCGAACTGCTGCCCATTTTCTTCCGCGATTTTCGCCTGGCGTACAATCTGAACCGCCAGTTTATTATGGTTCATACCAGAGCCGGAAAAGATGGGAAGCTTTTGCCCACGGATCAGAGTCATCAAACAGTCGATCGAGGAAATACCGGTATTTATGTAGTTTCTGGGGTAGGTCCTCGCCACTGGGTTGAGCGCTTTACCATTGATATCCACATACTTATCCGGATGGATCGCACCCAAATCATCAATCGGCTCGCCGCTTCCGCTGAACACACGTCCCAGCATTTCTTTGGAAAGCGGGATTTCCATGGGATGGCCTAACAAGTTAGTAACTGTATTTGTAAGGGAAAGCCCTCTTGTACCTTCAAATACCTGAATTACGACTTTTTCGCCTTCAATCTGTACAATTCGCCCCATACGGGTGGAACCGTCATCCAAATTGATCTGGACCATTTCATCGTAACTGGCTGAGGATACATGGTCGATTACCACCAACGGTCCGTTAATTTCCTTCAGACCGATATACTGTAATTTCATTGTAGCCTCCCCCCTTATCGTATTTTGGCCAGCTTGGTATCAATCGCAGACATGTAATCCTGGAACATGGCCAGATTATCGTTGGGGATATCATATTTCATCTTAATGACATCTTCCATCAAGCCTGTTTCCATTACCGCCGAAATCGGAATGCCTCTGGCAATAACCTCTTTCGCTTTATCATACAGATGAAGTATTACCAGCATCATCTTATACTGCTTTTCCAAAGGAACATAAGTATCATCTTTGTGGAACGCGTTCTGCTGTAAGAAACCGGTACGGATTACCCGTGCGATTTCAATCACCAGCTTCTGATCATCCGGCAGTACGTCGGAGCCGATCAGTTTAACGATTTCCATTAACTGGCTTTCATCCTGAAGCAAAGCGGAAATTCTCTGTCTAACCGCCATAAATTCATTGTCAATATTCTGACGGTACCATTTGCTAAGATCATCTAAGTATTCACTGTAACTGGTAGTCCAGTTGATGGACGGATAATGCCGGGCATATGCCAGGGATTTATCCAGCGTCCAGAAACAGCGTACAAAACGTTTTGTGTTTTGGGTAACCGGCTCGGAGAAGTCGCCACCGGCGGGAGAAACCGCGCCAATGATAGAAACGGAACCTTCCGCACCGCATAAGGTAACCATATAACCTGCACGTTCATAAAATTCTGACAAGCGGGATGGCAGGTATGCGGGGAAACCTTCTTCCGCTGGCATTTCCTCCAAACGTCCGGAAATTTCACGCAGAGCCTCTGCCCAACGAGAAGTACTATCCGCCATAACCGCTACATGGTAACCCATGTCACGGAAATATTCTGCGATGGTAATCCCGGTATAAATGGACGCTTCACGAGCCGCCACCGGCATATTGGATGTATTGGCGATGAGTACGGTTCGATCGGTCAGCGCTTTCCCGGATTTTGGGTCGATCAGGTCAGTAAACTCTTCCAAAACCTGGGTCATTTCGTTCCCGCGCTCGCCGCAGCCGATATATACGATAATGTCAGCGTCGCACCATTTGGCCAGCTGATGCTGGGTAACGGTTTTCCCGGTTCCAAATCCCCCCGGCACCGCGGCGGTACCGCCTTTGGCAATTGGGAACAGGCTGTCGATAACGCGCTGGCCTGTAATCAGCGGAGTATTGGCAGGAAGGCGTTTTCCACAGGGACGCTCCTGCCGGATAGGCCATTTCTGGCAAAGAGTCAATTCATGCTCTTTTCCAAACTTATCCTGTACTTTCGCGATAACATCGTTCAGCTTATATTTTCCGTTTGGCGCCGTATATGTAATCGAGCCGTTTAACGAAGGGGGCACCAATAGGCGGTGAACGATCAGTTCTGTTTCAGGGCAGGTGGCGTACACTTGGCCGCCAAGCACTTTGTCCCCCACCTGCACCTTCAATGTAATATCCCATTCCCGGGTTTCGTCCAAGGCGTTGATACTAACGCCTTCATCCGCATAAAGCCCGGAGATTTCATATATTTTTGAAAGAGGACGCTGAATTCCATCGAATATCCCAGTCAGCATTCCAGGCCCTAATGTAACGCACATCGGGCTTCCGGTTGCATATACCGGTTCCCCCGGCATAAGACCGGTCGTTCCCTCATACACCTGGATGGTGGTAAACGCATCGTTTACGGAAATAACCTCTCCAATTAATTTTTTATTTCCTACATACACCATCTCCAACATGGAAAATGCCTTGGTATTTTTTACGGTGATTACAGGCCCGTTAATGGAATGAATTAAATTTTCTTTCATTTACTTCACTCCTTCCGTTACACCTAAATCACAATTCTGATAGAACCAGCGTTTTTGCTCCTGCAGCCGGTTGTCTAAAGTTTCATCAATCAGGATACCTTGCTGTAGGTTCACCAGTTTGAACCCTCCGATTTCAACAGTAACATCGGATTTCACCTCGCAGGGCATGCCAAACGCTTCCTTGATCTTTTCATAAAGCGCGCTGTCCCGCTTAGTCATTTGAAATATACTGTTTTCCAAGCTGTGGTTCGCACCGGCTTCTGTTACCTTGGCGAGTATTTCCTGTTCATATTTATCTGTATAGGTATACTCGGATAGTTTTTTTCCTACGGTAGCGAATACCCGCTGGATTAGTTCTTCACGATGATTAAGCAGCTTTTGCTTTTGATCGTTGTCAAACTGCGCTATCTGCTTTTTAGCGGATTCTATGATTTCATCCATATCATCCTGGATTTTTCTCTCAGCGCCTTGTTCGATGCTTTCTTTCACCCTGGACAGCTCTTTTTCCTGGAAATCTTCCGCCTGTTTGCTAATAGCCAATCTTTCTTCTTGGGCCAAAGAGGATATTTCGTCAAGAATAAGATTGATATTGTTTTCTAAAGTATCCAAATGTTAACCTCCTATCCGCCCAAAGGCTAAGGTAAGTGCGCTTTCCCGCCTGACGTTAGATCTTTATTCCTATGGATTCTCTTACATATCGGGTAAGAGAATCGGAAAGCTGTCCTTCGCCATGTCGATCTGCCACTTCCACGATCAGGGGGCGTTTATAATTGAGTTTGATGTCGTATACCAAATCGGGGCAAAGCTTGATCAATTTGTGGGTCATAAGTACAACGCCTATTTCTTCGTCTGCACAGGCTTTTTCCAACTGCTGACGCACTTCCTGTGCTGTATGTACCACAACGCCTGTAATTCCGGCAAGCCTCATACCGACACTGGTATCCACATTATCGCTTATAAGAAAGTATTTCATCCGTTCCTCCCCCTAAACTTAGAACTCTTGGGGTACCCTGTCATTATTACAGTTTATTGATAATCAGGATGGAGATCAAAAGGCCATAAATAGCGATACCTTCACCAAGTACAACGAAGATAATAACTTTACCGAAGGATTTGGGGTCTTCCGAAACAGCGCCGATAGCGGCAGGAGCGGCAGCGGCAATCGCCTTCGCAGAAGCGATAGCGGCAATACTAGTAACCAAAGCGGCGGAGATAAATCCAAACGCCTGCGCCCAGCTTCCAGGGAAACTAACAGCTGCTGTAGCAGCGGCGGCAGCGGCAGGCTCCGCGGATGCGTTTACTATCAAACTGCCGATAGGGGTAGCGACGCCAGCGACGCACACCAAGGCAAATACACAGATATTAGCAATAATTCTTCTTTTTGCCTGTTGCGGGGTCAAGGTGCCTTTCATGCCTTTAAGCAGGGGAAGCGCCAAAAGAGCTACTACAACCGCAGGAATAATAAATGTCATGTAATTCATAATTTCTACCTCCAAAAATTAATTGTTAATCATTATCCGCATATACAGACACCGGTCTGTAAGGTTCGCCGCCGCCATTATAATATCTGCTGAACATTTCATAAAACTCCAGCCTCAGGCCGGCGATACCAACAATAAATCCTTCCAGACACATTACGAAGATGTTTCCAAAAATCAGCATGACAATACCGCCCACACTGTTCATCATTTCGGTCAGTGTCATAACTACCGCCATCATACCGGCGTGGCTGATAATAAATCCGCCTACACGCAGGAAAGACATGGTATTGGTAGCATAGCTAAGCAGAATTTCAAACATTTCAAATCCGCTTTCTGATAAATAGCCGCCTGCGCCCTCTTCACCAAAGAGATGATCGTTTTTGGAGAGCAGGTTGGCAAGGGGATGTTTTAGGAAGATCAAAAGTACCGGAAGAACGATCAATCCAACAATATAAGGAATGGTAAACAGATTGATATCTAAAAGCATCAAACACGCTGCTCCGACCAAAATGGACCCGTAAAGCACAATACCCGCCAAACCATTGTGGGAGAAGAGCGCCTTTTCATAGTCTTTTTGTTTGATACCCAGCGCCACATTCATCAGCATAGAGGCTAAGATCATAATCGCGCCCACGGCAATCGCCGCAATAAGCAGCATGGAAATGGTATCTGGATCCATAACATGGATCGGTTTTCCCGACATTCCTAATACGTTGATATAGAAAGGATCCAGAAGAGTTTCTATTCCGAACACCGAACCATACAAAAATCCGAATATCGCGGAGGAAAATCCGATTCTTACCAATATCTTTCCGAAGTTACCCCCATTTTTACGGCTCATAAACCAGCCAACCAGAGACATAACCAGCCCTTGCCCCAGATCGCCGAACATGATACCGAACAAAATGGTGTATGTAAGCGCCACAAACGGAGTGGGGTCCATCTCGTTGTAACCGGGCAATCCGTACATGTCGATAAACATTTCAAAAGGTTTTACCAGCCGGTTGCTTTTCAGCTTTACAGGCGCTTGAATTTCCTGTTCCTGTTCCGCTGGGGTAGCGGTCACTTCCACCGTATCGATCAATTCCATCTGAAGCACAAAGCGGTTTATCTCGTCTGTAGGAACAAACCCAATCAGATGGAACTCATCCCTTATGTACACCGCGTATCTACGCACATCCAAACTTTTCATTGCCGCTTTCAAACGGGCATAGATTTTGCATAACCGTTGTTTTTCGCTGCAAACCGTATCGTTGAGCTCGGTTTCTACCAGCTTGAGCTTTTCCTCTACTTGTTTACTGTCGCTTTCCAGTTGGGTCACCAGTTCTTTGGGTGTGTTATCCAAAGTCATATCCAAAGGAGAAGCTTGAAATCCCACACTGGAAAGTGTTTCCTGAGTTAGCGAAAGTTCTTTTTTAAGAGTGATACACAGTCCCCATGTCCGCTCTTCCTCTTTCTCACACTCGAAAAACACAAAGGGCCCGATACTTTCTTCCGTCAATTTTTTCGCATTGGACGAGGGGATGCTTCCATAAAGGGTAGTCAAATATTTCCCTTCCCCCAGCTGCTTTAACGGAAGATCCAACTCCATGAGATGTTTTAAGTCCTGGGACGCAGTTTTTAGTTTTTTAAGCTCGCTTTGGTACTCATCCCTCTGGCCCGCTAAACGGAGTGTTCTCTCATGCAGCTGCTCAATGTGCTGAACAATATTATCAACATCCAGCCCGTCAAAGTCCTCATAGGTGAGTTCTACTTTGCAGCAATCTGCAATCTCCGTCAGCTTCTGCATACTGGTCTGATAAGTATTCACACTTTGCGCCGCGCTGATACCTCTG
Organism: Youxingia wuxianensis; assembly: GCF_014385085.1. GTDB lineage: Bacteria > Bacillota > Clostridia > Oscillospirales > Ruminococcaceae > Youxingia > Youxingia wuxianensis. The sequence goes on along the minus strand of NZ_JACRTD010000001.1, from coordinate 132,751 downwards.
GCATATTTTGTTAAGGCAGAGGCCTGCTCCGGATTAAAAACGCCTGTTCCAATACATTTCAGTAGCACTTCATCCAATTTGGACTTGTTGCCTTTGATATCCACCAGCGTCATTTTGGTAATTGCCAAGGAATTACACCGCCTTTCTACTGAAATTAAATGCAAACGGGAAATACACCCTAGAATATTAAAAGTTTTTCTATTTCATCTGCTGGTATTTCGTATTTTTTACCTTCTATGATGTTAATGATATTTTCTACTTCGATATTCAGCAGCATGATATAGGAAACAAATACAACTGGAACCTCAATAGAACCGCGGATAAATTTTTTAGCCATACGGTTTTTTGCCAATTGAGAAAACCGTTCCGCATACTGGATTCCTTTATGCTCAAAGTCCTTTCTGTAATCGGTGCGCTGTAAGATTTCCACCACTTGTTGTGGACTTGTACTGGCGATCAAGTCGTCCAATATCTTTCGGTCCATAGAAGTATGCGCGGAGATAATACTGTTTCTTATAAAATCATCGTCACAGTTAAAAAATGTTTTCATCCGGTAGATTAAGGAAATATTCATAATATCAATCTCGGTATAAAACATCTCTTCCAACTGCTCTTTCGCCATCCCGTCAAATTGACTGCGGATCAGTCCGAAAATCTTGTCGTAATAAAACTCAATCAAATCCGCTTCCACCATGGTCAGCCGGGTAGGATCGCTGTGGATCTCCTCCAGGTCCTGAGATTCCAAAATCGGATAATAATCGGTATAGCGCAGTACCGACAAAAGTTCTTCAAAGGTTTGAGCGGTAGCTACTGCCTTTAAATCGATTTTGGAATAATCCAAAAGGGTTTGTGGAAATACCACGTCATAAGGCTCTTTTGAATTGGTAGCAATCAGACGTACACAGGTGAGAATTTCATCTACCTCGCTTTTTAATACAAGGAAGCTGAAAAAATCCTCCTTATCATCGGTAAAACGGAAACGAAGCATCTTGCCGCATTTTTCATACACGCTCGCGCGCAATAAGTGTTCTACATGAACTCTGTGGTCCGCCGCCCCTTTTAAATCTTGTACAGGTTCCAGTGCATTGCCGTAATAAGTTTCATTTTTTAAGTAGGTGACCACATCAGCGATTGTTGGTTTTGCCAGAAGGTCGCGGTAGTTGTTTTCCCTCAGGCGCCTGCCATACATGGAACGGGCGATTGCCAGTATTGCATTGCTGGCCTGTAGGTTTGTTTCTTTCATATTTAGCAACAGCTACTCCCCCTCCAGATATTATTTTCGTATATCAGAGCATACATCTGACGTACAGTTCTTCCTCCCAACGTTTATGGTTGCGCTCATATTTCTGATCCAGGCTCTCCATTAAAACGTTGTATTGCCGCTGGCATTCGCTTGTAGCCTGCTCCACTTGTTTTTGCTGCTGCTGCCTGACGGCGGCAGCTTTTTCTTCAACCATGTGCAGGCTGGCTTCCCGCAGCATATTTTTCTGTTGTTCAATGCTGGCAATTACATGGTCTAATTTGTTTTGTTCGCTCTCCACGGAATCCGCCGCCATACGATCCGCCGCCAACAGTTGGTCTAGCGCCTTACGGTTCATATTTTCCCTCCTTACTTGTCTACCCGTTTCGACAGGATCTTCTATTTTCACGCAAGAATAAATGATCTTTTATAGTTATTTTTAATAGTTTTCATTTGTATTCATAAAAATTTTATTGGAGTTTCACTATCTCTTAACATAATTTATAACCAAATCTAAGGCCTGTTTCCACCAAGTTTTAAAAAAAGGGAATTTTTGTGTTAAAATCGGGAGTTTACATTTCTCCTGATTTTCCCCCTTGTTAAATTGAAAATTTTGTATATAATTGAAAGTAGTGCGTTTTTGGGATGATTGCTTTTGGGGTGTTTTGCAGTTTAGTTTAAGGGGTAAGAGGTGGTAGTTTATATGTTTTATGTCGCACTGTGCGATGACAGTAAAATAGATCTTCAAATATTGACGACCTATCTGAGTGAACTGAAAAAATCAAACTATCACATGGAAGTTTTAACGTTTAATGACGGCTATGAGCTTGTTAAAACCTATAAAAACGGCAGACGGTTTGATCTTTTAGTGTTGGATATGTGTATGGATTCCATCAATGGAATTGAAACCGCCAAGCTCATCCGGGAATATGACAGTTCGGTGCCTATCCTAATCGTTACTTCTACCATTCAGTTCGCTATGGACGGCTACCGGGTAAATGCATACCGATATATTTTAAAGCCGGTGGAAAAAGAAAGTTTTCTAACAGAGGTAAGAAATATTCTCGATCAGGCTGGACAAACAACCCAGGAATATTTCACTGTCAGTAATGAAAGCGGTATTACAAAAATAAAGATGGACGACATTTATTACTTTGAATCCGATGTGCGTACCATCAATCTTCACACAAAGGATATGCAGTATTCTTTTACCGGCAAAATAAGCGAAATAGCGCAGCGGTTGGAGGCCTTTGATTTCGTCCGTGCACACAAAAGTTATGTGGTAAACCTGAAAAATGTGAAAAATATTTTTAAAGGGATTATTACCATGGAGAATAATGATACGGTTTTTATGAGCAAACACCGTTCAAAAGAAATTTATGAGCGGTTTTTGTCATATACAGAGAAGATGCCATGACCTACGAAGTTGTTAAAATTATAACGATTGTACTGATTTGTGTTACGGAAACCGCTATGCTCTACCATGCTTTTGCCACTTTTCTTAACCGCAACTTGGTAAAAAAGAAATATTATGTCCTTGCTCTGATTGGTTATTTCTGCTGTGTTATCTTTACTTCAGTCAATGATTTTTCTGTCTATTTTGTTTCCAGCTTTTGTTTTTTCCTGATTGTTATTATCGCTTTTCTGTTTTTTAACGATATCGCTGAAGTTAAAATTACTGTATCCTTTATGTTTGTGGCCTTAAACTATGCCTGTACCATATTGGCTTCCACAATGCACTGGCGAATACAGCAACAATCGGTCTGGGATTATCCCGTAACTTTAAAGCAAACTATTCTCACTCAAATTTTCCTGTATACAATATTTTCCCTTCTAGTGTATATCATCGATAAGCTGCGGGGATTGCAGGAAAAACATCGGGCGGTGTTTAATGGAATTTATGTGTTCACGGTCCCTTTGTGCATGTTATTACTTATCTTTAAGCTGTTCATCTTCACTTCTACGATACAAAGCTCTTCCTACTTTTTTGTCTATCACCTGACGATCAGCGGACTTTTATTTCTGACTTCCCTGTCTCTCTATTTTTTAACCGACCGTACATCTACGCTGGACAATGTGAACCGTCAGAAAATGATGGTAGAGCAGATGCTGGCTATGCAAAATAACTATTACAGCGCTTTGGATTCCCAGCAGAAGGAGATTCAAAGTATTTTCCACGACTTAAAAAACCACATGCGCTATATTAAAACCATGCTGGATAGCCAGCAGTATGACGAGGCTTCTCAATACATCAATAGGGTGTATAACGACACCGTTCAGCTTCAGTCTTCCTGTCAAAGCGGCAACCGGGTGTTTGATTCGATTTTAAATCAGAAGCTTTCTGTCGCTTCCCGCAATGAAATTCCTGTAAAGCTTAGCCTGATTATTCCTCCTATACTTACCATTGACGATGTGGATATCTGTATCCTGCTGGGAAATTTAATGGACAACGCTATTGAAGCTTGTAACCGCATCGAAGAGGACGGCCCAAAAAAATTTATTGATGTAAAGGCCAGCATTAAAAAAGAGTATTTATACGTAAATATTTCCAACGCTTATAACGGTCAGGTAAAAATCGAAAACCACGTATATCAGACGGTAAAAACCGGCGCCCGCTACAGTGGTATCGGATTGTCTAATGTTCAGCGGGTGGTGGAAAAATATAACGGAAAAGTTTCCATTACCCATGAAGACAATGTATTTACCGTTTCCTGCCTGTTAGGTTTGGATCTGCCTCAAAATAAATAAAAAGCACAGACAAATTTGTCTGTGCTTTTTTATTTTGGGATTTTATTTTCTTTTTAGAACCAATTTTTCCCCGTCGTAGTCAACTTCTAAGTGTGTGTTCGGGGAAGGGTCCTCCGCGATAATCATACGCGCAAGCAAAGTTTCCACCTTATGCTGTAAGAAACGTTTCAGGGGGCGGGCGCCGTATACCGGGTCATATCCCTGATCGATCACATATTCTTTGGCCGCCGGAGTCATCGACAAGCTAAGTTGTTTGTCAGAAAGCCGTTTCTGCAGATCCGCCAGCAGCAAATCCACAATCGAAGCGATTTCCTTTTTGGTCAGCGGTTTATAGAATACGATCTCATCCAGCCGGTTTAAAAACTCGGGACGGAACTGCTGGCGAAGTAACCCTTCCACCGCTTCTTTCGTTTCCTGAGTAATTTCGCCTTTGTCATTAATCCCTTCCAAAATGTAGCTGGAGCCCAAATTGGAAGTCAGGATAATGATAGTATTTTTAAAGTCTACCGTTCGGCCCTGGCTATCCGTAATACGGCCGTCGTCCAGTACCTGAAGCAGGATATTAAACACATCCGGATGCGCTTTTTCCACCTCATCGAACAATACAACAGAGTAAGGTTTCCGCCGTACCGCTTCGGTTAGTTGGCCGCCTTCCTCATACCCCACATATCCTGGAGGCGCTCCTACCAGACGGCTGACGGAATATTTCTCCATGTATTCGCTCATATCAATACGCACAATACTATGCTCATCGTCAAATAACGCCTGAGCCAACGCCTTGGCCAGCTCAGTTTTCCCCACTCCAGTAGGTCCTAAGAATAAGAAAGAACCGATGGGACGGTTTCTGTCCTGGATACCCGCACGGGACCGAAGAATCGCTTCAGAAACTTTTTCTACCGCTTCCTGCTGGCCGATCACCCGCTGGTGAAGAATATTTTCCATATTAAGCAGTTTCTCCCGTTCCCCCTCCATCAGACGGGCAACCGGAATCCCAGTCCAGCGGCCGACAATACGGGCGATTTCTTCCTCAGTCACCTTATCCCGCAAAAGGGTACTATCCTTCTCCGCCTGTTCGGCAAGCTTCTCTTCTTCCTGCAGTTCTTTCTGGAGCGCCGGCATTTTTCCATATTTTAACTCTGCCGCTTTATTCAGATCGTAATTGCGCTCGGCCTTTTCAATTTCCGCGCCAAGCTGTTCCATCTCTTCCCTGAGCTTCTGAACCTTGGTAATCGCCTGTTTCTCATTTTCCCAGCGGGCTTTCATCTCATTAAATTGAGAACGCATTTCCGCCAGTTCCTTCTGAATCTCTTTGAGATGTTCTTTGGAAAGCTGGTCAGTCTCTTTTTTCAAGGCCGCTTCTTCTATTTCATGCTGCATAATTTTACGGGAAATCTCATCCAATTCTGTGGGCATGCTATCCATTTCCGTACGGATCATGGCACAAGCTTCATCCACCAGATCGATCGCTTTATCCGGCAGAAACCGGTCGGAAATATATCGATTGGAAAGTACCGCCGCTGCAATCAGCGCCTGATCTTGAATTTTAACTCCATGGTAAACCTCATACCGTTCCTTAAGTCCCCGCAGAATGGAAATGGTATCTTCCACCGTAGGCTCGTTGACCATTACCGGCTGGAACCGGCGTTCCAAGGCAGCGTCTTTTTCAATATACTGACGGTACTCGTTTAAGGTCGTCGCCCCGATGCAATGCAGTTCCCCTCTTGCCAGCATAGGCTTTAAGAGATTTCCCGCATCCATGGATCCCTCTGTTTTGCCCGCGCCCACAATAGTATGCAGTTCATCAATGAACAGAATAATTTTCCCTTCGCTTTTTTTGATCTCCTGAAGGACCGCTTTCAGTCGTTCCTCAAATTCTCCCCGGAATTTGGCGCCTGCGATCAGCGCCCCCATATCCAAAGAAAAAATTCGACGGTCTTTTAAGTTTTCCGGCACATCCCCCCGGACAATCCGAAGGGCCAGCCCTTCGGCGATAGCGGTCTTACCAACACCCGGCTCGCCGATAAGCACCGGATTGTTTTTGGTTTTTCGGGACAATATCCGTATTACATTTCGAATTTCGTTATCCCGGCCGATTACCGGGTCCAATTTTTGATTTCTGGCAAGCTCCACCAAGTCCTGGCCGTATTTTGCCAGGACGTCGTAGGTTTCTTCCGGGTTATCGCTGGTTACCCGTGCATTTCCCCTTACGCTCATCAAAGCGCCGAGGAATTTATTTTTATCCAGACTGTATGCGGAAAAAATCCGCTTTAACGCAGAGTTAGGCGTTTCCAGCAGCGAAAGCATAATATGCTCTACCGATACATATTCGTCTTTCATCTGCTGGGCCTGTTTTTCCGCCTGTACCAGTGTCCGGTCCACTTCTTGGGAAACATAAATTTTATCGCTTTCCCGGCCCGGTCCGCTCACTCTGGAAATTTTACCTATTTCTGTCTGCAGGGTGGAGAGCAGCATCGCCTGATCTACCCCTATCTTTTTCAGAAGCTGGGCAATCAGCCCTCCCTCCTGGTCAACCAAAGCATAGAGCAGATGTTCCTGCTCCACCTGCATATTTTGGTTTTCTATAGCGAGATTTTGGGCGCTGCCAATCGCCTCCAATGATTTTTGTGTGAATTTCTGAGCGTTCATATACTTCACGCCTCCTCTATCGTTTGAACTTATCTTATATAACTACAATCCCGTTTTTTAAACAGGAGATATAAGCTTTTTCCATCTTTTCGATTGCCGTGGGTAAATCTTCCAGATTGGCAAAATAAATCTTCAGGATATGGTCTAATATCCGGATATACTCTGTCACCGCTTCAGCAATTTTTTCATTGGTTTGATTTTCCGTCTTTTGCGGCAACAAAAACTGCCGGAAATAGCGGCCGTTGTCAATTTCATATGGAATTTCATTTCCTTCAAAAAACCGTGAAAGATACTTTTCCTCCAGCTTTGCCCAAAGGGTAAAAAATCGGGTAATGCTCGCGATAAGCGCCTGGCTTTGGGTGCGGATGGATACCCGCAATTCTCCCACCTCATCCCCTGAACTTCGATACAGCTGTACCGCGTAGCGGATTACAGGCTTATATTTATAGCTTAAAGCGCTTCGGATAGAAAGCATGGCATCCGAAGGCTGAGGTTGGATTTGGAAGGTGGTTTCTCCATGGATCAGTTGTTCCATTTTTTCAAAGATTTCCTTCATCCGTTTTTCCGGCGTATCAAAAGAAACAAACTCCGCCAAAATCTGATTGATCAGGTTCGACCGGCTGGTCCCCAACTGGTATGCTTCACGGTCGATCGCCTGTACCACATCGTCCATGAGCACCAAACTATATACGCTTTTATTCATTGGTGATCCCTCCGTTCTTTACATCAATTATTGTAACTTAAATATAATAATTTGTCAATAGTATTATATAATTTTAATTACAAATTAATAATTTATACATAAAAAAACGCCCGCATACCGCGGTCGCTTTTCATTTAAATTTACGCTTTATTGACGGAACCGAACAGTTCCATTTTTTCCTTTACTGTCTGACGGATAGCCTCGCAGCCAGGGGCCAGGAGTTTGCGGGGATCAAAGCCCTTCCCCTGCAGATCCTTGCCCTGCTCAATATACTTGCGGGTCGCCGCCGCGAAGGTCAACTGACATTCTGTGTTTACATTAATTTTGGAAACACCCAGAGAAATAGCGGTTTTGATCATATCCTGCGGGATTCCCGTACCTCCATGAAGAACCAGCGGCATGCCGGAAGTAAGCTTCTGAATCTCGGCGAGAACTTCAAAGTTAAGTCCCTTCCAATTTTCCGGATATTTCCCATGGACATTGCCAATACCAGCGGCCAGCATAGTAACGCCCAGATCAGCGATCCGTTTGCACTCTGCAGGATCGGCAACTTCTCCGGCTCCAATCACGCCGTCCTCTTCCCCGCCGATAGATCCTACTTCCGCTTCTACAGAAATGCCTTTAGCAAAGGCGATGCGAATGATTTCTTTTGTTTTTTCAATATTTTCATCGATCCCATAATGGGACCCGTCAAACATAACCGAAGAAAATCCCGCTTCGATACATTTCAAAGCGCCCTCATAAGAACCATGATCCAAATGCAGCGCTACCGGTACGGTAATTTTCATCTCTTCCAGCATACCGTTTACCATTCCTACAATGGTTTTATAACCGCACATATATTTTCCCGCTCCCTCGGATACGCCGAGGATCACTGGAGAATTATTCTCCTGGGCGGTGGTCAGAACCATCTTTGTCCATTCCAAGTTGTTGATATTAAACTGACCGACAGCATATTTTCCTTCTTTGGCTTTTGTGAGCATTTCTTTTGCAGATACTAGCATGATACCCCGTACCCCCTACATATTTTTTTAGTATGCTTCTTATATTATATGACATTGATAATAAAAAATCAATCTTTTTCCCTGAGGAAAAAAGTGAAGGAGAATTGTTATGGAAGGCGTTATTTCTTCAGTTGCTGGAATAAATAAAATAGTAAATGACTTTGTTTGGGGGCCAGGGATGCTGCTGTTTTTGGTCCTTACTGGAGTTTACTTTACCATAGGCACCGGGTTCTTCCAAATCCGCCGGTTTAAGCTATGGTTCGGCGAAACATTTATCGCTATTTTTAGAAATAAAGCAGTTACACAAAATAAGGATCCAAACGCTATTTCTCAGTTTCAAGCCCTGTCCACCGCCCTTGCAGGAACCATCGGCACCGGGAATATCGTAGGGGTGGCCACCGCTTTAACTGCCGGCGGTCCAGGGGCAATCTTCTGGATGTGGATTTCTTCTTTTTTCGGAATGATGACTAACTATGCAGAAAATGTACTGGGTATCCGTTACCGCTATAAAAATGAAAAGGGCGCTTGGATTGGGGGACCTATGGTTTATTTGGAGCGGGGGCTTGGCTGCAAGGGACTGGCCGTGCTGTTTGCCTGTTTATGCGTACTAGCCTCCCTTGGCATGGGAAATATGACCCAGGCAAATTCTATCGCCGGAGCGCTAAAAGGATCTTTGAACCTCTCCCCTTTAGTTACAGGCGTCATTGTCGCTATATTAGTTTCTTTAGTGATCTTGGGAGGCATTAAACGCATTGGTAAAGTCGCTGAACGTTTTGTTCCTTTTATGGCTGTTTTTTACATTCTGGGAGGGATTGCTTTAATTATTCTCCATCGGGAAAACGTTCCAGACGCCTTCCGGTTAATTTTCAGCGAGGCGTTTGATTTTCGCTGCGTAGGCGGCGGAATCGGAGGCTACATAATGAGTAACGCTGTGCGTTATGGAATTGCCCGGGGCGTATTCACCAACGAAGCCGGTTTGGGCACTTCCTGTATCGTTCATTCCGCCTCCAATGTCACCGATCCGGCAAAACAAGGTATGTGGGGCATGTTCGAGGTGTTTTTCGACACCATCATCATGTGTACCATTACTGCCGTAGCCATGCTCTCTTCCGGTGTGGTAGGCTGCGGGGCGGACGGCGTGGAATTGGCAATGGCCGCCTTCGAGACCGGTTTTGGAGAAGTTGGGAAAAGTTTTATCACCATCGCTATTTTGTTCTTTGCCTTTGCCACTATGCTGGGATGGTCCTACTATGGAGAGAGGGCGGTAGAGTACTTATTTGGCGCCAAGCATCTTATTGTCTATCGTGTGGTATTTATCCTGGCGATTATTCTTGGCTGTGTCGCCAAGCTGGAATTGGTATGGGATATTTCCGATACCTTTAACGGACTGATGGCCACCCCAAATTTGGTAGGACTGATATTTCTCTCTGGAGATGTGTTTCACGCTACAAAAAACTACCTCAAAAAGCTCAAAAATTCCTAAGCGGGCTTGCATCCCCTCCTAAAAAATGCTACTGTATAGAAAGTAAAAAAATAAAGGAGAGGCAAATTGATCACTCATATTGTATTCGATATTGACGGCACCTTGATTGATACGGAAAAATATGTGCTTCAAGCTTTTCAAAAGAGCGTTTTAGAGATAGAAAACCGCCTTATTCCTTTAGAAAAGCTGCAATGTGTTTTCGGCGTCCCCAATCAGGAGGCCATGGAAAAAATGGAGATTTTAAAAACGCGGCAGGTGGAAAAGCGCTGGGATGAGCTTTACCGTCAAGCGTTCTGCAACGTTGCTCTCTTTGACGGGATTCGGGAAAGCTTGCAGGCATTAAAGGACAGCGGCCGGTGTACGCTGGGGATTATTACTTCTAAACTTGATATCGAGCTGAGATTGGATTTTGATTATCAGAAAATGTGGCCCTATTTTTCTCATTTTGTTTGCGCCAGCGATACCAAGCTTCATAAGCCATATCCAGATCCTATGCTTAAATATCTGGAGAAAAGCGGCGCAAATCCAAAAGAAACTATTTATATCGGGGATACCGTGTATGATAAGCAGTGTGCGCATGGCGCGGGGACATTATTTGGCCTGGCGGTTTGGGGCGCCCATAATAAAAACACGGTGGAAGCGGATTACTATTTTGATCATCCAAAAGATATTTTACAGCTGATAAAATAAAAAGAGCTTCGTAAGAAAATTCTTACGAAGCTCTTCTTTTAATTTAACCGGTCCGCTTTATAAGCGCCTAATAGTTTAAAATACCCCGCATCCTTTTTAATCAGTTCCAGCGCCGTTTTCGATTGTGGACTCTCCACATTCCCTTCAAAATCCACATAGAGAAAATATCGCCAAGAAACATCCTTCATTGGGCGCGATTCGATCTTTACCATATTGATATGGTTGGCGGCGAAATAACTGAGCAGACGGTATAGTGTTCCCGCTTCGTCCTCCAGAGAGAAAACAACGCTTACCTTATCCCCCTCTTTGGGCTCCAGCTCCCGTCCGATAATGATAAAACGGGTGGAATTTCCAGTCTGGTTGTTGATACAAGGTTTTATCAGATCAAGGCCATACAGTTGGGCCGCACACTCGCTGCAGATCGCCGCCTTGCCTGTATCTTTGGCATCGCTTACAAATTTTGCAGCGATTGCCGTATTATGGAACGGGATCAGTTTCCACTCCTTGTGAGATTTTAAGAACTCACTGCACTGTTCCAGCCCCTGGGCGTGGGAATATACCTCCCGGATTGTGTCCAGGGAACCCCCTCGGACGCATGCCAAGTGCTGATCCACACGGATACTCTTTTCTCCTACAATATAAAATCCATATTTTCTTAAAAGATCGTAGGATTCGCTTACCGCTCCGGTAAAAGAGTTCTCAATCGGCACAATCCCATATTGGATTTCCCCGCGTTTAATTGCCTTAAACACATCCTCAAATTCCTCATAGGCCACCCGGTCGCACTCTTTCCCGAAATATTCGATCAGCGCCTGCTCGGAAAAGGAACCAGCTACCCCGGGATAGCCTAATTTCCCCTGGGGAGGAGCCGGTAAATCTTCCTGTCCTGCAGCAAGTTTCTTCTTCTGCAAATCCCGGCTGATTGACATGATGTTGCTCATGAACCGTATCGCCGCATCTGCGTATTCTTTAGTGTTTAAATGTTCCACCGCCAGGTTTAGCACTTGCTGCTCTCTACCGCCTTGGAGCACTTGAAGATGGTTTTCCTGCTTGTAACGGGCTACTTGAAGAGCTAGATCCATCCTCTTTTCAAACAGGGGAATCAGTTGAGAGTCAATCTCATCAATCTGCCTGCGATAATCTGTCAAATCTCCCATAGTTCACCTTATACTTCCCTGCCAACCGCTTTGGCAATCAATTTGATCTGTTCCATCAATTCCCCGAACACATGGGGTTTGATCGACTGCTGACCATCGCATAAAGCATTGGCCGGGTCGTTATGCACTTCGATAATAAGGCCGTCGCTGCCCACGGCCACTGCCGCTCTGGCCAAAGGTTCTACCATCCACCATTTACCTGTGGCATGGCTTGGATCCACCACTACCGGCAAATGACTTAGATTTTTCACCGCGGGGATAGCGGAAAGATCCAAGGTGTTTCTAGTGTAGGTTTCAAAGGTGCGGATTCCTCTCTCGCACAGAATAATTTTCTCATTTCCCCCAGACATGATATATTCCGCCGACATCAGCCATTCTTCAATGGTAGCGGAAAGACCCCGTTTAAGAAGAATGGGTTTGGAAGTACGTCCCAATTCTTTAAGCAGCTCAAAATTCTGCATATTACGGGCGCCTACCTGAATAATATCTACTTTTTCCACAAAAGTTTCAATATCATACGGCGACATAATTTCAGTTACAATAGGCAATTCGGTTTTTTCTCGTGCTTCCATTAAAAGCTCCAAACCTTCATATTGCAGTCCCTGGAATGCGTAAGGAGAGGTTCTTGGTTTAAATGCGCCGCCACGCAAGAAGTTTGCTCCCATTTTTTTCACTTCCTGGGCAATGCCTACAATTTGTTCTTCTGATTCTACGGAGCAGGGTCCCGCCATTAATGCAAGTCTGCTGTCTCCGCCGATCTTTTGTCCGTTTACCTCAATGACGGTAGGTTTGGGATGGAACATTTTATTGGCTTTTTTAAAGGGTTCCGCCACATGCATTACCTTGGTAACATTCCGATTGGCCTCAATTTGGGTGGGATCAATTTTGCTGGTATCGCCTACCAGCCCCAGAATAATCAGGTCTGTACCAATTACCGGATTGACCTGAACCCCTTGTTTTATCAGCGAGTCTGATAACGTATCAATCTCTTTCTGAGAAGTACCAGGTTTTAAAATAACTATCATGGTTTTCACTCTCCTAAAAGTGTACGGACAGTTTCCGCGTATAAAATTTCCGGGACAAAACAAAAAAGAGAACTCAGTTTATGAGTTCTCTTTGCATAATCCCTTTGGGCTATTACCCTATACCTTTAGAATTATTCACTCAATAAACTGAAATTATGACACACGCCAAAATAACCGAAGCTAAAAAAGAAGCCCCAGCTAATAAAGTAAAAAAAGCTATTTAATTTTTCCGCAAGCTTTTTCATAATTTCGTTCATGGTTTCCTCCAAAAGATACAGGTATTAACTGACACTATTATAGCAAATGACAGAAAACTGTCAAGTACTTTTTGCAAAGTTTACAACAATGATTTAAATCGTTAAATGCCGCACAAGGCACCACACCATCCCATTACGCAAATTTACCTGTTCATTTCTCCGCTGTCTCTCCCAGAATTATGCACTGAAATCATATGGCTGATCTCAGCATAATCGCTGGCCGGCATATCCCCTGGAATAGTATTCTTCACTGCCGAGCTGGCGTTTCCAAAATCAATCGCCGCCTGAGGGTTCCCGGTTTTCAATAGGCCGAACAGCGCCCCCGCTACATAAGCGTCGCCGCTTCCGATACGGTCGATCACATCGATATTCTCATAAGGAACGCCTGTATAATATTTGTCCTCTTCGTGGACATATAAAGTGGAATTAAACGAATGGCATTTGGGACTTTTTACTACCCGATGAGTACTGGCTACTATTTTTACTCCAAAATCTTCACAATACCCCTTCATAATTTCCTGCATAGTACCGGTACGCTGCATCATCCGGCGGGAAGTTTCCTCCGAAACAAACAGGATATCAATCAAAGGAAGAATATCATAAATTGTTTTTCTGGCAGTTTCTTCATCCCACAGATTAGCTCGGTAATTCACATCAAAAGATAAAATCGCTCCCTGTTTTTTAAACCGTTTGATCATCTCGATGGCAGTATTTCTGACTTGTTCCCCCAATGCCAGGCTGATCCCGCTGGTATGGAACACGTTGACCGAGGAGTAAATCTTCGGATCAATCTCATCGATCGATATGCTATTAATAGAAGAAAATCTCCTGTCATACGTAACCGACGGTTTTCTGGGATAAGCTCCGCTTTCATAATAATAGATACCGATACGACCGGTTTGCGATTTGTCGTAAATGAGATAATCATCGCTTACCCCGTAAAAACGGATTTTATTTTTAATAAACTGTCCCATAGTGTTGTCCGGCACCTTTGTGACAATACCAGTGCGAAGCCCTAAAAGAGAAATTCCTGAAACCACGTTTAGTTCCGATCCGCCCGGGCAGTTTTCCAACAGTTCCGACTGAGACAGTCTTTGCGCTCCCAAGGGGGAAAGGCGCAGCATGACCTCTCCAAAGCCCACAACATCGAATTCTTTCTTTCTGTTTAAAAAATCCATAAAACCACTCCCAAATAAAATGAAATAAAAATAGAGGCAAAACCGTGTTTTGCTCCCGGACGATGTCCGGGGTTGGTTTCGCTTGCCTGCGAAACCATGCTCTCCTTTTGCAGCCTGCGCCCCTAAACGCAAAGCGTTTTTCGCCAACCGCGAAGGCAAATCTTCAATTTGCCGGGCGCGGTTATAAAAATAGAGGCAAAACCGTGTTTTGCTCCCGGACGGTGTCCGGCGTTGGTTTCGCTTGCTTGCGAAACCATGCTCTCCTTTTGCAGCCTGCGCCCCTAAACGCAAAGCGTTTTTCGCCAACCGCGAAGGCAAATCTTCAATTTGCCGGGCGCGGCTATAAAAATAGGGGCAAAACCGTGTTTTGCACCCGGACGGTGTCCGGGGTTGGTTTCGCTTGCTTGCGAAACCATACTCTCCTTTTGCAGCCTGCGCCTCTAAACGCAAAGCGTTTTTCGCCAACCGCGAAGGCAAATCTTCAATTTGCCGGGCGCGGCTATAAAAATAGAGGCAAAACCGTGTTTTGCACCCGGACACCGTCCGGGGTTGGTTTCGCTTGCTTGCGAAACCATGCTCTCCTTTTGTAGCCTGTACCCCTAAACGCAAAGCGTTTTTTCGCCAACCGCGAAGGCAAATCTTCAATTTGTCGGGCGCGGCTATAAAAATATTTAATAATAAAGTAATTATACCATTATTTCCCCAAACCGCAAGCATGAAAAAGGCCCTTATCAAGCTAAGGGCCTTTTTCTTTAGTGGGTTTTTTGATTGACATATTTTGGCTTTGTCTTGGCATATACAATCCTCTGGGCGCTATAAAGACTGTAATACCCAGAAAGCATATAGCTGATGGGAATCGCAATTAGGAAAAAACTTGGAGTGGTAAAACCAAACAACTCAAAGCTCATCATCAAAGCGGTCACTGGACAGTTGGTCACACCGCAGAAAACAGTCATCATTCCTATCGCTGCCGCCAGAGATGGTTCCAGCCCAATCAGTTGCCCCATCACACATCCGAAGGTAGCCCCGACAAAGAAAGAAGGAACAATTTCTCCCCCTTTGAACCCAGCACCCAGAGTGACGGCGGTAAATAAGATTTTTAGTAAGAACGCCTGCGGGCGCACGTCCCCTTGGAGGCTTTCTTCGATGATATTCATCCCCGCGCCCAAATAGTCCTGTGTTCTGAAAACAAACGCCAAAGCAACGACTAAAAGCCCCCCTGCCATTGCTCGTACATATTGATTGGGAAGATATTTTTTATATAGCTTCCCGGCGGTATGCAGAGAGTAGCAGAGTAAAATACTGACCCCTGCGCATACTACTCCCAGCGCCGCCACTTTCACAATACTGACGGCCGTAATTCCCGGAGTATGTATAATAGTAAACGATTCCGGTACAATCCCACAGTGTTTGGCCAGCAAAGACGCAATTATGGAGGAAATGGCACAGGGGACCAGCGCTGTATAATACATCACCCCCACGCTTACCAACTCCATAGCGAAGATGGTAGCCGCTACCGGGGTTCCGAACAAAGCGGAAAACGCCGCGCTCATGCCGCACATAATCGCTACGTTTTTATATTCTTCCTTTACCCGGCAAACTTTCGCTATCCACTCCCCCAAACTCCCACCTAACTGGAGGGCCGCTCCTTCCCGTCCGGCGGAACCGCCGCACAGATGAGTCAGGGCAGTGGAAATAAAAATAAGGGGAGCCATCCGTGCGGGGATCTGTTCCTCTGAACGGACGGCCGTAATTACCAGATTTGTACCTTTGGGTTCGTTTATTTTACAAATATGATATAAGAAAACAATTACTAAACCCGCCGCCGGCAAAAAGAATACCATCCAAGGATGTTCTCCCCGAAAACTGGTTACAAATCGCAGGACAAAATAAAATAGGCATCCTACTCCGCCTACGATAAATCCAATGGCAACAGAAGTAAGCACCCATTTACAAAAAATTTTCAAATTTTTTAGTACCTGCCGATAAATCCGATAAAACCAGACAACCTTTGTCACAAAACACATCTCCTAAAACAATCTATTATTATTTTAACACAATTTTTATATAAGCAAAAGGATCATTTTTCCCATGTAGCCCCACCCCACAATAAATTAGGGGTTGTAGGTCCCTTAAACGTATTTGTACGTTTAATTTATGCCCAAAGCGCGGCAAATCTTCTTCTTGGGTGATTTCTACCTGATTGACAAGATTTTTAAAATCCGATATCATTTAATAAACATTATTTTAAAACGTTTCATTAAAGGAGAGTGTTTATGGAACCCGACGGTAGTCTATGGATTTACCTTTTACTGCTGTTAATTCTAATTGCAACCAACGCTTTTTTTGCTATGTCTGAGATTGCAGTAATCTCACTTAACGACAACAAATTAAGAAAAATGGCGGAGGAAGGCAATAAAGCGGCCGGCATTCTTACAAAATTTGTCGGCGCGCCATCCAAGTTTCTCGCTACAATTCAAGTAGGCGTGACTTTATCCGGCTTTCTCGCTTCGGCGGTTGCGGCGGATACCTTTGTAGAGTATGTAGTCTATGCCCTGCGAAACGTAGCAATCTCCCCGGAGGTTATTCGGGTGGTTTCTTTGATTGGCATTACCCTTATTCTTTCTTTTTTTACTTTGGTCTTTGGCGAGCTGGTTCCAAAAAGGTTGGCTATGAGCAATTTTGAAAAGATTTCTTTTGCTATTGCCCGCCCCCTGTCGATAATTTATAAGCTGGAAAAGCCGTTTGTCGCTTTGCTTTCCATGTCTACTAACGGCGTTCTCCGCCTTTTGGGGATCGATCCTCATCAGAAGCCGGAGGAGGTCACGGAAGAGGAAATCCGTATGATGGTGGATGTAGGAAACGAAAGCGGTACGATCGAACAAAGTGAAAAGGAAATGATTAATAATATTTTTGAGTTCGATGACCGCACTGTTGGGGAGATTATGACCCATCGTACAGAAATTGTAGCGGTAGAAATAAACGAGCCTCTATCCCAGGTAATTACCCGGGCAGTAGAGGAAGGCTGTTCCCGTATTCCCGTTTACGCCGGCTCGCTGGACAATATTGTGGGGATTTTGTATGTAAAAGATCTTTTGGGGCTGGTAATGGAAAATCCCAACGCTCAATTCAATATGGCGGATTATATGCGGGAAGCTCTTTATGTCCCGGAAAGCAACCGGTGTAAAGTACTGTTTCATCTGTTTAAGGAAAAGAAAATCCAGATGGCCATTGTGGTGGATGAATATGGCGGCACCTCCGGACTGGTTACCATGGAGGACCTCATTGAATCTATTGTAGGGAACATCCAAGATGAATATGATAACGAAGAAGAGGAAATCAGCCAGCTTGCTCAAGACACATACCTTATCGACGGCGTAGTGCCTTTAGATGAAATCGAACGGCTGTTTCATATTAAATTTGACGACGACCTGGACTGTGATACCATCGGCGGCTATATTGTAGAGCAACTGGGCCATATCCCGCAGGAAGAAGAGCGGCCCACCGTCACTGTAGGGGATGTTGAGTTTACTGTCCTTGGGGTGGTGGAACGCAGGATTTCAAAAATCCATGCGCAAAAGGCCCCGGCTCCTGAACCTGTCCTTGCAGAAACTTTTAAAGCAGAATAAAATTTTAGCTCGCCGGCGAAATAAATCGCCGGCGAGCTTTCTTATTGGCTGTAAGATCTGCGGTCCATACGAATTTTAATTGGATAGAAAATTGCAAAAGTAATAAATTCCGCCGCCAGCAGCGCCAGCCAAACGCCGGTAAGCCCCCACAGACGGGAAAATAGGCTCAAGGCCGCATATACCAGTAAAATTCCCCGTAAAAATGCAATTATTGTCGTGTGGGTAGCGTGCTCAATGGATTGGAAATAATACATAAGGATAGTATTCATTCCAGTAAACGGGAACGAGAGAAAATATAAGATGATCGCTGGGATACCGATCGCCAATACCTGCGCATCCGTAGAGACAAACGCACCAATAATATTCCCCGGAAAGAGCAGAACAAGCAGATATACCCCGCAAGAAAAACATAGAGTAGTAATCATAGCGTACCGATTGACCAGCTTCATCCGGCGGTATTCCCTCGCCCCATAGCTTAAACTGATAATTGGCTGCGCAGCCTGGGCCATCCCATTAAAAATCCCCTTGCCTACATAACCGATATTTGAAATAATCGCAAACACCGCTACTGCGGTTTCCCCACTCACCCGAATCAGCACAATATTAAACATCAGAATCACAAAACCAGAGGAGGTTTCCAACACACCGGAACCTACCCCATTTTTCACCATCCGCCAGAAAAGTCCCGGGGAGAAAAAATGTTTTGTCAGGGAAACCTGATTGACATGTTTGATAAAATGAAGGCTTAACAGAGCCACATTGACAAATGGTCCGATAATCGTGGCAAGACCTGCGCCAAACGTGCCCATACCCATTCCAATTACAAAAATATAATCCAGCACAATATTGGTAATGTTAGCTAACGTCCCTGCAATCATCACCAGCCGGGGGTTGCCGTCGCTTCGCACAATTACCCCTAAAGAACTTGCCATCATATACACCACTGCCAAAGGACTAATTGGAGAAAGATAACCTACCACTCCATCTACAATTAAATCAGTGGCGCCAAACGCATAAGCGATTTCCCGCAGAAACAACGTCCCGAATATCCCCAGCAAACCGCCGAAAAGTATTACCGAGATCATCGCCTGAGTAAAAACCTTATTGATACTTTGTGTTTCTCCCGCTCCGCGGCAGACAGAAATCGTGGTTGCTGCTCCTACGCCGATTAAAATGCTGAAAGTAGTATACACGGTAAAAATCGGAAGCGATACGTTTAACGCTGCAAGCCCGTTGCTCCCCACTGCTATTCCTACAAAAAACACATCCGCCAAGCAGTAACAGCAATGAGCTACCATCCCGATTACGGTGGGAATCAGGTAGCGAAAATACTCTTTTCGTATTTCCCGTTTTTCTTCCAAAGGAAACTCAGCTCTTTGTCCACTCATCATATACCCTAACCCTCTATTGAACGCACTGCCGCTCTTTATTCGGCAATGGTGTCGCTGTACATACTATATAAGCTGTAATAAATTCCTTTTTTCGCCATCAAATCCCGATGGTTGCCCTGCTCCACAATTCCATTGTCGGTAAGCACCAGGATGATATCCGCATTTCGGATGGTCGTAAGCCGGTGGGCAATCGTAAAAGTAGTTCTTCCCTTTGCCAGCAGCTCCAGGGATCGCTGCACCAATCGTTCACTTTCATTGTCCAGTGCGGAAGTGGCTTCATCTAAAATCAGAATGGGAGGATTTTTTAAAAACACCCGTGCAATGCTGATGCGCTGTTTCTGACCTCCGGAAAGTTTTACTCCCCGTTCTCCTACATAGGTGTCATATCCATCCCCCAGCTGCATAATGAACTCATGGGCGCCTGCCTGTTTGGCCGCGGTGATAATTTCTTCCTTGGTGGCATCTGGCCGGCCGTAAGCGATGTTCTCGTACACGCTGCCAGAAAACAAATAGACTTCCTGCTGAACTACGCCGATTTGAGACCGCAGGGAGTGCATAGTTAAAGTTCTTACATCCTTATCATCGATAAGCACCCTGCCGTCAGTAGCGTCATAAAATCGGGGAATCAGATTGCACAGTGTGGTTTTTCCTCCGCCGGAAGGTCCCACCAAGGCCACATTCTGACCTGGACTTACATGGAGATCAATATCCTTTAAAACTTGGGTATTATCATCCATATAGGTGAAGCTCACATGGTCGAATTTTATATCTCCCGCCACATCCTTCAATTCTACAGCGCCAGGAGCGTCAAAAATCTCTATCGGCGCATCCATAACCTCAAAAAACCGTTCAATCCCGGACATTCCCTTTTGGAACTGTTCTGTAAACTCCACCACTCTTCGGATAGAAGTGAGCAAAGTGGTCACATACAAAAGATACGCTATTAAATCCGAAGGGGTAATCTTACCGTCTATCATAAACAGGGCCCCCGCCACTACAACGGCGATATACATCACCCCGTCAAACAAACGAGTCGTGCTTTGGAAGCCGGCCATATACATATACTGTTCTCTTTTTATCTCCAAAAATCCATGATTTCCCTCGTTAAATTTATCCTCTTCAATCTCTTCGTTGGCAAAGGATTTTACCACCCGGATTCCCAGCAAACTGTCTTCTACCTGAGCGTTAATTTTACCAATCTGGTGCCGTGATTTTTTAAACGCTCTGCGCATTTTTTTATTATAATAAATGGAACAAAACAGCAGAATAGGGAGAATGGAAAAGATAATTAACGTCAGCCAAATATCCACGCCCGCTAAAATAAAAAACGACACCACAATCTTCAGCCCCGAAATAAAAAATTCTTCCGGGCAGTGATGGGCAAATTCGGTCACATCAAACAGATCGCTGGTAATACGAGCCATCAACTGACCGACTTGGGTATTGTTATAAAATGAATAGGATAACTTTTGCAGGTGAGAAAACAAATCCTCCCGCATATCCGTCTCAATTTTTGCCCCCATCACATGGCCGATATCTGCCATATAATAGTTGGCGGCGGTGTCAATAATACGCAGCACCAGATAAAAAGCCCCTACCTTTAACACCAACCCTACCGTAAGGCTCTGCATATTGTTCATTCCCATATCGGTAATATACCGCACAATCAGCGGAAATACCATTTCGCATACGGTGGTCAGCGCCGCACAAAACAAATCCAGCGTAAGTATCCAGCGGTATTTTTTAAAATAAGGAGCAAACCGTTTTACAAGGCCCAGGGTGCTATGTTTTTTATTCTGCATGTCTACCTCCACGGATAAATTTATTCACACAACAACTTCTTTATCTGCCCCGTATACGCCTTAAACGCGGTAGGAAGGGCATAACTTTCCCCCAATTCCCGAGCAGACGCCCAAACAGCATCTTCCCACGGGAAATTTTCTTCTTCCAAGTATACGCCATAACCGGTCATATGCCATTCTACATGGCTAAATATGTGTTTTGCCTTTCCCAGGGAGACAATTTTGTTTATCTTCGCTCCCCGGAGGAAGAGGTACTCTCTGCACTGCGTCTCATCCATCGCCCCCTGTGTATTAGGAAGCTCCCATAGACCGGCAAGCAGCCCCTTTTCTCCACGCTTGGCGATCAATACCCTCTGCTGTGATATTATCACAAAAACAGTTCTGTCTTCAATACGTCTTTGCTTTTTAGGCGCCTTCTTCGGTAATTCCATATAAATTCCTTGTTCATAACCCCGGCAAAGATGGCGTAAAGGACAAAGAAGGCACTGCGCTTTTCCAACAGGAAGACAAATAAGCGCTCCCAGTTCCATCAGCGCCTGATTAAAATCTCCTACCCGATCCCTGGGCAGAATCTTTTGCAGCCGGGAGGAGATATCATAAATTACCTGTTCCTTTGTAATATCTTCTTCACTGGCCAACACCCGAGCGGTTACCCGGAGCACATTTCCGTCCACCGCCGGCATGGGGATCCCATAAGCGATTGATGCAATCGCTCCGGCAGAATATTTACCTATGCCCGGCAGGGTGAGAAGTGTTTCAAAATCAGCAGGAAGCTGCCCATGATAGTTTTCCATAACTATCTTTGCCGCTTTATGTAAATTGCGTACCCGGTTATAATATCCCAGTCCCTCCCACAACTTTAAAAGCTGCTCTTCCGGTGCCTCAGCCAAAGCGGCAACGGTGGGAAGGGCGGTGATGAATCTGTCAAAATAAGGTTTAACCGCCTCTACCCGGGTTTGCTGGAGCATGATTTCCGATACCCATACATAATAAGGCTGAGGGTCCTGCCGCCAGGGAAGGACCCTTGCATTTTTATCATACCAGGCCAGAAGGGGCCCGGGAATTTTACAAAGCAAATCCTGTTCCAAATAACATCCTCATTTCTTATAAAGAGAGAGTAAACTGGCGGCATATACGCCGCCAGTTCCATTTTTATTTTCCTGGGCCGCGCCGGCCTGTCCGTGTAATATTCGCCTGAGTTTCTACCCCTTCTGCAATTAGCTTGACACCTTGCTGACGGGTATAGGACATCATATTTTTGAGAATTTTTTGCCGGGTCCCGTCTATGTCCACATCCCGAACAATAGATATGTCGATTTTTACAAAATCAGGGGTGATATAAAGAAGCATAGGCTCTCCATTTGATCCTTTCATATTAGCCCTTTCATTTTGAACGGTTTACGCAACCACCCTATACCGTGTATAAATATATTCGTAGATTTGTTGACGATACATGGAAATGCTGACTTCATCGTAACATTCCGGCAGTTCTGCCCACAAGGTATCACGAATCAGATTATCCACAGCAGCTTTGGTTTCTTGCTTATCTGTCCAGTGGTCAAGTTCAGCAATCTTAGATTTAATCTTAGCGAGAAGGTCAACTGCCACTTTCTTAATAGCCTTGATGTCCTCTTTGGAAAGGTTATCGGAGAAGAGCATATCGTAAAGGGATAGCTCCTCATCACTTGTGAAACCTTCACGGACATAGCGTTGTTGTTCGGAATCCATGCTGTTTGCCAAATCCATCAAATCCATAAATGTCTTTTCGATGGTGGCTCTGTCCTGTTCGCTGTTATAGGCTGTGATGATTTCCTGGTAACGAAGGAGATAATCAATACGGCGGGGATTAGAAATCAGCATACTATCCAGTCGCACTTGAATCAAATCCTGTAGGTCTTTCATAACCAGGTTCTGCTTTTTCGTTTTCGCAAATTCCTTAATCAGAATATCAAAATCAATATTGCTGATATCGAAGCGCTTGGACGGATTAAGCCCCGGCTGCTGTTGTTCAATGACGATATACTCATTCACAATTCCGTTAATCTCAACCATAAGGTCTGTATTGTCGGAATGCTTCCGTTTCTTTTGCAGAGCATCGTAGATAGCAATAATCGCGTCTTTGTAAGTACGGGTCTGTGCATCCACATCATTTCGGTCAACATACTTCATCAGCCTTGCCAGTTCACTGGCATAGGTCTGGTATGTCTTCCTGATTTCCAGTGTTTCGCACATAGCATTTGTGGCATCCTGGAGCAGCGAAAGCTGTTCAAAGGTGCCTATCTTTGTATTGACCAGTGCATCCAGAGAGAAATCATGCTCTCCCAGAAATGCCGATGCTGCGGCAATAATCTCATGAATGCGGGCGATCAGTTTCTCCTTATCTACGGTGGGGTCAGTACCCTCACCGCCGCCTTGGTTCGCAGTATAATCCGCCAGCGCTTTTCTCAAGGCTTTTACGATGCCGATATAATCAACAATCAGACCATTGCTCTTTCCTTCCGCCACGCGATTGGCTCGGGCAATTGTCTGCATATTCTCTCCATTTTCCTATCTATCCTGCTCCAATAAAGAACCCAGCGTGCGGTGTGTGAAAAGAATACCGAAAGAACATGGTTTAACCTTAACGCAAACCTGTGATAAAATATCAAACCTTACACTTTCACATAAATAATCGGCTCATCATACCCAAGCGTTCTTTTTCCGTTTACTTCCATCGTTTCCGATACTTCAAGTTTTTGGGGTGAAAAGCGCTCAAAAAGCGTGAATTTCAAAACAGGAGAGAACATACTGACGCTTCCGCCTTCCCATACGCCGTCCTTTTGTTCATAAAAGGCAGGCGAAAACTTTTCCGATTGCTTTAGTGAAGTATACTCTGTTTCAGGCATACTTTCATAAGAAAATGTATTTTTATCACAGCCATCAGGGATCTCGTAGGAGGTCAATTTAATTCGCTGTTCCTCCTGGGTAAACAAAAACAGATGGGAAGAGGCACGAGTACTATCGCCAACAGTATAGTAGCTCTCCTCCACAAGAAAGATCCCTTTAAAATTCTCTGGCAGATTTTTTATTTTGTGATTACAAACTGTATTACAGTGCCGGGCAAAGGGAAAATCTGCGCTTCCCCCTTGTTTTTTTCTATTAAATTGTTCCGCATTATTAAAATTCCCAGTTAACATATCCATAAATTCTTGTAACTGATCCATAGGGTTGTCTCCTAACTATTGCTCCAGTGAATTTTGTTTACGGCATAATTGAATGCAAACCTCGCAGTGCGCCGTTTTTGGAAACATATCTACTGGCCGGCAGCGAATCGCTTGATAACCTAAATTTTCCAAAACTTCGCAGTCCCTTGCGGCAGTAGCGCTGTTACAGGAGATCATAACAATCCTTTCAGGGGACATTTTTGCCACAGCCTGAAGGGTTTTCTGATCGCAGCCTTTACGGGGCGGGTCCAACACCACTACATCCGGGCGTATTCCCTCTTTTTCCATCCGCTCAGCCGCCAGCGCCGCGTCTGCACATAAAAATTCCGCGTTGTCTATTCCGTTGTTTTTCGCATTTTTCTTTGCGTTTTCCACCGCCTGGGAAACAATCTCCACCCCGATCACCCGTGCACATTTGCCCGCCAGCGAAAGTCCGATAGTTCCCGCCCCGCAGTACAAGTCCATCAGCGTTTCCCCGCCAGTAAGGCCGGCGTATTCCCCTGCAATTTCATACAGTTTTTCCGCACCAGGGGTATTTACCTGGTAAAAGGAGTGAGGGGAAAGTTCAAACTGCAGACCGCACAGCAGATCAGTAATATATTCTTTCCCATAAATCACTTTATTTTCTTTTCCTAAAATTACATTGGTCTTTTCTTTGTTCAGGTTCAGAATTACGCTCACAATCTGCGGGCAACACGCAAGCAGCCCCTGGACCAGGGCCTGTCGTTTTTCTATCCCATCTCCATTGATTACAAGGCATACCATCACTTCTCCGGTATGATATCCTCCCCGAAGATAAATATGGCGCAAAAGTCCTTTTCCTGTGGTTTCATCATAGATGGAAATATTATTTTTTTCTGCAAATGAGAGGATTGTCTGCAAAATATCTGTAAAATAAACAGGCTGCAGGCCGCAGGTGCGGCAATCGATCACTTCATGGGTCCGAGGGGCAAAAAAACCTGCTGCCATCTTCCCTTTTTGCATTCTTACAGGATATTGAGCTTTATTTCTGTAATGCGACTGTAGGGGCGAAGGCTGAATTTTCTCTATCTGTAAGTCCAATTTCCCAATACGTCGAAGATTGCTTTCTATAAACTCCTGTTTATACCGAAGTTCCGCTTCATAGGAAACATGTCGGAACACACAGCCGCCGCACCGCCGGCTCACGGGACAATCAGAAGGGGTTCTGTCCTGAGAAGGAACAAGGATTTTTTCAACTTTGCCATAAGCATAGTTTTTATTTACCTTAAGAATCCGCGCCTGCAGCCGGTCTCCCACCGCGCTTGCGGGAATAAATATTGCCATTCCATCCGGCAAACGGCCAATTCCGCTGCCTTCATGGGTCATACCCACAACATCAACCGTTACCAAATCGTTCTTCTTATTCATCCGCTCTATTTTCCCCTTAAAATTCCTTAAATGGCAAACGATGGTCTTGCTTTTTTCATAATCCATGGTATACTCATACTGTACTAATACAACTAATACACACGGTACAATTTTAATTGCGATAGTTATTATAATAATTATATAATTGTATCATACCTACCAGGGAATATCAAATTCATTTTATCGGGAACGATCAGATTGTTATTATGTTCAAATTGTGTTACCATTGTCATTAAGTTGTGAATTTATCTGCGTATTCTGCATCAATTTATTAGGATACTTCCACTATTTAATTAGTGTGCAAGGGAGGTTGAACGCTTGGAGAAAAAATCAATTATCAGATGCGAAAACTTGCGGAAAATTTACCGCATCGGCGATGAAAAAGTAGTCGCTCTGAATAATATTAACCTCGATATATTGCAGGGGCAAATTTGTTGTATTGTAGGTACGTCCGGTTCCGGTAAATCTACCCTTCTAAATCAGTTGGCCGGCCTGGAAAAGCCTACTAAAGGCTGTGTTTACATAGGAAAAACGAATATTTCTACTTTGAATGAAAATCAGTTGGCTACTTTTCGTCAGCGGTATTTAGGATTTGTATTTCAGTCGTATAATCTGCTTCCTACGATGACCGCCATGGAAAATGTCGCTTTACCGTTGGAGTTTAAGGGCTACCCAAAATCCAAGCGGAATAAAATCGCTATGAAAATGCTGGAAAATGTAGGGCTGAAAAAGCGGGCTCGCCATAAACCTACTGAAATGTCCGGCGGCCAGCAGCAGCGTGTAGGTATTGCAAGAGCTTTCGTTTCCAATCCTAAAGTAATTTTCGCCGACGAGCCTACCGGTAACTTGGATACAAAAACTACGATTGACGTTATGCAGACAATGGTAGGTTTTGCCCGAAAATATAATGAAACTCTTATTATTGTAACCCATGATCCCGAACTGGCGGATTATGCCGACCGGGTAATTACTTTAATCGATGGGAACATCACCAACGATTATACCCATGTGCCGATCTTTGAGCGGGAAGGCTATGTTCCGGTTCCCCGCTTATCAGAAACAAAAAAAGAGGCGCCGTCGGAAAAAACAAATTCACCGTCTCTCCCTCAGGAAAACTCTGCTCCCAGGCAGGAGGAAGGTGCTTTGCCTTTGGAAGAGGAGACCGGAAAAATCCCGGCGGAAATTCCTGTGGAGAGTTTTTCGGAAACGCAGGACGCCGCTGAGAATCCCAAGCCGCAGGAGGACGGATTTTGTTTTGAGATACAAGAGGAGATTCCCTCAGACCATGTGGAAATTTAAAGGAGATTTTATAATATGAACAGTTTTTCTAATCGGGCGATTTCTCTGATGCTTGCGATTGTATTTTTGCTTTCTGCCGGTCTGTGCGGCTTTTTTCTGCTGGCAGGCATGACGGTAAAAGCAGCGGATGACGCCATAGTTCAGTCGATTAAATATTTTGAAGCGGAAAGTTCCGGTGGATTTCAGCTTCCGGAAATCCGTCCGGGTACAACCATCGGCAGACTGCGTATTACTGTCATCGATTATCAGACTACTGTGGACGATTTTAATTCTGTTCCTAAAGAGAAATTCAGCTTTTCCTTTAGTAGCAGCCGCAAGGTCTTTGACGGCGCACGCGCAGGCAGCGCCGTATTCAGCGACGCTGTAGAGGCGACAAATGTGGAGAAACCTGGCATTTCCTATACAGTGGATCTTTTTGATTTAAAATATAATGGCTCTGACGATATCTTTGTGTTTAATATAAACTACCCCAGTAAGGAAAGCGACGCTGACAGTATTCCCGACAGTATTAACGGCCGGACCCTGCGCTTCGCGGAAAAGCTTCCCGATTGTGTAATTGCGGAGTCGTCCTCCCGCCGTCATGACAGTGACGACGATGATGACGATGACGATACCTCTTCCCGGCCGTTTATCGCTCCGGCCACCCCGAATATTATCGTCACTTCATATGACTACGGCGGGTCCAGTGTTACCGCCGCTGGGAACTTCTCTTTAAACTTAAAATTCTACAACACCAGCTCCCGCTTGTACGCGGACAACATCGTAATGAAAGTGACCGTCCCTGAAGCGTTTACCATGAATAATTCCTCCAATACCTTCTACATAGAACGTATGAGACCCAATGAAACATTGGAACGGACTTTAAACCTTTCTGTAAAACCCAGCGCGGAGCCCCAGTCCCATCCAATTAAACTCGCCTTTACTTTTGAAGCGATTATCGACGATGAGCGCAAGCAGTTTACTTCGGAGGAAGAGATCAGCATTCCGGTAAACCAGCTTAACCGTTTTTCCCTCAATCCAATGGAACTTCCTGAAACCCTGTATGTTGGGGAAGAGCAATCGTTCAGCGTTACATTTGTAAACAAAGGCAAGACTCCAATTTATAATATCACTGCCTCAATTGAGGGTACGAATTTAGCTAAACCCGGCCAACAGCAATTCTTCGGAAATTTGGACGAAGGAAAAGAAGATTCCATCGACTTTTATATCTCTCCTACAGAAGCCGGCCCTATCGTCGGCGAAGTTATCCTCACCTATGAGGATGCCAATATGAATGTTACTGAACTGCGTACTGGATTTTCTGCCAACGGGGAATCCTATGATATGCCTGCGGACATGATGGGCGGCATGGACGATATGGGGATGGAAGACATACCTATGGAAGAGCCGAAATGGTATCAAAAAATCCCCGTTTGGGGATGGGGGATCGCTGTTGTCGTAATTATTATCTTTGTCGCCTTCATCATAAAACTGCTCAAAGCGAAAAAAGCCAAAAAGCTGGAGGACGAAGATGAGGATTTCTGATATAATTTCTATGTGTCTTGGAAATCTGTTCCGTCGTAAAATGCGTACCTTGCTTACGGTCATCGGCGTCGTAGTTGGCACCTGCGCTATTGTGGTTATGATCTCTATCGGCGTTGGCATGAACGAAAGCCAGGAGGCTATGCTGGCCCAGATGGGCGATCTTACCGTTATCAATGTATATAACTGGAACTCCGGCGGTTCCGGTGAGCAGCTGGTATTAAACGACGAGGCAGTGGCTAAAATCCAGGCCATCGACCAGGTAGATGTGGCTACCCCTATCTATTATCCCCGGAACTTAAACGCTCGGATTTATGGCGGGAAAAAAGAAAAATATTATATGTATGCCTACAACGTGGTGGGAATTTATAAATCCGCTATGGAAAAGATGGGTTACACCTTACAGGAGGGTTCTTTCCCGGGGGAAAATTCCGAGCCATTTACGGTGCTTGCCGGCCAGTATGCGGCATATGAGTTTCGAAAGGCTAATAAAAAATATGCTGATGTGATCGATCCGTATCCTGACGCTCAGGGAAATGTCAAAGATCCTTATGTAAATATGCTAAGAGATCCTATGATTCTAAAAACGGAAAAAATGGAAGAGGATTCCCCTGATTCTACAGTAGTAACCCAAGAGCTGAAAGTATCCGGTATCTTAGCCGAAGATTGGAACAAAGGTTATGAAACTTCCCGGGGAATTATAATGGATATCAATGACTTAAAAAAGTTGGAAAAAGACTATATGAAGGCAAATAAAATCAAAGAGTCTGACTCCGATAATAAGGGCTATAACGACGTTACGGTCAAGGTAAACTCGATCGACGACGTGGAAGCGGTGGAAGAAGCAATTCAAGCCATGGGGTTTGAGACAAATTCCATGGAGTCGATCCGTAAACCTATGCAGGAGGCCGCCCGCCGCCAGCAGATGGTGTTAGGAGGTCTGGGCGCTATATCCTTGTTGGTTGCGGCAATCGGTATCACTAACACCATGATCATGTCTATTTATGAGCGTACCCGAGAAATCGGCGTAATGAAGGTATTAGGCTGTTTTGTCCGCAATATACGCACAGTCTTTCTGATGGAGGCGGGACTGATTGGATTTTTGGGCGGTATACTTGGGATCGGAATCAGTTACCTAATTTCCTTTATTATGAACTATGTGAGTATGAATGGACTGATGGCCAACGAAAACAGCGGCGGTTTCGGCTTTGGTATGATGGGAATGTTTGGCGGAGGCGGCGCCAGTGGAATGCCGATTTCGGTGATCCCTGGCTGGCTGGTGATTTTAGCCTTAATTTTCGCCACTTTGATCGGATTGATTTCTGGTTTTTATCCTGCAAACCGAGCGGTAAAAATTTCCGCGCTGGAAGCGATTAAACATGAGTAATCCCTAAAATAAAAAGGACATAGCGAATACTATGTCCTTTATTTTATCCATTCTAGGATTGATAGGCTTCTCCCCAATCCACATGACGCCTAAAATAAAAATTTCCATGTATTGCGCCGCAGGCGGTCGGTTTAAAGGAAGCTATCGCCGTCCCTATTGAGAATACTTATAAGCAGGAAAGCCGCCGCGTAAAACGCGGCGGCTTTCTTATTTATTTCATTAATCCTTTTAATTCTTCCCGGTCGAAAAGATACTTCTTATTACAGAAATGGCACTCCACTTCCGTAATCTCCTGCTCTTCCATCAGGCGGGAGAGCTCTTCTCTCCCAATGCTCAGCAGCGCTTTTTCCACACGTTTGCGGGAACAGTTGCACTGGTATTTGACTTTTCCTTCATCCAGCACCTCCAGGGAAAACCCTTCCATCGCTTCTCGAGCGATCTCCATAGGCGTCATCCCACTGTCCAGCATAGCCGTAATAGGCCTCAGCTTTTTCACATTGGCTTCCAACCGCTCAACCATTTCTTCCCCTGCCCCTGGGAGCAGCTGTATCAGCAATCCGCCGGCAGCACGCACTGTAAGCTCCGGATTTACCAAAACGCCTAAGGCGCATACCGTGGGCGTCTGCTCACTGACGGCAAAATAGCTGGTAATATCTTCTGCGATTTCCCCGGATTGAATGGGTATCATGCCAATGGACGGTTCCGGCAGACCTACGTCCTTAATCACCGTGAGCGTTCCCTGGGTTCCTACCGCTCCTGCCACATCCAGCTTGCCATATTTATTTAAAGGAATTTCTACAATCGGATTGGCTACATATCCTCTGGGGTTGCCCTGGCTGTCAGAAACGGCAATCAAAGAGCCGGCAGGTCCATCCCCTGCCAGCCGGATGGTAACGCTGTCCTGTTGATTTTTCAGCATCCGCCCCATCATAGACGCTGCTGTGATCAGCCGGCCTAGGGCTGCTGTCACTGTAGCGGAAGTTTTATGGATCTGCTCCGCGGCAGCCGCAATATCGGTAGAATCCACTACCGTACATGCAACTGCTCCATCTGTGGTAATTGTTCTAAGTATTGTTCCCATAAACCAATTGCTTCCTTCTATCTCCGGTTATTTTCTGCGAGCCACATACACTGCCCGCTGAGATGTTTCTTTCAGCGGCGAAAAGGTGTCCCCTTCGTATACCGCCAACAGCTCAAATCCTGCTTCTTCCAAGGCGCAGCAAAGCTCCTCATGGGTATATACCCGCTCTGAAAAGCTTTCCTGCTGCCGGGAGTAAAGTTTCCCCTGAGGAATAAAAAAGTCCAAATCGATCTGCGTAATCAGGGACTTTTCGTCCCATCTGTTCTGCCACACACAATAGACATCTTCCAAATCATAGACATACGCGTTTTCTCCCAGTACAACCCGCTGTTTGTATTCTGTATTTACATCAAACACAAATACACCCCCTGGCAGAGTGAACAGGGAAACCAGTGAAAATGTCTTTTTCACCTGGGCAAGATCCGTCATATGATTTATGCTGTCCAAAGCGCATACAGCGGCGTCTATCGTACCGTACAAATCCAAATGGGTAAAATCCTGACAAAGATAGAGTATTTTTTTCGTCATACAGCTTTTAGACATAGCTTCAGACAGCATATCCTCGCTTGCATCCACACCGATCATATCATAACCCAGCTTTGCCAGTTCTACCGTCAGTGAACCGGTACCGCAGGCTAGATCCAATAAAATCGTCTGTGGGGTAACCGTGATATACTGTCTGATTATTTGATTAAAATATTCTGCCCTCGCCTTATAATCGATATTCTCTGTCAGCCTGTCATAATAAAAGGCGAAAATGCCGTAGGACATTAGTCTTTGATCCTTTCAAAGATCACTTTATAACCGTCGGCGCCATAATTAAGGGAACGGTTGACCCTGCTGATAGTAGCGGTGCTAGCGCCGGTTTTAGCTACAATATCGCTGTAAACCCGGCCTTCACTCAGCATTTTTGCCACTTCTAGCCGCTGAGACAGCGCTTTGAGTTCCGGTACCGTACATAGATCATCAAAAAAATTATAACATTCCTCCATGGTTTCCAGCGACAAAATTGCTTTAAAAAGATATTCTACATTCATCCCTTTTAGTTTTGTATTCATAACCAAACTCCCTCTACAAATAAAATGTCTTATTGGGTATATTTTAACATTTTAGTTCGTGAAAGTAAAGAGGGTTAAAAGGGTATTAATACAATTTTAACAATCTAAAGTCCTAAAATTTAGTGAAACTATCTATCACAAAAGATCGTTGCGGACAATATCCTCCAGCGTTTCCCGCTTGACGACTGTACGCGCCTGCTGATCTTTAATCATCACAACCGCAGGTTTGGAAATTCGGTTGTAATTGGAGGACATAGAGTAGTTATAAGCGCCCGTAGCTAAAACTGCTAAAATGTCCCCTGGCGCCACCTCTTGAATCGGCATATTCTCTCCCAACAGATCGCCGCTTTCACAGCATTTACCCGCAATGGTTACCGTCCTTGTCTTTGGCTGGCCGGCTTTGTTGGCAATCAGCGCCTCATATTCGGACTGATAAAGGATATATCTAGGATTATCCCCCATTCCCCCATCTACGGAAACATAGGTGCGGATCCCTGGGATTTCCTTTACGCTGCCTACCGTATACAAGGTAATGCCCGCTGGACCAACGATGGAACGTCCCGGCTCAATAATAATAAACGGAGTTTTTAATCCTTTTTCCTGGCAGGTGGTTTTCACCGTCTGGGAAACCAACATCATATATCGGTCATATTCTACCGGATCGTGTTCCGGCAGATATTTAATACCAAATCCGCCGCCCAGATTAAGCTCTGAAAGCTCCAGGCCGGTTTGTGCCTTGATCTCCGCCATAAAACCCAGCATCACTTGGGCCGCATGCTGGAAAGGCTCGATATCAAAAATCTGGGAGCCGATATGACAGTGCAGACCCTTAAGATTGATATGAGACATACCGACGGCAGCTTTTACCGCCTGCATTGCCTCCCCAGTTTCCAGCGCCAGTCCAAACTTACTATCGATCTGCCCGGTACGGACAAAATCATGGGTATGGGCGTCGATTCCGGGTTTTATGCGAAACATAATGTTTGCTTTCTTGTTCTGACTAATGGCCAGCTGGTTTAAAATTTCTAATTCCGTCAGGTTATCTACGACAATATGGCCCACCTCATATTCCAAGGCCGCCAGCAGTTCCTGAACCGTTTTATTATTTCCATGGAAAAAAATCTTTTCCGGCGGAAAATTGACGCTCTGAGCGGTATAGAGCTCCCCAATAGAAACTACGTCCAGCCCCAGGCCCTCTTCGTCTATCATTTTACAGATAGCCTTACAGCAGAACGCCTTACTGGCATAGGCCACCAAGCCTTGCCCGCCATAATATTTGTTGATGGATTCACGGTAGCTTTCGCAGCTCTTTCTGATCTGTTGTTCATCCATGACATACACAGGGGTCCCAAAGGTCTGGGCCAATTCTACCGTATCCCGTCCGCCGATGGTCAAATGTCCCAGTTCATTTACATTGAGGCAATCTGATACAAACATCCTTATCTACTCCATTCATGTCTAAGTTATCCCATATACTGGTCTTATTCAAAGGTATCGTCTAATTCATCTGCATAGCCAGAGCTAATCTCTTGTTCCTCGCTGATATCCTGCTGCATATACTCTATGGCATCTCGCTCGATCTCATTGACAATTTCCTTAATTTGCTCTACCCCTTCTCCTGTCTGGGCGGAAAATGGGATCATAGTAATCTGATCCGCATAAGGGATTTCTTCCTGAAATGCCTTCATTCTTTCCTCAAACTGCCGCTTGGACAGTTTATCCCTCTTGGTAAGTATAATAACAAAGGGCAGCTCTTCATCAATAAGAAAATTGAGCATTGTCAAATCGTCTGCGGTAGGCTTATGCCGAATATCGATCAACTGAAACACCATATACAGATTTCGGTCCTGATGAAAATAGCCCTCAATCAATTCAGCCCAGCGGCGCTTTTCACTTTTGGAGACCTTGGCATAACCATATCCAGGCAGATCGGCAAAGCGTATATCGTCCACCCGGAAGAAGTTGATCGTCGCTGTTTTTCCCGGCATAGAGCTAACCCTAGCCAGCTGTTTGCGATTAAATACCTTATTGATCATAGAGGATTTTCCTACGTTGGAACGCCCCGAAAAAGCAATTTCAGGGAGAGATGATTTTGGCAGCTGTCTGGAAGTACCAAAGGCCGCCTCAAATTGTACGTTATGATAGTTCATACTTGATCCTTTTCTGTCAAAGGGG
Source organism: Youxingia wuxianensis (assembly GCF_014385085.1). GTDB lineage: Bacteria > Bacillota > Clostridia > Oscillospirales > Ruminococcaceae > Youxingia > Youxingia wuxianensis. The sequence continues at coordinate 98,685 of NZ_JACRTD010000001.1, read as the reverse complement.
CGGCAATGCCGCCCCGGTGATTATTACTGAGGAATCGGCGAATTTGCCTTAGGCATCTCTTGACCTTCTTCTATAGGAAGAGACTCTAATAACGCCGGAGAGGGTTTCTTTTTTGAAAATTTCACTAAGGCCGTTTCCAGCACAGTATCTATTTTTTCTGCGGGAACAAATTTGATATTGTCCCGCACAATCGGATCAATTTCCGCCAAATCCGGCTCGTTTTCCTTAGGAATAGCTACCGTTTTGATTCCTGCGCGGTAAGCCGCCATCGTTTTTTCCTTCAACCCGCCGATAGGAAGCACCCGTCCCCGAAGAGTAATTTCTCCGGTCATAGCAACCTCCTGCTTTACCGGAACACCTGAAAGCGCCGATACCAATGCGGTACAAATGGTCACGCCCGCGGAAGGCCCATCCTTAGGGACCGCCCCCTCGGGAACATGAATATGAAGGTCTTTGGTTTTATAGAAGTCATGCTCCACACCATAGATCTCCCATTTGCTGCGGATATAACTGATCGCCGCCATCGCGGATTCTTTCATAACATCCCCCAGGGATCCGGTCAGCTCCACCTTGCCGCTTCCATCCAGGACAGCTACCTCCACCTGCAGCATTTCGCCGCCTACAGAGGTCCAAGCAAGACCGTTTACCAGACCAATTTCGTCCACACCCTGAATTTCTTCCGGTTTGAACTTACGGGGACCTAAATATTCAGTAATATTCTCATTGCTGATAATCACTTTCTTACTGTCCCCGGAAACAATCCGTTTGGCTGCTTTACGCAGAAGAGAAGCCAGTTGCCTTTCTAAGCTTCTTACGCCCGCCTCCCGAGTATAATTATCAATCAACGCATAAATAGCATCGTCGTCAAATTTCACCTTAGAAGCGGTAAGTCCATGGCGTTTACGCTGTTTAGGAAGCAGATGCTCCTTAGCGATATGAAATTTCTCTTCCCGAGTATAACTGGTGATCTCAATCACTTCCATCCTATCCAAAAGCGGAGCCGGGATGGTATCTAATGAGTTCGCTGTTGCAATAAAGAGCACGTGGGACAGATCAAAGGGGACCTCTAAGTAGTGATCCCTAAACGCATGGTTCTGTTCTGAATCCAATACCTCCAGCAGCGCCGCCGAGGGATCGCCTCTAAAGTCATTTCCCAGTTTGTCCACTTCATCCAGCAGCATCAGCGGATTGGTGCTGCCCGACTGTTTCATCGCAGCCATAATCCGTCCAGGCATAGAGCCGATATACGTTTTCCGATGTCCGCGGATATCGGATTCATCCCGTACGCCGCCTAAAGAAATCCGCACGTATTTTCGCCCCATACTCTTGGCGATGGAACGGGCGATGGAAGTTTTCCCCACCCCCGGAGGCCCAACGAGACAGATAATCTGCCCTTTGATGTCCGGAGCCAGCTTACGCACCGCTAATAATTCCAAAATACGTTCTTTGACTTTCTGCAGACCATAATGTTCCCGGTCAAGCAGGGCTTTGGCCTTTTTAATATCGATTTTATCGATGGTGAATTTATTCCATGGAAGCTCCAATACACTGTCCAGATAGCCCCGAATTACCCCTGCCTCATGGGAGTTGGAGGGGAGCTTGGACATGCGCTCTACTTCTTTATTTAATTTTTCAGCAACTTCTTGCTCCAGTTTCAGTTTACTAATCTTCTGATAATAGTCGTCTACTTCCTGCTGAAGATCGTCCTCTCCCAACTCGCCGGAAATCGCCCGCATTTGTTCCCGCAGATAATACTCCCGCTGATTTTTATCAATCTGGCCTTTGACCTTCTCCTGAATTTCCTGTTCCAGGGAAAGAATATCATTTTCCGATTCCAGCAATTTTGCCAGCATCTCCAACCGTTTCAGCGGATCGCTTTGGGTGAGGATCGCCTGCTTGTCTTCCACCTCAATCTGCATGTTCCCGGCTATGTATTCCACCAGATGAATCGGATCCTCCGATACCAATGCGTTGATTACAAGCTCTTTGGGCATACGCGGAGTTAAAAAGCAATATTCCTCAAATAAATCTTTTACCGTACGCATAAGCGCGTCGCACAAGGCGGATTTCAAATTGCGGGTAGTTTTTAAGGGGAACCCCCGGACCAGCGCTTCGAAATAAGGGGTTTCGCTTACCACCTCTATCATTTTCGCCCGGTACATTCCCTCTACTAACACTCTCCAGGTGCCCCCCGGAGATTTGATGATTTGTTTTACCTGGGCCACCACGCCCACTTTATACAGGTCCTCTACCTTCGGATCGTCTTCACGGATATTTTTCTGCGCCACCAGAAAAATCTGACGGTTAGAAGTCATGACCTGATTTAGCGCCAGGATAGATTTATCCCTTCCCACATCAAAATGCAGCACCATCTGCGGAAAAAGCACCAATCCGCGAAGGACCAGCACCGGTATTACCAGATGGTTTTCTTCTGTGGTAAGTATTTCTTCTTTTTTATTTAAAACTTCGCTCATCTTGCGACCTCCTATTTGCCATCCAATCAATTTTTGCTAATTTCAGAAAACTTCTAAAATATCTTAGTAGTGATTACTAATTATACCATATCACTCGCAAATTGAAAAGTGGCCTAATTTATGCAAAAACGCCGCCGAAATTACGGCGGCGTTGGATAATTTTACGAAGCGCTTTCCCGTCTGGCACGGGAGGCTCTGCGGGATGTTGTAAGCTGCAGCCGGGTAGGTTTTCTGGTTTCGTCGTACTCCATCTCCGGAGCTTTTCCCTCCTGGACGGATTCTTTTGTGACGGTTACCTTTTTCACCGTATATTCCGACGGCGTATTGTACATTACATCTGATAATGTCTCAATCATAATCGCGGAAAGTCCTCTGGCCCCAGTTTTACGCTCAATTGCCAACTGAGCAATTGCTTCCAAAGCCCCCGGCGCAAACTCCAGCTCGATATCATCCAAAGAAAACAGGTACGTATACTGTTTTACCATAGAGTTTTTCGGCTCGGTAAGTATCTTCACCAAAGCGTCCACATCCAAAGATTCCAGAACCGTCGTCTGGGGCAGTCGCCCTACAATTTCCGGGATTAATCCAAATTTTACAAAATCTTGAGGGGTGATTTTCTCCAAAAGCCTATCCCTGTCCACATCCCCTTTTAAGGTAGAGCCAAAGCCCAGGGAAGAGGTGTCCGTCCTGCGCTCAATGATTTTTTCAATCCCTTCAAACGCGCCGCCGCAGATGAACAGTATATCCTTGGTGTCCATCTGAATAAATTCCTGCTGCGGATGTTTTCTTCCGCCTTGGGGCGGCACATTGGCAATCGTCCCTTCCAGGATTTTCAGAAGCGCCTGCTGTACGCCTTCACCGCTGACATCCCGGGTAATGGAAGGATTTTCGCTTTTTCTTGTAATCTTATCGATCTCATCAATGTAGATAATCCCCTTTTGCGCCCGCTCCACATCATAATCCGCCGCCTGGATCAGCCGCAGCAGGATATTCTCTACATCTTCCCCCACATAGCCGGCTTCTGTAAGCGTGGTTGCATCGGCGATAGCAAAGGGGACATTTAAAAGTTTTGCCAAAGTCTGGGCTAGAAGGGTTTTTCCCACTCCGGTAGGCCCGACCATCAGGACATTGTTTTTTCTCAGCTCCACGTCGCCGCTTTCCCCAAAATAAATACGTTTATAATGGTTATAAACCGCGACGGATAATGCGATTTTGGCTTTTTCTTGTCCGATAACGTATTCGTCCAGCCGCTCTTTAATTTCCCGTGGCTTTAAAATGGTAATTGCGCTCTGTTCTGTACGAGCGGCTTTTCTCACGGGGGCTACATCGTCATCTAATACGCTTTGACAAAGCTCCACACATTCGTTGCAGATACAGACTCCCGGGCCAGCGATCAACCGCTGCACCTGGGCCTGCTGCTTTCCGCAAAAAGAGCATCGAAGTTCTCTTTGATCATCATTTTTTGCCATAGAGGCTTCCTCCTAAAGGTAAGTTTCTGCGCTGTTTGTTCTTTGCTGTCGTTTGGTAGTGAAAGATCATAAGTAACACAATATGCAACGCTTCTTTGAGAAGCGTTGCATATTTTACATCATCTATGAGCGATAATCTTATCCACCAAACCATAATTACAGGCGTCCTGAGCAGACATAAAATTATCCCGCTCAGTATCCCGTTCGATCACTTCCAATGGCTGGCCTGTCTGTTCCGACATAAGCCGGTTGAGCTTTTCGCGGGTACGCAAAATCCAATCCGTATGAATTTTCAGGTCTGTAGCCTGGCCCCTTGTCCCGCCAAGAGGCTGATGAATCATAATTTCCGAATTGGGCAGCGCCAGACGTTTTCCCTTAGCGCCGGAGGAAAGCAAAAATGCTCCCATCGATGCCGCCATACCAATACAAATGGTAGAAACATCACAGTTGATATAATTCATAGTGTCATAAATCGCCATCCCAGCAGTAACCGATCCTCCTGGACTATTGATATAAAGGCTGATATCCTTATCTCTATCCTGGCCTTCCAAATACAACAGCTGAGCCACGACCAACGCCGCCGAGGTATCGTTGACTTCTTCACATAACATAATAATCCTGTCATTGAGCAGACGAGAAAAAATATCATAGGACCTTTCTCCTCGGTTGGTCTGTTCAACGACCATTGGTACCAAACTCATTAATACATTACCTCCTATTGGTTATGTACCGGGAGGGCGCACCTTCGATCCTCCCCCTGCATTGAACAGGGCCTGGGTTCAAAGGAATAGCGCCGTTTTGCTTGACAAAACGGCCTCCGTACCCTAAAAAGGCCGGAAACAGGGAACCTTCCCCGCAGCTATGCTTATTCGGCGTCCGCCGGTTTTTCTTCTTTCACCTTTTTCGCTTTTGGCGCTTTTTTCGGTTTCTCTTCCCCATCCGCCGCTTTTGCTGCCTTGGTGGTTTTTTTCGGTTTCTCTTCCTCGCCTTCAGCGGACTTTGACGCCTTCTTAGCAGTCTTCTTCGGCTTTTCCGCCTTCTCTTTCTTTTCCGCTACCTCTTTTACCACTGCAGTGTCGCGTATAAGATCCAACGCTTTTCCGGAAGCAATATCCTTTTTGATCTCCTTTTCCGGAAGAAGCTCTTTTACCTTATCCGCTTCCATGCCGTAGCTCTCGGCAATCTTTTTGTATTCCGCATCCAGCTCTTCCTGGGTCGCGTCTAATTTTTCAACCTGCGCGATTTTTTCCAGCGCCAGTCTTGTTTTTACCTGGACATTTGCCTGCTCTTCGAAATTCTTGCGGAAAGCGTCCATATCTCCGCCGGTAAATTTCAGATAGGTTTGCAGGTTTAATCCCTGGGACTGAAGGCGGTATTCAAATTCCCGGATCAATTCGTCTACACGACGGTCGATCATGCACTGAGGAATATCGCCTTTCATATTTTCAATAACCTTTTCAACCAATGTGTTTTCCAGCTGAGTTTTGCTCTGTTCATCTTTCGCCTGCTGAAGTTTCGCTTTAATATCCTCTTTGAGCTGATCCAAAGTATCGAACTCGCTGATATCTTTCGCGAACTCGTCATCCAGTTCCGGCAGTTCTTTATTTTTAATCTCAAGAACCTTTACATTAAACACTACCGCTTTGCCTTTGAGATCTTCCGCATGATAATCTTCCGGGAAACTTACGTTTACTTCAAATTCATCTCCCGCGTTGTGCCCTACCACTTGCTCTTCAAAGCCAGGGATAAAGCTTCCGGAGCCAAGAACCAGAGGATAATCCTCCCCTTTCCCGCCGGCAAACGGCTTGCCTTCCAGAAATCCCTCAAAATTAATATGAGCGGTATCGCCGTTTTCGGCAGCTCTACCCTCTACAGTAATGATGCGGGCGTTCTGCTCTCTGCGGCGGTCAATTTCGCTGTTTACTTCTTCTTCCGTAGCAAGCAGAATGGTTTTTTCCGCTTTGATGCCTTTGTAATCAGAAACCTCTACTTCCGGTTTTACAGTTACAGTCGCCTTAAAGGTAAAGCCGTCCGCATCTACCTTTTCCACTTCGATATCCGCTCTGTCCACCGGTTCAATATCCGCTTCGTCTACGGCCGCTTCGTAGGCTTTTGGATACAGTTCATTTACAGCATCTTCATAGAAGACCCCTTCGCCATACATTTTTTCTATCATTTTGCGGGGAGCTTTTCCTTTTCTGAAACCAGGAATTTGAATTTTGGGAGCGTTCTTTTTAAATGCCGCGTCTACCGCTGCTTTAAACTCTTCTGCGCCGACCGTAATTTCCAATTCCACCTGATTATTTTCTTTTTTGTTTACCGCTGTCAATGACATCTTCTACTTCCTCCTGATAAGTTACTAAACTTAAACGCTGCCCTTCATTACAGACGGAGCAACTGCCCTCAAAAAGAGCGATATAAGCCCACTATCTTGTTATTATAGCAAATACGTATACACTTGCCAATAGATAAATTGTGAATTTCTTGTTTTTTTATTATTTTTCAATTTTCATGGGATCAAATTTTAAAAAATCACTGCTGATCAGTTGAAAATCGATACCCAGATAACTTCCATTTAACGCCCAGGCACAGGCCTGAGCGTGGAGATGTCCGTAAAAGCACCGAGTCACTCCGTACTGGAGCATCACATCAATAATCGGTCCTGAAATACACTCCCCATATACCGGCGGATAATGAAGAAAACATAACACCGGCAGGCCTGTTTCCTTTCCTTTTTCCAGCGACATTCCCAGCCGCAGCGCTTCCCGGGCAATAATCTTATCATCCTGAGGGTCCCCCGTTTCAAACAGCCAGCCCCGAGAACCGCAGATAGCCATTCCCTGCGCCACAACAGCATTATTATTGAGAATTTCCAGACTGTTTAATCCGTGGGCGTCAAAAAAGCTGCGCATCTTTCTCGCTGTGGTCCACCAATAGTCATGGTTTCCCTTCAGTAAAATTTTTTGCCCCGGCAGGCTTTGCAAAAACTCAAAATCCGCCAACGCCTCTTCCAGCGACATTCCCCACGAGGTGTCCCCCGACAAAACAACCGTGTCCTGAGGCGTAATTTTCCTCCGCCAGTTTTCTTCTATTCTTTTCATGTAATCCTTCCAGCCGCCGAAAATATCCATAGGCTTTGGCACCCCATAGGATAAATGCAGGTCGCCGATCGCATAAATGGCCAAACTCTCACCCTACCGCTTCTTCATATTTTTCAAAAAAATGATATGCGTTATCATAAAATATCTTATCTGTTGTTGCTCTCCCGAACTCAAACGCCATCAAACGGTAGAGCTGTTGTACCTTTTCCACGCTGTCCAGCCAGGCCGGCATATCCGCACCGTCATAATCGGAGCCCAGCGCCAGAGTATTTTCTCCTCCCAGCTCCAAAAAATGCTCCACATGCTTAAGAAGATCCTGCGGTTTTGGATTCTGCTGTCCGTTGATAAAGCCTATGTAGAAATTAAGTCCCACAATCCCGCCGGTTTGAATTATATACCGTATTTGGTCATCCCTTAAATTCCTTGGGTGGTCCCATACTGCCCGGCAGTTGGAATGAGAAGCCGCCATTGGGTATTTCGCGATCTTTGCCGCCTGCCAGAAACCGGCTTCATTTAAATGGGAGACATCTATTACAATGCGATTTCTCTCCATTTCCGAAATTACCTCTTCTCCAAAGGGCGTAAGGCCATGATCTGTACTATTTCCGCTGCCAATCTCATTCTCTCCGTTCCAGGTAAGCGTCATCATCTTGACTCCCAGCTTGGAAAGAAGCTCTATCCGGGATAAATCTCCCGCCAGCACGGAGCCGCCCTCTACTGTCAGCATGGCGGCAAACTTACCGCAGGCATAAGCCTTATCCAGCTCCTTTACTGAAACAACCTGACAAATTTGTTCTTGGTACTTCTCCATCTGCCTTAAAAAATAGCCGTGGTGACGCTGAAAATAATCAATTGCAGCCTGTCCCCGATATTCATCCGGCATAAAAATAGCATAACACTGGCACCAACAGGTATCCTGAGCAAGCCGATCGATGGACAGTTGAGTTGTGTTGTTGGCAAGCCCCAGCTTCTCCCGGCAAATTTCTACCACAGTATCACAATGCAGGTCAAATAAATACATCCAACCCCTCCGTATCATACGCCCCTGGAAGATGCTCCCAGCGCAGCACTTTATCGGGCGTTTCTTCCTGGGTAACAATCTCAAAAATATCAAACCTCGGCTGAAACCGCCCTGTATTATATATGCCCCGCTCCTGCAAATATGCCACCGCCGCCAGGACAATCCGTCTGCGCTGGGCCCGGCTTACAAAAGCGGCCGGCTGGGCAAAAGCCGTTTCTCCCCGCAGTTTTACTTCAATAAACGCAATCGTATTCTCCTTTTGAGCGATAATATCAATTTCACTGTGGCCGCTCCGCCAATTGCGCTGTAAAATTTCATAGCCCGTTTCCAACAGCTGCTGAACTGCAAATTCTTCCCCGCGGCTGCCGCGGCATTTGGCGCTTTCCATCACTTGTGCTCCAATATTTTTTTTAAAAAGGTGCGCCTATGTACCGGGGATATCCCATATTGCGCCAGCATCTCATAGTGAAGCTTGGTCCCATATCCTTTGTGCCGGCTAAACTGGTACTGAGGGTAGGCGTTATCCAATTCTTTCATATACCGATCCCGGGCGACCTTCGCTAAAATGGAAGCCGCCCCAATCGAGGCGCTTTTCCCATCGCCGCCGATGATGGTCTGAGTAACAATGGAAAATCCCGGATCCTGGTTTCCGTCCACCAAAGCCAAATCCGGCTGGGGGGAAAGTCCTGCGACCGCCCTGCGCATGGCCAGTAAAGTAGCCTGCAGGATGTTCCTTTCATCAATCTCCTGAACACTGGCGGTTGCGATACAATAGGAAACGCACTTCTCAATAATGATATCGAAAAGCGCTTCCCGTTTTTTCTCACTCAATTTTTTAGAGTCGTTAATGCCTTCGATCTCCATTGCTCTGGGCAGGATCACTGCCGCGGCGTATACGTCGCCCGCCAGCGGCCCCCTCCCCGCTTCATCAACACCGCACACCGCGGTATACCCCTGATCATAGGCAATCATTTCATATTCATACATACCTTTATCCTTCTGTAGGCGGTGATTCCAAGCTTATACGGCCTAATTTCCCGCTGCGAAACTCATCCATTACCATAATCGCCGCCCGTTCCGTATTTACTTCCCCGCCGGAAATGAGCATCCCCCGCTTCTTTCCTACCAAACAAAGCAGCCCATAGGGATCCAATCCCTCGGTTTCTTCGTCTTGAAGGCGGAAGCGTTCTCCAAGATATTGGGGGTATTCTTCATTGAGCAGCCATAACAGCCGCATCGCCAGCAGTTCAATATCCAACACATCATCCTTTACCGCACCGGTAAAGGCAAGTCTTTCTCCTACCGCCGGGTCCTCAAATTTGGGCCACAATACCCCCGGCATATCTAAAAGATCCATCCCGCCTTCTAACGCAACCCATTGACGGCCGCGGGTAACTCCAGGCCGGTCCTCCACTTTAGCCCGTCGGGAACCGGCAAGCCGGTTGATAAAGGAAGATTTCCCCACATTTGGTATCCCCACCACCATCATTCGGATCGGCTTGCCTGACATGCCCTTTTCTTCCCGTCTGCGCAGTTCCTGGGACAAAGCGCTCCGCACCACCGGCATCAGAGATTTTAGCCCCTTGCCGCTGCGACAGTCGGCAGCAATGGCCGGAATACCTTTAGAGGCGTAATAATCGCACCAGGCTTTTGTAACTTGTTCGTCCGCAAAGTCGCATTTATTCAAAATAATCACACGGGGTTTCTCCCCGACTAATTTATCGATCTCCGGGTTCCTGCTGCTCATAGGGATACGGGCGTCGATTAACTCCACCACAATATCCACCAGCCGCAAACTTTCTTTCATCAGACGGCGGGTTTTCGCCATATGCCCTGGAAACCATTGTATCGACGGCACGGGTGCCGCGGGAAAATTCATCTGTTCCATGAAAGACCTCCTATTTTATCCAGAGGGAAAAATCGAAAGACAGATTTCCCCATTACTCTTCGCATATCCACCATACCAATGTCGCTGTGACGGCTGTCCTTCGAGTCGTTGCGGTTATCCCCTAAAACAAAAATGCAATTTTCCGGTACAGTAAGCGGAAACTCCACATCAAATTGAAGATAGGTAGGTTCCTTGACATACGGCTCTTCCAAAGCCTGTCCATTTCGATAGACGATTCCTTTTTCAAAGTCGATATCCATCTCGTCCCCCGCCAGGCCGATCACCCGCTTAATCGCCGGTTCCTCTTTGGTGTGGGTGCGGTCCACATTAACAATGTCCCCATAAGTGACATTCGTTCTTTGAATTTTTTGCAGCACCAACCATTCTCCCCCATACAGGGTGGGTTCCATAGACGGACCGGATACCATGGTCGCACGAAAGAAAAAGGTAAAAATAATCATCATTGCCGCAACAACAAACACCATAGTTTCCACATATTCATACAGTTCTGTCAACCGGCCTCTTTTGTCTTTCCCAGCCATTAAAATCCTCCTGCCCTGCTAAATGGGAAAAAGCGAAAAATTACTTTTCCCATAACCCGGCGCAGATCCACCATCCCCACCTCGTCGCTTCGGCTGTCCAGGGAGTGGTTTCGGTTGTCCCCCATAACAAAAATAGCGTTTTCCGGGATAGTAACCGGAAACTCTACCGTCTCTTCCTTAAAGGTAGGCTCGTTAACATACGGTTCCTCCAGCGCCGTTCCATTGCGATAGACGATTCCCGCATTAAAATCGATATCGATGGTGTCCCCTTCTTTGCCGATGACGCGTTTAATAATCGGCGGGTTGTTGGTATTTGTTCTATCCACCACCACAATATCCCCGTATTCCGGATCGGTATACCCGATTTTCTGAAGAAGCAGCCGCTCGTTTTCATAAAGCGTGGGATTCATGGAAATCCCTGATACGGTAGCCGTGCGGAACAAAAAAATAAATACTACCAAAATCAGTACTACGGCAAATATACAGGATTCGATCCACTCATATATTTCCTTAACAGCGTCCGGAACGGCCTGCTCTTTATCGTTAAGGGAATTTTCTATGTCGTAATGATAAATATCCTTCTCTTTCCCGCTGTGGTCAGAGGCCGGCTTATCAAAGCTATAATAGCTTTCGTCCGCAGGTTCCCGGCTGTTTTTATTTTCAAAATCATCTTTGTTATATTGATACATTTTTATTCACCACTTTAAAAAATCAGATAGTATATTATATCATTTTTCAAAACGGCTTTCAACCGAGTCAAAAAATGTCCCTTTTGCTTGTAAGTGTTAGTACGGCTTTGTTCTCCGTATTTATTTCGTCAACAACGCCTGGGATTAAAGACATTAAATCTGATAAATTTTCATCCGCCACAGAGTTCTCGTTTCCATGCTGCCTGTCCTGATAGGGCTATTCCGCCGAAGATTATAAAACCTTCCAGCAGAAAAACCCAAAAAACAGAAAAAACAAAACGGGACGTCAACGACGTCCCGTTTTTAGTTATACCATTAGCGAATGATTTCTTTAACTTTCGCAGCTTTACCAACTCTGTTACGCAGATAGTAGAGTTTGCCTCTGCGGACACGACCGCTTCTGATCAGTTCTACCTTTTCAACGTTAGGCGAATGAATCGGGAAAACTCTCTCTACACCGCAGCCATGGGCAACGCGGCGAACGGTAAAGGTTTCGGAAACGCCGCCATGTTTTTTGGCGATAACGGTTCCTTCAAAAGCCTGAATTCTTTCTTTTTCGCCCTCTTTGATCCATACGGAAACACGCACGGTATCACCGATGTTAACTACGGGCATTTCAGTCTTCATGCAATCGCTGGCAATGTGCTTTAAAGCATCCATTGATACTTCCTCCTTTGTATTTCAGACATTCATTCCCATGAGTTATGGCAGAGGACTGTCCGCTTTGATGTTCAGCCATCTTTTGGCTGGGCATAAAGTCCCGTTGCAAGGATACAACGTTCATTACATGCTTATATACTATACCATACCCAAAATGAGAAATCAAGTAGTTTTTATACAAAATCTTCTAATTCCTCAGTTAAAATCCGGGTCCGCACAATTTTCATCCAGTCCGGAACCCTGCCGCTTTGGGCGGCAAAGGCGTTCAGGACCAGGGTAGGGTTAATATTCAGAGACGTACCCGCCGCCGCACGCATAACCATGGTTACCGCATTTCTCTCCCCGATCAATTTCTGGATGGAAAACAGCGGTTTTAAATCGATTGTTTTTTCCCCTTTTTTTGTACGCTTGCTGGTTTCAATGCAGCTCTGTCCGCAGAAAGCCTCAAACTCTTTTGCCACTTCCTCTCCGGACAGGCAGTCGTATTCCAGCTGGATATCATACTGTGCCCAGCGAATTGCTTCCGGCTTAGTTACTGCCAGTACCGCCTTATATACCCGCAGCCCCTCAGGAAACACCCGATTAAGGCTTTCGATAATCTCTTGAGGATCTTTATGCTCCGTAAGGCGAAAATCCATACTCTCACATTCGCTTTCAAATCCTAAGGATAAAGGCAGTGCAAAAGTGAGGTAGATATGGGGATTAAATCCCAAGGTATACCATACAGGAAGACCGGAACGTTTTATCGCCCGGGATATGCACCGCACAATATCCAAATGAGAAATATATTTAATCCTGCCTTTTTTCTCAAAAAACACCCGGACGGTATCTGCAAACAGCTCATTCCCCAAAGCACGCACCTCCCAACAGCCGATTGGCTCCGCAGCCAGAACATTTCATCCGGCAGTGCGGAGTGGGCCTGTCCTCATAGGCAAGCTTGTTTTCCCGGATCAAAAACGCTTTTGTAACTCCATAATCCAAATGATCCCAGGGCATGACTTCTTCATAGCCTCTGCGGCGCAAAGCATAGAAATCCAAATCCACCCCGCATTCTTTCGCGGCGTTTGTCCAGCGTTGAACCTCAAAATGTTCATTCCAGCCTTCCAGGTTTCCTCCGTTGCGCCAGGCCGTCTCAATTACCGGGCAAAGTCTCCGGTCTCCCCTAGCCAGTACCGCCTCTAAAAAGCTGGTAATACTGTCGTGATATTTTATGGAAATTTTTTTACTCTTTACCGTATCCAGTAAACGTCTCTGCTTCTCCTGAAGCTGGGCCCGGGTATCCTGCGGCTCAAATTCAAAAGGTGTAAAAGGCTTGGGCACAAAGCAAGCGCAGCTGACGGTCACATTGACCCCTTTCCCTTTCGGTTTCGTAGGCAGACTGTAATACAGGTCCACCACCTTCTGCGCCAGATGCACAATCCCTTCAATATCTTCCATCGTTTCCGTAGGAAGGCCCATCATAAAATACAGTTTCACCGAGGTATAACCGCCCTCAAAGGCGGTTTTGCAGGTATTGAGCACCTCCTGCTCGCTGACGTTCTTATTAATCACGTCCCGCAGACGCTGTGTACCCGCTTCCGGAGCGAAAGTCAGTCCGCTTTTACGCACCTTGGCAATCTGTTCCATCAGCCGGGGGGAGAAATTATCCACCCGCAAAGACGGCAAAGCGATATTAACGCTTTCCTCCGTAGTCCACGGGAGCATTTTATCCAGCAGCGGTTCCAGTTTGGAATAATCGCTGGTACTCAGAGAGGTTAAAGATACTTCGTCATAACCGGTATTTTTACACAGGTCCATTGCGTTTTGATTGATCGTCTCAAATTCCTTTTCTCGAAACGGCCGGTAAATAAATCCCGCCTGGCAAAAACGGCAACCGCGGATACATCCGCGAAGCACTTCCGTCATAGCTCTGTCATGAACAGTATCGATAAAAGGAACCACAAAGTTTTTCGGGTAATAGACCTTGTCCAAATCCTTAATGATCCGTTTGTGAACAATTTCAGGCGCGCCTTCCCTCGCGGTCACCTTATTTATAGTGCCGTCCTCATTATAGGAAAAATCATAAAAAGAAGGGACATAGATCCCTTGTATCTGGGCAGCCTCCTTTAAATAACGCGGCTTGTCCCAGCCCTCTTTTTTTCCTTTCTGATACAGATCAATCAGTTCCAGATTGACCTCTTCCCCCTCGCCTAAAATAAACAGATCGATAAAATCAGCGATAGGTTCCGGGTTGCAGGCGCATGGCCCTCCCGCTACTACCAACGGCGAAAGAGCCTTTCTATCACAGGATTTTACCGGCAGACCGGCCAAATCCAACATATTTAATATGGCGGTATAGCTCATCTCATATTGAAGGGTGAAACCAATAAAATCAAAATCCTTAATGGGTTCCAAGCTTTCCAGGCCCCATAATGGGATTTTCTTTTCCCGCATAATTTTTTCCATATCCGTATCCGGAGCGAATACCCGCTGACACCATACATCCTGCCGTTCATTCATCAGTGAATACAGAATTTTCATTCCCAAATGGGACATTCCTACTTCATAAAGATCAGGAAAGCAAAAAGCAAACCGAACGTCCACTTGGTCTTTGCTTTTCACTATGCTTCCCAGTTCGCCCCCAATATAACGCGCAGGCTTCTGCACCTGTAAAAGCACCCGTTCCAGCGCTTTTTTCACATCCATCCATGAAACATCCTCTCTGCGGCCCATCCCGGACGCTGGTTATAATCATACTATAACCGCACATTGTTTGCAAGGGTCAGCCCTTCCATACGCAGTAGGCCAGATACACGCTGGTAAATAGGAGAGTCATATTTCTCTCAGGGGCTCCCAGCAGATAAAAAGAAAGAGCGAACATGGGTGTTAGCACCATAAACCCTAAAATTCTTTGGAGTATCCGCACCCAATAAATCTTATCCTCCGGCAGCATATGGAAAAGAAATGATTTTACAATCTGTCCCCCATCCAGCCGGCCCACCGGGAGCAGGTTAAATACCGCCAGAAGAATATTGACTGTCAAAAAGGCCGCCAAGGTTTCTGAAAAGACCGCAAGCATCTGGAGTATTATCCCGCAGATGGCCGCCGTCAGCAGATTGCTCCCCGGTCCTGCGGTAAAAATAAATATTTCCTGAGCATAGGAAAGGCGGTTTTGTCCCTGATTTAACTTGATCCCGAAAGGGTAAAATCCCAGTGACACAATAGGGGCCTTCACCGCTCTCATGGCTAATATATGCCCTCCCTCATGAATTACTATCGCCGCCAGTGCCAGCAGCCCGATCCCCATCCGGTCCAAAAGCATATATAATGCGATCACTGCAAAAAACTCGAAGGAAAAGCCTACTTTTATTCCCCGCAGATTAAATTCCATAACCACTCATCCCGCTAAGCACCCATGCCGGGTTATAATAAACTCCATCTTTGGAAATTTCAAAATGCACATGCGGCCCAGTAGAAATTCCCGTGCTCCCTACCGTGGCGATTTTTTCTCCTCTGCGCAAATTTGTCCCTGTCTGCACCAGGATAGTCTCACAGTGGCAGTAAGTAGTCTGCAGGCCGCCGCCATGGTCAATCGTCACATAATTTCCATAAACAGAGGACACGTCCACCTCCGATACCTGCCCAGGCAAAGGAAGATAAATCCCGCTGCCCTTTACCGTCGCAATATCTACACCCCGATGAAAGTCCGGGCTTTCTGTAATGGGGTGCTTACGATAACCATAAAAAGAAGTTACTTTCCCACTAGTCGGCGGCTGTATACCAGCGGAGAGGCGAATGGGGGACAGTTCGCAGGAGGAAGGGGGCGATTTCATCTCCTCTTTTCCCAACCCCATCCAGCCGCCGGCGCCTGTCAGCTCGGCATGTCCCAGGATTTTTTCCTCTTCTGCCGAATTTTCCGCCTTTTTCAGCCCCAATAATTCCGGCCAGCGAGAGATCTTTTCCAGATAACCTGCTGCCGTTTGTACCACTGTATCATAATCCGGCAGTTTTAAGGATACTGGAAACTCCACTGTTTCTTCCATAATAAGGAATTTAAATTTTTGTGAAATTTCCTCCATAAAGGGAAGATTTATTTTTCCTGATGCCCATGATACGGTTATTAGTATAATACATACGACAATCTGCGCGGTTAAAATTATCAAATAAGGATCTTTTGCCGCCGGTTCCCGGCGGGTTCTTCTGGCGGCAGGGCGGAAGGTAGTTCTTGTACGCTGATGTATCATATTTTTTCTCTCCGATCTTTTTATCGTCACAGTTTTGTCCTATTTCCAGTTTATGCGGCCGGAAAGAAAAAAATGAAAACAGCCCGTCATAAAATATGACGGGCTGTTTGAGCAGCTTACTTCTTTTTATTTTTAATATATTCATCGATGGAAGCCGCTGCTTTTTTGCCTGCCCCCATCGCCAGGATTACTGTGGCCGCGCCGGTAACCGCATCGCCGCCGGCATACACGCCCTCTTTGGTGGTCGCCATATTTTCATCGGCGATCAAGCAGCCTTTTTTGTTGGCCTCCAGACCTTCGGTGGTAGTGCGGATCAGCGGGTTGGGAGAGGTCCCGATAGACATAATGACTGTATCCACATCCAGCACAAAGTTGGAACCTTTCTTTTCGATCGGACGGCGGCGGCCGGAAGCGTCCGGTTCGCCCAGCTCCATCTCTACACATTCCATGCCGGCAACGCTGCCATTGCCGTCGTTTAAAATCCTTACCGGATTGTTTAAAAGCTTAAAGATAATGCCCTCTTCTTTGGCGTGGTGAATTTCTTCTTTTCGTGCGGGCATTTCCTCTTCTGAACGCCGGTAAACAATATATACGTTTTGAGCACCCAGACGTTTAGCGCACCGGGCAGCGTCCATGGCCACGTTGCCGCCGCCAACCACCGCTACTGATTTGCTCTTTTTGATCGGAGTGTCATAGCCCTCCATATACGCTTTCATCAGATTGATACGGGTAAGATACTCGTTAGCGGAATATACCCCCATCAAATCTTCCCCTTCAATATTCATAAAGCTGGGCAGTCCTGCGCCGGAACCGATAAATACCGCCTCATAGCCCTGTTCAAACAGCTCGTCTACGGAATTTACCTTTCCAACCACCATATTGGTCTGGATGTCTACCCCCATCTTTTCCAACTTGTCAATTTCTTTGGCGACAATCTTTTTGGGAAGACGAAACTCAGGGATCCCGTACACCAGCACTCCTCCGGCTACATGAAACGCTTCCAATACAGTTACTTGATATCCCATTTTCGCCAGATCGCCTGCGCAGGTAAGGCTGGAAGGGCCGGCGCCTACAACAGCCACTTTATGTCCGTTAGGCTCCGCAGCTTTTATCTCATCCGTCCCATTGGCCATATGCCAGTCGGCTACAAACCGTTCCAAACGCCCGATTCCTACCGGTTCGTTTTTAATACCGCGGACGCACTTGCCTTCACACTGGCTCTCCTGGGGGCATACGCGCCCGCACACTGCCGGCAGGGAGTTGGTCTGGGCAATCACCTGATAAGCGCCTTCAAAATCCCCCTGTGCTACCTTGGCGATAAATTCCGGAATCTGCACGTTTACCGGACAGCCGCTCACGCAGGGACGATGTTTGCATTGAAGACAGCGTTTTGCTTCCTCCAGGGCCATTTCCGGCGTATATCCCAAAGCCACTTCTTTAAAGTTTTTATTTCGTACGTCCGGGGCCTGTTCAGGCATAGGACATTTATTCGGAGTCATATTAGCCATGGCGTTTTCCCCCTGTTAAGCGGCAGACATGCTCGCTGTCATGCTGCTCTCTTTGCTTATAAATAGTATTTCTCTGCATCAGCTCATCGAAATCTACTTTGTGCCCGTCAAAATCCGGACCGTCTACACAGGCAAATTTGGTTTCCCCGCCAACCTTCACGCGGCATCCGCCGCACATACCGGTGCCATCCACCATAATCGGATTGAGACTGACCAATGTTTTAATGCCGTAAGGCTCCGTGGTCTTTGAAACAAACTTCATCATCACCACCGGCCCGATTGCGATCACTAAATCATAACCGGCGCCTGCTTCAATAAGGGATTTGAGTTTGTCGGTTACAAATCCCTTTTCCCCATAGCTGCCATCGTCTGTAGTAATATACAGATGTTTGGAAACCGCCTTCATTTCCTCCTCCAGGATAACAATATCCTTGCTGCGGAAACCGGCGATCAAATCTACTTCAACGCCCATGTTATGAAGCGCCTTGGCCTGAGGATACGCAATCGCGCAGCCCACACCGCCGCCAATAACACAAACTTTTTTTACTTCGCCAAAATGCGTAGGAGTTCCTAACGGCCCTACAAAATCTAAAATATCGTCTCCTTCTTCCAACTGGTTGAGCAGTTTGGTAGAAGCGCCCACAATTTGAAAAATAATAGTGACGGTCCCCTTCTCCCGATCATAGTCGGCAATAGTCAGCGGGACCCTTTCTCCATGCTCGTCGACCCGAAAAATGATAAACTGCCCTGCCTGGGCTTTTTTGGCGATATGGGGCGCTTGGACCTCCATGAGAGTCACCGCGTCGTTTAACCGCCGTTTTTTCACGATTTTATACATATCCTCACTCCTAATATTGAATACAAAACGCCTGCCTTTATCAAACATTTTGATTATAGCATTTTTTCAATTAGTTGCAATATATAAGATTGCCAAACCTTTAACAATCATAAAAGGTTTGGCAAATCTATAAAAAATTCAGATATAAACTGCTGTGATTTTATACGTTATTATTCTATGGTAAACTCGCAGTACGCCACATATTTTCCATCTGAGGAAGATGCTGTAATTCTGGCCCAGCCTCTGTCCACCCCAGTAATTGTAGCGTATCTGCTGTCGGTGGGGTCCACCTTTACGGTAACCACGTCAGTATCCTTACTTTTCCATACCACCTGTCCGCTAAAGTTTCCGCTTACCTCGGCAAAAAGATCATAGGTATCTCCTTTGTCCATGGTAACCTCAGAAGAATCCAGCACAATATCCCCCTCCCCGGAGGAGGAACCAGAAGAAGCCTTTACGGTGATAGTAATCCGATCATACGCGTCCCCGCCGTCGTCTGCCAAAGCAGTAATCTTCACCGTGCCTTCCTTCACTCCTTTGACCTTGCCGGAAGAAGTCACAGTAGCGATACTGGTATCGCCCGATTCCCAGGATACTTTACTGGGGTCCGCATTGGAAGGGCTTAGTTTCGCTGTCAGAGAGATTACCTTCCCCACTTCCACCGTATCGCTGCCGCTGATTGTAATATCCTGAATTTTAGCGTTTCCTCCGCCGGGACCTACCGTTACTGTACAGCTGTCCGTATAGCCGCCGTCTCTAGTTTTTACCGTGATCTTACAGGTTCCTTCCTTTATTCCAGTAACCCTGCCGGAACTGCTTACTGTCGCGATGGCCTTGTTGGAAGAGGACCAGGTAACTTCCTGGTTGCCTGCATTGCTAGGTTCAATTTCATAATCCAGGCGATAGGTTTCATCTACCTGAATTGTGATCTTGCTGTCGTCTAATGTGATATCTGTAACTTCCCCGTCGTTTCCAGATTCTTCGGACTCTTCGTCCTCGTAATCTTCCTCCTCTTCGTCCTCGTCATAGCTTCCTCCGCCGGAACCAACCCCGGCAAGATAGGAATTGATCGCATTGGCAATTCCATTTGCAATCTTGGTCTGTGTTTTGGATCTGATCAGACGAGTATATTCGTCCTCGTTGGTTAAAAAGCCTAGTTCCGCCAAGGTGCAGGCAAACTGGGATTCCCGGGTCATATAATAAAGTCCACTTTTTCCGCCCCGATTATCTGTATTCAAAGCTTTGGCAATTCCGGAGGATACATTGGACGCCAATGCTTTCTGGAAGGAATAGAAATAATAGGATTCGCTTCCCGTCGCGCTGGAATTTACCGAAGAATTACAATGGATGCTTACCAATACCTGAGGGTTAAACGTTCTGGCCGTGGCCATTCTGTCCGCCATCGTCGTACCTGGAGAAAGCATTTTTACCGTCGCGCCTTCGTCCTGCAAAACTGCTACCAGTTTTTTCGCTACCGCCAGGTTGATGTCTTTTTCATCCTGTCCCGGATAAAATCCCAATGCACCCGGATCGTCTCCGCCGTGACCCGGATCTACCACAATTCTCGCCCCGCTCAGGCCACCGGGGGAGTTGTTGAAGCGAAACACCAACTCAGAATCTTCATAGTATGCCTTATATCCTAAGAACCCACCGCTTCGCTTGAGTTTCAGCGTCAGATTGGAACCATCCCAATTGGCGTCGGTAAACAGCAGGTTATTGCTTAAAGACTGGGATTTTGGCACGGTGGAGGTATATTGGAACTTAAAGGTGATCTGGCTTCCATTGTATTCCACCAAATATGGAATTTTCTGTCCTGTGGTAAGACGCACCGTAGTATACGCCCCGGAGGACTTAATACTCATCCCGGTGATTCCGTTGTTGTCCGGCATGGACCCGCCGGTGGTAATATCACTGGAATATACCCTTACTCCTGACTGGAGCTTCCAATAGCTATAGGTTTTTTTGCCGTCCTTATAAATAATCTCGTCCCCGTAAGTCATATCCACCGTCCCTTTGGGCAGCGGATAATAGGCGGCGCTGGAATTGTCGTTCAAACTTTTCACCGGGAAGGTTTCCGCCTGCTCAGCAATAACCTGTACCACCGAACCGTCGCCCAGCTCGGCTTTTTTATTTACGGTGACGGAGGCGCCTTCCAAAGACATTGTGGTGCCTTCGCTGGTTCCAGAAACAACGATATTTCCTAGTTTTACTGCCGACTGACTGGCAGAAGGGGCGGTAAAGGTGCCGGTAAACAGCTTGTACTGGCTGTCCCGGTCGGTATCATCCCCGGATTCTTCCGAAATAGTCAAAGGCACCGTCTGCCCGTTAATCGTAGCGGAAACCGTGGCGTTTTCATACGCCAACGCAGAAATAGACACTGCCATTCCGCCGTCTACATTAATGCTGCCTACCGGGGTGACCTCTTTGAGTATTTGTACGTCGCGGGTAATATTGTAAGTATACTGCCGGCCTTTGTGCGCGATTTTAAAAGTATTTAATCCCGGCTGCAAATCTTCCAGTATGGTAAAATAGCCATTTTCGTTGGTCGGGATTTTTTCTCCATTTAAAGTAACTTCAAAAGTCGGGTCGGAAGCTCCCGAAAAAGTGACGGTAGGTTCCTTGGTTTTAAATTCCAGCAGAGCCGGTTTTGCCAACGCCAGCTGGGTCAGGATATGCTCCGCCTCAATCTTGTCGTTCATATAGCTCAGCATGGTGCTGACGCCGCTTCCTACGTTAGCGGAAAGCGCCTTCAGGGAATCAAACGCGCTTCCGTCGGTAAGACCGATTTTTTCCATAGCGATTACCTGCTGCGTCAGTTCATCCGGAGCGTACCAGCCAGTTTCCCCGCTTCCCGCTTTGCTGACCGCGTGCATCATATATACTGGTATCCCAGCTTCCGACGCGGTATCCGCCCACCACTGGGCAACATTAGTAAAGTTAGCTTCCTTTTCTGTGGTGGATCCGAAATTTTTGACCATAACAAAATCTACCAAGCCCTGCTCTACATAGAGTTTGGTATCCGCATTTCCTATTCCTAAGGCGGTAAACTGCGTTTCTGTTTGCGAGCCCATAGGATTAGCGAGGTTATTTTCCCATACCGCGTCCGCCAAAAGTCCCACTTGAGTTCCGGGGGCCCGGCTGCGCACCGCTTGTTTTGCGGTGGTAATCATCGCCTGCGGTACCTGGCGCAGATAATTGTAATAACCGATACCGCCGCCATTTTGATTATAGTTGGCATAGGTATGCTCGTCCGCCTGATTATAATAATTGTTGAGCAAGACCCCGTCCGGCTCATATGTTTCTACAAATTCTCCTATCGCCTGGGCGATCATATCCAGGGTGTCTCCGTCGGCACTGGCCGCTTTTACATGGTTGCCGGAGCTATCCGAGATATCCGATACGTCATAGGAGGCGTATACGTAAAGATCCATTTCCCGGGCTTTGTCAGTGATGTACCGGGTACAATCCATCGCCGCCGGGGCCATGGGAAGCACCGAGGAAGTAAATAGCACGTCATCATAATACTTGGTGTCGATAATAATGGAGTTCATTCCCAGTTCTTTTGCCTTGGTCAGCGCCGTATCAATTTGGGAAGCGAGGGTTTCTTCACTGTCACTTTCGGAAGTCATAAAGTCCCGTCCGGCAACCAGCATTACCCCCCGCATTTCGTTTGGCACATTAAAAAATACGGGTTCTTCTTCCGGTTCCGGCGGTTCCTCTTCCTGCACAGGAAGTTCCTCTATATCGTCAGCGGGATCATCTCCAGATTCGTTCTCGGATTCTTCCGATAGGTCCGAACTGGAGTTTTCCTGCTTTACTCCCGCCCTGTCGCTGCTGATCACCGCCAAAACGCCGGTGACTAAGGTCATGACTAAAAACATGACCGCTATTATCACAGCAAGGGACTTTTTGCTTGATGGTTGATTCGCCACCTGCGTACCCCCCGACTATTTCTACTTCCTTTTATTTAAAAAGATCCTTGAGATTTTCATTCTCATCGCTTACTTGCTGGGATTCCACGCCAAACAGGGAATCATAACTATACATAGCGACCCCCGTTACTTTGGAAAATCCGCGGGCAGTATCCACCATCCGCGCTAGAATATCCTGCGTCTGCAGCCATTCATTTTTTCCCTGATCTCCGGCCCATTGGTCTGCCGCGCCCAGTTTATATGCAGCAATGCCCACATACATATCAATGCCGTTTACTTTGATCAGGTTGTTCCATTCATTGACGGTCGCAGTAAAAGGATAGGAAGCATTGTTAAATCCATAATAAATCTGCGGGCAGATATAATCCACATATCCCGTATTGGAAAGCCAGGTAGCAACATCCGAATACTGAACATCATAATTGTTGGAGATACTTCCTGCCGGGCTGATTCCAAAAAGTACAGAACTGTCAATGGCTTTAATAGCGCTGTACACCTGCCGCACTAAAATATTTACATTTTCCCGCCGCCAGTTAGCTAAACTTTTTCCAGTTCCGGAATTATTATATGTGGTCCGGTCAAACGCTTCGTCAGTAGTGGGATAAAAATAATCGTCAAAATGAATCGCGTCCACGTCGTAGTTCTGAACGATCTCTTTCACACCGCTGACAATTAATTCCCTTGCCTGTTTACTTCCAGGGTTATAGTAAATGCCTCCGTTATATTCCACCACTGCGTCGCTTCCCTCATCCAGCCAATCCTGGGCCGGATTGTCAGCGCATAAAGGTTTGCTGCTGGTACGGATACGGTAAGGATTGATCCATGCTTCAAACCGCAGCCCTTGCTCTTTGGCAGCGCTGATCATCACCTGAAGCGGGTCGTATCCTGGATCATGTCCTTCGCTCCCGCTTAAAAGATAGGACCACGGAAAATAATCCGATGGATAAAGCGCATCCCCAAATGGACGTACATGTACAATTACAGTATTGTATCCCGCTTCCTTCACCTTTTTAAAAGCAGAGGCGATATTACTGGAGAAAGTAGACTGGGATTTATTTTTGATCATTGGCTCTAACGTAAGATAGGATAGCCATACGGAGCGTACTTCCCCAGGCGCCGCCTGCTTTGAATTTGTGGAAATATCTACCGGCGTATCCGGCTGAGAGGAAGCGCTTTGGGAAGAAGGGGACGTCTGAGACGCCTGTGCCTGGGATGTTTCCTGCGAGGATGAAGCCTCCAGGGAAGAAGAAGGCTCCAAAGAAGAACTTTCTTCCTCTAAAATCACCTCTTCCTGGGGATCCGGCACCTCCACGCCATAAACGCTTTCCTCTTGGGAACGGTCTAAATATATTTCATCCTGTGATGCTGTCATATTTACGGTGCTGTCATTGCGCTCTGAACTTAGACAGCCGGTAAACAAGGTGGATACCACCAATACCGACAGTATAACGGAAATTACTTTTTTCATCATTGGTACCCTTTCTACACGATAACTCATTGTAATTTTACACTTTTCGACACGGTTGGTCAATAGTTTTATCCTGGACACCTTGACAATTTCAACTATTTGTATACAATTTTCTTATACAACTTTGATTTACCAGAATAGGAGTTTTTGTATGTTCTTTATAGGTATATTCGGTACGGATTCAAAAGTAGTACCTCTTGGACAAATATCCCCTCTGGTTTGCCCGGTTTGTGGGGCAACAGCTCCTATGCACCTGTGCCGGCGGTATCAATATTTCCATTTTTTCTTTTTGCCGCTGGTCAAATTCAACAGCCTCTTTCTTGTTACTTGTCCCGGCTGCGCCAGCGTTTTTTCCCTAGAGCCGGAAAAAGGAAAGGAAATCTTAAAAGGTGCGCCGGCCACGGTGGTCCCCGGAGATCTTACGCTTATGAAAAACAATTTAACTCCCCGGTGTCCCCGCTGCGGCCAGCTGCTGCCCAAAGACAGCTCTTTTTGTAATAAGTGCGGCGCACCCCTTTAATTACTGCAATAAAAAAGAACCTGCCCTGTTTTCAGGGCAGGTTCTTTTTTTATTCTGAAAGCGGGCTGTCCACAATACTTTCGCACAGCCGTCTAAGATAATTGGCGGCACAGGAAAGGGTAAGCGCCGCGGCTAATCTCTCTTCCGGGTTGGCAAGGTCTTTTTCCTCAGGTTTTAAGATGTCCCGCACTATTTCCGGCATCCGCCGCCTGATCTCTTCCTTGCTGTCCAGATAATTTGTATATACCCGCTCATAGTTGAGCGGCTGCTTTGTACACGGGGAAACCAGAGTATGTACGTCGCTCATGGCCAGCATCTGCTTTAATCTGTAGATGCACAGCATCTGCATCACATGTTCTCTAGAATATTTTTTCCCTTTTACGGGCATAATAAGATGCTCTTTACTATAGTTATTGATCATAGTCTTAGTAAGAAGCTTATCTTCTGGTTTTCGTTTGTTTCCTTCCAGACCGTCGTTGACCAAGGTTAAAATCTGATCCATATATAGGTCGATCTGCGGGATATCCTGTGGATACAGGTCCATATCATTAAACGCCGCGTCGATCAAAGAATCCATTGTCTGCATAATGTTCCCCCTTCTATGCGCTTTTTTATATTCTACAAGATAAATTATTAAATTTCAACTGTACTGTTGTAATTTCCTCAAAATATGGTATTATTAACTTGTTTAGTAGTAATTAAAACTATATTATAAAGAGTTGGTGACCTTCATGCCTCCTATTTTTAAAAAAGCCCGGGATCCTATCAGCAGTTATACCCATTTTTTGGGCGCCGGACTTTCCCTGGTCGGTATCGCTTTTATGATCGTTAAACTGACGCTGGAGCAAACCCCTGGGACGATTACAGTAATCTCCACTATACTGTTTTGTCTTTCTTTAATCGCCCTATATCTCTCAAGCGGAATTTATCATTATTCCAAAGCGCCGGAAAAAATTATCCGGCTGCTTCGCAAACTGGATCATTCCATGATTTATGTACTCATCGCAGGCAGCTATACTCCGCTTCTTTTAACGTATCTGCCCTCCCCGAATAATATAATCTTTACCGCAGTCATGTGGGGGCTGGCGTTTGCCGGCATTCTTTGCAAGCTGTGCTGGATTGACGCTCCCCGTTGGCTGGGGACCTCTTTGTATATTTTAATGGGCTGGGCCATTCTGGTGGATCTGCCCGCTTTAAACGCGATGGAACCTGGCGGAATTTTTCTATTGGCCCTTGGAGGCGTTCTTTATACCATCGGCGGGGTGATCTACATGATCAAAAAGCCGAATTTCTCTGAGATCTTTGGGTTTCATGAGCTGTTTCACATTTTTGTAGTAGCTGGAAGCTTATGTCATTATTTTATGGTTTACTTTTATATCGCCTGATGGTATTCTTTTCCTGTAATCTATGACAGGATGTGTAGTTGTATGAATTATAAAATTTCTGCGTTCACAGTACTTCTTATCGGTATAGTTTTGGCCGCTGTACTGTTTTGGTATAATTTTTCCAACGCCCCGGCAAATCTCCCTACTCAACTAACATATGACCCGCCTCAAATCTTAAATCCCCATCCGGATCTGGAGGGGGTGCAGGTCAATGTGAATACGGCGGACGCGCAAGAGCTTCAGCTTTTGCCCGGGATTGGCCCGGTGACGGCTGAACGGATTATCTCCTACCGGGAGAAAAACGGAAATTTTACTGCGTCTGGCGATCTGCTGAATGTAGAGGGAATTGGCGAGAAAACATTGGAAGCCATCGAAATTTATATTGTATTCGGGTAAAAACCGCCGCCGGATCGTTTGATCCGGCGGCGATCGCTTTAGTTTTTCTGTTTATCAGAGGCGCTGTCCTGCTGATTGCTTATCAGGTGAGAATCTTCCTCCTGCTGCTGGGAAAGAACCTGGGTGATTAAAGAGCTGGTAATCTGTGCGTTAGGATCTACATGCGCCTGATTTCCATGCAAAACCCGATCCGGTTTCTTCTTTTTCATAGGATCCTCCTGTCTCATTTTTTTGTTTTATTAGCGTTTGCGTTTTTTTGTCCTTTATGCCAAAGTATGTCGGTTGGAAAAATTATGTAAACAATTCAGCGGGTTTTGGTAAGTTCTCTGTTGACATTTACTTATCCATATAGTATAATAACACTCGTCGCTTGAGTTTCAGGCTGACAAAGGCATATCGTGGGAGCTTAGCTCAGCTGGGAGAGCACCTGCCTTACAAGCAGGGGGTCACAGGTTCGAGCCCTGTAGTTCCCACCATTGTTGGCCTGGTAGTTCAGTTGGTTAGAACGCTAGCCTGTCACGCTAGAGGTCGTGGGTTCGAGCCCCATCCAGGTCGCCATTTTGCCTTTGTAGCTCAGTTGGTAGAGCAGAGGACTGAAAATCCTCGTGTCGTTGGTTCGATTCCGACCGAAGGCACCATTTCTGCGGGTTTAGCTCATCTGGTAGAGCGCCACCTTGCCAAGGTGGAGGTAGCGAGTTCGAGCCTCGTAACCCGCTCCATAAAAAATGATCCTGTCTTTTTAGACAGGATCATTTTTTATGCCAATTTTCCAATTACTATTCGTACAACGAACAAAAGCACCGCAAAACACAGCATGACCGCCAGCAAAGTTTGCGCTACTATCACATCCACAAAGCCAATAAACATCGCCGCCACATATAAAAGGCACAAAAATAAATACCCGGTTACCGCCCAAGTGCGCTGGCGAAGATAACGGTTGCGCTCATCGAACATAGCGGTTTGCTTTTCCTTCATCCTCTGCGGGCTTTTCAGGGTGTATACAGAAATAACAATGGTGGATATTCCCGCGCCAATCAGTCCCAATCCCGTTCCCAGATAAAATCCCCTGGCAAAAGGATAGAGATATAACAAATCCGTATTTTCTGCAACGAGCGACAGAGATACCGCCCCCGCTCCCAAGAGAATGAAAAGTGCGCTGCAGATAATCTTTACTTTCAGCCTTTTTGAAAAAGGCATCTCCATTAATTTCCCCATGATTATTCCTCCTTAGCAAAGTCGTTTTGTTTACCAATTTATTTGTTTGATATTTGTGTATTTACCCCCTAAACGGGATAATTGCACCTGAAATATGCCCTACAAAATATATCATGCCAATATGAATAAGAAAGCAGCCGATGAGAAAAACTGCAGCAGCCATTTTATTTTTTGTTAGCTCACATACCTTTTTCCAATAACTCCCCATAATCCATATTTCAGACGCAAAAAACAGGATATACAGCAAATTGTGTTTGAATAAAAATGCCATGTTGGAAAGTGCATAATTGATAATAATATAATTTACAGACTCCACAAAAACTTCAAGCCACTTTACTATTTTTGTTCTCACATCATTCACTCCATATCAAATAAGAAGATCTGTTCTATCGTTTTTCCAAAATATACGGCGATTTTATGTGCCAGCTGCAAAGAAGCGTTATATTTCCCGTTTTCCAGGGAGATAATTGTCTGCCGGGTTACGCCTACCGCCTCCGCCAATTCTTCCTGCGTAATTTTATTTTCCTTACGAAGGGCGCTGATTGTATTGTTCACACTTTCCTTCCCCCTATATTGCAAATGTAAAGTTTTCATTACATTTATAGTATAGTTTACTTTACATATAATGTCAAGTTAGTTTTACATTTTTTTATAAAAGAAGAGGCGGAAAAATTTTCCGCCTCTTCTTTTATTCTGGTTTTTTGGGTTTTATGAACATCTTGTACCCGGGCTGGCCCTTCTTTTTGCCAAAGAAAGTATTCACCGCGCCATTCTCCCGGTTCCAAATACCGTATATCAGGCCCGCGGCGATAATGACACAAGCTAAAACCCGGAAGCCGACATTGTTCTTTTCTTCTTTTGCCCGCGCCTCCACCATAGCTTTGGCATATCCGGCGGCGTCTTCTGTGGTCATACGCACTTCTTCACTGACCCGCTCAATTTTTCCCTGGATACCTGGCTGGCTAAAATATTCGATCAACGCTTCTTCCGCGCTTCCAAACTGAGCGGCCAGCGGCGCTTCGGCCAGCATATCATATCCATCTCCGCCCTGAGCGATATAATCCGACATGGCAACCTGGTATTCCCTTTCCTCCTCCAACGGTTCCCCATTTACATAGGCCTCAATCACCCGATTATGCTTTCCGTTTTCATCCTCATAGGGTTCATACTGAACTACCATGCCGTCAAAATGCAGATAAGAACCTGCCCCATAGTTCCAGCCCTTGTTAAGAGCGGACACAATATCTTTTCCTTTGACACTTTTTACCACAATGGTATTTCCAAACGGGAGAGTATTTACAATATCCCATTGAGTTATCTCCCCTTCCGGAAGAGATGCCCGAATATCTCCACCGTTGACTAAGGAAATTTCTGCGCCGGCATAATTTTTATAGGCGGTAGACACGACCTTTGTAAGGTTTGTTTCCATACTGCGGACATTCGCACGTTCCCCGTCCAGCGGGAAGGGCGATTTGCCTACTACCTTATCCAGGGTAACAATTTGCTTTTCATTGATCTCTTCGATGGTTTTTTCAATTTGTGTGTCCGGCGCGTACTGGGAAAGTTCCGCCGCATCAAAGACCTGGGCGGAGATCGCATATGTATTTCCCTGTTTCTCTATACTCAGCATCCCGGCAGCTTTAAGATATTCTCCGGCGCTTACAATGACAGTATTATTTTCCGTAATATAATCGTTTTCAAATCTGGTATGGCTGTGCCCATCGATGATAGCGTCAATTCCATCTACCTCTTTGGCAAGGTCGATAGAGGTAAACCCGCTGCTTGCATTAGTGCCCAAATGGGTAAGGGCTAAAATAATGTCGCAGCCCTGCCCCCGCAGCTGTTCGACCATTTCTTCTGCAGTTTGGATAATGGAATTTTTGGTACCAAAGTCCAGCCCGCTGATCAACGAGGGATGGACAAGCACTGCGGTATCCGGGGTTGTGAGGCCAAAAATCCCCACTTTCACTCCTCCGATTTCTTTTACAACAGACGCCTGATATCGAAGGTTTCCATCCTTTGTAATATTAGCCGCCAGCAAAGGGGCCCCGCTTTCTATCCCCAAGGTTTCCAATCGATTTTCCCCATAGTTAAAATCGTGGTTTCCGATAGCTATTGCGTCATAGCCAATCGCTTTTAGGATTTGGGCGACGCTGGCCCCCTTCTCTAAGTTGGCAAACGGCTGGCCGTGAAATACATCCCCCGCATCCAATACCAGCTTTCCTGCCGCATCTTTGGCGTTTTCTTTGATAAAAGTAGCATAACGAGCATATCCCAGCTGAGTTAGCTGTCCCTGGTCATCCATCTGTTCGGTTATCCGGGAGTGGACGTCGTTTGTGAAAAATACTTTAATCGTAGTATCCTGCGCTGTTACCTGGATTCCCAATAAGGAAAGGGCAATCATCAACGCGCAGAACATGCTGAATATCTTTTTCATACTTCCTGTCTCCTTTTTATTTTCCGCTTTCCACCTCTTGTGCGGCAATTTTTTCCGCCAGTTCATTTAAATATGTCCAGCGTTCCAATTTCTCTTCCAGCTGCTGGGAAAGCTCTTTCTTTTTATCCAGCAGCTCCTGCAGTTTTTGATAGTCGCTTCCCTGTGCCTCTATCTCTTGATCCAACTGGCAAATTTTCTCTTCCATCGCCGCAATATCCTCATCGATGGTTTCAAATTCTCGTTCTTCCTTATAGCTAAACTTCAGTTTCCGCTGCCTGGGATACTGTTTTTCTTTTTCTTCTTTTGTGATCTTTTCTATTTTTTCCGCACCCTGTCTCTGGGACGAGCGATGAGAATAATCGGTATAGCCTCCTTCATACGGCTGGATTTTTCCATCCTGCTCAAAGGCGAATATCCGATGGGCTGTTTTATCCAAGAAATATCGGTCGTGGGAAACCGCAATGACTGCTCCCTGAAATTGTTCCAGGTAGTCCTCTAAAATCATCAGCGTCTCAATATCCAAATCATTTGTAGGCTCGTCCAGCAGCAGCACATTAGGCGCGTCCATCAACACTCGGCATAGATACAGCCGGCGTCTTTCCCCGCCGGACAGCCTTCCGATTGTATTCCACTGTAAATCTCCGGAAAACAGAAATTTCTCCAGCATCTGGGACGCGGTGAGCGTACCCTCAGGCGTTTCAATATTCTCCGCCACACCCCGGATGTATTCAATCACCCTCTGGGACGGGTCCATCTCCTCCCATTCCTGGGAGAAATAACCGATTTTCACCGTATCTCCGATAACGACTTTCCCATTGTCCGGTTCCAGTTGTCCGCACAGTACCTTAAGCAAAGTAGATTTTCCACATCCATTGGGTCCAATAATGCCTATCCGATCGTCCCGCAGCAAAATATAGCTAAAGTCTGAGAAAAGCGTTTTCTCCTTATAATTTTTGGATACCCCTTCAATTTCAATAATCTTTTTCCCCAGCCGGGACGCCATAGATCCTAACGTCAGCCGGGCGTTTTCCTGCGTACATTGCGCGTCCTTTAACTCGTCGATACGATCCAACCGATACTGGCTTTTGGTCCCTCGGGCACGGGCGCCTCGCTGCGCCCATTCCAACTCCCGGTGGAGCAAAGTTTTTAATTTTCGCTGAGTGGCGGCCTGCATTTTTTCTCTTTCGGATTTCAGTTCTAGAAATTTGGTATAGTTGCTTTGATAACTATACAGTTTTCCGTGGTCGATCTCCACAATCCGATTGGTCACACGATCAAGAAAATAGCGGTCATGGGTGACCATAACGATTGCGCCTGAATACCTGATCAAATAGTTTTCCAACCAGCAGATCATATCATTATCCAAATGATTGGTGGGTTCGTCTAAAATCAGTATTTCACACGGCGTCATCAAAGCGCTGGCAATGGCTACCCGCTTTTTTTGACCGCCGGATAACGTCGCCACATCCTCATCAAACCGGTTGATTCCCAGCTTGGTAAGGATTGTTTTGGCTTCATGCTCCTTCGCGTCGCTGGATACGCCGGCGCCCCGAAGCACTTGCTGCAAAACACAAGCCCCCGGAATAAATTCTGGATTTTGCGGCAGGTAACCGATCCGCACTCTGCCGCCTAAAGTCACCCTCCCGCTGTCCGGTGTTTCCATACCGGCCAAAATCTTAAGAAACGTGGTCTTTCCGGTCCCATTGATCCCGATAACTCCCACCTTTTCTCCTTCTTCCAAAAAAAAGGAACTGTCATCAAGAACAGGCTTTTCTGTAAAACTTTTATTGATGTTTTCCGCTGAAAGTAAAATCAAAATAAACCCTCATTTTTCTGTATTGCAATCACTGGTATTCATTTTAACAGAAATGGTCCCTTTGTACAAGTGAAAAAGAGACCGACAAAAAAGCCGTCTCTTTTTTCATCTCGGTTATGTATACAGCCAGTTGGCAAAAAGTAGGATACAGGGCATGGTTACCATAAGGAGCGCTGTGGAATGAACCACAGCCATAGAAGCCAGCTCCGGCTCTACATGATATTGTCTGGCCACTACAGGCCCAAAACATCCCACCGGACAGGCGGTTACAATAGCAAATACCATATTTTCTATGTATCCCAGCCTCAGCGGTAAAATACAGACCATAAACAGCACTGGCACAATCACCAGCCGGACAAGGGAAATGAACCATACTAGTTTATTTTTTATCACTTGTCTTGCATTGCAGCTACCCAACATAACACCGATAATCATCATCGACAGCGGCGTAGTACAGGCGCCTACCTGCTCGCACAAAGTCTGCACCGGCGCCGGCGGGCGAAGACCGGTGAGCACCATTATCAGCATAATTACCGCGGCTGCGTTAGCCGGGGAAATCAGCCCGCGAAGCTGAGGTTTTCCATTTGTTTGATACATGGTAACCCCATAGGTAAAATAAATCAGATTATATACCATCATGGAAAGCGCCACAAAAACAATTCCCTGGTCTCCCAAAATCCCCGCTACCAGCGGGATACCGATAAATCCGTTATTGGCGAATACGCCGGATATACGAAAAATAATTCCTTTTTCTCCCTTGATTTTCAGCCCTTTGGCGATGGAGGCCATCAGCAGCAGCGCCAGCACATAATAACCAATAAATACCACTGTCATTTTGACCAGTTCCATAGTCCTTACTCCATAGGTATCCACACATCCTGCAGCAATGAGAGTACAGGGCATAGTAACCTTTAGCAGAAGGCTGGACAAGGCTTCGTTAGCGTTTTCATCCACCATATGGAATTTATAAGCCAGCACTCCCAGCGCCAGCATTCCAAATAAAATGAAAATCTGATTGATAATGATCCCCAGCGTCATCCTTACCTTCTCCTTAAAAAAATTCTCCTTGGCCATTATATTCTTCTCTTGCTTTTATTACAAGAAGTTTTGCTATTTTTCTAAAGTCATATTCCCTCTTGCCCAGCGCATAAACTAAGATATCATAGAGAAGGTGTGAGTATCCGTGAAACTTTGTGAGAAACTTATCGTCCTTACCTCCCTGGCGCTGGCTGTATCCATCTACTCCCTGGCAATGCGGGTTTGTATTCCCACGGCAGACGCGGCTATGACCTATCCTGTGCAGGAAATAACCCTCCCCATTGCTATGTACCATCATATACTCAAAGAAGACGACCGCCTGAATAAGTATACTATCTCCCCGGAAGAATTTAAGGGGGATTTACAATATCTAAAAGAGCAAGGGTATCAATTCATCCTGATGCAGGATTTAATTGATTATGTTTATCAAGGCGTCGCCCTTCCTGAAAAACCGGTGATGATTACGTTTGACGACGGATATGAGAGTTTTTATGAATATGCCTATCCCATCCTTCAGGAGATGGACGCGAAAGCGGTATTTTCTATTGTGGGAAAATATGCCGATCTATACTCGCAGACGTCCGATCATCACGTCCGCTATTCCCACGCAACCTGGGAGCAGATGCAGGAAATGGTAATCAGCGGACGGGTAGAAATACAAAACCACAGCTATAATATGCATGTGAACGAAAACGGCCGGCACGGCGCGAAAAAAATTCCCGGTGAGGATAATGCACATTACCGCCAGGCATTAATCGATGATATCGGGGCCCTTCAGCAGGAAATTTTTGATAAACTTGG
This sequence comes from Youxingia wuxianensis, assembly GCF_014385085.1. Taxonomy (GTDB): domain Bacteria; phylum Bacillota; class Clostridia; order Oscillospirales; family Ruminococcaceae; genus Youxingia; species Youxingia wuxianensis. The sequence continues at coordinate 65,264 of NZ_JACRTD010000001.1, read as the reverse complement.
GTTCTATCCCACCGTCTTTACCTATCCTTTCGGCCAGATCAGTCCAGAGGCCCTCCCTGTTATTAAGGAACTTGGCTTTACAGGGGCACTCGTCTGTCGGGAGCGGCTCAATTATCTTACCGGTGACCCGGAGGAACTTTATCATCTGAACCGGTTTAACCGTCCTCACGGTGTTTCTTTGCAGTCCATTTTAAAAAAAGCCTATAAAGCTGATGAAAACAAAAAGGCGAAAAGCTGAAAATAGCTTTTCGCCTTTTCTGTATATGAAAAAGTTACTCGTAGCGCAGCGCTTCGATAGGGTCCAGTTTTGCCGCTTTGTTCGCGGGATAATACCCAAAGAATACTCCGATCGCCATGGAGAAGCTAACCGCTACCAATACAATGGTAATTGACGGCCACGACGCGAACCCAAGCAAGCTGGAGCCCAGCCGTCCCAAGGAAGTTCCCAATAGGATACCAATTAATCCGCCGATAAGACAGATAATCACAGATTCCACAATAAACTGTATCCGGATCGCACTATTTTTAGCCCCCAGGGCCTTTCGAGTACCGATTTCACGAGTACGTTCCGTTACTGATACCAGCATAATATTCATAACACCGATACCGCCTACCAGCAGAGAAATTCCAGCAATAATCCCAATGGCAATGCTCATGGTTCCCATAACCGAGTTCATCTGTCCGATCATGCTGTCCATATTGTCTGCCCGGATCTGCACATAGTTATTGGAACGGTAGAAATGCCTATTAAAATAGTCCTCCGTCTGTTTGGCAAAGGCTTCCATATCGGTAACCTGGCTGCTCGCCTTAATCTGAGCGGCATAATATCCAGTAGTATCACTCTGAGCAATCTGTTGGGCCACTGTCTGAGGGATAAATACCGACGTACTTGTATCTCCCGTCATGGTAGCCATCATACCAGTAACCTCATAATGATACACTCCTACCACAAGAAAGGTATAAGTTCCTTGGTTGAGCCGCATCTTGACTTCTTTTCCCAAGGCCTCCTGCATCGTGATGCCAGGAAAAAGCTTTTCTACAAAGCGGTCAGAAATAACCGTTACATATTTAGATCCGCTGACCTCCCGCTGATTAAGGAAGTGCCCCGCTAGAATATCCACATTTTGAATATCTATCGCGCCGGCGTTCGTGCCTATCACATAGCCATTGGCTTCATTTCTTCCGTTCATCGCTTGGCCGTTGCCCAGGTTCGTTGTGACTGCATAAGCGTGAATTTTATCCCCGAAGGCTTCTGTATACAGCTCCATCATCTCATCGGTAATCATATCGCTGTCTTCCCAGGCGCGGGTATAGTTGGTATTTCCATGTTCGTCCGGCTTATCGGAAATCATAATCTGGATGCTGTTGGCGCCCATATCATTCAGAACCGAGGTTACCGAGTTTGTCATCGCATCGCCCACTGTTACAATCGTAATTACTGAGCTGATACCGATGATAATCCCCAGCATAGTGAGCAGCGCCCGCATTTTATTCGCTTTTAAGCCCATAATTGCAAGGGAGATATTTTCCTTTAAATACATACCTCTGCCCCCGCTCTATTTCCTATAATTTCACCATCGCTTAAGGTGATAATACGCTCTGTTTCCTGGGCCAGTTCTGGGTTATGGGTAATAAGCACAATGGTTTTTCCCTGATCCCGGTGAAGAGTATGGAAAAGATCCATTACCAGACGCCCAGTGGCGGTATCCAATGCCCCGGTAGGTTCATCCGCCAGAATAATCGATGGATCGTTGGCCATTGCCCGGGCAATGGCAACCCTTTGTTTCTGGCCGCCGGAAAGTTCATTTGGCATATGATCCATACGATCATCCATTTCCACCATAGCAAGAAGCTGTTTGGCCCGACGGGTCCTTTCTCCCATAGGCACGCCTGCATAAAGCATAGGCAGTTCTACATTGCGCAGAGCGGAGGTCCGCGGGATCAGGTTAAAGGTTTGAAATACGAATCCAATTTTGGAATTGCGGATTTCAGAAAGCTCGTCGTCGGCGATAGTCGCAATATCTACTCCATCCAGCACATAGGACCCTTCGCTGGGCCGATCAAGCACGCCGATAATATTCATCAACGTGGACTTTCCTGAACCGGAAGCCCCTACTACAGAAACAAATTCGCCTTCCCGCACCTGTATGTCAAGCCCTTTTAAAATCGTCAGCTCATTCGGCTGACCAATATAAAACTTTTTAACGATATCGTGCATATCGATAATTAATTTATCACTCATACCGTTACTCCACCGCCGCTTCCGATGTTATAGGGGAATTGGCCAAAATAATCTCGCTTCCTGGAATGACAGTAGAAGTGTCGGTAATTACTAAATCTCCGTCCTTAATCTGATCAGAAGAAATCTCCGAATAAAAGTCGCTTTCCATTCCTACAGTAACCGGCACTGCCACAGCGATATATTTTCCTTCTTCCGCAGGCTGAGCTATGTAAATGGAATTGGTCCCGTCCGGATTGGTAACAACCGCGTCATACGGCACTCCGTATACGTTGTCCTTTTGCTGAACAATAATTGTCATACGGGTGTGCATTCCCACTTTTAAACCGGAGTTGGGCGAAGTGATTTTTATCTGCGTATCAAATTCCACTCCCGCATCGGTTTTCGTATTTCCTTGCGCATCCTTTACCGCTACTGGGGAAATCATGCTCACTTCCCCATCAAAGACCTCTTCCCCTGTACCGTCGGTTTTAATGGTAGCAGGCATTCCCTGCTGCACGCTGGCTACGTCATATTCCTTGATGGTAGTTTTAATAATCAAGTCGTCTGTATTTTCTACCACAAACAAAAGTCCGCTTCCCGGCATTCCCTGCTTGGCGTATACCGCGGTTACCGTTCCGGAGATAGGGGATTTAATCGTGGCGTCCTCCAGCCTTTTTTCCATCAGCTGCAAATCCAACTGCTCTGCCGTTAAGTCCGCCCGAATTTTGTTGGCGGTAACATTGTCTTTTGCTTCTTCCAGCGCTTCCTGCACGCTTCTTTGTGCAGCGTCCCGCTGAGCTAACGCGTTTTCATAATCAATGCGGGCGTTACGATATGTTTTCTTTATCCCAGAAACTTCTCCGCCGTATTCGGTGTCCGCATCCATCCATTCTTTATAAGCAGCTTGATATTCCTCTTCCGCTTTTTCATATTTTTCTGCAATTTCGCCGGTTGCCGGTTCTCCTGCTTTCTTCCATTCCCGCTCCGCGTCTTTCATAGCGTCCCGGGCCCGATCCAGTTTGCGTTCTGCCTGCTGCATAATGCTGTCGGCATATTCCTGGTCGTCCTTGTTGTCATTGTAATCCCGCCGGGCATCATTTAGCTCCTGTTGGGCGCGGCGTAAGTTCGCTTCCGCGCTGAGAAGAGCGGAGTTGAGTTCATCCTCCAGATTTTGTTTCGCATTATTATATGCCTTCTCACTCATGGAGAGGGATAGCTGGGCGCTTTGCGCCGCCTGGTTTACGCTGGCCCTTGTCTTGGCCACTGTAAGCTCCAATTCCTGTGTATCCAGCTGAGCCAAAATATCCCCAGCCTCTACACGATCTCCCACCTCCACATTAATCTCTTTTACAAGTTCCGTGCTGGTGGAATACACATTCATGGATTCATCACTTTCAATGGTGCCGGTAAGGTTTACGGTATTAGCAAGAGTCATAGGCTCCAGCGTCATAGTTGGAACCCCGCCTACTCCTTTCCCGCCGGAGCGGATCATCATAAAAATTACCACCGCGGCGGCAGCGATAACTGTACAGGTGATAATCCGTTTTTTCGCCTTTTTACTTAATTTAGGCATTTTTACTTTTTCAGCAATCATACGTGTGGCTCCTTCGGTTTTTTCATTGAGCATTAAGAGTAACGTTTCATTATGAACTAGCAATTAACATTTGTTGTCCTTCGGATAAATTTGTGTTCAAAATATGAATTTGTTTCCTCCTACTGTATTATTGTATTATTCACTTAATACAATAATACATACCTCAATGCTTGTCAATAGAATTAGCAATAAATTTACAATCATGATACGATTTATTGATCCCATTATCTTCAAAAAAACAGAAATACACGGCGCAAAATTTTACGCCGTGTATTTCTTTGTATTTTTTCGATTTTAAGCTTTTTGGCTGCAGCCAAGAACTTGGACAATTTTATGCTTTACCAAGTCTTTTACCGCATCCCGGGCGGGGCTTAAGTACTGTCTAGGATCAAAGTGTCCTGGGTTTTCCACAATATGCTTGCGGATCGCCGCTGTCATAGCAAGACGTACATCGCTGTCGATATTAATCTTGCAAACAGCCATTCTGGCCGCCTGGCGAAGCATTTCCTCCGGAATACCAATTGCGTCCGGCATTTCCCCGCCGTATTTATTAATCATTTCCACATATTCCTGATTTACTGAGGAGGCGCCGTGCAGTACAATTGGGAAGCCCGGCAGACGCTGGCTAACCTCTTCCAGAATATCAAAACGGAGCTGGGGCTTCTGGCCCGGTTTGAATTTAAACGCGCCGTGGCTGGTGCCGATAGCGATCGCCAAAGAATCCACCCCGGTTTTTGTAACAAACTCTTCCACTTCAGAAGGCTTGGTGTAGGAGGCGTCCTCCGCCGAAACATTTACCGCATCCTCAATGCCTGCAAGCCGTCCCAGCTCGCCTTCTACCACTACCCCGTGGGCATGGGCATAGTCTACCACTTTTTTTGTCAAGGCAATATTGTCTTCAAAGCTGTGATGGGACCCATCGATCATAACAGAGCTGAAACCGCCGTCGATACAAGCTTTGCAGATATCAAAATCTGCGCCGTGATCCAAGTGCAGAGCGATGGGAATATCATTTTCCATTAAAGCCGCTTCCACCAGTTTTACCAGATAAGCGTGGCGGGCATATTTTCTCGCGCCTGCGGATACCTGCAAAATCACCGGAGCATGCTCTTCGCTGGCCGCCTCTGTAATCCCTTGGACAATCTCCATATTGTTTACATTAAAAGCGCCTATGGCATAGCCGCCTTCATACGCCTTTTTGAACATCTCAGTAGTTGTTACTAATGGCATAGTTGCATCTCCTTTTTATTTTTGTCATGCGTTCCGCCTCTATTATAGCAACATCCGCCAAATCATTCAACCATTTTTGATATATTATCACAAATTTAAGCCTGCGGATTTACAATAGAACCTCCAAACAAAGTCAACCCAGTTTCATTGTCTACAATAGCGGTAAAGAACGGACGGTCCACAGTCATAATAATCTGTTGCGTCGGCACCGCCGCCTTCATAGCAATCCCAATTCCAGTGGCTCCGGCAGCTTCTGTCCCTTCTTCATCCACCTTCAGCACAGTCTTATGGGTCACTTTATTAACATACAGGTTCTTTTCTCCATTTATTCCGCTTAAATCCGCACTTTTATCAAACAAATCGGTGATACCCAGCGCCTGCATCGCCTCAATCATATCGGCAGAATAATCAATATCCATCTTAGGCAGGCTTAACACCACCTCGCTGAAGGTCATCTTCCCTAACAGCGATGTAATCTGCTCGTTGGTGATTCCTTTCGCGAACTGGGCAAAGTCCCCTTTGGGCAGCAGAACCAGCATAGATGTTTTTCCATCCTTATAGGGAAGCAATATTCCTTGCAGCTGATCATTTTCCACATAGCGGTACTGAGCGCTTTTTACCATCATAGGAACTTGGATTGTTCCTGAGGCAGCGGCAAAGTCTTTCTCTTTTGTCAGGCTGGCGTCAAAGGCGTCCTCCCATACTCCTTTGAAATAGATGGTGTTGATCAAGTACATGACAGTGCTTTTATTAACCGGCCCGTCAATAAGCTTTTCGATCATTCCGTTGGTGCTTTCTTTTACCCAGTTGTTGATTGTATCCGCGGCCGCCGGATCATCAAAATCCAAGGCCGCCTCTTTTGCTCCGTAATACTGGCTCAGCGCATCTATAAAGGATTGCTGAACGGTTTTGGCTTCCTGAGTACGAATCCATAAAGAATTTCCGACAGACAGTTCCGTAGAATCCCGGTTATTGATTAAATACAGCTGTAAATCCCGGCAAAAAGCATTCAGATCCTCCAGCTTGTTGCCCCCTAAAATGGCGCCCAGTTGTTCTTCCGTTTCTCCTCGGGCCCCATTTTGAAGCATTCCAAAGGCAAGATACATGCTTACCGGAGAAACAAAAACATTTTCATCCTCTTTAAACAGCTTGTTATACAGCCCATAGCCAAACTTATTGACGCTGTTTACGCCCGTGGCACTCAAATTCTCAACTACTTCATTGTCTGTCAAATAACCTGTGGTATCCGACAGCACTGCCGTTGTTGCCGGTTCCGGCTGGGAAGAAAGGGAGCTGTTCTCTTGAGAGGAGGCATCCGGTTTTACAGGCGCCGCTTCGGGAGAGGCGCAGGACCCCATTACAAGCGAAACGCAAAGTATGCCTAATATCAGTTTCCTATATTTCATCAGAATTCTCCTTTTCCCATACTTAGTTCCATTCGCTTAAAAGGTGTTTTTTATTAAAAAAACTACTGCGCTCTTTTCATTTTGCTATCAAATTGTAACTATTTTTGTTAATTCCCTTCCCGCCCGGTAAATAATTTAACAACCTCCATAATTATAAACGGGGCCAAACTTAGCCCAAGGATGATCAGCCACTGTCCCATGCTCATGGCGATAACTTCGAATATTCCCTGCATAAACGGTACCAGCAGTACAATCAGCATTAAAGCCAAAGAGGCAAAAAAGGCTCCTACCATATATTTGTTGGTTAAAAATCCTGCCTTGAACATGGAAAATTTAGAGCGGATATTAAAGGCATGTACCAGCTGGGAAATCGCCAGGGTAGCAAATGCCATGCTCTCCCCTAAGGGGATATTCACCGTTCCGCCTTCCATGGGGAACAGACGGGAGCCAATAAAGTATGCTCCCAATGTCAAAAATCCGATCATCAGGCCCTGCAATATCGCCATAAGTCCCACTCCATGCGCAAAGATGCTTTCATCCTTACGGCGGGGAACGCGTTTCATCACATCTTTTTCCACCGGCTCCATCCCCAACGCTAAGGCAGGCAGACTGTCAGTAACCAGGTTCACCCACAACAGCTGGATAGGCATCAAAGGAGATTCCTTCCACAAAAGCATCGATAAAAACACGGTGACAATCTCTCCCAGGTTACAGGACAGTAAAAATTGCACCGCCTTGCGGATATTGTCATAAATCCCCCGCCCTTCCTTTACAGCAGTGACGATCGTTGCAAAATTGTCGTCTGTCAGGGTCATATCCGCCGCGCCTTTGGCCACATCGGTACCGGTAATCCCCATAGCGCAGCCGATATCCGCGGCTTTTAGCGCAGGAGCGTCATTTACCCCGTCTCCCGTCATCGAAACAATCTCGCCCGCTTTCTGCCAGGCCTTGACAATCCGAATTTTATCCGTAGGAGTCACACGGGCGTACACGCAATAATGGCGGATGTTCTCAAACAGCTCCTCATCGCTCATCGCCGCCAGCTGAGCGCCGGTAAGCGCCTGGCTGTCATCCTCCATAATGCCAAGCTGCTTTGCAATCGCAGAGGCGGTGGCCACATGGTCACCAGTAATCATTACGGTACGGATTCCCGCCTGTTTACATTCTGCAATGGAATCAATTACCTCCGGACGAGGCGGATCGATCATTCCTACCAAACCTCCAAAAATCAGGTCGTTTTCCATCTCTTGGGAGGTAGGCTCGGCAGGAACCTCTTTGATTTCCTTATAGGCGATAGCTAACACACGCAAAGCCTCTCGCCCCATCTGTTCATTTACCGCCGCCGCATTGGCGAGATCGCCTTTGACACAGCGGTCCATGACGATATCAGGGGCGCCTTTGACAATAACAATATTTTTTCCGCCAATCCGGTTAATGGTGGTCATCATTTTTCGATCGCTGTCAAAAGGAATATCCGCCAGACGAGGATACTCTTTTGCAAGCTCTTCCTTGGCCATGCCATTTTTCAGCGCCGCCGCGATAATAGAGGTTTCCGTCGGGTCTCCGATGTGTTTTTCCCTACCGTCTGTCACTGTTACCGATCCGTCGGTACAAAGGGTCCCCATTTTAATCAGATCTAAAATCTTTTCCGGAATTTCTCCATCCAAATCTACCATGTCCCCTCCGGCGTACGCTTTGACCAGCGTCATCCGGTTCTGGGTAAGGGTCCCGGTTTTATCGGAACAGATTACCGACGCGCTGCCTAGAGTCTCTACTGCAGGCAGGCGGCGGATCACTGCGTTTTTAGCTACCATTCGCTGTACGCCAATCGCCAAGACAATCGTCACGATAGCGGGCAGGCCTTCCGGTATTGCTGCGACCGCCAGGGATACGGCAGTCATAAACATATCCATAATAGGCAGTTTATCTATCAATCCGATAGCAAAAATAACCACACAGATTCCTAGCGCCAAAAAGCCAAGATATTTTCCCAGCTGAGCAAGTTTCTGCTGCAAAGGGGTATCTCCCTGTTCTTCCCCTTCCAGCATAGCGGCGATATTCCCCATCTCTGTTCCCATGCCGGTACTTACTACTACTGCCCGTGCCCGGCCGTAAGAAACAGCGCATCCGGAGTATACCATGTTAATCCGATCGCCCAGGGGAGCATCCTGCCGAATTTCGGCCGCCGGCTGCTTATCCACTGGAACAGATTCCCCGGTTAAGGCCGATTCGTCGCATTTTAAACTGGAGCTGGAGATCACACGGCAGTCCGCCGGGACCAAATCTCCCGCCTCTATTTCCACAATATCCCCTGTTACCAATTCTGCGGATGGAACCGAAGCTACCGAACCGTCGCGCACCGCCTTGGCAAAGGGGGCGGACATATTTTTTAACGCTTCCAGCGCCGCTTCCGCCTTGCTCTCCTGAACAACTCCTAAAATACCGTTGATCAGTACGATCAGGACAATCACAATGGGTTCGATCCAGTCCGCTTCCTGACCGATGGACATATTATAAAAACTTAATGCTAAAGAGATCCCCGCCGCTACAAGCAGGATAATAACCATAACATCCTTCATCTGGGCCAAAAAGCGTTGCAAAAATGTCTTCGGGGGTTTTTCATTTAATTTGTTCAAACCATCTCTTTCCAGACGCTCCCGCGCCTGCTGAGAAGTAAGGCCTGTGTCAAAATTAGTATTTAATTCTTTTTCCACTTGAGTAAGCTGTTTGCTGTACCAGTCCAAAAAAACGTCTCCTCCTTAAAAGGCTTTTCTTACTACTTATAATTATGTCACCAAAAAATCCCAAAATACCATTTGGATTTTTCAATATACAAATTATACCATAGGCCCCGAAAGCCATTTATTAATAGGACGTAAACAATTTAAGACCATAAAAAAGTTTTTTGACATAAAAATAAGGACGGATGACACATCCGTCCTTATTTTATAGATTATTGTTATTTAAAGATAGCAAGAAGAAGTTTTTTCTTTCACATGTTCTAATGCGACGTCTTTCTTCTCACGGGATTTTTCCTTCTTCTCTTCCTCTTCTATACTGCGGCAGTATCCATATTCCTCCGCATAGCGGATAGTAAAGAAAATAGAAAACGCTAAAGTTGCTACTTCCGCAAACGGAATAGAAATCCATACGCCGTCTACGCCCATAAACAGAGGCAGAACCAGAATGCCAAGGATTAAAAATCCAAAAGTACGCAGGAAGGAAATCAGCGCAGATACTCTTCCGTTAGAAAACGCGGTGAACATGCTGGATGCAAAAACGTTCACCCCTACAAACAGGAAGCTGATCGCGAACAGGTACATTCCCCGCAGCGCCAAAGTATAAACTTCCGTGCCCGGATCGGAGAATACCATAACCATTTCTTTGGCTCCTAAATAGGAGATTGCCAATACTACAACAGAAGAGATGATAATAAAGACATAACTTGCCCTTACAATCTTTCTAAGCTGCGGCCAGTCTTCGCTGCCATACTTGTAACTGATGATCGGCGCTATTCCGGAAGAATAGCCTGCATACACAGAAACCAACAGCCACTGAGCGTAAAGAACGATAGTAATCGCCGCTACACCGCTTTCTCCAACATATTTGAGCATTGCCAGATTAAACAGCAAGGTGGTAACGCCTTCCGACAGATTGACTACCATCTCGGAAGCGCCGTTTCCACAGCTCTCCAACAGGACACGCCAATTCCAACTTGGCTTTACAAAATAAAGCAGGGATTTTTTGTGGAAGAAATACGCTACCCCCGCAAACGCCGGGATTAAGCATCCCAGGCCAGTGGCCAGGGCCGCACCCGCGATTCCCATCTGCATAGGTTCAATAAAGACATATGCCAAAATCAGATGAGCCGCGCCGCCAAACATACTCAGAGCCAAACCAAGTTTTGGTTTGCCGGCGGTGACCATAAGGTATTCAAACATACTTTTTATGATAATGATTGGTGAAAATAGTAGTAAAACAAATGCATATTCATAGCAATAATCATAAAGAGATGGAGTTGCACCCAAGGCGGTCACGATTGGCTTTAAAAATACCAAACCAACCACCAACACTACAACGCCTATGAGAATCGCAAACAAAACGATCAAAGTAAAGTCTTGTTTCGCCTCATAATCATTGCCTTCCCCCATCTTACGGGCTATAATTGCACTTCCGCCCGTAGCGAACATAATTGCGACACTCCAGAAAACACTGTAGAGCGGCATAATGATATTTACTGCCGATAATGCGTCAGCACCGACGAAACGTGCTACGAATACACCATCTACAATACTGTATAGAGCAGAGATAAGCATCATAATGATGGTGGGTGTCGCGAACTTTAACAGTGTTCCGAAACTATAATTTTTGCCTAATGTGGTACTCATGATTAAAAACTGCCTTTCCTCCGGCGGCGTAAATTTGTATTAATAATTGTTTATCATAACCGCCGGTAAATGATAAACAAAACGACAGGGCCTAGTTGCCCGCGTCTCATTCCCCTTAAAAGTTCCATATTAGATCTTCTCTATTCTATTTTTTGAAGTTAACTACTCTCCTTACTTGATTTATTTCTGCTCTAGGTCTATTATAAAGTATATGGTAACCATACAGTCAAGGGGGTTTTTAGTAAAAATGAGTAAAAAATCAAAAAAAGTTTTTACGACCGGAGAATTTGCCAAGCTGTGCGGCGTCAAAAAACAGACCTTATTCCATTATGATGATATCGGCCTTCTCAGCCCGGACCTAAAAGAAGAGAATGGATACCGTTATTATACCTATCAGCAGATTGATATTTTTGGTATTATCAGCGCGTTAAAAGAGCTGGATATGTCCCTGATGGAAATCAAGGAGTATATGGACCACCGTTCCCCCCAGTCTCTCATCGATCTGTTCGAACGCAAAAGCATAGAGTTGGAAAAAGAAATTATTAAAATGTATAAAATCCGCTCCCTCATGCAAAACCGTATCGAGATTACAAAAAAAGCGGCGGATATCGATTGTGATCTGATTACTATACAGCATCTTCCCCGACAGAATATCGTATTAAGCACATCCTTACAGGATACTAAAGGGAAAAGTTATTTTGATATTATTTCCGAATATATCAGTCGGCAGGACCAGAGCGACGTATACAGCGACTTTTATTCCGGTGGTATGGCGGCTACCAAAGACGTAATCGCCGGCCAGGACGACCCCATCTCCTATTTTTTCGCCAACGCTGCGGATCAAAGCCCTTTTTATCCCGGCTTTTATAAACCGGAAGGCGATTATGCTGTCGCCTATCACAAAGGAAATTACGATACCATCCGTTCTTCCTACCGCAGGCTTCTGGCTTTTTTGAATAAGCATAAATTATCTATTGGCGATTATTTTTATGAAGAATACATCATTGACGAAGTAGCGGTGGCAAATGTAAACGACTACATTATCCAAATCGCAGTAGAAGTAAAACCGCAGCCTGGAGTATAGTGAAAAATATCCTTAAATGATTTTTTGGATAGCTATTAGGTCTAACGTTTAGCAAAACTACCTCCTCTGGAAACAGTCAATCATTAAGCAAAAAACCGGCGGGCTCAAAAATCCGCCGGTTTTCTTTTAACCTTTTATTCTAAATTCAGTTTTTTTGTTAGCAGATAGTTAATTACCAACACAAAAATGGCCACACACGCAATGTCTATTACAATCCCAAGGGGCATAATCCAATTTACAAGAAATTTCAGCGGGTCATATTCAAAGTTTTTTTGTACCCAAGGCATCATGAAAGCTAAAGACAACAAGCTTCCGATAAAATTCCCAGCCACATTGATACCAATATAAGCCCCAAACGAACCTAATATCCGATGGTTATTAAACTGCTGGCCGATGGACATCGCCATATAAATTGCTAAAATTGTGGAGAACATACTGAGCACTACCAACACAATCATTTCGGCGGTAAACGCCCCCAGCCTTGGCCCCATTTCCGCCATTAATTCTAAAATCTCATCCCAGACATATCTCAATCCATAGAAAAATTCTTTGTTGGCGAACCAGATCAAAAGGGAAAGCCCAGTAGTCAGACAGCTGGCTACAATCCACATAACTGAAGTGATTAATTTTGCTATTACATGCTCCATCGGCCGCACCGGCAGGGTGAACATCAAATATCCTTCGTCCCCTAGCAGGCTTTTATAAAACCGCTGAATCATAATCACCAGAGTAAAGATAAAAATAGCAAAGATCATCAAAACATAAGCGGTGATTGTTACATTGGCTGAAACACTAAGAAAGTTGGCGTTCTCTTCCAGATAAAAAGGAGTTTTCAGCATACTGAAAATTCGATTGATAATCGCCAGTAAAAAAACGATCCCATACAAAGGAATAAAAACTCTTGCCGTAGCCTTTATCTCATATTTTAAAAGTTTTCCTAACATCTGAACACCTCCCGGAAAAGCTCATCCACCGATTTCCCCTGTTCTTCCCGGATTTGATCCAATGTAGCGCTCATAGCGATATCCCCTTGATTGATGAATACCACATAATCCAATACCGGTTCGATATCGGCAATCAGATGAGTGGAGATAACCACCGTACTGTCCTCGCTGTAATTGCCGATAATCGTGCGAAGAATATAATCTCTGGCTGCCGGATCTACACCTCCGATTGGCTCATCTAAAAGATAAAGTTTTGCTTCCCGGCTCATTACCAAGATTAGCTGTACCTTTTCCTTGGTTCCCTTTGACATAGATTTTAACCGGTCGTTGGGATTGATATTCAGCCGGCTAAGCATATCATATGCTTTCTCTTTATTAAAATCCCCGTAAAAGTCACAGAAGAAATCAATGATATCCCGCACCTTCATCCAATCGTTTAAATAGGTGCGTTCCGGCAGATAGGATACCAACTTTTTAGTTTCGATGCCCGGCTGTTTTCCATCGATCAATATCTCCCCGCCGGTAGGGGTCAGCAGCCCGCTGGCCAATTTTATCAAAGTGGTTTTTCCGCTGCCGTTTGGCCCTAGCAGTCCCACGATTCTTCCCCTGCCAAGGCTTAAATCAATCGTTTTCAAGGCCTGTTTTCCGCCATAGAATTTGTTTAAGCCTTTACATTCTAATATAGGAGCCATCACTTCTCCTCCTCCATAAACTTATTAATCAGCTGGACCGTTTCGGTTTTTTTGAAACCAAGCTTTGTCATGCTCTGGATAAATTCAGAGATCTGCTCCTGCGCCAATTCCTGCCTTACCTTCTCTATCATCCCGTTATCCTCCGTTATATATCTGCCATTGGTGCGCTGTGTATGGACAAGCCCCTTGCGTTCTAACTCTGTCAAGGCCCGCTGCATTGTATTGGGGTTTACCGCGGCCTGCGATGCTAAATCCCGCACAGACGGCAGCTTTTCACCTATTGGATAATTTCCCGAAACAATACCTATCGCTATCTGTTCGACCAGTTGTGTGTAGATAGGACGGTCATTCTTTAGGTCCCATGCCATATCTTCGCCTCCTTTGTACTATTGTATTAATCAATTAATACAATAGTACAACTACAAATTTCAAATGTCAATACCCTATTTTTAAATTTTCTCAAATTAAAAAATGCCCTGTGCTTCGCAGCACAAGACATTTTTTCAGTTTCATTTGAGCATCAGTGCCTGAACAATCGCTTGTTTAGCCTGTTTTATCGTAGAGAAAGATTTTTCTTCATTTAAAATATAGCTTGCCGCCTCAGTATAGTCTTCAAGCGAATAACTGGTTTCATCCAAATTCATCAGCTCCTGTATCTCCCTGGAGCTCACATGAAGGCTAACAAGTTTCAGGTCTGATAAATACTGGCAGCCAAACAAGTCTGCCAGCCGATCCAGCAAATCCATCCTATCACGTCCTTTTCGACATAATTCATCACATTTCTACCCAATGTGTCAATTTTACCACAAGAATCAAAAATAATCAACAATTATAACTTTAATTTTAGTGGTAAGTATCTGTATATTTGAAGTTATTACTTATAAACTAAGAATAGGTGATAGTGATGAGTGTTGATTATCGCGCTATTGGAAAAAGAATTAAGCAAAGGCGCAAAGACCTGGAAAAAACACAGGATTATCTTGCGGAATCCTTATCGGTATCTGTAGGATATATCAGCCAGATAGAACGAGGAATTACCAAAGTCAGCCTGGACACCTTATCCGAAATCGCTACCCATCTCAACTGTGACATTTCCGAGCTTATTACAGGCGCCGTACCCTCTCATCAGGATTATCTCAACGAAGAATTTGCTCAGATATATGACCGTATGGATACCCATCAAAAGAATATTCTTCTCGAAATAGCCCATGTGATCCTACACTATTAATATTAAAACAGCGGGAGAATGTGACTCACCACATTCTCCCGCTGTTTTCTTTTTTGCTAAATTCCCTGTAGTTCTTCTATACTTTTTTCTACCGAAGGGGAAAGCTCTCTTTCCTCTTCTGATTTTTCTTTTTTATTCTTTTTTCTTTTTTCCTTCTTGGGCTTTTGCGCCTTTGGAAGGAAGATAAGATAAAATACTGGAATCAAAATCAGCGTAAGGAAAGTGGAACTGGTAAGACCGCCAATAACAACAACTGACATTGACTGCATCATTTCCACATCTCCGCCAATTCCCAAAGCCATCGGCAGCATAGACATAATAGTGGTTAAGGTAGTCATCAGAATAGGACGCAGACGGGTACGTCCGGAGGTGACCAATGCTTCTTCCGCAGACATGCCGCTTTCGCGAAGCTGATTGGCGTAATCGATCAGAACAATGGCGTTGTTAACCACAATACCTACCAGCATAATAAAACCAAGCAATGAGGTCATGCTGAAGGTATATCCTCCCAACAACAGCAGGACAAAAGCGCCGATACAGGAGAATGGAATGGAGATCATGACTACCAGAGAAAAACGCATGGATTCAAACTGGATCGCCATTACCATGAATACCAGCAGGATCGCCGTGCCCATAGCGCCGAAGAGATTCCTAAATTCTTCGTTCATCATTTCCGCGTCGCCGCCCATAGCTATGGAAACTCCCTCGGGCAATTCCATTTTATTGACCGCCAGACTAATATCTCTGGAAAGGGTTTTGGGAGCATTCGAAGACGTCTGACCGGAAATTTCTACAATATATTGACGGTCGCTGCGCTGTATCGCTTCCGGCGCATTGGAATATTGAAGCGTCGCCACATCCAAAAGCGGAACCTGTCGGCCGCTGGGAGTAGTAAGCATCAATCCCGAAAGATCTCTCACCTGGTCATAACTGCCCGACGGATATTCTACACGCACTTCATATTCACGGGAATCCTCTGTCAGAGTAGTAGCCTTCGTACCAGTAACCACGCTGTTTACATTGGCCACTACCTGTGCTGGAGTAAGCCCTACTGCAGAAGCTTTTATGGGGTCGACAATCAATTCCGCCTGCGGTGCGCCGTCCGAAAGATTAGAGGAAACGGAGACAATATGCGGATAATCCTGCATGATCGCTTTTACCTGTTCCCCGGCTTCTTTCAGTACGTCTATGTCCTGTCCTTGAATCTGTACTGAAACCTCGGAAGCGCCGCCCATAGACATCATAGAGCTTTGCGACACATCCACATAACAATTTTGCAGCCCTTGTGTCTGCTGGCGCAGAAGATCTACCAGCTGCGCCGTCTCCAACTCCCGGTCGTCTTTCAAATAAACAGAAATGGAGGCGTCCCCTCCTTCGGTAAGGGTCAGCAGGTAATCCTTAACATCCGGCTGCTGAGCCACCAGCTGTTCCACCTGAGAAGTAATCTCATTGGCTTTTTCCAAGGTAAGTCCCTTTTTCATCTGTACCGTTACGCTCAGGGAACCCTGATCCATGGAAGGAATTAATTCTGTTCCGATAAACGGAAGCATACCAACCGAGATCACTAGAAGCAATATAGCTATCAAAACTGTAAGTTTTTTATGGGCAAAGGTTTTTCTTACAAATTTACTATATGCCTGCTCTAATTTATTAACGCCTCTGGAAACCCGGGTGCCAATGCGTTCTTTTGGCTCCAGCTTCATAAACAACAGCGGTACCAAGGTCAGCGCGGAAATCAAAGACGCCAGCAAAGAGAATACAATGGTAAAGCCCACGTTACTGAACATCTGCCCGGAAAGGCCTTTTATCAAGCTGATGGGCAGGAATACCACCACAGTGGTCGCCGTGGAGGCGATAACCGCTCCGGTCACAACCCTGGCGCCTTCCAGCGCGGATTCTTTAAAAGAACGTACCTCATCCCGGTTTCTGAAACAGCTTTCCAGTACAACGATCGAGTTGTCCACCATCATACCCACGCCAATCACCAGGCCGCCTAAGGACATCACATTCAGCCCTATTCCAGCCATAGACATCAGCACCAACGCCGCAAACACTGACAGCGGCATGGATGTAGCTATGATCGCGGAGGCTTTGATATCCCCCAAGAAGAAAAACAATACAAATACAGAAATTACAATACCTAAAAGCAGCGAGCTTACTACGCTTCCAATCGCGGAGTTGATCATATCGCTGGAGTTATATACTACGCTTAGTTTTAAACTAGGATTCTCCTGATTGATCTTTTCCATCTGTTTTACGATGGCTTTGGTAACATCCATCGTATTCGAACTTTGCCGCTTTGTGATCGAGATACCTACGGCGTCGTTGCCGTTATAGCGGCTGATAGTATCTGTGGATTTTATGGATTTGCTTACGTTTGCCACATCCGAAAGATGGATAATATCACCGGTGCGCAGCGGAATAGGGATTGTTTTCAGCCGCTCTACACTGTCATAGGTAACCCCTCCCCGGAAAATCAGCGACTGGTCCCCCATTTGGATATCCCCTGCCGGAATAGAGAAATCCGCCGCTCCTACGATCGAATTGATCGTACTCATATTCAGCCCGTATTGCTGCATACGTTCCTCTATCAACTCTACGCTGATATAATCTTCCTGACCGCCGGAAACGGTGACTTCCGCCACCCCTAAAAGTTTTTCAAACTCAGGCACTACCTCATCTTCGATATAGGTAAGGATATTGGACGTCCCCAAGTTTTCCGCCGCGATCATAATCACCGGCATAGCATTCATGCTCAGTTCCATTATGGTAGGATTCATTGCGGTTTCCGGCAAATTATTGTAGGAACCGTTCAATTTTTCCTGCACATCCATATAGGTTTGATCCATGTTGGTGCCATACTCAAACTCCAACATAACAATAGAGTAATTTTCCTGAGAGATGGATGAAATATTTTTTAATCCACCCGCTGTGGAAACTGCGCCTTCAATCACTTTAGTGACATTGTCTTCCACTTCCTGCGGACCGGCACCCGGATAAACCGTACTGATAATGTACATGGGAAATTCCATATCCGGGGTCAGTTCTACCGGAGTGGAGATAATCGAAGACATTCCAAAGATAATTAACGCCAAAACGCAAGTCAGTACAGCAACCGGTCTTTTTATCGAAATCTTTGTTAAGTTCATAAACTGTCTATTCCTCCGTGACGGCAGCGTTGACTTGTGCCGCTTCCCCTATGGTTCTGATTTTCGCACCGTCGCCCAAGCTTGGGTGCCAGGAGGAAATTACCTTATCCGCCGGAGACAAACCGGAAACTACCTGCGCCTTTTCCCCATCGGTTACGCCCAGTTCAATAAATACCTTTTTCGCCGTATCCCCGTCTGCAACATATACAAAAGGCTTGTAATCTTCATAGTAAACATTGCTTACAGGAAGAAGAAGTCCATCTTCCGCCCGTTCGGTATCCACACTCACTTTAACTGAAATCCCGGAAAGCAAGCTGCCGTCCCCGTCATCGATACGAGCTTTGATTTTAAATAAGCCGCTGGCCTGATCCACCATTGTCGCTACTTCAATAATAGTTCCCTGATAGGCCTGGGAGCCATTTTCCACCGTAACCTTATCTCCTGTTTCCAGATTGCCTACTACATTGGCCGGCACGCTGAAAGTAACCACCATAATCTCTTTGTTGGATACCACGTAAGCCGGGGACTGAGGGGAAGTCATATCCAACGGGTCTACATTTTTCGCTTCAATAACGCCGTCGATAGGCGAATAGATTTTTGTGTTTTCCAACTGCTGTAAAGCGCTGTCATAAGACGCTTTTGCTTGGTTGATCTGGGCCTCCGCGGTCGCTTTTGCTTCCGGAGCGGAACGTTCTTCCAAAATCCGCAGCAATTCCTGGCTGCTCTGGTAAGCAATGCTGGCGTTTTTCTTGGCGGTTTCCAGCTGTTCATAGTTGGAATCATACCCCTCGTCTAACGCTTCATATGCCTTAACTGCCGCTTGATAAGAAGCATTGGCAGCAGTAAAATTATCCTCTGCTTTTTTACGGCTGGCATCCTTTTCCTGCAGATCTTCCCATGCCGCTTTCTGATCAGGATTCGCGTCTCCCGGATCGCTTATATCCTCTCCATAGGTTTGTTTATAATCCGAAAGTGCGGTTTCATACTCCGCTTTCTTTTCTTCCTTTTCCCTCTGTGCCAGATTTACCCCGCCCAGGAGCATATCCTTCTGGTCTTCCAGCGCTTCCAGTTGGTCGTCAAACCTGTCATCATACTCGTGATAGGCGTCCGATGCGTTCAGATAGCTGTTTTTCGCGGACTTAGCCGACGCCTGCGCCTGGACCATCTGACTGTCGGTACCGGTGAGCTGCTGTTGGACGGAAGCCACTGTCAAATTATAGGCCGCCGCGGCCACATTAACCGAAAGTTCAATATCCTGCGGGTCAACTTCATAAAGAAGATCCCCTTTTTTTACGGTCTGCCCCACCTCAAAATAAGTATTCAATACCTGGCCGGACACTTTTGGCAGTACCGACACCGATTCATTTGGTTCAATTTTTCCTATGTACTCTGTGGTTAATACCAAATCTCCCTTTTGAGGAGAATCTGTTTGCACCTCTATGGTTGAATCCACCGCTGCAACCGCATCATTCTCTAATCCGCTTGCGATACGATATACGATCAATCCCAAAACGCTCACTACAATGACGCTTGCCACCGCGACGATGATCTTCTTTTTCTTATCCATTTATAAATAACCTCCATTAGACCAAACTGTTGTGCTCAGGAATGCTGGATAGAATTTCCGTAACCATGTTTCTTTCCTGATCCTTACTTATTAAAACCGATAGATTATGTCGTATGTGCTCTAAAAATCTGCGCAGCAGGACAATTTCTGTCTCAGAAAATTGGAATAACAGCTCCTGCTCCATCTGCATCATCATTCGTTTTACTCGCTCGGCAATTTTCCGCCCTCGTGCGGTCAAATAAATGCGATAAATCCTTTGATCGTTTTCATCATGTTTGCGCTCAATCATCCCCAACCGTTCCATACGTTTAATCATCACAGTAACAGTGGGCGCTTTTACGCACAGCAAGTCTCCCAACTCTTTTTGACTTAGGCCGTCGTGCTTCTCCAAGACATGCAGCACCGGAAGCTGGCCAGGGTGGACATCTACATTTTGAAGCAACACATACGCCCGGGCAAAATATAGCCGCATTATCTGTGAAAGCTGTTCGGCAAATACATAACCGGAAAGGGTATTTTCTTCCATAGAAGGCGATCAACTCCCGCAAAAATTAGTTAGAATGCTAAACATATTTTAATCTCACGTATACAGAAAGTCAACATATTTACATCAATTTTCTATCACATATGGCGAAATAACAACAAAATAGTTTATGCTTAAAACTATTTTGTTCATACCGACGAACACGCTTCCCTCCTTGGTGAAAATGATAAAACAAGCAGGATTCCCCCTTTTATGGTACCATGGGTGAGCGCCAGCCGCAACCGGAAAAAACTTTAAAATATCCTGGTTATAAATGTAAAAGCCTGTGTAAACAAAGGACATTTTTTCCAAAATAACTTCTCTGCTGCGACAGGAAAATATTGGCGCCGAATCTCTCTCAACTATGCGTTTTTTGAGTTTTTACAAAAACGGCTTATATCGTCCGCTCCTTTCATATATTGAACTATAAGGAGCGAACCGCCATCATGAGAAAACTCAAACTTTTTTTAATCAACGCTGCGATTTTAACCCTCACTTCCCTGGTAATACGCACCACCGGGGTTTTCTTCAGCGTCTATATTTCCAATAAAATCGGCGCCCTCGGGATGGGACTGTATCAGTTAATTATGTCTGTTTATTCTTTCGCCATTACCGTGGCCTCTTCCGGCGCCGGCCTGGCCTCTACCCGTCTGGTAGCGGAAGAATTGGCCCATGGCTCCCATACCGGCATTAAGCGCGCTATGCGGCGCTGTGTTTGTTACAGCGCCTTTTTCGGGCTTTTGGCGTGGGCGCTGTTATTTTTTAGCGCGCCTTTTATCGGAGAGGTGTGGCTGGGGGACCACAGAACGATATCATCCTTATATCTTCTTTCTATTAATCTGCCTTTTTTAGCGGTGGCCTCCACCTTCAGCGGATATTTCACCGCTATGCGCCGAATCAGTAAAAATGCCTGTGCTCAGATTGTGGAGCAGTTTATTCGTATTACCGCTACTGTCTGCCTTCTGCAGCTGATGGTTCCTTCTGGACTGGAATATGGTTGTATCGCAGTTGTACTGGGAGGTTCCATTTCAGAAATCGGCTCGTTTTTCTATTTACTTCTGCTCTTTCTTCGCGACAAACGAAAGCTTCCCAACGATGGAAAAAGCGGCAAACGACTGACCCCGCGGTTATTGGGGATCGCTCTTCCCGTAGCTTTAAGCGCCTATATCCGCACAGGTCTTTCCACCATAAAACATCTTATGATTCCTAAAGGCCTGCAAAAACACGGCGGCTCTCCAGAAAGCGTTCTCGCTCAATATGGCATGGTCAGCGGCATGGCGATGCCGGTAATCATGTTTCCCTCCGCTTTCCTGTCTGCATTTTCCAGCCTGCTGGTACCGGAGGTTACCGAATGCAACGAACAAAAGCGCTATGAAAGAATCGATTATATTATCTCGCTGGTTTTCCAAATTAATCTGTTTTTTTCCATTGGAGTGTGCGGTGTTTTGATGTGTTTTTCCAACTCGCTGGGGGATATTATCTATCACAGTCAGGAGGTGGCCGGATATATTAAAATTCTTGCTCCTTTGGCAATTTTGATCTACCTTGACAATTCGGTTGACAGCCTGTTAAAAGGGCTAAATCAGCAGATCAGCGCTATGCGTCATGATATTTTTGATTTGATGGTGAGTATAGTGCTGATTTGGTTCCTGCTTCCCTTATATGGAATTAAGGGATATATTATCGTTATGTTCACCAGTATGCTGATCAACATCTCTCTGAGCATCAACAGCCTAGTCTGTGTCACCAGCTTCCGGATACGTATCTTTCAATGGATTTTAAAGCCTGCCTTTGGCATCATTGGTGCTGTAGCAGTGGTTGAATTGATCGAACGTTTCACCTTTTTAGGAAAAGTACATACCGCCGCTTCCCTCACTTTATCTATTCTTCTGACCTGTCTGATCTATTATTTTTTTCTGCGTGTCACCGGCTCTATAACCTCTGATGAGATTAAAACCATCAAAAAAATGCTCCGATAAAAAAACCAGGATGCTGCGCATCCTGGTTTTATTTTCTTTGTGAGAATATACATCCGCAGTACTCCTGCCGGTAAAGGCCGTATTCCTTGGAAAGCTCCAAGGAGCGTTTGTATCCATTCTTTTTTTTGAAATCAGAATATAAGTAGCTTACCCCCAGTTCCTCTTCCAGACTCCTGCCGATCTCATTGAGCTTTTGCGCGTTTTTATGAGGACTGATTGATAGAGTGGTGGTAAAATAGTCAAAACCATGCTCTTTTGCCAGAACAGCCGCTTCCCGCAGGCGCAGCGCATAACAGCAAAAGCATCGTTCTCCGCCTTCCATTTCCTGCTCCAATCCCCGTACCGCCTCATAAAACCGGACGTCCTCATACTCTCCCGCTATAAATTTTACCGGATATTTCCCTGGCTTTGCCTGTGTTAAAAAGCGCTCCTGTTCCTGCCGCCGGCGGTCATATTCCTCCCGGGGATAGATATTGGGATTATAGTAAAACACGGTAATCTGAAAGAAATCCGACAGGTATTCCAGTACATAACTGCTGCATGGCGCACAGCAGCTGTGAAGCAAAAGAGTCGGCGCTTCCGCCTTCTTTTCCAGCGCAGCTAAGGTCTTGTCCAGCTGCTGTTGATAGTTTATCGTCATCTGCATGAAAGTTCGTCTCCTAAACATATAAAAGCGAAGAACACGGCATACTCCGGGTTCTTCGCTGATTTTTCTGGTTTATATAGCAGCCGCCGCTTCCTGCGGTCTAAGTTCCGGGAGCAGCTGCAGCACCAAATCCACACAGGCAGTTAGTGAATATACGAAATCCACCCCATAGGAAGGCGCCACCTTCACATATTGATCATGGAGATTGTTGATCTGTTCATATAAGGTCGCCTGGCAGTCCAGCTCCGCCGCATTTGCAATTAAATCAATCGCATGCAACATATCCCGCCGTTTATAACCGTAAAACTGCATTTTTACTTCATATTTTAGATGGCCGATTTTGCTTCCGTCAAAATATTCCGCATGGGCATAACAGAAAAAATCGGACATGAAATGACAAAGAATTCCCAAATGTTTGCTGTATTCCTCTACCGTCATATTCCCTTCGTTTTCAATTAAGTCCTGTGCCCGTTCCATTACAAGATCATAAATATCCTTCTTAAAATGGGACAGCTTTAACAGAGATGGAGCAATATCCGGCATGACATTCCAAGTAACAAACGTCTTTTTATCCAGCTCCAAACCCATGGTATGGGTAAAATATTTATACAAATATCTACCCATGGTTACATGTGAAAACAAGTTCAAAATCCATACACCGCTTTCATTGATAGTAAAAGGGATTTATTCCAATTTCGGCGGGAAGCCGCAGGCAGGCTCCTCCTGAAGCACTACCGGTCCAACTATCGGCGCCGTTAATTTCTTTTTTGGCAGGCAGGCCAAGAAACTAGTCACCAAATCCTGTACGCCGTGCCTGTAAAGTATCCGTACCGAGATCCACAAAGTAATTAAATAAACCGCCAAATTAATCATGGACATAACAATAATAATCATATCATAATGTTCCATCCATGTGGTCCATGGGTAAGAGATCATATTTTCCATCACAATAAAATGGCTGATAAACGTAATCACAGTGATCCCCATATAGCTTATAAAAAGCAGAAGGCTTTTGTGTATAAAGCAGGCGATCAGCCCAAACGCTAACACCGGAATTTGATACCGTTCGTGCATCCGGGTGGTAAACATAAAGATCGTCTGCATAAATATAAACCCTAACAGCCAGACGCTTTTTTCACTGGCGGTAAAATAAAAGAACAAGAGCATCATCAGACTCAGCCCGATAATCATCATGCTCAAATTTTCCGCAGTAAGATTTCCAAACAGTACTACGTCTGCATACTCATAGTTCAGGCCATTAGCGCCATAATAGTTAAACGCATTGAGGCAGGCGGCAGGATACTGTTCAAAGCCGCCCATATAAATTTCAAACGGCAATTTCCAGCCGCTTCTCATCATAAACGGCGCAAATATGCCAATCGCTACGCCCGCCCCTGCCGTAATCGTCTGTCCGATCTTTTTTCCGCGGTAGCTGGTAAGAAGATATAATGCGTACAAGGGCGCAAAATACAGCGACTGAAATTTCATCAGACAAGCCAAAGTCATCACAATCCCTGACCATACAGGTTTATGGCCGGTCAAAAGGAAAAATGCCAACAGCAGTAAAAAAATCATAATACTGTCTGTTTGTCCCCAATAAGAGGAGTTCATAATAATTGTTGGATTTACCGTCCAAAGGCTGGCGGCCATCAGCCCAGCCAGTTTGCTGTGCCTGCGGAGAACCAGGTAAAGCAAAGGAATCGTAGCAATATCGAACAGCATCTGCCAGCCTTTGAGCGCCAGCATTTTAAAAGATTCCAGTTCATAGACCCAAGGCATTTCCAGCAATTTTCCCGTGATATAAAGGGGAAAAATAAACAGAGGCGGATAATCTAAATTGGAAACGTTTTCGTATACTCCGAACAGGTCCTTCACAGCCCCTGCGGACCAGTCTACATAAAAACTCAGATCAAAATAATGGACCCTGTGATAAGCCGCCGCAAAACGCACTAACGTACCAGAGAGCACCAAAGCGGCTAAAAACCAAAAAATATGTTTTTTCGTTAAATGAAAATTTAAAACATCTTTATTGTCGTTTAATTCCAATTCTATTCCGCCATTCTTTCGCAGATCTGAAAAAATCCCAGACCTCCGATTATACTGATACTAACATAGGTTTGTGTTAGTGTTCAATAGTATATATGTATTTTCTGTAAACTTTTTGAACGGTTTTACAAATATGCTTAAATTCACGACTGCACAAAGCAAGTTGTTGTGAATATGTACTCATTCTCATAGTTGAGATAGCCATCTATTTCCACGCTGGAAAAATATTCTTCCAACCGCATGCTATCCCGGAAATTCTGCGCCGCTTGCTGGCTGTCCGCCTTGCTTTTGATATAAAAATGACTTCCGTCCTCTTCAAATTCAAAATCCTCAATCACAATATCATTTTCTCTGGCACAGCGGGAAATCGAGCCAAATTGAGCGACGCTCTGTCCTGGAATAAACTCCATGTTGCTCACAACTCCCGCCAGAGCGTCTATATATTTTACAAACAAGTCGGCCGTCTGGGGATCTGTTAACAGCTGGGTTACCTTACCTTTTTCCTGTTGGGTGAAAAAGCGCTCCACAATCTGGCTTTTCATCAGCTCGTCCTTCATTCTTTCCACATGCCACGCAAGAAAGGAGCCGGCAAAAATTATTATAACCAGACATAGCAGCGCAATCCATGGGGCGCCTTTTTTATGTCCGAATATTCCCGCGGCTTTTTCCGCCACTGCGCTTTTGTTCAGCACCAAACACCCTCACCCTTTGCGTTTTGTCTTAGCTTAGGTATTCCTCCAAGCAAAGTCCCTGCTCCTTGATCGCTTTTGCCGCCTGCTGTCCCACATATCGGTAGTGCCAAGGCTCATAATCAATTTTAGTAATTTCCACCTTGTCTGCAGGATAACGAAGGATGAACCCATACTCAACCGCGTGCTCGCTCAACCACTGGAACGCCTTGGTCTGCTCAAATCCGCTATCCAAATTTTGATAGGAGGGCGTCACAATGTCTGCCGCCAGCCCGGTCTGATGCTCGCTGGTACCTGGTTTAGCAATCAATTTAGCGGTTTCTACCACCGCCTGCTCATAGCTTTTCCCGCCGTTCATATAGGCATCCACGCTGTTGTTAAAAATTCTTTCCTGGGAAGAGTAAGGACGGTAAGCCGAACAAACCAACAGATCTACTCCGTCCGCTTTCGCATCGGCGATCATCTCTATCATGATATCCGCCACCCGCTCTTCCATCTTATATCCATTTTGTACTTCCTTGAGTTCCGGTTCATACCCGTCTGGCAACGGATTTTCAAAATTGGCCAAGACCAGCATCCAATCCTCTGTTGTTTCCGGGGCCAGGTCGGTTTCTGAGGACGAGTCTGCCTCTGGCGGCTGAACGGGTTGATTTTCCTGTGAACTGCTAAAGGGCGCTTCCTCAGGTTCACTCTCCGGCGGACTTTGAAGTTCCTGCTTTTCTTCCCCCTGGGAAACAATAAATTCCGAATCAGAAGAAGTTGGCAGCTCCTGTTCCTGGGGGATAGAGCGGAAAGAACAAGCATTCAACGCCAGCATTATTAAAATTAAACCTGCAATTTTCTTTTTCATATTTTACTCCATTCCATTTTCCATGGACAGCCTGGCGTCCATCATTACATTATCCCCTGATGCTGAAATTTTATGTCAGATATTGTTTGTTTCATACATAATGGCCGAAAGAGCGCACAAAGGCGCCGTTTCACACCGTAAAATCCGCCTGCCTAAACTCAGGCATAAAAGTCCCTGTTCTTTGCCCAGGCGGGCCTCCTCTTGGTCAAAACCTCCTTCGCTTCCCACCAAAATGGAAATTGCCCCCTCGCCGCGCTTTTGAAGAGCAGCTTTCAAAGGCTGGTCTGCCAGCTCATAAAACATAATCGGCAGAGCATCCTTTTTCATCTCCTGAACCGCGTCGGAAAATCCCAACAGGGGATCTACCGGCGGCACTTTTCCTCTGCCGCACTGTTTTGCCGCTTCCAGAGCAATCTTGTTATACCGCTCCAGTTTCTTTTCCATAGACTTTTCATTGGGCCGGGAAACACACCTTTTGCTCATCACCGGTACAATCCGGGAAACTCCCAATTCCACCGCCTTTTGAATGATCAGTTCCATTTTCTCTCCCTTGGGCAGCGCCTGGTACAATGTAATATGGATATCCGGCTCCCCTCGGGAAGGGCATTTTTCTTCTAACGCCACTGTTACCTGATTATGCTCAAGCGCAGAGATTTTCCCCTTATAATCCCAGCCCGCCATATCGCACAGGGTAATCTCCTCCCCTGCGCGCATACGCAAAACACGGGAAATATGTCCGGCGTCCTCTCCGGTAATTTTTGCGGTGCCGCCCTCAATATCAGTGGTAAAAAACCTTGGCATTATTGCACCTTCCTCTTAAAGAAGATCTTGCGGCGCGTCGGCAATTCTTTTCACCGCCAGCGCTACCCAGCCGCCTGACTGCCTGCGTTCATCTAAAATATAACCCGCCCCGGCCAGCGCGTCAATCACATCCATCTCCCGGGTATCAATAATACCGGAAGCGATAAACGTCCCTCCTTTTTCTAAAAGGCCGTCCAGTTGAGGGACCAAACGGATAATTACGTCCGCTACTATATTGGCAGAAATCACATGAAACTTTCCGGTAACTTTCTGGGTCAGGTCGCCGCAATGAAACGTAGCTCGCTCCTCCACCTGATTCAGACGAGCGTTCTCTTCGGCCACTTTGACCGCTACCTGATCGATATCGCAGCCTACAGCGCTTTTCGCTCCCAACAGCAGAGCCGCCACCGCTAAAATACCGCTGCCGGTGCCGATATCCAACAAATTGGTATCCTTATCGACATACTGTTCCAACAGCTGCATACACAGCCGAGTGGTATCATGGGTACCAGTGCCGAAAGCCATTCCCGGATCCATCAGCAAAACTACCTCTTCTTGCTCAGGCGTATATTCCTCCCAGGAAGGGCAAACCACCAATCGATCACTGACCTTCGTAGGATTATAATACTTTTTCCAGGCAGTCGCCCAGTCTTCTTCCTCTATTTTATCTGTCTCAATCTCATAAGGAATCTGCTCTTTGTTCAGCCGTTCTTCCAGGAAGGAGATGGCCTCCAAAGGGCTTTCCTGCGGACTGATATATACATGGATTACAGCGGTCTCCCTGTCCCGATCCAAAAGTTCCTGTTCAATCAGGTCCACATGAGCAATCTGGGGAACCTGCTGCTCAATATCAGAATAATCTTCGATATAAATGCCATAGGGCACCACCATGTTAGCAATAGCCGATGCGGTTTCCACCCTCTTTGCGGGGATTTTCACTCTAACTTCACTGTACTGCATAAATTACCTCCGATAATTCTGTCCTGATTTTCATACGCGGCACAACAACCCATAGGATTGATTTTTATTATAGTACAAAACCTCCCGTTAGACAACGGGAGGTTTTGTAAAATTATTTCATCGCGTCCTTTAACTTGTCGAAAAAGGACTTGCGCTTTTCATAGTTTTTGTCGGTCGCCAGCTTTTCAAATTCTTTTAAAGCGTCCTTCTGTTTTGTGCTCAGATTGCGGGGAACCTCGATATTTACCTTCACATACTGGTCTCCCCGGCCCTTGCCGTTTACATATTGGATTCCTTTATTTCTCAGCCGGAATACCGTTCCTGACTGCGTTCCTTCCGGAACA
Organism: Youxingia wuxianensis; assembly: GCF_014385085.1. Lineage (GTDB taxonomy): Bacteria > Bacillota > Clostridia > Oscillospirales > Ruminococcaceae > Youxingia > Youxingia wuxianensis. The sequence goes on along the minus strand of NZ_JACRTD010000001.1, from coordinate 36,923 downwards.
TTATATTTCACCTTGCCATCAATGGTGGGTACCACAATTTCATCTCCCAGTACCGCTTGGGTATAGGTGACCGGAATATCGCACCATACGTCGAATCCATCTCGTTCAAAAAGCGGGTCCGGACGAATGGTAACCATAATATTTACATCCCCTGCGGGCCCGCCGTTTAAGCCCTGATCCCCCTGCCCCCGCAGGACAAAGGTCTGTCCGTCGTCGATCCCGGCGGGAACGCTTACTTCCAGGGTTCGGGTTTTTCTAACTCGGCCCATACCGCGGCAGTCGGGACAAGGTTCTTTGGTTATCTTGCCCTTACCATTACATTTAGGGCAAGTGCGGGTAGTCTGAATTACGCCGATCGGTGTTCTCTGTTGTACTCTTACCTGGCCGGTACCGCCACAGTCAGAACAGGTTTCCGCAGTTGTCCCTGCCTTAGCGCCGCTGCCGGAACAGCTGTCGCACTTTTCCAGCCGCTGTATCGTTACCTTTTCTTTGGTGCCTTTTGCGGCCTCCATAAATGACAGGCCAATGGTAATATTTACATCGTTGCCCCGGATCGGCGCATTGGGATTACGTGTACGGGTACTGCCGCCAAAGCCGCCTCCGAAGCCTCCAAAAAAGCTGTCAAAAATGTCACCCATATCAAATCCGAAGCCTCCGGCGCCGCCAAAGCCTCCGGCTCCTGCCCCGCCGGCACCATAGGACGGATCTACACCCGCATGGCCGAACTGATCATATCTGGCACGCTTTTGTTCGTCAGAAAGAACCTCGTAAGCTTCATTGACCTCCTTAAACTTGGCCTCTGCAGTCTTATCCCCTGGATTCATATCCGGATGATACTGCTTGGCTAGTTTCCGGTAGGCCTTTTTCAGCTCGTCATTGGAGCAGCCCTTTTGGACTCCCAGCACCTCATAATAATCACGTTTTTCAGCCAACTGCTTCACCTCTATTTCATACAGGAAATTCTCAAATTAAGTAAACTCGGCGATAAGGCGGAAGCCAAGCTCCGCCTTATCTCCTTTAACTCAGACCTGTTTATTTTATTCTTTCTTGCCATCCTCGTCAACCTCTTTGTAATCAGCGTCTACATAGCCGTCGTCGCCAGGCTGCCCGGAGGTCTGTTCCCCGCCGGCCGCCTGCTGGGCTTCCTGCGCCTGCTGATAGAGTTTCGCGGACATATCATAGAAGTCTTTTTGCAGTTCTTCCTGTTTGGATTTGATCGCTTCAATATCCGTACCTTTCAGCGCTTCCTTTAAAGCTTCAATCTTCGCGGTTACGTTGGTCTTTTCCTCTTCAGACACTTTATCTCCCAGGTCTGTCAGGGCTTTTTCGCTCTGGTAAACCATCTGGTCCGCGCCGTTTCTGATATCAATCTCTTCCCGGCGTTTCTTATCTTCTTCCGCGTACGCTTCCGCATCCTTTACCGCTTTTTCCACATCGTCTTTGGACATGTTGGTAGAAGAGGTGATGGTAATATTCTGTTCTTTGCCGGTACCCAAATCTTTTGCGGTTACATGAACAATACCGTTGGCATCAATATCAAAAGTAACCTCAATCTGGGGAACGCCGCGGGGTGCTGCCGGGATACCGTCCAAACGGAACATACCTAAAGTCTTATTGTCTTTTGCCATCTCGCGTTCGCCCTGAAGCACATGGATTTCTACCGAAGTCTGCCCATCGGCTGCAGTGGAGAATATCTGGGATTTTTTGGTCGGGATTGTAGTATTTCTTTCAATGATTTTGGTGCATACGCCGCCCAAGGTTTCCAATCCCAAAGAAAGCGGAGTAACATCCAAAAGCAACAGGCCTTTTACATCGCCGCCCAGAACGCCGCCTTGGATCGCAGCGCCAGCAGCAACACATTCATCCGGGTTAATTCCCTTGAACGGATCCTTGCCAATAAAGCCTTTTACCGCGTCCTGTACCGCAGGAATACGGGTGGAACCGCCCACCAGCAATACTTTATCAATTTCAGAAACTTTCAAACCGCTGTCCGCCAACGCTTTACGCACCGGTCCCATAGTGGCTTCCACCAGATCGGCAGTCAATTCGTTGAATTTCGCTCTTGTCAGAGTAACTTCCAAATGTTTTGGACCTGTGGCGTCCGCCGTGATAAACGGCAGGTTGATATTGGCGGTAGTCATGCCGGAAAGTTCAATCTTGGCTTTTTCCGCAGCTTCTTTAAGCCTCTGCATAGCCATTTTATCATTTCTCAAGTCAATGCCGCTGGATTTCTTAAATTCATCCGCAAGGAAATTAATCACACGTTCATCAAAATCGTCGCCGCCCAATTTGTTGTTCCCGTTGGTGGCCAACACTTCCTGTACGCCGTCGCCCATTTCGATGATAGATACATCGAAGGTACCGCCGCCCAGATCGTATACCATTACCTTTTGTTCATGCTCTTTATCAATTCCATACGCCAAAGCCGCCGCGGTTGGCTCATTAATAATACGTTTTACATCCAGCCCGGCGATTTTCCCGGCGTCCTTAGTAGCTTGACGCTGGGAGTCGGTAAAGTAAGCCGGTACGGTGATGACCGCCTCCGTCACTTTCTCGCCCAGATAAGCTTCCGCATCGGATTTTAGCTTCTGCAAAATCATCGCGGAGATTTCCTGCGGGGTGTAAGATTTTCCGTCAATATTCACTTTATAATCGGAACCCATATGACGTTTGATAGAAGATACGGTGCCGTCCGGATTGGTGATCGCCTGACGCTTTGCCGCCTGGCCTACCATTCTTTCACCATTCTTAAACGCTACGACAGACGGGGTTGTTCTCGCCCCTTCAGGGTTTGCAATAACAACTGCCTCGCCGCCTTCCATGACCGCTACACAGCTGTTAGTTGTACCAAGGTCGATACCAATGATTTTTCCCATAATCTATTCCTCCAATTAACTTAAATAAAATGTACTCGTTTTATCCTTATCGGCTTTGCGCCGGAAGATACATCAGTTTGCTACTTTTACCATCGCGTGGCGGATAATTCGCTCGCCCAGTTTGTAGCCCTTTTGAAACACTTCCGTGATCGTATTGGCTTGGAGCGCCTCGTCTTCCACATGCATTACCGCATTGTGAAGATTAGGGTCAAACTGTTCTCCCACCTCTCCAAATTCCTCCGCTCCCAACCGGCTGAAGGTTTCTTTAAAAGAGGTTAATATCATTTCCACGCCTTTTTTATATTCCCCATCGCTGCACTCGGCGGCCAGGGCGCGCTCCACAGTATCCACTACCGGTAAAAACTGCGCCAGCACGCTGGCGGTGGTAACGGGAGCCAGAGCATCTTTTTCCCTCTGGCTGCGCTTACGGAAGTTATCATATTCCGCCAGAGTACGCAGAAGCTTATTATTTAAATCTGCAATTTGTTCTTCCAAAAGCTGCTTTTCTGTTTTTTCTGGCGGTTCAGGAGCCTGGGTTTCTTTTGGCTGCTGCGAGGAGTCCTGTTCCTCCATTTGCTCTGCCTGGGGAACCGTACTCTCCGTCTCCTGTTCTAATTCCTCGTTCTTTTTCTTATCAGACAATCTATTCGCCACCTTAATTTATAATTGTAACCTTATTCCTGTTCTTCAAAAGTTTCCGCCAACAATCTTCCCAGGGTGCGGGAGAAATATTCCAAATGAGGAATAAGTTTTGCATAATCCATTCGGATCGGTCCGATAACGCCGATAGCGCCTGAGTTTTGCTCGCCGATTTTATATTTAGTAACAACCACGGAAGTATCCGAAAGCTCCGAGCGGCTGTTCTCCTTGCCGATGGTGATAAATACCGCATCCTGTTTGGATGCGATTACCCCCAGCAGCTCCTCCCGGTTGGACATGGTCACCAGGAGTTCGTGGGCGATTTCCCCTAGTTCCCGGTAGCTTAACAGGTTCTCTGCGCCGGAAGTATAAAACTGTCCGTCATTGATCTCCTTGCACAATTCATAGATCGCCGCCAGAAGCGGAGTAAACAATCTGGAATAATCCCCTAAAGTCACCGCAATGGAGTTGATGTACCACTGAGAAATGTCGTTTAAGGATTTCCCTGCCAAGCGTCCGTTTGCAAAATTATTAATAAAGTTAACAATGTCCATGTTGACATTGAAATCTACCCGGCACACTTTGCTTTTGATAACACCGTTGGTAGCGATAATTAGTATCAGTACGGTCCTAACGCTTACCGGAATGATCTCCACCCGTTTCACCAGCACGGTTTTCGGAGTGATGGTGGTGGAAATAGTGGCGCAGTTAGTATAATCCGCCAAAGCAGCCGCCGCATCTTCCAGCAATTTATCCGGGTCAGGATCGCGTACGTTAAACAAAGCATCAATTTCGCTTTTTTCTTCTTCCGACAGGGGTTTACAATGCATCAGCTGGTCCACATAAATTCGGTAACCCAGATGGGAAGGCACCCGCCCCGCAGAAGTATGCGGCTGTTCCAGAAGTCCCATATCAAACAGCGCGGCCATATCATTTCGGATAGTAGCCGGAGACACCTGAAATCCCAGCTTGGCGCTGAGAGTTTTGGAGCCCACAGGCTCGCCGGTATCAATGTATGTTTCAACGATAGCGGTCAAAATTTGCAGTTTTCTGGGATCAAGCTTCATTGAATACCACCTCGCAACTTCCGCCGCTTGCCCAAGCGTTTCTTAGCACTCCATCATTTCGAGTGCTAACAATTATAATGTACCACACTTTTATAAAAAGTCAAGGGAGTTCACAGAATATTTACACAAAATTAGCACTCGATGTATTCGAGTGCTAATATAGGGCGTTTATAACATTTTTGTAAAAAGTTATTTGTGCATATTGACATTTACCAGGAAATGTTGTTTAATATAAGCGTACAGAAAATGTATATTATTTATTAGGAGGTCGTTATTATGTTTATTAAATCCGTAAAACTAGATACTGCGGAGGACCTTCGCCAGTTTATGTATCTTGCTATGCAGACTCCAGAGGACGTAGGCGTACATACCGCAGACGGAAAAATTGCCGATGCGAAATCCATTTTGGGGCTCATGTCCCTAGATTACACCAAGCCGGTCAAGGTGGTAACCGAAGACTCCCACTTTGTGAAAAAAATAGGCAAGTGGATCGTGGAAGAGTAATCTCTCTTTCATTCATTTCGCGCAACAACACAAAACAGGTATCCCGCATCAGCGGCGATACCTGTTTTTTCACGATGTTCATCAGCATAACTTTTACCTTACCATACAGAACTGTTTGACGTCGAAGTCTTTCTGTACGGTCTCGAAAAGCCGAAACCCGTAATGTTCGTAAATCCGTACATTTTTTTCATTATGAGTTTCCAATGAAGTCGCTAGCTCATTTTGGTCGGCGTATTCAAGCACCGATCTCATAAGCTTACCCGCGATACCTTTCCCCTGCATAGAAGGACGTACCGCAAAGTATTCGATGTGCACGCGTTTGTCATTTTCGATGTCGTCCGTCCATGCGGAATTCAAATAATCTCTGCCTTTGGCAAAGTTCCACAACGTCCGCAGGGAAGTGTCATCTTTAATGAGGGTACGCATGGTTTTGAGCACATAAAGGAACGAAGAATAGCAGTACTTGAGTTTGCTGTACGGCTCAGACTCATCAACAACGACAATTACGCCGTTTACGTCCTTACTATCCGCATATACCTCGCAGTTCTCAAAAATATCGTCCAAATCACAACTGAAAATATCCGGCAGCATTTTTTTTCTTAACTCGCGCTGTGGAATAAGTTGACAGTACAACGGATCTTCTTCAAAACATTCGGTCAATAAAGCCTTGAGTTTCTCCGCATCGTTTCTGTCCAGTTTGACTAGTTGGTCTGTTTTCACAGTTTCACTCACCTTTTAAAATTTTTGGAAAATTGTAATGCTGAAAAGTTAGGCGAGTATTGTTATACCATAGTTCCACCCCTAATTTGTATTACCAGATTAGAGTTGTTCTTTGGACATTAATATTATATCATTTTTTCTTTAAAATGGGCAACTTGCTAATCGTGCAATTTTCCTAAAAAACCTTTACAAGCCTGGACACACTTCCATCTCTTTTTTAAAACCTTTGTTTTTCTCTGTTTTTCCCTGTATTCCTTTTAATTATGTAGATTTTGTGTTTTAATTAGAGAAGGCCGCTAAAATCTTTGGCAGTTTTTCAGGCGCTATTTTAGATAAGAATATAATTTTTCAATATTCTGGCGAATTTCCCTCACATAAGGCGCATAATCCGAGCTTATCAAGCCATGCTCTAATTGAGCGGCCGCCTTATCCATGTTGCAAACACATTCTTTTAATCCTTCTATAGTCTGTCTGCCAGTTCTCTCATCACACATAGCTTATTCCTCATTTTCCATTTCCAGCATAAATAATGCGTCAATAATATCCAGTAACTGCTTTTGTTTTTCTTTAGGCACCCGCATCAAATAGCTGACATATTTTTTAACAAGCATACTTTCCTCCTGAGAAAGTTGCTGAGCCTCATTTTCCACAAGGAATATACTCGCTTCTACATTGAGAACATGCGCTATTCTGTTTATTGTTTCCACCGTAGGATTGCTCATTCCCCGTTCAATGCTTCCAAGGTGGGAAACACTCATTTTCGCGCGGAAAGAAAGCTCTTCTTGGGTAATCCTTTGAGCTTCCCGCAGTTTCTTTATATTTCTACCTATTATTCGCACCATATTCATCACTTATACCTTATACTTAAGATGATTATTCTCCCCTTATAGTATAAGTGAATTAAAATTACCGACCAGACTATATATTACAGGTGATATATAGTGTCCTTGCCCGAGAAACTTTTCTCATTTCACAGCCAAAAAAAATCAGTGCAATCTATTGACAAAATGGGACAAACTAGATATAATTAATAACGCACTGTTTAAGCCAGATACCTTATTCGGGAGCTTAGCTCAGCTGGGAGAGCACCTGCCTTACAAGCAGGGGGTCACAGGTTCGAGCCCTGTAGTTCCCACCATTGTTGGCCTGGTAGTTCAGTTGGTTAGAACGCTAGCCTGTCACGCTAGAGGTCGTGGGTTCGAGCCCCATCCAGGTCGCCATTTTGCCTTTGTAGCTCAGTTGGTAGAGCAGAGGACTGAAAATCCTCGTGTCGTTGGTTCGATTCCGACCGAAGGCACCATTTCTGCGGGTTTAGCTCATCTGGTAGAGCGCCACCTTGCCAAGGTGGAGGTAGCGAGTTCGAGCCTCGTAACCCGCTCCATAAAAAAGAAAAGGGCGCCTTTGTAATTATAAGACGTCTTTTTTCATATAATAGCATATGGCGCCATAGCCAAGTGGTAAGGCAGAGGTCTGCAAAACCTTTATTCACCAGTTCAAATCTGGTTGGCGCCTCCAAAAAAACCATGGATTTTTCCATGGTTTTTTATTTTTGCGGACAAATGAAATGATCCCTTCCTTAAAAAAGCCCCGCTCCTCTCACTATTTATTGATGCGCTCCAGTTCCAGCAAAAATTTTTTCATTTTCAGCCCGCCTGCATAACCGGTTAAAGAACCGTCCTTTCCTATCACCCGGTGGCAGGGCAGAAAGATGGAAAGGGGGTTTTGGGAAACGGCCCGTCCTACTGCCCGGCTGGCGCCGGGGCGCCCCAGGGCCTTTGCAATTTCACTGTAGGTTTTTGTTTCCCCGTAAGGAATTTCTTTAAGTGCCCACCAAACCTGACATTCAAATTCCGTCCCTCGCGGACACAAAAAAATATCAAATTTCTGTCGTTTGCCTGCCAGATACTCTTTTAACTGAGCAGCCGCCTGCTTTAAAAGAGGAGTTTCTTCTTGCGTAAACTCTTTGGGCGATACCGTATTTCCAAAAAACACATTGGTAATTGCCCCATCTTCCTCTGCCAGTCCGATCTTGCCGCAGGAAGTGTCATAAAAATAAGCCCGTTTCATAGAAAACGCCTCCCAATACCTATTCTATTTTCATTATAGTTTTCCGGCGTTAAAAATACAAGATCCCTTACAGCGCCAGAATTTGTTTTCAAATCTCTTCCAATACCGATATTCCATATTCCGTATTTTCTTTTTTATAAATTCCCCTGCGCCCCCGTTGGTAATACCATTCATATTATAGGTTAGAAATCGATTTCTCAATGGAAATTTAGTACAAGATTTACAAGACCCCACGGGTACTTTATCTTCCAATAAGAAGCACCGCTGCCTGGGGGCAGCGGTGCTTCTTTCGCTATTCTTTTTTTAGCGCATTCTGCTTCCACTGAAATTCATATCCTACCTTGCGAAACGTCACCAGACAATTCTGATAATCCTCCAGTTTTTTTCGAAGACATTTTATATGCGTATCGATGGTTCGTTCGTTTCCTATATAGCTTTTCCCCCATACGGCACCCAGTATCTTTTCCCGAGGCACAACGATATTTTTATGACTTACCAGATAATACAGCAGGTTAAATTCCCGCGGAGTAAGCGAAATCTTATTTCCGTCCAAAGAAAACTCATATTTTCCCCGATCCAGGGTAAGTCCGCCAAGGGAGATCCTTTGTTGAAAGTTCACTCCGCTTCTGTGCAGTAGTGCCTGCAGCCGTACGGATAGGATTTCAAGGTTAACGGGTTTTTTTAGACACACGTCCGCTCCGCTTTGGTAACAGGCATATTGCTCTTTATCGCTGTTGGAATTGGTGAGCATAATAATGGGAATCAACGATTTTTTCCGAATTTCACTGCACACGGCACAGCCGTTTCTTCCCGGCAGCATATCGCTGATAATTGCCGCTTCAAACGCTTTGTTCTTTTCATATTTTTCCAACGTTTCCGCGCCTTCCTGGGTCTGTACTACATAATATCCCTGCATAGACAGGTACTGGGATATTTTTTTCCGGGAAATTTCTTCCTCTTCCGCGAACAATATCGGCGCAAGTCGTGCCGGGGTCATCGAAACTCCTCCGGTATCACCGGCATATCGCTGGTTTGAGGCTGTTCTTTCTGGTTGCGGCGAAAAAGGGATTTCCTACCGGATTTATAGCCTTTTTTCCTTCTGTCCTCACCGTCAAAAATCAGATACATCGTAGGAATTAACACCAAGGTTAGCAGCGTGGAAACCGATAATCCGCCGATCACAACCACTGACATGGACTGCATCATTTCCACCTCGCCGCCGATTCCAACGGCTGTAGGCAACAGTCCAAGAACGGTAGTTAAGGTGGTCATTAGAATTGGCCGCAGGCGGGTTCTTCCCGAGAACAGGAGTGCATCCCGGGCGCTTAGGCCCTGTTCCTTACGTAAGATATTGGTATAATCAATCAAAATAATCGCGTTGTTCACTACGATACCCACCAGCATAATAAGACCGATCAAAGAAGTCATACTAATCGACTGACCGGTAATAAGAAGTCCCAAAAATGCCCCGGTCATAGCAAAGGGTACCGACAGCATAACTACCAAAGAAAATTTTATGGATTCAAACTGCATTGCCATAACTACAAATACTAAGAATACAGCTATCGCAAGGGCATTATAAATCTTACTGAACTCCTGATTCATCGTCATCATCGTGCCCCCCTGCTCCACTGTGATCCCATCCGGAAGGTCCATCTGATTTACCCGGGCGGCAATTTGATTGGACAGGTTGGTATCCGATACGCCGGTGGCTGTCTGCCCAGTAATAGATACCTGATAGTCCCCATTGCTTCTCTGAATTTGTGAGGGGCTGTTATTATAGATAATTTCCGCTACATCGGTCAGCGGGACCTTGCCTGCGCTGCCGGTGGAGATCATAAGTCCGCTTAAATCGCTTACGTCCTTATACCGATCTTCTGGATACATCACCTGAACGCTGTATTCCTGATCGCTGGTCTGCAAGGTGGTGGCTTCGATTCCGGAAATCGTATTTTTGACCGCAGTGACAATCGCTGACGGTGTGGTGCCAATGGCTGCCGCCTGGACCGCATCTACTACAATCTCCGCACGGGGACTTCCATCAGAAAGACTGGTCGAGGCTGATTCAATCCCTTCAAAGGAAGTCATCAACGCTTTCACCTCATTGGCTGTCTCTTCCAGCACATCCAGATTGCTCCCCTTCAAATTGATCGTAACCCCTCGGGAACCGAACGACATGCTGCTTTGCTGCTCTACTTCTACGCTGCAGTCATCTATATTGGAAGTGAGGTCTCTCATAGTAGAAACAAAGTCATCCGTACTCATGTCTCGCTGGTCTTTAAGATAGACTGTTAAGCTGGCGGAACCGCCGTTTCCCCGCATAGAGTAACTTTCCACATCTTCCTGGGCCGCTACAATCTCTTCCAGCTGCGTCATAATCTCATTAGTAGCGTCAATATTCAGTCCGGTTTTTGTAGTAACCGAAATGTTGATGGAGCCTTCGTCGGACATAGGCATCAGTTCCATATCAATCTGGGTAAACATAAGCGCCGTACCGGCCAGAAGGCACACGGCGATAATGATTACCACCGTTTTATGACTAAGAGCAATCTTCAGTACAGTACTGTACTTTTCTTCCAATTTATGAAGCCATCTATTAACGAAGATATCCTCTTTCTCTACCGGTCTAAACTTCACAAATAACAGAGGCACCATGGTAAGGGCTGAAATCAAGGAAGCGGTCAAAGAGAATACAATGGTAAAACCAACTTCTTTAAACAGCTGACCAGACATCCCGTTCATTAAAGCGATAGGCAGGAATACCACAATCGTGGTAATAGTAGAGGCAATTACCGAGCTGTTGACCAAATTCGCACCTTCAATCGCCGAATCCTCAAAGCTTCGGTATTCGTCCCGGGAACGAAAACAGCTGTCCAATACAACGATAGAGTTATCCACCATCATACCAATACCAACTACCAGCCCACCCAGGGACATAATATTGAGCGTCATACCGAAAACTGCCATCAAAACTAGCGCCGCGAATACGGACAAAGGCATGGAGGTTGCCACAATCAAAGCGGCTCGCCAATCTCCCAAGAATAAGATCAGTACCAGCATTGAAAGAGTGAGCCCTTGTATCAGGGTGGAAACCACATTCATAATATTCTCATAGATAGTTTCCCCGCTGTTATTGGTAATGGAAATAGCAAGGCCTAGCCCTTCGCTGTTTAACTGTTCCACCTTCTCTTTTACTGCGTTGCAAATCTCAATGGTATTGGCGCTTTGGTTTTTGGATACAGATAAGCTGATATTGTCCATTCCGTTATAACGGCTGATAGAGGACATGGACTGTTCCGCCATCTGAACATTTGCTACGTCGGATACATGGATAATATCTCCGGATTTTAAAGAGATCGGGATATTTTCCAGGCTCTCGTAGGTATCATAACTTACACCGCCCTGCAGAGTAAGATCTACCTCCCCCCGGCTGATCTCACCGGCGGTAATATTAAAGTCGGCAGAGGCGATGGCATTGGAAATATCGCTCATAGTAAGGCCATATTGTTCCATCTCCTCTTCTTTTAGTTCAACTTGGACATATTCCCTGGTTCCTCCCTGCATAGAAACTTCCGAAACCCCAGAAATTTTTTCAATTTCTGGCACAACGGTATTTTCTATATAGGAGTAGATATTGTCATCGGAGGCTGCTTGGATGGAAAGGTCCATAATGGAGGAGCTGTCCATACTCATCTCCATAATAGTAGGGTCATCCGCCGAATCTGGCAGCCGTAATCGGGTCAGGGCCTCGTTGATCTCATCATATTTCTCGTCCATATCCGTATTATAATCAAATTCCAGCGTAGTCATGGAAGAGCCTTCCGAAGAACGAGAGGTCATACTTTCCACATCACTGATCGCGGACAGGGCGGATTCCACCACGTCGGTAACCAAGCTGTCCACCTCATCCGGGCTGGCGCCCTCATAGCGGGTCATAACCATAAACACCGGCATGGACATTTCCGGAGTTGATTCTATTTCCATTCCGAAAATGGAGGAAATTCCAAATACGATCAACATCAGTACGCACATGAGTACCGATACCGGCCGTTTTACTGCTAATCTTGGAAGCGTCATATCCTCTTATCCCTCCTGATCCAGCTCGTTAGAGACTGAGGTATTATCCGAGGGCTGGACCTGAGGTACAGAGGTGGCATCGTCAATGTCTAGCATCGGTTCTTCTACTGATTCTTCTTTTATCGCCTCGCCGTCAGGCTCCGTCTGATCCGCCGCCGGTTCCTGGATGAAAGCGTCCTGTGGGTCCTGGCCCTGTGCCAGCTTGACAGTAGCCCCATCCTTCAGATCCGGATGCCAGGTTGTAATAATCTGACTGTCTGTTGTAAGGCCGGAGGTAACAACTATGGTTTCACTGTTGGACATTCCTGTTTCAATATCTGTACGATGCGCTTTGCCGTCAGAATAAGTAAATACATAAGGCTGACCTTCCTCGTAATATACCAGATCGATAGGAATAAGCATTGCATCCTGCGCTTTCTGCGTGGCCGCTGTTACCTTTACCGCAACGCCGGTAAGCAAGGTTCCATCGTTCTCTTCTACCCGGGCTTTGATCGGGAACAAGCCGGTAGATTCGTCCGCCTTCGTATCAATCTCGATAATCGTAGCGGTATATTCGTTTCCGCCTTTGCTTAAAGTGATACTATCCCCGATAGAAAGGGCGTTGGCCGCGTCTGCGGAAGCGTTGAATTTTACTGTCATGGTATCCTTGTTGGAAATGGTAAACGCCGCGGTATTGGCCGTTGCGGTTTCATAGGAGGTCACCGATTTGGTTTCGATCACTCCGGAGATAGGGGCGTATACCTTGTATTTTTCCAAAGTAGCGGCGCTTTGCTCTAAGCTTAAATCCGCGGCTTTCAGCTCTGCTTCTACACTCGCCTGGGTATCCTCAAGAGAGCCTTCCATAACTAAATTATAATTGGCAAGCGCAGAATTATAGCTGGCCAGGGCATTTTTGTAACTTGTGCGATAACTGCGAAGGGTAGCGTCGTCATCATCCTCGTATTCATTTACCAGGTCCTGGGCCAAATTATGGGCGACTTCCAGTTCCGCTACTTTTTTGGAAAGTTCGGTGGTATCTTCCCCATTTTTTTCCGCCTCTTCCAATTCTTCCAAAGCGGCCTGCAGTTTGGCAAAGGCTTCTTCCTCCTCCTCTTCTGCCTCCAATAAACGGTCATCGTAACCATCGTTATATTCCCTTAAATTATAACGGGCATTGCTGAGGTTTTGCTGGGCGGTCTGTAAACTGGATTTTGCAGAAAGCACCTTGGATTCATAACCGCTGCCCAAGGTGGTGTTGGCGCTGATTACCTTCTGCTCATAGCTTACCTGGGCCATCTCATAGCTAAGCTGGGCATCAGTATCATCCATCTCGAAAAGAAGATCCCCTTTATTTACGGTCTCCCCTGCATCAAAATAAATATTGGTAACCTTCCCGCTTATTTCAGGGTAAACATTAACGCTTTCCGCGGGTTCAATTTTACCAATAAATTCTGTGGTACGGGTAAGGTCTCCTCTTTCCGGCGTCTGTAGTTTTACGCTGATTACGCTTTCGGACATTTCTACCTGTCCCATATTTCCGCCTCCACCTGGGCCCATTCCACCACCGCCCGAGCCCATTCCACCACCGCCGGCTGCAAATACAATGGTTGAGATCATAAGCGCTGCCATTACAATGGCGGCGCTTACTATCATCCCTTTCTTTTCTGATAGCTTTGCCGTATGTATTTTTTCCCATAGTCTTCCCATACTTATGCTCCTATCCCCAGGCTTCCTGGTTAAATTTGTTAAACTTACCTCTCCTTTTTTATTCCTGTAATGTGGGGGAAAGTGAAAAAATATATGAATAAACTGTTAACATTCCAGCCCGCCAAAATTTTTATCCTCCCTTTACAGGAAGGATACAAAACGCTCATAATTATTTCACCCTTTAAACGCAAACAAAAAAGAACCAGGACGAGCCGTCCCGGTTCTTCTTTTTTTATTTCTTAGTCGCCGAAGGAAATCCCCAAACTTCTGGCCGTCTCCACCATCTGATCGTCCGCAGGCACAAATTTTGTTTTGCCCGCTACTTCTCCCAGAGGGGTATGAACCACCTTGTTGTTACGTTCGCCTACCGCGACTCCATAAATTTCTTTGTTCACCAGCGAGGCGGCATAAACGCCAAACTGGCTGGCCAGCACACGGTCATAGGAAGAAGGGGACCCTCCCCGCATAATATGTCCCGGCACCACAATACGGGTTTCAAACCCTGTTTTACCCTCAATTTGTTTAGCTATACGGGAAGTTGCAGTAGTAATGCCCTCTTTCGCTCGTTTTTCTGCGCGTTCTTTCTTTTTCATTTTTGCTTCCTGGATATCAAACGCGCCTTCTGCCACAGTAATAATCGAAAAACCTTTTCCCTGTTCCGCCCGTTTTTCCACCGCGCGGATGACCTTATCAATATCATAAGGAATTTCAGGAATTAGAATAATATCCGCACCGCCGGCAATTCCAGTATACAAGGTAAGCCAGCCAGCCTTATTTCCCATAATCTCAATTACCATTACCCGTTTATGACTGTTGGCAGTGGTGTGTATCCGATCCACTACTTCCGTACCAATATCCACCGCCGTGTGGAAACCAAATGTAACGTCTGTCCCCCAAATATCATTGTCGATCGTTTTGGGAAGGCCGATTACATGCAGTCCCTCTTCATGAAGAAGATAAGCGGTCTTATGAGTGCCGTTTCCCCCCAACGTAAGCACACAATCCAGCTTCATCTTCTTGTAATTCTCTTTCATCAGTTTGACCTTATCAATATCATTTTCTACCACTCTCATATTCCGGTAGGGTGTCCGAGCCGTCCCCAAAATTGTTCCGCCCTGGGTAAGAATACCAGAAAAATCGGAAGGCTTCATCACATGATATTCCCCTTTAATCAACCCTTTATAGCCATCTACAATACCGATGATTTCCACATCATCCATTTTCTGATACAGCGCCTTTGCAACACCACGAATAGTAGCATTTAACCCCGGACAGTCTCCTCCTGCTGTTAATATCCCGATACGTCTTGTCATCCCACTTATACCTCCTACATTTTATTTCAGTCCAAAATAAATTAACAATCCATATTCTACTATGGTTATCATCGGTATTCCGATCACAAACATCCAATGCCGAGTTTTATGATGAAAAAGGTACATTCCGCTCCATATACCTATCCCCGCGCCCAGCAGCGCGACGAAAAATATTGTTTTTTCCGGGATGCGCCATTTTCGTTTTTGCGCTTTTCGCTTATCCGAATAACATAGTAAAAAGCCTATGAAATTTATTACTATAAAGTAAGCAATTATTATCTTTTCCATTCGATCCCACCTTATAAATTATTATATCACTGATAGGCGTTCATTCCAATATGAATAGAAAAATTCCTGCAGGAAACTCTTTTATAACTTTTTATTTTTTCTAAAAAAACAACCTTCGGACGTGCACAAATTTCTAATTTTTCCATAAAAATGATTAATATCATGTATTTTAATTTCACCTACCGCTCCGCGGCAAAGGAGGCTTCTCATGTATTCTCTTCTTATCTGTCTTTCGCTTTGTAACCTGATTTATTTCGCCCTCCATGTAACTGGTTCCGGTTCGTTTCCCCGGCCGCTTTCTGCCAATGAAGAACGGGAATGCTTAAAGAAGATCGCTCAAGGGGATACCGAAGCGAAAAATACTTTAATCGAACATAATCTTCGCCTGGTGGCGCATATTATCAAGAAATATTACTCTAATTTTAAAGATCAGGACGATCTCATTTCTATTGGTACAATTGGTCTTATTAAAGCGGTCTCTACCTTCAACGCGGAAAAAGGGACTCGTTTTGCTACCTATGCCAGCAGATGTATCGAAAATGAAATTCTGATGCATTTCCGAAATAAGAAAAAAAGTGCTCAGGATGTTTATATCAGCGATCCTATTGACACGGATAAAGATGGCAACAGCTTGACATTGATCGATATTATGGCGGATGAAGAAAATATTATCGACTGTATCGATCTTCATATAAAATCAGAAAAATTATACGACTTTATCCGAGAAAATTTAGATTCCCGGGAACAGCAGATTATTTTTATGCGGTATGGACTGCATGGAATGAAGCCTCTTACTCAGCGTGAGGTAGCTAAGAAGCTAGATATCTCCCGTTCTTATGTTTCCCGGATTGAAAAAAAGGCCATTGGTACCCTGCGGGGTATGTTTGCAAAAGAAGGCACATTCTCTTAAGAGAATGTGCCTTCTTTTATCCGGTTATTTCAAAATTTCCATTCGTTCTCGCAGCCCGTCCATATCTAAGCGGTGAATTTCCTGCGGCGGAAATTTCGCGCATACAGAGAGCAGATAGCCGTCCAACTTTTCACTATAAAAAACCACTTCCCGCTGTACTTTGAGTACATCGAAAGAGTTCAGCGGGATCGAAAGCCCTCCGCCGGCCCACTTGATATAGGATTCCTTACGGGTCCATAAGAATATAAAACGTTCATTGGCAGTCTTTGGATCCTCCTGAATATATTCACATTCCTCAAAAGTAAAAAACCGTTTGGCAATCGCTAAATTTGCAGGCTTGATCTTTTCAATATCCACCCCGATGGGGGTATTGCAAATGCCGCATAATACTGCATCCGCAGAATGAGAAATATTAAAATGAGCATTGGGATATCCGGACAAAAAGGGTTTCCCATGATTTCCAATGTCAATAGAAAGCTGTTTATTGGATAAATTGAAATGTTCACAAAGAAGTATGCGAGTTAAAATATCTCCGAGCAGGGAGAGCTGCTTGGCGTTTTTGGAAGATATGCGCCGCAGGCGTTCCTGCCTCTCCGGAGAAAGAAGCTGAAACATCTGCTGATATTCCTGGGGGTCCAGTTGTTTGTCGGCCATCAACAAATAAAGTTTATTTTCCATCGCCGATGTTTCCTTTCAATTTACTGGTTTCATTATAGCATAAATTTCACAGTTTACCTATGAAATTTTGATAAATTCCTTGTTCAATATTACAGCATTTTTAAATAATATCAATTTAGTATACTTTATTGTTTGAAATCCAGGAGAATTGTGGTAATATAAATAAAAAAGGCTGGCAAAACATCGATTTGTTGGGCGCGGCTATAAAAAAATCCCAGCAAAACGTTGTTTTGCGCCCGGACGGTGTCCGGGTATGGTTTCGCAAGCAGCGAAACCATGGGATGCTCTTTGCAGCCTGCGCCCTAAAACGCAAAGCGTTTTTTCCGCCGAAGGCGGGTACAAATCTCCGATTTGTTGGGCGCGGCTATAAAAAATATATTTGTGTTAAAGGAGGGTCTCTATTGGAAAAAACGATACTTTCTATCCGGAATATATCCAAGATTTTTGGCCAAACACAGGCCCTTTGTGATATCTCTATTGATGTGAGCAAGGGGGAATTTCTTACTTTATTAGGGCCGTCCGGCTGTGGAAAAACCACCCTTCTTCGGATTATAGCCGGTTTGGAAACCCCAGATGAGGGTAGTATTTTTCTTGACGGAAAAGATGTCACCGGTTGGGAGCCAAATAAACGCAATGTGAATACCGTATTCCAAAGTTATGCATTGTTTCCCCATATGAATGTATTTCAAAATATTGCTTATGGGTTAAAATTAAAAAAGGTGCCAAAGCTTCAAATAGAAAAACGAGTGGAAGAGATGCTCGCGCTGGTGCAGCTGCCTGGTTACGGACAGCGTATGCCTTCCCAGCTCTCCGGCGGACAGCGCCAGAGGATTGCCATTGCCCGGGCAATTATTAATGACCCGGAAGTCCTTTTACTGGATGAGCCCTTAGGCGCGCTGGATCTTCAACTCCGCCGGCAGATGCAGACGGAGCTCAAACGTTTGCAAAAGCACCTGGGCATCACCTTTATATATATCACTCATGATCAAGAGGAAGCTCTTAATATGAGCGACCGTATTGGGATTATGAATGAAGGCAAACTTATCCAATTGGGGACGCCGGACGAAATATACGAACATCCTCAAACCCGTTTTGCCGCCCAGTTTATCGGGCAGACAAATATTTTCGACGCGGTTGTCACCGGTCAGGAGGAAGATGGCCGGTTGGTATTATCCTTTGCCGGCGGCATTATTAAAGCCCAAGGCAGCGGCCAGACGGGAGAAAAAGTGACGCTATCTGTGCGTACGGAGCGTATTCGCTTTGGGGAAGAAAATAAATACGGCTTTACCCTTTCCGGCAGGGTAAAATCTCATAGCTATACCGGCGGCTTGCTGCGTACTATCCTTCTTCTTTCTGATGGACAGGAACTTACCGTTACCGGTATGGGCGGAGGCTATAGCCGCGCCCCTATAGGGACGCAGGTGCAGATTCACTGGAATCCCGGCTGTGCAGTGATTGTGGAAAGAGGTGGCGCTGGATGAAAAAGCAAAAACTGCCTTCGACCCATGTAAGCTGTCAAGGGGCTTGCGCGGCAAGACTTCCCTTTATACTTTGGACAATGGTGTTTGTGGCGATACCGCTCCTCTATATCCTTTGTATGAGCTTTATGAAAAAAGCGGCCACGTGGGGAATCTTAGCTGAATTTTCTTTGGACAGTTATCAAAAATTGTTCGATCCGGTATATGTAAAAGTATTCGGACAAAGTATGTGGCTGGCTTTTTTAACTACGGTGTTTACTTTGTTAATCGGCTATCCTTTTGCCTATTTTACTTCTAAGCTCCCACCAAAATGGCGTTCCTTGGTGCTTTTATTGATCATCGTTCCCTTTTGGACCAACTCTTTGGTACGGATCTATGGTTGGATGATTTTACTTCGCAGCCAGGGTGTTATTAATTCTCTGCTGATTATGCTGGGGATCATTGACAGCCCCTTAAAACTTTTATATAATTTCGGAGCGGTTTTGGTAGGGATGGTATATGCCTTGATCCCATTTATGATCTTATCTGTTTATAATTCCATCGCTAAACTGGACCCCGCTTTGGTAGAGGCCTCCCGGGATCTAGGGGCTTCCCGCTGGCGGGCTTTCTGGACGGTCACTGTACCTATGACTCGGGCCGGGATTATGGCGGGATGCGTTTTGGTATTTATTCCATCGGTAGGATTGTTTTTTGTTTCCGACTTGCTGGGCGGAGCTAAAACCATGCTGCTGGGCAATCTGATCAAAAATGAGCTTCTTACCGCCCGCAATTGGCCGATGGGAGCCGCACTGAGTATTGTAATGATGACTATGACCATGATTGTTATCGGTATTTATAAAAAGGTTTCCGGCGAAAAAAGTCTGGAGGGGATTGTATGAAAAAACGTTCCAGATTTGCGGAGGTTTATATTACTCTTGTGCTGCTTTTGATGTATCTGCCGATTATTGTAGTGATTGTTTATTCTTTTAATGATACAAAAATGTTCCATTGGGCGGGTTTTACTTTGGACTGGTATAGCAAATTGCTCAATAACATGTCTATTCGAACCGCTTTTTTAAACAGTCTGCAGCTGGCGGCCCTCAGCAGCCTTTCGGCGGCAGTATTGGGAACCCTGGGAGCAGTGGGCCTTACTGGGCGGTATTTTAAGGCTAGGGGAATACTGGAAAATGTATCTTTAATACCAATAATGATCCCAGAAATCATTCTTGGTATGGCGTATCTTGCCTTTTTCTCCTTCCTGCGTCTGCCTTTCGGGATGTTGACCATGCTTTTGGCTCATACTACTTTTTGTATTCCATACATATATATCAACGTCAAGGCCCGGCTGACCGATCTGGACCCGTCTATTGCCGAGGCTGCCAGAGATTTGGGAGCAGGATATGTACGAGTATTTTTTGATATTACTCTGCCGCTGATATTTCCTTCCATCCTGTCCGGGACCTTGCTGGCTTTTGCAATGAGTATGGATGATGTGGTAATCAGTTTCTTTACGACCGGCGCCCAAACCAGTACCCTTCCCCTGCAGGTATATTCTATGCTGAAAATGGGTGTTACCCCGGAGATAAACGCTTTATGTACCGTGATGCTGGGGGCGGTATTCTTTATTGTTGCGATTGCCCGCTTAGTCAGGGCGCGTAAGAAAACGCGTCCCTTGCTATAGATGTTTTTAAGGGAGTGGATGATTAGTGAAAAATAGTAAAAAATGGATAGCTGCGGTTTTGGCAGCAATAATGGTATTGACATTGGGAATGACCGGGTGCTCGCCGAAGGAGGAAAAAGTGCTCAATATTTTTACTTGGGCGGATTATTTCCCAGCGGATATATTGGAAGAGTTTACACAGGAAACCGGCATCAAAGTCAATTACAGTACCTTCGAAAGCAATGAGGAGATGCTGATGAAATTGGAATCTGGCGGCGAATATGATCTTGTCCTTGCAAGCGATTATATTATCGATATCGCTCGAGGGGAAAATCTTCTTGCCAAGCTGGACAAAGAGCAGATCCCTAATTTTGCAAATATCGATCCCGGATTTCAGGGGAAGTTCTATGATGAGGAAAATGAATATACCGTACCTTATGCGGCGGGGATTCCTTTGATTATTTATAATCCGGAGATGACCGATCTGGACATCAAGGGATATGAGGATTTATGGGATTCCTCCCTTGCAGATTCGATTGTCATCATGGATGACGCCCGCAATGTCATCGGTATCACCCTTAAAACTATGGGGGAAAGCTTTAACGTCACCGATGCGGCGGTGCTGGAGCAGGCAAAAGAAAAGCTTCTCCAATTAAAGCCTAATATCCGCGCGCTGGATTACAGTACCCCGTATAACCTGATGATCAGCGGCGAAACCGCCGTAGGGTATATGTTTACTTCCCAGATCATCACTTGTCTCAATGAAAATCCCAATTTAAAAGTCGTCTATCCAGAAGAAGGGCTGGGATTTGGTATTGATAGCTGTTTTGTTCCTGAAACAGCTCCTCATAAGGACAACGCTTTTGCTTTTCTTAATTTTATTTTAGACGGAGAACGCTCCGCCCGTATTTCCGATCAGATTTTCTACATCAGCTGCAATACCGCAGCGGCAGATTATCTGGAAAACAAAGTTCTTAGCATCTCTTCTGAAATGATTGAAGGTGCAGAGTTTATCAAAGATGTCGGTGAAGCTACTGAAATTTATGATAGTATCTGGTCGGAGTTTAAGCTCAATTAAAAAAAGAACCCTTGGCCGCGCAGACGCAAGAGGCCGGTCTCCTCTTTTGCAGGACGGTATATTCGTTTAGAATATAGAAAAAGGATCCTTCTATGTAGCTTGACTCTCATATTTACAATGAATGCCGCTGTAGTGCTTTCGCTGTAAAAAGAAAAGGTGCATGATTTATGTGGTTTATTTACGCATTGCTTTCTGCAGTCTTCGCAGCGCTAACCTCCATTCTGGCAAAAGTCGGAATTGAAGGCGTTTCCTCTAACCTGGCAACCGCGATTAGAACCATTGTTGTTTTGCTGATGGCGTGGGGAATGGTATTGATAACAAATACGCAAAATGGGATAACGGAAATTTCAAAGCGCAGCTGGCTGTTTCTGATACTGTCGGGACTGGCAACAGGAGCGTCGTGGCTTTGTTATTACAAAGCGCTGCAGATGGGCGAAGCGTCCAAAGTAGTTCCCATTGATAAGTTAAGTGTGGTTTTTACATTAATTCTGGCATTTATTTTTCTGCATGAACCATTCACATGGAAGTCCGGCGTAGGCGCGCTGCTTATTGCAGCAGGAACATTATTTATGGTTTTGTAGGCTGCTATCTTTTGCAATGAAGCAGACTCGTCCGGCCTTGCCAATAATGAAACTATCGTTTCTCCGCTATCGATAAGGCCGTCTATCTCTGCCGATACTACAAATTAAGACAGCGCAAGCAGTTTTCTGCTTGCGCTGTCTTTTTAGGATGGAGTTTATATCGTTTATCTCTTTTGCTTTTGCGTTACTGTTCCTCCTTATCCTTCCGTTCCAGCTCCTCGATCTGCCGGTCGTTTATCTTTTTCACAATATACAGCATCAGATAGGTAAGCGCCCCGCCGGTAATGACGACAATTGCCATCCGCAATATATTAAACTCTCCTTCTCCCGCTTGGGATATTCCCACGCCTACTCCCATCCCTAGCATAATCACCAGGATCCGCTTGAGTTTCTGTCCTCTGCTGGCGGATTGCAAATCTGAACCAAAAATTCCGGTTACAATCATTCGGACGTAAATATATAACGAAATTCCTATTACCAGGATAAATTCGGTCAGGTATTCCCTGGTAGGCAGATGCAGAAACAACCCTTTTACCATTACAATTACCCACAAGGCAAAAAACATAATTGCAAACGCTTCATTGACAATCTTATGCCGGATTTCCCGGATCCGCTCGTCTTCTATTCTAATCTGCTTTTTCATTTCTAATCTTCCTCCCAAAAAATTTCATCTAACGTTTTCCCCAATGCCTTGCAGATCGCCCGGCATAGATTGAGCGATGGGTTAAAATTCCCCATTTCAATCATCCCAATGGTCTGGCGGGTAACACCCACCATATCCGCTAGTTGCTGCTGGGACAAATCTTTTTCTACCCGGGCAATTTTCATTCGCTTATTTTTCACGGTCATCCCTCTCCTTTTAAAATTAATATAACATATATTAATCTTTATGTCAAATATATTTGTCATAAAGTAAAATAAAAAGAGCAATCTTGAAAAAGATTGCTCTTTACTTATTCTATTTCCAGCTCTTCCGCCACATTGCCAATCGTCACTTGGCGATGGGGGGTACGGATATATTTTCCCTGGGATAGTTCCGGTACATCCTCTAAAGGGGTACCGTTTGCCAAGGCATAGGCCAGTTTAAAGATGTTTTCCGCCTGTTTTTTAGAATCGTTCACCACCGTCCCAGTTAAGGTTCCGTCCTGGATTGCCCGAAGTGCCGGGGGAGTTCCGTCCACTCCTACGATAATCGGCAGTTGCTGCGTACCCGCCGCTTCCAAAGCGTCAATGGCCCCCAGCGCCATATCGTCATTGTTGCTGAACACCACTTCAATTTTGTCTCCAAACTCCTGCTCCAGCCACTGGGTCATCCTTGTCGCCCCCTGCGCCCTTTGCCAGTTGGCGGTGTCGCTTGCTAGCTTCTCCAGTTTTATTCCCTTGCGGGTGACAGTTTTTACCGCATATTCCGTACGGATTAAAGCGTCCTGATGCCCCGGTTCCCCTTCCAGCATCACATACTGAAGTTTTCCATCACCGTTTTTATCCGCTTTTTCTGGATCGGCGTTATATGCGTCCACCACAATATTCCCCTGCATCGTACCAGATTCTGCAGGAATAGAGCCGACATAATAAAGTTTATCCCACCTCTGCATATCCTCTTCCACCGGTTCCCTGTTAAAAAAGATCACCGGAATACCCGCATTTTTCGCCTTGTCGATAATAGTAGCTGAGGCAGTACGGTCCACCATATTGACACAGATCACATCATATCCTTGCGCAAGAAATTTATCCACCTGGTCGTTCTGGGTCGCCTGTGTTCCCTTGCCATCCACCACGTTGACCGTAATTTTCACCTTGTCTTTTGTTTCAGTTTCCTTGGCTAATTTCTCAATGTTATCTACGATTGTTTCGATAAACGTATCGTCTTCCCGATAAACCGCAACGCCAATTTTGATCTCTGGAATTTTTCCCCGACTGGAGGAATCTTCTCCTAAAGCGCCCTTACATCCGCTAAACAATATTCCTAGCGCCAAAGCCGTTACGATCATGCGTTTCATGATGTCCGCCTCCTATCTAACAAATGGAAACAACAGCCGCTGGTTTTCAATTTTATACATGTTATCTTTATTGATTAACCGATATTCTACCCTAATCTCTTTTTCTACCGGTTTTTTCATAATAGCGTCAACAGCAGATTGCACTCCCAAATAGCCGTTTGCAAAATCGTTCTGTACAATCGTCGCGCTGATTACCCCCTGCTCCACATAATAAGCCACCTTCCCAGTAGCGCCGATCCCAAATAGTACCGTTTCCAACTCATTGTCATCAATCATTTGGGCTGCCAACTCTAAAATAGACAGGTCCAATGCTACGATGGTGTCCACTGGCTCCTGGTTAAGAAGTTCTTGTAATTGGCGGATTCCTTTTGTGCCATCGCTTTTTAAAGTCCAGAAACTAACAGCATTGTTCGTTCGTGACAAGGTGTCCATTAAACCTTCTTTGCGTCTATTGATATTGTCGCAGTCGTTTTCATAGGTGACCACCGCAATATTTTTTCTTACATATCCTTGTTCAATCAGCTCATCCGCCAGCCGCCGACCCATAGCATAGTTGTCCGCGGAAATATAGGAGGTGAAGCTGTCGTCATACACTTTGGATTCTACACAGATCACTGGGATTTCTCTCTGGGCTTCTTTTACCGGATCGATCATTGCCTCGCTGTCCGCGGCGGATACCAAAATCGCATCCGCCCCATTGATTACTTCCCGGTCAAACAATCCCACCTGCTCCTGTGCGTCGTTTTCTTCCGTCAAGGTAATAAAGCTTAAATTTACATTCATTTCACTTGCAGCCTGCTCTGCTCCCTGACGCATACTGGCCCAGCTATCACTGGTCTTTCCCCGCACAACAAAGGAAATATCCAATACCTCTTTAGGCTTTTGCTCTCCAAACACATCAAAGGTCAATACCAGGAAAGAGACGGCAAACACACACAGTAAAAATACAAAAACGATAATATTTCTGCGGGTCATTTCTCCTCCCCCTTTGCAATCGCGTCCTCACAGCTTAATTTCGGCAGATGGATACGGATGGTAGTCCCCACATCTGGTTCGCTGTTAATCATAAGTCCATATTCCTTGCCAAAATACAGCTGGATACGCTGATGTACATTGCGAAGTCCGATACCGGAGCCCTTTCCTCTTACACGGGTTTCATCCGTAAGCAGCACCTGTATTTCTTCCTCAGGGATTCCGATACCATTATCGCTGACATCAATATATAAGTCCTCTCCTTCCAGATAGGCGCTTACTTTAATTTCTCCGTCCCCGTCCATAAATTCCATCCCATGATAAATAGCATTTTCCAAAAGAGGCTGCACAATCAATTTAATCGTGGCCAAAGATAATGTTTCTGGCTGGGCCGAAAATTCTACCGTAAATTTATTTTTATACCTCACCTGCTGGATTTTCATATAATTGCGGGCATGCTCCAGCTCATCCTCCACAGAAATAATATTTTTCCCCTTGCTCAAGCTGATGCGGAATAGCCGCGCCAGCGCGGTTACCATATTGATCGCTTCGGGATAGCGTTCATTTTCAATCATCCACACAATCGAATCCAGCGTATTATATAAAAAGTGCGGATTAATCTGGGATTGCAGCGCGTCCAATTCGCTTTTTCGTTTGGATTCCTGCTCCGCTACAATATCCTCCATCAACTGACGCATCTGCTGTACCATCTTGCGGATGGTTTTCCCCAGATGCTGAATTTCATAAGAACCCCCAACCGCGATGTCCACATCCAAACTGCCTTTTTCCAGTTCCTTTACGGAGCGTTCCAGACTCTTAATAGGATTGGCAATGCGAGAGGATACAAACAGGTTGGCAAAGATCATCAGAAAGATAGTAAACAGTAAAATGAACACCACAAACGAACGGATATGATAATAATCCGCTGTAATATCCTGCATTGGTGTAATTCCGACGATTTTCCAACCGGTATAACCTACCGTCTTTACAGTTACCAGGCGTTCCTCTCCTAAAAAGGTTTCTTCATGATTGCCATCATCATAATTTACCGCCTGCAGATTATTCTCCTCCAAAAGGCCAGAATAAATCAGCTGCTGACGAGGATGATAAATGATTTCTCCCTCATCGCTCATCAGATAAAGATAGCCCGACGCTCCCAGATTCACATCCTTAAATAACTGTTCAATCCCACTGAAATTCATATCTACCAGCAAAACCCCATGATGAATTTCTCCATCCTGCGTCAGCTCTACTGCACGGCTTAAAGAAACTACCCACCGGTAGCGATAATCTGGGTCCTCAAACAAATTTTGCACATGGGGAGCGGAAAAATGCAAATTTTCAATCTTATTCATAGCGCTGACAAACCAATCCTGCTGGTTTGCTTTTACCGTTTTTTTCATCCGGGAAACCGGGGATGCTTCTACCAGTTTTCCGCTTTCACTGAACACGCAGATGCTGACCAACTGATCACGGTTGGTCTCATAAAGCAGGTTCATTTCCTGATCCATGCCTTCCACCGCAAGATCGGTATTTTTAATTACTCGGTAGTACATAGAATCCGATACTCGCATCATATTGCGAAGATAACCGTCCAGATTTAAATTCACCTGATCGATTACCCGGATATTATCCTCTTTGATCATTTTTTCCGTAGAATCAATAAAGCGCAGGTATAAAGCCAATCCCATGAAGATCATCCCCACTAGAGCTACCATCGTAAAGGAAATGGAAATCATGTATTGGATACTTTTTTTCTTGTAATATTTTGATATTCGATGAAATCTCTCTTTCATAAAATCAACCATGATCCTGTGTTTTATTGCTTCTATATTTTGTCGGAGACATCCCAAACTGTTTTTTAAAAACGTAGCTGAAATAGTTTGGCTCTGTATAACCTACCTTCAGCGAGATCTCATACGTTTTATCCTCCGTGGTATTAAGCAGTTTGATCGCTTCTTCCATACGCACATGCGTAAGATAGGCCACAAAACTCATACCGGTTTCCCTCTTAAAAATAGTAGAGAAATAGGCTGGGCTTACATGAAGGTAATCGCACAGCATCTCAACGGAAATATCATAATTTCCATAATTCTCTTCAATAAACCTCTTGGCTTTTTCAGCAATCATCTTTGTAGAATTGGTCCGTTCTCTTCGGATTAATCCGCTTATTTTAAAACAGGTTTCACTAAACCACCCGGAAAGGTCCTCCAAACTTTCGAAATCCGACAGATGAAACGTTCCGTCAAAATTTTTGCCAAAGACTTCTTCCATATCCAGCTGATAGGTTCTTATCACCTTGAGCAGTTCCGCCATCATTTCCATTAAAAACAACTGATATTGTCCTATAGGAAGCTTAGAATCCCGGAAACGGGCGATCAGCCTGTCCACTGCCTGTTTAATATTCTCAGGCGTACCCAATTTAATCGCCGATAGCAGTTCTTGTTCATCCTGCTCATTAAACTGCAGCTGTATAGCCCTGTCCGGCTCCACATCTTCAATATAAATCGCTTTATTCGGTCCCATAATTACTCGGTAATCCAGCGCATTGCGCGCTCCCTGGCAGCTGTAGCGCAAGTCGGCGGCATTTTGGCATACCGAACCTATTCCCGCCGAACAGTTCACCTCTAAAAATCGCCGTGCTAATTTACATATCTGATTTAAGGCGTCAATGAAATCAATTACCTTATTTTTAGTATCAAACATAGCGATCACCGCTACGTAATCGCTGAATAAAAAGCTCAGAAACCGGCAGCAGCGCCCTAAGTTTTCATCTGCAATCTGTTTTACAGAAAGGGGAACCAGCTCCTGCTGGCCTTTCAGAGAGTTTCCCCCCTCCTCCGCGCTGAGTAGCGCTACCGCCCAATATTCAGCGGTAATATCCACATCATAAAGCTGCGCCTGTTCCTTTATCCTGTTCTGTGGGATTTTTCCCTCTACCAGACCGGATAGAAACTGCTGGCGCATAATCGGCAAGCTTTTTTGATAATGCACCCGCAGATTTTCCACATTACGCTTCTCGGCGATCTCTTCGTCCAGCTGGACCTTTAACTTTTGCAATACCCCGGTCAATTCCACCGCATTGACCGGTTTCAAAATATACTCCGCCACATTGAGCTTAATCGCCTGCTGAGCATATTCAAATTCATCAAAACCTGAAAAAATCACCAACCTGGTAGCGGGCATAATTTCCGCCAGGCGTCTGCCTAAGGTCAGCCCATCCATAAAGGGCATTTTAATATCGGTCATGACCACATCCGGATGGAGAGATTCCGCCATTTCCAGCGCTTCCTGACCATTTTCCGCCGCTCCTACCAGACGAAAGCCTATTCCTTCCCAATCAATTTTGCGGATAATCCCATCCCGTATTTCCTCTTCGTCGTCCGCTAACATAATCCGATATAAGGCCATCTGGTTCACCCCACCCTGCTCTTCTGAACAATAATAGTAATAGTATTATACCATTTTTATAAAAAATAGGCAACAAAACAAAAATCCCCTGTGCTGGCTGCACAGGGGATTTGATACTTTTATTTTCAGCGCAGAGCGATAATAAACACAACCACCAGCGCTGCAACCAATATGCCGATTATAATATCCATAGTCCGTTTGGATACGGTAATCCTGCCATAAAGATTGTCTCTTGCCGTAGACTTGGGCGCCGGGTTTTCTTTGTTTCCCGAAGCGTCTTCTTGAACGGTAGAAATCGGTTGAGGGATGGTCTGTGGATCTTCCCGTAATGGATTATTTTCGCTCACTTTCACACCTCATTACTTCTTAGCAATGTATTTTCTAACGTCGATGGATACCGCCAGGATGATGATCAAGCCTTTGATAATATACTGTAAATAAGCGTTAACTCCGATAAAGTTCAAACCATAGTTAATAAACTGAAGAATTACAGTACCGATCAGCACGCCCGGAATTGTCCCAACGCCGCCGGAGAAAGATACGCCGCCGACTACGCAAGCGGAAATCGCATCCAACTCGTAGTTGATACCAGTATTACTGGTCGCAGAACCAACACGTCCCGCCTCCAGGAAACCAGCCAGGCCGTATAAAATACCAGAAATAAGGAAGATGATCATAATATTCTTAACAATATTTACGCCCGATACCGCAGCCGCTTCCGGGTTGCCGCCGATGGCAAACATATTTTTACCCAAGGTGGTCTTATTCCAAATAAACCACATAACAACCGCTACAATCGCCAAATAGAAAATCAGATATGGGATTTGTACCGAACCAAATTTAATAGAACCGGTGACAAATTTTGTATACCGCTCGTCAAAGTTCGCGATCGGCTGAGCGCCCAGAGGAGGACGGTCAATATAAATACACGATACGCCGTATGCAATAAGCTGGGTACCCAAAGTAATAATAAACGCATGCAGGTGCAGCTTTGCAACGCCGAACCCATTAATCAATCCAAATACCGCGCCGATAATTACCGCTACAACCATCGGTACAATCAGCGGCAGCGCCGGCAGATCCGGATACATTCTGGAAGCATAGGTGGTGGACTGCAAAAGGGAAGCGGATACAATCGCCGTAACACCCAAAATTCGTCCGGCGGAAAGGTCCGTGCCCTGAAGTACAATAAGTCCCGCCACGCCAAGCGCCAAAATACCACGGGTAGAAGCCTGGCTTAAAATGTTTGTAATATTCTTAAGGGTCAAGAACCGTGGATCCACTATAATTACAACCACGATCATTAAGCCCAGAACAATATACAAAGAATAATTCAGTAGCCATTCGCCTATATTTTTCTTATCTATTGTTTTATCCATTGATGCACACCTCTATCCTTAAATATATTTGGCCGCTAGTTTCATAATCTTTTCCTGATCCAGATTCTCTGTGTTTTCCACCCCGGCCAGACGGCCGTTGGACATCACGGCGATCCTGTCGCAGATCCCTAATAATTCCGGCATTTCCGAAGAAACCACCATTACCCCCTTACCCTTATTAGCAAGGTCGATAATCAGCTGGTAGATCTCATATTTTGCGCCTACGTCAATACCTCGGGTAGGTTCGTCAAGGAGGAGTACTTCCGGATCCGTAAGCAGCCAGCGCCCGATAATTACCTTCTGCTGATTACCGCCAGAGAGGGATTTAATCTGTGTTTTCGCACTTGGAGTTTTTACGTTCATGCTGTCAATGACCCACTGAGTATCCCCATCCATCTTTTTGTCATTGAGCACGCCCGCCTTTGCGTAATGATTGAGGTTGGCGATAATAGAGTTAAACTTGATGCTCATTCCGCCGAAAATACCGGTAGCCCGGCGCTCCTCTGTCAGAAGGGCAAATCCATTTTTAATAGCGTACCGGGAGTCTTTGTTGTTTACCGGCTTGCCGTGAAGGATAATTTCTCCTTGACTGTGGTGAGCAATCCCAAAAATTGTCTCCAAAAGCTCTGTTCTTCTGGATCCTACCAGCCCCGCTACCCCCAGGATCTCTCCTGCTTTCAGCTCCAGGGATACGTCCTGAATAGAAGGCTGATAAGTAGCCGTAAGGTTTTTCACTTCCAGGATCACTTCTCCAGGCTTGTTGGTTTTGGGCGGAAAGCGGTTGGTCAGATCACGCCCTACCATCATCTGGATGATCTTATCTGTGGTCAGCTCGCTAGCTGGCTTTGTGCCTACCCATTTACCGTCGCGCATGACGGTAACCTCATCTGAAATTTGCAGTATTTCCTCCATCTTATGGGAGATATATATAATGCCGCAGCCTTTATCTCTAAGTTTATTGATAATCTTAAAAAGATGTTCCACCTCTTCTTGCGTTAAAGAAGAGGTCGGTTCGTCCAGAACCAAAATCTTCGCGTTATAGGAAACCGCCTTGGCTATTTCCACCATCTGCCTCTGAGAAACGGACAGTCTTCCTATTTTCATCTTGGGGTTGACGTCAATGTCAAGTTCATCGAATACTTTCTTGGTTTCGTCAAACATTGTTTTTTGATCTACGATACCCATATTTTTCGGGTAACGTCCCAGCCAGATGTTATCCATAATATCTCTTTTTAACACCTGGTTCAATTCCTGATGCACCATGGCCACACCGTTGTCCAGCGCCTGCCGCGGGTTATCAAAATGCACCTTTTTTCCCTCTATGAATATCTCTCCGCCGTCCTCAATATAAACGCCAAACAGGCATTTCATTAAAGTGGATTTACCGGCGCCATTTTCGCCCATCAATGCATGTACAGTACCGGGCCGCAGTTTTAGCTGTGCGTTATCCAGCGCTTTTACACCGGGGAACTGCTTGCATATATCGATCATTTCCAATAGGTACTTATTATCTGACATCACTGATTCACCACTTTTCCGCTTATTCAAATCGCACAATGACGATATTTTATTATCATCATTGTGCGATCCATTTAGTCTACGGGCCTATCTTTTCGCTAATTGTAAAATTAGCCTTTGTAAGCCTGGTAAGGAATACGAACCGCAATACCGGTATCATCGTACTGGTAGTCGGTGCCGTCCAGATAGTCTTTTCCGCCAGCCACGTTCATAGCCAGCGCGAAAATCGCATTCGCCATGCCAGGGCCATCCTGCAGAACGGTACCGGACATTTTACCCGCGCCGATCAATTCTTTTGCAGCATCGGTAGCGTCAACGCCTACTACCGGAACAACTTTAGCCCCTTCTTCACCGGTGTTGTAACCAGCAGCGATCAGAGCATTTACCGCACCCTGCGCCATACCGTCGTTGTTAGCAATTACAAACTCAATGCTGTCGCCATGTTTGGACAGCCAGCTTTCCATCGCCTGGTAAGCAAGCTCGGTATCCCAGTTAGCAATCTGAAGTTCCAGTTGTTCGGTCTTCACGCCTTTTTCTTCCGCAGTCTTTACAGACCATTCGGTTCTGGCAATCGCTTCCGGGTTATTCGGTTCGCCCTGGAACATTACATACTGCATGGTGCCGTCGCCATTTTTATCAAGCGCCGGATCAGCCGCCCACATTTCAGCAATGATTTCGCCCTGGATAACGCCAGCGTCTTTAGCGTTGGTTCCTACGAAGCGGGCTTTGTCATAAGTCTTCAGAACTTCTGCATCCGGTTCTCTGTTGAAGAAGATAACCGGGATGTCCGCAGCTTTGATTTTGTCAACAACTGTCTGAGCAGCGCCGATATCAACCATGTTTACCAGAAGAACGTCAACACCCTTTTCGATCAGCAGATCGATCTGGTCGTTCTGAGTCGCCTGGTCGCCCTTACCGTCGTTGAGGATCAGGTTCGCTTTGCCTTCAGCGGCAGCTTCCAGAGCCTGACGCACGGTAGAAATGTAGGTGTCGTCATATTTGTAGATACATACGCCGATGGTCGGCAGATCGCCTTCTGCTGCATCGTCAGCAGGAGCGGCGTCGTCCGCGGGGGCGTCACTTGCAGGTGCGTCAGTAGACGGAGCATCTGTGGCAGGTTCGCTTGCACAGCCCGCTACCAATGTAGCAATCATAAGAGTTGCCAACACGAGAGCAAGAATTTTTTTCATGTAATTTTCCTCCTAATTTCTGTTTGCATTTTTGTGGTAGGCATGTTCTCCCAACATGTCTTGTTCCCACTACCTGCAGTATACAGGAACCAAGTAGCTAATACTATAAAAAATTCTTCTGTTTTTCTTAAAAAATCTTCGCAAAAAATCTATATTGTACTAATAAATTTGATTTCATTTGTATAGTTTTCACATATTTTATTAAATTAAATCATAAAATCAACAACTTTCTTATGCGTATGCCCGCTCTACTTTTATCACGGCATTATAATTGGGATCGATTTGTTTTACCTTATCCCATACCTGCTGCGTGACTTGCTCATCCGTGAGCCGAAACTTAAACGGTACTACTACATCAAAAATCAAATTCGTATGGGTCAGTCCCTGCACCATTCGAAAATCGTGTAAACTAAGCTGCCCATCAATAGATCTAAGCAGTTCTACTATTTTTTCCCGCAGATCCTGAGTCACTTTGTCGTCCACTGCAATAGGATCCATATGAATCGTTGCCTCACAGTTGAACCGATGTTTTAATTCTAATTCAATCAAATCAATCGTATCATGGATCGCCAAAATATCCGCATCGCAGCGCACTTCTGCATGCAGAGAAATCATGCTTCGCCCTGGGCCATAATTATGAATGATCAAATCATGAATGCCTTCAATGTCTTCATGGGCCAATACGGTTTTTCGAATTTCCTCTACAAATTCCTTATCGGGGGCCTGCCCTAAAAGCGGTGAAAGACTGTCTCTGGCAGTGGTAAACCCCGTATAGGACACAAACAGAGCAACTACTAAACCAATATAGCCATCGATAATAATATGTGTAAAATAGGAGAATCCTATTCCTAACACAACCGCCCCTGTAGCTATACAGTCGCTTAAACTATCCATAGCCGTAGCCATCATCGCTGTAGACCCGATACGTTTACCTAGGCCGCGGTTAAACAAGCTCATCCATCCTTTGGCCAATATGGAGACCAATAAAATAACCACTGAAAAAAGGCTGAACGTCACCGCCTCAGGGTGAAGAATTTTATCCACAGAAGATTTTATCAGCTCTACACCCATAAGGATAATCGCCATAGATACCGCCAAACCGGAAATATACTCAATTCTTCCATGCCCAAAGGGATGTTCGCTGTCCGCCGGCATTCCCGCCATTTTGAAACCAATGAGCGTCACTACCGACGAGCCCGCGTCAGATAAATTATTAAAGGCATCCGCTGTAATTGAGATGGAAGAGGTAATAAGACCTGCAATAAATTTTAAAGAAAAAAGCAGAACATTCAGAAAAATTCCTACTCCGCCGCCTAACATTCCATATTTTTGACGGACTTCTTGATTATGTATGTCATCATGATTTTTAATAAACAGTTTTACTAATAGGCTTGTCATCCAATACCCCCGAAACCTTAAAATCTAACTCATTCCCACAGGGCATCCATCTTTTTACGGATCGATTCTCTGCGCTTTTGAGTTTCTTCCTTTAATAGAACATATTCCCCATTTTCAAAAGTAAGAATGTCTCCTTCCGCCGCATCCTGGGGCAAAACAGCTCGCTCAATAGTAGCCATGGTTCTATCCGGGGCTTCGCATACGGCGAAATTTCCTTCAAAACGATCAATAATATATCTCATAAGTTCCCTCACTATGGTTTACACTTCCCGCACGGTTCATACCCGCTGTCAATCGCTTCCTGTCTGGTTGAAAAAGTCACTCGGTTTTCTTCCTTGGGTAAACCGCTACAAGTAGTTTTGTGAAATTTTAGACTGTTTTTGTTTCCAATATACACTGTTCCAGACGGCTGAGACGCCACAGGCGCTTTGGAAGGTTTTATATCTTGGTTTACTGTTAAGCTTTCCCCATCGCTGGTGAAAATAATCGTACCACATTCATCCGTGCGCAAGGTCTGCACCCGCAGATTTGAAAGCCGTTGCAAAATCTCTTTATGCGGATGTCCGTAACTGTTGTTTTCCTCTACGCTGATTACCGCATATTCAGGAGAAACTTTCTTTAAAAAATTAATCCCAGAGGAAGTAGAGCTTCCATGATGCCCTACCTTGAGAACCTGGGCGCTGACATCCGCCCCATTATTAAGAATGTCTTCCTCCGCCTTTGTTTCCATATCGCCCGTAAATAAAAAGCTAGTCTTTCCATATACCATCTTCAGAACGATAGAGTTGTTATTGGCGTCGTCATAGGTTTTTGTTGGTCCTAAGGCAGTAAACTCCGCCTCCCCTAAGGTAAACTGATCCCCCGGTGCAAAAGAGGAAATTTTCATCTCCTTTTCCGCGACAGCGTCCAGTACATCTTCAAAAGTTTTTGTGTTGCTCTGTATCTTTGGCATTAGGATCTTTTCAATATCAAACGCTTTAATCACATTATCCAAACCGCCGATATGATCCTCATGGGGGTGGGTCCCCACCAAATAATCTAACTTTTCTATTCCCTGTTCTCTAAGATAATCTACCACGAAATCGCCATCGTCATTGTTGCCGGCATCGATTAGCATAGCATGATCGCCAACTTTAATTAAGATGCTGTCCGCCTGGCCTACATCGATATAATGCACTGACAAGGCTTGTGGATCATCAGAGGAGGCGGGCGCTGGTTTTGCTTGAGCAAAACTGGCGGCAGCCGCCGCTGAAGTATCAGCGGCAGCGCCCGCCGGGTCCGCGTTTTTCCCGCACCCAGTAAATATAAGGCAAAGCAGCAGTATCCATGCTGCTGCTTTGCAAAAAATATTCCGCCTCATATTGCACCTTGATAGGACGCGCGAAGCGCCGCGAAATCTTCTATAATTTTTACCGCGCCGTCGATACCCACTACTCCGCTGTCCACTGTAAGATGGTAGCTGTCAATATTTCCCCATTTTTTTCCTGTGTAGGAATTATAGTAGCTAGCGCGTTTTTTATCAATTTTTAACGCTTGTTCTTTGGCTTGCGGTTCCGTTAATTTTTCTGTACGCATCAGCCGTTTAACCCGCGCTTCCAAATCCGCGTGAATAAACACATTGATCGCCTGCGGATGATTACGCAGTGCATAATCTGCACAACGTCCCACGATAATGCAAGAGCCCTGCTGCGCTAGTTTCTGTACTGCCTCAAACTGAGCTAAAAATAATTTATTGTTCAAAGGCATATCCGTCATTGCTGAATATCCGCCTACTCCATAGGGATTCGTGGATAAAGAATACAGCAAGCTGCTTGTAGGTTTTTCATCATTTGTTTCAAACAATTCCTCGCTGATTCCGCTCTCTTTTGCTGCAATTGTCAACAGTTCCTTATCGTAAAAAGGGATCTCCAATTTTTCCGAGAGCTTTTTACCAATCTCCCGGCCCCCGCTGCCGAACTGTCTTCCTATTGTAATTACTGTATTGCTCATAAAGATCGCTCCTTTCGTCATGGGCAGTAACCTCAACATACGTTTAAAAAAGCGAATGTTTTGCACTATTATTATATCACGCCAAGGAATATCGGTAAACTATTTTTTCTGTAGCCTTCGCGCAAAATAAATCGCTGCCCATATAATAAATATACCAACAGCCGCCCCGATAGTATCAATAAAAACATCGCTTATCCGGGCGCTTCTTCCTGGAATAAACGACTGATGCCATTCGTCCCCCGCCGCCCACAAAAAACTTAATAAAAGTGCGATTGCTGCTGTTTTTCGATAGTTTTTTATTCCACATAAACGTAGCACCCCAAAAAAGAGCGTTCCTAAAACAGCATATTCACCCAAATGGGCAATTTTGCGGATAACAAATTCCAGTTTTAGTTTTGTTTGTAGCGAAAGCATATCAAAGTTATCAACAAATTTCCCTATGATTCCTTTGGTAGTTTCCGTACTTAAATAAGAGGATTCTGCCCCTGATTGATGGGACATATAGAAAATAATCCCCATCCAAGTCAGCAGCAACAGAATGGCCGCCAGCAAGAAAATCCATTTTCTTTTCATTTTCGTCCCCTTTTTCTGCATCTAATATTGTTTTCATCGCCGCGCCTAGCAAATCAAAGATTTGCTCCGCCGTTGGCGGCAAAACGCTCTGCGTTTTAAGGCGCAGGCCGCAAAAATTCTATAATTTCGCAAAAAGCGAAACCAGTCCCGGACACTGTTCAAAGACAAAACTGTGTTTCATCATTACTTTTTATTATATCATAAATCGAGCCCTATTTCAAAGCCCGCAAACACCGATGTTTTCAGGGTTTTTCAATTTTCAATGCTGTGTAAATCTAGCCAAAATGATGGCAATTAGTAACAAATTAGTAACACAATTTTCCCTATCTCAAGGTTGGTTTTGCTGACAGCAGCCGATTACTACACAATCCCCATTAACCTGAAGAAAATCATAGGTGTCATATTTTTCGGTGCGTCTATTTTTACGTAATATTACGTATATTTTTCATAAAATATATTGACGCCACGTAATAATACGTATATAATATAAATAAGAGGTGAGCAAATTGACGGAAAGAGAAATTCTCAGGATACTTAAATCAAATGGTTGGAAAGTAACAGAAGGCGCTAATCATCACCTTGCAACAAACCCTAAAAAGCCTGGTATCAAAATTCCGATCCCCAGGCATAAAGGCGATATCCCCATCGGAACGGCAAGAAATATCCTAAAAGCTGCGGGGCTGAAATAGGCCCCCTCTTTGGGAATAAATATATAAATGTTAACTAGAGAGGTGTATGTCATGAAATATGTATATCCAGTAATCTTTACACCGGAGGGTACAGATTATAACGTGGTAGTTCCTGATCTTCCAGGATGTGTAACGTTTGGAAAAAATTTGCCAGATGCAATCCAAATGGCTAGAGACGCAATGTCCATGTGGTTATGTGACGC